>NZ_JBJUVW010000003.1:0-1076489 GCF_046236355.1 Massilia sp. BHUDP2
GGCACCTTCATCAAACGCCCACACTTATCGACTGTTGATTGTTAAAGAACCGTTGTTCTGTGCTACCTTGCTGCACCGTACGAAGCGTTGTGTTCGTCAGCAGCAGAGAAGTGAGATTATGCAGTGTTTCGCTTAACTCGTCAACCCCTCGTTCGCTTCGTTGCAGATTTTCGTCTGCGAACCTTGTCAACTTAACCAACTGATTTCGTTGAACTTTTTCGGTCGCTACCGAAGCGGAGGCGAACTATAGCAAACCGTCCCGCCGTCCCGCAAGGCCTTCGTCGAAATTTTTTACAGGAGCCAGTCGATGGGCAAAAATGACAGCAACTGGACGCCTGCGCGCTTCCAGACGGTCGTGCCCGGCTCCTGGTCATGGCGCCTGAGTTTTCCGCCGGTACGCTCGAGCCAATAGAGCCGCCCCTGTTCGTCGAGGCGAACCTCATACGCTGTTTCGGGAATGGCGTCGTCGAGTGTCTTGTCCAGTTGCCCGGCCAGTTGCGCACTGTCGATCACGAGGCCCATCTCGGTATTCAGGTCGATCGAGCGCCGGTCCATATTGAAGGAGCCGACGTACACGGCGCGGCCGTCCACGCCGAAGGTTTTGGCATGCAGGCTGGAGGCGGAGCTGCCGAAGCGCCCCTTGCCGCGTTCCGGCAGCTCGGCTCCCCATCTGCGGCGCAGCTCGAATACCGAGACGCCGGCCTCGATCAGCCCGCGGCGCCACTTGGCATAGCCGGCGTGCACGGCCGCCACATCGGTCGCCTCGAGGGAGTTGGTCAGCACGCGTACGTGCACGCCTCCACGCGCGATATCGCCCAGGGCCTGCGCCGCATCCTTGCTGGGAACGAAATACGGCGACACCAGGTCGAGCTGCCGCTTCGGCTCGCCCAACAGCTTGCGCAAGCCCACGGCCATGCGGTCGTCCGGATCGGCCTTGCCCAGCACTTTCGCCGGATCGTCGCTCACCAGACGCGTAGGGCTCCACTCCAGCGGCAGTTGACCTTCTACCAACTGCTCGACGAAGGGCGAGGTCCGGATCGCCTCGAGGTAACGCTGGGCGGCAGGCCGCTTGCGTAAGGCGGCTGCGCGCTCGGCCAGTGCGCCGGGACGCTGCGCCTCGTCCGCATCGACCAGCACCGCGACGGGATAGGCGGAAGCACTGTTCCAGTAGCGGTCGAAGTCCTGCGACACGTCGCGCACCACCGGGCCGACCGCCAGCACGTCGAGGTCGACGAACAGCATGTCCCCCGCGACGCCAAAATATTCGTCACCCACGTTGCGGCCGCCGACGATCGTTGCCTGGCCGTCGGCCGTGAAGGACTTGTTGTGCATGCGCCGGTTCAGCCGGCTGAAATCGGTGAGGTAGCCCAGGCTGCGCCAGTGACGCAGCGCGAAGGGATTGAAGAGCCGCACCTCGACGTTCGGTTCACGGTCGAGGGCCGCCAGGCTTGGGTCGAGTCCGGCGGTATTGTTATCGTCCAGCAGCAGGCGAACCCGCACGCCGCGCGCCGCAGCCTCGCGCAAGGCATCCAGCATCAGCGTGCCGGTCAGGTCGTCGCGCCATATATAGTACTGGACGTCGAGGCTGCGCTCGGCGCTGCGAGCGAGCAGGACGCGTGCCGCGAAGGCATCGCGCCCGTCGATCAGGGGATGGATCCCGGAGCGGCCGGGATGCGCGGCCGCCAGCGGGGCGATGGCCTGTCCCAGCCGTGTCGTGTGGGTGCCGTCCAGCGTGAAGCTGGCGGCGCGCTGGCCCAGTGGCGGCAGTGCGCTGCAGCCGTAGGCCGCCACCGCGACCGCGACGACGACGAGCGCCGCCGCTCCTCGACGCAATGCCGGGAACGACGCCGCCCGCATCGCTTACATGCCTTCGAAGTTCGGCTTGCGCTTTTCGAGGAAGGCCGACATGCCTTCTTTCTGCGCAGGCGTGCCGAAACCGGCGTGGAAGTAACGGCGCTCGTAGCGCACGCCTTCGTTCAGCGGCATCTGGTAGGCCTGGTTCACGCAATCCTTGATCTGCATGGCGACCGACACCGGCATCTCGGCGATGCCCTGGGCCACCTTGATCGCCTCTTCCATTACGCTCTCGACCGGGTACACGCGCGACACCAGGCCGGTGCGCTCGGCCTCGGCGGCGTCGATCATGCGGGTGGTGAGCAGCATGTCCATCGCCTTCGACTTCGAGATCGCGCGCGGCAGGCGCTGGGTGCCGCCGGCGCCCGGGGTCACGCCCACCTTGATTTCCGGCTGGCCGAACTTGGCGCTCTCGGACGCGATGAGGAAGTCGCACATCATGGCCAGTTCGCAGCCGCCGCCCAGGCAGTAGCCCGACACCACGCCGATCACCGGCTTGCGGATGTTCAGGATGTGCTCCCAGTTGCGGCCGATGTAGTTGCCCGGGTAGGTGTCCGCCGCGTAGGTGTAGTTCGCCATGGCCGCGATGTCGGCGCCCGCCGCGAAGACCTTGTCGCTGCCGGTCAGGACGATGACGTTGACCGCCGGGTCGGCGTCGAACTTGTGCAGGGCATCACCCAGCTCGTTCATCATGTTGTCGTTCAGCGCGTTCATCGCCTTCGGACGGTTCAGGCGGATCACGACGACCTTGCCGTGGTTTTCGATCAGCAGATCTGCATATTCCATGTGGCTTTCCCTTGTGAGGTGGACGGATTGCCGGGATTGTAACGTCTAGCGCTCAATCAAACACGGTATGATTATTTGTTCAGCAATATTCTGTGCGAGATCACCATTCTTTCGTTTGGTAACAACTGGCTGCGAAAGCGCGTTCCTGCCGACTCCGTGATGCGCAAGCCCGACTTCCGGCGCTTCTGGTTCAGCAGCATCCTGGCCCATTTTGGCGCGCAGATCACGCTGCTGGCCCTGCCGATCTGCGCGGTGCTGATGCTGCATGCGACGCCGGCGCAGATGGGCACCCTGGCCGCCTTCGAATCCCTGCCCTTTCTGCTGTTCGGCCTTCCCTCCGGCGTCCTGCTGGACCGCAGCCGGCGCCTGCCGGTCATCATGTGCAGCGATTTCATGGTGGCGATCGCGCTGGCCAGCGTGCCGCTGGCCTGGTGGCTGGACATGCTGACCATCCCCTGGCTGTATGCGGTCGGCTTCGTGATCGGCGCCGGGCATGTGGTGGGCGGCAGTGCCGAACAGGTATTCCTCACCTTCCTGGTCGGGCGCGACGGCCTGGTGGACGCTCAGGCCAAGTTCGCGGCCACGGAATCGGCCGCGCGCGTGGTCGGCCCCGGCATGGCGGGCGGCCTGGTGCAGCTGCTGGGCGCGCCGATCGCCATCCTGTGCAATGTGGCGGGTTTCATCGTTTCGCTGCTCAACCTGCGCCGCATCCGCGCACGCGAGCCGCAGCCGCCGCGCTCGACCTCCCATCCGCTGCGCGACATCCAGGAGGGCCTGGCTTTCGTCTGGAACCAGCCGCTGCTGCGCACCCTGGCCTGGGTCTCGGCCTGCTGGCACCTGCTGTTTTATGGCTACACCGCCCTGCACGTGCTGTTCGCCACCCGCGTGCTCGGCATGACGCCGGGAACCATGGGCATGGCCAACATGCTGGGCGGCCTGGGCGTGCTGGCGGCCTCGCTGCTGGTCAAGCCGCTCTCGAGGCGCTTGGGCACCGGCGGCGGCATCCTGGTCGGCCTGTGCGTGTCGGCCTTTGGCTTCGCCCTGGTGCCGGCCATCCCGCCGGCGCTGTTCGGCAGCGCAGCCTGGACGGTGGCGGCCTACGCCATCGTGGTGTTCTGGATCGACTGCGGCGCGACGCTGTTCTTCGTGCCCTACATCGCCCTGCGCCAGCGCGTGACGCCCGATGCGGTGCTGGGCCGGATGGTGGCAACGATGCGCGCCCTGACCGTCGCTGCGGCGCCGCTGGGCGCCCTGCTGGCGGGCGGGCTCGGCGAAGGCTTCGGCGTGCGCGCCGGCCTGGGCTGCATCGCCGCCGGCGCCGTCCTGCTGGCGGCCGGCGGCGTGTTCGGCACCCGCCTCAGGCAGGCCAGGGAGTAAGTCGGGCTTACTGCGCCGCGCGCGGCAGCAGCACCCAGACCGTGCCGCGCTGCTTCATCCTGCCCGCCCGGTCCATCGCATCCGGGCCGAAGCCGTAGAAGAAGTCGGCCCGCACCGCGCCGCGGATGGCGCCACCGGTATCCTGCGCCATCATCAAGCGCTGCATCGGCACCTCGCTGCCGGCTTCGGTGGTCGCCAGGTAGAGCGGCGCGCCGAGCGGCACGAAGGCCGGGTCGATCGCCACCGAACGCCCCGGCGTGAGCGGCACGCCCAGCGCGCCCTTCGGGCCGAGCGAAGGATCGGGCAGTTTCTCTTCGCGGAAGAAGATGTAGCTGGGGTTCACGTTGAACAGCTCTTGGCGGCGTCCCGGATTGGCCGCGATCCAGGCGCGGATGCCCTGGGCCGTGGCCTCCTCGGCAGTGAGTTCGCCCTGCTCCACCAGCCAGCGCCCGATCGCCTTGTAGGGATGGCCGTTCTGGTCGGCGTAGGCCACGCGCACCGTTTCGCCGCTGTCGAGCTGCACCCGGCCCGAGCCCTGCACTTCGAGGAAGAAGGCCTCGACCGGATCGTTCACCCACAACAGCTCCTTGCCGGCGAAGGGCGCACGGGCGATCTCGGCGCGGCTGCTGTACGGCACCACGGTCTTGCCCGACAGGCGGCCGCGCAGTCGCATGCCCTTCAGCTGCGGATACACGCTGCCCAGGTCGACCGTAAGCAGGTCGTCCGGGACGCGGTAGAGCGGCGTCTGGTAGGCGCCGGCGCGCTTGCGCGAACCGTACAGCATCGCTTCGTAATAACCGGTGATCAGGCCAGTGTCGGCGCCATCGGCGGCGCGCACCAGGTTCGGCACGAACCGGCTCTCGAAGAAGCCGCGCACCGCTGCCGCGTCGCTCCCGTCCATGGCACGGGCCGCGGCGCACACCGCTTTCCAGTCAGGCTTGCTGGCCAGGCCGCGGCAGGATTGCAGCAGGGCCGGCCAGGCCTGGCGCAGGTCGTCCTGTTCCCATCCCGGCAGCGCACTGAAGGTGGTCGGCGTCATGAGCGGCGTCGGCGCCGGCGGCTGGGCCGGGGCTGACGGCTGCACAGGCGTCGCCGGCTGCTCCGGCACATAGACCGGGCCGACCGGCGGCGGCATGCGCACTGGTTCGGCGGGCTTGGGCGGCTGCTGCGGCGTGGTCGAGCAGGCGCTCAAAAAGGCGACGAGGGCAAGCGAAGCGGTTACACTGCGGCGTGTCGATGGCATAAGAACAAAAGGACTGAAGGACCGATATGTGGATCTTGATGGTGGAAGCCGGCGTGGCACTCTTCCTGCTCGTCTTTATCGTCTGGTGGACGATGTTCGCCGGCCGCAAGGACGTGCCGCGCGACGAGCCGGCACAGAAGGAAGGTGACGCCGGCGAACAATAAGCTGTGCTGCGCTGATCAGTGCAGCGCGCCCGGCTGCGCCAGCACGAATTCCGGAATCGGCACTTCGAAGCGGTGGCCATCCTCGGCCACGCAGAAGTATTCGCCCTTCATCGAGCCCTGCGGCGTTGCCGACTGGGTGCCGCTGGTGTACTCGAACTGCTGGCCCGGCTGCAGCAGCGGCTGGTGGCCGACCACGCCTAGGCCGCTCACTTCCTGCACCGCGTTGTTGGCGTCGGTGATGACCCAGTGGCGCGAGATCAGCTGGGCGGCGATGCTGCCCGTGTTGGTAATCGTGATGGTGTAGCTGAACACGTACTGGTCCCGTTCCGGGTTGGACTGTTCCGGCAGGTACTGGGTCCTGACCTTGACAGCGAATTCATAGGCGGGCATGGGGATTCCTTGCGTGATCGTCAATATTGGTGGAAGCGCCCTGTGTGGCGCAAACGACAATCATACCGCGCGGCGGCTTTCCAAGTCGCCGCAGGCGCAGCGGGCATGCGCTTCATCAGCGTAAAATAACGGATTCTTTTTACCGGCACGACCTTTCATGACTACCTACCGCATCGCTCCCAGCATCCTGTCCGCCGATTTCGCCCGCCTGGGCGAGGAAGTGCGCAATGTCGTCGCCGCCGGCGCCGACATCATCCACTTCGACGTGATGGACAACCACTACGTCCCGAACCTGACCATCGGCCCGCTGGTGTGCCAGGCGATCCGCCCGCACGTGCAGGTGCCGATCGACGTGCACCTGATGGTCAAGCCGGTCGACCGCATCATCCCGGACTTCGCCAAGGCCGGCGCCGACATCATCACCTTCCACCCGGAAGCCTCGGAGCACATCGACCGCACCCTGCAGCTGATCCGCGATAACGGCTGCAAGGCCGGCCTGGTGTTCAACCCGCACACCCCGCTGCACTACCTCGAACACGTCATGGACAAGATCGACATGATCCTGATCATGTCGGTGAACCCGGGCTTCGGCGGCCAGTCCTTCATCCCGCAGGCGCTGAAGAAGATCGCCATGGCGCGCCGCATGATCGACGAGTCGGGCCGCGACATCATGCTGGAAGTCGACGGCGGCATCAAGGCCGACAACATCGCCGAAGCGGCCGCCGCAGGCGCCGACACCTTCGTGGCAGGCTCTGCGATCTTCGGCAAGCCGGACTACAAGGCCGTGATCGACGCGATGCGCGGCGAGCTGGCCAAGGTCGGCAAATAATGCGGGCCGGCGCAGCAGGCATCCGGGCCGCCATCATCGACCTGGACGGCACCATGCTCGACACGGTGCCTGACTTCGAGGCGGCCCTGAACGGCATGCGCGCCGACCTGGGCCTGGCGCCGATCACGCAGGCGACCATCAAGCCGCTGGTCGGCAAGGGCTCCGAAAAGCTGGTGCGCGACGCGCTGCTGCTCGACTGGGACGCGGCGCGCGTGGACGCGGTGTTCGAGGAGGCCCTGGCCGGCTACCAGCGCCACTACCTCGCCATCAACGGCGAGCGCAGCACGCTGTTCGAGGGCGTGATCGAGGGCCTGCAAGCCATGCGCGAGCAGGGCCTGCGCCTGGTCTGCGTGACCAACAAGCCCATCGCTTTCACGCTTCCCCTGCTCGACCAGAAGGGCCTGGCGCCGTATTTCGAGCGCGTGTTCGGCGGCGATTCCTTCGAAAAGAAGAAGCCGGACCCGATGCCGATGCTGGGCGCCTGCGCCGCGCTGGACCTGCCGCCATCGACGGTCGTGGCGATCGGCGACTCGTCCAACGATGCCGAAAGCGCACGCGCCGCCGGTTGCTTCGTGCTCACCGTCCCATATGGTTATAACCACGGACGGCCTATACAAGAAATTAATTCTGATGGTATAGTGAGTTCGCTGCTAGAAGCGGCAGAGCAGATATCTGCGCATAACCACACCGCAAAATAAGTTATCTATACATGTTTTTCACCAAAAAACACACTGTCAACCAGACCGGCGCCCTTGAGGCCTGGCTGTGGCGACGCTGGCAATCCTGGGCTAACTAACCCGTCCCCGATTGCTGTCGGACGTGCTCGTCCGACAGGTTTTTGAAGTGAACCACCGCCCTTCCCCTCCCTTGGGCGGTCTGGAGAAAAGCATGACCGAACTCGAATTCAAATCGCTGGCCAACCAGGGCTACAACCGCATTCCTTTGGTCGCGGAAGCCTTCGCCGACCTCGAGACCCCGCTGACGCTCTACCTCAAGCTGGCCCAGTCCCAGCAGGCCGGCAAGAACACCTTCCTGCTGGAGTCGGTGGTCGGCGGCGAGCGCTTCGGCCGCTATTCCTTCATCGGCCTGCCTGCTTCGACCCTGATCCGCAACAGCGGCAAGCATACCGAGGTCGTCAGGCACGGCGAAGTGATCGAGACGCACGAAGGCAATCCGCTGGAATTCATCGAGGCTTACCAGTCGCGCTTCAAGGTGGCCCTGCGCCCCGGCATGCCGCGCTTCTGCGGCGGCCTGGCCGGTTACTTCGGCTACGACACCGTGCGCCACATCGAGCGCAAGCTGGAGAACAGCTGCCCGCGCGACGAACTGGGCCTGCCGGACATCCAGCTGCTGCTGACCGAAGAACTGGCGGTGATCGACAACCTGTCGGGCAAGCTCTACCTGATCGTCTACGCCGACCCGGCCCAGCCGGAAGCCTATGCGAAAGCGCGCCAGCGCCTGAAGGACCTGCGCGTGATGCTGCGCCGGAGCGTCGATGCGCCGGTGACCTCCAGCTCGGTGCGTACCGAGGCGGTGCGCGACTTCAGCAAGGAAGACTACCTGAAGGCGGTGGCCCGGGCCCACGAATACGTGATGGCGGGCGACCTGATGCAGGTGCAGATCGGCCAGCGCATCCGCAAGCCCTACGTGGATTCGCCGCTGTCGCTGTACCGCTCGCTGCGCTCGCTGAACCCGTCGCCCTACATGTACTACTACAACTTCGGCGACATGCAGATCGTCGGCGCCTCGCCAGAGATTTTGGTGCGCAACGAGACCCTGCAAGGTGTTGGCAATGAGGGCGGCAAGAAGGTGACCCTGCGTCCGATCGCCGGCACACGTCCGCGCGGCGCCACCCCGGAACGCGACACCGAACTGGCGGCCGAACTGCTGGCCGACCCGAAGGAGATCGCCGAGCACGTGATGCTGATCGACCTGGCGCGCAACGACATCGGCCGCATCGCCGACACCGGCAGCGTGAAGGTCACGGACCGCATGGTGATCGAGAAGTACTCGCACGTGCAGCACATCGTCTCCAACGTCGAGGGCCGACTCAAGGACGGCATGTCGAACCTCGACGTGCTGCGCGCCACCTTCCCGGCCGGCACCCTCACCGGTGCGCCCAAGGTGCGGGCGATGGAAGTGATCGACGAGCTGGAGCCGGTCAAGCGCGGCATCTACGGCGGCGCGTGCGGCTACCTTTCTTTCGGTGGCGAGATGGACGTGGCGATCGCGATCCGCACCGGCGTGATCAAGGACGGCAACCTCTACGTGCAGGCGGCGGCCGGCATCGTGGCCGATTCCATCCCCGAGATGGAATGGCAGGAAACGGAAAACAAGGCGCGCGCCGTGCTGCGCGCGGCCGAGCAGGTGCAAGACGGCCTGGATGGGGAGTTCTGACATGCTGCTAATGATCGACAACTACGACTCGTTCACCTACAACATCGTCCAGTACCTGGGCGAGCTGGGCGAGGACGTGCGCACGGTGCGCAACGACGAAATCACGTTGAAAGATATCGAAGCGATGGCGCCCGACCGCATCTGCATCTCGCCGGGCCCGAAGGCGCCGAAGGATGCCGGCATCTCGCTCGACATCCTGCGCGAATTCAAGGGCAAGCTGCCGATCCTGGGCGTGTGCCTCGGCCACCAGGCGATCGGCGAAGCGTTTGGCGGGAACGTCATCCGCGCCAAGCAGGTCATGCACGGCAAGACCTCGCTCATCGCCCACACCGGCGAAGGCGTGTTCAAGGACTTGCCGAGCCCCTTCACCGTGATCCGCTACCACTCGCTGGCGATCGAGCGCGCCTCGCTGCCGGACTGCCTGGAAGTGACGGCATGGACCGACGACGGCGAGATCATGGGCGTGCGCCACAAGGAGTACGACATCGAGGGGGTGCAGTTTCATCCCGAGTCGATCCTGTCGGAACACGGCCACGCGCTGTTCAAGAATTTTCTTGCGCGCTGAGATATACCGTTACCCGATGAGTCGTCGTTCCCGCGAAGGCGGGAACCCAATTTTGCGTGACTAGCCACAAGCGCTAAAGCAATCGATACGCAAGCAACTTGGATTCCCGCCTGCGCGGGAATGACGGTCTTGAGAATACCTCATAGAAAACTGGACCCGCCATGCCGATCACCCCACAAGAAGCCCTGCTGCGCTGTATCGAACACCGCGAAATCTTCCACGACGAGATGCTGCACCTGTTCCGCCAGATCATGTCGGGCGAGATGTCGCCGACCATGGTCGCGGCCCTGACCATGGGCCTGCGCGTGAAGAAGGAAACCATCGGCGAGATCACCGCCGCCGCCCAGGTCATGCGCGAGTTCTCGACCAAGGTGCCGATGGCCGACACCACCAACCTGCTCGACATCGTCGGCACCGGCGGCGACGGCGCCAACACCTTCAATATCTCGAGCGCCTCGATGTTCGTTGCCGCCGCCGGCGGCGCGCGCGTGGCCAAGCATGGCGGACGCAGCGTGTCCTCGTCCTCCGGCAGCGCCGACCTGATCGAGTCGCTCGGCGCCCAGATCGACCTGAAGCCCGAGCAGATCGCCCAGTCGATCGCCCAGACCGGCATCGGCTTCATGTTCGCGCCCAACCACCACGCCGCCATGAAGCACGTGGCGCCGGTGCGCCGCGAGCTGGGCGTGCGCAGCATCTTCAACATCCTGGGACCGCTGACCAACCCGGCCGGCGCACCCAACATCCTGATGGGCGTGTTCCACCCCGACCTGGTCGGCATCCAGGTGCGCGTGCTGCAGCGCCTCGGCGCCCAGCATGCGATGGTGGTCTGGGGCCGCGACAATATGGACGAGGTCTCGCTCGGCGCCGGCACCCTGGTGGGTGAACTGGTCGACGGCGAAATCCGCGAATACGAGATCCATCCGGAAGATTTCGGCATGTCGATGATCTCGAGCCGCAACCTGAAAGTGGCGAATACGGCGGAATCGAAGGAACGCGTGATGGAAGCGCTGCGCGGCGAGCCGGGCCCCGCCACCGACATCGTGGCGCTCAACGCCGGCACCGCCCTGTATGCGGCAGGCGTCGTGTCCTCGATCGAGGAAGGCCTGGCGAAGGCGCGGGCGACGATCGCGTCCGGCGCGGCCCTGGCCAAGCTC
The DNA here is from genome assembly GCF_046236355.1 of Massilia sp. BHUDP2. Lineage (NCBI taxonomy): Bacteria > Pseudomonadati > Pseudomonadota > Betaproteobacteria > Burkholderiales > Oxalobacteraceae > Massilia > Massilia sp. BHUDP2. The sequence continues at coordinate 10,760 of NZ_JBJUVW010000003.1, forward strand.
GAGCAATTCGTGCAGGTGACCCGCCAACTGGCAGGCAGCCACTGATGTTCGGCATCCATGACCTGGCGCTGTTCATGGTCTCCGGCCTGCTGCTGAACATCCTGCCGGGACCGGATTCGCTCCTGATCATGACCCGCAGCGCCACCCAGGGCTGGCGCGCTGGCGTCGCCGCCGCGCTCGGCATCGGCGCCGGGACCATCGTCCACGTGCTGGCGGCGGCGCTCGGCATGTCGGCGATCCTCGCCACCTCGGCCACCGCGTTCACGGTGGTGAAGTTCGTCGGCGCCGCCTACATCCTCTACATGGCGGTCGGTCTGCTGCGCACCCGCAGGAGCACGGCGGCGCAGGCCGCTCCCAAGCTGACGCCCCTGCCCTACCGGACTATCTTCGCCCAGGGCGTCCTGACCAACGTCCTGAACCCGAAGGTGGCGCTGTTCTTCCTCGCCTTTGTCCCCCAGTTCATCGATGCGGATGCGCCGAACAAGGCGCTGGCCTTCATCATCCTGGGCAGCATCTTCAATATCAACGGCATGCTGTGGTGCTGCGGCCTCGCGCTGTTCACCGCATTCGCCAGCGCGCGCCTGAAACTGAGCCAGACCGTCTCGCTATGGCTCAACCGCATCACGGGCGGCCTGTTCGTCTGGCTTGCGATCAAGCTTGCCGTCTCCAAGCAACACTGAGGTTCCCATGTCCGACATCCTGAACAAGATCCTGGCCGTCAAGGCCGACGAAGTGGCCGCGGCGAAAAAAGCGCGCGACCTGGCCAGCCTGCGCCGCGAGGTGGAGAGCGACCTGGAAGCGCGCCGCGCCATCCGCGGTTTCGAGAACAGCCTGCGCAACAAGATCGCTGCCGGCCAGGCCGGCATCATCGCGGAAGTGAAGAAGGCCTCGCCCTCGAAAGGCGTGCTGCGCCCTGACTTCCAGCCGGCGGCGATCGCGCAAAGCTACGCCGAACACGGCGCGGCCTGCCTGTCGGTGCTGACCGACGTGCAGTTCTTCCAGGGCTCGGTGGATTACCTGCGCCAGGCGCGCGCCGCCTGCGCGCTGCCGGTGATCCGCAAGGATTTCATCGTCGACCATTACCAGGTGTACGAGGCGCGCGCGATGGGCGCGGATGCGATCCTCTTGATCGTGTCGGCACTGGACCACGGCCTGATGGCGGAACTGGAAGCCTGCGCGCTTGAGCTCGGCATGGACGTGCTGGTCGAGGTGCACGACGGCGAGGAACTGACCGCGGCGCTGAAGCTGAAGACGCCGCTGCTGGGCATCAACAACCGCAACCTGCGCACTTTCGAGGTGTCGCTCAATACCACGCTGGACCTGCTGCCGCGGATTCCGGCGGAGCGCCTGGTGGTGACCGAGTCGGGCATCATGGGACCGGCGGACGTGCAGCGGATGCGCGCGGCGAACGTGCATGCCTTCCTGGTCGGCGAGGCCTTCATGCGGGCGCCGGAGCCGGGCGTGGAACTGCAGAGGCTGTTTGGCTGATGTCCGGGGCTGACTAAGCTCTGCGGAACTAAGGATGACTGCGCGGCGTCGAAGCTAAGCGCCCTCGAGGCGCCAACCTGCGACGCTGCATTCATCCGCCATGAACATTTCTTTTCGCAGTCAAGCGCTTCTCGCGACGCTTCTGGCAGTCCTGTGCGGCTGCGCCAGTTCTCCTCCTCCCGTTCCCGTCGAAGAGCGCAGCAGCATCGCCATCGACCGCGAACCGACTGCCGCGCCAACGCCAACGCCACCGCCATCCCTCACGCTCGACGCCTACAAGACGCACGTGGCGCGCCACATCGTCCAGCGCAACGCCGACCGTATCTTCAGCGGACGCCTGCCGCCGATGCTGCCGGCGATCGTCGTCGTCAACATCACGGTGGACGGGGACGGCCAGTTGACCGACGTGCAAGTGCAGCGCGCGCGCGACGCGAACGCCGCGCGGATCGCCATGGCGTCGATGCTGCGCAGCGGGCCACTGCCCCGGCCTCACGGACTGCTTGCGGCGAACAGTCGCGCAATGACCTTCTCGGAAACCTTCCTGTTCGACCGGGACTACCGCTTCCAGCTGCGTACGCTGGCCGGACCACAGTAGCCCCGAGAGCGCTCTCAGCGGCTCAGGACGTTCAGGACGGCCAGGCTCATCGCCTGCGCCGCCGTCTTGATCGACGGTTCCGGCACCGGCGCGTAGAACGGCGAGTGGTTGAAGGCGATCGGCTTGCCGCCTTCACGTTCGGCCTCAGCCACCGCCTTCGGGTCGTACACGCCGGTAAAGAAGAACATCGAGGGCACGCCTTCGTTGACGAACAGCGAAAAGTCTTCGCTGGCGGTCATGGCCGGCATGCGTTGGGCCTTGGCGGCCCCGAAAGCGTCCTTGAATACGGCTTCGGTCTTGGCCACCAGTGCCTCGCTGTTGACGATGGCGGCGCCGCCACTGATCAACTGGACGTCCGGCGCCGGTGCGCCGGCCATGGCGGCGGATGCGTTGGCGACCCGACGCACGCCCTCTAACAGCTTGGCGCGCACGGCCGGGCTGTACGAGCGGATGGTGCCGCGCACCTGTACATTGTCCGGGATGATGTTGCCCACCGTGCCGCCCTGGATCGCGCCGATGGTCACCACGCCGAATTCCTTCGGATCCTTCTCGCGGCTGACCACGGTCTGCACGTCCACCACGAAACGGGCGGCGATCGTGATCGGGTCGACCGACTTGTCCGGCGCCGAGCCGTGGCCGCCGCGGCCCTTGAACACGATCTCGATCGCGTCCGAGTTGGACGACACCGGACCGTCATTGAAGCCGACGGTGCCGTGCGCCAGCGGCCAGGAATGCAGGGCGAACGCATAGTCGGGTTTGGGGAAGCGCTTGAACAGGCCGTCGTCCAGCATCGCCTTGGCACCGGAGACGATTTCTTCGGCGGGCTGGGCGATGAAGACCAGCGTGCCCTTCCACTTGGCCTTCATCTCGGCCAGGGTACGGGCCGTGCCAAGCCAGCCGGCCATGTGGACGTCGTGACCGCAGCTGTGGGTGACGAAGCTCTCGGCGCCGTTGCTTACCGCCTTGGCGCGGCTGGCGTAGGGCAAGCCGGTCTTCTCTTCCATCGGCAGGCCGTCCATCTCGGTGCGCACCAGCACCGTCGGGCCGGCGCCGTTCTTCAGGACCGCCACGATGCCGGTCTTGCCGACCTTCTCGGTAACCTCGAAGCCGAGCTTGCGCATTTCGCCGGCGAGCTTGCCGGCGGTGCGCACTTCCTGGAAGGCGATCTCCGGGTTGGCGTGCAGGTCCTTGTAGACCGTGTCGAGCCAGGGGTACATGGCGTTGACGCGGGTGCTGATGTCGGTTTTGAGTGGGGCGGGGAGTTGGGCGGAGGCGGAGGCGGTGCAGAGCGTAAGGACGGTGGCGATCAGGGCGTTTTTCAAATGAGCCTCAATGCTGATTCTGGTTGAACGCGCGGACGGCAAAGCCGTCCACCCTACGAATGGCGTTAAACGGCACTTGGGCGCTTGAGGACCGTCGACTTCTTGCCGGCGACGGCCTGCGACAGGGTGATGGTCGGCAGCTTGTCGCCCTGCAGCGTCACGTCGAAGGCCATCAGCTCGTCGCGGCGGAAGGCATGCACGGTCACCTTGTCGCCGACGCGGTAGCGGCCGAGCAGCGTGTCCACGTTGGGCGGGTTGCCGCTGGCGCGCAGGCCGTCGATGGCGATGATGACGTCATGCGCCGACAGGCCGGCGCGGTGCGCGGCGCCGCCTTCGTGCACCTGGGTCAGCTTGGCGCCCAGCGGGTCGCGGCCGATGCCGGCGTCCAGCGAAGGTTTGCCGCCCTTGCGCTCGTCCACCAGCTTGACGCCGAAAGGCGCGTACAGCTTGGCCAGCGGCAGGTCGTCGGTGCCGCGCACCCAGCGTTCGAACTGGGTGCGCAGGCGCGTGCCGGCCACCTCGTCGAAGATCGCCTCGACCTCGGCCTCCGTCACGCCGCGGCCCGCGCCGCTGTAGAAATCACGCCCGAAGCGTTCCCACAGGGCCAGCATCACGTCGTCCAGCGACTTCGCGCCGTTGGTCCTGGCGCGGATCGTCAGGTCGAAGGCCAGGCCGATCAGGGAACCCTTGGTGTAGTAGCTGATGATCGCATTCGGCGAGTTCTCGTCCTGGCGGTAGTATTTGCTCCAGGCGTCGAAGCTCGAATCGGCCACGCTCTGCTTGAGGCGTCCGCTGCCGCGCAGGACGCCGCCGACGGTCTTGGACAGCAGCTTGAAATAGGTCGCTTCGCCGATGATCCCGGCGCGCACCAGCATCAGGTCGTCGTAGTAGCTGGTGAAACCTTCGAACAGCCACAGCAGCGGGGTGTAGTTCTCCACCTGCAGGTCGTAGGGCGCGAACACCGCCGGCTTGATGCGCTTGACGTTCCAGGTGTGGAAGTATTCGTGGCTGCACAGGCCCAGGAAGCGCAGGTAGCCTTCGCCCGGCTCGGCGCTCTTCGGGGTGGCCAGGCTCGGCAGGTCGGCGCGGGCGCAGATCAGGGCGGTGGAAGCGCGGTGCTCCAGGCCACCGTAGCCGTCGCCGACGGCCATCGTCATGAAGACGTAGCGGTCCATCGGCGCGCGTGTCGTGTGCGGTTCGAAGAAGGCGATCTGGGTTTCGCAGATGGCTTTCAGGTCGGCCTGCAGGCGCGCCATGTCGAGGTTGGGCACGCGGCCGGTAATGACGATGTCGTGCGGGATGCCGTGGGCCTTGAAGCTGGCCAGCTCGAACTCGCCCATCTCGACCGGATGATCGATCAGCTCGTCGTAGTCGCTTGCTGTGTAGGTGCCGAAACCGTAGCGCTTGGCGCCGAGTTCCTTCATCGCGGTGGCGACGCGCCAGCCCTTCGCGACCGGGTCGCCGGGGCGCTGGATGTCGACCTGGTGAGCCAAGGCTTCCTGACCGACCACGCGCAGGAACACGCTGGTGCCGTTGAAGAAGCCGTGGGTCTGGTCGAGGTGGGCGGCACGGACCGACAGGTCCCAGGCGTACACCTCGTAGTGCAGGGTCAAGGGACCGCTGGTGCGCGCCGCGCGCCAGGAATGCTTGTCCAGTTTGCTCAAGGAGACGTCCTGGCCGCCGCTCTCGGCGCGGATGCGCACGATGTTGCGCGCGAACTCGCGGATCATGTAGCTGCCGGGGATCCAGGCCGGCAGCGTGAATACCTGTCCCTCAGGGTCGGGGCTTGCAACCGTGACCGTGACGTTGAACAGGTGGCCGGCCAGGTCCTTGGGAACGATGGTATAGAGGATGGCGGGCTGCTCGGGCTTCTTTTTCTGGGAAGGTTTTTTCATATCGATAGGTGATGCGGCCAAATATGCTCCCTAGTGTAATCGGATTCGATCACGACTGGAAAACAATGACATGCATACATCACGCCGGCAGGTCGGCGGGCGTATCGATGTCCTGCAGGATGCCGGGGTCGGCCACGGGGATGTCTTGTACCGGATACGCCTGCAGCAGCCGGCGCGCGCCCTGCTCGCCCGCCATCGCCAGCAGCGCGTCGCGGTGAACGGGGCCGAAGGCGACCGGGTTGCCGCGCCTTCCACCGACCACCGGCGCCGCAATGCCGGCGCCCGCCTTTACCGCCTCAACCAGCGCGTCCAGGGTGGATGCCGCCACAAAAGGCATGTCCCCCAGCGCCACCAGCCAGCCTTCGGCCGGCAGCGAGTGGCGGATCGCATGGGCCAGCGAGGCGCCCATGCCGGTATCGGCGTCCGGGCACACGGTGACCTCGCAGCCGAGTGCGCGCAGGATGTCGCCCACGCCGCCGTCCTCGGGCGGCACCACCGCGACCACGCGCGGCACGCAGGCGAGCAGGCGGCGCGCGCTGGCAGCGGCCACCAGCTCGCCGCCTGGCAGCGGCTGGAGCAGCTTGTTACGCCCGCCCCCGGGGTCGAAACGGCGCCCCCGGCCGGCAGCAAGCAGGATGCCGGTCAAGGACATGCGCGTCGGCGACGTGCGCGTCTGCGACATCGCGTCAAGCCGAGGCCAGGTCGAAAGGCAGCTTGCGCAGGCGCTTGCCGGTCAGCCGGAACACGGCGTTGGCAAAGGCCGGCGCCAGCGGCGGCAGGCCCGGCTCGCCGACGCCGGTGGGCGGATCGTTCGACGGCACGATGTGCACCTCGACCTGCGGCATCTCGTGGTGGCGCGCCACGACGTAGTCGCCGAAGTTCTGCTGCTCGACCACGCCGTCCTTGAGCGTGATCGCGGCGCCCGGCAGGGTCATTCCCAGGCCCATCAGGGCCGCGCCCTGCACCTGCGCCTCGATCGACAGCGGGTTGACCGGCTGGTTGCAGTGCACGCCCGCGACCGCGCGGTGCAGCTTCGGCACGCCGTCGACCACCGAGGCCTCGACCACGTAGGCGACCACCGAGCCGAAGGACTCGTGCACGGCCACGCCCCAGGCGCGCCCCTTCGGCAGCTTTTTCGTGCCGTAGCCGGACCTGGCCACCGCCAGGTCGAGCGCCGCGCGGTGACGCAGGTGCTTCTCGCCCATCAGCTTCTTGCGGTAGGCGACCGGGTCCATCCTGGCCACGTGCGCGGCCTCGTCGATCAGGGTCTCCATCACGTAGGCGGTATGGGTCGAACCGACCGAGCGCCACCACAGCACCGGCACGTTCTGCTTCACGCCCTCGACCGCCAGGTTCAGCGGCACGTCGTAGGGCGCCCCCATGCCCTCGACCGTGCTGCCGTCCACGCCGTCCTTGACCATGCCCTGCTCGAACATGGTGCCGGCCATGATCGACTGGCCGACGATCTTGTGGTCCCAGGCCACGATCCGGCCCTTGCCGTCGATGCCCAGGTCGGCGCGGTGCACATAGGACGGGCGGTAGTAGCCGCCGCGGATGTCGTCCTCGCGGCTCCACACCAGCTTGACCGGGCCGCTCTTCCCAAGCGCGCGCCAGGCCTTGGCGATGCGGACCGTGTCGCCGACCCAGTCCGATGCCAGCACCGCACGGCGGCCGAAGCCGCCGCCGGCCATCATGGTGTTGATCGTCACCTGCTCCGGCTTGAGGCCGAGGATGCCTGCCGCCACCTGCTGGTCGACCGTCTGCGACTGGGTACCGGCCCAGATCGTGCAGGAGTCAATCTTCAGGTCGACCACGCAGTTGAGCGGCTCCATCGGCGCATGCGCCAGGTAGGGGAATTCATAGACCGCCGAGATCTTGTGGGCAGCGCCGGCCAGCTGCGACACGTCGGCCTTGCGCGCGCGCGCGCCGCCCGGAGCCTTGGCCAACTTGCGGAATTCTTCCAGCTGCTGCGCGCTGCTGACCTTCTCGAGGCCGCTCGTGTCCCACTCGGCCTGCAGCGCCTCGCGGCCCTGCTTCGCCGGCCAGTAGCCTGTTGCGAACACGGCGACGCCACGGGCGCCGCGGTCCAGGTCCACTTCCAGCACCTCGACCACGCCCTTCACGGCGCGCGCGGCTGCGGCATCGAACTTTGCTACTTTCGCGCCGAACACCGGCGGGCGCGCCACCAGCACGGTCAGCGCATCCTCCGGCGTGAAGTCGATGCCGAACTGCTGGCGGCCGCTCGACTTGGCGCGCGCATCGATGCGGCGCATCGGCTTGCCGATGTAGCGGTAGGCTTTCGGCTCCTTCAGCACCACGGTGGCGGGCACCGGCTGCTTCATCGCGGCCTCGGCCAGCGAACCGTAGCTCGCCTTCTGGCCGTTCGGGCCGAGCACCATGCCTTTCGAGGTGCGGCACTGCCCAGGCGCGACCTTCCACTGCTCGGCCGCGGCGGCGACCAGCATGGCGCGGGCGCGTGCGCCGATCTCGCGGTATTGCGTGAAACCGTGCGCGATGCTGCCCGAGCCGCCGGTGATCTGGATGCCGAAAGCCGGATCCTTGTAGACCTCGCCGGCCGGGGCCAGCTCGCCACGCATCTGCGACCAGTCGGCGTCGAGTTCCTCGGCGATCAGCATCGGCAGCGAGGTGTGTACGCCCTGGCCGAATTCGAGGCGGTTGACCATGACGGTGATGGTGTTGTCGGGCGCCACGCGCAGGAAGGCGTTCGGTGCGTAGACCTTGGCTTCGGCGGCCTGTGCGAAACGATGCGCGCCCGGCAGCGTAAAGCCCAGCACCAGCCCGCCGGTGGCGGCGCCCGCGGTCTTCAGGAAGCCGCGGCGCGACAAGCCGGCGCCGGCGGAGCGCGCGGCGGCGGCGCGGTCGATCCAGTCGAATTTCATCGCGCTCTCCTCAGGCCAGGGTCGTGGCGGCATCCTTGATGGCCGCGCGGATCCGTTGGTAGGTGCCGCAGCGGCAGATGTTGCCGCTCATCGCGTTGTCGATGTCGGCGTCGCTCGGGCGCTTGTTGGTGCGCAGCAGGACCACGGCGCTCATCACCTGGCCGCTCTGGCAGTAGCCGCACTGCGGCACGTCGTGCTTGACCCAGGCGTCCTGCACGGCCTTGCCGACCTTGTCGTTTTCCATCGCTTCGATGGTGGTGATCTTCATGCCCTGCGCGCTTGATATCGGCGTGACGCAGGAGCGGATCGGGTTGCCGTCCAGGTGCACGGTGCAGGCGCCGCACAGCGCCGCGCCGCAGCCGAACTTGGTGCCCGTCATGTCGAGGTTGTCGCGCAGCGCCCAGAGGATGGGCGTGCTGGGGTCGGCGTCGACCTGGAGGTCGCGCCCGTTGATGTTCAAGGTCACCATGTACTGCTCCCTGTTTGGACTACGTGCTTGTTTTTGTTTTACGGCTTACTTCAGCGACTGCAGCTTGGCTTCCAGCCCCTTCAGGTCGATCGCGCCCGGGATGCGGGAACCATCGGTGAAGAAGATGGCCGGCGTGCCCTGGATACGCAGCTTCTGGCCGAGGGCCACGACCTGGTCGTTCGGCGACTCGCAGCCGGCCGGCGCCGCCGGGGGCAGCTTGTTGTTGATCATCCAGTCGTCCCAGGCCTTGACGCGGTCCGCGGCGCACCAGATGTTCTTCGACTTCACGAACGAATCCTCGGACAGGATGTTGTACATGAAGGTGTAGATCGTGACGTTGTCGATTTCCTTGAGCGTGGTCTGGCGCAGACGCTTGCAGTAGCCGCAGTTCGGATCCTCGAACACGGCGATGACGCGCTTGCCGTTGCCCTTGACCTGCTTGAGCGCCAGTTCCAGCGGCAGGTCGCTGAACTTGATCTTGTTGACCTCCTCGATGCGGGCGCGGGTCAGGTTGGTCGAAGTCTTGGTGTCGTAGACGTGGCCGATGAACAGGTAGTCGCCCTTCTTGTCCGTATACAGGATGTCGCCGGCCACCCGCACTTCGTACAGGCCGCTGTAGGGCGTCTCGCGGATCGATTCGATCTTGGCGCCGCCCAGGCGCGGTTCGAGCGCCTTCTTGATCGTGGCTTCGGTGGTGTTCTGCGCTTCCACGCAGGATGCGAGCAGGCCCGTCGCCAGCAGGACGGCGACCTTGGTTTTCAACATGACAAATTCCTTAATAGATTTACTTGCCCATCGCATGCGCCATCAGGCGACGCTTTACCGAAGGCAATTTATCGAGCAAGTTTAATCCGAAATTACGCACGACGCGTACCGGTTCCAGGTTGGCGCCGAACAAACGTTCGAGCCCGTCGGTGGCCCATTGCATGAGCAGCACGTCTTCCTTGCGCTTGCGGGCATAGCGAGCCAGCACCCGTTCGTCGGCGATGCCGCGCCGGTCTTCGCGTTCGCGCAGCACCTGCAGCAGGTCGACGATGTCGCCGAAGCCCAGGTTCATGCCATGGCCGGCCAGCGGATGTACCGCGTGGGCGGCGTCGCCCACCAGGGCCACGCGCGGCGCCACCAGCGAGTGCGGGCGCACCAGCGCCAGCGGCACCGCCTTGACGGCTTCCGGCAGCAAGGGGCGCAGGGTGCCGAGCTTGTCGTCGGCGTATTCGGCCAGGCGGATCGCCAGTTCGCCGAGCGACTCGTCCATCAGGGTGTCGGCCAGGGTTTCCGGGGCGGACCACACCAGCGAGACGCGGTTGCCCGGCAGCGGCAGCAGCGCGATGATGCCGTCGGCGCAGGTGAACCACTGGTAGGCCACGCCGTGGTGCGGCTTGTCGCAGACAAAATTGGTGACGATGGCGCGCTGGTGGTACATGCGGTAATCGACGCCGATGTCGCACTGGCCGCGCACCCAGGATTCGCGCCCGTCGGCGCCGACCACCAGTTCGCAGGCGATTTTCGTGCCGTCTTCCAGCAGCACGGCGGCCCCCAGCTCGCTGCAGGTCAGGTCGCAGGCGCAACCGGACACCATCTGGACGTTGGCGGCGAACTTGAGCGCCGCGTCCAGCGCGCCGTTCAGGTTGCTGTCCTCGACGATCCAGGCCAGCGTGCCGACGTGGGCGCCGAAGGCGTCGAAGCCCAGGTTGCCGCCCTGCTGGCCGTCGCCCTTGATGTCCATCGCATCGACCGGCTGCACCCGCGCCAGGTCGAGGGCGCCCCAGACCTTGAGCGATGCCAGCAGGTCGTGGGCCGTGTGGTTGAGGGCATAGACGCGCACATCCCAGGGTTTTTCCGCCGCCGAGGTGCTCGGCGTCTCTGGCGCCGGACGCGCTGGCGGCACCAGGAGGGTGACGCTGTATCCCGACTGGGCAAAACCGAGGGCGGCAGTCTTGGCGATGGCGCCGTTGCCGACAATGCAGACGTCGCTGCGGTACTGGGCGGAGGTGGTAGTCATGAAACACATTATAGCGAGATGTCAACAGCGCGCTCGGGCATCTGAAGCGCGCCACAGGCGCTTCCCGGCCACAGCGTGCGCATGGGGGCTTGCGCGGATGAGAATCGCTGGCTATAATCATGCCTCTCTTGGCCTGGTAGCTCAGTTGGTAGAGCAGAGGATTGAAAATCCTTGTGTCGGTGGTTCGATTCCGCCCCGGGCCACCAAGAATTAAAGAACGCCACCCTCGGGTGGCGTTTTTGCTTTCAAAGGTCTTCCATGCATACCCTGCCTCCCTGCCCCGAATGCCAGTCCACCCTCACCTATGAAGATGGCAGCGGCCAGTACGTCTGCCCGGAATGCGCCCATGAATGGCCGGTAGAGGGCGACGCGCCCGAAGCGGCCCGGGTCTGGCGCGACGCTTCCGGCAATATCCTGCAGGACGGCGATAGCGTCACCGTCATCAAGGACCTCAAGCTGAAAGGCGGGGGCGGCGTGGTCAAGCAGGGAACCAAGGTCAAGAATATCCGCCTGGTCGAGGGCGACCACGACATCGATTGCAAGATCGAGGGTTTCGGCGCGATGAGCCTGAAATCGGAGTTCGTGCGCAAGAGCTGAGCCCTACTTTTGTGCAACCAGGCAAGATGACTTAAGATAGGTTCATCCATCCTGTCGAACAGCCAAGGGGTAGGCAAGCCGTGCCGATCCATTTTGCCAGACGCCTCACCGGGCACAAGCGCAGCGTCGATGCCAACAGGCATCTCGGTGTCACGCTGGCGTTCATTGCGGGCGCGATCAACGCGGGCGGTTTTCTCGCCGTGCAGCAGTACACCTCGCACATGACCGGTATCGTGTCGGGCATGGCGGATCACTTGGCGCTGGGGGACTATGCGCTGGTACTGGCCGGATTCGGCGCGATCCTGTCCTTCCTGCTGGGCGCCACCTGCACCGCCCTGATGGTCAGCCACGCTCGCCAGCGCCGCATGCACAGCGAATACGCCCTGCCCTTGCTGCTCGAGGCCGTGCTCCTGCTCGGCTTTGGCCTGCTTGGCGGCCACCTTGCCGCGATCGCCGGGCTGTTCGTTCCGCTGACCGTCATGCTGCTGTGTTTTATCATGGGCCTGCAGAATGCCTTGATCACCAAGCTGTCCAGGGCCGAGATCAGGACGACCCACATGACCGGCATCATCACCGACATCGGCATCGAACTGGGAAAAATGGCGTATCGCCGGGCGGCGCCCGGCGCCGGCAGGGTCGTGCCGAACCGGGACCGGCTCGGGATCCATACCATGCTGGTGCTGTCCTTCTTCTTTGGCGGCGTGATCGGCGCGCTGGGATTCGCGCACATCGGCTACCGGTCGACGGTGCCGCTTGCCGTCGTCCTGTGCGTGCTGGCGATCGTTCCGGCACTCGACGACCTCGAACGACTGCGGCGCCGGCGCGCCAGAAAATAAAACGCCACCGCGTACGGTGGCGTTCATCCTGTCCAGGGCCGCTTACTTGCGCTCGGCCGCCGATTTGTCGCGCGCCGCGCGGAACTCCGATTCCGGCGCCCAGTTCGGCCAGCCGGTGGAATTGGCCAGGTCCGATCCCAGCGCATACAGCAGCTCCAGGTCACGCGCCATGCCGGTGAAGGTCCAGGCCGGATTGAATTCGTCCGACGGCTGGTGGTAGTGCTTCTCGGTGTAAGCCACTTCGTCCGCCATGCCGGCCTGGGTGCCGCCCTCGACCCAGTTCTTGCCCGAGCCGAAGGAAATCGCCGGCACCCCGCGCTTGGCGAACGGGAAGTGGTCGGAACGGAAGAAGTAGCCCGCTTCCGGTTTCGGATCCGGCGAGTACGTCATGTTCCAGCGCTTGGCCTTGGCGGTCAGCTGGTCCAGCAGTTCCAGCTTGGCGCTGCCCGAGATGGTGAAATCGCGTGCCGGACCCTGCGGGTTCAGGGCGTCCATGTTGATCACCGCCACGGTCGAGGCCAGCGGATACAGGGGATTCGAGGCGTAGTATTCCGAGCCGAGCAGGCCCTTCTCTTCCGCCGTCACCGCCAGGAACACGACGCTGCGCTGCGGCGCCGGCTGCTTGGCGTAGACGCGCGCCAGTTCCAGCATGGCGGCGATGCCGGTGGCATTGTCCACCGCGCCGTTATAGATCTTGTCGCCCTTGGCGTCCGGCTGGCCCACGCCCAGGTGGTCCCAGTGGCCGCTGTAGATCACATACTGCTTCGGCTGTTTGCTGCCCTCGCGGATCGCGACCACGTTCTTCGAGGTGACGACCTGGGAATCGGTGCTGTAGTCGGCCGACAGCTTGACGCCTTTGAGCTCGACCGGCTTGAAGTCGCGGGTCTGGGCCTGCTTCTTGGCCGCCTCGAAATCGAGGCCGGCCGCCTTGAACATCGAGGCCGCCAGGTCGCGCTGGACCCAGGCTTCCATCGGCGCGTGCGACTTGCGCGGTTCCTTGCGCACCACGTCGTACATGACGTTGGTATTCGAGTTCTGCACCGTCGCCCAGCCGTAGGAGGCCGGCGCGGTCTCGTGCACGATGATGGTGCCGAGCGCGCCGCGGCGCGCCATCTCTTCGTACTTGTAGGTCCAGCGGCCGTAATAGGTCATCGCCTTGCCGCCGAACTCGCCCTGCCCGGTTTCGAAATCCGGATCGTTAATCAGGACCACCGCCAGCTTGCCCTTCAGGTCCACGCCCTTGAAGTCGTCCCACTTGCGTTCCGGCGCGGTGACGCCGTAGCCGACGAAGACCAGTGGCGCGTCCTTGAAGGACACCTGTTTCAGGCCGCTCATCGAGGCGCGCACGGCCATGTCCGGCCCCTGCTTCAGCTCGCGGCTGGCGCCGCCCTGGGTGAGGGTCAGCTTGACCGGCCCCTTGATCTCGAAACGGCCCAGGGGCACGTCCTGGGTCCAGGCGCGCTTGCCGTCCTTCAGGTCGCCGCCCGGCTGCAGGCCGGCCGCCTTGAACTGCTGCACGAGGTAATCGACCGTCCTGGTTTCACCCGCGGTGTTGGGGCCGCGGCCTTCGAATTCGTCCGAGGACAAGGTCTTGACGTCCTGGGCCAGGCGCTTGGGGTCGAAGCGCGGGCCGTCGGCGGCCTGCGCGGCGGTAACCGCAAGGCCCATCAGAACTAGGGTAGCGTATTTCAAACGAGTCTCCATGTCGTAGCGATTAACGGTAATGCCTTCAGCTTGCCGCCGGGTAGGTGTAGGTCGAGCCGACGCCCAGCGGGATGTCCAGCGCCCAGAAGCCGAGCAGGAACGCGGTCCAGCATACCAGCATCGCCACCGAGTACGGCAGCATCAGGGCGATGAGCGTGCCGATGCCGGTCGACTGCACATATTTTCGGCAGAACACGATAATCAAGGGGAAGTAAGGCAGCAGCGGCGTGATGATGTTGGTCGAGGAGTCGCCCACGCGGTAGGCGGCCTGGGTGAAGTCCGGCGAGACGCCGAGCTCCATCAGCATCGGCACCATCACCGAGCCGATCAGCGCCCACTTGGCGGAGGCCGAGCCGATGAACAGGTTGACCGATGCCGTCAGGAGCACGATGCCGGCCAGGGTGACGCCCATCGGGAAGGCCATCTCCTTCAGCCACAGGGCGCCCTTGATCGCCAGCAGCGCGCCCAGGTTCGATTGCCCGAAGGCGAAGATGAACTGCGCGCAGAAGAAGGCCATGACCACGTAGTAGCCCATGCCGCTCATGGCGTGGCTCATGCCCTTGACGATGTCGCGGTGGTTCTTCGCGGTGCCGGCGACGTAGCCGTACACCACGCCCGGAATCAGGAAGAAGATGAAGATCAGCGGGACGATCGACTGCATCAGGGGCGCCCCTGCATGCGTGATCTCGCGCGTGTCCGGGGCGCGCCATGCCGAGCCTTCCGGCACGATCGACCATGCCAGCAGCGCCAGGCTGGCGACCATCGCCAGACCGGCCCAGCGCAAGCCCTTGCGCTCCCGGGGCTGCAGGTCATCCATCTTGGGCAGGTCGGCCGGATCAGCATCGATGGCCGCCGTCTTCTTCAGGCGCGGCTCGATGACTTTATCGGTCAGGAACCAGCCGACGCCGATCACCAGGAACAGCGATGCCGTCGTGAAGTAGAAATTGTTCAGGGGGTTGATGACGATCGCGGCGGCAGCCGGATCGGACGAGAGCCGCGCGGCCACCTGGGTCAGGCCGGCCAGCAGCGGATCGAGGCTGGAGGGCAGGAAGAAGGTGGCCGAGAAGCCGCCCGATACGCCGAAGAAGGCGGCCGAAATGCCGGCCAGCGGATGGCGTCCGGCGGCGTAGAAGATGACGGCCCCCAGCGGGATCACCAGCACGTAGCCGGCATCGACGGCGATGTGGCTCAGCACGCCGACGGCGACCAGCACCGGCGTGAGCAGGCGACGGGGGGTGACGGACAGGATCTTGCGCAGGCCGGCGTTGATGAAGCCGGTGTATTCCGCCACGCCCAGGCCCAGCATCGCCACAAGCACCACGCCCAGCGGCGGGAAGGTGACGAAGGTATTGACCATGCGCGCCGTGAAATCGGTCAGGGCGGTGGGCGCCAGCAGGTTCTTGACCTGGATGGCCTGGCCGGAGCGCGGATCGATCTCGGTAAACACCATGCCCGACATCGCCCAGGACGTGAGCCAGACCACGGCCAGCAGGAGGGCAAACAGGATCGCCGGATCGGGCAGCTTGTTGCCGACCCTTTCGATCAGGTTCAGGATGCGGTTCAGTGCGCCGGTTTTCCCGGCGGGTGCTTGCGTTTGCGTCAGCGTTTGTTCGGCCATTGCATACCCTTGTGTTCAGGCGACGAAGGTCGTGGTTGAAGAAAAAATTCAGCCGGAGACGCGCTTGAGGACGAACTCCGCGCGCGGCTTGTCATGGCGGTCCAGGCGATAGGTCAGCACGCTGCCATCCTGGCTGAGGCTGACGGTCCAGACATTGGTCTCGGCGCCGGGAACGAGCTTGGCGGTATAGGCATCGGCCAGGAAGGCCTGGGAGCGCGCGCTGCCGCCTTCCTTCGCCATGCCGCCGTACATGGTCACCGTATCCGGCGTGCCGTCCGGGTGGCGGTGGTCGTGGCGCAGCTCCAGCCCTGCCGGCGGACGGGTGAAGATCCAGGTACGCGAGCGGTTTTCGCCGACCTGCACCGGCATCCGTACCGCATCCGCTGTACAGACGACTTCGGTCGAAATGGTCTTGTTGGCGAACTCGCTGTTGGGATCGATCGCATACGAGAGCGCGCCTTCGAAGCGCTGGCCGCACATGCCTTTCAGCGTGGCCATGAAGCCGTCGCGGGCGTCAAGGGGTGGCGAAGCGGTGGCGCAGCCGGCCAGCAGGACGGCGGCGGCGAGAGCGGGAAGCAGAGAGCGCATGGTGGCCTGTTGCTTGTTGGACAAACTGTGAGAGTAGCACAGCAGTCCGGCGGCTTGGCAGGAAAAAACCGATGGCCCAGCCCCGTGTTTACGCTCGGACGCAGCACTCGACATGGGCCGATGCGATAATGCGGCATCGCTCAAGCACACTGGAGAACGCCATGCCCCATATCGCCGGAATCGACCACGTCCAGGTCGCCACGCCCCCGGGTGCCGACGAGGCCGCTCGTGCCTTCTATGGCGGCGTGCTGGGACTGACCGAGATTCCCAAGCCGGCGCCGCTGAACGCCTCGGGCGGCGCTTGGTTCCTGGCCGGCGGCAGCCAGCTGCACATCGGCGGCCAGGCCGGCTTCGTGCCGGCCAAGAAGGCACACCCGGCCTTCGCCGTCGAGGACTTCGAGGACTACTGCGCCCTGCTGCGCGAGCGCGGGGTGGAAGTGCGCGAAGAAGTCCAGGTCTATGGCCGGCGCCGCGCCGGCATCGAAGACCCGTTCGGCAACCGCGTCGAACTGATCGAGGCTGCGCGCGCCTAACGCGACTTGCAGCGACGCTCAAGCCGCCACCTTCGGGTGGCGTTGTCGTTTTTGCGCCTCTTCCGGCTTCCGGGTCTTGCACATTGTCGCATCTGGCACATACTGGAAATCCCACCCTTTTCGACAGGAGGCGATCATGCTCGAGCAGCAGAATGTCAAGGCAGTCCAGGAGTGCTATGCCGCGTACGGACGCAAGGATCTCGACAAGTTTTTCGCGTGCATGACGCCTGACATCGACTGGGAACTGACGGAGGTGCCGGGTGTTTCGTTCACCGGCAAACGGAAGGGATGCGAGCAGATCGCCGAGTATTTCGAGCAGTTCGACGAAAAGCTCGCGATACGGGAATTCACGCCCAGGGAATTCATCGCCCAGGGCGACAAGGTGGTCGTCCTGGGGCACAGTGCGTGGACGACCAAGGAAACGCAGAACGACATCGAGAGCGACTGGGTGCATGTGTTCACCCTCAGGGACGGGCGGGTTTCGGCCTTCCGCGAATACCTCGGCTCCCACCTCGGCATCGAATGCTTCGAATGCGCTCCGCTCGCGGCGGGAACGGCGGCCGGAAGTCCGGCGCCGCATTGACGGACAGGTGCAGGAAGGTGGTGTTCCTGCACCTGTCACCCATTACCAGAAGATCACGCGGTCCTTCGGCTCCAGGTACATCTTGTCGCCCGGCTTGACGTCGAAGGCTTCGTAGAAGCCCGGGTGGTTGCGCAGGCTGCCGTTGACGCGGAATTCCGACGGCGAGTGCGGGTCCGACTTCACCTGCGAGATCAGGGCCGCGTCGCGCGCCTTGCCCTTGCGTGCCTGCGACAGACCCATGAAGATGCGCTGCTCGGCGGTGAAGCCGTCGATCACCGGACCGGGCTTGCCCTTCAGGTAGATCTTGTAGGCGCGGCTGGCCATGATGGCGCCGGCGTTGTCGGCGATGTTCTCGCCCAAGGTCAGTTCGCCATTCAGGTGGTAGCCCGGCAGCGGGCTGTAGCCGGCGTACTGCGACACCAGCACCTTGCCGCGCGCCGCGAACTGCTTCGCGTCTTCCTCGGTCCACCAGTTGCGCAGATTGCCGTCGCCGTCGTACTGCGAACCCTTGTCGTCGAAAGCGTGGCTGATCTCGTGGCCGATCGAGATGCCGACCGAGCCGTAGTTCACCGCCGGTTCGGCGTTGGCGTCGTACAGCGGGTACTGCAGGCGCGCGGCCGGGAACACGACCTCGTTCAGGGTCGGGCTGTAATAGGCGTTGACGGTCTGCGGCGACATGCTCCAGACGCTGCGGTCGACCGGCTTGCCGAGGCGGTTCATCATGTAGTCATGACCGAACTCGCGCGAGCGCATCACGTTGCCCACCAGGTCGCCGCGCACGATCTTCAGACCCGAGTAGTCGCGCCACTTGTCCGGGTAGCCGATCTTGACGTTGATCTTCGAGAGCTTGGTGTGGGCCTGCTTCTTGGTTTCCGGCGACATCCATTCCAGCTGGTCGATGCCTTCGCCGAAGGCGGTGATGAAGTTCTTCGCCATGTCCAGCACCTGCTGCTTGCGCTCCGGCGGGAAATGCTGGGCCACGTAGGCCTTGCCCACCACTTCGCTCAGGTTGCGGTTGATCTCGGCGATCGCGCGCTTCTCGACCGGGCGGTTGACGGTGGCGCCGCCCAGCACGCCGCCGCGGAAGGCGAAGCCCTCGTCGACGAAAGGCTGCGACAGGTAAGGCGCATAGGCGCTCAGCAGGCGGAATTCGAAGTAGGACTTCCAGGTGTCCAGCGGCGTCGCGGCGATCAGCTTGTCGAGCGCGGCCACATAGCTGGGCTGGCTGACGATCACGGCATCGACCTTGCCGGCCGCGCCCACGCCCTTCAGGTAGGCGTCCCAGTCGATGCCGGGGGCCAGGGTGCGCAGCTGGGCCAGGGTGTGCTTGTTGTAGCGCTTGACCGGGTCGCGGTTCTCCACCGCGCTCCACTGCGAGCGCGCGATCTCGGTTTCCAGCGCCACGATCTGGGCAGCCTTGGCGTCGGCGTCCTGGTGGCCGGCCAGTGCCAGCATCTTGCCGATGTGCGCCTGGTACTTGGTGCGGATGTCCTTCAGGCGCGCTTCGTCCTGCAGGTAGTAGTCGCGGTTCGGCATGCCCAGGCCCGACTGCGAGATGCCCATGATGTAGCGGGTCGAATCCTTGTTGTCCTGGCCGACGCCCATGCCGAGCGGGCCGCCGACGTCGATGCGGTCGAAGCGCGCCATCAGGGCTGCCAGCTCCCGCTTGTCCTTCAGCGCATCGATGCGGGCGCGTTCCGCCTTGAGCGGCGCCAGGCCGAGCTCATTGCGGCGCTTCTCGTCCACGTAGCTGGTGTAGAAGTCGCCCATCTTCTGGGCTTCCGAGCCGGCCTTGGCGTTCTTCTGGCTTGCTGCTTCGCCGATGATCGCGCTGACCTGCTGCTCGACGCGCTCCTGCGCGATGCTGAAGGCGCTCCAGCTGGAACGGTCCGACGGAATGTCGACGTCCTTCAGCCATTTGCCCTGGGTATAGCGGAAGAAGTCGTCCTGTGCGCGCACGCCGGTGTCGATGGCCGTGACTTCGATGCCGGAAGTGGCGCCCGCCATCGCCGCGGACGGCGCTGGGGCCGCGGGCTTTGCTTCATGGGCGCCGGCTTGGGACGCCACTGCGAACAGCCCCGCGATCAAAGTGCTGCACAGACTACGCTTCATCTCTCTCTCCAGATTGTTGGTGTTAGGAACCGAACGATCCTAATCGAACTGGAGGAGCAATGCCAAGGGCATTTTTGTATGCATGTTGTTTCAGAAGCCCTGTCAATACGGGCTTCCTGCCCTGCCGGGATTATTTTCCTCGCACTACCTGCAGCTTCACCTTCTTGCCCTGGCGGTAGGTGTACAGGGTCATCGCGGCGTCGCGCAGGTCGCCCTTGGCATCGAAGGCGATGCTGCCGGTGACGCCTTCGTGCCGGATGGCCGCCAGCGCCGGCAGGAAGCGTGCGGGTTCGGTCGACTGGGCTTTCTGCATCGCGCCGGCAAACACCATCACCGCGTCGTAGGCATAGGGCGCATAGGTCTCGACCGGCGTGCCGTAGCGCTGGCGGAAGCGCTCGTTGAACGCGTTGAAGCGCGCCTCCTGGGCGCCGGTGACGCCGCCCGCGACCGCGCAGAACACCTTGTCGTCGCCCAGCGCGTCGCCGGCCAGCAGCGGCAGCTTTTCCGAGCAGACGCCGTCGCCGGACACGAATGTCGCCTGCACCCCGAGCGTCTTCATCTGCTTGAGCATGGGACCGGCCACCGCGTCCATGCCGCCGTAGAAGATGACATCCGGGCGCTGGGCGCGGATCTGGGTCAGGATGGCGCTGAAGTCGGTCGCCTTGTCGTGGGTGAACTGGCGGCTGACGATGGCGGCGCCGCCGCTGCTGCGCACTTCGCGCGCGAACTGGTCCGCCAGGCCCTGGCCGAAGGCGGTGCGGTCGTCGATCACGGCGATCCGTTTGGCCTTGAGCGTGCCGAGCGCATGACGCGCCAGCGTGCGCCCGATGAGGTTGTCGTTGGCCACCACCCGGAAGGCGGTCTTGTAGCCCTGGTTCGTGTATACCGGCGTGGTGGCGGCCGGCGAGATCTGCGGAATGCCGGCGCTGGCATAGATCTTCGAGGCCGGCACCGTCGGACCCGAATTCAGGTGCCCGACGACGGCCGCCACGCGCGCGTCGACCAGCTTCTGGGCCACCGCGGTGCCGGTCTTGGGGTCGCTGGCGTCGTCCTCCGACTGCAGCACCCACTTGATCCTTTTGCCGCCGATCGCGATGCCCTTGGCGTTCAGTTCGTCGATCGCCATGCGGGCGCCGTTCTCGATGTCCTTGCCCTGGTGGGCGCCGGGACCCGACAGCGGCGAAGCGGTGCCGATCCGCACTTCGGTCTGGGCGCTGGCCGGCAGGGCGGCGAGCAGGAGGGAGGACAAGACGGCGGCGGCAGAACGCATGGCACCCTTTCTCGATTGGATGCCTTCGATTGTACTGCCGCGCCGGCCCGCCACCAACCGCCATGCGTGCGCACGGCGGCGGCGGAACGCAAGCTCAGTGAAGGACCTCGGGCGTGCGCTTGATGATGACGGCTTCGAGGTACTCGGCCGGCACCACCAGCGAGTTGTCGCCTGCCGTGTTGTGACGGTCGAGCAAGGCCAGCATGTCCTGCTCCAAGGCCTGCTGGCCAGCCGGGTCGAGCGCGGCGAAAGCCTTGTGCACCGGTCCGTAGTAGTCGCGGAACACCTGGATCATGTGCGCTCCCGACGCGTAGCGGAAGTTGAACATTTTCGGCTGGGCGCGGATGCTGGCCGCCTCCGTGCCGAACAGCTGGCGCAGGTAGTCTTCCTTGCCCCACATGGCGGGCGACACCAGGCCGGCCGGTGGCGGCACATGGCGCCCGACCGTCTTGAACAGCTGGCCGATGAAGCCCTCCGGCGTCCAGCTGGCGATGCCGATGCGCCCGCCGCCGCGTACCACCCGCATCATTTCGCCGGCGCAGCGCGCATGGTCGGGGGTGAACATCACCCCGAAGGTCGATAGCGCGACGTCGAAGCTGCCGTCGTAGAAGGGCAAGGCCTCGGCATCGGCTTCGCGGAACTCGACCGTCAGGCCTTCGGCCGCCGCGCGTGCGCGGCCCTTGTCGAGCAGGGCCGGCACGTAGTCGGTCGAGGTCACGCGCGCGAATCGGCGGGCGGCGGCGAGCGTGGCATTGCCGTTGCCGGCCGCGATGTCGATCACGCGCTCGCCGGCACGGACGTCGGCGGCTTCGGCGAGCGACTCGCCGACAATCTGCAGCGTGACGCCGATGATGGCGAAGTCGCCGCTCGCCCACGTGGCCTGCTGGCGCTGCTTGATGGCGGCATAGTCGGGAACGGGGTCGGGCGGCTGGCGTGGCGAGGGGGTGGAAGTACTGGGTTGGGTCATGGCAGTCTCCTGAGAAATACCCGGCAGCGGGTGCATGCTTGGACAGGGAGGGAGACGGGAAGATTCGGCGCCGGGTTCCTTCAGCTTAAGCCAGCGCCGTCGGAAATCCAGCCCTGTTTTTCGCGATGCTCATGCGTGCGTACGGCAGGGCCGCGTCGGTGCGCCGGGGTTCCGGAAGCGGCGATATACTGGATTCATAGCCTGATCGACATGCACGGGAGTCGCATGCCGATTGCCGCGCCATACCTTGTTTCCGGGCGCCACTTCTGGCCGCCTGAGAACGATACTAACGATTCACTACTGACAGGGGGTAGCATGCCAACAACCTGGATTCTTTCGGCCAACAATGGCCGCGCGAGGTTTTTCGCCGAGTCCGATCCGGCGCAACCGTTGCAGGAAATCGAAGACATGGTCAACTCCGCAGCGCAGCTGCGCACGGTGGACACCGAAACCGACCGGCTCGACCCGACCGCGGCTTCAGGCAGCCGCCACAACATCGGCGGCAACGAAGGCGCGGGTATGGCCCACAATGCCAAGGCCGGGGCGCCGAACAAGCTGTATCAGCCGGCTCAGACGCCCGACCAGCACGCGGCCGACCTGTTCGCAAAGGACGTCGCGACCTACCTGCTGAAAGCGCAGAACGAGGGCCGCTACCAGCAGCTGCTCATCTCCGCCTCGCCGGACTTCCTGGGCGTGCTACGGACCAAGCTCGATCCGCAGGTCCAGAAGCTGGTCAAGGCCGAGTTCAACAAGGACTACACGCACTCGGGTCCGCAGCAGCTGCGCGAGCAGCTCCAGGCCCACCAGGCCAAGGCCGCCGAGTAAGCCGGGCCGGCAGCGCGTGTCGACGCCAGCTGCGGCTGGCGTTTTTTCATCGGCTGCGCTTCAGGCGCACTGCAGGCCGGCTTCCTCCGCGCAGATCCGGTTGCGCCCGCCCTGCTTCGCCACGTAGAGCATGGCATCCGCGCGCAGGAACAGCTCGTTCTCGCTGCGGCACTCCGGATAGGCCGCCACTCCGCCGCTGAAGGAAAAATGGCGCAGGTCGGCGGGGCCGACTTCGAAGGGGATGGCACAGAAGGCCTGGCGCATGGCGTCCAGGCGGCGCCTGCCCTCCTCCCGGTTGCAATCCCAGAACACCACGACGAATTCCTCGCCGCCGAAGCGGCTGAGCAGGTCCGATTCGCCCAGCTGCGGCGCGAGAAGCAGGGACAGGCGCTTGATCACGATGTCGCCGAAGTGGTGTCCCCAGGTATCGTTGATGGTCTTGAACTTGTCGATGTCGATGACGCCGAAGGCCAGTTCGCAGCCCTCCTGGGCGGCGCGCCGCACCAGCGCCTGCGCCTTCTTCTGCAGGCCGACCTTGTTGAGCAGGCCGGTGGCGCGGTCCTTCCCGATCAGGTCCTTGTTGATGCGGATCTTGTTGCTGCGGTTCACCAGCTGGGCTTCCAGCAAGCCGGGCTCGCCGTTCGCCAGCACGGCGTCGAAGCCGTCGGCCAGCGCGCGCCGGGCCAGCGCCGGATCCGGACGGCACTGCAACAGGGCGATCTCGCGCACCGGGTCGGCCTCGATATTCCTTTGCAGCACCCGCACGATGGCTTCGGTGCGCTGGTATTCGCCATCGGTCACCAGCACCAGGTCGGGCTGCAGCTCCTTGACCCGCAGGTGCAGGGTATACGCGTCCGGATGGCGGATCACCTCGACGCTGCGCTGCGCTAGCCGTGCCTCGTCCAGTCCCGGCACCTCGCCCAGCACGACCATGCGCACGGGGTCGCCGCGCTTCTTCTGCACGAACAGGTTGAACAGCTTGTCGACGAACACGTCGTTGGGGATCGGCTTTTCGGCATAGGCCAGGCAGTTGCTGTCGACCAGGCGCTGCTGCAGCAGGAAACGGCTGCCCTGGCGTGCGCTCTGCAGGTAGACATAACGGTGGTCGGCAGGCAGGCGCTGCAGCAGTTCGCCCAGCATCAGGGTGCGGCGCCCCTCCGGCATGTCGGCCTGCATGTTGTGCAGGGCATCGAGGTCGATCACGTACAGCTTGTCGCCGCCGTCCCCGGCCACCGCCTCGACGAAGCGCGACACATCGTCGAAGAACAGGATGTCGAAGTCGTATTTATGGGCGTGCAGGAGCAGCTCGGCCCGGTTGTCCTTGATGAAGAAACTCTGCGATAAGAGCAGGACGTGATTCCTGTACAACGACATGGCTTGCGTCATGGTGCCTCGACTTCCTTGCTGGATGCGCTGCGTTTGCCCCTTGCGGTGCCTGCCGGGCCGGTCCCGTATTGTGTTTATTACAGGAATCTAATTGTGTTCCCGTCGGCTCCAAAAGGCAAACACTTCAGCCCTAAGTGCAACAAGCGCCTGAAGAATTTCCATTAAGAAATTTAGCTTAACAATCCTGTATGACGCCCGTATGAACTTTGATCTCGCGCAAACAAGGCACAGGGGCCGTCGAAGCTCCAGAACTTGATGCCAAGGCGCCGCGTCAAAACAAAACGCCAGTGTCGCCATACCGGGGGAAACGATGAGACCCGCACGCATCCTCACCATCATGGGCGCAAGCGGGGCAGCCGCGCTTGCAGCCCTGGCAGCCCTGTCCCTGGCCACGGCCGGCCCCGCTCCGGACGAGCGCGGCACTGACAAGCAGGCCTTCGATCCCCTGTTCGCGCCCGGCGCCGTCTGCACCCCGGCGCGTGCCGGCCGTCCGCCGCTGCTCGAGCGCCTCGTGCTCGCCCAGGCGGAGACGACGCCGTTCAAGCCGGGCCAGACAGTGCCGACCCAGGACAAGACGACAAGCGAGGCCGCCCCGCCCCTGTATGCCAAGCTCGGCAGCCTGCACGTGCCGGTCACCACCGGCAGCCAGCGCGCCCAGGCCTATTTCGACCAGGGCATGCGCCTGAGCTTCGCCTTCAACCATGCCGAGGCAGCACGCGCCTTCCGTGCGGCGCAGCAGCACGATCCCGGCTGCGCCATGTGCTACTGGGGCGAGGCGCTGGTGCTGGGCCCGAACATCAACGCACCCATGTTCCCGGAAGCCGCCGGGCCTGCCGCCGCCGCGGCCGCGCGCGCGGTGTCATTGGCAGGCAAGACCACGCCGCCGGAACAGGCCCTGATCCGCGCCGTCTCGCGCCGCTACCAGGCCCAGCCGCCCGCCGACCGCGCGCCGCTCGACAAGGCCTATGCCGATGCCATGGGCGAGGCCGCGCGCGCCTTCCCGAACGACGACACCATCCAGGTGCTGTATGCCGAAGCGCTGATGGACCTGTCGCCCTGGGATTACTGGCAGGCCGGCGGCACCCAGCCCAAGAACCGTAGCGCCGACCTGGTGGCCGCCCTCGAGCGCGTGCTGGAGCGCAACCCGAGCCACCCGGGCGCCGCCCACTACTACATCCACGCGGTCGAAGCCTCGAGCCGGCCAGAACGGGCGCTGCCGGCCGCCAAGGTGCTGGCCCGGCAGATCCCGGGGGCCGGACACGTCGTCCACATGCCTTCGCACATCTATTACCGGCTCGGCATGTACCGCGAGGCGCTGGAGTCGAACCGCGAGGCGATTGCCGTCGACGAGCAATACTTCCGGCGCTCGCCGAGCGACCCGGTGTACCGCGGCGCCTACTATCCGCACAACATCCATTTCGTGATGGTGTCGGCCCTGATGGGCGGCGACGGCCGCACGGCGCTCGAGGCGGCAGGCAAGCTCGACAAATCGATCAGCCCCGAGCTGCTCAAGGGCTTTCCCAGCCTGCAGCCGGTGAAGTCCGCGCCCTATTTCTCGCATGTGCAGTTCAGCTCGCCGGACACGCTGGTGGCGCTGCCCGACCCCGGCCCCGACTTCGTGCTGGTCAAGGCGGTGTGGCACTACGCCCGCGCCGTCGGCTTCGCGCGCAAGGGCATGCAGGCCGAAGGCGCCCGCGAAATCGCGGCGCTCGAACGCCTCGAGCGCACCGCGGACTTCAAGCCGATCGCGGAATGGAACATCCCGGCGCGCGAGATCGTGCAGACGGCGCGCGCGGTCGCACGCGGACGGCTGGCCGATGCGCGCGGCAATGCGCCTGACGCCATCAGCGCCTATCGCGAAGCGATCGCGGTGCAGGACAGCCTGCCCTACATGGAGCCGCCCTACTGGTATTACCCGGTGCGCCAGTCGCTGGGCGCGGTACTGCTGCGCACTGGCCAGCTCGAGGCCGCCGAACAGGTGTTTCGCGATTCGCTGGCGCGCACGCCGAGCAATGGCTGGGCCTTGCGCGGCCTGATCGAGGTCTACCAGAAACGGGGCGACAAGCCTGCGTTGGCGGCGGCGCGCAAACGCTTCGAGACCACCTGGCTGGGCGAGCCGGGCGGCCCGCCGTTGACGCGCCTGTAGCGGCGCCTCGTTGTTGCGGCTTGTTACAGCAAGGTGCTTTGCATGCGCTGGCGGCGCTGCTATAGTGGGGACATCGGACAGATGCGTCACCCCTCCTGTCCGGCCCTGGAAAACGCTGACCTGTGGTCGGCGTTTTTGCTTTGGGGCCGGCTTAGTTTCCTGTCAATTGCCTATCGATACATGGCCGCTTGCGCGGCTGGGGCTGATCTTGCCAACGAACATCCTGACTCTGCCATTTCTTTCGCGCCGTTCCGCCAGGCTGGCGGGACGCGCCGCGCTGCCCCTGCTGCTCGCGCTCGCCGCGTGGCCCGGCATGGCGACTGCCGTGCCCGCACCAAGCTATGGCGCCGAGCAGCTCACCACCCTGGTCAATGCCTACCGCAGCGCGCCGGGCAACTGCGCGGGGCGCGTGGCTGCGCCGGCCGCGGCGCTGGTGGCGCACCCGGCACTCGCGCGGGTGCGCATCGGTCCCGGCACCTTCATCGAGCTGGTGCTCGAGCAGGCCGGCTTTGCCGCCGAGCGCGCCGTATCGGTCAGCGTCAACGGTCCGGAAACCCCGGCGGAAGCAATGACGGTGCTGCAGGAAAAATATTGCCGCACCCTGCTCGACACCCGCTTCTCGGCCGTCGGCAGTTACCGCGAGGGTAAGGAATGGACGGTGATCCTGGCCCGTCCGGCGCCGCCGCTGCCGACCGAGTCCTTTCCGGACTGGCACGAGGCCGGCAAGGCCATCCTGGCCGGCGTGAATGCGGCCCGGGCCAGCGCGCGCAGCTGCGGCAACCGGCAGTTCGCCGCGGCGCCGCCCGTGACCTGGAACCCGCAGCTGGGCGAAGCCGCGCTGTCCCATAGCCGCGACATGGCGGCGCGGCGCTACTTTGGCCACAAGGCCAAGGACGGCAGCATGCCGGCCGACCGCGCGACGCGGGCCGGCTATGCCTGGCAGCGGGTGGGCGAGAACATCGCCTTCGGCCAGAGCACGCCCGACGAAGCCGTGGCCGGCTGGCTCGACAGCCCGGGACACTGCGCCAACATCATGAATCCGGGCTTTACCGAGATGGGCGCGGCCTACGGTGTCGCTGCGGAAAAACGCAGCGGCATCGTCTACTGGACCCAGGTGTTCGGCCGCCCGCGCTGACCTTCCACACGCGTCAGGAAGTCGAGGCCCCGCCTCCGCCACCCTGCTTGGCCGGGTTCGGCGTCGCGCCGCTGCTCGGGTCGCCGCCGGCCACCGAGGTGCCGTGGCCGGACGAGGTGCCGGTGCCGGTGCGGGTGTCGTCCGCCGAAGCGGCCTCGCCCATCGCATTGCCGCCCGCTCCCGACGCGCCGGCCGCCGGGCTGCCGCCACCGCCGAGCGAGCCGCCCGCGGCGCCGGGCATTCCTTCCGCCGCCCCTTGCTGGCGCATGCCCGCCCCACCCGGTCCCCGGTTGCCGGACTGTGCCGCCGCTGCCGAGGCATCGGTACCGCCGGCCGCGCCGACGATCTCCGAGCCGGTCGGCCGGGGCGGCGCATTCACCGGCCGCGCGCCGCCTTCGGCCAGCGTGTCGCTGCGCGTGGCCGACTGCTGGCTGCCGGGTTGCGCGTTCTGCGCATCCTGCTGCTTGCGTTCCTGATCGGTCATGGAATCCTCCTGTTGAGCATGGGTGTGCCGACGTGCGGCCAGCTGCACCAGCCGCCAGTCGGGACATTCTGCCCAAGTTCCGATATCGAGGGCGTCCGTCAGCCTGTCCCTGAGCTGTCCCGGAAACATGGTCCGAAAACCCTAAGCGAACGCGCCGGGGAAGCCGATTTGGATAGACTGGGACGCGCCATCACCAGACCACGGGACACCATGCAACCGAACCTCGGCCTCGTCTGCATCACCGCATCGAAAGACGTCCGCTACCGCACGGTCACGCGCAAGCGCCTGCTCGAGCACAGTCTGGACGCCCAGCGCAAGCTGCTCGAAGACCTGTACCGCGACAACATCCAGACCCTGGACAAGGCGCTGCGCTACTGCGAGGCCGAGGGCATCCGCCTGTACCGCCTGCCCTCTTCCATTTTCCCCTTCGCCGACGAAGACATCGGGCGCGAGGTGCTGGCCCCCTTCGCCACGACCCTGGGCCGTTCGGGCCGGCGCGCGCTGGAACGCGGCATCCGCCTGGTGATGCACCCGGACCAGTTCGTGGTGCTGAATTCGGATTCGGAAGGCGTGGTGGCGAACAGCGTCAAGATCCTGCAGATGCACGCCGACATCATGGACCTCTTGGCGCAGCCGCGCTCGCCCTGGGCCCTGCTCGAGATCCACGGCGGCAAGGGCAATCGCGCCGACGCGCTGGTCGAGCGCATCGCCCTGCTGCCGGACGCCATCCGCTGCCGCCTGGGACTGGAGAACGACGAATACGCGTATGGCGCGCAGGAGATCTACGAGATCTGCATGCGCGCCGGCGTACCGATGGTGTTCGACGCCCACCACCACGTGGTGCACGACAAGCTGGACAGCTACGAAGACCCCAGCGTGGGCGCCATGCTCCTCAAGGCCCGGGAAACCTGGGCCGATCCCGCGCACCAGCTGGTGCACATCTCGAACGGCCGCGAAGGCTTCAACGACCGCCAGCATGCCGACCTGATCGAGGTGATGCCCTCGTCCTACCTGGCCGCGCCCTACATCGAGATCGAGGCCAAGCTCAAGGAAGAGGCGATCCGCGGCCTGCGCGCCTGGTCGGCCTCTGCGCTGGCTTAGGCTGCCGTCACTTTCTCGAGCCAGGGCTCGACGATCGCCAGCAGCGCCTGCGGCGCCTCGATCGGCACCATGTGGCCGCTGTCCTCGATGAGGGCGAATTCGGCGCCGGGGATTCCGGCATGCATCTCCTCGGCTTCCTCGCGCGAACGCAAGCGGTCCTGTCCCGCTGCAATGACCAGGGTCGGGCAGCGGATGTCGATCAGCCGCTTGCGGTCGCTGGTACGCACGATCGCCGACTGGCGCCGGAACACCTCGCCGCCGAGGCGCACGCCCATCGCGCGCACCCGCTCGATCAGGGCCTCGTTGGCGGCCTGTTTCGGGTGCAGCGAAGTGGCGATCGCGGTCTTGCTCAGGCCCGAGAAGGCCACCGAGGGCGCGGCCTTGCCGACCGTGCCGCGGCTCTGCCGCAGCGAAGGCGTATCGGGACGCGTGGAGGTGGCGACCAGGACCAGCGCGCGCACCCGGTCGGGCGCCAGGCGCGCGATCTCGCGGGCGACATAGCCGCCCATCGAGAAGCCGACCAGGATGAAGCTGCAAGGGGCATTGGCGAGCGCGCGGGCGGCCATCGCTTCGATGGAGGAATCATGGCGCAGGTCCGCGTGCATGAGCGGCCCGAACTTCTCGAGCGCTCCGGCCACGTCGTCCCAGAGCGTTTCGTCGGCCATGTAGCCGGGTACGAGCAGGATAGACATCGTGCCATGATAGCAAAGGCGCGATGCCCTCACCGGCTGCCTGCCTCAGATATTACGTGACTGCGCCTGCGACACGTTGCTGCCCGGCGGGACGCTCTGGGTCAGCCAGACATTGCCGCCGATGGTCGAGCCGGCGCCCACCGTGATGCGTCCCAGTACCGTGGCCCCGGCGTAGATGACCACGTCGTCCTCGACGATCGGATGGCGCGGCGCGCCTTTGACCAGTGCGCCGCTGGCGTCCACCGGGAAGCGCTTGGCGCCCAGGGTCACGGCCTGGTACAGGCGCACCCGCTCGCCGATGATGGCAGTCTCGCCGATGACGACGCCGGTGCCGTGGTCGATGAAGAAGCTGCCGCCGATGTGCGCCGCGGGGTGGATGTCGATGCCGGTCAGCGAATGACCGATGTCGGCGATCAGGCGCGCCAGGAAGGGCACGCCGAGGCGGTGCAGGCAGTGCGCCAGCCGGTGGTAGAGGATGGCGATGGTGCCCGGATAGCACAGCATGATCTCGGCCACCGAGCTGGCGGCCGGGTCGCCGGCCAGCGCGGCCTGCACGTCCGACACCAGCAGCGCACGGATGCCTGGCAGGCTGGCGGCGAACTCGCGCGTGATCGCCTGCGCGTGCTCCGCCAGGGTGGCCTCGTCGGCCTCCTCGAACTGGGGAGCGAAGCGCAGCGCGCGCCGCACCTGTCCCACCAGCCGGTCGAGCGTGACGTTGAGCGTATCGCCGACGAAATAATCGATGCTCTCGTCGTTCAGGTCGGGCCGCCCGTAATGGGTCGGAAACAGCGCCGCCGAGACGCCGCCCACCACCTGGGTGAGGACTTCGCGCGAGGGCAGCTCGCGCACGCGTCCCTGGTGGCGGATGTTGTGGGTGGATTCGCGCGACGTGCGCAGCGCGTCGATGATGGGGCCCAGGTGCCACTGCACGGAGCCGGATGGGGTCGGGAATTCGCTGTTCATATGCCGAGCCTACCCGCTTTGCCGGCCTTGGAGAACGATTTAAATCAGCCTTCGATATGCGGAAATTGTTATGAAACATTGGTCACGCAAACTTTGATGCGCTTCATTACTTCTGGTCCATATTTTGCTTTAAGTTAATGGATTGCGTCCTGACACCAGGGCGCGCTTCATCGACGTGCCGCCGGCCGCCCCATACCGGGACAGGCCGCACCGGCATGGAGCCCACCAGCCACCGGGAGACGCAGTGTCCAACGCCATGTCCAGTGTCCGCGCCCAGTTACGCATCGTGTTTGCGTTCGTCATCATCATCTCGACCCTTGCCACCGCGGTCGCCATCTGGCGCCTGCAGCTCATGTCCGAGGAAACCGAAGCGCTCACCCGGCGTCCGCTGGTCAAGGAGCGCCTGGCTTCGCAATGGCTGCTCAACACCTCGGTGTCGGCCAAGCGCACCGCCGCGGTCGCCCGTTCGAGCGATCCGGAACTGGCCAAGGCCTTCGCGGCCGAAAGCCTCGAGTCGAGCCAACGCACCAGCGTCCTGCAGGACAAGGTCGGCGAACTGCTCGACACGCCGGAGGAAAAGGCGCTGTTCGAGGCCATCGCCGAGGCGCGCGGGCGCTACATCGAGACCCGCGACCGGGTGATGAAACTGAAAGCCGACGGCCAAGCTGGCGAGGCAATGGCCCAGTACGAGCGCGAATTCGTGCCGGCCACCCAGCTCTACCTGGACAAGGTGACGGCGCTGCAGGCGCTGCAGCACAAGGCCATCGACACCATGGCGCAGGACGTACTGGAGGGCGCGGCCGCCAGCACCACCATGCTGGTGACCCTGTGCCTGTTGACGCTTGCCGGCAGCATCGCGGCGTCCATGCTGTTCGCGCGCGCGCTGTTCCGGCGCCTGGGCGGCGAGCCGGCCGAGGCCGCGCGCGTGGCGGGCGAGATCGCCGCCGGCAAGCTGGACGTGCGGGTCGCGCTGCGGCCGGGCGACCAGTCCAGCCTGCTGTATGCCTTGCTGCGCATGCGCGACAGCCTGGCGCAGATCGTCGGCCAGGTGCGCGACGGCACCTCGACCATCGGCGCATCAAGCGAGGCAATGGCGAGCGAGGCGCAGGAGCTGTCGCGCCGTACCGAGAGCCAGGCGGCCGCGCTGGAGCAGACCGCCTCCTCGATGAACGAGCTGGCGCACGCGGTCCAGCACAGCGCCGCCAGCGCCGAGGAAGCGAACGGCCTCGCGGTGGCTGCCTCGACGGTGGCGCAGCAGGGCGGCGCCATGGTAGGCCAGCTGGTGGACACCATGGGTGCGATCAACGCCTCGTCGGCGCGCATCGTCGACATCATCGGCGTCATCGACGGCATCGCCTTCCAGACCAATATCCTGGCCCTGAATGCGGCGGTGGAAGCGGCGCGCGCCGGCGAACAGGGACGCGGCTTTGCCGTGGTGGCCGGCGAGGTGCGCAGCCTGGCCCAGCGCTCGGCGGCGGCCGCGAAGGAAATCAAGGAACTGATCGACGACTCGACGCTGCGCGTGTCCCAGGGCGCCGACCTGGCCGGCCGCGCCGGCGCCACCATGAACGGCATCGTCGACAGCATCGGCCGGGTGACCGCGATCATGGGCGAGATCGTCGACTCGAGCAAGGAACAGGCGAGCGGCATCCAGCAGGTGCACCGCGCGGTGTCCGACATGGACAGCGTTACCCAGCAGAACGCCACGCTGGTGGAGGAATCGGCGGCCGCGACCGAATCGATGAAGGAAGAAGCCGCGCGCCTGGCGCAGCTGGTCGCGGTCTTCAAGCTGGCCGACAAGCCGGCGCGCGGCACCGCCGCCAAGGCCGCGCCGCGCAAGGACGAGGCGCCGCGCATCGCCAGGGCAGCCACCCCACCCGCCCAATCCTCCACAACCGTGCCTCCAGCCGCGCGCGCCAAGCCTGCCGCCCGCCCTGCCCCGCCCCCGGGTGCGGAGCGCAAGGCCGCCGAAGAGGAGTGGGAAGAGTTCTGAACCCCGCCGGCCGGCATTGCCGGCCCGGCGATTCTGGCGCACCATAGCGCCATCCTACCTTCTGTCGAGTCCTGCATGAACCTGCCTTCCCACCAGCTGTCGATGACGGTCCTGATGACCCCTGACACGGCCAACTTCTCCGGTAACGTCCACGGCGGCACCATCCTCAAGCTGCTCGACCAGGTGGCCTATGCCTGCGCCAGCCGCTATGCCGGCCGCTACGTGGTCACGATGAGCGTGGACCAGGTCACCTTCCGCCAGCCGATCCACGTCGGCGAGCTGGTGACCTTCCTGGCCTCGGTAAACTATGCCGGCCGCAGCTCGATGGAGATCGGGATCAAGGTGATCGCCGAGGACATCCGCTCGAAGGTGGTGCGCCACGTGAACAGCTGCTTCTTCACGATGGTGGCGGTAGGCGACGACCGCAAGCCGGTGGCGGTGCCGCCCTTGCAGCCCGCTAACGACGACGAACACCGCCGCTTCGAGGAAGCCAAGGGGCGCAAGGCCGCGCGGCTGGAACTCGAACGCCGCCACGCCGAGCGCGCCGCCGCGCGCGCCTAGCCGGTTCCGTGCGTTGGCGTACGGCGGGGCTGCGCCTCCGTCGGCTACCATCGGAGCTCGACCATTCACGGGAACGCCGATGAAAACCTCCCTGCTTGCTCCGATCCTGTCCCTGCTGATCTTGTCCGTGTCCCCTGCCCAGGCCGCGGACCAGGCAGCCGATGGCGCCAAACCGCTGGCCACGATTCCCGCGCTCGACGTCAAGCGCTACATGGGCACCTGGTACGAGATCGCGAAGTTTCCGAACGACTTCCAGAAGAAGTGCGTCGGTTTCACCACCGCCACCTACAGCCTGCGCGAAGACGGCCGCGTGGACGTGCTCAACCGCTGCCGGCGCGCCGACGGCAGTACCGACGACGCCAAGGCCGTGGCGCGCCAGGTAGGCGAGGCCACCTCGCCGAAGCTGGAAGTGCGCTTCGCGCCGGCCATCGTGTCCTGGCTGCCGATGGTATGGGGCGACTACTGGGTGATCGACCTCGACCCGGACTACCAGCTGGCCGCGGTCAGCGAACCGAAACGCGAATACCTGTGGATCCTGTCGCGCACGCCGAAGGTCGACCCGGCCGCCTACGACGCCCTGCTGGGCCGGCTGCGCGCCCAGGGGCTGGACATGAACCGGCTGGTGCCGACCAAGCAGGGCGAATGAGGGTTCCGGCCTGATTTCAATCAGGCACTACCGCAGCGCCAGGCCTTGTGCTAGAATGCGAGCCCTTGGCCTGGTAGCTCAGTTGGTAGAGCAGAGGATTGAAAATCCTTGTGTCGGTGGTTCGATTCCGCCCCGGGCCACCAAGAATTCTGCTTCACGAAACGCCCACTCATGCAAGTGGGCGTTTTGGTTTCCGGGATCGTTCTTCCCCGGTGTCGATCTCCTCCCTCCCTAGACAGCGGCTCTCGACGCTGCTCCCCGTGCTGTCGTGTCGAGCTTCCCAAGTTCAGGCATGCATCTCCACTTAACTAGCCGTTTTCCGGTCGTTAACTATTGCCTAAGGAGAATCCACAATAGCCCATATTTGCCTAGGCAAATATAGTTCAACCGTTTTCAGACCATGGCTGCATGTGAAGAATCCAACAATGAACAGCTTGGCTACCTGATCAGCCAAACTCGCAACGCGCTGTTTGCAGCGCTCGATAAAGAGATGCTGCCGCTGGACCTGACCGCGTCGCAGTTTGTCGTGGTCATCAGTGCGATGCGCCATGGCGCCCGCACCGTCAACGAGTTTTGCCAGCTGGCCGGGATCGAGCCTGGCCCAATGTCGCGTCTACTGGACCGCCTGGAAGCCAAGGGGATCGTCCGCAGGGTGCGCGACCTGGAAGACCGTCGCCAGGTCAATGTTGCCCTGACCGATAAAGGCGTCGCGCTCTGCCCGCAGATCAACGCGGCGCTCCACAAGGTCTACGCGCAGTTGCTCAATGGGTTCAGCGAACAGGAAGCGCTGGCCTTCAAGCATGCGCTGGAAAGAATTCTGCTCAATGCGAAACAGTAGTTTCCAAGAACAGGGAATACAAGCACCACTTCGCCATTGATAGAAAAGTCAACCCGAATACGTCAGCTCGCGTCTGCGCACCGTCCTTGACCGACGGCTGCCTGCCGCATTCACTTTCTCAGGAGGACTCATCGCAATGAGTCAAAAAACCAGCAAGAATCCAGCAGCGCCTGCCAGCAGCAAGCGCTTCTCCCGGCGCAAGTTCATGGGAACCGCTGTCGGCGCCGCAGCCTTGGCCGGCGGCTACTCGCTTGCATTCGGGGGGCAGTTCCGTGCCGCCAAGGCAGATCGCACGGTCGACGTGCTGCTGATCGGCGGTGGCATCATGAGCGCGACGCTTGGTGTCTATCTGTCCGAGCTGGAGCCGACATGGACATTCGAAGTGTTCGAACGTTTGGACAAAGTTGCCGAAGAAAGTTCCAATGGCTGGAACAACGCGGGCACGGGTCACTCGGCGCTCTGCGAACTGAACTACACCCCGATGGACGATAAAGGGCAAGTGCAGATTACCAAGGCGATCGAGATCAACGAGAACTTCCAGATCTCGCGCCAATTCTGGTCGCATCAGGTGCGCAAGGGCGTGCTGGGCAATCCGCGCGAGTTCATCAACTCGACGCCTCACATGAACTTGGTGTTTGGCAAGGAGAACCGGGACTTCATGCACAAGCGTGTCGCGGCCTTGAAGGCATCGCCGCTGTTCGCCGGCATGGAATTGACCACAGATCCGGCCAAGATTACCGAGTGGATTCCGCTCATGATGGAAGGCCGCAAACCGGACGAGATGGTGACCGCCACCCGTTCGCCGCTCGGCACCGACGTCAACCTGGGCGCGATTACCCGCCAGTTCTACAAGCATCTCGGCCAGACTGTGGGCAGCAAGATCTCGACCGGTCATGAGGTCCGCTCGATCACGCGCAACGAGGATGGCTCCTGGCGCGTGTCCGCGTTCGACGTCAAGGACAGTTCCAAGGTCCAGACGGTCGATGCGCGCCACGTCTTTATCGGTGCAGGTGGCGCCGCATTGCCGCTGCTACAGTTGTCGGGCATTCCTGAAGCGAAACAGTATGCTGGCTTCCCGGTCGGCGGCGAATTCCTCGTCACCGAGAATCCGGCAATTGCCTCGCGCCATCTGGCTAAAGTGTACGGCCTGGCGGATACGGGTTCGCCACCGATGTCGGTGCCGCATCTGGATACCCGCGTCCTGGATGGTAAAACGGTGCTGCTGTTCGGGCCATTCGCCACCTGGTCCACCAGATTCCTCAAGAATGGGGAGTACTCCGATATCGTGAAGGCGACCACGCCCTCCAATATCATTCCGCAACTTCAAGTCGGCGTCCATGAGTTTGCACTTGTAAAATATCTCGCGGAGCAGTTGCAGCTGTCCAAGGAAGAAAAAATGGCGGCGCTGCGCCACTACATGCCCGAGGCAAAGGACGAAGACTGGCGTCTATGGCAAGCTGGCCAGCGTGTGCAGATCATCAAGAACGTGCCCGGCAAGGGCGGCGTACTGAAGCTTGGTACGGAAGTGGTGGTTTCCGAAGACCGCTCGGTGTCTGCGTTGCTGGGAGCGTCACCAGGTGGCTCTACATCGCCGGCGATCATGCTGTCGCTGCTGGAGAGAGTTTTCCCGGATCGAATGAAGACCGCCGCCTGGCAGGAAAAAATTCGCGACATCGTTCCGTCCTATGGGAAGAAGCTGAATGAAAATGTGCAGCTGCTGGCGGACACCTGGGCAAGCACTGCTGAAACCCTACAGCTGGCGATCGCGCCGCCAAGCCTGGAGAACTTCGTTCCAGGCGCGGCTGCCATCGTTCAACCTGGGAAAGTGAAAAAAGTGTCTGACATGGCGCTGTAGTGCTGTCACCAAGACTCAGCCGTACAGCAAAAGCGCCACCTTCGGGTGGCGTTTTTGTTTCAGACCTTCAATCCTTCTTTTCCCTGAATTCGCCGTCGATCACCATGTCATCGGTCTTGTTGACCGGCTGTCGGCCGGTGAACCTGGAGACGGACGCGACGATCCGATCGAACATAACTCGCCTCAACCAGGGATAGCCGAGAAGAAACGCCAGGGTAAAGCCCGTGAATATCGCGGACACGCTGTCGCCCAGCCACACGAAGTTCAGCAGGCACAGTGCGAGAATGCCGGCGAGGATTGGCCGGCGCACAGGTTTGGGCAAGAGGCCGACGATGCGCAGCTTGCCCTTGCTGATCCATGGGAATCGTGCAAACAGGGCCGCAAGCAGAAGTCCCGCCAGGAACCGGCTCGTGTCGAGATGAGCGGCCAGCACCCCGACCACCAGGAAACCGGTATAGGTCATCGTACCGGCCAGGGCTGCCAGCAGCAGCAAGGCAATGGCGAGCGTTAGCTTGGGCGTACGTATTGCCGCATTGATCAAAAGACGTAGGATTTGTGTACTCCTGCAGAGGGACGTTAAAAAGCCAAAGCGAATTTTAACAATACTCTCCGGCGTCGGGGCTGTTCAGGAAGGTTCCTGCCCGGCGCTCGACCTTGCCCTTGCCCCCATCGCCCCGCGCAGCCGCTTCTGCTACCATAGTCCCCTGGCGCGCGAGCATCCATCGCATGCGCCGACAACAACATCGAGACACCGATCCATGAAATCGGTGTTTCTGTCTTCGGGTAGCCAACCCACCCCTCCATACGGCGAGGCGGATCCCACGAGGTGACGCCTGCCGCACTACGACGCGCCACCGGCAATGCGCCGGAGCTTCGTCGCGCTCGCCGCTCCCGTGCATCACGTCGACGCTGGTCGTCGATGGAGCTGCCTGGACTCAGACATTCTCGATCTTGGAAACCACATGAAATACCTGTCCGACCATCAGTTTTTGCAGCACGTTGCCGACCGCAATCCCGGCCAGCCTGAATTCCTGCAGGCCGTCACCGAAGTCATGGAGAGCCTGTGGCCCTTCATCGAACAACACCCCCGATATGCCGAGCAAGGCCTGCTCGACCGCCTGGTCGAGCCTGATCGTGTGGTGATGTTCCGGGTCTCGTGGGTGGACGACCATGGACAGGTGCAGGTGAACCGCGGCTACCGGATCCAGCACAGCATGGCGATCGGCCCGTATAAAGGGGGCCTGCGTTTCCACCCTTCCGTCAACCTGTCGGTACTGAAGTTCCTCGCTTTTGAGCAGACCTTCAAGAACGCCTTGACCACCCTACCCATGGGCGGCGGCAAGGGCGGTTCCGACTTCGACCCCAAGGGCAAGAGTCCGGGCGAAGTCATGCGCTTCTGCCAGGCCTTCGTGAGCGAGCTGTTCCGCCATGTCGGCGCCGACACGGACGTTCCGGCCGGCGACATCGGCGTCGGCGGGCGCGAAGTCGGCTACATGGCCGGCATGATGAAAAAGCTGAGCAATCGCGCCGACTGCGTGTTCACCGGCAAGGGCCTGAGCTTCGGCGGTTCGCTGATGCGCCCCGAAGCCACCGGCTACGGAACCGTGTACTTTGCCGAGGAGATGCTCAAGACGCGCGGCCGTTCCTTCGAGGGCCTGCGCGTGAGCGTGTCCGGCTCGGGCAATGTGGCGCAGTACGCGGTGGAAAAGGCAATGGCCCTGGGCGCCAGGGTCGTCACCGTGTCCGATTCGAGCGGCACGGTCATCGACATGGATGGCTTTACCACCGAAAAGCTGGCCGTGCTGATGGAGGTGAAAAACCACCTGTATGGCCGCGTCGGCGATTACGCCCAGCGCACCGGCACCCGCTTCGAAGCCGGTGTGCGCCCGTGGCATGTGCCGGTCGACGTGGCGCTGCCCTGCGCTACCCAGAACGAGCTGGATGCCGACGACGCCGCCGTCCTGATCCGCAATGGCGTCCTGTGCGTGGCCGAAGGGGCCAACATGCCCTCGACCATCGAGGCCGCAAAAGCATTCGAAGCGGCCGGCGTGCTGTACGCGCCGGGCAAGGCCAGCAACGCCGGCGGTGTCGCGACTTCCGGACTGGAAATGAGCCAGAATGCGGCGCGCCTGTCCTGGCCGAGCGAGGAAGTCGACGGCCGCCTGCTGCAAATCATGCAGGGCATCCATGCGTCGTGCCTGAAATACGGCAAACGCGCCGACGGCAGCATCAGCTATGTGGATGGGGCGAACATTGCCGGGTTCGTCAAAGTGGCCGACGCCATGCTGGCCCAGGGCGTGACCTGAGTTCCACCTCTGCCTTTGCGCCCACCTTGACCCGTACAAGACCCGCTACAGGCTTACCCTGGTCCCGGAACGGGCTTGTCACCCCTCTGGTTTCGCCGGAAGATGAAGCTGGGTAGTCAATCGATCACCAGGCGCTGGAGGCCTTTCATGAAACGCGTTTCACACGTCCGCCGCCGTGCCCTGCCCGGGCAGGCGGCATGGCTGATCGGCTCGGTGGCCCTGCTCGCGCTGGCAATATGGCCGGCGACCAGCCACGCGGTCGAAGAACCCTCCTACACGATAGTGCAGCGTTTCCCTGCTTTCGAGATCCGGCAATATGCCGGCTATGCCGTCGCCGAGGTGGTGGTGCCGGGTCCCGGGAGCGACGCCGGCGACCGCGCCTTTCCCATCCTGGCCGGCTATATCTTCGGCAAGAACAAGGGCGAGCGCAAGCTGGCCATGACCGCGCCGGTGACCCAGTCGGCCACGCCCGTCAAGCTGGAGATGACGGCGCCGGTGACGCAAAGTGCCAGCCAGGACGGCTTCCTGGTCCAGTTCGTCCTGCCGGCGGGCGTCAGCGCGGCGAACGCGCCCGAACCCCTCGATTCGCGCATCAGGTTGCGCGACATGCCGCCCAAGCGGATCGCGGTGATCCGCTATTCCGGCTTCTGGTCCCAGTCGAACTATGACCAGAACCTGGCCAGGCTCCAGGAAGCCATGCGGGAGGCCGGGATTGCCTGGCAGGGCGAGCCGGTGCTGTCCCGCTACGACGGCCCGATGACGCCCTGGTTCATGCGGCGCAACGAGATCTGGCTGGCGCTCGATTGAGCGCATGGCGATGAACAGCCTTCCCGACGGCTTCCATGCCCTGGTGGTAGGCGCTTCCGGGGCGATCGGGGCCGCCTTTGTCGATTTGCTCGGCGCTACCCCGCGCTGCGCCTCGGTGCGCGCCCTGCACCGCCACTCGACGCCGCCCCTCGATTTCGCCGACGAGGACAGCATCGCGCAGGCGGCGCGCGCGCTGGCGGACGGGCCGCGCTACCACCTGATCATCAATGCGGCTGGACTCCTTCACGGCGCCGACTTCATGCCAGAAAAACGCCTGGCCGACCTGCATTATGCGCAGCTGCTGGCGACCTTCCAGGCCAACGCCTTCGGGCCCGCCCTGCTGATGCGCCACTTTGTCCCGCTGCTGGCGAAGGAACGCGCCATCGTGGCCATGCTGTCGGCGAAGGTGGGCAGCATCGGCGACAACCGGCTTGGCGGCTGGTACAGCTACCGGGCGTCCAAGGCCGCCCTCAACATGCTGGTCAGGACCGCCGCCATCGAAGTGGCGCGCAGCCACAAGGACGCGGTGCTGGTAGCGCTGCACCCGGGAACGGTCGCTTCAAACCTGTCGCGGCCCTTCCGCGGCGACAGCATCGGACGCCCGGCGCAGGACGCCGCCGCCGATCTGCTGCGCGTGCTCGATGCGCTCACGCCTGCCAACAGTGGCAGCTTCCGGTCCTGGGACGGCAGCGTATTACCCTGGTAGCCTAGGTCATCCCCTGCCCACGCCGGCGCCAGCTGCGCAGGCCCAGCACGATGAACAGCAGCGCCAGGCCCGCCAGGGCCAGCACTTCACGGCGCAGTTCGGCCAGCGAAGCGCCCATCTGGTTGGCCGCGATGAAACCCTGGATCGCGGCGGTCGAGGGCAGCAGCCAGCGCAGCCCTTGCAGCGGCCACGGCAAGGCGCTGGCGGGCCAGGCCAGGCCCGCCAGGAACAGCACCGGCATCGAGCTGGCCACCAGCAGCTGGACGCTGCGCTCGCGGGTACGGAAGAACAGGCCCATGAAGATCCCGAGCGCGGCCACGCAGACGCTGTACAGCAGGCTCAGCACCAGGGTGGCCAACGGGTTGCCGCCGCGCGGATAGTCCTGCCACCAGAACACGAAGCCGAAGTAGTACGCGGCATTGAGCAGCACGACGCTGGCAAACGCGGCGAGCGCGCCGGCATAGGCGGCGGTGCCCGCCGCATAGGGGAAGGCCCTGGCGCTGGCCCAGCTGCCGAACAACAGGCCGATCCCGAGCAGGAAGGTCTGCTGCATCAGCAGCACCACCACGCCTGGGACGATGTACGAGGCATAGCCTTCGCTGACATTGAACATCGGCAGGGGCTCGACCGACAAGGGCTGGCGCTGCGCGGCCGCCTGCTGCGCCGACGGCGTGCCCGCGCCCAGGCGCTTGAGCTCGATGCCGGCCGACAGCGTACCCACCACTTCGGCCAGGCCGTTGAGCGCCACCTTGTTCAGCAGCGGATAGGCGCCGCTGCCGCCCACCTCGACCTCCGGCTGCCTGCCGGCCAGCAGCTTGCCGCTGAAATCGGCGGGAATGATCATCACGCCTGCGGCGTCGCCGCGCCAGATCCATTCCTGGGCCTGCTCGGGGCGGGTGGTGACGCCGGCCACGCTCAAGCCCGGATGGGCCCCGGTCCAACGGATCAGCTGGCGCGACAGGGCCGAGCCATCCTGGTCGACCACCGCCACCGGCACCCGGCGCACGATTTCGCCGCTGTAGGGCCAGGGATAGAAGAAGGAATACACGATGCCCGAGATGAACAGCAGCAGCAGCGCCGCCTTGTCGCCCAGGATCGCGCGCCAGGTGAGGCGCCAGGCCTGGTACGCGGACGCCAGGCCGCTCATGTCTTGCCCCAGCTGTCGGGCTGGCGCATGCGCGCGGCCAGCCGCAGGTAGCCGGCCGCACCCAGCACGGCGCTGAAGCCGGCCAGCGCCGCCAGCGCGCCGGCGCTGAAGCGCAGCGGCGCGCCCGCCAGCCAGGTGTTGTTCACCAAACCTAGGAAATGGGTCAGCGGCAGCGCCTCGGCCCACAGGCGCGCCGCGGCCGGCATCGCCAGGGTCGGAAAGCCCTGGCCGGAAAAGGCGAAGGCCGGCGCGGTGACGAAGGCGCAGGCCGACAGCGCCGAGCGCAGCGAGCCGGAGAAGGCGACGATGCAGGTGCCCAGGG
Organism: Massilia sp. BHUDP2; assembly: GCF_046236355.1. Taxonomy (NCBI): domain Bacteria; kingdom Pseudomonadati; phylum Pseudomonadota; class Betaproteobacteria; order Burkholderiales; family Oxalobacteraceae; genus Massilia; species Massilia sp. BHUDP2. The sequence goes on from NZ_JBJUVW010000003.1 coordinate 52,152, forward strand.
CCAGGCAGGCCGCGACGAACAGGACGGTGCCGAGCGTCATCGCCGGGATGCTGCCCAGCACCGGCCAGCCCAGCAGCGCGCCGAAACCGGCGACCACCAGGGCCGCGTGCAGCAGGAAGACCACTGCCGGGATCGCCAGCTTGGACAGCAAGGCCACCGCCGGCCGCCCCTGGGCCGTGGCCAGCCAGTCGGGCACGCTGGCGGCGCGCAGTTCGCGCCCGATCGCGGTCAGCGCGGCCAGGGTGGCGCAGATGTGCAGCAGGCTCCACACGGCCGGCAGCGCCAGCGCCGGGACCATGCTGCCGTTCTCGTTGAACAGCGCCACCGCGCGGGTGGCGACCGGCTCGACCTGCTGGGCGGCCTGCACCGGGCCGGCGCCGCGCCTGGCGCGCCCCTGCAGCTCGGCGCCGGCCGACATGGTCGCCACCACGGCGCGCACGTCGCGCGTCATCGCGCCGGTATGGGATGGGTACTGGGCGTTGTAGGCCCATTGCAGGCCGAGCGCTTCGCCGCGCGCCAGGCGCTCTCCCATGTGCGCCGGGATCGAGACGACCCCGAACACCTCGCCGGCGCGCAGCGCCGCCAGCGCCTCGGCATCGCTGGCAACCGGCAGCGGACGCAGCCCCGGCGACTGGTCCAGCATGCGCACCAGGCTGCGCGACTGCGCGGACTGGTCGAGGTCGCGCACCGCCAGCGGCAAGTCGCGGGCGATGCCGGCGGAAAAAATCCACCAGGTCAGGAAGTACAAGGCCAAGGGAATCCAGCCCAGCATCGCCAGGTCCCAGCGGTCGGCGCGCAGGCGCGCCCACTCGCGCGCGAGCGAGGCCGACCAGGCGGAAGCGGCGGGAGCGGGCATGGGCGGCTCAGCGCTCGAACACCACCGTCATCCCGGGGCGCAGGCCCGGCAGCGGCGCCGTGGGCCGCAGCCGCAGCTCGAAGGTGCGCAGGTCGGTGCCGCCGGGGCGCGCGGCGCGCCAGGTGGCAAAGGCCGGCAAGGCAGATACGGTCTCGACCTTGAAATCGGCGCCCGCCTTCAGCGCCGGCACATAGCCGCGGTGCAAGCTTCCCTTGGCGAAGGGCTTGAATATGTCCTCGCGGACCGCCAGCACGGCCCAGACGTCGTCGAGGTCGACCAGGGTCACCACCGGAAAGCCTTGCGGCGCCAGTTCGCCGGCCTGGATCGCCAGCTTGCTCACCTCGCCGGCGGTCGGCGCCAGGATGCGCGTCTCGGCCAGGGCCGCGTCGGCTTCCGCCACCACCCCATCCACCTGGCGCGCCTGGGCCTGCGCCGCCTGCTTGTCCTCGCTCCGCGCGCCCTGGCGCGCCAGCTCGTACTGGGCGCGCGCGGCGGTCGCCAGCTCGCGCGCCGCGCGCGCCTGGGCGCGGGCGTCGTCGCCCTTCTGGCGCGCCAGCACGCCTTCGGCCACCATCGCCGCGACCCGCCTGTCGGTCAGCTCGGCCAGCCGCGCACCGGCCTCGGCGCGTTCCCAGTTGGCGCGCGCGGCGACGATCTCCTCGGGCCGCGCGCCCGCCTGCGCCTTGCGCGCCACGGCGGCTGCGGCGTCGCGCGCCGCCTGCGCCTGATCGAGCTTGGCGCGCACTTCCGGACTGTCCAGCTCGAACAGCAGCTGGCCACGGCTCACCGCCTGTCCCAGCTGCACGTGCACCCGGCCGACGCGCCCGGGGACCTTGGACGACACATTGACTTCCTGCGCTTCGATCTGCCCCTGCAGCGCCTCGGGCACCGGCTGGAAGGCGCGTACCAGGCCCCAGGCCAGCAGGCCCAGGACCAGCGCGCCGGCCAGTATGGCCGGCACGCGTTTCTTGCGGCTTGTCTCGCTCATCGGTTGGACTCCTTTTCGGGATCGAGCTGGTGGGGAGCGGAGCGCGCATGCTCCGCCAGGCGCTCGGGCCGGCCGGCGGTGGCGAGCAGGCGCGCCAGCGCCAGCACATAATCGTGGGCGGCCTGGGTGCGCTCGATCCCGGCCTTGGTCAGGTTCAGGGAAGCGTCGTCGACGTCGGCCGTGGTCGCCTGGCCGTTGCGGAACGACACCTGCGCCAGCCTCAGGCCTTCGCGCGCCAGCTCGATCGTCGAGGTCGTTGCCAGGTAGTGCTGGCGCGCATCTTCCATGGCGCGCCACTGGGTTTCGGCCAGGGTCGGGATATCGCGCCCGGCCTGGTCCGCGGCCGCTTCGACGCGCTGCTGTTCGAGCCGGGCGGCGGCCGTCAGGCGCGCACGATCGACCCGGTCCACCAGCGGCATGCTCAGGGCCACCCCCACCAGCCAGTTGGCGCGCGCCGCCCCGCCGCGGTTCAGGTTGTAGTTGGCGATGCCGACCAGGGTCGGGCTGAAGGCCTTGCCCTGCAGCTTGAGATTGGCGGCCGCCTGGGCACGCTTGCTGTCGATCTGCTTCCAGGCGGCATTCGCGTGCATGGCGGCCTCCACGAACGAGGCCAGCGAACCGACGGGCTGCGCGTGCACGAACAGCGGCGTTGCGGGCTCGACCGCCTGCTCCTCGCCCAGCAGGCGGCGCAGGGCCAGCTCGGCGACCTCGGCGTCGCTGGCGGCCTTGGCCGCCTCGCGCGCGGCCTTGTCGACGGCGACGTCGGCCTTCAGGCGTTCGACACGTGCGATCAAGCCGGTCCGCTCGAGCTTGCGCGCCATCTCCTGGTGTTCGTGCGCCACCGCCAGCGCCGCGCGGCGCAGGCGGACCGCATGGCGCGCCAGCTGGACGCCGAAGTAGCGCTGCGCCAGCAGCAGCGCCGCTTCGTCCTGCGCCGTCTGCACGCCAGCGGCGGCCTCGGCGGCGCGGCCGGCGGCCACCTCCTTGAGCGCGTCCAGGCGTCCGCCGGTGTACAGGGGCCAGACCGAGGCCAGGCCGAGCGAGCGGACCGTGAAGGTGCGCTCGGTCTCCAGGCTGGCGGGCAGTTCCGGCAAGGCCAGCCCGGGCAGCGGCGGCAGCACCTCGAGCACCGGTTGCAGGGCCGGCTCCAGGGATTGCGCCAGGCGGCCGGTATCGATATTCAGCGAGGTCGAGAGCCGTCCGGCGAATCCGTTCAGACGCAGGTCCGGTCCGTCGATGCGGCGCAGCGCCTCGGCCTGCAATTGCCTGGCTTGATGGTCGAGCTCGGCGCCGCGCACCGCGCCCGAACGCGCCTGCAACCGGCGCCACGCCTCGCCATAGTCGAGGGCGGCGCTCTGCTGCGCCCGCACCGGCAGCACGGCGCAGCAGGCCAGCGCCAGGGCGAGCGGGGCAATATAGGACTTGGACGGTTTCACCGGTCCCTCCGAAAGCTCATCAGTATTTATCGGTGATGATAGCGCCGCTTGGCCGCGACCAGTCACACGACTGGCGGCGTTATCGCAAGGGCCGGTGCAGCGCCGGGCAGGCATCGGCAAGCGCCGGCGGACGCGCCCGTCCGCGGGCCGCGGCGAGGAAGGCGGGCTTGCGCAACTCCGTGAGCGAGAACCACTGGCTGCCGCGCGCCGGCGCCAGCGCGCTGGCGTGCATGGGATTGGGCAGGTCGATGACCCGCCGCCGCTCCAGGTCGGCAGCGGCGATCTGCGCTGCGAAATAGCTGTAGAACAAACGATCGAAGGAACCGTCGGCCTGTGCCGTTTCCAGCCCGCGCCGCACCTCGTCCGCCAGGCCACGCTTGCGCGGGTTGACGAAAAAGTAGGCGTCGGTCGGATAACGCAGGACGATATGCGGTTCGACCGCCAGGGCCGGATAGGCCTCGTGCTCGTCGAAGACCTGTTGCACCGCGCGCGGAAAATAATCGATGCGCCCGGCGTCGAGCATCTTGAACATGCCTGGATAGGTCGAAGAGGTTTCCACCGGCAAACCGCTGGCGCGCAGGATCGCGGTATCCGGCCAGTCGTGGCCCTGCCCCGCGACGAATCGCTTCAGTTGCTCGGCCGAGTGTACGTCGGCGAACTGATGCAGGCGGTCCTTGCGCACCAGCGCGATGCGCCAGCCGAGCATGCCCTTGGTCAACGGCACCGGGACTTCCAGCAGGGAGGCTTTGCGGTCCGGTGCGGTCATCGTAATCATGATATCGAGCTTGCCGGAATCGCGTGCAAGTTCCGCCAATGCACGCGCCTGCTTCATGGGCTGCTCGCTGTACACCAGCGTATGGCAGACACCCGCCTTGGCAAATGCCAGTTTCAGCAAGGCGACACCGTAGGGATCACGCCCGGTATCCCCCCACTCCGGACGTAGATAAACATACGTGGCGGCGCGCCCCGGCACGGACGACAGGAAAAACAAGCTCAACAGCAATAAGACGGCGAGTCGGGGCATGTCGGCGGGCGGCCGTCAGGACCGCGAACGATGGACGAGTGGCCTGCCAATGCTAGCACGCGCCATGACTCGGACCACCCTAGTGTTGCTTGCTAGCCACTATTTTTCCCGGCGCCGCCCTGCGCCTGCGCCATCTCCAGCGCCGGCAAGGTCACCGTCAGGAAGGACGACACCTGGCCGACCAGCTCGGCGGCCTGCTGGCGCACCTGTCCCATCTGCAGGATCGACAGCTCGGCCTGGCGCACCGCCTGCTGGATCAGGGTGCGGCGCTGCACCAGGGCGTCCGACAGGCTCGCGTCCGTCGCGCCACCTGCCAGCTTCGACACGATGGCGAGCACCGCCGCATGCAGGCCCAGCTTGCGCGCCGACTCCTCCAGAGCGCGCACGGCGGCGTCGCTGTCGGCGATGAGCTGCAGCAGCTGCGCACGGCTCGAAGCCAGCTCCGTCTTGTACTGGGAGGGCGACTTCGGGCGGCGGAACAGCTTGTCGAACACGCCTGCCGGCGCCCTGGTGCTCTCCAGTGCGGCCTCGAGCTGCGCGGGCACCGCCATCTGGGTGAATCTCAGCACCAGCTCGGTGATGGGCTGGAGCAGCGCGGCCTGCTCCATCAATGGCCCTTCCGCCCACTCCGCGACCACCGGCAGCTTCAGCGGCAGGATGCGGCGAAACAGCGCGGCCAGGCGCTGACCGGCGTGTTCGGACAAGGCCGGATAATCGGCGTGCGCGATCGCCAGCGCATCGCGCACCGCCGGATGATCCTCGCTCTCGAACAGCACCCTGGCCGCGGCTTTCGCGGGCACGGCGGAGGCCGGCGCCGCGGGAAGATCGTCGAAGGACAGCGCCCTGGGTGGGTTGTTGCCGGCCGGCGGCGCGGCAGCGGGCTGCCCGGCATCGCCGAAATCGAAGGCCTGCGGCGCCAAGGCAGCGCCGGCCGGCTCGGCGGGGAGCTCGGGCTCCGCGCCGAAGTCGAATGCCTTGGGCGTTTGCTGTGTCATCGGCTACCCGGCATCGAGCAGGAGCGCGTGCTCCTCAGACGGTGCCGCCGAGCTTGCGGATGAAGGTCGCCAGATTCAGCTTGAAGCCGGCGCCGACGGCCTGGAAGCGCCATTCGCCATCCTTGCGGTACAGCGAGCCGAACTGCAGCGCGGTCTTGTCCGCATAGTCTTCGTCGAGGTCGTATTCCGCGATCGTCTCGCCGGTCTCGTCGTTGTACACCTTGACGTAGGCGTCGGTGACCATGCCGAAGGTCTGCTTGCGCACATCGGCATCGTGGATGGTCACGACGATCGGCATCTCCACCACTTCCGCCTCGACCTTGGCCAGGTCGACGGTGATGACTTCGTCGTCGCCATCCTTGTCGCCGGTCCGGTTGTCGCCCGAGTGCACGACCGCGCCGTCCGGAGAGGTGGCGTGGTTGTAGTACACGAAGTGGGCGTTGCTGATCATGACCGGGTGGTCGCTCGCATCCCGCCTGCACAGGAATACCGACGCGTCGAGGTCGAATGGCTGCCCCTCGACCGCGTTGACCTTCCATCCGAGGCCGATACGCACGCGCTTCAGGCCCGGCGCGGTTTTTTCGAGGTTGATGCGGTGGCCAGTGTGGAGCGTCGTCGACATGGACTTTCCTTTTCCTTATGAGGTGAACATGGGATTCAAGCGCCGGTGGGCGAAAAGCGCGCAATCAGCTCGCGCTCCAGCTCCTGCAGTTTCGGCAGCTCGGCCTGGCGGCGCTGCTGGCCTTCGTTCGAGATCTGCTCGAGCTTGTCGAAGGCGGTCACCAGCTGCGTCTGCACGTGCTGGGCGGTTTCCAGGCTGACCAGCGAGCGCTGCTTGGCGCGGGCCACGGTCTCGGTATTTTCCAGCAGCATGTCGGCCTGGGCGCGGAAGGCCGCGTCGGTGGCGTCGTAGGCGGCGTTGGCGACCGCGGCGCTCTGCTTGGCCTCCAGTTGCAGCAGGTAGAGCGAGAACACGTTGCGCCAGGCCGGAATCGAGACGTTGACGATGTCCGTGAAGGTGTCCGTCAGGGCCCGCGCATTGTCTTGCGACAGGCGGATCTGCGGCACCATCTGCGTGGCCATCAGCATGGCGCGCTTCAGGTCGTCGATGCGCTTTTCGAGGCGCTCCAGACGACGCTTGAGCTCGGTGGCCTGCTGCGCCTCGAAGGCATTGGCCGGCGCGGCCTGCTGCGCGACCGCCTGGCGCAGGCGCGAAGCCCATTCCTCGCCCTTCTTCACGTCGGCATCCAGGCCCTGGTAGTACTGTTCCAGGCCCTTGTACATCTCGTCGAAATCCTGGATCCGCGCCCGGTGCACGTTGGCATGCCGCGTCATCTCCGTGACCAGGGTGTCCATGCGCGATTCGACCACCTGGTACTGCGACAGCATCTTTTCCTTGACCGAGCCGAACATGTTCGTCAGGCGCGACACCAGGCCGCCAGACCGAAGCTTGGCCGGGTCCAGGCCCTTGGAGGTGGCGATCAGTTCGTTCAGCTGCGTGCCGAACACATCGGCGTCGGATGCACGCACGGTGCCGAGCAGCTTGGCCGAGACCTTCGCCACGCCCGCGCCGGTGGAACCGCCCAGGGCCTCGATGGCCTTGTCGTCGATGCCGGAGACATCGACCCGGACGATGGGGGCCGCGCTCGCCTCCGGACGCAATGCCGGCAGCGCGTCCGGCATGGGTGCAGGATCCAGCAGCGGTGCCAGCGTGGGTGCAGGCGCGGTGGGTGCTGCGTTCGCTTCTTCGTCGGAGGAGAACAGCGGTTTCATAGGATTCCTTCAGGTGGGAAGTGACAACATGAATAGCTTACCACTGGACAATCCAGCTGGGCCAGCGTCGGCGCAGCACATGCCTTGCGCGCCAACCCGGCTTCGTCCAGTATAACCACTCCACAGCAGGAGCTTCTCCATGTCGCATGCGCGCGTCGTCGTCCTGACGGTACTGGCACTGGCCGCATTCGCGGGCAACTCCCTGCTGTGCCGGGCCGCCCTATCCCGCTCGCATATCGATGCCGCCAGTTTCACGACCGTGCGCCTGCTGTCGGGCGCGCTCATGCTCTGGGTGCTGGTCAGGCTGCGCGGCGGCGCCAGGGCGGGCAAGGGCAGCTTGCTGTCCGCGCTGGCCCTGTTCGCCTATGCAGCCGGCTTTTCCTTCGCCTATCTTCACTTGCCCGCCGCGGCCGGTGCACTGATCCTGTTCGGCGCCGTGCAGACGACGATGATCGCTTACGGGCTGTGCTCGGGCGAGCGCCTGCGCCCGGCGCAGCTGGCCGGCTTGCTGCTTGCCGGCGCCGGCCTGGTCGGCCTGCTGCTGCCCGGCCTGTCCGCGCCGCCGCTGGCAAGCGCCCTGCTCATGCTGGGCGCCGGCGCGGCCTGGGGCATCTATTCGGTGCGCGGCAAGGGCGCGGGCGACGCCCTCCAGGTCACCGCGGGGAACTTCCTGCTTGCCGTACCGATGGCGCTGGCGCTGAGCCTCCTGCTGCTGGGCGGGGCCGCGTTCGACCCGGCGGGGAGCGGGTATGCCTTCCTGTCCAGCGCGCTGACCTCGGGCGTCGGCTACGCGATCTGGTACACGGCGCTGCCCTTCCTGAAGTCGACCAGCGCGGCGGCGGTGCAGCTGAGCGTTCCCGTGATCGCCGCCCTGGGCGGCGTCGCCTTCCTGGACGAGCCGCTCACGCTGCGGCTGCTGTCCGCATCGATCGCCATCATCGGCGGCATTGCGCTGGTGATCCTCGGGCCGCGGACATAAGCGGGCCTGCTCTGCTTGCGTCAGCCCGCCCCGCCTTCCTATCATGAATGGAGGGCTTTCAACCACGCGTCCGGGAGATGCGATGAATACGCTGACGAATGGGCAATTCAATGAGCTGAAGGGTGCGATTCGAGGAGACATCCTGCAAGCGGGCGACGCGGGCTACGACGCCGCCCGCACGGTCTGGAACGCGATGATCGACCGGCATCCGGCCATCATCGTACGCTGCGCCGGCACGGCGGACGTACGCGCCGCGCTGGACTACGCGCGCAAGCACGGGCTTCCCCTCGCCGTGCGCGGCGGCGGGCACAACATCGCCGGCAGCGCCCTGTGCGAGGACGGACTGGTGATCGACCTGTCCGGCATGCGCTCGGTCCAGGTCGACGCCAGGCAGCGCCGCGCCTGGGTGGAAGGCGGGGCCAGCCTGCGCGATTTCGACCACGAAGCCCAGTCCTATGGGCTGGCCACGCCTCTGGGAATCAATTCCACCACCGGGGTGGCCGGACTGACGCTGGGAGGGGGCTTCGGCTGGCTCAGCCGCACGCTGGGCCTGGCGGCCGACAACCTGCTGTCGGCCGAGATGGTCACGGCCGACGCCCAGCGCCTGCACGTAAGCGAGACCGAGTACCCGGACCTGTTCTGGGCTATCCGTGGAGGCGGCGGCAACTTCGGCGTGGTCACGCGCTTCGAATTCCGGCTGCACCCGGTGGGGCCGGAAATCACGGCCGGGCTGATCGTGTTCCCGTCCGCCCAGGCCAGGACGATCCTGATGCAATACCGCGATGCCGTCGACGCCATGCCCGCCGACATGACGGTGTGGGCGGTGCTGCGCAAGGCGCCCCCGCTGCCCTTCCTGCCGACCGAGGCGCACGGCCAGGACGTGCTGGTGCTGCCGGTGTTCTCGCCGTCGCGCGGCGCATCGGTGGATGCGGCAATCGCGCGCATCGGCAAGCTGGGGGAACCGCTGGGCATGCACGTCAGCCCCATGCCTTACACCGCATGGCAGCAGATCTTCGACCCCTTGCTGACGCCGGGTGCGCGCAATTACTGGAAATCGCATAATTTCGCCCGGCTGAGCGATGAAGCCATCGACGTGGTCATGCGCCATGCCGGCATGCTGCCGACGCCGCAGTGCGAGATCTTCCTCGGATTGCTGGGCGCGCAGGCATCGGCGCCACCGCCGCAAGCGATGGCCTATCCGCACCGCGACGCCTTGTATGTGATGAACGTGCACACCCGCTGGGACGATCCCGCCGACGACGCGCGCTGCATTGCCTGGGCCCGCGATTTCTTCAGGGATGCCGCGCCCTACGCAAGCGGGGGCGTCTACGTGAATTTCATGCCGCAGGACGAGAGCGAGCGCACGCCCGATGCCTACGGCGCCAACTACCAGCGGCTGGCCGAGATCAAGCAGAAATACGATCCCGACAATGTGTTCCGCGCCAACCAGAACATCCGTCCGGCCGCGAGCGCTGCCGCCTGAACGCGCTCATTCTCACGACAGGAGTCGATCATGACACGCAAATTCATCGATTGCCGGGAGTTCCCGAGCGACATGCATTGTTCGGTCGCCATCTCGGCCGACAGCGAGGACGAGCTGTTGCAGGCCGCGGTGCAACACGCGGTGTCGGTGCACCACCACAGCGATACGCCCGAGCTGCGCCAGCAACTGCGCCAGTTGTTCAAGGATGGCACGCCGCCCGAACAGCTTCCCATGAGTGGCCGGGCGGGCAGCGCCGGCGCAAGCAGCTCGCCGCCGCACTGAACGGCGGCGCCATCGTTCAGGCGTCCGGCGCTGCCTGCGCCTCGCGCAACATGCGCCGGATCGTCATGATGTTCACCGCGGCGATCACCACTTCCAGCGCCGTGCCGCCGACCGAACCGGCGATCACGTTGTTCACGATCCACAGCACGGTCCCGCACAGCATTGCCAGGCGCATGCGCACGCCTTCCAGCAGGAACAGGGCCAGGGTGCCGATGCAGGAGGCCCCCAGCGGCAGCCAGTCGCTGGGGCGCGTGGCTAGCGCCAGGCCCAGGGCCAGGTTGGCGGCGACGACGAACAGGGCCACCCAGATCGAGCGCGTGTACAGCGAGAGCACCGAGCGCAGCAGCGACATGGTCGAACTGGCGACCGCCGTCGGCCTGCCGAGCAGCGCGAAATGGACGATGTAGGCGAGGCACTCGGCCGCCATGAAGATCTTGAAGCGGCGGTCGTTCCTCTGCAGGAAGGAAGCGACGCCGAGGGCGAACGCAGCGTAGCCGACGCACTGCGCCGGAGAGAACCAATCGATCGTCATCGAACAGGACAGGAAAAGGACGATTATAGCCGCCCGATCCGCTCCTGCCGGACGCGCCGCCCGGGCTTCAAGCCTTCTTGAGCGCGTCCGCCTTGTGCGCCGCCTCGGCGCCGGTCTTGTCGCTGACGACCAGGTATTCGGGGTGCTCGCGCGAGGCGGCCACGTGGTGGCCCTTGATCTCGGTGGGGGATGTCAGTTTCTTCTTGACGGTGCCGTGCACCGTCCCTTGCGACGATTGCCATTGCACCTTGTCGCCGGCTTTGAACGCGTCTGCCATGCTGGGCTCCTTTGGACGGAAGGGCCAGCCACGTCCCGGCAATGTACCGCACCGGGACGGGTATGACCCGCAATCCGTATTGGAACACGGATCGCTGCCATCCTCCCGCACCTTACCGCTGCAAAAGCTTGCGCAGTGGATTCAGGCCTGCTTGCCCGGCATGGGCAAGCCTTCCGCCAGCGCCAGCCTTTCCATCGCCGTTTCCAGCACCATGCGGGCGCGGCCCGAGGCCAGCTCGAGTTCGCGGTGCAGGCGTGCGTCTTCCTGGTTGCGGGCAGCGCATTGCGCGCTGTAGCGCTCGAAGCTGCCGACCATCATCAGGATGTCCGACAGGTGGCGCGGGCATTCGCAGGGCAGGCGGTTGCCGGCCGCCGTGATGGCCGCCAGCGCCTGGTCATCGAAGCGGCGTGGCGCCACCGGTTCGCCCGCGGGCTCGGACGCCGGCAGGCCCTGCCCCGCCAACGCCGAACGGCACAGCAGCACCAGCTCGCCGATCTCGGCCGGCACGCGCGCCACCAGGCAGCCCTGGGCGCGCAGTGCGCGGATGGTGGCGCTGCCGCAGAAGCGGTACAGCACCACGGTCGCTTGCGGACGGGTGATGTCGCGCGCCGCCGCCACCTGCGCCACCGAGGCTTGGTCGAGTTCCGAGGCTTCGATCAGCAGCACGTCCAGCGCCATGCCGTCTCCCAGCGAGGGCACCTGGTCGAGCCGGGCGCAGTGGCGCTGCACCTGCAGCGCGCGCCCGTCGCGGCCGCTGGCGGCGATGCGGCGCACCAGGCTCTCGCCGACCACCAGCGTGCGCATCGGCCCGCTGACTTCGGCCGCACGCGCCGCGTTCGGGGCGATCATCTCTTCCAGCCGCTCCACCGGCAGCCCGGTCAGGACGCCGATCGGGTGTCCCAGGTCGACCAGCTGCTTCAGCAGGCCGAGGCGCCTTACCTGCTCGGCCGTGTAGAGGCGCTGGCCATGCGCCGAACGCTGGGTGTCCGACAGCGCATAGCGCCGCTCCCAGACGCGCAGCGTCTCCACGGGCAAGCCCGCCAGGCGCGCCGCGACCCCGCTGCGATAGGTGACTTCGCGGCCCTCGCCCCGCTCTTGATGCATTCTGTCGTTCATATGACCCGCCGTTGAACAGTGATCTGATGAGTATCCCGCTACAAATACGAGACGTTGTAAGTTTAACTCAAAATCGTCAAATATAGCTGTTCAATAGCGATTCAAGGCGCTTACCAGGTGAAGTCGTCCGGAATCTTGAAGTCCGCGTAGGGATCGTCCTCCTCCACCTGGGCAGTGGCCTGCTTGACCTGGATGACGCTGCCCGGGTCGCGCTCGGCGATCTTCTCGCCGATCACCTTCGGCACCAGTTCGTAGTTCCCCTTCAGGAACACGATCACCAGCCGGCCCGCCACCAGGTGCTGCTGCACCTGATCGGAGACGTAGATGCGCTCGATCTTGCTGCCGTGCGTGAAGTTGTAGGCGATGTCGCCCTTGCCGTTCCTGGCGCGCGGCTGGCGGTTCTGCTCCACCAGCTGGGCGATCTGCGCCTTCACCGCCTTCTGCGCGGCCTCGGCGTCGCGCTGGGCATTCAGCTCGCGCGCCCGCTCGGCATTCTTGCGCTGCATTTCCAGCGCCGCCTCACGCGCTTCGTTGACCGACTCGGTGCCGGTACGGCGCTCGATCTTTTTCTGCTTGCTCTTGTCCTGGTTGACCTTCTGGACCTTCTTCTTGTCCACCAGGCCGGCTTTCAGCAACTGCTCCTGCAGCGAGACCATCGTTCTGCTCCTTGATTGCATGGGTGGCCGGGCGGCACGGCGCCGCCAGGCGAAGCCGCTAGCATAACAAACCGCGCCGGCAAGGGAAGCCATCCGGCCGCGGGATTTATGCATGTGGTATGGACAGGCACTGTCAAATCGTCCATATTTACCGCTTCACATTCATTTTTCGAGCCATGCGTCCATTCGCCCGCCCGTCCGCACTCCTTCATACCGGAACGATGTCGGGCAGCGCCGCCGACACGGCCGACACCACCGCGCCCACGCTGTTGCCGACGCCGGAGAACGGCGCTCCGGTAAATGGTCTGCTGAGCTACACCTTCAGCGAAGCCATCAAGCTGGCGCCGGATGCCAGCGTGACACTCAGCAGCAACGGCCAGCACATCGTCACGATTGCCCTGGTCGGCAATCCCGCGGTCACCCATGCGGGAGCCACCATCGGCATCCAGCTGCCGCCTGGGCTGCCCTACGGCCGCTACTACGAGGTCGCGTTCAGCCCCGGCGCCGTCGCTGACCTTTCCGGCAACCTGGCCGGCGACGGCACGCCCTTGTTCAGATCATTCTTTTACTTCAGCCCGGTCGCGTTGAACCTGGCAGGCACGGACGAGGGCGACACCTTGCACGGCAGCAAGCTGGACGACACCATCGACGGCGGCGCCGGCGATGACACGCTCAATGGCTATGACGGCAACGACATGCTGTACGGCGGCGCGGGTTTGGACCGGATCGACGGCGGCGCCGGCGACGACAAGCTGTGGGGAGGCGAAGGCGACGACACACTCGACGGTCGTGGCGGCAACGACCAGCTGTACGGCGACGCCGGCGACGACAGCCTGGCAGGAGGAGAAGGCGACGACCTGCTCGAGGGTGGGGACGGCGACGACAGACTGTCCGGGAACACCGGCAACAACATTCTGCGCGGCGGAGAAGGCAACGACTACCTGCTCAGCGACCTGGCAGCTGGCGCCGACCTGCTCGATGGCGGCGCCGGCAACGACCGGCTGGTCGGCAACGCCGGCAGCGAGTTCATCGGCGGTGCGGGAGACGATTCGATCACCGTCGACTACCGCTTCGGCACGAATGGAGCGACCCGCATCAACGGCGGCGACGGCACGGACAAGATCACCCTGGCCCTGTCCGGCACGCATACCGGAACCAGCACGGTCTCCGGTGGCGCAGGCAGCGACATCTTCATCTTGAGCGGCGCTTCACATGACCGCATCCCCGACGTCACCATCACGGATTTCACGCCCGGCGCCGGCGGCGACCTGATCGACCTCAGGGCGATCGCCGCCCGCTACGCGACCCGCAACCCCTTCGATGACGGCAGTCTCCGCCTGCTGGCGTCGGGCGCCGACACCCTGCTTCAGCTACGCCACGAGACGAGCGGCAGTTATCTCACCGTGGTGACGCTGGCCGGCGTCACGCCCGCGCAGCTGGTTCAGACCAATTTCGTCGATGGCTACAATCCGCTCGGCGGGACAATCGGCCTGGTCTGGAGCGGGACGGCCGGCGCGGACATCATGGCCGGCACCGCCTTCGACGATACCCTGCGCGGGCTCGGCGGCGACGACAAGCTGTCCGGCGGCGAGGGCAACGACCTGCTCGAGGGCGGCGATGGCGACGACAGCTTGAGCAGCGGCGGCGGCGAAGACATCCTGCGCGGCGGAGAAGGCAACGACCAGTTGTCGGCCGGCAGCTTCGGCAATGCCCTGCTCGAAGGCGGCGCGGGCAAGGATCTCCTGGTCAGCGGCGGACGCGGCAACGACCGCCTGTTCGGCGGGACCGGCGACGATACCCTGGTGCTCGAGATGCCGAGCTACGCCAGCGCCGGCCACACCGTCACCCTGTCCGGCGATGCCGGCAACGACACCATCGTCATCAGGGAAGCAGGCCAGCCGATCGACGTGCTCGCCAGCGGCGGAGAAGGCGCCGACATCTTCGAGTTCGGCTACTTCTCGCAGGGCGCGGCGGTGAGGATCCTGGATTTCGGCGCGGGCGACCAGCTCGACCTGCGCAAATTGCTGCCCCAGAATTTCAGCGGCAATCCGTTCCAGGCCGGCTACCTGAAGGCGGCGCAACAAGGCGCCGATGTCACCATCCATGTCGACCGCGATGGCGCCGCCGGCCCCGAGGGCCCCCGGCTGGCGCTCACGCTCGCCAATGTATCGCTCGCCTCCCTGACTTCCGCCAGCTTCACGGGAGGATTCGATCCGCAGGGCGGCACCAGGGGCCTGAACCTGACCGGCACCGCGGGCGCCGACGTCCTGTTCGGCGGCGCGCTCGACGACGTCATCGACGGCGGTGACGGCGCCGACCGCATCGATGGCGGCGCCGGCGACGACCTGCTGATCGGGGGCGACGAGAGCACGCCCGGCATCGGCGACGAGATCTTCGGCGGCGACGGCAGGGATACGCTGCGCGGCGGCGGCGGCAACGACCGTCTGCTCGGCGGCAGCGGCGACGACCTGCTGTATGGTGAGGCGGGCGACGACGTGCTGGAAGGCGGCGCCGGCAACGATCGGCTCGAGGGCGGCGCCGGCAACGACAGCCTGAGCGACGCCGCCGGCGACGACTACCTGAGCGGCGGCGACGGCGACGACCTGCTGGACGGCATGCGGCCCCTGCTGGACCGGCCGGCAGGAAGCACCCTCGACGGGGGCGACGGCAATGACCGGCTGCTGGCCGGCAGCGCGGTCCGGACCGTGCTGGGCGGCCTGGGTGATGACGAAGTAACGGTCGACGCCTCCGGCAGCCCCGCCAACCGGGCGCCGCTGCTGGTCGACATGGGCGGCGGCAACGACCGGCTGATTGTCCGCTCCCTCGCCGTCGATGGCCGTCCGCTGCAGGTGAGCGGCGGCGCCGGCATCGACACTTACGGGTTCGTCTGGGGCGGCAGCAAGTGGCCGCTCCTCACGATCACCGACTTCCAGACCGGCGCCGGCGGCGACGTGGTGGACCTGTACTCGTTCTACAACGGCGATCGCAGCAGCAATCCCTTTGGCGCCTCCGGCCATGCGCGCCTGGTCCAGGAGGGCAGCCACGTCGTGCTCCAGTTCGATGCGGACGGCGCCGCCGGCCCCCAGGCCTGGGCAAGCCGGGTGGTGTTCGAGAACCGCCGCGTGGCCGACTTCACGGCCGCGAATTTCACCGACAACGCCCGTCCCGTGCTTGACTCCGCCGGACCCGGCCTGGTGTTGACCGGGACCGCGGCCGGCGACGTGCTGGCCGGCGGGGCGCTCGACGACATCCTGCGCGGCGGCGACGGCGACGACCAGTTGTTCGGCGGTGGCGGCGCCGACCAGCTGCATGGCGACGGGGGCAACGATTACCTGTTCGGGGGCGACGGCAGCGACCGCCTCGAAGGCGGCAGCGGCAACGACGTCCTGAACGGCGAAGCGGGCGACGACGAACTGCTCGGCGGCGCCGGCAACGACACCATGGAAGACCGTTTCGGGAACAACATCCTGCGCGGCGGCGACGGCGACGACCAGATCCATACCGGCGGGAACGGCAGCGACCAGGTGTTCGGCGAGGCCGGGAACGACCTGCTGTTCATCGCAGGCGGCGGCCGCTTCGATGGCGGCGAGGGCGACGACGCCTTCTTCCTCGCGCTGGACGGCGCCTCGACGGCCACCCTGCAGCTGACCGGGGGCAGCGGGCGCGACTCCTATGAGCTGTCCCGGGCCGCGACCGGCGCCTCGGTGACGATCACCGATTTCGCGGCCGGCGCCGAAGGCGACTTGCTCCGGGTCGACCAGCTGGTCGCGATCCCGTCCGGCAATCCGTTCGCACCGGGCGGCAGCCTGCAATTCGTGCAGCGCGGCGCCGACACCGTCCTGCAGGTCCGCGCGGGCACGGACGGCGCATCTTCCTTCCAGGACGTGCTGACCCTGCGCGACGTCGCCAAGTCCGCGCTGACGCGCGAGAACATCGTGTTCAATTTCGATCCGCAAGGCGGCACTCTCGGACAGAGCACCCGGGGCGGCGATGGTGCCGATCGCTTGACCGGCACCATGCACGAGGACATGCTACGCGGCGGCGCCGGCAACGACGTGCTGAACGGGGGCGGCGGCTATGACGTGCTCGACGGCGGCGACGGTATCGACGCTGCGCTGTTCGGCGGCACGCGCAGCCAGTACAAGGTGGAACGCCTGTCGCCGGACGCCCAGGACATGGTCGTGTCCGACCTGCGCCCCGGCGTCAACGAAGGCAGGGACCGCCTGCTCGGCATCGAGCGCCTGGTATTCGCCGACGGCGCCCTCGCCCTCGACACCGGGCCGGACGGCATCGCCGGCCAGGCCTACCGCATCTACCGCGCCGCCTTCGACCGCGCGGCCGACGAAGGCGGACTGGGATTCTGGATTGCGGCGATGGACCGCGGCAGCAGCCTGACCGAGATTGCCGACAACTTCGTGCGCTCGCAGGAATTCGTCCAGCTGTATGGGGCCGCGCCGAGCAATGCCGAGCTGGTCACCAGGCTGTACCGCAACATCCTCGACCGCGATCCGGAGCAGGCCGGTTACGAGTTCTGGCTCAATGCCCTCGACAGGAAACTGGTCGATGTGCCGTCGCTGCTGGCCCAGTTCAGCGAGAGCGCCGAAAACCGCGCGGCGGTGGCCGAGCTGATCGCCAACGGAGTGGCCTACCAGCCCTTCGGCGCTTGAGGATATGCATGTGTTGCGCTGGTGTTGCACCAGCGCCGCACATATTTCGCCATGACATCGTGTTTGGCCGCATAATCGCTGTAATAACAGCAAGCTCGTCACGCGATGTCCTGTCGTTTTCGTCCGCTTCTTCCAGCTCCGCTTCCCGCACGATGACCGTCAAGGCGCCATCGCGCGTATCGCGCCTGTACGAAGTCATGGACCTGATGCTCGACTCGGTCGGCGAGCCGCTGGCCCTCGACGGCCTGGCGGCTTCGGCCAGCTATTCCAGCTACCACTTCGACCGCATCTTCCGTGAGCTGACCGGCTTTTCGGCGGTGGAGTACCAGCGCAAGCGGCGCCTGCGCCGTGCCGCCCACCAGTTGCGCCACGAACCGGACGTGCCGGTCGTGCGCATCGCCCAGGATTGCGGCTTTCCATCGAACGCAGCCTTCGCCAAGGCCTTCAAGCAGCAGTTCGCGATGTCGGCCAAGGCCTGGCGCGAGGGCGGCTGGCGTGCCTACATGGACCAGCAGGTCGGGCGCGAGAGCGACGTCAGCTTCTTCGTCGCCGAACCGTCCAACCTGGACGTGATCCTGGCGCCCTACTGCCCGCCCGAGCCTGGCAGCATTGCCGCCCGCATCGAGCTGCGCTCGCTGCCGGCAGTGACCCTGCGCTACCAGCGCTTCTTCGGCCAGTCCGGCACGGCGCTGTCGATCGCCTGCAACACCTTCATCTGCGAGCGCGAACGCCTGGACGGCATCGCCCACGGCGCGCCCTGGTACGGCGTGTTCGACGAGGATCCGGGCTTCACCGGCGAGAGCGAATACTGCTACGACTTCGGGCATACCGGCGACGTATCGGACAAGGCGCTGGGCATGCGCGTGCTACCGGCCGGCACCTATGCCTGCCTGGATTTCCACCACGAGTGGCCGCGCTTCCGCTCGATGTACGAGGACTGGCTCGACAAACAGTCGGTGTGGCGCTTCGACAGCACCCGCCCGCACATCCAGAAGGTCGAGCGGGACCGGTCCGCGGAAGGCTGCGCCGGCAAGTGGCGCGGGCTGCTGGCGCTGCCGATCAAGAAGCGCTAGGGGGAGCGTTCCACACGAAGCGGCTCAGCACCAGCACCGGCAGCGCCGACACCAGCACCCACAGGAAGAACACCTGGTAGCCCAGCGCCGCCTGGATATCGCCGCTGACCATCTTGAACAGCACGAAGCCGAGCTGCATGAAGCCGGTGCCGAGCGCGTAGTGGGCGGTCTGGTAAGGGCCGCTGGCGACCACCTGCATGATGAACAGGATCACCCCGACGAAGCCGAAGCCGTAACCGAACATTTCCACGCCCAGCCCGGCCGCGATGACGCCGAGCGACGCCGGCTGCGCCGCGCTCAGGTACCAGAACACCGCGTTCGGCAAGTTCATGGCGACGATCAGGAAAGGCATGGCGCGTTTCAGGCCCAGCGCGGCGGTGAAGTAGCCGCCGGCGATGCTGCCCGCCAGGAAGGCAATGGTGCCGGCGGTGCCGTACACGGCGCCCACCTGGGCGGTGCTCAAGCCCAGGCCGCCGACTTCGCGCGCATCGCGCAGGAACAGCGGGCCGATGGTCTGGATCTGCCCTTCTCCGGCGCGGAACAGGATAATGAACAGGATCGCCATCCAGATGCCGGGCTTGGCGAAAAAGTCGCGGATCACGTCGAGCAGGGTGGCGGCCACGCTGCGCGCGCCTGCGGGACGCACGGCGCCAGGCGTATCGGGCAGCGCCCACAGGTGGTACAGGCCCAGGCCGGCCATCAGGGCGCCAAGCAGCCCGAACACCGTGGCCCAGGCCGGGCCCGGCCCCATGCGCTCCTCGAGGAAACCGGCCAGCATCACCAGGCCGCCCATCGACAGGAATTTTGCCGCATTGAAGAAGGCGCCCTGCCAGCCCGCATAGGCGGCCTGCTGGCGCTCGCTCAGGCTGGAAATATAGATCCCGTCGGCGCAGATGTCGTGCGTGCTCGACGCCAGCGCCACCACCGCGAACAGCAGGATCGACAGGGCGAACCAGCCCGACAGCTGCAAGACCAGGGCGATGGCGGCCATCGCGAAGCCGCCCGCCAGCTGGAAGCACACGACCACGCCGCGCCTGCTGCGCGCCAGTTCCAGGAAGGGACTCCACAAGGCCTTGAACACCCAGGCCAGGCCGAGCAGGCCGGTCCAGCGCGCGATCTGCTCGTTGGGCACGCCCATCGACTTGTACATCAGGCCGGCCACCAGCGCCACCGCATAGAAGGGCAGGCCCTGGGCCAGGTAGAGGGTGGGGACCCAGGCCAGCGGGTGCCGGGTGGCGGCCGGCAAGGCGGCGCGAGCGAGTTCGTTGACAGGGTTCATGACTGTTCCACGTTCAGGGTCACGATGCGGCTGGCGCGGCCGCGGGTGTCGAAACTGGCCAACCTCACCTCGCGTGCCCCCTCGAGCGGCACCGGGCGATCCCAGCGCGGACTGTCCGCCTGGGGCGCCAGCCCATCCAGAGTGTAATGCACGGCCAGGCCCGGCAGGGCAACATTCGCATGCAGGAAACCCGCGCGCAGTACGGCGCCGGGCGGCGGCAGGCGGTAGTCCCAGGGCCGGCGCGCGCGGTCCAGGCGCGGCAGCTCGCGCTGGCCAAGGCGGTTGGCGAATTCGTTCCAGTCGCGCAGCGCCAGGGCGGTGCGTTGCTGCGTGTCGGCGACGTCCTGCCAGCCGGGATCCGGCGCCCAGGCCCGCTCGGCCAGCGCGATCAGGCGCGGCAATGCCAGGTATTCGAGGCGCGCCCGGGAGCGCGCGTTCTCGCCCCACAGCTGGCCCTGCAGGCCGGCGATGCGGGCACGTCCCGCGGCATCCAGCGCGTGCAGCGCGACGCCTTCGGGCACTCGCCCCATTGGATCGACGGCGGGCATCGCGCCGGCATCGAGCGGGCAGAAGCCGAAGGCATGGCGGGTGCCGACGAAGCCGGCCCAGTAGTAGCCGGGTTCCTGCGGGTGCTTGGCATAGGCCAGGTCGAAGTACAGGTTGGCGGCATTCGACAGCACCACGTCGTAGCCGGCATTGGCCAGGCGCTGGGCGCAGTCTTCCTGTCCCGAGCCCCAGGCATTGTTCCAGACGTAGACGTGGAAGTCCGGCCCGGCGAAGCGGGGATTGGGCAGCAGGCGCTCGCCTTCGCGCACCAGGGCGGTTTCGTCCCAGCCGGCGAATTCCACGCCATGGCGCGCCAGGATCGCGCGGCAGCGTTCCAGGAAGTCGTCGTGCAGCTGCTGCACGTCCGTCCAGCCGCGCTCCTGCATCAGCGCGCGGCAGCGCGGCGAGCCGAGCCAGGCGCCCGGGGGCACTTCGTCGCCGCCGGTATGGATCACCCGCAGCGGCACGCCGGCCTCGCGGTACAGCATGCAGACCTCGCCCACCACGGTATCGATGAAGCGGTCCACCGAGGGCAGCGCGATGCAGATCACGTTGTCGTGCCACAGCTGCACCGACTCGTAGCGGGAAGCGTCGTCCGGGTCGCTCAGCAAGTAGGCTTGCGCCCCTTCCCTGTCGTCCGCCTCGAGGAGGCGCTGGTAACGCACGCGCATCGCGGTCACCGCGGCGCGCGCATGGCCCGGCATGTTGAACTCCGGGATGACCTCGATGTGGCGCGCATGGGCATGGCGCAGGATGGCGATGAATTCCGATGCCGTGTAAAAGCCGCTGCCGGCGGAGGCCTCGATGTCGGCGCCCGAGCCGAACGACGGCGGCAGGCATGGGCTGCCATCGAGCGAGACGCCGCGGCGTGCGCCGACGGCGGTCAGTTCCGGCAGCGCGCCGATCGCCAGGCGCCAGCCTTCGTCGTCGGTCAGGTGGAAGTGGAAGCGGTTCAGCTTGTAGGCGGCCATGCAGTCGAGCAGGCGCAGCACCGTGCTCACGCCGGCGAAGTGGCGGGCGACGTCGAGCATCATGCCGCGGTAGCCGAAGCGCGGCGCATCCACGACCTGGCCGGCCGGCAGCACGCCTTGTGGCGAGAGCAGCTGGGCCAGGCTCTGGATCCCGTTGAAGACGCCGTGCGCGCTGGTGCCGCGGATGCGTACCTGGCCCGGCACGATGTCGAGCAGGTAGGCCTCCGTTCCGGCCATGTCTTCCACCTCGCCGATTTCAAGGACGATCCCGGCGCAAGCGTCCGGCACGGCGCCGGGCAGGCCGCCCAGCATCGCCGCCAGCAGCGAGGCTTCGTTCCCCAGGGCCGGCGCGTAGCTCAGCGGCGCGTGGCGCGACAGCAGGCAGGAACGGCCGTCGAAACGCGCCGACTGCGGACGCGGTGTGATGCGGCCCACCTGGCTGTCCGGCAGCAGGTGCAGCGCGGCGTTCTGTCCGAAACGCCAGGCCGCATCGGCGGTCGGCAACAGGTCGCCGCGCATGCGGTGACGCTGCTCGGGTCGGGCGAAGGGTGCGATCTCGGGGTCGCCCAGGTCGAGCGGCGCTGCGCCGTCGCCGGGCAGCAGGTAGAAGCCGAGCGGCGCGTCGGTAATGCTGATCGCCCAATGCAGTGCCTCGTATTCCACCGTGTAGGTCTCGCCCGGCAGCCAGGCGGCCCCGCCGGGCATGCTCAGGCGGAACAGGTCGCCGTTGACGTGGTCGATCGCGAAACCGGTGTTGACGCTGGCGGCGATCACCTTGCGGCAGGTGTTGAAGCACAATGCCCAGCCGGGGGCGATGGGGTCGCTTGCATCGTTGCGCAGCGTGAGGCGTGCGCTGAACGCGTCGTCGCGCGTGTAGTTGCTCAGACATTCCCAAGCGATGGCGATCGCCGCGCCGCCTGGCTTGCGGTCCGTATTCGGGATCATGGTCGTGTTTCCGCTGCGGCCGGGGCGGGCCTGCCCCCGGCCGGATGTTGCTTGCAACCGAGGCTTACAGCTTGCCGCGCAGGCCGATGTAGAAGGTACGGCCGTTCGAGTAGAACGCGCGCGGGCGGTCCTCGTTCTCGGCATACATCTTGATGGTCTCGTCGGTGAGGTTCAGCGCGTCGAAGGTCAGGGTCAGCTGCTCGGTGAGCTTGACGTTGAGCGAGGCCGCCAGCGAGGGCTGGCTGTCCACATGCTGGCTGGCGCCGCGGTCCACGCCGGCCTTGTACTTCGACCGGTAGTTGTAGGCCAGGCGCGCCGAGAAGCGCTCGTTCTCGAAGTAGCCGGTGAGGTTCCAGGTGTTCTTCGAGGAGTTGAGCAGCTCGCCGCCGTCATCCAGCTTGCCGTCGGCATGGGTGTAGTTCACCAGGGTGCCGAAGTTGTTCCACAGGGGCTGCTGCCAGCTCAGCTCGATCCCCTTGTTGCTGCCGGTGGTGTTGAAGGGCGAGGTGATCTGGTACACCGTCTGCGCGCCGCGCTTGTTGTTGTAGTAGGTGCCAGTCGAGGTGCCCTGGGCCACGATGGAACGGAAGTCCATGTAGAAGAAGCCGGCCGACAGCAGCGCCTTGGGCGCGTAGTACCACTCCACGCCGACGTCGAAGTTGGTGGCGCGCACCGGGTCGAGGTTGACGTTGCCGCCGCTGCCGCTCAGGGCGTCGTCGTTGAGCGAGACCGAGCCGCCCAGCGCGGAATAGTCCGGCCGCGCGATGGTCTTGGCCAGCGCGGTGCGCAGGGTCAGGTCCGGCGCCAGCTCGACTTTCAGGTTGGCGCTCGGCAGGTAGTCGCGGTAGCTGCGCTTGAAGGTGGTCGGGGTGTAGGGACCGAAGGCCGAGCCCGTGATGGCGTTCGGACCGCCCGGCAGGTTCACCACCGTGGTCTGGCGCGTCTCGATGGCGCGCAGGCCGACGTTGCCGCTCCAGCCGGCGCCGCCGAAGTCCGCCATCGCGTACAGGGCAAAGGTTTTTTCGCCGACCTGGAACTCGTCCATCCAGTTGTGGCGCAGGGTGTAGTCGAGCAGGCGGTTGCCCGGGGCCGCGCCCCAGGCACCGAGTGCCGCGCCGTCGTACTTGAAGTAGTTCGAGGACAGGTTGCCGCCCAGGTTCTTGGCAAAGTCGGACGGGTACATCTGGCCGGACCAGGCAGGCCCCGGCGCGGTGAAGCCGTTCGGACCGGGACGGGTTTCGAGCGGGTGTTCGGCGCTGCGGTGGTGGTCGGTCCAGCGCGCGCCGAAGCGGAGCGCCTGTACGTTGGCGTGCTGCAGGCGCCATTCGCCGTCGACCTGGGCGTATTTTTCCTGGTCCACCGACTGCGCCTCGCCGCCGCCGGCCCAGGCGGTGCTGCCCGGCGACGTGGTGTCCCCGCCCGGGTAACTCACCGAGGCCGGCGCCAGGCCGTTCAGCGCATAGACCATGCCACCGTCGACGTTGTTCTGGTAGAAGACGTCGTCGCGGTCCCAGCCCACGCCGTGGGTCTTGCCGAGCTTGCCGGACAAGCTGAGCTGATCGCTGACCCTGGTCTTGCCGTTCAGGTCGAGGTACCAGGATTCGCCGCCGGCGTCCGGGCGGTAGATGTTGTCGACCTCGCCCGCGTTGCGGGTAAAGGCGGCGCCCACCAGGGTGCCGTTCCTGACCACCGGGTTTTGCGGGATCAGGTTCAGGCTGTTGATCGAGTTGGCCGGCGCGGCCAGCCAGTTGGTGTTCAGGTGCGGGGCTTCGAGCTTCGAGTAGAAGCCGTTCAGATCGATGCTGGTGCCGCGCTGCGGGCGAAATTCGATGTCGAAGGCGCCGCCCTGGCGCTTCTTGGTCTGCTCGAACAGGCTGGCGCCGATAAAGGTCGGCAGCACCACGCCGCGCAGCGCCGGATTCGCGACGGCGGCCGCGCTGGTCGGGCTGATCGGGGTATAGCCGAGGATCTCCTGGCCGTCGCGGCGCACCGTGGCCTTTTCGGAAAAGCCCTGCAGCAGCACGCCGACGTTGTTGGCCGGGTTCTTCCAGCCCACCAGGGCCGACAGGTGCGGCTCGGCCTTGTCGGACAGGTCATTGTAGTTGGCCTGGACCGAGCCTTCCACGGTCAGCGGCTTGCGCAGGTCGAGCGGGCGGCGGGTGATGACGTTGATGGCGCCGGAGACGCCGCCTTCCACCAGGTCGGCGGTCGGGCTTTTCTGCACCACGATCGAGCCCACCAGTTCGGAAGGCAGCAGCGAGAAGCTGCTGGAGCGGCCGACGTTGCCGCCGATCTGGTTCAGCAGGAACCAGTCGCCGGTGCTGATCGCGTGGCCGTTGAACAGGGTCTGCTGCAGGCTGGGGCTGGTGCCGCGCAGGCTGACGCGGTCGTTCTCGCCGAAACCGCCTTCGCCGCCGGCCGAGGATTGCGTGTTCACGCCCGGCAGGCGCTGGATGGCGTCGGCCACGTTCTTGTCCGGCATCTTGCCGATATCCTCGGCGGTGACCACCTCGACCACGGCGTCGGCATTGCGCTTCTGGCGCAGCGACTGTTCGAGGGCGGCGCGTACGCCGGTCACCACCACGGTCTGGGTCTCGATGGGTTCCTGCGCCCATGCCGGACTACCTTGGCCCATCATGAATACCGCCACGCCCGCCGCGATCGCGGTGCGCCTGCGCTGCTGCCCTGCCGTCTTCTCGTTCATGTCGTCTCCCAAAACTGTGTGATGTTGTGTGGGAGGCATTTTGTCTTTACTTGACACGCCATGTTTGTCAAATCTTGCTATGACAAACGGATTTCATGAGATCGGGCGACCTGCGGGATTCAGAAGAAAAGCTTATAAAGCTGTTCGTTATATAAGCAATGCTAATGAATCTAGAGGGGAAAAGGCGTGCGCGCAATGGCGCTCTTCAGGGCGGCAAAGCAGGCCGGATCGAGCGCGCTGCCCACCGTCTTTTCCATCATGCCCAGCGCCTGCTCCAGCGGGATCGCGCCGCGGTAGGGGCGTTCCGCCGTGATCGCATCGAAGATGTCGGCGGTGGTGATGATGCGGGTTTCGATCGGGATTGCGTCTTCCTTCAAACCGCGCGGATATCCGGTGCCGTCCAGGCGCTCGTGGTGGGCGCCGGCGATGGCAGCCAGTTCGGAAAACGCGCCGATGCGGCCGAGGATGGTCTCGGTATAGGCGGCATGCTGGCGCACCGCCGCCCATTCGTCGCGGTCGAGCGTGCCGGCCTTGTCCAGCACGCTGTTACTGACGCCCAGCTTGCCGACGTCGTGCAGCAGCGCGCCACGTTTGAGCCAGCGGCGGCGCTGGCTGCTCAAGCCAAGCGATTCGGCGATCATATCGGTATAGAGCGCCACCCGCGCGCTGTGCCCGCTCGTGTACGGACTCTTGGCGTCCACGACCTGGCCGAAGGCGGTCGCGATGTCGTCCAGGTAGTCGTCGTCGAGTGCGACTTCGCGTCCCGCCGGTTCGAGCGCGAACACGGCCTGGTCGACCTCCTGCGAAGCCAGCACCTGCCAGAACCTCGGTTCGGCCGCCGCCTCCTCGAAGGCGCGTACCAGGCGAGGATCGAACCAGCTGCCGGCACGGCCGCGTGCTTCGCGCAACGCCTGGTCGCGGCCCGCGGCCGTGTGGAATACGTCGATCACCTGGGCCAGCAGCGCGATGCGCGCGTACACGGGGATCGCTTCGCCCGCCAGGCGATCGGGCTTGCCCTTGCCGTCGAAGTGTTCGTCGAGCGAGTAGATGCCGCACGAGACGCCGGTGGGAAAGCGCAGCAGCCGCGCGATTTCCGCGCCGCGCTGGCAGCGGGTGGCAATCAGGTCCTGGGCAATCGCGGGACCGTCGCGCAGGATCGTCATCACGCTGCGGAAGCGCTCGGCCAGGCCCGCCTTCAGGCCCGTATGGCTCAGCACGAAGGACAGCACTTGCGGCAGGCTGTCGCCCACAAGCTTGAAGTCGCGCTTGAAATCCAGGTCGTCGGTCAGGTAGAGCTCACAGATGCGCGCTGCATTGCTGCTGCAGCCGAGGTCCTTCAGCAGCAGGGTGTAGTAGAGCTCCCACAGCTGCTCCTCGGGCAGGCCGGCGGCGCGGCCGATGTGCATGCCGATCCAGCATACGCGCACACAATGTCCCGGCGGCTGGCCTTCGGTGATGTCGAGCGCATAGCTCAGCGAGCCGATCAATTCGGACAGTTTCATGGCGCTCGGCGCGCGCACTTCGGGCGGGAGGGTGAGGTCCATGGTCGGCTCCGGAACTAAATTCTTTTTGGCAATCAAAATTGATTCTACGCCACATAAAGACGTTTGCCACGACAATTTGGCGGTGTTACCGATGAGCAGGACGGCAATGCAAGGCCCGGGGGTCTGCCATCGTGCTACGGGCTTTTGCACGGCACAGTAGACTGTTCCCGGATTGATCGACGCGCGCCGCCGTTATGCCTTCCTGCGGCGCCCCTGCTCAGAAAGGATGCGACATGACTGCTTCCACCAACGGCGCTTCGGTATCGGTCTGGCTCGACACCGTCGAAGTCCCGGCCTGCTCTCCCCTGTCCGGTGACCTCGATACCGAGGTCTGCGTGATCGGCGCCGGCATCGCCGGTCTCACCACCGCCTACCTGCTCGCCAGGGAGGGCCGCAGCGTCGCGGTGATCGATGCCCTCGGCATCGGCGCCGGCGAGACCGGGCGCACCACCGCCCACCTGTTCCCGCCGGACGAGTGGTACACCTACATCGAAGACAAGTTCGGCGCCGCCAACGCGCGCCTGGTGGCGGACAGCCATGCCAGCGCCATCGACCTGGTCGAATCGATCGCGGTGCAGGAGAACATCGACTGCGAATTCGAGCGCCTCGACGGCTACCTGTACGCTCTGCCCGGCAACGGCTTCAAGGACCTCGAGAAGGAATACCAGAGCGCCCGGCGCGCCGGCGTGGCGACGGAATTCCTGCCCGGCGTGCCCGGCCTGCCTTTCGATACCGGCCCCGCCGTGCGTTATGCCAACCAGGCCCAGTTCCACCCGCTCAAATACCTGGCCGGCCTGGCGCGGGCCATCGAGCGCCTCGGCGGCCGGATCCACGGTTCCACCCACGCGCACCGCGTGCGCGGCGACCAGGAGCAGCAGACCGTCTCCACCGACCACGGCGAGATCCGCGCCCGCCACGTGGTGCTGGCCACCCACACGCCCTTCAACGACCGCGTGGTGATGCACACCAAGCAGGCCGGCTACCGCACCTACGTGGTCGGCATGCGGGTGCCGCGCGGCGCGCTGCCGCGCATCCTGCTGTGGGACACCGGCGACCCGTACTACTACGTGCGCCTGGAAACCCCGGATGCGGCGGCGGACCACGACATCCTGGTGGTCGGCGGCGCCGACCACAAGACCGGCCAGGACGACCATCCCGAGCACCGCTACGACGAGATCGAACGCTGGACCCGCGAGCACTTCCCGATGGCAGGGGCGGTCGCCTACCGCTGGTCGGGCGAGGTGATGGAGCCGTCCGACGGCCTGGCCTACCTCGGCCGCAACCCGATGGACGACGACAACGTCTACCTGATCACGGGCGACTCCGGTAACGGCATGACCCACTGCACCATCGGCGCCATGCTCGTCACCGACCTGATCGGCGGCCGCGAGAATCCGTGGACCGCGCTCTACGACCCTTCGCGCAAACCAGTGCACGGCCTGAGCGACTTCGCGCACGAGCAGGCCAATACCATGGCGCGCTACGGCGAATGGCTGACCGGCGGCGACGTCGACTCGGTCCAGGAAATCGCCGCCGGAGAAGGCGCGGTGGTGCGCGACGGCCTGCGCAAGATCGCGGTCTACCGCGACGCCCAGGGCGGCCTGCACGCGGTTTCGGCCAAGTGCACCCACCTCGGCTGCGCCGTGCACTGGAACTCAGCCGAGCGTTCCTGGGACTGCCCCTGCCACGCCTCGCGCTTCGACATCGAGGGCAAGGTGCTGCACGGACCGGCGCCCGAACCGCTGGAAAAGGTCGAACTGGCCGACCAGACCCCGCCGCCGCGCTCGCCGCGTGCCGGCACGCGCGGCCGGAGTGCGCGTTGACCGGCTGTCACAGGCCGGCCACCAACTGTCGTTAACGCCGCGCTAACGAAGCGTTGTATTTATCACGCATAAACCGCCCAGGCATTTACATGCCGTGCGGAAACAGGATACTCATCAGTAAAGACCGGCCCCAGCCGGCGGTCCAGGCATGCCCAGCGCATGCCACTATCCTTGCCTGATGAGATGAGACTATCCATGAAACTCGAGAAGATGAAAATCCGCAGCCTGCTGGCCCTGGGTTTCGGGGCCGTGCTGGCCCTGATGCTGGCGCTGGTGGCGGTGGCGCTGTCCACTACCCACACTGCCAACGAGATGACCCACCAGCTGACCCGCGACGGCATCCGCAAGTCGAACCTGCTGCAGGAATGGAAGGCGATCATCGAGGTCAACGCGGCGCGCACCATTTCCGTCGCCAAGGCGAGCGATCCGGCGACCGAACAGTTCTTCCTCGACGCCGTCACCAAGTCTTCCGAGCGCGCCAACCAGCTGCAGAAGGAGGTGCAGGAAGCGATGGCCAACGACCCCGAAGGCAAGCGCCTGTTCGAGCGCATCGTCGCCAGCCGCGAAGCCTATCGCAAGGCGCGCGCCGAAGCCTTCAGGCAGAAGAAGGAGGGCCAGCTGGAATCGGCCGCGCGCTTCTTCGAGACCGACATGATGCCGAAGGTGAACGACTACGTGGGCAGCCTGGAAGCCATGGTGGCTTACCAGAAGCGCGCGGTGGCCAGCCAGGGCGAAGCCATCGACGCCTATGTCGCCACCAGCCGCACGCTGCAGCTCGCGCTGAGCGGCGCCGCGGTCGCCACCGGCCTCGCCTTCGCCTTCCTGATCATGCGCGCCATCGCGCGTCCGCTGCAGGGGGCGCTGGACGTGGCCCGGCAAGTCGCGCGCGGCGACCTGTCCGGCCACATCGAGGCCGACGCGCGCAACGAGACCGGCCAGCTGATGGCGGCGCTGAAGGACATGCGCGACAGCCTGCGCGGCATCGTCGGCGAAGTACGGCGCGGCACCGACACCATCGCCAGCGCCTCGCAGCAGATCTCGGGCGGCAACCTGGAACTGTCGGCGCGTACCGAGGAGCAGGCCAGCTCGCTGGAGGAAACCGCGGCCTCGATGGAAGAACTCACCTCGACCGTGCGCCAGAACGCCGACAATGCCCAGCAGGCCAATACCCTGGCGCGCGCGGCCTCGACCAGCGCGGCGCGCGGCGGCGCGACCGTGGGCGAAGTGGTGCGCACCATGGCCGACATCAGCAGCGCCTCGAACAAGATCGGCGAGATCGTCGGCGTCATCGACGGCATCGCCTTCCAGACCAATATCCTGGCGCTGAACGCGGCGGTGGAAGCGGCGCGCGCCGGCGAGCAGGGCCGCGGCTTCGCGGTGGTGGCGTCCGAAGTGCGCGCGCTGGCGCAGCGCTCGGCCACCGCGGCCAAGGAAATCAAGCTTCTCATCGGCGATTCGGCCGGCAAGGTCGAGGAAGGCAGCCGCCTGGTGGCGCAGGCCGGCGCCACCATGGAAGAAATCGTGGCCGGCATCGCCGGCGTGTCGACGATCATGGCGGAGATCGCGGCGGCCAGCGGCGAGCAGTCGCTCGGCATCGAGCAGGTCAACCAGGCGGTGACACAGATGGACCAGGTGACGCAGGAGAATGCGGCCCTGGTCGAGGAAGCGGCGGCCGCATCGGACGCGCTGCGCGAACAGGCGCACGCCCTGTCGCAGCTGGTGTCCACCTTCCGCCTCGACGAGCGCGAAGCCGCAGCGGCGCCGGCCGTAGCGGCACAGCCGCGCCGCGTGGCGCAGGCACGGCCCGCCCTCGCCGCCTGAGACAGCGCGTGTAAACGACGACACCAGCCCGCAGGCTGGTGTCGCGCGCGGCCGCAAGGGCCGCATCAGGCGTATTGCGCGAATCGACGCGGATCAGTAGCCGCGGCCGGTGGTACCGCCGCCGGTGCCGCCGCTGGTGGTGCTGGAGCCGCTGGTGGCGGAAGCAGCGCCGCCAGTAGCCGCGCCGGTACCGCCACCGATGGTGCCGCCAGTGGTGCCGCCCGTGCCGCCGGTGCTCCAGCCGGTGCCAGTGGTGCCAGTGGTGCCGGAAGTCCCAGTGCCGGTGGTGCCGGTAGTGCCGGTGGTGCCGCTGCGGCCGGTGGCGTCCATGGTGCCGGTCGAACCGCTGGTGGTGCCGCTGGTGCCCATCGAGCCGCTGGTGGTGCCGCCGGTGCCCATCGAGCTGGTGCCGGTGGTGCCGGTGCTGCCCGACGAACCGCTGGTGCCCATCGAACTGCCCGAACCCGAGGAGCCGCTGGCGCCCATCGAGCCGCTCGAGCCCGACGAACCGCTGGTCGAGCTGCGGGTTTCCGGCTCGCTCGAACGGCCGGTGCTGGTGCGGCCGGCCTCGACACCCGAGCTGCTGGAGCCACTCTGGCTATCGTTCATGCTGCCCGAGCTGCCCGTGCCCATCGCGCCGCTGCTGCCCGACGAGCCGCTGGTACTCGACGAGCTGCTCGAACCGCTCTGGCCGCTCATCGGGTTGCCCGTCTCGACTCCGCTGCTGGTGCCGCTCTTGCTGTGGTGGGCGCCTTTCTTGCTGCGCTTGTGTTTCGAGGTGTCGGTGGTGGCCGCTGCCGACGAGGTGCCGCTGCTCTGGTCGCTCATGCTGCTGCTTCCGCTCGTGCCCGCGCCGCGGGTATTCTGGGTGCCGTCCGACGATTGTGCATGGACGGTGGTGGCGCCGAACATGGCAGCGGCAACGGAAGCGCCCAGCAGGCCTTTCAGTAGCTTATTCAGTTTCATGGTCGATCTCCTCAATTTGTCTTCGGGGCTGAAATGCTCAACAATATCAATAAGATATTGAATTCAGGGTTCCGAGTGTAGAGACGCCGATGTGGGGGAGGCGCACGGTAGCCTCCCGGAAAATACCGAGGGTTACCTAAGGCCGAGCCGGCGCCCCGGCATCGGCAGCCTGGGCCGACAGCGTGCCGAGCTGGGTGTACAGCGCCAGCACGTTGCTCTTGTCGTCCGGGTAGACGCGGTTCGACAGCAGCACGTAGAAGGTGCGCGAGTGCGGATCGACCCACAGGATGCAGCCGGTGAAGCCGGTATGCCCGTACGACCCCACCGGGAAAACGGTGCCGCGCGGGCGCTGCGCGTAGGGCGAGTCGATGTCCATGCCCATGCCGCGCAGGGCCAGCCCGGGCGGCGACTGCACGGTGGTCAACAGGCGCACGCTTTCCCTGCTCAACACGCGCACGCCATCGAGTTCCCCTCCACCCACCAGCATGCGGCCGAAGCGCGCCACGTCGCGCGCGGTGGAGAACACGCCGGCGGAACCGCCCACGCCGCCCATGCGCCGCACGGTCGGGTCGTGCACCACGCCGGCCAGCATCTGGCCCGGCGCCAGGTCCGCATGCAAGGACGCATCCACCGCGTCCGGACCGCGCTGG
Source organism: Massilia sp. BHUDP2 (assembly GCF_046236355.1). Taxonomy (NCBI): domain Bacteria; kingdom Pseudomonadati; phylum Pseudomonadota; class Betaproteobacteria; order Burkholderiales; family Oxalobacteraceae; genus Massilia; species Massilia sp. BHUDP2. Next base: position 83,538 of record NZ_JBJUVW010000003.1, read on the forward strand.
GTCGGCGCGATGCGCGCCGCCGGGGTGCGCGCCAGCGGCAGGTAGCCGGTATCCGACATGCCGAGCGGCGTGAAAATGCGCTGCTGCGCGAAGCGTTCCAGCGGCATGCCGGCGACCCGCTCGACCAGGTGGCCAAGCAGGACGTAATTGATGTCCGAGTAGCGGAACAGGCTCCCCGGCGCATGCGTCGGCGTCTGGGCGCAGGCCAGCGTCAGGGAGGCCTGCTTGCCCTCCCATGCCGGCCTGGCGGGCAGGCCCGCCGGCAGCCCGGACGAATGGGTCAGGAGCTGGCGCACCGTGATCGCTTCCTTGCCGCCGTTGGCGCATTCAGGGAAATAGCGCACCAGCGGCGCTTCGAGGTCGAGCTTGCCCTCCTCGGCCAGCAGCAGCACCGAGGGCGCCGTCGACAGCACCTTGCTCAGCGAGGCGGCATCGAACACGGTATCCGGCGTGACGGGGCTGGCGCCTTCCTCATAGGTATGGCGGCCATAGGCCTTCTCGTAGACCGCGCCGTCGCGCTCCAGGTGGAACACGGCGCCCGGCAGCTTGCGTGCGGCGATGTTGTCCAGGATGGCGCGGTCGATCTCCGCCAGCCGCCCGGCATCCAGCCGCGCTTCAGCCCGCATCGCACTCCCCTGCCCCGGCAGCTGCGCGCAGCCGGCGCCCAGCAGGGCAACGCAAAGAGCGGTGAGGAGGGTCGTGCGGCGGCGTGGCAAGGTCGGGAATCGGGACATGGGCGGAGAGGCTGGGTGGCTCGGTTGTTCGGTCCGATCATAAGGACGGGTTCGCCACCGGTCAATCTTTACAAGCTGCAACTTCTATTCGGCCGCGCACGCCAAATGTCACATCGGCGTATGATAAATGGATGATTCCATTTTCGATTCTCGACCTCTCGCCCATCGTTGAAGGCAGCGATGCGGCAACATCTTTCCACCGTTCACTAGACCTCGCCCAGCACGGCGAGCGCTGGGGCTACGGGCGTTTCTGGCTGGCCGAACACCACGGCATGCCGGGCATTGCCAGCGCGGCCACTGCGGTGCTGATCGGCCACGTGGCGGCCGGCACCAGGACCATCCGCGTCGGCGCCGGCGGCATCATGCTGCCGAATCACTCGCCGCTGGTGATCGCCGAGCAGTTCGGCACGCTCGAGTCGCTTTATCCGGGTCGTATCGACCTCGGCCTGGGCCGCGCGCCCGGCTCGGACCATACCACCGCACGCGCCCTGCGCCGCAACCTGGCCTCGGATGCCGACGAGTTCCCGCAGGACGTCGTCGAGCTGATGGACTATTTCGCCGACTCGCCGCGCCGCTCGGTGCGCGCGGTGCCGGGCGCGGGCCTGGACGTGCCGGTCTGGATCCTCGGCTCCAGCCTGTTCGGCGCCCAGCTGGCGGCGGCGCTCGGCCTTCCCTATGCGTTCGCCTCCCACTTCGCGCCGCAGATGATGATGCAGGCCATCGAGATCTACCGCTCGACCTTCCGGCCGTCGAAGCAGCTCGACAAGCCCTACGTGATGCTCGGCTTTAACGTGTTCGCCGCCGACACCGACGCGGAGGCGCAGGTGCTGGCCACCTCGATGCAGCAGGCCTTCGTGAACCTGCGCAGCGGCCGGCCGACCAAGCTGCAGCCGCCCGTGCCGGGCTACCTGGAAAGCCTGGGCACGGCCGAGCGCATGATGCTCGACAGCGTGCTGTCCTGCACCGCGATCGGCTCGCCGGCCACGGTGGAAAGCCAGCTGCGCAGCTTCATCGCGCGCACCAAGCCGGACGAGCTGATGATCACCTCGCAGGTCTTCGACCACGCGGCGCGACTGCGGGCCTACGAGATCACGGCCGAGATCCAGCGCAAGGACTGATGTCCCGTAGGGTGGGCGGCTATACCCGGCAGGCAGGTTTGCCTGCGACCGTAACGCCGCCCACGCGTTCAATCAGGCTATGAATAGCCGCGCTGGCTGCTCGACAGGGAGTTGAACGCGTGGGCGGCGCTCATGGACCGGATGATCCACTTACGAGGTGGAGCCGCCCACCCTACGGACCACGACAGCTCAAGCGTCGCCCGTCCCCGCCTGCAGCATGTCGATCAGCGCCCGCGTCGACCTGACTCTCCCCATGCGCGGGAAGATGTCCTTGCAGGCGAAATGGTGCGCCTCGGCTTCCATGCTGGTCATCGCATCCTCCGCGAACACCAGCTTGTAATTGCGATCAAAAGCCGCACGCGCCGTCGATTCGACGCCGAAGTTGGTCGCAATACCGCCGAGCACCAGGGTATCGATCGCGCGCCGCCTCAGCAGCTGGTCCAGCTCGGTGCCGTAGAAGGCGCCCCACTGGCGCTTGATGACCACGATGTCGCTCGCCTCCACGTCGGCCATCGGCGCCAGCTCCGATGCATCGTAGGGCGGCGCGGCGGCGCCGGGCGGGCGCATCGGGGCGTCGGCCAACGGCGACGGCAATTCGTTCACCAGCACCCGCACGTACACGATCATCGCACCGCGGTTGCGCATTTCCTGCGCCAGCAGCACGCAATTGCCGACGGCCTGCTCGGCGGTATAAGGGACCAGCTCGCGCCTGACATTGCTGTTCTGCAAATCGATCAACACCAGGGCCGTGCGCGCCAGGTTCAGGGATTGTTCGGTCATGGCATCCTCCTGCGTGCAGTATTCACCGCAGTATTCCTGAATTGCGCCCGCTCCGGCGCACAGGGCTACAATGGCCCGAACCCATCCATCTGGAGAAAGCATGCACCGTCGCCACTTCATCCGCCTTTCATCGCTCGCTGCGGGCGCCGCCCTGTTGTCCGGCTGCGCCGCCATCGCCAACCTGAGCACCGGCCCGCTGATCGCGCGCCACGTCCCCAAGGATTACAGCGGCGTGGTCGCCGTGCGCAAGGATGCGGCGTCACCCCTGGTGGTCCATGCCAGCGGCCTGGCCCTGCGCGAAGAGAAGCAGCCCGTCACCAAGGACACCCGCTTCCTGGTCGGCTCGATGACGAAATGGATCACCGCCGTCACCGTGCTGCGCCTGGCCGACATGGGCACGCTCGACCTCGATGCGCCGATTTCGCGCCACCTGCCGGAACTGCCGGCGGCGAACGGCGCCGTCACCCTGCGCCAGCTGATGTCGAACCGCAGCGGCATTCCGAACGGCCTGGCGGAAGCCCTGCGCAAGGACCGTGCAGTCGAAAAGCTCGAGATCGGCCCAGTCGAGGCGGCCCTGCGCTTCGGCGCCGGCGCCCCCAGCGCGGCCCCGGGCGAGAAATGGGATTATTCGTTCACCAACTGGATCCTGGTCGCGGCGGTCGTCGAACGCGCCCGCAAGGAGCCGTTTACGGAAACCGTGGAAGAACTGGTGCTGGCGCCGAGCGGCGTGAAGGACACCAGTTTCGCCGCCACCGGCTACGAGGACGAAGTGGGCATGGCCGTTGCCTATAACGCCGAAGGCCAGCGCAAGACCTCGTCCGTGCCGCCGATGATCGCGGCCAGCGGCACCCTGTACAGCACCGCGGGCGACCTGGTCGCGATCGCAGACACGGTCTACCGCGGCAAGCTGCTGTCGGACAAGGCGCGCAAGGCGCTGTCCACCGTGGTGGTGCCGACGGAAGACTATGCGCTGGGTGGGAAGGTGAAAACCGTGAGCACGAAAAACGGCGCCCGCTCCCTTGCGTGGGAAGCGGGCGCCATCGGGGCCTACAAGACGCTGCTGGCCTACGACCCGGCGGACGGCCGGGTCGTGGTCCTGCTGAACAACACCGACATGCCGCAGTCGGAACAGGCGAGGATCGCCACCGCGCTGTTCCAGGACATATGACGTTTACTGAATCGGCTTGCCGTCCACGTCGATCTTGCGGACCTCGCCGATGTTCAGCGCACGGATGCCCGGCTCGATCTTGCTCAGGTCACCGACCACCACCCACACCAGGCGGTCCGGCGTGAAGCTGCGCGCCGCTAGTGCATTGGCCTGCTCCGGGGACAGCGACAAGACCTTCTGGGTGTAGGTGTTGTAGTAGTCTTCCGGCAGGCCGTACTGCACGATGTTGGTATAGGCGCTGGTCAGCTGGCCGGCCGTCTCGAAGCCGCCCGGCAGGCCGAGCGTGTTGTTGTCGACCGCGGCCTTGAGCTCTTCCACCGTGATCGGCTTGCCGCCGGCGATGTCGCGGTACTCGCGTACCAGTTCCTGCATCGCTTCACGGGTCTTGTCGGTCTGCACCGGCGAGACGCTCATGAACGCACGCTGGCCGATCGCCGGCTGCAGCGAGCTGCGCACGCCATAGGACCAGTGCTTGTCTTCGCGCAGGTTCATGTTGATGCGCGAATTGAAGGAGCCGCCGAACAGGTGGTTGACGATTTCCAGCGGCAGCGCGTCCTCGTGCTTGCGCGGCACGGCCAGCTGGGCGCCGACGATCACGCTCTGCAGCGCGCCCGGACGGTCGACCAGGTAGACCACGTTCTTGCCAGGTGCGGCGACTTCGTTCAGCACCTTCTTCGGCACCTCGCCCGCCTTCCAACCGGCGAAGGCTTTCTCCAGCATCGGCTTGACCTCGGCCAGCGTGGTGTCGCCCACCACCAGCAGGGTGGCGTTGTTCGGCTTGAACCAGGTGGCGTGGTACTTGACCAGGTCGTCGCGGGTCATGCGCTTGACCGCTTCTTCAGTGCCGGTGCCGGTGAAGGGCTTGGCATACGGGTGGTCCTGGCCGTACAGGATGCTCGGCAGCACGCGCATCGCCATCGTCTGCGGCACGGTCTTCTCGCGTGCGATCGCGGCCAGGCGGTCCTTCTGCAGGCGCTCGAACTCGTTCTGCGGGAAGGACGGATTCAGCACCAGGTCCGCGTACAAGCTCAGCGCCTGCGGCATGGTGGCCTTGAGCGTGTTCATGTACACGATGCCGCTGTCCAGGTTGGCGCCGGCGCCGAAGTTCGTGCCCAGGCTCTCGAAGGCTTCGCCGATCTCGAGCGACTTGCGGGTTTTGGTGCCCTCTTCGAGCATGCGCATGGCCAGGCTTGCGACGCCCGGCTTGTCCGCCGCGTCCGAGGCATAACCGCTGTCCACCAGCATCTGGAAGTTCACAACCGGCGCGTCATGGCGCTCCGCCAGCACGATCTTCAGGCCGTTCGACAGGGTGGCCTTCTGCATTTCCGGCAGCTTCAGTGCCATCGGCTTGCCGATGGCCGGTTCCTTGCTGCGGTCCACGCCCGGCGCGCCCGCGGCCAGGCCGGTCGGGTAGGGATCGACCTGCAGGACGAAGTCGCCGGTGCTGAGCCAGTCGTTCATGGCCTTCTTCACGCTTGCCGGGGTGGCGGCCTTGATGCGTTCCAGGTAAACCTTGTAGCAGTCCGGATTGCCGGTATAGGTCTGGCACGAGGCCAGCAGGTCGCTCTTGCCGCCGAAGCCGCCGACCCGCTCGATCATGCGGGTGTACTGGGCCAGGATGGTGGTCTTGGCCAGGCGCAGTTCGCTTTCCGTCGGACCGTTCTTCATCAGGGCCTGCAGTTCTTCGTCGGCGATGCGCTCCATCTTCGCCACGTCGGCGCCCGGACGCGCGGTCAGGGTAATGTCGAACTGGCCGCCGATTTCCGAGGCGTCGTCGCTGGCGGATGCGCTGGTGGCCAGCTGGTCCTTGTAGACCAGGCGCTTGTACAGGCGCGAGGTCTTGCCGCCACCCAGCACCAGGGCCGCCAGGTCGAGCTGCGCTTCTTCCGGCGTGTGCGCGCCCGGCACGTTCCAGGTACGGTAGATGCGCGTCTGCGTCACGCGGTCCTGCGCCACCGTGCGGTGGGTGCCGGTGCGCTTGGCGATCCAGGCCTGGTGCTTGGCCAGCGGCGGGCCCGGCGGAATGTGGCCGTAGTACTGTTCGACCTTCTGGCGCGCCACTTCCGGGCTGATGTCGCCGGACAGCACCAGCACCGTGTTGTTCGGGCCGTAGTTGGTCTTGAACCAGTCCTGTACGTCGGTCATCGAGGCCGCGTCCAGGTCTTCCATCTTGCCGATCACGGTCCAGGAATACGGGTGGCCGACCGGGTAGGTATTGGTCACCAGCAGTTCGTAGGCCAGGCCGTAGGGCTGGTTCTCGCGCTGGCGCTTCTCGTTCTGCACGACGCCGCGCTGCAAGTCGAGCGTCTTCTTGTCGACGGTGCCGAGCAGGTGGCCCATGCGGTCGCTTTCGGCGAACAGCGCATAGTCCAGCATCGAGGTCGGCACGTTCTGGAAGTAGTTGGTGCGGTCCTGGTTGGTGGTGCCGTTCAGGTCGGTCGCACCGATGCCCTGCAGCGCGCTCAGGTAGGTCTTCTTGAAGTTGTCGCTGCCGCCGAACATCAGGTGTTCGAACAGGTGCGCGAAGCCGGTCTTGCCCGGCTTTTCATTCTTGGACCCGACGTGGTACCAGGTGTTGATCGCCACCACCGGGGTCTTGCGGTCCTCGTGGACCAGCACCGTCAGCCCGTTCTTCAGGGTGAACTTGGTGTACTTGATGTCGGGGATCGGGATGTCGGGCGTGCTGGCCGCGGACTTGCTTGGGGCCGGGGCTGCCTGGGTGGCGGATACGCCAGTGGCCAGCGCGAGCGCGACGGCCATCTGGAGAGTGCGACGAACGGATACTGCCATTGCTACTCCTCCAAAGGAAACGGCGGGTTGCCGATCCTTGCATTCTAGGCAGCTTTTGTTATTGCAACAAAGAACTAATTGCGCATGGAGGAGGAATCCATGCGCACTGCATCACGTTGTGGGATGTTTACTGCGGCACGATCCGCAGCAGGCTGCCCTTGGCCTCGTCGGTGATCGCATACAGGTGCCCGTCCGGCCCCTGGCGCACGTCGCGCACGCGCTTGCCGATGTCCAGGCGCTCCTGCTTGACCACCTTGCCCTGGGCATCGAATGCCACGCGGCGGATGTCCTCGGTGGCCAGCCCGCCCGAGAACAGGCTGCCGCGCCAGGCCGGGAAGGCCGAGCCGGTGTACCAGGTGAGGCCCGAGGCCCCGGTGGACGGCGTCCACACGACCAGCGGATTCACCATGCCCGCGACCACGCGCTTGCCGATCGGTTCGCGGGTCTTGTAGTCCAGGCCATAGCTTTGCAGCGGCCAGCCGTAGTTCTTGCCGCCTTCGATCAGGTTGATCTCGTCGCCGCCGCGCGGGCCATGCTCGCTGGCCCACACGCGGCCCTGCGGGTCGACGGTCATGCCCTGGATATTGCGGTGGCCGATGCTCCACAGCTCAGGCAGCGCGCCCTTCTGCGCGGCCAGCGGATTGTTCGGCGCCGCCTGGCCCTCGCTCGTCAGGCGCAGGATCGAACCATTGTGGCTGCCTACGTTCTGGGCCTGGTCGCGCGCCAGCATGTTGCCGACGCGCGCGGGCGGGTTGCCGCCGTCGCCGATACTCATCAGGATCGTGCCGTCCTTCAGGAACACGATGCGCGAGCCGAAGTGCTGGCCGCCGCTCTTGGTAGGCGAGGCCTTGAAGATCGTCTTGATGGCGTGGACGCGCTTGCCGTCGAAGACACCCTGCACCAGTGCCGTCGAATTCGCGTCCCCGGTGCCGCTGGCCATGGTCATGTAGATGCGCGGGTTCGGGCCCTTGTCGGACGGGTGCACGGCGATGTCGAGCAGGCCGCCCTGCCCTTCCGTGAACAGCGCGGGCAAGCCTTCGACCGGGATGGCCTGGACGCGCTTGCCGTCGACCAGGTGCAGCGAGCCCTTCTTGCCGGTGACCAGCATGCGGCCGTCGGCCAGCCAGGTCATGGCCCAGGGCTGCGGCAGGCTATCCGCCACGGTCTCGACTTTCCAGCCCTTGGCGGCCGGCGGCTCCGCCACCGGTTCGACTTCCTGCGCCACGCTACTCGAGCACGCCAAGGTGATCAGGGTGGCAACGGACACGGCAATTCCTTGATAAGTCGTCATTAAAATATCTCCCGGGATTGGTCAAAGCATTAATAAAGTGGCCTTTTTACCGCATTTTCCTGCATTTTCTCTGCACGTTTAACACAAGAGGCGTAGAATTTACGTTTGAGAGAAACTCACCATAAGGATCTCCCACGATGATGCAACGCCGCGCATTCCTGAAGTCCTCCCTCCTCCTCGCAGCACCCACCCTCAGCATCCCAGCTCTTGCCAAAACAGCACAACCCGCCACCGGCGAACGTGTCCTGCGTCTGTATAACACGCATACCGGCGAAAAGCTGAAGAGCACCTTCTGGGCCGAGGGCGAGTTTATCCCCGATGCGATGAAGGACATCAACAAGGTGCTGCGCGACCATCGCAACAACAAGGTCGCCCAGATGGACCCGGAACTCCTGCTGCTGCTCACCCAGCTCAACGACAGGCTGGAGAACAACCGTGAACTGCACATCATTTCCGGCTACCGCTCGCCGGAGTCGAACGCCAAGCTGCACGCCGCCAGCGGCGGCGTCGCCAAGCGCAGCCTGCACATGGATGCCAAGGCGATCGACATCCGCCTGCCGGGCAAGGACCTGAAGATGCTGCACAAGGCGGCCATGTCCCTCAAGGGCGGCGGCGTCGGCTACTACGCCAGCTCGCAGTTCGTCCACATGGACACCGGCCGCGTCCGTTACTGGTAAGGCCATGACGCGGCTCCTGGTCCGCGTCGTCCTCGGCCTGGCCGTCCTGGCCGGGCCTTCGAGCGCCCTGGCGCAAGCCGCCGGGCAGCCCGCGACCGTCAAGGTGCAATCCACCCGCGACCCGGTCGACAAATCCTACAGAAAAATGATCAAGGGCATGGAACGCTTCGCACGCGAACGTGCCCTGGCGCCCACGGCGCCGCTGCGCTTCCAGCTGCTGCCGCGCCTGCCGACTGTCGACATGACGGGCATCAGCCTGCGCATCGCGGGCGATACGGTCAGCGTGCCGGTCGAGGTGGCGCCGGACAACAGCTTCGTCCTGCCGCGTAACGAGACCGCGCTGCGCGAGGACGCGGCCGTGGTCGCCAACCGCAAGACCACCAGCATGACCTGGCGCGCGCAGATCATCACGCCCGGCCTGCCCGCCGACACGCGGCGCCTGGGCGACATGCGCCTCGAATGCCTGGTGGGTGTCGAAGCCGGACTGGTGTCCAACAGCTCTCCGCTGTTCGGCTGGATCTCCAACGCCCTGACCACGCCCGAACAGGTGTGCAACAGCCCGAATGGCAATTACCTGTTCTTCGCCGAACGGCCGGTGTTTTCGGTGCGCCTGCGCGCCGTGAATGGGACACATGAGCGGGTCGAGACCCTGCCCTTCAACATGCTGTATGCGGGTGGAGAGCAGAGCAAGGCCGACTTGCAGTACTGCGACTGCCAGGTCATGCTGGACCGCACCTTCTATGCGCCGATCTGGGACAAGTCCTGGCCGGACGATACGCTGGTGGAGTTCGAGTACATGCAGGATGCGCCATGAAGCGGGCCCTGTTCGCGGCGCTCCTGCTGGCCGGCTGCGCCACCACGCCGGCGCCGCCCGGCACCCAGGTGGCGGCCGAACGCCTGCAGCAGGCCGTCGTTCCGGGCATGACCACCAAGGCGCAGCTGCTGGCGGCCTTTGGGCCCACCAAGAGCGTGGTATTCGACAGCGGTTACGAGGCCTGGGTCTACCAGTCGCCTGCGGGGAATGGACGATTCAGCGAGTTCGTCGTGCTCATCAACCCTGCCGGCGTCGTCACGAGGACCCGCACGCGCCCGCCGGGCTAGGCGCCCTGCTCCTTATCCTCGCCCTTGCCCCTGGCCTCGACATGCTTGATGCCGCGCCTGGCAAGGCCTTCCCTCAGCAGGAATTCGATTTCCGCGTTCACGCTGCGCAGATCGCGGGCGGCGAGGCGTTGCAACTCCTCCCACAAGGCCGGGTCTATCCGTAGAGGAAACGCTTTTTTGCCAGGACTTGCCATGCTCTTCAGGTGCTAGTTATACAGTGTGCCCGTGTTGACGATCGGCTGGGTTTCCTTGTCCGAACACAGCACCACGAGCAGGTTGCTGACCATGGCCGCCTTGCGTTCGTCGTCGAGCTCGACGATGCCCCGCTCGGACAATCCCCTCAGCGCCGCTTCGACCATGCTGACGGCGCCGTGCACGATCTTGGCGCGGGCGCTGATGATCGCCTCGGCCTGCTGGCGACGCAGCATGACCTGCGCAATCTCGGCAGCATATGCCAAATGGGTGAGCTTTGCATCGAGCACCTCGACACCCGCCGCTTCGAAACGCGCCTGCAGCTCGCGCTGGAGGGCGTCGGCCACCACGTCCATGCCGGCGCGCAGCGTGGTTTCGCCTTCCGGCAGGTCCTCGCCTTCGTCGTAGGCATATTGCGAGGCCAGGTGGCGCAGCGCGGCTTCCGCCTGGATCGAGACGTAGCGCTCGAAGTCATCCACGTCGAACACGGCCTGGGCGGTGTCGCGCACGCGCCAGACGACGGCCGCGCTGATCTCGACCGGATTGCCGCGCTTGTCGTTGACCTTCAGCGTCGGGGCGTTGAAATTGCGGGCACGCAGCGACAGGCGCCGCTTCTTATAGAGCGGAAAGGCCCAGCGCAGGCCTTCGCTGCGGTCGGTGCCGATGTACTTGCCGAACAGGGTCAGGATGGCGCTTTCGTTCGGCTGGAGCATGAACAGGCCGCCCAGGCAGACGGCGGAGAACAGGCCCATCGCGAAACTCAGCAGGATCGAGGGAAACTCCCCTGTCCCAAACAGGAAGAGGGCAGCCAGCAGCAGGACAACGCCGGCAGCGGCTGCCAGGTAACCATTCACGGATGAGAACGCCTTTTCGTGGCGCGTATGTGCTGCGTGCATGCTCGACTCCCCTCAGAAAGTAACATCAAAGTGATATCACTTTAGGATCACCAGAAATTATTGTCAAGCAATTCCGAGAAGCTTTATGACATCCTGCAAGCGTAGTAGAGTTGCATGTCCCGATGACCGAATGCCGACATGCCGCACCAGCCTGCCCTCTCCCTCGTATTGAGCCTCCTGCTCGCCACCTCCGCCCAGGCTCAGGGCCTGTCCGCCACCGAACAGCGCATCCTCGAGGAGGTCAAGGCCTGGCAGCCCGAGGCCATCGGGCTGCTCGAGCGCAGCGCCCGCATCAACAGCGGCACCTTCAACCTGGCCGGCGTGCGCGCCACCGGCGAGGTGTTTCGCAAGGAACTGGAAGCCCTGGGCTTCAAGACCGTCTGGATCGACATGCCGCGCGAGATGGGGCGCGCCGGTCACCTGGTCGCCAACCGCAGCGGCAAGCAGGGCAAGCGCCTGCTGCTGCTCGGCCACCTCGACACCGTGTTCGAACCCGATGCGCCCGCCCCGCTGTGGGAACGCGAGAACGCCACCACGGCACGCGGCCAGGGCGTGGGCGACATGAAGGGCGGGAACGTGGTCGCGATTGCGGCCCTGCGCGCCCTGCACCGCGCCGGGGCGCTCGAGAACACTACCATCACCGTGGTGTTCACCGGCGACGAGGAAGAAGCCGGCCACCCGCGCGAAGTCTCGCGCCGCGACATGATCGAGCTGGCCAAACTGAGCGATGTGGCGCTCAGCTTCGAAGGCGCCGTCACCGGTCCGGATGGCCAGCCGATGGCGACCGTCGGGCGCCGCGCCACCGCCTTCTTCGACCTCGACGTCAAGGGCCGGCAAGGCCACTCGCAGGGCGTGTTCGGCCCCGCCGGCTACGGCGCCGTGTACGAGGCCGCGCGCATCCTCGACGGCTTCCGCCAGCAGGTGGTGGAGCCGGGCCTGACCTTCAATCCGGGCGTGATCCTGGGCGGCACCGACGTCACGCTCGACGAGGCCAATGCGAAAGGCACGGCCGCCGGCAAGACCAACGTCGTCGCCAACACGGTGACCGTGCGCGGCGACCTGCGCTACCTCGACTACGCCCAGCGCGACCGCGCCCACGCGCGCATGCGCGAGATCGTCGCGCAAAGCCTGCCGGGCGCCGGCGCCACGATCGCTTTCCGCGATTCCTATCCGCCGATGGCGGTCACGCCGGGCAACCTGAAGCTGCTCGACCTGTATTCGCAGGCCAGCCTGGATGCCGGCCTGGGCGCGGTCGGCGCGGTGCCGGCCACCATGCGCGGCGCCGGCGACATCCAGTTCGTCGCCCCCCTCATCGACAGCCTCGATGGCCTGGGCGCCAGCGGGGGCGCGGCCCATTCGCCCAACGAGCGCGTCGACCTCACTTCCCTGGAGCGCTCGGCGATCCGCGCCGCACTGTTGATGTACCGCCTGACGCGTTAGATGCCCCGCACGGCTGGCGAAATTCGATGGCAAAGCCAGCCGCTTCGCTGCAGAATAGGCTTGCCGGAGCATTCGAGCCCATCCAGGAGGCTGTCATGCGTGCGTGGACATATCTGCTGATCCTTATTTCCTTCTGCATGAGCGCCTGCGGCGGAGGCGGCGGCAACCCCGGCACCACCGGCCCCACCCCGACGCCGCCGACCGCCACCACCGGTTCGCTGGCGATCACCACCAGCGGCCTGCCCGCCGGCGTGAACGCCTCGGTGCGCGTCAACGGCCCCGCCAATTACCAGCAAGACCTGACTGGCTCGCAAACCCTGTCGAATCTCGCGCCCGGCAGCTACAACCTCGCCGCCGCCCCCGTGACCGCCGGCGGCGTAACCTACACGCCCTCGCCCGCCTCGCAAAGCGCCGTCGTCAGCGCCGGCGCCACTGCCAGCGCCACGGTGGCGTATGCGAACGCGCCGGTGAACATCGCGCTGAGCCAGGTGGCGGCCCAGCTCGACAACCCGACCTACCTCACCGCCCCGGCGGGCGACACGCGCCTGTTCATCGTCGAGCGGGCCGGACGCATCCGCATCGTCGACAACGGCACGACGCTTACCGCGCCCTTCCTCGACATCAGCGGCCGCGTCTTCACCGGCGGCGAAGGCGGCCTGCTGTCGATGGCCTTCGACCCGCAGTTTTCCAGCAACCGCTACTTCTACCTCTACTACACCGACCCGCAGCAGAACATCGTCATCGAGCGCTTCAGCCGGGGCGCCAATCCCAACCTGGCCGACCCGACCTCGGGTCTGGTCATCATCCGCATCCCGCACCCCGGTTTCACCAACCATTTCGGCGGCCAGGTCGCCTTCGGCCCGGACGGCAACCTGTACCTGGCCACCGGCGACGGCGGCGGCGCGGGCGACCCGAACCGCAACGGCCAGAACCTGAACTCCCTGCTCGGCAAGCTGCTGCGGATCGACGTGCGCAACGCCACTGCCGCCCAGCCCTACGCGATCCCGGCCGGCAATCCCTATATCAACCAGGCGGGGCGGCGCGCCGAGATCTGGGCGGCCGGGCTGCGCAATCCCTGGCGCTTCGCATTCGACGGCAGCCAGCTCTACCTGAGCGACGTCGGCCAGGACCGGCGCGAAGAGGTCAATATCGGCCCAGTGTCCGCGGCAGGGCTCAACTACGGCTGGAATACGATGGAAGGCACGCTGTGCTACAACGCCGCCAGCTGCGAGCGCAGCGGCCTGACCCTGCCGGTCTTCGAATACGACCATGGCAGCAACGACGCCAACGGCTGCTCCATCACGGGCGGCTTCGTCTACCGCGGCAGCGCCATTCCCGGGCTGGAGGGACGCTATTTCTATTCCGATTACTGCCGCGGATTCCTGAAGAGTTTCCTCGCCGGCGGCGGCAGTGTCAGCGAGCAGCGCGACTGGAGCGTGGGCGACATCGGCAACGTGGTCTCCTTCGGGCAGGACGGCCAGGGCGAGTTGTATCTCATGACGTCGCGCGGCATCGTCTATAGAATTGGACCTTCCGCCAACCCATGAGCGATTCATGCGCTTAAAATAGAGAGATGGCACGCTTACAACTTACCTTCCCCGAAGACCAGTTCTACTATTCCACCCCGATGTCGGTACGCGTGACCGACATCAATGCGGGCAACCACCTCGGCAACGACTCGATGATCTCCATGATCTCCGAGGCACGGGCGCGCTTCCTGTTCGAGTTCGGCGTCGCCGAGACCGAGCGCGACGGCACCGGCATCATCGTCACCGACCTGGCCACGACCTACCGCGCAGAAGCGCATGCGCGCGACCAGCTGCTGTTCGAGGTGGGGGTCATGGACTTCAACAAGTACGGCGGCGATATCATCTTCCGCATCACGCGCCCGCGCGACCGCAAGCTGATCGCCATGGCCAAGCAGGGCTTCGTCTTCTTCAACTACAAGTCCAGCCAGGTCGTAATGATGCCCGAGGAGTTCCGCGGCAAGTTCGACCGGGTCAACTGGATCGACTGAGAAGGCTGGCCCGGCAATCGGGCCCAGCTTTTCGGGCCGGGGCTCTCCCGGCCTATCCCCTTTCCAAGCCTGGCCTGCCAGGGCTCGTCGTCATTTTCCAAAATAGTTGGAACTTTTCCGCTGCCTCGGCGGAATACAGGTAAGAGATGACGACCATGACCACGATCACCCCCGACACCGCCGACCACGAACTGCTGCGCCTGACGCATGCGGGCCGCGCCGACGCCTTCACGGCGCTGTACCGGCGCCACCAGGGTCCGCTGTACCGCTACGCGCTGATGCGCTGCGGGTCCGCGGACATGGCGGCCGACGTGGTGCAGGAAGCCTTCATGGGCCTGCTCACGAAGCGTTTCGGCTTCGATCCGCTACGCGGCCAGCTGCAGCATTTCCTGTTCGGCGTGGCGCGCAATGTGATCCTGAAGCTGGAGGAAGCGCGCCGGCGCCACGTGGCGCTGCCGGAGCCGCGGGTGGACGAGGACCAGGACGGCGAGCTGGAGCTCGACCTCGCCTGCGAAGGCGCCGAGCCGCTTGCCCGCCTGCTGGGCAACGAGGCGGCCGAGGAAGTGCGGCGCGCACTCAGCCTGCTGCCGGCGCACTACCGTGACGTGGTCATCCTGTTTGAACTGCATGAACTGTCGTACCAGGAGATCGCCGCGGTCTGCCAGGTGGATATCGGCACCGTGCGCTCGCGCCTGTCGCGCGGCCGGGCGGCCCTGGCCAAGCGCCTGCAGGCGCATGCACCAGGCGCATGCCTCGCGAATTGATGGAGTAGATGATGGATACCAAGGACAAGCAAGACGAACTGGCCCCCTGCTTTGCCGCGCTGCGCAGCGAGCTGGCCGGCATCGACACCCCGCGCTGCGTCGAGAAGGAACTGCTGCAGGCCTTCGAGCGCCAGTTCGCACCGACGAAGCGCCGCTGGTACCAGGCCCTGAGCCTGCCCCAATGGGGCACCGCCGGCGCCCTGTGCTCACTGACGGTGGTCGTGCTGCTGCTGGCGCATTCGCCGCACCAGGCCGTGAGCGTGAGCAGCCAGCCCCTGGTCAGCTTCGACAGCGGCGGCGCCTTCGTCGCCCTCGATTCGCTCGAGCGGATCGAGGCCGAACCCGATGCGCGGCTGGTCGAGACCGAGGTGCCGCGCACCGCGCTGGCGCCGCTCGGCGTGCCGGTCAGCCCGGAAAACGCGGCCGACACCGTGCGGGCCGAGATGCTTATCGCCGCCGACGGCCATCCGCTGGCCGTGCGGCTCAGTTCCACCAACTAGGCCCAACGATCTTTACCCACACGAGGACATGACATGAACAAGAAGATTCTGCTTGCAGCACTGCTGGCCTGCGCCTTCGCCCCGGCCCTGGCCGGTGAGATGGGCTTCGACGAAGAACAGGTCGTCGAGCGCCGCATCGTCACCCGCACCGGCGGCGAACTGCAGGCCGGCCACCCCGACGCCATGAACTTCGTCGATGCCGTGGGCGGCGGCGCCACGATGGTGCACATGTCGCGTGCCCGCGTGGTCAAGAATGCGCCCTACAGCGCCGAGATGGTGTCGGAGCGCACCCAGACCCTGGGCGATGGCAACCAGATCGTGCGCAAGACCAGCACGATGAGCTACCGCGACAGCGCCGGCCGCACCCGCACCGAGGTGCGCGGCGAAGACGGCGAACTGCGCACCGTGATGATCCACGACCCGGTGGAAGGGGTGCGCTATGTCCTGCGTCCGCGCGACAAGACCGCGATCAAGGTCTCGGCGCCGAACGGCGCGGCGATGGCCGCCGTGCGTGAACAGGCTCGCGCCGCCGCCGCTGCCTCGGCCGCCGAGGCGCGCGTGGCCGGCGCCCAGGCCCGCCTCGCCGCCGACCAGGCGCGCATCAAGATCGAGGAATTGCGCCGCGAAGGCAAGCTGCCGGAAGGCGAACGCTTCATCATCAAGCAGGTCGAGCGCTCCGGCAGCAAGGCCGGCGAACACAAGGACGTGCAGATCCGCATCGCCCAGGTGGCGGGACCGCAGGCGGCGGCGCGCGTGGCGCCGGTGCTCGCCGGCGCGCTCGGCGACCACAAATGGGCCGGCAAGGCGGAAACCAAAGACCTCGGCACCCGCGAATTCAACGGCGTGAAGGCCACCGGCGTGCAGCGCAGCTACGAGATCCCCGCCGGCGAGATCGGCAACCGCAGCCCGATCGTCGTCAGCACCGAGACCTGGACCGCGCCGGAACTCCAGGCCGTGGTGTACCAGAAGCGCAGCGACCCGCGCAGCGGCGAATTCGTCTACCGCGCCGACAACCTGAAGCGCGAGGAGCCTGCCGCGGCCCTGTTCACCGTGCCCTCGGACTACACGGTGAAGGATTCGGCGGCGCTGGCCAGGGAAGCGGCCGAGAAAGCGGCTGCGGCGCGCGCGAAGGCCGGCAGGAACGGCTGATCGGCCTACGAAATAAAACCGGCGCGTCGGTTCACCGAGGCGCCGGTTGGTGGATCAGGAAACGATTAGGACTTCTTCTGCAGGATGGTCTTGTCGAACCACTCCTGGATCATGCGCTTCTCGAAGCGCCGGGGTTCGCTGTCGTGCAGGCGGCTGCCGCGCTGCAGGTAGTTCATGTCCGACAGCTTGGCCTGGCCGCTCTGGATCACCTGGCCGTTGGCGCTCAGGGTGTAGCGCAGTTCCATGACCGGCCAGTCCGCCATGCCTTTCAGCACGCGCAGGTCGTTCCCGCCGCGCGTGTTCGGGTATTCACGGCCGGCGAGGTCGATGTCGGTCACGTCCACCGTCAGCTCCTGCCCGGCCGGCAGCGACTTGCCCAGTTCGACAAAATAATCCGCCAGGTCTTCCAGCACTTCCTTGCGTTCCCATGGCGCGAACGGCAGGTCGGAGAACTTGTCGGACTCCACGTAATTGACGGTCACGCCCGCCGAGGCGGCGCCGGCACCCAGCGCGAGCAGGGCCGCGAGGGCCACTTTGCCAATCACCGTTTTCATTGCTTTCCCTTTCATTGTTCCGGACCCCTTCATGTTCCGAATATACGCCCTTTGCGCCGCCTTTCCAGTGCCGGATTGTCGGCGTTTTGTATCGAAATGTTAGGTCCGCAAGACAAATGGCTCCGGCAAATGGAAACGGCGCCTCGCGGCGCCGCATTTCCCCTGCCGGCATAGCGGTTCAGCCGGGCTTCTTGGTCAGGATGGTCTTCTTGAACCAGTCCTGCAGCATGCGCTTCTCGTAGCGCAGGTTGTCCATTTCCATGGACATCTTCACCTTGCGGTTCATGTAGCCCACGTCGGAAATCTGGGCGGTGCCGCTGTCGAACACCTGGCCCTTGCTGCTCAGCGCGTACTGCAGCTCGATCAGCGGCCAGTCGGACTTGCCCTCGAGGACGCGCATGTCGCCGCTGGCGCGCTGGCCCGGATACTCGCGGCCGGCCAGGTCGACGTTGTAGATATTGACGGTCAGGTCGGTACCAGCCGGCAAGTCCTCGCCCAGCTTCTTGATGTAGTCCGCCAGCTTGTTCAGGACATCCTTGCGTTCCCAGTCGCCGCTCGGGAGGTCCGCGAACTGCTCCATATTGACGTAGTTGACGGTCACTTCCGCCGAGGCGGTGCCAGCGCCCAGTGCGAGTGCGACCGCGAGAGCTGCTTTACCAACCACTTTTTTCATCTGTCCCCCTCCCTTTTACTGTTCAATATTCTTACCCGTCAATAAATATACGCCCTTTGTGTCCGCTTGCCACGCCTCTTTTGTGGAAGTTTTGCATCGAAGAGTTAGATTACGCACAGGGCATATGCCGGGCCCGGCCGACAATGAGGGGGAGGAGGTCGAACCATGCCCGAAGGACCGTCGCTATATATCTTGAAGGAGCTGGTCAGGGATTTCACCGGCCAGGAGATCGTCCGCGCCGACGGCAACGTCCGCGCCATCGATCCGGCGCGCCTGGTGGGCCAGCGGATCGAGGCCATCCACACCTGGGGCAAGCACCTGCTGATCGAGACGCCGGGCATGGTGGTGCGCGTCCACTTCCTGTTGTTCGGCACCTACCGCATCAACGAGTGGCGCGAGGAGAAGACCCCGCGCCTGTCCATCGAAACCGCCAACGGCAACGAGCTCAACCTCTATGCCTGCCAGGTCCGGGAGATCGACCGCGCCACGTATGAGGCCTACGATTTCAGTGCCGACGTCATGTCGGACGCCTGGGACCCGAAGCGGGCGCGCAAGAAGCTGCGCGCCCGGCCCGACATGCTGGCCTGCGACGCCCTGCTCGACCAGGACATCTTTTCGGGCGTCGGCAACATCATCAAGAACGAAGTCCTGTTCCGCATCCGCGTGCATCCGCTGTCGACGGTCGGCGCCCTCCCCGCGCCCAAGCTGCGTCTACTGGTCGACGAAGCCCGCCAATACTCCTTCGACTTCCTGGAATGGAAGCGTCAATACGTGCTCAAGCAGCATTGGCTGGCCCATGCAAAACGCATTTGCCCGCGCTGCAACATCCCTTTTTTGAAAGCCAATCTCGGGCGCAGCAACCGTCGCAGCTTCTACTGCGAGCGCTGCCAGAAACGCTACGACTAGGACATGGTTTCCGGCTGTGTGACATCGTTAACCAACACTTTTAATGTTGCCTGTTGTTAAGGACTGATGGTCGTACTACAATCGTTTTGACTTGCGGCTATGTCTTATACGTTTCCCGCCGCCAAACGTTGCGATTGATCAACCCGAGCAAACGGTAAGCCTATGTCCTTCCTCTCCAACGCGGCGCCAAAGTTGGCTCCATGGAAAGTCCTGCTGGTCGACGACGAGCCCGACATCCATGACATCACCAAGCTGACCCTGTCGCGCTTCCGCCTCGACGGCCGCGCGCTGCAGTTCCTGCACGCCTACAGCGGCGAGGAGGCCAAGGCGGTGCTGGCACGCGAGAAGGACGTCGCCCTGGTGTTCCTGGACGTGGTGATGGAGCGCGAGGACAGCGGCCTGGAAGTGGCGCGCTGGATGCGCCAGGACCTGGACAACCAGTTCACCCGCATCGTGCTGCGCACCGGCCAGCCGGGCCAGGCGCCGGAAGAGCGCGTGATCGTCGATTACGACATCAACGATTACAAGGAAAAGACCGAGCTCGATCGCACCAAGCTGTTCACCACCACCTTCGCCGCCCTGCGCGCCTACCGCGACATCATGAAGGTCGAGGATGCGCGCCGCGCGCAGCAGACCTACCGCGAAGGCCTGGAACGCGTGATCGCCGCCTCGACCCACATCTTCCAGCAGCGCAGCCTGAAGGATTTCGCCAACGGCCTGCTGCAACAGGTGGTGGCGCTGCTGCGCCTGGAGCAGAGCATGCTGCTGCGCCTGAAGGGCGCGAGCGTGATCACGGGCGAGAGCCAGTACGAAGTGCTGGCCCAGATCGGCGACATGGAAGGCCACGAGATCGGCCACGAGCTGGTGGCCCAGCTCGACGACGCGCGCCACAACCGCATTTCGCGCCTGCACGGCGACACCTATGTCGGCTACTTCCCGAACCGCACCGGCAAGGCCTCGCTGCTGGTGCTCAAGGGCGTGGAAGAGATCGCGGAGATCGACGCCCAGCTGCTCGAGGTGTTCTGCTCGGGCGTGGCGATCGCCTTCGACAACATCCTGCTGAACCAGGAGATCACCGATACCCAGGCGGAGCTGATCCTGCGCCTCGGCGACGTGGTCGAGTCGCGCTCGAACGAAGCCGGCAACCACGTGCGCCGCATGGCCCAGGTCTGCCACCTGCTGGCCCAGGCTTCCGGCATGCCGGAAGACGAAGTCGCGACCCTGATGCACGCCGCGCCGATGCACGACGTGGGCAAGATCGCCACCCCGGACGCGGTGCTGCTCAAGCCGGGCAAGCTGACCGAGGACGAATGGGAAGTGATGAAGCAGCACCCGACCGTGGGCCTGCAGATCCTGGACGGCTCGCAGCGCCCGATCCTGAAGGCCGCCGCCGTGATCGCCCACCAGCACCACGAGAAGTTCGACGGCAGCGGTTATCCGCAGGGCCTGCGCGGCGACGCCATCCACCCCTACGCCCGCATCGTGGCAGTGGCCGACGTGTTCGACGCCCTGAGCCACAAGCGCTGCTACAAGGACGCCTGGCCGGCCGCCAAGGTGACCGAGCACCTGCGCGAGGTGGCGGGGCATCACCTGGATCCGTATTACGTGGATTTGCTCATCAAGAATATGGACAAGGCGCTGGAAATCAACGCGGCTTGGCCGGATTGATTGGTTTTCGTAGGGTGGGCGGGGTAATTTCGGGCAATGCCCGGAATTACAAACGCCCACGCGGTCAACCCAAGCTAGATCTGCCGCACCGGCCACGACTCCGCTAACTATCACCGCGTGGGCAGGAAACCTGCCCACCCTACAACATCAGCCGCGCGTCACTTCTTCAGCGAGCGCGGGAAGCGCAGCTGATACCTTAGCCCCTCCCCCGGCGCACTCTCCGCCGTCACCGTCCCGCCCAGCGCCCCCGTCACCAGGTTGTACAGGATGTGCGCCCCCAGTCCGCTGCCGCCGGTGCCGCGCTTGGTGGTGAAGAAGGGGTCGAACAGCTTGCCCAGCGTCTCCTGGTCCATTCCCACGCCGTCGTCCGCATAGTCGAACAGCACCTGCTCCCCCTCCTGCGCCACGCGGATCGTGATGCGTCCCGGCTGGTCGCGCTCGAAGCCGTGCAGCAGCGAGTTCACGACCATGTTGGTGACGATCTGCGAGACCGCGCCCGGCGAGCTGTCCAGCACCAGGTCCGGCGGGCAGTCCAGTTCCACCTTGATCGGCCGCCCCTTGAGCTTGGGCTGCAGCGACAGCAGCACTTCCTGCACGTAGCTGCACAGCTTGAAGTTGCGGATGTCGCCCGAGGACTGGTCCACCGCCACCTGCTTGAAGCTGCGCACCAGGCTCGCCGCGCGCTGGGTGTTGGTGGTCATGATGCGCAGCGACTGGTCGACGATGTCCAGGAAGCTGTTCAAGCTGTCCTCGGTCATCGTGCCCGCGGCCAGCTCTTCGCGCGTGAGCTTGAGTTCCTGCACCAGGTGGCTGGTGGCGGTCACGCAGATGCCCAGCGGGGTATTGATCTCGTGGGCCACGCCGGCCACCAGGCCGCCCAGCGACGCCATCTTCTCCTGGCGTACCAGTTCGCCCTGCGCCACCTGCAGCTTGTGCAGGGCTTCGTTCAGCGCCGCGTTCTGCACTTCCAGCGTCTCCTTGGTCTTGCGGATCTTGCGGTCGGCCTGCATGCGCGCCAGCGCCACCGCGACATGGCTGGCCATGAAGGCCAGCAGGTCCAGTTCCGCCTTGGTATAGGTCACCGACGGGTCGTAGCTCTGCACCACCAGCACGCCGTAGGGCTGGTCATGCACAAGCATCGGCGCGCCCATCCAGCTGGCGATGTCGGGGTTCCCGAAGGGCGCCCTGACCAGGCCGTTGGCGACCAGGTGCTTGACGCTGGTTGCGTCGTGGAGCTGGGCCTGCTTGCTCGTCAGGACGTAGGAGCACATGCCCTGCCCCACCGGGAAGCGCGTCACCGGGGCCGTACGGTCCTTCTCGTCCACGAAGTAGGGAATGCTGATTTCCTGGGTATCCGGATGGTGCAGCGCGATCAGGAAGTTCTTCGCCACCATCAGCTCACCGATGATCCCATGCAGGCTGGTGGTCAGGGTGGCGGTGTCCAGCGCCTGGGCCGACAGGCTGGCGATCTGGTACAGCGCGTGCTGCACCTGCTCGGCGCGGCGGCGCTCGGCCACTTCGACCGCCAGCGCCGCGGTGCGCTCCTGCACCGCGCGCTCCAGCCGGTCCATGCTCTGCAGGCCCTGCAGCGCATTCGACACGTGGTTGGCGATTTCCGAGAACAGCGCCTGGTCTTCCTCGCTGTAGGTGACGCCCTGCGTATAGCTCTGGATGACCATCGCGCCCAGCGCCTGGTGGTGGCGGTCGAGCAGGGGCGCGCCCATCCAGTGTTCGGCGGCGGCGCCGTGGCCCCAGCGCATGCCTTCGCGCTCGCGCGCCAGGAAGTCGTCGGCGGTGATCATCAGGCGGCGCTTGTTCACCACCACCCACGAGGTCGGCGACTCTTCCGGCGCCGCCAGCCGCACCTTTTGCCCGCTTACCGGCACCTCGGCGTCGGCTTCGTCGACGAAGTACGGGAACCAGATCGTCCCCTCCTCGCGGTCGCACAAGGCCACATAAAAGTTGGCCGCATACATGATGCGGCCGAGTGCGCGGTGCACCGCGCCGATGAAGTCGACGATGTCGTTGCAGCTGGTCGACAGCTCCCCGATTTCGAGCAGCATCGACTGGACTGCTTCCAGCCGGGCGAGACGGTCCATTGCTTCCCCCAAGGTAATTAATTCCAAGAGGAAATATTAGCAGTTCAGACCGTCCAGCCGAAGCCTTATTCGCGAAGTGTGGCTTATCCGCGCGGGGCGCGGAAATCGTTCTCGATCCAGGCGTAAGCCGAGGCCGGGGTCAGCTTGAAGCTGGCCGGCACCCGCACCTTGGCCACCTGCTCGCCCATCTCGTCGGTGGCGGCCAGGATGGCGTAGGGGTCGTCGTCGTCCGGCACGATGTCCAGCGTCACCTTCAGCTCGCCGTTCTCGGTGGAGACCGTGGTGTTCTTGTGCAGGATCGCGTGCAGGTGCTGCTCGTGGCGGCGGATGACTTCCGACGCAGTCTTGACCAGGGTATTGAAGGCGTTGACGTCGAGCGGCTTCGGGTTCTTCTTGTCGCGGCCCATGGTCCAGGGACCGACCAGGGCCGGTTCCGGCTCGCCGTCCTTGTACATGGCGACGGCCCAGCCTTCGTCGTCCTCGTTCTTGATCACGCGCGCGGTCCAGCCGTTGGCCTGCCACAGGCGGGCTTCCTGCACCAGGGCGTTCTCGTCGCCTTCGTGCTCGTGTTCGTCGTGTTCGTTCATGGTCGTGTTTCCGTATGCCTCAAAGCAGAGATCATAGAGGAAACCGGCCCCAGGAAGAAGCCCGTTTGGCTTAAGCCTCAGGCATAACGGGGGCAGCGCCAGTCGGGACCGCGCGGCGGCCGTACGGGCGGGCGCACCGGAGTCGGGCGAGGGTCGACCGTGGGAGAGGGCAGCTCCCGATTGAACGGATTGATGATGATCGGCGGGATGGTAGGTGGCGCCGATGGCGGGCCTTTGGGACCGCTGTTGGCCAACGCGGGATGCAGAACGGCCAGGTGGTCCCCCATTTTCTGGATGACAGCGTGCATAGGATCCCCCTGCTTCAGGAACAGGCTGTCAGTATAGGAAAGGATACGTTCATTACAAGGCCAAATCGACCACGTTTGTTGCCGCGCGGTTGCGCCCTTTTTATCCCACTTATCGCGTCTGCACGCGTCCCGGCGCGTCAATTTTGCAGTTTGTCGCAAAGCCGTGGCCGCAGCCGGCGCAGGCCCTTACAGTTCAACCATGCCGCATCGATAAGCGCACCCGACAACCAGCCCACTAAAGAGGACCACCATGAAAAACTTTGCCAAGATCGCCATCCTGTTCCTGTTTGCCGTCCTGTTGCTGGACATCGCCTTCGATGCCGCCGACTTCATGAGCTTCAATATCGATGGCGACGAGGTCGACGGTCCGCTGGGCGCCCTGCTGGCCGTGATCTTCGCAGGCGGCGGCCTGGTGCTTGCCGGCGTGGTCATGCTGGTGGTGGGCGCGGTGCTGGCGGTGGTGTTCGCCGGCGTGGGCGTGATCGTCGTCGGCGCGCTCGGCTTTGCCGCGGTGGCCGTCGCGCTGGCGCTGTCGCCGCTGCTGCTGCCGCTGCTGGTGCCGGTGGCGATCATCTGGTACCTGGTCAGCCGCAGCCGCAAGGACCGCGTCGCCGAGCCGGTGCACAAGGCGGCCTGATCTCCGCAGCGCGAGTCCAGGACGGCCGGGAACTTCCCGGCCGTTTTACTTGACGGTGCGACGTGCGGCGCCCGTCAATACGGAACAGGTAAAATCGGCATAAGACCACTACGCCTGTTTCAAGATGCAAGTCCGGCCCACGCCCGCCGTCCGCACGATCCGCCCTACTCCGCTGTCGCGGCTCGTGATCGTCACGGCCGGGCTGATCGCCGCGCTGGGCCTGATTACCGGTGCGATGCTGTACGCCAGCTACCAGGACGCGCTGCGCGAACAGCAGGTCACCCTGCGCAACGTCGCCATCGCCTTCGCCGCGCAGACCGCGGGCGTGGCCCAGGCGATCGACAGCGCCGCGCAGCAGGCGGCGCGCATGCTGCTGGTACAGGACGCGCCCCCCTCTTCCGGGATGGCCGACGGCCGCGATGGCCTCGCCCACCCCTACCTGGCACGTATCTTCCTGTTCGACACCGCCGGGCAAACGGTCGGCAGCGTCATGCCGGGCAGCAGTTCGCGTGACCTGCCCGCCATCAAGCCGCCCCCCGGCGACCTCCCGCGCCGCATCACGATCACCGACATCGACCGCAGCACCGGGCGCGGCATCCTGAATTTCGTGCACCCGGTGCGCGACCGCAGCGGCCGGCGCATCGGCACCGTGGTGGCGCAGGTCGACTCGGTGCGCTTCGAGCAGCTGTACAACCTGGTGGAACTCGGCAACGGCGGCTCGGTCACCCTGCTGCACCGCGACGGCACCATGCTGGTACGCGGCCCCGGCTTCCCGGCCGGCATCGGCCATTCCTTCGCCGACACGCCGCTGTTCCGCGAGCAGCTGCCGCGCGCCAGCCGCGGCAGCTTCGAGGCAACCAGCCCGATCAACGGCACGGCCGGCCTGTACGGCTACGACGTGGTGGAGGGCTTCGACCTGGTGATCATCACCGGCATGGCGCGCCCGGTCGCGCTGGAAGCATGGTATGGGCGGCTGTGGACAGCCCTGGCCTTCTACCTGCTGCTCGCGCTCGTGCTGGCGCTGCTGGCCTGGCGCGTGGCGCGCGACACCCGCCGCCAGTTCGGCCTGATCGACATGGTATCCAGCAGCGAGGCGCGGCTGGCCAAGAGCTTCGACTACCTGGCCTCGATCGTGAACGCGGTGGGGGCCCCGATTTGGGTGCTGGACGGCGCGCGCCGCATCGTGCTGGCCAACGAGGCCTTCGCGCGCCTGGTCGGACGTCCGCGCGAGAGCCTGCCGGGCGTGGACGAAAGCGCCGTGCTCGATGGCGCCGCCGCCGAGCGCGAGCGCCGCTACGCCGCGGTGCTGGCGCATGGCGGCACCGTGGACGCGACCGGCACCATGCACGACGGCAGCGGCGAGAGCCGCACCGTGATCCAGCTGACCTCGCGCCTTGCCGGCGAGGACGGCACGGCCCACCTGGTCAACGTACTGACCGATATCACCGAACGCGAACGCGCCGAGGCGCGCCTGGCCTGGCTGGCCGAGTTCGACGCCATCACCGGCCTGCCGAACCAGGCCCAGTTCTGGCGCCTGCTGGAAGGACGCATCTCGGCCGATGCCACCGCCCCGGACGGCGGGCGCGGACTGGCCGTGGTCGCGCTGGTGCTCGAGCGCCTGCACGAGATCGTCGACCTGCTCGGCCACGAGGCCGGCGACCGCGCCCTGCGCCAGGTGGCCGATCTGCTGCGCGGGGCCTGCGGCGAAGGTGACGAAGGCGCCGTGGCGGCGCGCATCCGCGGCGGCGAGTTCGCCTTCGTGTTCGACGCCGGCGGCGGGCGCCGGCAGGTGGAAAGCTTCGCCCTGAAGCTGCACGCGCTGATGTCGGGACCGCTGCACGTGGACGGGCGCGATTTCTTCCTCGAGCCGGTGCTGGGCGTGGCCCTGTATCCGCACGACGGCCGCAACGCGGACGCGCTGTACCGCAGCGCGCAAGGCGCCGCCAGCGGCGCCGGCATCGAGCTCGACGAAGCGGTGCACTTCTTCTCGGCCAGCCGGCACACCGAACTCGGGCAGCGCCTCACCGTCGAGGCGCACCTGCGCCGCGCGCTCGAGCGCGGCGAGCTGCGCCTGGTGTACCAGCCCAAGGTGACGGTGCGCGAGCAGCGCCTGGTCGGTTTCGAAGCCCTGCTGCGCTGGACCAATCCCGAACTGGGCGCAGTCTCGCCGCTCGACTTCGTGCCGATCGCCGAGCGCACCGGCCTGATCATCCCGATCGGCGCCTGGGTGCTGGAGCAGGCCTGCCGCCAGATGCAGGACTGGGCGGCGCGCTTCGGCCGGCCCGTGAAGGTGGCGGTCAACCTGTCGCCGCGCCAGTTCCACCAGAAGTCCCTGCTCGACACCATCCGGCGCTGCCTGAGCCAGTACCGGGTGCCTGAAGGCAGCCTGGAACTCGAGATCACCGAGACCGCCCTGATGAGCCGCGAGCAGGAAGTGGACCAGCTGATGCGCGAGATCCGCCGGCTGGGGGTGGACCTGGCGATCGACGATTTCGGCACCGGTTACTCGAGCCTGGCCTACCTGAAGCGTTTTCCGGTGTCGCGCCTGAAGGTGGACCGGGCGTTTATCCGCGACCTCGGGCGCGACGAGGACAGCGCCGCGATTGCACTGTCGATCGTCAACCTGGCACGCGGCCTGAAACTGCAGGTGGTGGCCGAGGGCGTCGAGACCGAGGCCCAGCTGGCGATGCTGCGCGAGATGGCCTGCGACGAATACCAGGGTTTCCTGTTCAGCAAACCGCTGGAAAGCGCCGACGTGGAGGCGCTGCTGGGACGCCCGGCCTGAGCGCCCCTGCGTGATCTACACGCGTTCGATCATCAGGGCGATGCCCTGGCCGACCCCGACGCACATGGTGCACAGCGCGAAGCGGCCCTTGGTGCGCTGCAGCTGGTAGGTCGCGGTCGTCACCAGGCGCGCGCCCGACATGCCCAGCGGATGGCCGAGCGCGATCGCGCCGCCGTAGGGATTCACGCGCGGATCGTCGTCGGCGACACCCAGTTCGCGCAGCACGGCCAGGCCCTGGGAAGCAAACGCCTCGTTCAGTTCGATGAGGTCGACCTGATCGAGCGTCATGCCGAGCTGGCGCAGCAGTTTCTGCGCCGCCGGCGCCGGACCGATGCCCATCACGCGCGGCGCCACGCCGCTCGCGGCCATGCCGACGATGCGGGCGCGCGGCACCAGGCCGTAGGCCTGCGCGGCTTCCGCATTTGCCAGCAGCAGCGCGCAGGCGCCGTCGTTCACGCCCGAAGCGTTGCCGGCGGTGACGCTGCCGTCCGCACGCACCACGCCCTTGAGCCGGCCCAGCGCTTCCAGGCTGGTCTCGCGCGGGTGCTCGTCACGGTCGAAGCTGATTGCCTCGCCTTTCTTCTGCGGCACCAGCACCGGCACGATTTCCTCCGCAAACAGGCCGTCGCGCTGCGCCTGGGCCGCCTTCTGCTGGCTCCTGAGGGCGAACAGGTCCTGGTCGGCCCGCGAAACGCCGTAGTCGACGGCGACGTTTTCCGCCGTCTCCGGCATCGCATCGAGGCCGTGCAGCTCCTTCATGCGCGGGTTCGGGAAGCGCCAGCCGATCGTGGTGTCGTAGATCGCCGCATTGCGCGAGAAGGCGCTGTCGGCCTTGCCCATGACGAAAGGCGCGCGCGTCATCGACTCGACGCCGCCGGCGATCATCAGGCGCGCTTCGCCGCTGCGGATGGCGCGTGCGGCGCTGCCGACCGCGTCCAGCCCGGAGCCGCACAGGCGGTTGACGGTGGAACCCGGCACCTCCTGGGGCAGGCCCGCCAGCAGGAGCGACATGCGCGCCACGTTGCGGTTGTCCTCGCCGGCCTGGTTGGCGCAGCCGAGAATCACGTCGTCGACGGCGCTCCAGTCCACGCCCGGGTTGCGGCGCATCAGTTCGCGCAGCGGCACCGCCCCCAGGTCGTCGGCGCGCACGTCTTTCAGGGCGCCGCCGTAGCGGCCGATCGGGGTGCGGATCGCATCGCAGATGAATGCATCGCTCATTTCCGTGCTCATGCTCGTGCTCCTTGTTCGCTGTCTGGCGGCAGCAAGCGGGCCGCGGTCACCGCCTGCAAGTCGTTGAAGGTCAGGCCCGGGGCCATTTCGCGCACCTGCAGTCCCTGGGGAGTGACGTCGAGCACCGCCAGGTCGGTATAGATGCGGCTCACGCAGCCGATGCCAGTCAGCGGATAGCTGCAGGACTCGACGATCTTCGGTTCGCCGGTCTTGGTGAGGTGCTCCATCATCACGAACACCTGCTTGGCGCCGATCGCCAGGTCCATGGCGCCGCCCACGGCGGGAATCGCGTCCGGCGCGCCGGTATGCCAGTTGGCCAGGTCGCCGCTGCCCGACACCTGGAAGGCGCCCAGCACGCAGATGTCGAGGTGGCCGCCGCGCATCATCGCGAACGAGTCGGCGTGGTGGAAGTACGCGCCGCCCGTCAGTAGGGTCACCGGCTGCTTGCCGGCATTGATCAGGTCGTCGTCTTCCGCGCCGGGCGCGGGCGCCGGGCCCATGCCGAGCAGGCCGTTCTCGCTGTGCAGGAACACCTCGCGTTCCGGCGGCAGGAAGTTGGCGACCTTGGTCGGCAGGCCGATGCCGAGGTTGACGTAGGCGCCTTCCGGGATGTCCTGGGCCACGCGCTCGGCCATCTGGTCACGGCTGAATCGATCCGATACCTGGCTCATGCTGCCTCCTTGACGACACGTTGAACGAAAATTCCCGGGGTGACGACCGTTTCCGGATCGATCGCGCCGAGCTCCACGACCTCCGCCACCTGGGCGATGGCGACCTTGGCCGCCATCGCCATGATCGGGCCGAAGTTGCGCGCCGTCTTGCGGTACACGAGGTTGCCCCAGCGGTCGCCGCGCAGCGCCTTGATCAGGGCGAAGTC
Source organism: Massilia sp. BHUDP2 (assembly GCF_046236355.1). Lineage (NCBI taxonomy): Bacteria > Pseudomonadati > Pseudomonadota > Betaproteobacteria > Burkholderiales > Oxalobacteraceae > Massilia > Massilia sp. BHUDP2. Next base: position 112,479 of record NZ_JBJUVW010000003.1, read on the forward strand.
GGCATGGATCGGCGACTCCAGCACGTAGTGACGGCCGTCGATGACGCGGGTCTCCTTGCCCTCGGCCAGCAGGGTGCCGTAGCCGGTGGGGGTAAAAAAGCCGCCGATGCCGGCGCCGGCGGCGCGGATGCGCTCGGCCAGGTTGCCCTGCGGCGTCAGCTCGAGCTCGATGCCGCCCGCGCGGTAGAGCGCGTCGAAATGGTGGGAGTCGTGCTGGCGCGGGAAGGAGCAGATCATCTTGCGCACGCGCTTTTCACGGATCAGCGCCGCCAGGCCGGTTTCGCCGTTGCCGGCGTTGTTGTTGACGATGGTGAGTTCGCGCGCGCCCTGGGCCAGCAGCGCGTCGATCAGCGCGGACGGCATGCCGGCGTTGCCGAAGCCGCCGATCATGATGGTGGCGCCATCGGGGATGCCGGCCACGGCCTGCTCCAGCGATGCGCATGTCTTGTCGATCATGGTGTCCTCTGTATGGTTGGTCGGATGCCGTGCAGGCTCAAGCCGCCAGGAAGCGGCGCAGGCAGGCGCTGAAGTCCTCCGGGCATTCGATGTTCGAAAGATGCGAGGCCGCCAGCTCCTCGACCCGCGCGTCCTGTGCCTGTGCGGCCAGCCAGTTGGCGTCGTCCACGGTGGTGACGGGGTCGTAGCGGCCGGCGATCACGAGCAGCGGATTGGCGATGCCGGAAACCTCGCCGCGCAGGTCGGCCTCGGCCAGCGCCTCGCAACAGGCCGCGTACCCATCCGGCGCGGTGGCGCGCAGCCCCTGCACCAGGCGGTCGACTGCAGCCGGCTCCCGGTCCATGAAGCCGGAGGTGAACCAGCGCCCGGCGGCGCTGCCGGCCACGCCCTTCATGCCGTCGGCGCGCACCTGGGCGGCGCGCGCCAGCCAGCCTTCCTGCGTGCCGATGCGCGCGGCCGTATTGGCCAGCACCAGCTTGCCGATCCGGTCCGGAGCATGAATGCCCAGCCATTGCCCGGTGAGGCCGCCCATCGAAATGCCGCAGAAATGCGCACGCTGGATGTCCAGGTGGTCCATCAGGCCCAGCACGTCGCGGCCGAGCCGTTCGATTGTCACCGGGCCGGCGCTGCCCGAGCGGCCATGGCCGCGGGTGTCGTAGCGCACGACGAAGAAGTGCGCCGCCAGGGCGGTGGCCTGCCGGTCCCACATGCCCAGGTCGGTGCCGAGGGAATTCGACAGCAGCAGGCAGGGCTTGCCGCGCTTGCCGTCGAACTGGTAATACAGCTCGATATCGTCGAGGTGTGCGAATGCCATGATGTTCCCCTTAGCCCTGGTCGCCGCCGCCCACGGGCAGCACGGTTCCGGTGATGTACGAAGCCTCGGTCGAAGCCAGGAACAGGATCGCGCCGACCTGTTCGTCGATGGTGCCGTAGCGCTTCATCTGGCTGCTCGAGCGGGTCTGCTCGACGATGCCGGCATACCAGATCTCTTCCATCTCGCTCAGCGGCTGCGGATTGCGCGGGACCTTGCGCGGTGGCGCCTCGGTGCCGCCGGTGGCCACCGCGTTGACGCGGATGTTGTTGCCCGCATGTTCGAAAGCCAGGCTGGCGGTCAGGGCGTTGACGCCGCCCTTGGCCGCCGAATACGGGATGCGGTAGATGCCGCGCGTGGCCACCGAAGACACGTTGACGATGGCGCCCCCACCCCGTTCCAGCATGGCCGGCAGCACCGCCCGGCATCCCCACAGGGTCGGGAACAGCGAGCGCCGGATCTCGGCCTCGATCTGCGCCTCGCCGTATTCCTGGTAGGGCTTGGCCCAGATGGTGCCGCCGACGTTGTTGACCAGGATGTCAATGCGCCCGTAATCCTCGAGCGCGCGGGCCGCCATGTGGCTGGCCCCGGCCCAGGTTTCCAGATCGACCTCGACCACCACCACCTGGGCCCCGAGCGCGGCGGCTTCCTGCGCCACTTCGTGCACCAGCGGCGAGCGGTCGGCCAGCAGCAGCTGGGCGCCTTCGCGCGCCGCACTAAGTGCGACGCCGCGGCCGATGCCCTGGGCGGCGCCCGTCACGACCATGACCTGGCCCTTGAACCGGTCCGGATGGATCATGCTACACCTCCGCTGCTGGCCGAGAATTTCTCGAAGTAGAAGTTGGCCGGCTTGATGCCCAGGCCGTCCAGCCAGCCGCGCACCGCCTCCACCATCGGCACCGGGCCGCACAGGTAGACGTCGACGTCGCCGCCGTTCACCCATCCCGGTTCCACATGGGCGGTGGCATAGCCCTTGCGCAGGTGGCAGCTGGCGTCGCTCGAGACGCAGGTAAGGTACTCGAACTGCGGGTGCGCCGCCGCGATGCGGTCCAGGTGTTCCAGCTCGACCAGGTCGTGGTCGTTGGTGACGGCATAGACCATTTTCACGGGCTGGGTGAAGCCCTGCTTGTCGAGCACGTCGAGCATCGACAGGAAAGGCGCGATGCCGGTGCCGCCCGCCAGCAGCAGCAATGGACGCTGGAGCGGACGCAGGTAGAAACTGCCGAAGGGACCGGCGAAGCTGATCGCGTCGCCCACCTTGGCCGCGCCGCCCAGGTAGCCGCTCATCAGGCCGCCCGGCACGTTACGCACCACGAAGCTGGCCAGCGACGCGCCCGGCGCCGAGCTGAACGAATACGAGCGGGTTTCCTGGGTGCCCGGCACGGTGACGTTCACGTACTGCCCCGGCAGGAAATCGAGCGCGTCGGGAGCGTCCAGCGCCACCGAGAAGCGGAAGCTCGACGGCGACAGCGCCGTGACTTCGGCAATCTTGCCGCCAAAGCTGTGCACGCCGGTCTTGCAGGCGCTGGAGGTGGCCGGGATGCGCACCACGCAGTCCGAGGTGGGACGCATCTGGCAGGCCAGCACGTAGCCGGCTTGCGCATCCTGGGGCTCGAGCGCGTCCTCGATGTAGCTCTCCGGCGGCATCTCGTACTGGCCGGATTCGCACAGCCCGCGGCAGGTGCCGCAGGCGCCATCGCGGCAGTCGAGGGGAATGTTGACTTTCTGGCGGTAAGCGGCATCCGCCAGTTTCTCGTTGGGGTTACAGCTGATGAAACGGGTCACGCCGTCCTCGAACTGCAGTGCGATGGTATGGCTCATCAAGGTCTCCTGCTTCTGTGTTGCTGCTTGCTTGTCAATCAGATGTGGTACACGTCGATGACCTGGCTGATGTAGTCGTTCTTCAGGACCACGTACTTGTCCAGGATCTTCGGCGTGGCGCCGCCGAACTCGATCACGTAGCGCGACATGCCGAAATGGCTGTAGGTCGTCTTGTAGCGGTGGCTCAGGGTGTGCCAGTTGAAGCGCACCGTCAGGCGCGTTCCCTCCGTCTTCTCGACTTCCACGTTGGCGATGTTGTGGCTGGTGCGGGTGTCCGGCATGGTGGCGCTGGAGCGCTCGGTCTTGATGCGGAACACGCGGTCTTCCAGGCCCTGGCGGTTCGGGTAGTAGATCAGCGAGATCTCGCGCTGCGGGTCCGAGACCAGCTTGCCGTCGTCGTCCCAGGCCGGCATCCAGAACTGCGCGTCCGGGTCGTAGCACTCCAGCCACTCGTCCCACTGCTCGTCGTCGAGCAGCCGGGCCTCGCGGTACAGGAAGGCGCACAGCTTTTCCATGGTGACCGGATTCATTTCCGTGTTCATTTCGATTCCCCTTCCTTGGCCAGGGCGTCCTTCATCACTTCCAGCCAGTAGCGGTGCTGCACCGTGTACAGGCCCTCGTCCTCGGTGCGCACGCCGCTCATCACCGGCTGCAGGCCGATCTCCTTGGCCGCCTCATCCGGACCCTTGATCCAGTGGGTGGCGCCGCGGCACATGTCGTTCCATTGCATGGCGCCGCCGGCATAGCCTTCCTGGCAGGCGCGGAACTCTTCCAGGTCGTCGGGCGTGGCCATGCCGCTGACGTTGAAGAAGTCCTCGTACTGGCGGATGCGGCGCGCGCGGGCTTCATCCGATTCGCCTTTCGGGGCGATGCAGTAGATCGTGACCTCGGTCTTGTTCACGGCCAGTGGGCGCAGCACGCGGATCTGCGAGCCGAACTGGTCCATCAGGTAGACGTTCGGATACAGGCACAGGTTGCGCGAGCGCTCCACCATCCAGTCGGCGGTGCTCTTGCCGTACTGCTCGGCGTACTCGGCATGGCGTGCAAAGTTCGGCCGGTCTTCCGGATTCGCCCACTTGGTCCACAACAGCATGTGGCCGTGGTTGAAGGCGTAGAAACCGCCGCCCTGGCGTCCCCATTTGCCGGCATCCATGGCGCGGATCTTGTCCTCGCGGATCGCCTGCTCTTCCTTGCGGCGGCTGGTAGTGGCGGCGTAGTTCCAGTGCACCGCGCTCACGTGGTAGCCGTCGGCGCCGTTCTCGGCCTGCAGCTTCCAGTTGCCCTCGTAGGTATAGGTCGAGGAGCCGCGCAGCACTTCCAGGCCGTCCGGCGACTGGTCGACGATCATGTCGATGATCTTGCCGGCGTCGCCCAGGAACTCTTCCAGCGACGGCACGTCCGGATTCAGGCTGCCGAACAGGAAGCCCTTGTAGTTGCCGAAGCGCGCCACCTTCTTGAGGTCGTGCGAGCCTTCCTTGTTGAAGCACTCCGGATAGCCGGCGTCTTCCGGGTCCTTCACTTTCAGCAGCTTGCCGCTGTTGTTGAAGGTCCAGCCGTGGAACGGGCAGGTGTAGGTCGCCTTGTTGCCGCGCTTGTGGCGGCACAGCTGGGCGCCGCGGTGGCTGCAGGCGTTGATGAAGGCGTTCAGCTCGCCCTGGCGATTACGCGCGATGAACACCGGCTGGCGGCCGATGTGCGTCGTGTAGTAGTCGTTGACGTTCGGGACCTGGCTTTCGTGGGCCAGGTAGATCCAGTTGCCCTCGAAGATGTGCTTCAGCTCGAGTTCGAACAGGGCTTCGTCGGTGAAGGCGTTGCGGTGCAGGCGGTAGTCGCCGCTGGCTTCGTCTTCGATCAGGTAGTCGTCGATGCGCTTCGGTGCGAAAGCGCTGACCGGACGGATCGGGATCATGGCGTTCTCCTCAGGCGGCGGCGCGGGCGCGCTCCACCAGCGTGCTCGGGGCGCCGGCGGTGTCGCGGTACAGGCGGAAATCGAAATCGATCGAGGCGAAGGGCGCGTTCACGCGTTTCGCATCCATCTGGGCCGGATCGTCGATGCGGTTCACGGCCGGCACCAGGCCTTCGCGGCTGGCGAAGGCGAAGTCGTCCCACAGGTACTCGTCGCCGTCGATGTTGATCTGGGTGGTCAGCTTGCGGTGGCCGGGCGCGGACACGAAGAAGTGGATGTGCGCCGGGCGCTGGCCGTGGCGGCCCAGCTTGTCGAGCAGCTGCTGGGTGGTGCCGTTCGGCGGGCAGCCGTAGCCCTTGGGCAGGATGCTGCGGAAGGCATAGCGGCCCTCTTCGTCGGTGACGATGCTGCGGCGCAGGTTGAAGCTTGATTGGGTGCGGTCGAAGAAGGAATAGTTGCCCAGCAGGTTGGCGTGCCAGACCTCGACCTTGGCGCCGGCCAGCGGGCGGCCGTCAGCGCCGAACACGGTGCCCTGCATGAACAGGGTTTCGGCCTGCTCGCTCTCGGTGCCGTCATCCAGGCGGGCGAAGCCCACGCTTTCCGGGGCGCCTGCCACGTACAGCGGGCCTTCGATGGTGCGCGGGGTGCCGCCCTCGAGGCCGGCTTTGGCTTCGGCTTCGTCGGCGCGGATGTCCAGGAAGCGCTCCAGGCCCAGGCCGGCGGCCAGCAGGCCCAGCTCGTTGGCGGCGCCGGCGGCCGACATGTAGGACACGCCGCTCCAGAATTCGCTCGGGCTGATGTCGAGGTCTTCGATGGCCTTGCACAGGTCGCCCAGCAGGCGCACGACGACTTGCTGCACACGGGGGTCGGCGGGTTTCGATGCGGCGTCCACGACCCAGTTCTTCGCCAGGGTTTCGATGTCTGCGTGGTTCATTTCAGTCTCCTTTAGGTATGGGTGGTGGGTTAGCGGTCGTCAAGCCGGATCGAGGACGGGTGCCGGCACAGGGGCGTCACCTCGATCTGCATGTAGGGGAACAGCGGCAGCGACATCAACAGCGCGTGCAGGGCCTCGTTGCTCTCGACGTCGAAGATGCTGACGTTGGCGTACTGGCCGGCGATGCGCCACAGGTGGCGCCAGGCGCCCTCTTCCTGCAGGCGCTGGGCCAGCGCTTTTTCGTCGGCCTTCAGGCGGGCGGCTTCGTCAAGCGGCATCGATGGCGGCAGCTGGACGTTCATGCGTACGTGGAACAGCATGTCTGGTCTCCTCGGGTATTCGTTTAGCGGCGCTGCAATGCATGCAGCTTGTCCAGGTCGGGCTCGACTCCGAGGCCAGGGCCGGTCGGCACCTGCAGCATGAAGTCGCGGTAGACCAGCGGTTCGGCCAGGATTTCCTGGGTCAGCAGCAAGGGGCCGAACAGTTCGGTGCCCCAGGCCAGTTCGGCGAAGGTGGCGCAGACGTGGGCGGTGGCAGCGGTGCCGATGCCGCCTTCGAGCATGGTGCCGCCGTACAGGCCGATGCCGGCCAGGCGCGCCACGGTCGCCACCTCCAGCGCCGGGGTCAGGCCGCCGGACTGGTTGATCTTGACGGCATACACGTCGGCGCCGTCGGCGCGGGCAATCGCCATCGCGTCGTCCGGGCCGTGCAGCGCTTCGTCGGCCATGATCGCCACGTCGAAGCGTGTCTTAAGCCTCGCGAGTGCCGCGACGTTGCCGGCCTTGACCGGCTGTTCGATCAGGTCGACGCCGCCGGCTTCCAGGGCGGCGATGCCGCGCACGGCATCGAGTTCGCTCCAGGCCTGGTTGACGTCGACCCGCACGCTGGCGCGATCGCCCAGCGCGCGCTTGATGGCCAGCACGTGCTTGACGTCCTGGTCGACCTCGCGCAGGCCGATCTTGAGCTTGAAGATGCGGTGGCGGCGCAGCTCGAGCATCTGCTCGGCTTCCTGGATGTCGCGGCTAGTGTCGCCGCTGGCCAGGGTCCAGGCTACCGGCAGCGCGTCGCGCACCCGGCCGCCCAGCAGTTCCGACAGCGGCACGCCGAGGCGCCTCGCCTCGGCATCCAGCAGCGCGGTCTCGATCGCGCATTTGGCGAAGCGGTTGCCCTGCACCGCCTTGCGCAGCTTGGCCATGGCCTTGGCCACGCCGCTCGCATCCATGCCGGCCAGCAGCGGCGCGATGTAGGTGTCGATGTTGGTCTTGATGCTTTCCGGGCTCTCGTCGCCGTAGGCCAGGCCGCCGATGGTGGTGGCCTCGCCCCAGCCGGCGATGCCGTCCTCGCAACGCACCCGCACCAGCACCAGGGTCTGGGTGTTCATGGTGGCGACCGACAGCTTGTGGGGGCGGATCGTCGGGACGTCGACCAGGAAAGTTTCGATGTTGGCGATATTGGTTTTCATATTCAATGCGTATAATTCCGTCGGTAGAAGCACGATAATCCCGCTTGAAAGCGTCGTCCAAGACTAAGTTGGTATCACTTCGATACCTGGGAGGTATGATGTTGGAACTGCGTCACCTGCGTTATTTCGTCGCCGTGGCGGAAGAACGCAACTTCACCCGGGCGGCCGAGCGCCTGCATATCGCGCAGCCGCCGCTGAGCCGCCAGATCCAGCAGCTCGAGGAATACCTGGGCGTGGCCCTGATCGAAAAAGGCACACGTCCACTGCGCCTGACCGAGGCCGGCCAGTTCTTCCTGGCGCATGCCAAGCCCCTGCTCGACCAGGTGCGCGACCTCAAGAGCATGACCCAGCGCGTGGGCAAGGTGGAACGCATCATCAACGCCGGTTTCGTTGCCTCGACCCTGTACGGCCTGCTGCCGGACATCATCCGCCGCTACCGCGCGGCGCATCCCGAGGTGGAGGTGGTCATGCACGAGATGACCACCGTCGAACAGATGAAGGCCCTGAAGGAAGGCCGGATCGACGTCGGTTTCGGGCGCCTGAAAAGCGAAGACCCGAGCATCCGCCGGATCCTGCTGCGCGAGGAGCGCATGGTGCTGGCGCTGTTTCCCGGCCACCGCCTGGCCTCCGGCGACGCGCCGCTGCGCCTGGTGGACCTGGTGCACGAGCCGCTGCTGGTCTACCCGAGCACGCCGCGCCCGAGCTTCGCCGACCAGGTGCTGGGCCTGTTCAGCGAAGCCCACCTGACCCCGGACCACGTGGTCGAAGTGCGCGAACTGCAGATCGCGATGGGCCTGGTGGCGGCCGAACAGGGCCTGGCCATCGTGCCGGCCAGCGTGCAGGGCATGCACCACCGGAACGTGGTGTACCGCCCCATCGAGGACAAACACGCGTTCTCGCCGATCTTCTTCAGCGTGCGCCACATGGAGCGCACGCCGGAGCTGGAGCAGATGCTGGCGGTGATCTACGAGATCTACGACGATTACGGGCTGCCGCACACGAAAGAGACTTTGTAGGGTGGGCAAGTCCCTTGCCCACGCGGTGATCGCCAGGAGCTCCGATGTCGTGCCGGATGATCTTGCCGCCAGCTATCACCGCGTGGGCGGGAAAACCCGCCCACCCTACGAACATCAAAACGAATGGCGCAGCCCCGCCATGACGCCGTTCTGCGCGCCTCCCGGCGCCACCGTGCCGCCGAGATCGAGGCCCACGGCGGCCAGGCCGTCGTTGTCCATCCGCCCCACCGCGCCGTACACCGCGGTGCGCTTCGAGAACGCATAGGTGAGCCGCGCCACCGCCATCTTCGTATCGTCCGCCGAGCGCTTGACGTCCTTGCGCGCCACCTGCGCATCCAGGGTCAGGCCGGGCGCCAGCGGATGGCTGATGCCGAGATAGACCAGGTCGGATTCGGCGACGCCGGTAGCGGCGTCGAGCTTGCGGTCGATGATGCCGGCGCCGACCTTGGTCGCGCCCAGCATGGCGTAGCCGTTGACGGTGACGCGCCGGTCGAAGCGCTCGCTGCTGGTGAGGCCGCCGGCGGCGCCGGCGTTCCCGTACAGCTTGTCGTAGCTCACGGTCGCCCCGTACGCCGCAGCGTCATAGCCGAGCAGCGCCGTCACCTGGCGGCAGGCCTTGCTGTTGCCGACCACCTCGCCGCCGCAATTGGTGGCCGAGGGACCGCCGGCGGCCGAGGCGTCGCGCCCCAGGCTGTAGGTGGCGCCCACGGTGAAGCCCCCGAAGCTGCCCAGGTAGCCGACCGCATTGTCGCTGCGCGCATTCGGCAGGTAGAGGTCGATGCTGCTGATCGAGAACAGGTTCGGTCCCAGCACGTCGCTCTTTGCGGTGGCGAGGAAAGTCATGTTGAGGATGCGTCCGACCTGCAGCGTGCCCCAGTTTCCCTTCAGGCCGATCCAGGCCTGGCGCCCGAACAGCCTCCCGCCCTGTCCCGAGACGCCGCTGTCCGGGTTGAAACCGCCCTCCAGGGCGAACACGGCGGACAGGCCGCCGCCGAGGTCTTCGCTGCCGCGAAAGCCGATGCGCGAAGGCACGCTGCCGGACAGCGCGGAGACCTTGGTAACGCCGTTGCCGGCGGTGTCGGCGTTGGTGGTGCGGGACACGGCGGCATCGACGATGCCGTAGACCGTGACTTGGGCATGGGCGGCGCCGCCGCCGCACAGCATGGCGGCAAGGGCGGTGGCCAGGGGAAGGCGTGGTATTGCTTTCATGCATGTCTCCTGTAGTCGGTGTGCATGGGCGTGCGCGGGCCGCGGCCAGGCGCGCTATCGTTGGAATGGTAAGCCCGGCCGCCCGCGCGGCCGGGAGATGGATCAGGCCTTGCCCGGTTCCGCCAGCGGGCCGCTGCGCAGCGCCGGACGGGCTGAGGCCGAACGGCCGTGGCGGATGCAGGCCACGGCCACCGCTGCGATGGCGGCGGGAATGGCGATCGCGAGGAAGTTCTGCTGCAGCGGCAGGGCCATGCCGACCAGGGTGCCGATCACGATCGGCGCCAGGATCGCGCCGCTGCGGCCGACGCCCGAGGCCCAGCCGATGCCGGTGGAGCGCACCGCCATCGGGTAGAACTGGCCGGCATAGGCATAGGTGACGATCTGGGTGCCGATGGTGGAGGCGCCCGCCAGGCCGACCAGCAGGAACAGCACCGGCGTCGAGACCTTGTAGCCCAGCAGCGTGATCGATACCGCGGCCAGCAGGTACATCCCCACCAGCACGTACTTGATGTGGAAGCGGTCGGCCAGCCAGCCGCCGCCGACCGCGCCGATCACGGCGCCGAAGTTCAGCACCAGCACGAAGGTGAGGGCCGAGCCCAGACTGTAGCCGGCGCCGGCCATCAGCTTGGCGAGCCAGGAGCTGAGCGCGTAGACCATGAACAGGCACATGAAGAAGGCGATCCAGAACATGATGGTGGAAAAGCCGCGGCCATCCTGGAACAGCCGGCCGATCGGCGCTCCTTGCGCGCGGTCGGCCACCGGCAGCGTGTAGCTGTCGTCCTTCTGCACGCGGTAGCTCGGCTCCATGCGCACCAGGATCTCCTGCAGCTCGGCCTGGCGGCCCTGGCGGATCAGGAAAGGCATCGATTCGGGCAGCTTCTTCAGGATGAAGGGAATCAGGATCACCGGCACGCCGGCGGCGATGAACACCGACTGCCAGCCGTAGGCTTCGATCATGCCCTTGCCCAGCAGGGCGGCGAGCATGCCGCCCACCGCATAGCCGCTGAACATGAGCGTGACCATGGTGGAGCGAATGCGCTTGGGCGAATACTCCGTCATCTGGGCCACTACGTTCGGCATCACGCCGCCGATGCCGAGGCCTGCCAGGAAGCGCATCACGCTGAAGGTGTACGGGTCGCCGGCGAAGCCGGCGGCCGCCGTGAACACGCTGAACAGGGCCAGGCAGATGACGATCGCCAGGCGCCGGCCGATTTTATCGGCGATGGTGCCCAGGAAGATGGCGCCGAACATCATGCCGAACAGGGCCGAACTGACCATGAAGCCGGCGCTCTGGGCGGTGACGCCCATCTCCTGCATGATCGAGGGCAGCGCGATCCCGGCCACGGCCAGGTCGTAGCCGTCGCAGATGATGATGATGGCGCACCAGGCGAGGATGCCGAAGTGGAAGCGGTTGAAGCGGGCCTCGTCGGCCAGCTTGTGCACGTCGATGTGTCGCATGTTCTTGTCTCCTGTCGTTTGTGGGTGTTATTTGTTACGCGGGCCGTGCAGCACCCGGCAGGCCACCATCCCGATGACGATGCCCCAGAAGGCCGAGCCCAGGCCGAGGAAGCTGGTGCCGGAGGCGGTGGCCACGAAGGCGATCAGCGAGGCTTCGCGGTGGTCCTGCGCGGCGACCATGGCGCCGAGGTTGGCCAGGATCGGCCCGAGCAGCGCCAGACCGGCGAGGGTCATCACCAGTTCTTTCGGAAAGGCCGCGAACAGCATCACGATCGAGCCGCCGAACAGTCCCGCCACCAGGTAGAAGACGCCGTTGGCGATGCCGGCGATGTAGCGGCGGCCCGGATCCTCGTGGGCTTCGCGCCCGGTGCACATGGCGGCCGTGATGGCGGCGATGGCGATCGTGATGCCGCCGCTGAAGGCGACCAGCAGCGACACCAGGCTGCTGGTGGCGATGATCGGCCGCACCGGGCTGTCGTAGCCCGAGGTTCTCAAGACCGTCATGCCCGGCAGGTACTGGCCGGTGAGCGTGACCAGCACCAGCGGCAGGGCCAGGCTGAAGGTGCTCGACCAGGACCAGGCTGGCTGGATGAATTGCGGCAGCGCGAGTTCGAAGGCGAGCCCGCCGACATCGGTGCTCCCGCCGGCCCAGGCGATGACGGCGCCGGTGGCCAGCAGCAGCGCGATGCAGTAGCGCGGTGTCGTGCGCTTGAAGACGAGGTAGGCGGCGAGCATGCCCAGCACCAGCACCGGCATGGTCTGCAGGCCGGTGAATGCCTTGAGTCCGAACGGGATCAGGATGCCCGCCATCATGCCGCTGGCCACCCCGGGCGGCACCCAGGCGGCGACCCGCTCGACGCAGCCGGACAGGCCGATCGCGAGCAGGATCACGGCGGCCGTCAGGTAGGCGCCGACCGCCTCGTTCAGCGACAACGCGGGAAACAGCGTGATCAGGAGCGCGGTGCCGGGCGCCGACCAGGCGGTGATGACGGGGATTTTCAGGCGCCAGCTGAGGAAAATGCCGGCGACGGCCGCGCCGATGGAGATGCCCCATACCCAGGAGGCGAACATCTCGTTCGAGATGCGCGCTGCCTGGGCGGCCTGGAAGAAGATCGCCAGCGGGCCGGAAAACGAGACCAGCACGGCCAGGAAGCCGGCGACGATCGCGGGCAGCATGGAAGCCGTGGAAGCTGCTGCGCCCTGCGTTGCGGACAGCGCGGGAATGGCTTCGCCCGCGCCACGGCTGTGATGGCCCTGACCCTGCATGCTGTCTCCGTAATCGTTTTTTCTGGAGAAGCGCCGTCGTGGGCGCTTCATGCATTGCAGAGTAGTCAGGCCCGGGATGTCAGTCCAACACTGATTTGGTATGCAATCGATACCTCAGGGGTATCAGCGCCACGAATCGAAAATCCGGGTTCATGGGGCTGTGATATGGTCATTGTGACCATTCAAACCGCTTGATCGAAGGAGGAAGGATGAACCGCTTCAAGGACAAAGTCGTACTGGTGACAGGCGCAGCTTCCGGCATCGGCCTGGCCGTGGCCCGCCGCTTCCTCGACGAGGGCGCCCGCGTCGTGATGCTCGATATCGACGAAGCCTGCCTCAAGGAGTCCGCTGCCACGCTTGCGCAAGACCGCATCCTGGTGCAGGTGGGCGACACCGCCGACAAACAAACCGCGGCCAGCGCCGTCAAGGCGGCCCTCGAGAAGTTCGGCGGGCTGCACGTCCTGGTCAACAACGCCGGCGTGGCGACCGAGGGCGACATCATGGCGACCAGCGAGGAAGACTTCGAGCGCGTCATGGCGGTCAATGTGGCCGGCTACTTCCACATGGCCAAGGCGGCAATGCCCGAGCTGGTGAAGACACGCGGTTCGATCGTCATGACCTCGTCCGTGTCGGGGCTGGGCGGCGACTGGGAGCTGTTCGCCTACAACACCTCGAAGGGCGCCGTCAGCAACATGGTGCGCGCGATGGCCATGGATGCGGCCAAGGATGGGGTGCGGGTGAACGCCGTCAATCCCAGCTTCACGGTATCCCGGATGACCGAGGACATGGTGAACGATCCCGAGCTGGTCGCCGAATTCAACAAGCGCTTGCCGCTCGGCGCGCCCGAGGATCCGGAAGGCGTTGCGGCGGCGATGGTGTTCCTGGCGAGCGAGGATGCGCGCCTGATCACGGGGGTGAATCTGCCGGTGGATGCGGGCTTGATGGCTTCTAACGGGCAGCCGCACCAGTAGGTCTTGCGTTGGGCTGTGGCTCAGGACAAGCGTTGCAAACGAAGGGCAGCTATCGTCCGGAACGGGCCTTCTACAAACAGTTCTGACCAAGCTAGCGAGGCTTATCGGCGCGCGTACGAACGAGCTGAGATAGAACCTTGACGTCGTAGGCAGCAATTTCGATGGGTTGTGCCATATCGTGAGGAGGCAGTTGCGTCTCCGACTGGTTTCGGTAAATCAGCCACTGCCGCGCCGATACGACCTGGCCTCTGGATCCATTCCATTTCTCAACGACGTAGGTCGCACATGTACTGTATGTATCGAAGACCAGCTTGTCGCCCGGTCTGGCGCGTCCCTTGAATACGCGATCGACCATGAAGCTTGTCCTTTCGCCCGCCACATCGATTTCCATATGCGTCTTCTTCACTTTTTCGGCACTGAGAAGTGTAACCAGCATCACCGAATCGACACTTTCGAAGCGCTCGCGAACCCGCTTTTCCGTCTTTGCATAGTGTTCACGCGGTGCTGGGCCACACGCAAGGGCAGGAGCGACGCTCCAGGTCATCGCCAAAACAACAACAACACGAAAAAATCGATTCATGGTGGTAAGTACGAAGTTTAGTGTATGGAATCGTAGACCGACCGGGGGCTTTATTGTGTCCAGTGTAGATGCTCGTTATTGCTGGAGCAAACTGGGAATGCTGCCAAGTACGCTAATTTTTCCGGCATTTCCCCGCCACCGGCGCATGCTGCCCCATCAGCTCCACGATCCAGTCGATGAACACCCGCAACGCCTTGCCCAGGTAACGGTTGGGCGGATAGGCCACATACAGCGGCATCGGATCGATCCCCCAGTCCGCGAACAAGCGCACCAGATCGCCCCTGGCCGCATGCTCGCGCGCCATGTAGTCGGGCAGCCACAGCACGCCCAGCCCCGCCACGCCGGCGGTCAGGTAGGCGTTGCCATCGTCGATCGCCAGCACGTAGCGCCCGCCGATCTTCACCGTCTCGCCGTCCCTGTGCATGGCGTAGGGCAGGCCGTTGGCCCAGCGGAAGCGCACGATGCGGTGGCGCGGGTCCTGCAGCTCCTTGGGGTGCAGCGGCGTGCCGGCCTGCGCCAGGTAGGAAGGCGCCGCGTACACGCCCAGCTGCAAGTCGCCGACGTGGCGCGCCACCAGCGACAGGTCGGACACCTGGCCGCCACGCACCACGCAATCGACGTTCTCGCCGATCAGGTCGACCTTGCGGTCGCTGGCGCCGAGGTCGAGCTGGATCTCCGGATAGCGCGCATGGAAGGCCGGCAGCGCCGGCACCAGGATCATGTTGGCGAACGGACTGGGCACGTCCACCCGCAGCAGGCCGCGCGGCGCCGTCGACGAACCGGGGAGGTTGTTCTCGATGTCGTGCAGCTCGGCCAGCAGGCGCACCACACGTTCGTAGTAGGCGGCGCCATCGGCGGTGACGTTTACCTTGCGTGTGGTGCGGTTGAGCAGCTTGAGGCGCAGGTGGGCTTCCAACTGCTGCACCAGCTGGGTGACGCTGGTGCGGCTCATGCCGAGCGTCTCGGCCGCCTTGGTGAAGCTGCCCGCCTCGACCACCCGGACAAATGCCCGCATGCCGTCAAACCTGTCCATGTCGCCCCCGCTTGAAAATTGTACAGATTATACAAACAGTCTTGACGCGATTTGATGGTTTATCTGTGCAAATCAGAGCCCTACAGTGCAGGCATCCACCAACAGCAAGGAGTGCCTTGATGACTACCCGTGACGTCGTTTTCCCCGCCGGCCGCCAGGCCCTGTATGAGAAGAACCGCTATTCCCCGGCCGTGCGCTCGGGCGGCTTCCTGTTCGTATCCGGCCAGGTGGGCAGCCGCGAGGACGGCTCGCCCGAGCCGGAACTGGACGCCCAGGTACGCAGGGCCTTCCAGAACCTGAATGCCGTGCTGGATGCGGCCGGCTGCACCTTTGGGGACGTGGTCGACGTGACCGTCTTCATCGTCGATCCGGAAGCGAAGTTCGAACGCATCTGGGAAGTGGCGCGCGAATACTGGGGCGAGGCCCCCTACCCCAACATCACGGCGGTCGGCGTGACCTGGCTGTACGGCTTCCAGTTCGAGATCAAGGTCGTCGCCAGGATTCCCGATTGAGGTTTCAGGCAGCCTTGCCCGCCACGTACTGCTCATAGCCACGCGCCCGCAGCGCGCACGCCGGGCAGGTGCCGCACCCGTGGCCCCAGGCATGTGCTTCCCCGCGCTCGCCCAGGTAGCAGGTATGGGTATCGAAGCGAATCAGGTCCACCAGCGCGTCGCCGCCGCAATCCTGGGCCAGTTGCCAGGTCTGGGCCTTGTCGATCCACATCAGCGGCGTCTCCACCTTCAGGCGCGTGGCCATGCCGAGGTTCAGGGCCACCTGCAGCGCCTTCATGGTGTCGTCGCGGCAGTCCGGGTAGCCCGAGAAGTCGGTCTCGCACATGCCGCCCACCAGCACGTTCAGGCCGCGCCGGTAGGCCACCGTGGCCGCCACCATCATGAACATCAGGTTCCGGCCCGGCACGAAGGTGTTCGGCAGGCCGTTTTCCTGCATCGCGATCGCCACGTTGCTGGTCAAGGCGGTATCCGAGATCTTGCCGATCAGGGACAGGTCGATCATGTGGTCCTCGCCCAGGCGCGCATCCCAGTCCGGCCTCAATGCGCGCATCTTCGCGAGCAGCGGCAGCCGTACGTCCAGCTCGATGGCGTGGCGCTGGCCATAGTCGAAGCCGATTGTCTCCACGCGCGCATAGCGCTGCAGCGCCCACGCGAGGCAAGTGGTGGAGTCCTGGCCGCCGCTGAAGAGGACGAGGGCGCTGTCGTTGGTTTGCATGATCGTAGTCCGTGGACGGAAGAAACCGCGAATTCTGGCATAAAAGAGACGCTTGCGTGAACCGGCATTGGCCGCACTGCTGGGCCAAGAGTCCGTCATCGTTTTTGCCAATCCGTTAAGATTGCCATGAATTTTATCCACGGAGTGTTATGTTTCCTGCAAGATCGATTCCGCGCCGTTTGCGCCCCCTGCCCCGTCTCCTGGCCGGCATGGGCGCATTGCTATTTGCAACGACACTGCACGCACAAGGAATCGATTACCAGGTCCGCATCGACGCCCCGCGCCAGATCGAGAACATGCTCGAGGAAAACCTCGACCTGATGCGCTGGCGCGGCAACTCGCGCGTGGATATGGAACAGCTGCAACGCCTGGTCAAGGAGGCCCCGGAACAGGCCAAGACCTTCATCGCTACCGAAGGCTATTACTCGCCCAAGATCTCGGCCGGCCTGGATACCAGCGGCGGCCAGCCGGTGGCGCGCATCATCGTCGATCCGGGCCCGGCCACCGTGGTCGGCGACGTCGACCTGGTGCTGCAGGGCTTCGCCCCGATCGACGAGGGCAGCGTCCCGTTCGACGCCGGCGCCCTGCGCCAGCGCTGGTCGCTGCCGGTCGGCGCGCGCTTCCGCCAGGAGGACTGGGAAGCCGCCAAGCGCGGCCTGCTGCGCGAAGTGTCGCAGACGCGCTTCCCGCGCGCCCGCCTGGTGGAAACCAGCGCCACCGTCGACCCGGAAGAACGACGCGCCCTGCTGCGCGTGGTCATCGACAGCGGCCCGGAAATGCGCTTCGGCGAGCTGCGCATCCGCGGCCTGAAGCGCTATCCGCGCGAGGTCATCACCAACCTGAACAAGATCAATCCGGGCGACCAGTACAGCGAGGCGGCGCTGACCGCCCTGCAGTCGCGCCTGCAGGACACCGGCTACTTCAGCAGCGTCGAGGTCAGCGCCGACATGCGCCAGGTGCTCAACGCCGAGCTGCAGGAACTGAAGGAAGGCGACGACGACGCGGACGCCAACCCCGCCACCCCGCAACCGCCCACCGGCCCCACCGTGCTGCCGGTGCTGGTGCGCGTGGTCGAGAACAAGCGCAAGAACGTCGAGGTCGGCGTCGGCTTCTCGACCGACACCGGCGCCCGCGTCCAGGCCAGCTACGACGACCTGAACGTGCTCGGCAAGCGCATGAAGAGCGACCTCATTTATGAACAGAAGCGCCAGACCGCGCGCGTCGACTTCTTCTGGCCGACCACGCCCAAGGGCTACAACGACAGCGTCGGCGCCGGCGTCGAGCGCAACGACGTGCGCGGCGAGATCACCACCCTGGCCACGGTCGCGGCGCGCCGCCAGTGGGGCTCGCCCCTGCTCGAACGCAGCCTGACGCTCGAAGCGCTGGTCGAAAAACGCGAAGTGCCGCCGAGCGAACCGACCACGACGCGCAGCCTGCCGCTCACCTACGCCATCACCAAGCGCAAGCTCGACAGCCTGATCCAGCCCACCAACGGCTACGTGCTGCAGGGCCAGCTGGGCGGCGCGCTGCTGCCGATCCTGACCGACGAAAAATTCCTGCGCCTGTACCTGCGCGGCCAGTTGTTCAAGCCACTCGGCGAAGCCGGCACCCTGGTGCTGCGGGGCGAGTTCGGCGGGGTAGCGGCCAAGGAAAAACTGGGCGTGCCGTCCACCTTCCTGTTCCGCGCCGGCGGCGACCAGTCGGTGCGCGGCTATGGTTACCGCGAACTGGGTGTGCGCGAGAACGGCGCCATCGTCGGCGGGAAGTACCTGCTCACCGCAAGCGCCGAATACCAGTATTTCTTCCGCCCGCCCTGGGGCGTGGCCGTGTTCTATGACGTCGGCAACGCCGCCGACAAGGTCGGCGACCTGAAACCGAAATCCGGCTTCGGCGTCGGCGCGCGCTGGCGCAGCCCGGTGGGCCCGATCAACGTCGACCTGGCCTACGGCCATGCCGTGAAAAAGGCGCGCCTGCACTTCTCCCTGGGATTCACCTTCTGATGGACACGAACGACAACACCCCGACCCAGGCGCCGGCACCAGCACCGCACAAGCGCCGCTGGCCGCGCCGCGTCGCCATCGGCGTGGTCGTCACCGGCGTGATCGTCGGCGGCACGCTCTGGTACCTGGGCCGCGAAACCACGCTGCAGATGATCGCGCAGAAGGTCGCCGCCTCCACCGGCGGCAAGCTCACCCTGACCGGCGTGCGCGGTTCCCTGTACGGCGCCATGTACATCGAACGCGCGGTGTGGCGCACCGACGAGCAGCTGGTCGTCGCCAACAAGATCAACCTGCACTGGTCGCCCGCGCAGATCGTCTCGCGCGGCATCCTGGTGGACAAGCTGCACGCGGCCAACCTGCGCGTCGAGACCCTCAAGGAAACCGAAGAGCGCTCGCCGATGCCGGCGAAACTCGCGCCGCCTTTCACGGTCTCGATCGACGATGCGCGCCTGAACCGCGCCACCTTCGTCAACCAGGGCGCGGAAACCCACATCGACAACATCCGCCTGCGCGTCGAGGGCAACAAGCAGCGCTGGCAGCTACGCGACGCCGCTGCCGTGACGCCCTGGGGCATTGTTGCCGGCGCCGGCAGCATCCAGGCCCAGCGCCCGTTCAAGCTGGACGCCACCGCCAGCCTGACGCAGTCGCAGGCGAAAGCCGAAGGTGGGGTAACTTCGCGCGCCGCTCAGCTGCGCCTCAAGCTCGGCGGCGACCTGCAGACCACCCTGGTCGACGCCACCGGCCAGGCCGGCCGCGCCGTGGGCGACGCCCATTTCGTGCTCTCGCCCTACGCCGAGATCCCGCTGCGCGAAATGCGCATCAACGGCCGCAACGTCGACCCGGGCTTCTTCAACCCGGCGCTGCCGACGGCCGACCTGACTTTCTCCATCGCCGGCAAGCTGGACGACAAGCGCAACATCAGCGGCCGGGTCGACATCAGCAACGACGGCCCGGAAGGCACGATCGACCAGCAGCGCCTGCCGCTGCGCCTGATGCGCGGGCAGCTGGGCGGCAACCTGGACGCCCTGCAGGTGTCCGACGTGCTGATGGATTTCGGCGCCGCCGGCCGCTTCACCGGCACCGGCGGCGTCCAGCGCGACAAGGACGAGGAAGGCCTGGGCACCGCGCGCTTCACCCTGCACACCGACCGCTTCGACCTGAAGGGCATCTACTCCACCATGAAACCGACCGCGATCCGCGGCGACATCCAGGTGACGAATGCCGGCGATACGCAAACCCTGCAGGCCAACCTGGCCGACAAGGCGCTGCGCCTGGCCGCGCTGGCGACGCTGCAGAACAACGTGGTGACGGTGCGCGAAGCGCGCCTGTCGAGCGGCAGCAGCCAGGTGGACGTCAGCGGCAACATGAACCTGCTGGACGACAAAGCCTTCAAGGCCAGCGCCAATGCCAACCGCTTCAACCCGGCCGATTTCGGCGACTTCCCGGCAGCCGACATCAACGCCAGCGTCAACGTGGCCGGTGCGCTCGCCCCGGCCTGGCGCGTCGATGCCGACTTCGCGGTGCGCCGCAGCCGCCTGATGAACCAGGCGCTGTCCGGCCAGGGCAAGCTGCACGCCGACGCCAAGCGCATCAGCGGTATCGACGCCAACCTGGCGCTGGGCCAGAACACGGTGGCCTTGAACGGCGCCTTCGGTGGCCCCAATGACCGCCTGCAATGGCGCGTCGACGGACGCCAGCTGTCGGCGCTGCGCAGCGACCTGTACGGCGCCGTCACGGCAAATGGCGTCGCCACCGGCACTATGGCCGCGCCGCGCACCACTTTCGAGGTGAATGCGAATGGCCTGGGCTGGGTGGCCGCCCAGCGCAAGAATGCGGGCGGCAGCCTGCGCGCCAGCGGCGAAGCCTGGCTGGCCGGCGCCGAAGGCGCGCGCTTCGTGGAAGCGAAGATGAGCGGCGCGATGCAGCGCTTCAACCCGGCCGCCTTCGGCTCGCCCCTGGCCGGCTCGATCAACGGCGCTTTTGACGCCAGCGGCCGCAGCGGCGCCGACTGGCGCGGCGCGGTCGACCTGCGGGTGCAGGACTCGACCTTGTCGAGTTCGCCGCTGTGGGGCCACGCGAAGCTCACGGCCGACCGCCGCCACGTCTCGAATGCCGACGTCGACCTGCACGTGGGCGCCAACGTGCTCGCCGCCAAGGGCAGCTTCGGCGCGGCCAGGGACCAGCTGGACTGGCGCATCGACGCCCCGCAGCTGGCCGCGCTCGGCCCCGACTTCGCCGGCGTGCTGCGCGGCCAGGGCACGCTGTCCGGCACCATGGATGCGCCGTCCTTCAGCGCCGCGCTGGAAGGCCAGAACCTGCGCCTGCTCGGCACCCACAGCATCCGCGCCTTGCGCGCCAACGCCAACCTGGCCTCCGGCCGCGGCGCCAACGACGCGCTGGCGACCGACATCCAGGTCACCGAATACGCCAGCGGCGACACCCGGGTGGCGTCGGCCAGCCTGAAGACCGAAGGCACCCGCGGCGCCCACACCCTGCGCGCGGCCGCGGTCGGCGACGCTTTTGACGCCAACCTCGAGGTGCGCGGCGGCTTCGCGCGCGACACCTGGAGCGGTACCCTGGCCGCCCTGCAGAACCGCGGCCGCTACGCGATGACGCTGCAGGCGCCGGTGCCGCTGCGCATCAGCGGCGCGCCCGGCAGCGGATTCATGGGCCTGGCCAAGCCGCAAAGCATCGCCTTCAACGGCGCCGTGATTCGCCTGCCGGCCGGCAGCATCACGGTCGACTCGCTGGTGAAGAACGGCCCACGCTGGGCCAGCCGCGGCCATGCGGACAACGTACCGCTCACCTACCTGTCGCAGTTCTCGCCGGCCATCCGCGACAACGCGCGCGGCGACCTGACCCTGGGCGCCAAGTGGGAACTCGACCTGCGCACCGCGACCGCCACCGGCGGCGCGCCGGCGCTGGACGGCATGGTCCACGTGTTCCGCGAAAAGGGCGACGTGATCGCCGGCGGCGACCGCCCGGTGCCGCTCGGCCTGCGCACTTTTGAGGCGCGCGCCGATGTCGTCGGCAGCTCGCTGAAGGTCGGCCTCGACCTCGACGGCGCCCGCACCGGCAGCGTCGAGGTCGACGCCACCGCCCAGTTGCTGCAGGGCCGCCTGGACGGCGACAGCCCGCTGCGCATGACGGCCAGGGCCGACATGGGCTCGATCGCCTGGCTGGCTTCGTTCGCCGGCCAGTCCGGGCTCGAGCTGGACGGCGCGTTGCGCCTGGCCCTGACTGGATCCGGCACGATCGGCACGCCGCGCCTGGACGGCAGCGTGCAGGGCGACAAGCTGGCGGTGCGCTGGCCCGAACAGGGCGTGCGCCTGCAGAACGGCGAGCTGCGCGCCAGCCTGGCCGGCGACCAGCTCCAGCTGCAGCGCCTGTACTTCCAGGGCCGCCAAGG
Organism: Massilia sp. BHUDP2; assembly: GCF_046236355.1. Classification (NCBI taxonomy): domain Bacteria; kingdom Pseudomonadati; phylum Pseudomonadota; class Betaproteobacteria; order Burkholderiales; family Oxalobacteraceae; genus Massilia; species Massilia sp. BHUDP2. The sequence continues at coordinate 134,038 of NZ_JBJUVW010000003.1, forward strand.
CAGCGCCTCGGCCGACGGCTTCCTGCGCTTCTCCAGCGGCCTGGCCGCGGCCGACCTGCGCCTGACGCTGGACAAGCTCGAAGCGCTGTCGCGCCCGGACCGCACCGTGGTCCTCAGCGGCAAGGCCTCGCTGGTGCGCGACGCCGAGCGCTTCGCGATCGAAGGCAACGTGCGCGCCGACCGCGCCCTGATCGAATTCGCGCCGCAGGGCCGGCCGACCATGTCCGACGACGTCATCGTGCTGGGCCAGGGCGGCACCAGGCCGCAGCCCTCGAACAGGAAGGAAGAACTGCCGCTCACCATCGACCTGCGCGCCGACCTGGGCGAGGAATTCAGACTGCGCGGCCTGGGCATCGACGCCACGCTGGCCGGCAATGTGCGCATGCGCAAGGTCGGCGCCGGCGCGCCGCGCGTGAACGGCACCATTCGCGCCGTTGAAGGCGATTACGCCGCCTATGGTCAGAAGCTCGAAATCCGGCGCGCCGTCATCACCTTCAGCGGCCCTTACGACAACCCGGCGCTCGACGTGCTCGCGGTGCGCGCGCGCCCCGAGGGCGAGCAGCTGTCGGACACCAACGTGGAAGCCGGCGTGCAGGTGCGCGGCACGGCCCAGGCGCCGGAAGCGCGGCTGGTGTCCACGCCCAACGTGCCGGACAGTGAAAAACTGTCCTGGCTGGTGCTCGGCCACGGCATGGAAGGCACCAGCGGCAACGAGAAGGACGTGCTGGCGGCGGCCGCCGGCGCCCTGCTCGGCGGCAAGGGCGGCACCGGCGGCATTACCCAGAAGCTGGCGACCTCGCTCGGCGTGGACGAACTGGGGCTGAAGCAGGCGAACGGCGGAAACGGCGGCCTGGCGGACACGGTGGTGACGGTCGGCAAGCGCATCTCGTCGCGCACCTACCTCAGCTTCGAGCAGGGCGCGACCACGGCCTCGAGCCTGGTGCGCCTGCGTTACAAGTGGACCCCGCGCATCACGCTGCAGTTCCAGACCGGCACCAATACCGCGCTGGACGTGCTGTACGCCTGGGCTTTCGACTGACAGAACTGGACGCAACCGGGGGAACACGATGACGGAACAACTTGTATATCCCCTGCTGCTGATGCTTGCCAGCCTCGACAGCCCAGCCCAGGCCCAGCCCCGGGCGCCGGTCCAGGCCCAGACCCAGCAGCAGATCCCGCGCGCCTATCAGGGAGAATGGAACATGCGCGTGAAGGACTGCGGCACCTCGCGCAACGACTCCACGCTGCGCCTTCGCCCCGACAGCATCGCCTATTTCGAAAGCACGGGGCCGGTAAAGACCGCGGTCACACGCGGCAAGGAACTGGTCCTGGTCGCTGAACTGCAGGGTGAAGGTGAAACACGGCTGCATGCCGCGCACTTCCAGTTGTCGCGCAACGGACGTACGCTCACTGACGTCACGAGCACCCCGCCCCTGGTCCGCTACCGCTGTCCGGCGCGGCGCAACTAGGATTTCCGGAGTTCCGCCTGGCCGGCATGCTCGAGATGATGCAGGAAGGCGGTGGCGACTGGCGACAGCCTCTTCCCTTTCCGGTACAGCGTCCACCAGTTCGACTGCACGGGAAAGCCCTCGACCGGAAGCGTGACAAGCTGCTCTTCTTCTGGCCGCTCCCCCAGCGCATGCCGTGAAATGACACCCAGACCCAGGCTGGCCGCCACTGCCTGCTTGATCGCTTCGTTGCTGCCCAGCTCCATGCGTATGTCTGCCCGAAAACCCAGCGCCCTGAAATGCCTGTCACAGGCGAGCCGGGTGCCGGATCCTTTTTCACGGAGAATGAAGCGCAGCGGCCCCAGCTCGGCCAGTGCGATACGCTCGCGCCCGACCAGCGGATGCGACGCGGAAGCGATCACGTCGAGAGGGTTGGCCAGGAAGGCGTGGCGCTCGAGCTCCAGGTCGCTTGGTGGCATCGACATGATGTAGAGGTCGTCGAGATTCTCGTGCAGGCGCCTGAGCACACCGTCGCGGTTGAGCACTTCGAGCGCGATGTCGATGTCCGGAAAAGCGGCGCAGAAGGTCCCGAGAAGACGGGGCACGAAGTACTTCGCGGTACTGACCACCGACAGGCGCAGGCGCCCGCGCGTCATGCCCTTGATGCCGTCCATGTGCTGCTCGAAGGCGCTCCACTCGTCCATCATGGCGCGCGCCGTGCGCGCCAGGGCCTCCCCGGCCGCGGTCAGGTACAAGCGCTTGCCGACCTGCTCGTAGAGCGGCATGCCGATCCCCTCGGCCAGTTCGCGCAACTGCATCGACGCGGTCGGCTGGGTCACATGGCAGGCACGGGCGGCCGCCGTCACGCTCAAGTGTTCGGCAAAGGCAAGAAAGAGGCGCAGCTGGCGAAAGGTCGCGTTCATAGAGATTTATCTATACCACGCATCATAATAATCGATTTTTCTTTATTGCCGGCAGCGCTTAGGATGCAGGACCTTCTGTTGAGTCCGAACACATGAACAACTTCCTCGATCCTGCCATCCTGTTTTTCGCCTTCGGCATCCTGGCCGGCTGCGTGAAATCGAACCTCGAGATCCCCCAGCCTATCGCGCGCTTCCTGTCGCTCTACCTCCTGATGGCGCTCGGCCTGAAAGGCGGTTTCGCCCTCGCACAAACCGGCCTCACCGCGGAAGTCGTGGCCAGCCTGGGCGCCGCCGTGCTGCTGGCGGTTGCGATTCCGCTGGCCGCCTATCCCTTGCTGAAGCGCTTCGTGTCCGGTTTCGACGCGGCCGCGGTCGCGGCCACCTACGGGTCGGTCAGCGCGGTCACCTTCATCACGGCGACGCAATACCTGGACGTCCACGGGATCGCCTATGGCGGGCACATGGCGGCGGCAATGGCCCTGATGGAATCGCCCGCCATCGTGATCGCCGTGGTGCTGGCCAATTCCTTGCGCCAGGCCGGGGCAGTGCTGCCGGGTGCGAACGGCACGGCCACGCTGGGAGCGCCGGGCCCGCGCGTCGGCCTGGGGAAAATCCTGCACGAATCCTTTACCGACGGCACCCAGCTGCTGCTGATCGGCGCCATGGCCGTGGGCTTGCTCACGGGCGAGGCCGGCAAGGCGGCCATGGCGCCGTTCTCGATCGACCTGTTCAAGGGCATGCTGGCCTTCTTCCTGCTCGACATGGGCTTGCACACCGCACGCAACCTGGGCAAGCTGCGCGGCCAGTCGCGCTGGCTGCTGGCCTACGCGGCCGCTGCGCCGGTCGTGCATGCCAGCCTTGCCCTGGGCCTGGCGGCCCTGCTCGGCCTGTCGGCGGGCAACGCGACCCTGCTGATGGTGCTGGCCGGCAGCGCCTCGTACATCGCCGTCCCGGCAGCGCTGCGCTATGCGATCCCGGAAGCCAACCCCTCCGTGTACTTCAGCATGTCGCTCGGGGTCACCTTCCCCCTGAACATCCTGCTGGGCATTCCCGCCTATGCCTGGCTGGCCGGGGCGGTGCTGGGATAAGGCTCAGGAGAACAGGCTGGGCTTGGGGTCGGGCACAGGCTCCTCCTCGCCCTGCGGCAGATGGGGGTGGCCGGGTTGATGGTGCGGATGGGGCGTGTCAAACGGATCGGGCGCCGGTTCCTCGATCGGGGCCGGGTCCGGTGCGCGGTGCGCCTGTACAGGAAACCGGGCAGGAACATTCGCGAACAGCTCTGCATTCATGGCGGGAATCTCCTCGTCAAAGCGGAGCGGACACCTTACCATGATGGCCCGCAGGCCGCCGTTTGCTGCCTCTCGCGTGCGAGGCGGCTACAATGGCAGGCTTGAACCAACTCATCGCGCCATGCAAGAACTTTCGATCACCACTCTCGCCCTGCTCGTCCTGACCCCGCTGCTGGTCTGGCGCGTCTACAACCGCATCAAGGCCCGCATGGTCCGCCAGCGCTCGATCGTCTCGCGCCACTACACCGGGGTGCTGGTGTTCGGCGCCATGATCCTGGTGCCGCTGGCGCAGCTGTTCGACCGTCCGACCCACCTGGCTGCGCTGCTGGCCGGTGCAGCCTTCGGCCTCGGCTGGGGCCACTACGCCCTGAAGCGCACCCGCTTCGAGGACACCCCACAGGGCTACTACTTTACGCCCCCGGCGCAGCTGGGCATCCTGTTCGCGATGATCCTGGTGGCACGCATCCTCTACCTCGGGGTCGAGGTCTATGCCAACCAGGGCAAGGGAATCCCGGCGCCGAAGCTGACAGACGACATGCTGACCATGCTGTGCGTGGGGCTGACCGCGGGCTATTTCGGACGCTACTCGGCCGGCCTGCTGCTGTGGCGGCGCAAGCTGCGCAAGGCGATCGACGTCGAATGAAAAATGGGGCCATCGGCCCCATTCTTTTGAATATTGGGGTCAGGTCTGACATTTAGACACGAGCTCGAGCATTACTTCGATTGTATTGCTCAGTCCGTGTCCGAATGTCAGACCTGACCCCGGAGTTCCATTGGTTTTTACGCGGCCTTCGCCTCGTCCTTCCTTCTCTGCAGCACGAAGATCGGCTGCGCCCACTGCACGTCCTTCTTCTTCTTGCTGGTGATCAAGGTCAGCTCCGACGGGTCGTACACGTCGGTGTTGTGCGTCAGCGGCGTGGTCATCAGGTACTGGGCGTCGGTGTTCTTCAGGAACTCGCCGACCAGCTGGATGTTGCGGATGTCCAGGTGGGCGAACGGTTCGTCGATGAACACGAAGCCGCCCGAGCCTTCTTCCGACTTCAGCAGGCCGATCAAGAGCACCAGCGACTTCATCACCTGCTGGCCGCCGGAGGCCTCGCCGTCGTTCATGCCGATCTGGTCCTTGCCGTCGAACTTGAAGCGCACGTGCAGGCCGGCCTGGGCCAGCTGCACGTCGTCGTTCTCCAGGCGCACCGGATCGGCCTGGACGTCGATGCCCGCCAGCTCGCCCAGCTCCTTGATGTTCTTGGAGTAGGTCTTGATGGTGTAGCGCAGGCGCTCGATGTAGGCGCCGCGCGCGTTGGCGGTGGCCTCGATCGCGCGGTTGTTCTGGTAGCGACGTTCCTCGGTCTCGCTCTGGCGGCCCGACAGCTGGTCGTTCAGGCGCGCGTACTGGTCGATGACGGTGTTGTCCTGTTCCCAGTCGTCGCGCGCCAGGGCGTGCTCCAGCGAGGACAGGCGCAGGTTGACCTGGTGCGCGTTCTGGTGCTTGGCAACCAGGGCGCCGCGCCAGCCGGCGTTCTTCCAGTTCTTCGGCACGTCACGCCAGCCCTTGCGCAATGCAAGCAGGGCTTTCGCATGTTCAAGGCGCTGCTCGATGGTGCGGCGGTTGTTCAGGCGCATGCCCGCTTCCGCTTCGGACAGGGCCATGCGCGCGTTCTGCCACACGGTGTCGGCACGGGTGCGCGCCACCGTCGCGTTCTTGGTCAGCATCGACAGCTCGCCCAGGCGCGCGCCCACTTCCAGGCGCTCGGCCTTGAGCGGCTGCAGTGCGCGCGTGGCTTCCTCGAACTCGGCCTGGCGCGCCGCCAGTTCCTTGGCGGCGTCCACGCCGGCGATGCGGCCCTTCAGCGCGCCCACTTCGGCGGCCAGCTTGCTGATCGCCAGGGTCAGCGCGTCTTCCTGGGCTTCCAGGGCCGGGAGCGACTTCTGGATCGCTTCCAGGCGCTGGGTCTTGCCGGCCGAACCGAAGCGGTAGCGCGAAGGTTCCACGAACAGCGAGCGCCCGCCGCGGCGTTCGCGGTGGTAGGCGTCCGGGGTGATCCATTCGTCGCAATCCGACTTGAAGCCGGCGTCCACCGAATCGACGCGCTCGATGCGTTCCAGCTGGTCGATCAGCCAGCCCGGCGCCTTGCCGGAGAAGCGCACCACCGACAGCAGGCTGGCGTCCTTGACCACCGGCGCCTCGACGCAGTCGGGCACGATGAAGTGGCGATAGCGCTCCTTCTCGGCCAGGCGGTAGGCCGCCGGCGCATCCTTGGCTTTCTCGAGCAGCACCACCGAGGCGTAACCGCCCAGCACACCCTCGACCGCGCCCTGCCATTTCGGATCGGTGACTTCGACGATGTCCGACAGCATGGCGTGGGGGATGCCCTCGTCGCGCAGCGCACGGCGCATCTGGCGCTGGGCTTCCGGCTCCGGCATCGCGCTCTTGCCCTGCAGCGCCGAGATGGTGGCCAGCTCGCCGGCGATTTTTGCGGCGATGTTGTCGCGCTGCTGCTTTTGCTTGGCGAGTTCCGCTTCTTTTTCGTTCAGCTGGTTGGCGACTTCCGCCAGGTCGGCGCCCGCGTCCGCGGCCAGCTTCTGCAGGCGATCCTTCTGCTCGATCAGGCTTTCCAGCGGCTTGAGCTTCTGGTTGACTTGCGTGAGGCGGCTCGCCAGCTCGGTGGCTTCCTGCTCCAGCTGGGTTTCCTGCTTCTGCGCTTCCGTCAGGGCACGCTGCTGGGCTGCCAGCTGCTGGCGCTTCTCGGCCAGGATCGAATCGGCGGCAAGCAGCGGCTTGCGCGCTTCCTTGAGGTTGCGGCTGATGGTGGCGGCCTTCTCGCGCGCCTCGTGGTATTCGAGGGCCGGCAGCACGTCTTCCTGCAGCTCGCGCTTTTCCTTGTGCAGGTCTTCCCACTGGTGGTAGTTGGCCACGCGCAGGCGCAGGCCTTCCAGGTTGATGCGCGAGGTTTCCAGTTCGGCCTCGAAGCGCTTCAGTTCCGTCTCGGTGTCGCGCTGGTGGCGCTTGGCTTCGTCGTAGGCGTCCAGCACTTCCTTGTCGCCGAAGACCTGGAACACCAGGTCGAGCAGCTGGCGCGGCGCGTACTCGCACAGTTTATCGGTCTCGCCCTGCTCCAGCGCCAGCACCTTCGACATGGCCGGCGACAGGCCGGCCGAGGCCAGGCGCTTCTTGTAGTTCTCCACGCCCAGCCAGTCGGTGGCGTCGGTGACTTCCTCGATCTCGACGTTCCCCGGACGCATCAGGTACTGGCGCTTCCAGTCGCCGCCGTTCTTCTGCACCTGGCAGAACAGGGTCACCTCGTCGTCGGCGAAGAAACCGGAATGGCGGAACGGACGGTTCGACAGCTGGCGGCCGGACGGCTTGTTGTCGACCACGGCGCGCAGCCAGGCGCTCTGCTGGCCCGAGTGGCGCGCATAGTGTTTATAGGTGCGGCCCATCGAGCAGTCCAGGCCGAACAGGGTGCGCAGCGCGTCGAGCAGCGTGGTCTTGCCGGAACCGTTCTGGCCGGCGATCGTGATGATCTTGGCGTCCAGCGGGATGTTCTTGATCCGCTGCCAGTAATCCCAGTGGACCAGTTCGAGTGATTTGATGTGGAACATGGGCTATCTCAGTTCGGGCTCAGTTGGGTGGCATCGGTGGCGTCGCTTGCAGCGTCGGCCACTTCGTCGTTGGCGGCTTCGATCTTGCGCGGAGCCGCGGCCAGCGGCGCGCGCTTGAACACGTCGGCCAGGGCGCCGTTGATGATGCGTTCCTTCAGCAGGTCGGTGTCCATCATCAGGTCCAGCAGCGGGCCTTCCAGGATCACGTCGCCGCGGCGCTCGATGAAGCCGAGTTTGGAGAGCACGCCCAGGTTCATGTCCATGCGGGTCTTCTTGCCCAGCTTGTCGCCGAAGTCGGACAGCAGCGCGGTATACGAGATGCCGATCGAGGTATCCTCGGCGCGCGGAATCGGCGTGTCCTGTCCGAACATGTCGGTCTGGTCGTCCGCCACCGTGGTGTGGGTTTCCTGGCGCTCGCGCTTGGGCAGGATGATCTGCGCCCACAGCACCACCAGGAGGGCCACGCCGTCGCGGGTCAGGCCGAAGTTGTTGTTCTGCCAGATGTCCTTGGCGCCGAAGATCTTCGGCTCGACGTTGCGGTGCAGGGCGATCGTCACGTGGTCGGCGTAGACGTTGTCGAGCAGCTTGAGGCCGGATTCCAGCAGGCGCTTGTCGACTTCGATGCGGAAGGCTTCGTCCGACAGCGCGCGCTTGACCATCTTGTCGTCGCGGCGCAGGGTCTGGTGCGTCAGCAGGCGCGCGATCAGGATTTGTGCGTCGTCATTCATCGGGGTTACCGCTTTCAAGATTCAGTGAGAGGGAGGCGATCGACATCGCCGCCACTTCCGGGTCGTCGAGCTGGATCATCTCGTCCGTCGGTTCGAATTTCACGGGCAGGCGCGCCAGCTCGGCGGTCGCGCCCTGCAGGCTGGCCTCGGACGCATCGCCCAGCAGCGGCAGCAGCGAGGCGCGGTAGGACGCCACGGCGAAGCTGGCCGGCAGCAGCGACTCGTGCAGCGCCACCTTCTTCGGGCCGCTGTCCGAGAACTCGGGGAAGTTGCCGAGGTTGGCGAAGTCGGCCAGCTTGTTGATCCAGTCGTTCAGTTCGGCCTGCATCGCCGGGTTGTCGTTGACGGTCAAGGGCGCGTCGGTGCCGGTCGGCAGGCCCTTGGGGCCGGTCGAGACCACGCGCTCGAGCAGCAGCTCGGTCTCGGCCACGTCGATCATCTCGGCCGGAGTGCCGAACAGCGGCACCACCGGGCGGTCGATCGCCTCCTCGGCCAGGCTGGCCAGATCTTCGTGGGCCAGCAGCCAGCGTTTCACGTCGGTAGTCGACAGGCCGGACTGGCCCAGGTGCACGCGCTGGCGCTCGATCTGGTTCAGGGCGCGCGAGAACATGCCCTGCATGTTCAAGAGCGCGCTCTGGGCACGGCCGATGGCCTGCGCCGCCTTGTGGGTGGCCGAGTCGGCGGCCGGGTCCTGGGTAATCGCCCGCAGGATGACGGAACCCTTCTCGACCCAGTCGCAGGCCATGTGCCACTTCGCCTGCGAGGTGCGCAGACGGAATTCGGAACCGGAGGCGATGGCGTCGCGGAATTCCTCGGTCAGTTCCACCAGGCGGCCCAGCAGGTGGCGCAGCTGCTCCACAGTGACTCCGCCCACGGCCTGGGCGCCGGCCACCTGCGACAGCAGGAAGCCCATCTCGGCATCGTCTTCTTCCGGTTTGCCCAGCGCGATCAGGGTGTCGAGCGCGGACAGCACGTTGCGCGCCAGCGGCGTGATGCGGTAGACGGCGCTGGGGCCGTCCCAGGCCAGCAGGCCGTGGCCGCGCAGGCGGTTCAGCACCGTCTCCAGGCTTTCCGCGGTCAGGTAGGCCAGCTTGTTGTTGATGTCGGCGCGCGAAAAGCTTGACGCGCCGGTATCGCTGGCCAGCTCGCGCAGCACCAGCAGGCGCACCAGCACGCCGTCCTGGGTGCCGTGGAACAGCGCCGTGAAGGCCGACAGCATGGGCTGGGCGCGCTTGAGGTGGTAAACCTGCTCGATCTCGTCGGGCGCGACGCCGTTCTGGAAGTGCGCCTGCAGCGGGTCGTCTTCCAGCGGAGTCGAAAGGGATTCTACGGCGAGCGCCGCGCTGCCAAGGTGGTCGATCATATAAGTACCGTTCTCTGGCGCGGACAGGCTCAACCGGTCCGCGGGGGCGCCAGTATAACAGTTTAGGATCGGCAACTAGCTTCCGCGGGGGCCCCTGATTGCAGGAAAGACACACCCATCCATTGCCTTGAAAACAAGACAATATTGTGCTCTGTGAAATCCAGTTTACGGTTTTGTCACAGTTTTCAGGGTCTGTTCGATCTGTTCCTTGTCGCCATCGGCATAGCGCAGCTTGACCGGATACCACTCGTGCTGCGGCGTCAGCCAGACCTCCAGCACCTGATCCTTCTTGTCCGCCACCGGCTGGCGCGACACCAGCACGGCCTCGACCTCGCCCAGGCCGGTCTGCACTTTCTCGCGCTTGATCACCTTGAACACCCAGGTTTCCGCATCGCGGCGGCCGGCCACGAAAAAGGGCCATTCGCTGCCCGGCTTGAAGCGCTCGCCGGCGCCGCGCGCCACGGCGGCCAGCTGCCAGGTGATCGACACCCGGTCCTGTTCGCCGCCCTTGAGCGGATAGACCTGCTTGCTTTCGCTGAAGCGCAGCGCGCGCGCTTCGCGGTCGAAGGTGGCCGTGGTCGGTTCCTTGCGCATGCGCTTTTCGGTGAATTCGGCGGGGGCCAGGCCGAAGGCGTCGATCGTGCCGCTGCTGCGGTCGTGGGTGATGGTGCCCAGCACCGGCACCTTCGATTCGGCGCTCACGGCGTATTTGCCGTCTCCGGCGCGCCAGGTGACGATGGCCTCGCCCTTCAGGCCGAAGCCGCGCTGGCGGGCCTGCAGTTCATAGTGCAGGTCGGCCGAGGGCGGCAGTTCGAACTTGCGCTTGATGGCGGCCGGGGCATCCTGTGCGCCGGCAGTGCCCAGGGTGAGCGCCAGCAGCAGGCCGCAGCCGGCGTATCGTACGGCAGAGTGTTGCATATCTAGAATCCTGGTTGGGTCATGGCGATGTCGTTCGCCGTTTGTGTGGTTACCGCGCCGTTGGCTTCGCTGCTGCGGATCTGTACCGGCAGCCAGCCATGCGCGGGCGAGAGCCAGATGTCCAGCCGCGATTTGTACGAACCCGGCTTCGGCGGGCGCGTGATGCGCACGGTCTGCAGGCGGCCGAGCGGGGTGTCGATTTCCTCCGGTCCCACGACCTTGAAGGTGTACACGGCGCCCCAGCGCTCTTCGCCGACAAAGATGTCGATGTCGCCGCTGAGCTGGGCCTGGTCGCCGCGCGCGATGGCCGCCAGCTGCAGCGGCACCGTGGCCTTGTCCTGCGCCCCGGGCTGCAAGGCGTAGTTACCCTCCGAGGCCGAGAACGTCAGCTTGTTGCCGGGCCAGTCGAAATGGGTCGCGGTGAGCGAACGGCCGCGGCGCTTTTCCGTCATTTTCACCGGCGCCAGGCCCGTGTTGCCGAGGTGGCCTTCGCTGGTGAGCACCGCCAGGTTCACCCGTGCGAACACGATCTTGATGCCGGCCTCGAAGCGCATCCGGTAAGACTGGTCGTTGCGCTTCCAGGACAGCAGGGCCTGGCCGCTCCATGTCGTGCCGTCGGCATCGGTGCGCGCCACCTTGTAGCTGAGCTCGGCCGGCGGCGGCACGTCCACCTTGTAGCGGCGCACCGTGTGCACGATGGGCGCCGGGCCGGGGTCGGGTTCGGCCGGAGCGGGTTCGGCGGCAGCAGCGACCTGCGGCGCCGGAGCGGGCTCGGCGGGAAGCGTGGTCGCCTGCGCCGGTGGACCGGGTCGCACCGGCTCGCCCACCACGTCCTCCGTCACCGTAATCGTGGGCAGCGGTACGAAGTCCGGCAGGGGCGGCTGCATCAGCTTCGGCGACGGCGGCGGCACGGGCTCGGCCACCGGCGTTTCAAACGGCGCCGGCGGCAGCAGCTGCGCCAGCGTGATCGCAGCTTCGCCCTCACGTCCCGGCAGCGCGATGCCCTGCGTGCCCGCGGTGAGCCAGCCCAGCACCAGCCAGTGCAGCAGCACGATGAGCGTGCCCAGCACCAGGGCGCGCAGCCGCTGAGGAGGAAAAGCGGAACTCATGCCGCTAGTGTAGCCTGAGCGCAGCCGGGGTGCAGGGGCGCGGCACATTGGGCCCTTTGGCGTACCGGCTTTGTCGCGTGTTATTTATCTGCTACGCTTAGGTGTCCAAACCAGGAGAAAACGATGCTCAAGCCGCCCAATGCTGCCGGAATGCCCGATACGCTCGAATTCGTGAAAAACCTCTGGGGAAGCATGAACATCCCCGGCGTCGGCATGCCGGGCATGACCGGCTCCAGCCTGTCCGTGGACGAACTGGACAAGAAGATCGCCGACCTCAAGGCAGTCGAATCCTGGCTCAACCTGAACCTGGGCATGCTGCGCGGAACCATCCAGGCGCTCGAAGTCCAGCGCGGCACCCTTGCCACCCTGAAAGCCATGGGCGACAGCATGGCGCAGGCCATGCAGCGCGCCGGCAGCGACCCGGCCATGGCGGCGCCCTTCACGCAGTTCTTTGCGCAGCAGGCCGCCGGCGCCCCGACACCTCTCCCGCCGCCGGCGCCTGAGCCGAAGGCCGACGCTTCTTCCGGCCAGGCGGAATCGGCAGCCCAGTCGGCCGCGAACAGCGCCATGCCGGCTGCGGTCGCGTGGTGGAATTTGTTGCAAGATCAATTCCGCCAGGCAGTCAGCAGCGCCATGCCGGCGGCCGGCGCCACGCCGGAAGCGCCTGCCGGCGGCAACGATGGCGCGGCAAAGCCGCCTCCGGCCGAGCCGAAAGCGCGCGGCGGATCGCCGCTGGACGTGTCCAGCGGCGCGGAGCCGTCGGCGCCTGCCAGCGCGGGCGGTTCCGGCCGGGTGGGCCGCAATCCGCGCGTAAAAACCGACAAAGGCTGAGATGGATGTCAGCGGCGGCTGCCTGTGCGGCGACGTGCGGCTGCTGGCCTCGGGGCGGCCGCACCGGGTCGGCCTGTGCCACTGCCTCGACTGCCGCAAGCACCACGGCGCCCTGTTCTACGCCGCCGCGATCTACCCGCAGGATGCGGTAAGGGTCAGCGGCGACACCCGCGATTATTGCGGCCGCCACTTCTGCCCGCGCTGCGGGTCCTCGGTGTTCGCGCGCAGCGGGGACGAGATCGAGGTGCACCTGGGCACGCTCGATGCGCCGGACCAGTTCATGCCGACCTACGAGAACTGGACCGTGCGGCGCGAATCCTGGTTGCCGCCGTTTCCGCTCGACAAACACTACCTGCGCAATCGCGAAGCTTCCGGCCCTGTGGAGGACTCCCTCAACGATCCTTCAGGCGCGTGAGGCCGGCAGAAATCCATACCACTGCAGCCAGGACGGAAATGATGGTCGGAAACAGGAGCGGCACGGCGAGTTCGGGCCTCATCTCGACGATATAGGCGCATCCGGCGCTCACGGCCACGGGAAGGAGCAGCCGCGGCGCCGCATAGCGGTTGATGCGGACGGTCGATGCCTGCCCATCGTAGTCGACGAAATTCAGGAGCCTGCGCTTCGGTACGAAGTAGAGCAAGGCGGCGATGCCCAAGAAGAGCACGCCGATCAACAGGTAGATGTTGGCCATGAGCTTTCCATATTGCACATCATTGCTTTACCATAAGCAAGATTACCAGACTTACCGGAGGGCGCACTCTTGATCTATTCGGTAGCGTCCGCTTACCTGGCGTGCTGAACTGGACTCAGCGGGACCGCTTTCCGATCCCGCCCCTCATCAAGAGGAGTGTCCGTGTCCTCGTTCGACCCAGCCAGCCTGGTCCCGGCGCAAATCGCCGACCTGCGCCGCAAACTGGAAGCGGCCGGCTGCCGCCCGCCGGCCCATGCTTGCACGCTGGGTGAGCTGGCCGAGGCGATCGTCGAATTCCGCCGGCGCGAAGGCATCGCCGGACGCGGCGTGCTCGACGACGCAACCCTGCAGCGCCTCGACGAAGTCAGCGGCGCGACCTTCCAGGACGTCTTCCGCGACGAACTCGAGCTGCTGCACCCGGACCCCGACGCCGCACCAGGCGCCGACCTTGCCGCCCGCGCCCACAAGGCCGGGATGGTCGGGCTGGCGCTGTCCGGCGGCGGCGTGCGCAGCGCCACCTTCGGCCTCGGCGTGCTGCAGGCACTGGCGAACCAGCGGCTGTTGCGCCACCTCGACTACCTGTCGACCGTGTCCGGCGGCGGCTTCATCGGCGGCTGGCTGTCCAAGTGCATCCACGAACAGGGCGGCGACGTGCGCCTGGTCGAGGAGATGCTGGCGCCAGGGGGGACACATGCAGCCGGGCGCGCCGAGGCGCCGGCGATCCGCTTCCTGCGCCAGTACTGCAACTACCTGTCGCCGCGCGGCGGCATGTTCAGCGCCGACACCTGGACCCTGATCGGCACCTATGCCCGCAACACCGGCCTGAACCTGACGATGCTGGTGGCCTGGCTGTGCGCCCTGCTCCTGCTGCCGCGCGCCGCCGTGTGGGCCGTGCACCGCATCGTCGACCCCGGCGGACCCTGGGCCGTGTATGCCGACCTGTCCTGGATGGCCGGTGTGCTGCTGTTCCTGTTCGCCGTGTTCTGCATCGCCCTGAGCGTCTCCAGCAAGCCGACCGGCTCGCGCGGGCGGCGCCGCTTTCCGCTGTCCCAGGGCGCAGTGCTGTGGTGGATCAACCTGCCGCTGCTGCTGGCGGGCTTCCTCGGCAGCCTGGGCCTGTGGCGGCACGGCGGCGAGACGCCCTTCTGGGAATGGACCGCGCTGCCGGCGCAGCTGGCGGGACGCGCCCACTGGCTGCTGGCGCCCGGCTTCGCCTACTTCGTGGTGTGGGCCTGCGGCTGGTACCTGGCGCACGACCGCACCAGCATCTACCGGCGCGCCGGCTACGTGGTCTGCGGCGCGTCGTTCGTGGCCGTGCTGGCGGTGCTGTGCGCGGCGGCGCGCGCCTTCGCCCCCGAAACGATGATGCGCTTCATGGCACGCGAGACCTGCGACCTGCTGGTCAACGGCCTGCTGGCCTTGTTCGTGGTGCTGCTCACGGTGGCCACCGCCCTCGCCGTGGTGCCGCGCCTGCTGCATCCGCATCCGCCATCGGCCGACCTGACGCGCGCCGAGATGTTCGAGGGCCTGTCGCACCTGGCCTGCGCCCTCGGCGCCCTCGGGATCGGCACCTTGCTGCTGCTGGCCGGGCTGTCGATGCTGCCCGACCCGAAGACGCACCCGGTGCTGAACAACGCGATCGCCCTCACCACCTTCGGGATGCCGCTGATGATGGCGCTGTTCGCCGGCACCATGACGCTGATGATCGGCCTGATCGGCCGCATGTACAGCGACGCCAGCCGCGAATGGTGGAGCCGCCAGGGCGCCTGGACCTGGATCTTCGCGCTCGCCTGGGTCTCGATGTTCGGCGTCTCCTTCTTCCTGGCCCCCTTGCTGCACTGGGCCTGGCTGACCCAGAACGTGTGGTCGCACATCACCACCGCGACCGGCTGGCTGCTCGTGACCTGGTTCGGACTGAAGGCCGGCAGCGGCAGCCGGACCGGCACCTGGGCCGGCAGCCTGCGCGCCGGCGACACGCGCTTCGAGGTGGCGGCGCGGATCGCGCCCTACGTGTTCACCGCCGGCGTGTTCGCCCTGCTGAGCGCACTGGTGCAGGCGGCGGTGGCGCCGCCGCGCATCGCCTGCCCCGAACCGATCACGCTGACCTGCGCCTATGGCGCCCATACCAGCGCCACCCTGGCCACCAGCGGCAGCCGGCTGGCCTGGGCCTTCGCGATCTTCCTGGGCGCCGCGCTGCTGCTCGGCTGGCGCGTCGACATCAACAAGTTCTCGCTCTACATGCTGTACCGGAACCGCCTGGTGCGCGCCTACTTCGGCGCCAGCAGCCGCGCGCGCAAGCCCCACCCCTTCACCGGCTTCGATCCCGGCGACGACCCGCTGCTGGCCGACCTGAAGCAGCAGCGCCCCTGCCACATCATCAATACCTCGCTCAACCTGGTCGGCGGCGAGGAGCTGGCCTGGCGCACCCGCAAGGCGGCCTCGTTCACCTTCACGCCGCGCTACTGCGGCTTCGAGCTGCCGGCCGGATCGGTGGGAAGCGCCGCGGTGCACGGCGTGGCCGGCAGCGCGCAGTCCCTGGACGCCGCGCGCGGCTGCTACCGCCCTACCGGCGCCTACGGCGCGCGCTCGGGCGCCGGGGCCGACGACGATGCCGGCGTGCGGCTCGGGATGGTGGTTGCGGTCTCCGGCGCGGCGGCCAGCCCGAACATGGGCGCGCACTCCTCGCCGCCGCTGAACTTCCTGATGACGATGTTCAACGTGCGCCTGGGCCGCTGGTGTCCCAACCCGCGCAAGGCGGCCTGGCAGCAGTCCTCGCCGCGCCTGGGTTTGTTCAGCCTGCTGGCCGAGCTGTTCGGCCTGACCAATGCCGACGCCACCTACGTCTACCTGTCCGACGGCGGGCATTTCGACAACCTCGGCATCTACGAACTGGTGCGGCGGCGCTGCCGCCTGATCATCGCGGTGGACGTGGCCAGCGACGGGGCGCTGGCCTTCGCGGACCTCGGCAATGCGATCCGCAAGGTCGGCACCGACCTGCACGTGCGCATCGACCTCGACGTCTCGAAACTGGCGCAGCTGGACGGCGGCCTGTGCGGCGCCAGCTGCGCGGTCGGCACGGTGCGCTACAGCCAGGTGGACCAGGGCGGCGTGGACGGCACGCTGCTGTACATCAAGCCGGCCATCGTCGGCCGCGAGAACGCCGACCTGCTCAATTACCGCAAGGTGCACCCCGCCTATCCGCACGAGAGCTCGGTGGACCAGTGGTTCGACGAGACCCAGTTCGAGAGCTACCGGGCGCTGGGGCAGTACATCGGCGAGTGCGCGCTGGACGGCGCGGTGGAGGCGGCGCGCACGCGCGACGGCGGGCTCGACGTGGCGGTGTTGTGCGCGGAGCTGGCGCGGCGGCACGGCAATGCCGCGCAGGGACAGCGTTGCGAAGACGTGCGGGGAAGCTGGCGCTGACTCAGGCGGCAGCAGCCTGGCCGGCGGCAGCCGGGCCGGCCGCCTCCTTTGCTGCTTCCTCTTCCACCTTCGGCACCAGCGCCATCAACTGCTCCATCAGTTGGGCAAAGCGCTGCTGCCCGGGCTGCACCCGGTCGACGTGGGCCAGCACCCCGTGCGCTTCTTCCATCAGCTCGGCGCTGTAGCCGCGCTGCTGCATGTGCGAGATCAGGATTTGCGCCGAGTTGAACAGGATGCGCACGTTGTGCGGCAGCGCTGCCCTGGCATTGCGCATCCACTCGACCGCTTGCGGCAGCTTGCCGGTCTTCCACAGCAGCACGCCCTGGTTCATCAGGTCGATCGCTTCCTTGCGCGCGCCGCGGATCAGCTTTTCGCCCTCCTCGCCCATGCGCGCCTTCTCGAAGATCTGCTGCACCTCGTCCTGCAGGAAGCTGTTGTCGTGGTTGTTGCGGATCACGTAGCACAGCAGGTCGACCGGCGCTTCCTTGACGCCCACCGCGAACAGCAGGATCGCCATCTCGAGGCAGGTCGGCACGTCGGGCCGTTCCCCGGTCGACTGCAGCAGCGCTTCCAGCTCGTCGCCGGCCTTGCGCGCGCGGCGGTAGTCGCCGCTCTCGTGGTACACCAGGCCTTCGGTGATCTTGGTGCGCAGTTCCATGTCCGGATGGTCGGCGCCGAATTCGCGCTGCGCCGCGATCAGCAGTTGCAGCGCTTCCTTCGGATCGTTCTTCAGGCCGCACACGCGCGCCAGCCCCAGATAGGCGTCCGGCGTCTTGCGGATCGAGTACTCGCCGATCGAGATGCACTTGCGGAAGGCCTTCTCGGCCATGCCGACGTTCCCCAGCTTCAGGCTGGCCTGGCCGAGGTTGCGCTGGCGCGGCACGGAATTCGGCGAGAGCTTGGCCGCGCGCTCCAGCACGTTCAGCGCTTCCTCGTGCTTGCCCATTTTTTGCCAGGCCAGCGCCAGCTGGTCGTAGGCATCGATGTAGTAGCGGTTCTCGGCGATCACGGTCTGGAACATCTGGCGTGCCTGCTCATAGTCGCCGTCGGCCATGCGGATCTTGGCCAGGCCGGAGCGCGCCCACTGGTACTCGCGCTGGGCCAGCACGCGCTCGTAGGTCTCGCGCGCCTTGGCCGGCTCGCCGCTTTTCTCCATCAGGCGCGCCTTCATGCGCAGCAGGTCGATCTCGTGCGCCTTGCTCAGCGCGATCTGCTCGTCGCACAGGCGGGCGGCGCGCAGGTAGTCCTTCTCGGCATAGGCCTGGTCGATCAGGCTGAACACCTGCTTCTTGCGCCACACCCGGTTCAGGCGGCTCAGGAGCACGCCTTCGGTGATCGGCTTGACCAGGTAGGCGTCCGGCTGGTGCTCGGCCGCCCCCATCACCGACTCCACGCTCTTCTCGGCCGACACCATCAGGAACACGCTCGAAGGCAGCAGCAGGTTGCGCATGCGCGCTTCTTCCAGCACCTGCTGGCCGTTCTTGCCCTCGCCGAGGTTGAAGTCGCACAGCACCACGTCGTAGCGCGTCTTGTTGAGCAGGCCCATGGCCTCGCCGCCGCTGGAGGCCTGGTCGATGTTGCGCGCGCCCAGGCTGCGCAAGGCTTCGCGCAGCAGCTGGCGCACGCCGATGAAATCGTCGACCACGAGGTAGGTCTTGGACGCCCAGTCCACCTGTTCGGCGCTCGGCGCCGCCACGGCGTTGATCACGGCGTTCATGGCAGGGTCAGGATGAAGCAGCCGCCGCCCAGCCGGCCGCCGTTCTCGAGGCGCACGGCGCCGCTGCGCTCGCGATGGCGGTGCATGCGCGCGACTTCGCGCGAGAAATGCAGGCCCAGGCCGGCGCTGTTGGTCAGGAAGTTGACGCCGGACGCCATGCCGTTCATGGCCGCGCTCCCCGCCTCGAGCAGCGTGGCCGGGAAACCCACGCCATTGTCTTCGACGCGGATCTCGAGCCAGCCATCGCGCTCGCGCGCGCCCAGGAAGATGCGGTCGCGCGTGTAGTGGACGGCGTTGTTAACGGCATGCGAGACCACGCCGACGATCAGGTCCTCGTCGAAGTGCCAGACCAGCTCGGGATCGACGTCGAGCTCGAGCGCGATGCCGCGCGACTCCAGCAGCACCCGTTCGAGGGCGACCACCTGCTCGGCCAGCTGGCCGACTTCGAGCGGCTGCACGTCGAAGGGATACTCCGGCGTGCCGACGTGCTTGTACAGCGCCAGCAGCTGCATCAGGTTGTCGTTCAGGCGGCGCGTCTGGTACAGCATCTGCGCCATTTGCGGATAGGCCTTCTCGGTCTCGGGCGAGGCGTCGTCGAGCAGGCGCTCGAGGGTGCCGGACAGGACGCTGATCGAATTCTTCATGTCGTGCGCAGTCGACGCGAGGAACATGGACAGGGACGAGTGTGGGTCTTCCATCGAATTGGCCGGCTTCCAGCCTAAAAAATTACCGTAAGTCAATTATACCGCCGGCGATTTGACACTTTCTGGTGGAATGTAACTTATTGCGCTAACGCAACACGCTATTCATCCGCCGAAACGGGTCCACGTGGCGCGCGGCGGGCGCGCAGGACGAAGCGTGCCGGGTCGAGCGCATCGACCAGGTTTGTTTCCAGCGGCAGCGGCTCGCCCTCGAGCTGGGCGGCCAGCAGTTCCGCCGCCAGCGGCGCCCAGATCAGCCCGCGCGACGCATAGCCGAGCAGCGCATGCAGGCCGGGGTGGCGCGGCACGTCGCGCAGGCGCTCGGTACTGCCTGCGGCGCCGAAGTCCGGCAGGCGGCCGACCAGCGGCAGGCGGTCCGGTGCCACACAGCGGAAACCCACGCGGCCGGCCAGCGGCGCCCCGGCGGCAGCCAGCGGGTCGGACACCAGGCCGCGCAGGCGCTCGAGGTTCTCTTCGTGGCTCGACAAGCGCAGCTGCGGGTCGGCGTCGAGGTCGTAGGTGGCGCCGGCGCAGGCGATGCCGCCGGCCGCCGGGGTCAGGTAGGCTTCGCGGCACAGCACCAGGGGCAAGGCCGGCAGGCTGCCGCTGTCCAGGTGGCTGACCTGCCCGCGCAGGCTTGAGAGCGGCAGCTCGCGCGATTGCGCCAGGCTGCGCGCGCCGGCGCCGCTCGCCAGCACCACGGTCGGCGCCTGCGCGACCACGGCGCCGTCCGCGGCGCGCGCCAGCCATTCGTCGCCGCTGCGTTCCAGGGCGATGCTGCCGGCGCCGAAGCGGCGCACCAGCCGCTCGCCGCAGGACTGCAGCATCGCCTCGCATACGCTGCCGGGACGCGCCCAGCCGCCCTGCGGGAACAGCCAGCCGCCGCTTGGTGTCGGCAGCCCCAGCAGCGCCTCGGCTTCGGGAGCCTCGAGCCAGCGCGCGAAATCCGCCGGGTAAGGCGCTTCGCGCGCGATGGCGCGCGAGACTTCGGCGTGGCCAGGGTCGCGCGCGAGTTGCAGCACGCCGCAGGCCTGCCCTTCGATGGCGCCGCCGATGCCGCCCAGCTGGCGCCAGGCGCGCAGCGCATACAGGTAAGCGGCGCGGGTCAGGCGGGTCGGGATATTGTCGTCGCGCGACAGCAGCGGCATGAAGATGCCGGCCAGGTTGCCCGAGGCTTCCATCGCCGGCGCCGGGTGGCGCTCGACCAGGGTGACCTGCCAGCCGCGCGCGCACAGACTGGCGCAGGCGGCGGAGCCGGCCAGCCCTGCGCCGATCACCAGGGCGCGCTTGTCCGCTTGCGGCAGCACCGGCGGCACCGGCAGGCGCGGCTTGCGGCTGGCAAAGACCGCACGCCTGCCCTCATCGTCGAAGACGAAGCCCTGCGCCTGCAGCGCCGCGCGCTGCTCCTCCACCAGTCCCTCGGCCTCCAGCTGCGCCCCGCTCGCTGCGATGCGCGCCAATGGCCGTGCGAAAGCGGCGCCGGCGACGTCCTGCAGGAAAAAATGATCAGGCTGCGCGCCCAGCTGCGCCAGCGCGGCGTCGAACGGCGCCGCAAGCAGGGTCAGCGTCAGCCGCGGGTCGTCCTGCGGAATGCGGTGAAAGCCCGGCAGCAGGCCATCGGCAAGGGCCACCACGTGCAGCCGCGCAGGACGCTCGGGATCGGCGCGCCAGGCTTCCTGCAGGGCACGCACCCGGGCCCCGTCGCCGTAATGCGTGTCGAACACGGTGTAGCGCTCGCGGCCGCGCCAGTGTGCGCGCAGGTCCACATCAAGCCCCTGCGAAACGGAAGCAGGCCTTGTCGTGGTCGTTCACCACGCCGACGCCCTGCAGGTAGGCGTAGATGATGGTCGAGCCGACGAACTTGAAGCCGCGTTTCGACAGGTCTTTCGAGATGCGGTCCGACAGCGCGGTCTTGGCGGGGCGCGATCCGTCCGGCCAATCGTTGACGAGCGGCTTGCCGTCGACCCAGCCCCACAGGTAGGCGTCCAGCGTGAGCCCCTGTTCGCGCATCGCCAGGTAGGCTTTCGCGTTGCCGATCGCGGCCGCCACCTTCAGGCGGTTGCGCACGATGCCCGGGTTGGCCAGCAGCTCGGCCACCTTGGCCTCGTCGTAGGCGGCGATTTTGTGCGCATCCCAGTTGTCGAAGGCCAGGCGGTAGCTGTCGCGCTTGTTCAGGATGGTCTCCCACGACAGTCCGGCCTGCGCGCCCTCCAGGTTCAGCATCTCGAACAAGGTCGTCTCGTCGTGGCAGGGCACGCCCCACTCGTGGTCGTGATAGGCGATGTAGCGGGGATTGGCCATGTTGGCCCAGGAGCAGCGGGTCTGGTTCATCCCCGCAGTATAAACCCGTGGCCCTTAGCTGAGGACCTGCCGGTACAGGTCGAGGTAGGCCGCCCCCGCCTTCTCCCAGCTGAAGCGGCTCGCATGCTCGCGGGCACGCCGGGCGCCATCCTCGCGGGCGAAGCGCGCCAGCCCCTTGTTCAGGACCCCGGCCATGTGGTCCGGTTCGAAGCTGTCGAAGTAGAAGGCGGCGTCGCCGCCGACTTCCGGCAGGCTGGTAAAGCGCGACAGGAACACCGGGCGGCCGTGATGCATCGCCTCGATCACCGGCAGGCCGAAGCCTTCGGCGAGCGAGGGGAACAGGAAGGCCTCGCAGTGCGCGTAGTACCAGTCCTTGTCGAACCCGCTGACCGGACCGGTCACCACCACCCGCTCGGCCACGCCGAAGCGCGCCGCTTCCTGCATGATCCTGTCCCGGTAGGCTTCCTTGACCACGCCGGCGATCACCAGGCTCATATCGTTCGCGCGCAGCAGAGGCACGAGCACGTGGAAATTCTTCTTCGGGCAGACCATCCCGACCGCGAACAGGAAGCGGCCTTGCGGCAGGAAGCGCGGCTGGTGTCCCTCGGGCGCCCGGCTCGGATTGGTGCCATTGTAGATGACCGAGATCTTGTCCTGCGCCTCCGGGAAGAAGCGCAGGATGTCGCTCTTGACGAACTCCGAGATCGCCACGATGCGGTCGACGCCGCGGATCTTGCGGCCCATTCTCCACAGGTAGCGCTGGTATTTTGCCGTGCCGGGCGTGCGTTCGTGCACCTGGTTGAGGTCGTGGACCGTCATCACGGTCCGGGCGCGCACGCGCTCCGGGCCGAAGCGGCAATACTGGTCGGCGAAGTGGACCAGGTCGAACTCGCGCTTGCGCGGAAACAGCCAGCGGTGATACCTGCGGTGGCCCACGTAGGATGCCTCCTTGCCCAGGAAGCCGTGCTGCGCGGGATAGGTATAGGCGCTCAGGTCGACGCTGCCCTGCCCCTGCCTGGCCAGCTCCTTCGTCAGGCTATCGCCGAAGGTGTGCAGGCCGGTGTTCTCGAAACGCATGGAATCGAGCGTGATCAGGAGCTTCGGCCTCACGCAGCCGCTTCCTCCATGCGTTGGCCGCGTTGCTGCGCTGAAGTGCTGCGCCACCCGGCGACCACTTGCGCCACCTGGCGCGCACTGATCGCTTCCATGCAGCGGCAGTGCGCGGCCTCGGTGCAGCTGCCGCAGGCCTGCGCGCCGCAGAGCGACCGGGCACGCTGGCCGAGCGCGCCCCAGCGGGCGATGTCGATCGGCTTGATCGGCGGGAACAGGCCGAGCGTCGGCCTTCCCAGTGCCGCCGCGACGTGCAGCGGTCCGGTGCCGCTGGCGACCAGGCCGTCCGCCATGCCGATCAGCGCGACCAGGCCGTCCAGGTCCACCTGGCCGCACAGGTTGCGCACGTTCGGGCTGGCCAACAATTCGGGCGCCGCGCGCGCCAGCAGTTCGCCTTCGGTGCGGCTGCCCGTGACCCAGACCGCGATGCCGGGATCCTTGCTCAGCAGCGCGGCCAGTTCGGTGTAGCGCGCCAGCGGCCACTCGCGGCCGTTGCCGTTCGACTTGGGATGCAGGATCAGGTTGAAGCGCGTCGGATCGAAGAGATGGCCGACGCCGGCCTCGCCAGGCGCCTGCAGGCCGTACAGGGGCCAGATCTCGTCCAGGGCAGGCTGGCGCTCGATGCCGAGCGGCTTGAGCAGGGCGAAGTTCAGCTGGGCTTCGTGCAGGCTCGAGCGCGCCCGGCTGAAGTGCGCCAGCCGGTTGCAGCTGATCCAGTGGTGCAGGCGGTGGCTGCTGCCCACGCGGTTCGGCACGTGGGCGCGCCGCGCCGCGCGGCCGATGGCACGGTGCGGGAAGGCGAAGATGACGGTGTCGTATTCCCGGTCCTGGAACAGGCGGTCGATGTCCAGTTCTTCCAGCGCCAGCACGCGGTCGACGTGGCGGCAGCAGCGCACCACCGGCGCGGCATAGGCGCGGCAGACCATGTCGACCTGGACGCCCGGGATCGCCCCTTTCAGGAAGCCTGCCAGCGGCAGGGTGAGGACGACATCGCCGATGTTATCCGTACGGCAGATCAGAATGCGAGACAGGGCAGGATGCATGAAACGGTTTTCCGAAAGACTTCCGGGAGTCTGCGCCTGGCCGGGCCGCTCCCTTCATTGATCCAAAAACTGCAGGCGTAATGCATGGTTACCCCATCTTTACATGTTCTTACCTGCAATACAACCGCTGAGGTGCAAAAGCGACAGGCACCTGGTATGCCGGCGCTTATTTGCGCAACACGACGATGCCTGCCTGGTGCTTCGAGAACAGCAGGGTGGCCAGGCCCGCCAAGGCGCGCATGCCGGGAATGCGCAGCAGCTTGCCTACCAGGTTGTCGGCCTGCTTGCGGTACAGGGCGATATACAGGTAGGAAGCATGCGGATGCACGCTGAAGCTGCGGAATCCG
This sequence comes from Massilia sp. BHUDP2, assembly GCF_046236355.1. Lineage (NCBI taxonomy): Bacteria > Pseudomonadati > Pseudomonadota > Betaproteobacteria > Burkholderiales > Oxalobacteraceae > Massilia > Massilia sp. BHUDP2. Next base: position 157,584 of record NZ_JBJUVW010000003.1, read on the forward strand.
ACTTTCTTGCCGGCGCGGATGATCTTCGCCGGGTGCATGTCACGCTCGGTCGTGCCGAACTCCGCCATGATGGCGGCCGAACGGCGCGCGTGGCCCAGGCCGGGTTCGGAGGTGATGCAGATGCCGCCCGGTTTCAGGGCGCGCCAGGCGCTCTGCAGGGCGCCGACCTCGTCCACCGCATGGTGCAGGCAGTCGAAGAACACCACCACGTCGAACTCCTCGCGAAAGGAAAGCGACTCGTAGTCGCCGACCACGAAGTCGAGGTTCGGCAAGCCTTCCTTGTCCCGGAGCCGGCGTCCGGCGTCGATGGCTTCGGGCACCAGGTCGGTGCCGATCACGTCATAGCCGCGCTTGGCGAACAGCACGCTGGTCCATCCGGTGCCGCATCCCATGTCGAGCAGGCGGCCCCCTTCGGGCATCAGGCCGAGCATGGCGCCCAGTTCCATCATGTACAGGCCGCAATGGGCGTCGGACCAGGGCTTGTGCGTCGAATGCTGCATGCCCGCTTCGCCGATCCTCTTGAAATACTCGTACTCGCCCTGCGTCGCCATATGACTCTCGTGTTCAAGCAAAACGCCAATTCTAGCTGATCAAAGTACAAGGTTTCCTGAAATGCCATTCCCGCCTCATGGCGCCAGGGCCTGTGCAAGGCGGGCCACGCCGGCGCGGATCTCGGCCGGCGTGAAGGCCGAAAAGCCCAGCAGCATCCCGGGCGGCGCCGCGCATGCCGGGCCGGCCTGCGGGTGGACGTAGTAGGACAGCGGGCGCAGGTCGACGCCGGCGGCCAGGGCGCGCGCCACGGCCTCGGCTTCGCCCAGCGGGCCGGTGATGCGCGCGCAGACGTCCAGGCCGGTGTCCGCCGGGCCGCTGGCCAGCATGCCGCCCAGGCGGCTTGCCAAAGCCTCCATCATCGCGCCGCGACGCTCGGCATAGGCGTCGCGGGTGCGCCGGATATGGCGCGCGAAATGGCCCTGCTGGATGAAGTCGGCCAGCACCGCCTGCGGCACCACAGGGCTGTGGCGGTCGACCACCGCCTTCGCCTGCGTCAAGGGTTCGACCAGCGCCGGCGGCGCCACCACATAACCCAGGCGCAGGCCCGGAAACAGCACCTTGGACAGGGTGCCGACATAGATCACGCAGCCGGCGCGGTCGAGGCTTTGCAGCGAAGCGAGCGGCGGGCCGGTGTAGCGGTACTCGCTGTCGTAGTCGTCCTCGACGATCCAGGCGCGCTTCGCCTCGGCCCAGCGCAGCAGCTCGAGGCGCCGGCCCAGGCTCATGGTCACGCCCAGGGGCAGCTGGTGCGACGGGGTGGCGAACACCATCGCGGCGTCCGGATGGTGGGCGGCGGCATGGGCGACGTCCATGCCTTCGGCGTCGACCGGCACCAGGCACATGCGCGCACCGGCCACCTCGAAAGGCGCGGCGGCGCCCTGGTAGCCGGGCGACTCCAGCCACACGCCCTCGCCCGGCGCCAGCAGCAGCTGCGCCAGCAGGTACAGGGCCTGTTGCGATCCGGTGGTGACGATGATCTGCTCGGGCGTGCAGCGCACCCCGCGCGAGGCATTCAGGTAAGCGCACAGCAGCTCGCGCAGCAGCGGGTAGCCGGCAGCGGCGCCGTAGCCCAGCGGCAGCTCGCGGCGGCGCCAGTGCTGCGCTTCCAGCTTGCGCCAGACGTCGAAGGGGAACAGGTCCAGGCCCGGCATGCTCGGCCTGAAGGCCCGCAAGGGGCCCTGGTGATGCCGTACCCGCGCCATGCTGGAGGCCATCGCCAGGCCGCGTGCCGGCAGCGGCCGCGGCATGCCGGGCGCTGTGCCGGCAGGGTCTGGTGCCGGACGCGCGGCGGGCAGGCTGGCGTCCACGAAGGTGCCCTGCCCTACCCCGCCGCGCAGGTAGCCTTCGGCCGTCAGCTGCTCGTAGGCGGCCAGCACGGTCTGGCGCGACACCTGCAATTGCCGCGCCAGCTCGCGCGTGGCCGGCAGGCGCGTGCCGGGCGCCAGGCGTCCGTGCAGGATGGCCTCCTTCAACCGCGCATAGAGCTGGCGGAACAGCGGGGTGGCGGCGGCGCGCTCGAGCGGCGCGGCGGCGATCAGGTCGTCGATGTGCATTGGTACGCCCATCTTCGCGCGGATTGGCACTTTGGACAAGCCAAATGGTCTCTTAAGATAAGACCAGACCATCACGGAGGAAGCATGAAAGAGTTCGAAGCACGGGTGGCCTGGCAGCGCGCCGGCCAGGCTTTCCTGGACGGGCGCTACAGCCGCGCCCATGACTGGCAGTTCGACGGGGGCCTGCAGCTGCGGGCCTCGTCCTCGCCCCTGTCGGTGCCGCTGCCGATGTCCGACCCGGCGGCGCTCGATCCCGAGGAAGCGCTGGTGGCCGCGGCGTCGAGCTGCCACATGCTGTTCTTCCTGTCGCTGGCGCAGCAGCAGGGCTTCATGGTGGACAGCTACGTGGACGGGGCCGTGGGCTTTCTTCACGAAGACGAAGCGGGCCGCGTCGCGATGACGCGCATCGAACTGCGCCCGGCCATCGTGTTCGGCGGCGAGCGCCAGCCCTGCGCCGACGAGCTGGACGCCCTGCACCACGCCGCCCACGCGCGCTGCTACATCGCGAACTCGCTCAAGACCGAGGTCGTCGTCATGCGGGTGCGCTGATGTACCTGCCGACGCGTCACCACCAGCAGGACCCGCAGGCCATGCGCTCGCTCATCAGGGAGCATGCCCTGGGCATGCTCGTCACCCAGCATGGGGGACTGCCGGATGCCGATCACCTGCCCTTCGAATTCGCCGAGGGCGGCGGCGACGGCCTGGGCCTGCTGCGCGCCCACGTGGCACGCGCCAACCCGGTGTGGCGCCGCGCCGGCCAGCAGGTGCTGGCCGTCTTTCGCGGTCCCGCCGGCTACGTGCCGCCGGACCAGCAGGAAAAAATCGCCACGGGCGGCAAGGTGGTGCCGACCTGGGACTACCACGTGGTGCACGTGCACGGGCGCCTGCGTGCGATCGAGGATCCGGGCTGGCTGCTGGACTTCCTGCATGGCCAGACGCGGCACCACGAAGCGGGCCAGCCGCAGCCGTGGTCGGTGACGGATGCGCCGCCAGCTTACATCGACGGCATGCTCAAGGCGATCGTCGGCATCGAGATCGACATCGCACGCATCGAAGGGAAGTGGAAAGGGTGATCTGGTCCGGTGGACCAGATTCACACTCACTTCTTGTTCGGGATCGGTTCCTTGCCGGTCGCGGTGCTGGTGTCGTTGCCCGGCGTGCCGGCCGTGCCGGTGGCGCCGCGCGCGGTGCGGGCGATGAGTTCGTCCGCCGCCATCAGGTGCTGCTCGACGACCGGCCGCATCTTCATGGCCAGGGCCTTGATGTCCGGGTCCTTGATCTTGTCCATGTTGTCGCGCAGCTGCTCGTGCGTGACGCGGTGGTCGCGCCGGCCCGACTGCTTCATGTAGGTGCGGTCGAAGATGTCGCCCTTCAGGGCTTCGAGCATGGCGCCCTTGGCCTTGTGCTTGACGGTCAGCTCCTTCGGCAGTTCGACGCCCTTGGCCTGGGCCAGCGCCTGTACCTCGGCCAGCGTCTTGCTGTGCTCGTCGACCATGCGCTGGGCGTAGGCCTTGATTTCCGGGTTGACGGCCTTGCTGAGCGCAAGCTTGCCGGTCGAGATCTCGGCCATGTTGGCCTGCGCCATCTCGATCAGGGCATTGCGGTCCGAGCGGTCCAGTTTGGTCGCGGGGGCTGCCGAGTTTGCGGGAGCCGCGGGCGCGCCGGCAGCCGAGGCAGCGGCCGGCGCCGTACCCTGGGTGACCGCCTGGGCCTGGGCCTGGCTGGCGCCGGCGGCGAACAAGGCGCCCGCGATCGACAGCGCCAGAACACGGTGGATACGCAGTGTTTTCTGCATGGGATTCTCCTTGACACTTGCGTGTAGGCCGGCGGACGCGATGTACGACCGCCGGCGGGTGAGGCGTGGCTGCCGGTCGGCAGCCCGCGTGCTTACTTGCCCGAGGTGGTGCCGGACTTGGCCGACGACATCTGCTGGGCCGCCTTCAGGTGCTGCTCGACCGTCGGGATGGTCTTCTCGGCGGCGGCCTTCACGTCAGGATCCTTGGCGCTCTTGCTGATCTTCTGCAGCTTGGCGTGGGTGTCCTTGTGGTCTTTCAGGCCGGCCATCTTCATGTATTCCTTGTCGAAGGCATCGCCGCTGAGCTTTTCCAGCTTGGCCGCCATCGCCTTGTGCTTGGCGTCGAGTTCGGCCGGCAGGGTCACGCCCTTGGTCTGGGCCAGGGTCTGCAGTTCGGACAGGGCCTTGCCGTGGTCGTCGATCATCTGCTGGGCGAAGGTCTTCACTTCGGCGTTCTGGCTCTTGCTCAGCGCCAGCTTGCCGGTTTCGACTTCGGCCATGTTAGCGATGGCCATGTCCGTCATCGCCTTCATGTCGGCCTTGCTCAGCTTGGCCGCACCGGAACCCGTGGCGCCGGCGGCGCCCGACGCGCCCGAGGTGGAGTGCATGGTATCGGCGGTGTGCGACTTGGCGCCTTCGGCACGAGTGGTGCCCTGGCTGCCGGAGGCGCCCATCTGCGCGCTGCGGTCTTCCTTGCCCTGGCTGCTGGTGTTGTTGACGGTGCCGTCGGCGGCGGTCTTGCCGGTCAGGTTGGGGTTGCCCGTCGCGCTCTGGTTGCTCATCGACTGGGCGCTTTGGCCGGTGGTCTGGGCCTGCACGCCGACAGCGCTGAACATGGCGGCCACGGCACCAACTGCGAGCAACTGCTTGAGGGCCTGTTTCTTCTGCATGATGGTTCTCCTGTTATTGATGCTAGGGGCTGCCGCTCGGGATCGCCGGGCGGGCGTCTCCTTCTGACATCTGGCGATGTCGAGCGCGTTCGAGTGTAGCGCCGCGTATTCACAGGTAGCGCACGTTAGCCGTATAGCAATTGCTCTGTTATACGGGGGTGCGCGTCAAACGCCTGTCACAATCGGCAGGCAAGATACGCTTGTCCTTGGGAAGGGATCCTGGCGGCGCAAGCCGCCCTACCGGCGCCGGCGGTCGGGAAATATACCGGCACCAATTCGTTGCCCTGCGAGCGCGCAGGGCAGCAGCATCACAGCAGCGGGATCAGGATGTCGTAGGCGTTATCGGGACGGTTGCCGTCGTGGAGCGTCGGCGTGTAGCGGCGGTCGTAACGCTCGATGCGCCAGCCTTCCTCGTCCTGCACCATGCCCAGCTGCTCGATGGCGGCATGGCCGGTCAGGTAGGTGGCCTGCACCCGCGTGACGGGTCCGCGGTGCGTCAGCATCGCATAGCGGCGCTCCGGGATGCGGATGCCGATCATGCCCGGCGGCAGCGCGTTGAGGTCGCCGACCTCGGCGGCGATGCACTCGATGCGCACGCCCTGCTTGTCCTGCAGGCTGACGCCGTAGCGCAGCCCATTCGTTTCGCCCAGTTCGCTTTCGCGCTCCAGGAAAGTGTTCCAGATGTCCGGCATATCCGCTTCCAATTCCGAGAGCGGACCTGCAAGCGGCAGTCCGGCGAGCTTCATTTCAGGTAAGGTGACAGTGGAGATGTGCATGGTATCGGCTACGCAAGTGGACGAAGAAAATTATAGCCTTAACTCCTCGACAATATTGTCACGAAATCAATCGTGCGCACCTATTTTTCATGATCTGGCAGGACGAATGTGCAACAGCGCACACAGGCGTATTGACGCCGGGCGCGCAGTACGCACATTCCAGCTTCGCAACCGTCCACCCTCGCATTCTTGCAGTTCGTCGCAAACGGCACCCGGACCCGTTCCGTCTCCCTACAATGGATTCATACCACTTACCGGAGACCACCATGCAACGCCTGATCCTTGCCGCAGTCCTGTCCCTCGCTTCGATCACGGCTCATGCCGACGAGCAAGTGCGTAGCGTGACGCCTTTCAAGGGCATCGCCGTGCACGGCCCGGTCAGCCTGGTGGTGGAAGCCGGTAAATCGTTTTCGCTCAAGGTACAGGGCGACCCGCGCTTCATCGAGCGCGTCACCAGCGAAGTGGTGGACGGCGAACTGCGCCTGGACATGAAGGACAGCACCCGCAACAGCCTGAAAAGCAGCGACCGCGTGGTCGTCACCCTGCCTTCGCTGCAGACCTTCAAGGGCGAAGGCGCCGGGGAGATGCGCCTGACCAAGGTGCGCGGCGAGCGCCTGGACGTCAACTACCGCGGCGCCGGCCGCCTGGCCATCGACGGCGAGGTGCGCGAACTGCGCCTGTCCGCCCAGGGCGTGGGCGAGGTCGACACCAAGGGCCTGATTGCGCAGGACGCCAACGTCAGCTTCGAAGGCATCGGCTCGGTCAAGATCTACGCCAAGGACAAGCTGAACGCCAACGTGCGCGGCATGGGCGACCTGACTTATTACGGCAACCCGCGCGTGGTGAACAAGTCGGTATCGGGCATCGGCAGCGTGGTGGCGGCCAAATAAGCCGCTCAGCGGTTAACGATATCCAATAAGACTTCGGCATGGCAAGGACCGTCGAGCGGGCACCAGCAGGCCAGGTTCTTGCCGCGCAGCGCTTCGCGCGCCTGCGCGGCCAGCTGCTGTCCTTCCGGGCTCGCCTCCAACCAGCGCCGGTAGGCGGCCACAGCTTCGGCCACGCTTGGCATCGCCGTGTATCTCGTACCCACCGGCGTGCCCGGCACCGCATCCGGCGCCACCGAGAACGGATTGCCCCAGCGCCCGGGACGCGCCACCGACACCGTGTTCGGCGGCAGCTTCCACCCCTTCTTCCTGCTCAGTTGGACGCGTACCGGTTTCATCGCTTTCCCTATAGTTGTGCGATCTGCGCGTCGATTTTCTTCAGCGCGCGCTCGCTGCGCTCACTATACCGGTCCGTCAGGTAATCAAGGCGCCCGCGCATGAGCAGGGTGATCTTGAAGAGTTCCTCCATCACGTCCACCACGCGATCGTAATAGGCCGAGGGCCGCATTCGGCCCGCCTCGTCGAACTCCTTGTAGGCCATCGGCACCGAGGACTGGTTCGGGATCGTGAACATGCGCATCCAGCGTCCCAGCAGCCGCATCGTGTTGACCACGTTGAAGGACTGCGAGCCGCCGCATACCTGCATCACGGCGAGCGTGCGGCCCTGGCTCGGCCGCAGCGCGCCCTGCTCCAGCGGAATCCAGTCGATCTGGTTCTTCATCACCGCCGTGATCGCGCCGTGGCGCTCGGGGCTGCACCACACCTGCCCTTCCGACCACAGCGACAGCGCGCGCAGCTCGACCACCTTCGGATGCGTCTCGGGCACGCTGCCAACCATCGGCAGCTCCATGGGGTCGAAGATTTTCACCTCGGCGCCGAAGTGCTCGAGGATGCGCGCTGCCTCGTAGATAAGGAAGCGGCTGAAGGAACGCTCGCGCAGCGAGCCATACAGCATCAGGATGCGCGGCGGATGGTTCAGGTCGCCGACGGGGGCGAGCTTGTCCATGCTGGGCATGTCGAGCTGCTCGGCGTTGATGTTGGGCAGGCCGGGAATCCGGCCCGGATCGTTTGTCTGATTCATGATCATGGCTCTTCAGCTCAGGCGCAGTGCCAGCGCGCACAGGGTAAGGAACAGGATGGGCAGCGTCAGCACGATACCCACACGGAAGTAATAGCCCCAGGAGATCTCGATGTTCTTCGCGGACAGCACGTGCAGCCACAGGAGCGTTGCCAGGCTGCCGATCGGCGTGATCTTCGGGCCGAGGTCGGCTCCGATCACGTTCGCGTAGACCATCGCTTCGCGAATCACACCCTGGGCTGAGGTGGCGTCGATCGCCAGCGCCCCGATCAGTACGGTCGGCATGTTGTTCATGATGGACGACAGGATGGCCGTCATGAAACCGGTACCGAGCGCCGCTCCCCACACGCCGTACTCGGCGCAGCGGTCCAGCAGCGCGGTCAGGTAGTCGGTAAGGCCGGCATTGCGCAGGCCGTACACCACCAGGTACATCCCGAGAGAAAACACGACGACCTGCCATGGGGCGCCACGCAATACCTCGCGCGTCGAAATGCGGTGGCCGCGTGCTGCAACCGCCAGCAGCAATAACGCGCCGGCGGCGGCGACCGCGCTGATCGGGATGCCCGCGTCGTCCAGCCAGAAGAAGCCCACGAGCAGCATGAGCAGCACCCACCAGCCGGTAAGGAAGGTGGCGCGATCATGGATCGCCTCCTGCGGGCGCTTGAGCTGTGCCAGGTCGTAGGCGGCCGGGATGTCCTTGCGGAAGAACCAGACCAGTGCCGCGAGCGTCGCCGCGACCGAGACCAGGTTGACCGGCACCATCACGGCGGCGTAGCGCGCGAAGCCGATGCCGAAGTAGTCCGCCGAGACGATGTTGACCAGGTTCGATACCACCAGCGGCAGGCTCGCGGTGTCGGCAATGAAGCCGGCGGCCATGACGAAGGCCAGCATGGCACGGGCAGTAAACCGCAGTGCCGCCAGCATGGCGATGACGATGGGCGTGAGGATCAGTGCCGCGCCATCATTGGCAAACAGCGCCGCAACGGCTGCCCCTAGCAGGACCAGCAGGATGAACAGCAGCCTGCCATTGCCCTGGCCCCAGCGCGCAACGTGCAGGGCCGCCCATTCGAAGAAGCCGGCCTTGTCCAGCAGCAGGCTGATGATGATCACGGCAACGAAAGCCCCGGTGGCATTCCAGACGATATTCCAGACGACCGGGATGTCGCCCACCTGGATCACGCCGGCCAGCAGGGCCACGAGCGCACCGGCCGAGGCGCTCCAGCCGATGCCGAGACCGCGCGGCTGCCAGATGACGAGTGCGAGCGTGGCGAGGAATATGAGAAAGGCGATCAGCACAGGAATCCTTCAGGCGCCGATCAGGCCGATCTGGTCGAGTTCCGCCTTGAAGCGCGCACGGTCGGACTTCAGCTCTTCCAGCGGCAGCGCCAGGAAAGCCTCGATCCGTGCGCGCAGCGTCGCGTATGCCTGTTCGAAGGCGGCATCGATCTCCTGTTCCGTGCCCACCACATGGCTTGGGTCTTCCACGCCCCAGTGCGTGCGCAGGACCGGGCCCAGATAGGCCGGGCAGGTCTCGCCTGCGGCGCTGGCGCACACGGTGACCACCACGTCGGGAGACGAGGGCAGCGCGTCCCAGGACTTGCTGTAATAGCCCTCGGTGGAAATCCCTTTGCCGGCGAGCAGGGCAAGCGCCTTGTCGTTCAGCTTGCCGGTCGGCTGGCTCCCAGCGCTGATGGCATGCCAGCCTGCCGGCGCCAGGTGGTTGAAGACCGCTTCACTGATGAGGGAACGGCAGGAATTGCCGGTGCAAAGGAAAAGTACGTTCATGGGAAACCCTTGATAAAAAATGCGAAAAGAATCAGGCGCTGGCGCTGCCGCAGGCATTGCCCACGGGCATACACGGGTTGCCCCCGCAGCAGTTTTCGGTCAGGAAGGCCAGCAAGGCATTCATGGTGTCGAACTGGGCTGCGTAGATGATGAAGCGCCCCTCCTGGCGCGGCGTGATCAGGCCCGCGTGGCTCAGTTCTTTCAGGTGGAAAGAAAGCGAAGACGCCGGTATGCCGAGCGCCTCGGCGATCTTGCTGGCGGCCATTCCGGCAGGTCCCGCCTGCACCAGCAGGCGGTAGGTGGCCAGGCGCGATTCCTGGGCCAGTGCGGCCAGCGCCGCGATGGCGGCCTTGGTATCCATGGTGGTGTCCCGTGTCATTTCTAGATATCTCGAATTATAAGCCTGTTTGACAACCCTTCGAATTTTATCGAAATAATTTGACAGCTTGATGACAAGAGAATTATTCTATTTTCGTCAAACGACGAATAACGAATACCACCGGAGAACAACCATGAACCAGATCGATGCCACCCTGCCCGTCGCCGTCCTGGGCGCCGGCCCCGTCGGACTTGCCGCCGCCGCGCACCTGCGCGCATCTGGCCTGACGCCCCTGCTGCTGGAGGCCGGCGGCGCCGTCGGCGCCAACCTCGACAGCTTCCGCCACGTGCGGCTGTTCTCGCCCTGGCGGTACAACGTCGACAAGGCGGCGCGCCGCCTGCTCGAGGGCACCGGCTGGACCATGCCCGATCCGGACGCGCTGCCGAGCGCCGGCGAGCTGCTTGACGGCTACCTCGCGCCCCTGGCGGCCCTGCCCGCGATCGCCGACGTGCTGCACCTGCGCCACCGCGTCAGCGCCATCACCCGCGTCGATGCCGACAAGGTGAAGACCCGCGGCCGCGCCGAATCGCCCTTCCTGGTCCGCGCCGAGACGCCGGACGGCCCGCGCGACTACCTCGCCCGTGCGGTGATCGACGCCACCGGCACCTGGTCGCAGCCGAATCTCCTCGGCGCCAACGGCATCCCCGCGATCGGCGAAGCGGCGCTGGCGGCGCGCATCGCCTACGGCATGCCGGACGTGCTGGGCGCCCAGCGTGCGCGCTATGCAAACAAACGGGTGCTGGTGGTCGGCGCCGGCCACTCCGCCGCCGGCACCCTGCTGGCGCTGGCGCAGCTCGCCGCCGAGCATCGGGACACGCAACTGGTCTGGGCGACGCGCGGCAGCCAGCTGGCGCGCGTGTTCGGCGGTGGCGATGCGGACGGCCTGCCCGCGCGCGGCCAGCTGGGGCAGCGCCTGCAGGCGCTGCGCGACTCCGGACAACTCGAGATGCGCCAGTCCTTCCCGATCCATGCGCTGCAGGAAGCGCACGGCCGCATCACCGCCCTCGATGCGGACGGCAACAGCATCGGCGGCATCGACGAAATCGTCTGCGCCACCGGCGCGCGGCCCGACCTGGACATGACGCGCGAGCTGCGCACGCGCCACGATCCGTGGTTGGAGAGCACCGATGCGCTGGCCCCGCTGATCGACCCCAACGAGCACAGCTGCGGCAGCGTACGCCCGCACGGCCACCGCGAACTGGCCCATCCCGAGACCGGTTACTACGCGGTCGGCGCCAAGAGCTACGGCCGCGCGCCCAACTTCCTGCTGGCCACCGGCTACGAGCAGGTGCGCTCGGTGGTGGCGGCGCTCGCCGGCGACCTCGCCGGCGCCGACGACGTCCAGCTCGATTTGCCGGAAACGGGTGTCTGCAATACCCGCAGGGTCTACCAGCAGCCGGCGTCGAGCTGCTGTACAGTGAAGGCTGCGAACGCCACCTGCTGCTGAACGTCCGCGCCATCGCTCCAGGAGATCATGTTGTCGCCCGCACGCAAGACCATCGGCATCCTCGCCTTCACCCAGATCGCATCGTGGGGATCGCTGTACTACGCCTTCGCCGTCCTGGCGCCGGCCATCCAGCGCGAACTCGGCATCGGTGCCGAGACCGCCTTTGCCGCCTTCTCGTGGAGCCTGCTGGTGGCAGGCGTGGCGGCGGCGCCGGTCGGCGCGCTGGTCGACCGCCACGGCGGACGCTACGTGATGGCGGCCGGCTCGCTCGCCAGCGCGCTCGGCCTGGCCTGGCTGGCGAGCTGTGCCACGCCCGCCTCCTATTTCGGCGCCTGGACCCTGATCGGACTCGCGATGGCCCTGACCCTGTATGAAGCGGCCTTCGCCACCATCAACCGCAAGATCGAGGCCGGGGCGCCGCGCGCCATCTCGACATTGACCTTGTTCGCCGGTTTCGCCAGCACCATCTTCTGGCCGCTGACCCTGGCCATCGACGCACGGCTGGGCTGGCGCGACACCTTCCTGCTGTACGCGGTGCTGCAGCTGGCGGCATGCCTGCCCCTGCACCTGTGGCTGGGGCGCGATGCACCGCGCCCTCCCGTGTACGCCGATGCGCCGCGCGACAGCCACACGCTGGCCGAAGCCATCCGCCATCCGGTGTTCTGGAAATTGGCGCTGGCCTTCTCGGCCAACGTGTTCATCTTTTCGGCGCTGGCGGCGCACCTGATCCCGCTGCTGCGCGTGCTCGGCCACAGCGCGAGCACCGCCGTGCTGCTGGCCGCCCTGGTAGGACCGATGCAGGTGGCCGGCCGCATCGGCGAGCGCACGCTGGCGCGCGACCGGGCGCCGCAGGTAGTGGGGCGCTTCGTGTTCGCCACCCTGCCCTTCGGCCTGCTGGCCCTGGCGCTGCTGGGCACGCGGGCCTGGGCGGTAGCGCTGTTCTGCGTGCTGTACGGGATGAGCAACGGAGTGCTGACGATCATCCGCGGCACCCTGCCGCGCGCGCTGTTCGGTCCCCGCCACTACGGCGCCATCACCGGCGCACTGGCTGCGCCCTCGCTGCTGTCGAAAGCGGCCGGTCCCCTGATCGGTGCCGCCATCCTGTCAGGCGCCGCCGGCCAAGTGGTCCTGCCGCTGGCGCTGTTCGGCTGTGCGCTGGCCTCGCTGCTGCTTTACCTGTCGGCCGTCAAGCCGGTGCGCGCGGCGGACGTGCCGGATACCGCACAGGCTTGACGGCGCGGCAAGCGCTTCCTATCCTCGTCGTCCAACACCAGATCGAAAGCATCCATGACCAGTTCCTGCTGCGCCCCGGCTGCCTTGCCTGCGGCCGCCATCGACACCGACGACCTTGCCGCGCTATGCAAGGCGATCGGCCACCCCGCGCGCCTGCAGCTGCTGCGGCACCTGATCAAGCATGGCGACTGCTACTTCGGCAGCCTGGCCGACGTGCTGCCGCTCGCCGCCTCCACCATTTCGAAGCACGTCTCGATCCTGAAGGAAGCCGGCCTGATCGAAGGCTCGTCCGACGTGCAGCGGGTCTGCTATTGCGTACGCCCGGAACGGCTGGCCCAGCTGAAGGCGATGATCGGCGCGCTGTGACGCGCCCGCGCGTCAATTCCGCAGGCGCGACGCCAGCTTGCTGAAGAACCTTGCGCCGGGACTCGCGCCCGCTTTACCGGCTATGGATGCTCGAACGCGACCGCGCATCCGGCCCGCAGGGTGTTGTGCACCTCGGCCACCGCGTCGGTCTCGGCCAGCAGGCGGGAGATGTCCTGCGCCGGCGCCGCCGAGCGCACCGTGGCGCGGTAGCGGATATCGGTGGCGGCCAGTCCGATGCCGGGGAATTCTGCGCTGGCCTCGACCTGCACGCCGTCGATCGGGATGCCGAGGCGCCGCGCTTCGCGGTACAAGTCGTTGCAATAACAGGTCGCCAATGCCAGCATCAGGAACTCGCCGCCGTTCACGCCGGAACCGGGGCCGGACGCCCTGGGCGGCACCGCCAGCGCCTGGCGGCTTCCGTCGGTGTCCACCTCGGCCCGATGGGCCGCGGGCGAATTGTCGACCAGTGCGGTAATACGCATCGCATCCTCCATTGCCCGGAAGGGGCAAGGCAATGCTAGCGCATCTAGGTCCGCTGCGACGGCATGCGCGGCAGGAACACGGCCAGGATGCCCAGCAGCGGCAGGAAGGAAGCGATCCGGTACACGTACTCGATGCCGGTGGTGTCGGCGACCGCGCCCATGACGGCGGCGCCGATGCCGCTGATGCCGAACATCAGGCCGAAGAACAGGCCGGCGATCATGCCCACCTTGTCCGGCACCAGCTCCTGCGCGAACACCACGATGGCCGAGAAGGCGGACGACATCACCAGCCCGATCACCACCGACAGCACGGCGGTCCAGAACAGGCTCGCATAGGGCAGCGCCAGCGCGAAGGGCGCGGCGCCCAGGATCGAGAACCAGATCACGCGCTTGCGGCCGATGCGGTCGCCGATCGGGCCGCCCGCGAAGGTGCCTGCCGCCACCGCCGCGAGGAACAGGAACAGGTACATCTGCGCCGCCTCCACCGAGACGTGGAAGCGCTCGATCAGGTAGAAGGTGTAGTAGCTCGACAGGCTGGCCATGTAGATGTACTTGGAGAACACCAGCAGCGCCAGCACGGTCAATGCCCAGATGACCCGTCCGCGCGACAGGCCCGGTCCCGCATGGACGGCCAGCCTGCGCGTGACGGTGCGCAGGTGACCCGCGTACCAGCGGCTGACGCCGACCAGCACCGCGACCGCCAGCAGCACCAGCAGCATCAGCCAGGCGATCCTGCCCTGGCCCTGCCCCACGATGATGGCGGCGGCCAGTAGCGGGCCGAACGCCGACCCGAGATTCCCGCCCACCTGGAACAGCGACTGCGCGAAACCGAAGCGCCCGCCCGAGGCCAGCCGCGCCACGCGCGAGGCTTCCGGGTGGAAGGTCGAAGAGCCGATGCCGATCAGGCCGGCCGCCAGCAGCAGCATGGCGAAGCTGCCGGCCGTCGCCAGCAGGGCGACGCCGCCCAGCGTGACGCACATCCCGGCCGGCAGCAGGAAGGGAATCGGGCGCCGGTCGGTGTACAGGCCGATCCAGGGCTGCAGCAGCGAGGCAGTGCACTGGAAGGTCAGCGTGATCAGGCCGATCTGGGTGAAGCTGAGCGCGAATTCGTCCTTGAGCAGCGGGTAGATGGCGGGCAGGACCGCCTGCACGCAGTCGTTCAGCAGGTGGACAAAGGCGACCGAAAACAGGATCTGCATCACGACTGCCGGCGGCGCGGCGGATGCTGGTGAAGATGATGTGGACATGGAGGAAAGCACGGTGGAAAGCCTTGCCAGTGTACTACGCTCTGCCGGAATGCGTCGCCGGCCGCCGCGCTACCCACCATGGGTTTAGTAGTTCACCGGATAGTCCTTCGGAAAGCCGCGGCCGCCGAAAGCCTTCTTCTGGGTCCAGTCCTGCCCTGGCGCGGTCCAGAAGCTGTCGCCGGCGGGCAGCCCCAGCGCCAGCAGGCTGCTGGAAGCGATGTACATGCTGCCGTTGTTCGAGTACCAGTCCCCCAGTTCGGGCTGGTGGCCGCGAAAGCCGATGGTGAGAAAACCGTCGTCCGTGAAGTTGCCCGGCGCATCCCAGATGGCCCCGTGCACCGCATGCAGCGCGGCGCGCACCTGCCCTTCCGGGAGCGAAGCCGGCAGCTGCTTGCGCCAGGCCAGCAGCGCCAGCGGCTGGAAGGCCGCGGTGCGGTAGGTGAGCGAGCGGCCGATCGGCGGGAAGCTGCCGTCCGGGCCGACGAAGCGCTCCAGGTGCTCGCAATAGCGCTGCGCGCGCCTGGTCGCCTGGGACAGCAGTTCCTGCGGCTTGGCCTGCCAGAAGGGAGCCTTCTTCGCGGCCAGCACGTCGAGCACCTCCAGCAGCATCGGATACATCACGTAGGAGTTGTAGTAATCGAAGTGGAAGTCCTTGCCGTCCTTGATCCAGCCGTCGCCCACGTACCACTCGTTGATCTTGCGGATCGCCCCGTTCATGCGCATCGGGTCGTACTCTTCCCCGATCGACAACAGCCAGGCTTCGTTCATCGCGGCGAACAGCAGCCAGTTGGTGTTCGGCGGCTCGACGCGGCGCAGGCCCTTGATTTCGGCGACGATGCGCGCCCTGGTCGCGGCGTCGAGCGGCTCCCACAAGACCTTGGGCGCGCGCAGCAGGGCATTGGTGAAATAGGCGGAATCGACCAGCGCCTGGCCCTCTCCCTTCCACTTCAGGTAGTCCGGGCTGCGCGGATCGACCGCGTTGGCATAGCTTTGCAGCGCCATCCCCTGCAGGCGCCGGCGCAGGCTCCCTTCCGGTGTCGCGTCCGCCGGCAAGGCCAGCCAGGGCGCGATGCCCGCCATCAGCCGGCCGAAACACTCGAGGTAGGCCACCGCGCGGTCGCGCCCGTCCCAGGTCGGGCTCAGCTCGAGCGGGAAGGTCTTTTTCAGCTCGCCCTTCGCCATGAGCGTCAGCACCGGCTCGGCCATCCGCTGCAGCAGGCGCAGCAGGTAGGCGCGTTCGTCGCCGGCCGGCGCCGCCGGTGCCACTGCCGCCGCGCCCAGGGCCGGTGCGGCAGCCAGCGCCCGCATGAAGTGTCGTCGTTCCATGTTCGCCTCTGCTTATCGGTCGGCCAGGCGCGCCATCTCCGCGGCGGCCAGGAGGAAGGCCCCCACGCCGAAAGGCGTGGTCGAGTCCTGGTTCACCACCTGTCCCGGGATCGCGCGCTCGCCGATCGGCTGGACGTAGCCGACCTTGCCGTCCGCTTGCAGGGCGACGGTGCTCAGGTAGTGCCAGCCGCGCTGCGCGACCGGCAGGTAGGCGTCGCGCGCCAGCAAACCCTGATTGATCCCCCATAGCATTCCGTAGGTGAAGAAGGCGGTGCCGCTGGTCTCCGGTCCGGGCGCGTGGGCCGGGTCGAGCATGCTGCGGGTCCAGTACCCCTCCGGCTGCTGGCTGCGCGCCACGGCCCTCGCCATCGCCTGGAAGCGCTCCACATACTCGGCGCGATGCGGATCGCTTGCCGGCAGTTCGGCCAGCACCTTGGCCAGTCCCGCGAACACCCAGCCGTCGCCGCGCGCCCAGAAATCCTTCTTGCCGCTGGCGCTCTTGTGCTTCGGGTAGACGTACTTGGCGTCGCGGTAGTACAGCTGCTCCTGCGGGTCGTACATGATGCTGTTGGCATAGCTGTAGTACTCGTGCAGCTTCTCGAGGTACTGGGGATTGCCGGTGATCTTGTACAGCTTGGTCATGACCGGCATCACCATGTACAGGCCGTCCGCCCACCACCAGTAATCCTTGTTGGGGGTGCTCATCTGGTATTCCATCACCTCGCGGGCGCGCGCGATCTTGCGGGGGTCCTTGTCCAGCTGGTACAGGTCCGCATAGGTCTGGAACGCGATCTGCCAGTCGCCGAACAGGACGTATTCATCGGTTTCGCCATAGTTGTACTTCCACCTGGCCTTGTCCGGCGACTTCGCCCCCATCCAGGCATTGTGCTCGGCCCACTCCTCGGAATAGCGGCGATAGCGCTCCTTGCCGGTCACGCGATAGGCTTCGATATTGCCGGTATGGTAGGCCGCCACGTCCCAGAAGGCCCACTGCTTCGCCGGCGTCTTCGCCTGCCAATGGGTGTTGACCTTGTCGATGATGGCGAGCACCTCGCCGCGCTTGACGCCGGTGTCGGATGTCGGCGTAGTCGCACAGCCGCCCAGAACCAGGCCCAGCGCAACCAGCATGCCGGTGAAGTATTTTTTTGTATTCATGTCGTTCATGGTGTGGGTGGGCAGACCGGCGTCCATTCGAGGACGCCGACCCTGGTCGGGCCGCTCGCCAGGACGCCTTCGGCGTCCAGCTGGTGGACGGTTTGCAGGTAGAGGTTGAGCTGGCCGGCGTCGCGCCACAACTCGGTGTCGAAGCTCGGCTCCCAGGCCCCCATGGCGCGCTCGAGCAGCTCGCTCACCTGCCAGCGGCCACCGCGCAAGTCGGGCGTGCAGGCCACGGACACCTTGTGGCCGCGCTCCGCATCGCGGAACACGAGCCAGGCCGCACCGCTGCTGCCGACCAGGATCTGCGGACGCGAGATCGGGATCGCCTTGGTCCCCAGGCCGGACAGCGAGAATGCCGTCCGCCGGAAGGCCAGGTCCTGCGACTGCCAGCCCTGGCCATCGTGACGCACCACGCGGTATTGCGGAACGGCGCTGCCGGCGTCGCGCCAGTAGCTGGCGATGACCGGATGACCGTCGCGGTCGGCCGCCATGGCAGTCTGGTTGATCAATTCGCTCCGTTGCGGGATATGCGCCGCCACTTCCGCCGTGCCTGCCGTGATCGGCAACTGGTAGGGCTCGCCCTTGCTGCGCTCCCAGGTCACGCCGCCGTCGCGCGAACGGGCATAGGCCAGGTCATGGTTGCTGGCGACGTCGGGCGACTCGCGCCATACCCAGGACAGGTGCAGCGTCCCCACCCTGTCGACAAAAGCCTGCCAGTAGGCGTTGCGCCGCCCTTCCCCGCTCAGGAGATTGTCCTGCAGGCGCTGCCAGGACTGGCTGTGCGGATCGTAGCGGTTGATCACCAGGTTGCCGCGGCCGGAACCGCCGTCGCGGTAGAGGAACAGCAGGCCGCCGTCCGGCATGCGGTAGAACTCCGGGTAGGACACGGACTTCTCGTCGCGCCCGGTCATCGCCTGCTGGGGGCCGAGGCTCAAGGCGCCGGGGGCCGTGCCGCGCGCGTAGCGCAAGGGACCGTTGTGGTGGTCCCAGGCCACGTGCAGGAAGCCGGCGCCGTCGACCATGATGCTGATGCTGTTGTGGGCGTCGCTGGCCTTGCCCAGGTACTGGGTGGGCGCCAGCTGCCACGCAAGCTCGCCCAGGCGGCGCTTGCCCAGCACCAGCCTGGCCGCGGCGTCGTAGAAGGCGATGTACTGGCTGCCCGCATGGGTGACGAGCGAGTTTTTGCGAAACACCACGGCATTGACCGAATTGGCCGCCCAGCCGTCCGCCACCTCGACGACGCGCACGTCCTGCTGTTGCCTCAAGCCTGCGCATGCGCACAGCAGGACGGAACAGGCAAGCGCTACGCCGATCGGCAGGATTCTCATCATCTCTCCACGTGAATCCGGCTACCTTACACTGCAAATCTGCGTGGCCGGAATCAAGCTGATGAGTATTGTGGCCGCACCGCGCTCCGGCACGCCGCGTTCCACTACCATGAAGGGCACCAGCCTTCGACCAGGACCCGCCATGCCCCTTCATCCATCGCGCCGCACTTTTCTGGGCGCCGCCGCCGGCACCGCCCTGGCACTGAACGTGCCGAGTGCCACTGCCGCATCGCCCCGCTTCGCCATCGGCGACAAGGATTTCCTGCTGGACGGGAAACCGCTGCAGATCCGCTGCGGCGAGATGCATTTCGCCCGGGTCCCGCGTGAATACTGGGGGCACCGGCTAAAAGCGATCAAGGCGATGGGCCTGAATACGGTTTGTGCCTACCTGTTCTGGAACTACCATGAATGGCGCGAAGGCCGCTACCGCTGGGACGGGCAGCGCGATGCCGCCGAATTCTGCCGCATGGCGCAGGCGGAAGGCCTGTGGGTGATCCTGCGTCCCGGCCCTTACGCCTGCGCCGAGTGGGAAATGGGCGGCCTGCCCTGGTGGCTGCTGAAGCACCCGGGCGACGCTTTTCTCCGCAGTCGCGCCCCGGCCTTCGTGGAGCCGGCGCGGCGCTGGCTGAAGGAAGTCGGCCGGGTGCTGGCGCCGATGCAGGTGAGCCAGGGCGGCCCGATCCTGATGGTGCAGGTCGAGAACGAATATGGCTTCTTCGGCGACGACCGCGACTACATGCGGGTCATGCGCCAGGCCTTGCTCGATGCGCGCTTCGATGTCCCGCTGTTCCAGTGCAATCCGACCAATACGGTGGCCAAGACCCACATCCCGGAACTGCTCTCGGTGGCCAACTTCGGCAACGACCCGGAACGGGGTTTCAAGGCCCTGGCCGCTGTGCAGCAAGGGCCCCTGATGTGCGGCGAGTACTATTCCGGCTGGTTCGACACCTGGGGCACGCCGCACAAGCGCGGCGACAATGCGCGCGCCATCCGCGACATCGACGCCATGCTGAAGGCGAACGGCTCGTTCAGCCTGTACATGGCGCACGGCGGCACCACCTTCGGCCTGTGGGGCGGCTGCGACCGCCCCTTCCGTCCCGACACGACCAGCTACGACTACGATGCCCCGATCAGCGAGGCGGGATGGCTGGGCGAGAAATTCCGTACCTACCGCGAATGCCTGGGCAGGCACCTGGAGCCCGGCGAAACCCTGCCAGAGGCGCCGGCACACCTTCCCGTGATGGCGATCCCCGCGTTTGCGCTGAAGGAGACCGCGCCCGTGTTCGCGAACCTGCCGGCAGCGGTGATCCGGGACGCGTCGCCGCGCAACATCGAACAGTACGACATCAGCCGCGGCCTGGTCGCCTACAGCATCGTGCTGCCGCCCGGGTCGGCGGCCAGGCTGGAAGCCGCGAACGCGCGCGACCTGGCCTGGGTCTACGCCGGCGGACGCCTGGTCGGCACGATGGACACGCGCCACCGCCGCTTCGGCGTCGACCTGCCGGCGCGCACCCAGCCCACCCGGGTCGAGATCCTGCTGTACACGATCGCGCGCGTGAATTTCGGCGTCGAGGTCCACGACCGCAAGGGGCTGCAGGGCCCGATGCTGCTGCGCACCGAGGACGGCGCCGCCCAGGAACTGAGCGGCTGGGAAATCCGCGCCATCGACTTCGGCGACGACGGCGAGCTGCCGCCGCTTCGCTGGCAGGCCAAGCGCGTTGCCGGCCCGGCGTTCTGGCGCGGCAGCTTCGATTTGAAGGAGCAGGCCGACACCTTCCTCGACATGTCGAGCTGGGGCCAGGGCATCGTCTGGATCAACGGCCGCTGCCTGGGCCGCTACTGGAGCATCGGCCCGACCCAGACCATGTACCTGCCCGGTCCCTGGATGGAGGCCGGCCGCAACGACATCGTGGTGCTCGACCTCACCGGACCGCGCGCCAGCCGCATCGAAGGGCGCACCACGCCGATCCTCGACGAACTGCATCCCGAGCGCGACCTGGCGCGTCCGGCCAGCACGGCGCGTCCGCGCCTGGCGGGCTTGACGCCGGTGCATGCCGGGCAGTTCGCCGGCGGCCCCGCCATCCAGGAAGCCAGGTTCGAACAGCCGGCGCGCGGACGCCAGCTGTGCCTGGAAGTGGTCGATACCTTCGACGGCAAGCCGCATGCGGCCGTCGCCGAACTGGCCCTGCTCGGCCTGGACGGCAAGCCCATGAACCAGAGCACCTGGACTATCGCCTACGCCAGCAGCGAAGAAGCGCACAGGGAAGACGGTAGTGCGCTGAACGCCATCAACGGCCAGGCGAGCGACTACTGGCACACGGCGTACAGCAAGGGACTTCCCGCGGCGGGACCGGCGCGACTGATCATCGATCTTGGCACGTCTGTCGATATCGCAGGGCTGCGCTACACACCGCGCCAGGGGCCGGACACGGTGACGGGCCGGATCCGGCGCTACCGCGTGTACGTCGGCGACCGACTGGTGCAGCAGATGTAAGCCGGCAGCGGGGCGTCACGATTTTTGCCTTCGTCCTATACTCGCGTATTGGACTTTGTTGCGATGCGGTTTGTCGTAACTCGCAGAAATTGTCATGACAATCGAATTATTGCTGGCAGCAACCAAGGGCTTTCTATTTGTGCTGGCAACCATGCTGCCGATCCTGAATCCGGCAGCAACAGCGCCGATTTTCCTCAGCATGACCGATGGCGCATCGGCTGCCACCCGCACCTTGCTGGCGCGCCGTATCGCGCGCAACATGTTCTGGCTGATGACGGGATCGATGCTGATCGGTTCCTATGTACTCGACTTCTTCGGCATCTCGCTGCCCATCGTC
Source organism: Massilia sp. BHUDP2 (assembly GCF_046236355.1). Classification (NCBI taxonomy): domain Bacteria; kingdom Pseudomonadati; phylum Pseudomonadota; class Betaproteobacteria; order Burkholderiales; family Oxalobacteraceae; genus Massilia; species Massilia sp. BHUDP2. The sequence goes on from NZ_JBJUVW010000003.1 coordinate 178,697, forward strand.
CGCATCGGCGGCGGCCTGCTGCTCGCCTCGGTGGCCTGGCGCCTGCTGGGGGCGACGCCGTCCACGCCCGACAGCCGCGCCGCCCTGGCCGAGGCCTACACACCCGACCATGCGCACCGCCAGGCCTTCTATCCGCTGACCTTCCCCATCAGCTGCGGTCCGGCCTCGATCTCGGTCGCCATCACCGTGGGCGTTTCCCTGCACGATGTCCAGATGGTGCTGTCGCTGGCGCGCATGGGCGGGGCGCTGCTGGCGCTGGCGCTCATCGGCGTGCTGCTGTATCTCGCCTTCCGCTATGGTGAACACTTCCTGCGCCTGATCGGCGAAGCCGGCACCGCCGTGTTCCTGCGCCTGACCGCCTTCATCCTGCTGTGCCTTGGCGTCCAGATCGTGTGGGATGGCGTCAGCGAGCTGCTGCTCGAGGTCATGAGCCTGCCGCCCCATCTTGTTGCAGCCTAGGAGAGAACCTATGTCGACACCACGTTTTTTACCGGGAAGCCTGGCACTTGGACTGGCGGGCTGCCTGGCCTGGACCGAGGGCGCGGCCCAGGATGCTACCGCTATCAACTTTTACGCATCGCTGCGTACCCAGGTCGAAGCGGTCAGCCCGGATCGCAACGATCGCCTGGACAGTTATGCGGGCGTCAGGGATGCCTACTCGCGGGTGGGCATCAAGCTCGACCATCCGCTGGGCGCCGAACTGGCGTTGACCGGTCAACTGGAACTGCCCGTCGATTCGGCCAACTTCAGGATGCGCGATCCCTACGACCAGGGCGATGCCCAGCGTCCCCACGGGGAGCGGATCAGGCTCGCCCAGCTCGGCTTGCGCAGCAGATTCGGCACGATCGCCTACGGCCAGCAGTGGATGCCTTACTACAATGCGGTCGCGGCGCCGGTGGACATGTTCAGCACCTATTACAGCGGCTTTGCGACCTATACCGTCTTTCGCGTCGCCCAGACACTCGCCTATTCGACGCCGGAAGTCGCGGGATTCGCATTCAGCGCGGGGTATACCGGCAGCAGCGGCAACGCGCGCTCGACTTCGCGCATCGATGCGCCGCGCCGGCAGCTTGCCGCCACCTATACCGTCGGCGACACCCGCCTTGCCGCAGGCATCGATGACCGGGGCGACGCCGGTTACGGGCGCAACCGCTTGTATGGGCTGTCCCTCAGCCATCAGGCCGGCAAGCTTTACCTGGCAGCCAAGTTCGAGCGATTCGATTCGGGAAATCGTCAGCCCGGCAGCTTTTCCAGCGACGGCAACAAGGCCATCAACCTCTTCGGCAGCTATGCCATGGGCAAGACGGCCGTCAAGCTGATGCTCGCAAGAGTGGAAAACTATGGCGACAACATCGTTCATATCGGTGTCGACCATCAGCTCCGCGACGATCTCAAGTTCTTCGCCGAGTACTACCGTGAGGGCACTACCGCCGTCCTTACGCCACGCCGGGGAGGCCTGGACGATTTCGATGCCGGCATCAGTGGCGGCCAAGCCATTGCTGTCGGCATCCGCTACGATTTTTAAGTGTGCTCCATGTGCGCATCCTTCTCATGCCTGAGAAGGTGGCGGATGCGCGCGCTGAGTGCGTTCAAGTCATAGGGTTTCGGCAAGAGATTGACGTTTGCATCCAGCCTGCCTTCATGGGTGAGCACGCCTTCGGCATAGCCCGATGTATACAAGATCCGTGCGTGGGGCAGACGTGTGCGCACGGCCTCGCCCAATTGCAGGCTGCTCACCGGCCCGGGCATGATCACGTCGGTGAACACCAGGTCGATATCCTGACCGCTGTTGATAATCTCCAGCGCTCCGGCAGCGCTGGAAGCCTGCAATACCTGGTAACCCAGTATCGACAAACTGCTGCACGTGGATTTGCGTACATTCTCCTCGTCTTCGACCACCAGGATGGTTTCCGGGCCGCCCTCCAGTCGCGTCGCCACCGGCACTTCCTGGATGATCGGCTCGACATCGGTCCGCGGCAGGTAGATCCTGACGCTCGTCCCTTCTCCCAGTACGCTGGATAAAACAATCTCTCCACCCGACTGCTTGACGAAACCGTAGGCCATCGACAAACCCAGGCCAGTGCCCTGCCCGGGCGGTTTTGTCGTAAAAAACGGCTCGAAGACACGCGCCATCACTTGCGGCGTCATGCCCGCGCCGTTATCGGCAACCTCGATCATCACCCAGGAGCCGGCTGCCACGTCGGGAGGCAAGCTGTCCTCCGGACCGATATTGGCGGCCCGGATGCGCAAGGTGCCGCGGCCAGCCATGGCATCGCGGGCGTTGATGGACAGGTTCAGCAAGACATTATGCAGCTGGTTCGGATCTACCATGATATTCCCCAGCCCATGGGAGACTTCTGTCATGACATTTGGACTCAATCCAAACATCCTCCGCATCATGACACCCATCTCAAGCAGCAGATGTTCGGGATTCGTGGCGACTGCCTGAAGCGGCTGGCGGCGCGCGAAAGCCAGCAAGTGCGAGGCCAGCTCTGCTCCACGTTTTACGCCTGACATTGCTGCTTCCACACGGGTCAGACCAGGTTCATTGACGCCATTGCTCAGTTTTAGCAACTGCAGATTGCCGCCAATGATCTGCAAGACATTATTGAAATCATGGGCCACGCCGCCGGTCAATTGGCCAATGGCTTCCATTTTTTGTGACTGAAGCAAGGCCGACTGGCTTGCCGCCAGTTCCTCCTGACTGCGACATAGCGACGTATACGCAGCATCGAGCTGGCGCCGGGCAATGCAGGCATTGCTGTGGTAGCGCACACGTGCGACCAGCTCGCGTGGATCCGGCCACTTGACCAGATAGTCGCTGGCGCCGGCCTCGAAGGCCTGGGCTTTCATGTCCGGGTTGTCTTCCGACGACAAGACAATCACGGCAACATGCGCCGTCTCCTTGTCCGCGCAAAGACGGCGCGTGACTTCGAAGCCATCCATTTCCGGCATGCGCATGTCGACCAGTACCACCGTGGCGGCCATCTCCTTGGCGAGCTCGACAGCCATTGCCGGCGCTTGCGTGAATTGGAATTTATGCGGCCCACATGCCTCCAAGCCATGAGAAATGATGTCCCGGGAAAAGGATTCGTCGTCGATCAGGAGGATGGAAGGTGCTTGGAGTATGCGTTCGGTCATCGCAACAGCCGGCAGATGGGTAGGGAAAAGGCTAATTGCAAAATGGAGCATCGTCGATTTTAACGCTTCGACCTTTTATTTATCACTGCGAAAATATTGACACGGATGTGGCAGCTGGTGCGACAGGCGTCGTCGGCAGGCTCAGCTGACAAGGCCGTGATGGATTGCGTAACGTATCAGTTCGGCATTGCTCCTGATCAGGAGCTTTGTGAAGATGCGGCTGCGGTAGGTATTGACCGAGCTGATGCTGATGTCGAGTTTGGCCGCCACCTGCTTGACCGGATGCCCCAATGCCAGCAAGCGCAAGACCTGCAGCTCGCGATCGGTGAGGCGCTCGTGGGCGTGGCGGGGCTGGGAAGAAGACACTTCATGGACAAGCATGTCCGCCAGCTTGTCACTCAGGTAGCTCCCGCCGGCATGGACGCGATGAATGGCCTTCAGCACCACGTCGACGGTCAGCGATTTCGGGATATAGCCTGCGGCGCCCAGCTTGAGGACGGCAATGCCGAAACGTTCCTCGCTGTGCGAACTCAGCACCAGTACCCGGACGCCGGGAAAGCGCGCGACGACCGTCCGCAACGCATCCAGCTCGTGGATGGGGCTGAGGGTGAGGTCGAGCAGCAGCAGGTCGGTTTCCGTGCTTTCGAGCACGGCCAGCGTCGACGCCAGGTCCGCAGCCTCCCCCACGAGCACGATGTCCGGGTCGACCGACAACACCTTCTTGACGCCTTCGCGCACCAACTGATGATCGTCTGCGATGACAACTCTGATCATTGATGATCGCCAGGTAAGGAAAATATCATGTGCGACGATGTTATCAAAAATGAAATTGTCATGCTGCCTGATTCGAATCCTGTGCCGGACGCCCGTACTGTAAAGATTGCGATGATAAGGATTCCGCCTGCGCGGCGCGATGAGCAAGGTAGTGACATCGTGACGCAATCCATACGACACGCTGTCGATGACGACGCATCGGCGTACCGATCCGCAAGAACCTTGCCGCAATCCTGGACGATTTCCCGCCCAGTCCCCTGTTTCCGCCGCCAACGAAGGCAGTGTTCACGACACGGCAGTCGCAATCTGTTCGACTTCGCCGTCAGCCCTTGTCCCGGTAAGCTGCACGGTTTCATTCCATGCTCTCGCCAGCAGGACACCATCTTGGACCAACTGCTCCTGCATGAGCCGACGCCCCGCGTCCTCGTCGTCGACGACAACGTGGACGCCGCCGATATCCTGGCGACCCTGCTGTCGGTCTTCGATTGCACCGTACAGGTTGCCTATTCGGGCAGCGAGGCGCTCGCCCTTGGCGAAGCGCTTCGCCCCCAGCTCGTCATCCTCGACTTCGACATGCCGGGCATGGACGGTTGCGAAGCGGCGCGCCGCATGCGCGAACAATCCTGGGGGCCGCATGCCTGCATTGTCGCGCTGACGGCATGGAGCGGTGGCGACATCCCTTGCTGCATTGTCGAGGCGGGCATGGACTACCACTTCACCAAACCGATGCGGGTCGACGCGCTCGTCGACATCCTGGCCGCGCTGCGCGCATGAGCGCAGCCTGTCGTAACGTGCATGCTCCAAGCCTTGTGCTATCGTGAAATTATTAGTGACATTTACGCAAAGCGTCCAGGAAGACGAACGAGCATGTCGAACGACGCAGCCAGGATGGAGAAAGCCGCAGGGCTGGCGCTGACCACGTCCGGGAACGACTGGGCGATGCTCAGCCTATACCTGCCTGACGGCAAGGCTCCACAACGCTTTTGTACAGGGGACAACCCGGCTGTCCACGCCGCGCTCGAAGCGCTCGAAGCCCAGGTCGACGCCGACGATTACACGCTGCCGGACCTGCGCACCAGCCCCCTGCCCCCCGCCTGCCGCGAACTGACCGAGCGTACCGGCCTGCGCAGCTACCGGGCGGTCCGGCGCAGCTTCCGGCACGGAACGGAACTGGCCAGCTTCGTCCTGGCCGTTGCCGGCGCAAGCCCACGCGATCCTGCCAGCGAAGACGGGCTGGACCCGATCGCCGACCTGTTCGTGGACGGCGTATCGGCCCGCGCCGGCGGGACAAGCGGCGACGACGCCATGTTCGGATTCGATTCCGCTGCCGGCGCCATGGCCCTACCCGACGAGGCCGCGCAGGCGCAGGAGCAGTTCCGCCTGCTGTTCGAGTCCGCTCCGGGGCTCTATCTGGTGCTGGCTCCCGACAGCTTCCGCATTGTCGCGGCAAGCAATGCCTATCTCGAGGCGACCATGGTCACGCGCGAGCAGATCGTCGGTTGCGCCCTGTTCGACGTGTTCCCCGACGATCCCGACGACGACGACAGCCCTGTCGCCGCACTGAATGCTTCGCTGCAGCGTGTCAGGCAAACCCGCGTGCTCGACGTCATGGCAGTACAGCGCTACCCGATCCGCCGGCCGGGAGGCGGCTTCGAAGTACGCTATTGGAGCCCGGTCAACTCTCCCGTCCTCGATGCCGATGGACGCGTCATGTTCATCATCCACCGTGTCGAGGACATCACCGATTACGTGCTGGCGCACAGGCCGTCGGATCCCGATGGCTCCCGGGCCAAGACCACCCGGCTGGAAGCGGAGATCGTGCTGCGCTCGTACGAGCTCAAGCGCATGGCCGATTCGCTGGCCCTGAGCGAGCAGCGGCTGCGTTATGTCACACGCGCCACCAACGACGTGGTCTGGGACTGGAACATGGCCGACGATGCCCTGTGGTGCAGCCGCAGTGCGCTCGAACCGCTCGGCAGCGTGCTGGCGCGCTCCACCCGCCTGGCGGACTGGGAGGCCTGCATCCACCCCGAGGATCGCGAGCGGGTCGGCGCGAGCCTGCGCTCGGGCGTAACGGCCGGGCGCGAGAACTGGGCCGCCGAATACCGGCTGCGCCTGCCGGGAAACGTCGAGCGCCATGTGCTGCATCGCTGCTTCATGGTCATCGACGAGCAGGGCAAGCCGCAGCGGATGGTCGGCAGCATCGCCGACCTGACCGAGCAAAAGCGCCAGGAGGCGCGCCTGCGCATGCAGGCCGAAATGCTCGACTACGCGACCGACGCCATCCTGGTGCGCGACCTCGACAACCGGGTGCTGTACTGGAACCAGGCCGCGGCCGCGCGCTACGGCTGGAGCAGCGACGAGGTCATCGGACGCGCAGTGAGCGAGACCCTGTATGCCCAGTGCGCGCCATCCGACTTCCAGCATGCGATGCAGGTCTTGATGCGGCACGGCGACTATTCCGGCCGCATGGTGCACTCGGCGGCGGACGGCCGCAAGTTCGTGGTCCACGTGCACTGGATCCTGGTGCGCCGCGAGGACGGGACGCCGCGCGCGATCCTGTCCGTGGTGACCGACCTGAGCGAGCAGGTCGCGCTGGAGCAGCGCCTGCTGCAGATCCAGAAGCTCGAGTCGCTCGGCCGGCTGACCGGCGGCATGGCACACGACTTCAACAACTGGCTGACCGTCATCCTCGGCAGCGCCGAGGAGCTGATGGACGCCCTCGAGGCGCAGCCCGACCTGCGCGACATCGCCCACATGATCCAGCTGGCCGGCGAGCGCGGGGCGGAACTGACACGCCGCCTGCTGGCGTTCGGGCGCAGGCAGCCGCTGACACCGCAGATATTCGCGGTCGGCGAAACCATCGCCTCGATCCGTCCCCTGATCGCGCGCAGCCTGCCCGAGAACATCGAGCTCCAGTTGCTGGACATGGGGCACCGCTGGTGCGTGTACGCCGACCGCGCCCAGCTCGAAGCCGCCATCGTGAATCTTTGCCTCAATGCGCGCGATGCCATGCCGGAAGGCGGGAAACTGATCATCCAGCTCCTGCTGGTCGAGATCGAGGAACGGAACAACGAGTTGAACAAGCCGCTGCCGGCCGGCGAATACGTCGTGATCGCGGTCGCGGACAATGGCCATGGCATCGCCCATGACGTGATGGACCATGTGTTCGAACCCTTCTTCACCACCAAGGACGAAGCGTCCGGAAGCGGGCTCGGTTTGAGCATGGTCTATGGCTTCGCCAAGCAGTCGAACGGCGACGTGACGATCTACTCGGAGCCGGGACGCGGCACGCAGGTCAAGCTCTATCTGCCGCGCGCGCACGCCGAACCCGAGACCCATCCCACGCCCGAAGCCGGCGCCTCCGCACGGCCGCCGTGCGGATGCGCCGTCTTGCTGGTCGAGGACGATCCGATCGTGCGCGCCCATATCCATGCCCTGTTGCGCGAGCTCGGCTGCGAGGTGACGCAGGCTTCCAGGGCCGAGGAAGCGCTGGCGCGGCTGGCCGGCGGCCAGCGCTTCGACCTGCTGTTCACGGATGTCGTCATGCCCGGCATGTCCGGCATCGAGCTTGTCCGGCGCGCACGCGCGATGCGGCCGGGATTGCGTATCCTGCTGAGCTCCGGCTACACCTTCGAGGCCATGCGGCACCAGGACGAGCTGGGGCCGGACATCCGCTTCCTGAACAAGCCCTATGGAAAGACCGTCCTGGCGCAGGTCTTGTCGGAGGTGCTTGACGGCGTGGGGAAAGCGCCATGAGCTCGCCGGCGGACGGCAAGCGCGAACGTGACGCCGCGGCCCGCAGGATGCTGGCCTTCGCCAGCCTTGTCGAGCACCTGGCGGTCCCGAACGCGCTTTCCGCGCTGGGCAATCACATGCTGGCGTCCTTGCGTGACGAGCTGGAGGCCCTCGCGATCTACCGGGTCACCGACGGCCAAGACCTGGACTTGCTGCTGCACGCCGGATGCGCCCAGCCGCCGCCAGCACGCGCCGGCGACGTGACGCAGCTCTGCGGCGCGGCCTTGGGCGAGCCGGCCATCCAGGGCGGAGAAGCGCGCATCATCGAGATCGGGCCGGACCGCCCGGCCTGGATCGGCGCGCGCCCCTGTGCCCTGGCGGCAGTCCCATTTGGCGGCGGCGGTTCCAGGGATCCGCGCGGTCTGGCCTTGTTCATGCTCCGCAATACCGAGCATGTCGCTTCGCTTGCGGCGCTGCTCGAGCTGGCCGTGCACAAGCTGTCCCAGGCGCTGCTGCGCGACACGGCGCCGAGCCAGGGCCAGTCCGGCCCCGAGGCAGGCAAGACACGGGTATTGCTCGTCGATGACGAGGCGCTGCTGGTTGCCCATGTCAGGCGCATCCTGGAACGGGCCGGCTTCGCCTTCCACGCGGCGCACAACGCGCGCGAAGGTTTCAAGCTCGCCACCGCGATCCAGCCCGACGTGATCCTGATCGACAAGGTGATGCCCGACATGGACGGCATCGGCTTGCTGCGCATGATGCGCAGGAACGAATTGCTCAGCACCGTCCCCGTCATCATGCTGTCCGGCCAGGCCGACGAAGCGGCGCGGGTCGCGGCCCTTGGCGAAGGCGCCGACGATTTCGTGGTCAAGCCTTTCAGTTCGAAAGACCTGGTAGCCAGGATCGAGGCCAACGTCCGCCTGGTGCGGCTGCGGCGCGATGCGGTGTGGCGCCAGGGCGAGCTGCTGCGCCTGCGGCAGTCGCAACAGGAACTGCGCACCCTGCTCGACACCGTCCAGCGGGTGCGCGACGACGAGCGGCGCATGCTGGCGCGCGAGGTGCACGACCAGCTCGGCCAGATCCTGACGGCGGCAAAGATCGACCTGCGCCTGCTGCAGCACCGTGTTTCACAACCGGACAGGCTGCCGGCTGCACCCGTCATCCTGGAAGAGCTGCAGGCGGTGCTGTCGAGCGTTGACCTGGCGATAGCCGCGGTGCAGGACATCGCGGCGCTGCTGCGGCCGCCCGAACTCGAGGAAGGGGGATTGGTGGCGGCGCTGCGCTGGCAGGCAGAGGACCTGCAGCGCCGCACCGGCATCGCATGCAGCGTGCTGCACGACCCGGCCAATTATGTCGAGCAGCCGCCCTTCGTGGCAGGGGAACTGCTGCGCATGTGCCAGGAAGCGCTGACCAACGTCTTGCGCCACGCCGGCGCGACCCGGATCATCATCCAGGTCGCGATGCGCAACGCATCCCTGCTGGTCAGGATATGCGACAACGGCAGCGGCATCCCGAGGGAACGCCTGCATCACGCGGCGTCACTGGGCCTGAAGGGCATGCGCGAGCGGGCCGCCAGCATCCGCGCCAGCATTCACGTCTACGGAAGGCGCGGCCGCGGAAGCATGGTGGCCATCCGGCGCAGGCTGGCTTACCGCTGACACCCTGGCACACTGGCTGCCTGCCTTGAAGACCTGTGTTTGATCGTCATCAGCGTACAACAGTCGGCTTTTTTATTTGACGTTTCTGAGCGACATCAAATCACCGTGTTATGCTGGCTGCATCCGCAGAGGTGCGCCATGTCACGTTCCGATATCGCAGATCCCCACATCTCGCTGCTGCGCGCCGCACGCAAGCCCGCAGCACGCTTTGCGGCACTGCTCATTGCCGGTGTCAGCCTCCTGATCATCGGCTTGCAGGCGGTGGAAACCTGGCGCGGGCGCGACCTGCGCCTGCGCGAGGCGGAAGTCGCCACCGCCAACATGGCCCACGCGCTGTCGGCCCAGGGAGAAACGGCGATCCGGGTCACGGACACCGTGCTCGCCAGCGTCGTGACACAGGTCGAGCGCGAGGGCTGGTCGGGTCCACCCGGCGAACGTCTCGGGAAATATTTGCGCGACGTCGTCGCCGAGGCCAAGGAAGTGCATGGCGTGCTCGTCTATGACGCCGACGGCAACTGGGTCGTCAATTCCCTCGATCACGCCATGCAGGGTAACAATGCCGATCGCGAGTATTTCCGCTTTCACAAGGCCAGTCCACAGCGCAGCGCCCATGTCGGGCTGCCCATCCTGAGCCGCTCGACGGGAGTCTGGGTCCTGCCGGTGTCGCGCCGAATCAATCGTCCCGACGGGCGCTTCGCCGGCGTGGTCGTTGCCACCATCCGGATCGCGTATTTCGCCAAATTGTATGCAAGTTTCGACATTGGAAAACAAGGGACCATCGTGCTGGCGCGTGACGACGGCACGCTCGCCTACCGGCGGCCATTCGAGGACACGCTGATCGGCAAGAGCATCGCCGGCGGGCTGGTCTACCAGGAATACAAGCGCACCGGTCCGGTTGGCAACGCGACCCTGCCGGCTCAGCTCGACGGCATTGTCCGCCTGTACAGCTACCGCCGCATGGACAGCTATCCGCTGTTGGTAATCGTCGGCGTGTCGAAGGACGACATCCTCTCGGGATGGCGCTCCTCGGCTGGGCAGCTGTTCGGCGGGATCGGCGTGGTCGTGCTCATGCTCGCCCTGGTAGGAACGCGCCTGGTGCGGCAGATCCGCATCCGCGACGAACTCGAGAAAGAACTGCTGAGCGCGCGCGAACGCCTCCAGGAGCGCAACGCCGCGCTGACGGAACTTGCGGAGCGCGACGGGCTGACCGGCATATCGAACCGCCGTCATTTCGAGGAGGCCCTGCAACGGGAGATCGCGCGGGCGGCGCGTTCCGGCAAGCCGCTCTCGCTCATCATGCTCGATGTCGACTACTTCAAGAAGTACAACGACCATTACGGTCATGTCGCTGGCGACAATTGCCTGCAACAGATTGCCGCCGTCCTGCCTGTCAGCCTGGACCGCCCGAGCGATTTTCCAGCACGCTACGGTGGCGAAGAGTTTATCGTTCTGCTGCCGGAGACCAGTGGACACGGGGCGTTCCAGGTGGCGGAACGCATCCGCTCGTCAGTCTGCGCCCTCGACATCGAACACGCCGGTAGTCCCGCAGGCGTGGTAACGGTCAGCCTCGGCGTCTGCACTGCCCGCGTCGACGCTGACTCCCTGCCAGCGCCGGAAGCGCTCGTGGAACAAGCCGACTGCCAGCTTTACGAGGCAAAGCGCCTGGGGCGCAACCGTGTGTCGATTGCCGCCCAGGAAAGCACAGCCTTGCGCCAGACTGCTTAGTCGAACTTGCTGAAATCCGGCTTGCGCTTCTCGAAGAAAGCGGTAAACGCTTCCTTCGCTTCCGGCGCCAGCAGCATGGCGGCGAAGCGCTCGTTCTCGGCGGCGATGGCGGCTTCGATGCTTTCGATGCGCGGACGCTTCATCAAGGCTTTCGTCGTGCGGATCGAGGCGGCCGGCAGCGCCACCAGCTTGGCGGCCTGCTGTTCGGCGAAGGCGCGCAACTCTAGAGCCGGCAGCACGCGCGTGATCAGGCCCATCTCGAACGCTTCCTGGGCGCCGAAGGCTTCGCCCAGCAGCAGCTTCTCGGCGGCGCGCGGGTAGCCCGCCAGTTGCGGCAGCAGCAGCGAGGAGCCGAATTCAGGGCACAGGCCGAGCTGGGTGAACGGGACCGAGAACTTGGCATTGTCGGCGGCGTACACCAGGTCGCAATGCATCAGCATGGTGGTGCCGATGCCGATGGCGGCGCCGGCCACGGCCGCGATCACCGGCTTGGTCGAGCCGTGCAGCGCGCGCATGAACTGGAAGACCGGGCGGCTTTCGGCCGGCACACCCGGCACCGGGGCCGAGTTCTTCATGAAGTCGTCGAGGTCGTTACCGGCGGTGAAGATCTCGGGCTTGCCGGCGATGAGGATGGCGCGCACGGCGGTGTCGCTTTCCGCGTCCAGCAGCGCGTCGGCCATAGCCTGGTACATCGTGGCGGTGATCGCGTTCTTGCGCTCGAGGCGGTTGAATTCGATGGTCAGGAGGCCGTTGGCCTTGTTGATCAGCATGTCCATGTTTCAGGGTCTCCGGATATTCTTGGGCTGGTTGGACGCGTGGGCGGGAGACCCGCCCACCCTACGAAGGGCAAACGGTTCTCCCGCCCACGCGGTCATTGCTTACTTGATGATTAAACGCGCTCGATGATACCGGCTGCGCCCATGCCGGCGCCGACGCACATCGTCACCATGCCGTACTTCAGCTTGTTGCGGCGCAGTGCGTGCACGACGGTCGCGGCGCGGATCGCGCCGGTGGCGCCCAGCGGGTGGCCCAGGGCGATCGCGCCGCCCATCGGGTTGACCTTGCTGGTGTCCAGGCCCAGGTCGCGGATCACGGCCAGTGCCTGCGCTGCAAACGCTTCGTTCAGCTCGATCCAGTCTAGCTGGTCCTGGCTGATGCCGGCTGCGGCCAGCGCTGCCGGAATCGCGACCTTCGGGCCGATGCCCATGATCTCCGGCGGCACGCCGCGCACGGCAAACGACGAGAACTTGGCCAGCGGAGTCAGGTTGTGCTCCTTCAGGATCTTCTCGCTGACGACGATCAGCGCACCGGCGCCGTCCGACATCTGCGAAGAGGTCGCGGCGGTCACGCTGCCCTTGGCGGCGAACACGGGCTTGAGCTTGGCCATCGATTCCATCGAGGCGTCAGCGCGCGGGCCCTCGTCCAGGTCGACGGTGCGGCGCTTGACATCGATCTCGCCGGTCTTCAGGTTCGGCGTGCGGGTGACGATTTCCACCGGGGTGATCTCGTCCTTGAACAGGCCGGCCTGCTGGGCGGCGATGGCGCGGCGGTGCGATTCCAGGCCGAAGGCATCCTGGTCTTCGCGCGACACCTTCCACTGCTCGGCCACCTTCTCGGCGGTCAGGCCCATGCCGTAGGCCAGGCCCACGTTCTCGTCCTTGAACGTTTCCATGTTAATCGAAGGGTGATGGCCCATCATCGGGACCATCGACATCGATTCGACGCCGCCGGCGATCATCACGTCGGCTTCGCCCACGCGGATGCGGTCCGCCGCCATGGCCAGGGCGGTGATGCCCGAGGCGCAGTAGCGGTTGACGGTGACGCCGCCCACGGTGTTCGGCAGGCCTGCCAGCACTACCGCGTTACGCGCCACGTTGAAGCCCTGCTCCGCTTCCGGGAACGAGCAGCCGACGATGGCGTCGACGATCAGCGCCGGGTCCAGGTTCGGCACGGCGGCCATGGCGCCGCGAATGGCGTGCACCAGGAGGTCGTCCGGGCGGGTCTTGTTGAAGAAGCCGCGCGGCGCCTTGCCGATCGGGGTACGGGTCGCTGCGACGATGTATGCGTCTTGAAGTTGTTTGCTCATGATTTGTCGTCCTGTTCTGTCGTCGCTTTAGTTGCGCACCGGCTTACCGTTTTGCATCATGCCCATGATGCGCTCCTGGGTCTTCGGATTGCTCAGCAGCGCAATGAAGGCCTTGCGTTCCATGTCGAGCAGCCACTGCTCGGACACCACGCTGCCCTGGTCGATGTCGCCGCCGGTCACGATCTCGGCGATGGTGTCGCCCAGGTGGTAGTCGTAGGCCGAGATGAAGCCGCCGTCACGCATGTTGACCAGCTGACCGCGGATGGTCGCCCAGCCGTAGCGGCCGGTGACGGTGATCGGGCGGCGCGCCGGAGCGCGATAGCCGGCGTCGAACATGGCGCGCGCGGTGGTCTTGGCCACGTGCAGCAGTTCGTAGGGGTTGAAGACGATTATGTCGTCTTCCTTCAGGTAGCCCATCGCCTTTGCTTCCAGGGCCGACTTCGACACCTGCGCGGTGGCCGCGTTGGTGAAGCCGGTCTTCAGGAATTGCAGGATGTCGTTGCCCTTGGCTTCGGTGAAGGCGCGCACGGCCGCTTCCTTCAGGCCGCCGCCGGCCGGCACCAGGCCGACGCCGACTTCGACCAGGCCGATGTAGGACTCGATCGAGGCCACGCGCTTCGACGCGTGCAGCGCCATCTCGCAGCCGCCGCCCAGTGCCAGGCCCGCGACAGCGGCGACCACCGGGATGTTCGAGTACTTCATCTGCATGAACACGTCCTGCAGCTGGCGCACCATCGGTTCCATCGCCTTGGCGCCGCCCATCATGAAGGCCGGCAGGGCCGACTGCAGGTCGGCGCCGGCCGAGAAGGCGCCGCCTTCGGCCGCGTCGGTATTCCAGATCACCAGGCCCTTGTAGCCCTTCTCCGCCTCTTCCATGCCGCGCTGCAGGCCCTTCACCACGCCTTCGCCGATGACGTGCATCTTGGTCTTGAGCGAGATGACCAGCACTTCATCGTCCGAGTGCCACAGGCGCACCGAGTCGTCCTCGAACACGGTGGTGCCGAAGGTCTTCGGATCGATGGTGGTCGAGCCGAGCACCGGCGCGCGGAACTGCTGGCGCTGGTACACCGGCAGGTCGGACGCCGGCACGTAGGCGTTCTTCGAGGCCGAGTACGAGCCTTCCGCGGTGTGCACGCCTTTTTCGGCGACCGGGCCTTCGAATACCCAGCTTGGCAGCGGTGCGTTGACCAGCGCCTTGCCGCTATCGATGTCTTCCTTCACCCACTGGGCAATCTGGGTCCAGCCGGCGGCCTGCCAGGTCTCGAACGGACCGACGCTCCAGCCGAAGCCCCAGCGCATCGCGAAGTCGACGTCGCGCGCGTTGTCGGCGATGGTGTCGAGGTGGAAGGCGATGTAGTGGAAGGCGTCGCGGAAGATCGCCCACAGGAACTGCGCCTGCGGGTTGGTCGATTCGCGCATGGCCTTGAACTTCTTGACCGGGTCTTTCTCTTTCAGGATGCGGCCGACGATGTCGGCAGCCTTGGCGCCGCTCGGGACGTATTCGCCGGTGGCGAAGTCGAGGCGCTGGATCTCCTTGCCGACCTTCTTGTAGAAGCCGCCGCCGGTCTTCTGGCCCAGGGCGCCCTTCTCGATCAGCTTGGCCAGCACGTCCGGGGTCTTGTACAGGCTGAAGAACGGATCATCCTGCAGGGTGTCCTGCATGGTCTTGATCACGTGGCCCATGGTGTCCAGGCCCACGACGTCGGCGGTACGGAAGGTGCCCGACTTGGCGCGGCCCAGCTTGGCGCCGGTCAGATCGTCGACCACGTCCACGCTCAGGCCGAACTTCTCGGCTTCGTGGATGGTGGCCAGCATGCCGAAGATGCCGACGCGGTTGGCGATGAAGTTCGGGGTGTCTTTTGCACGCACCACGCCCTTGCCCAGGGTCGAGGTCAGGAAGGTTTCCAGCTGGTCCAGGATTTCCGGGCGGGTGGCCGCGGTCGGGATTAGTTCCACCAGGTGCATGTAGCGCGGCGGGTTGAAGAAGTGCACGCCGCAGAAGCGCGCCTTCAACTCGTCGTCGAAACCTTCGGCCAGCTTGTTGATCGACAGGCCCGAGGTGTTGGAGGCAAAGATGGCGTTGGCGCCGATGTGCGGAGCGACCTTCTTGTACAGGTCGTGCTTCCAGTCCATGCGCTCGGCGATGGCTTCGATGATCAGGTCGCAGCCTGCCAGCACGTCGAGGTTGTCTTCGTAGTTGGCCACTTCGATCAGGGCCGCGTCATCCTTGTTGCCCAGCGGGGCCGGCGACAGCTTCTTCAGGCCTTCGATGGCCTTCAGGACGATGGCGTTCTTGTTGCCTTCTTTTGCTGGCAGGTCGAACAGCACGACCGGCACTTTCGCGTTCACGCAGTGCGCAGCGATCTGCGCGCCCATCACGCCGGCGCCCAGCACGGCGACTTTCTTGACGATGAAATTGGACATTCTTATTTCCTTGGATAAGTCGTGGCCTCCGCCATTGGAGCGGAGGCCACGTGATGGTGTGTTAGAACAGGTCTGCGTCCATGGCCAGCAGATTCGATGCACCCGAACGTGCCTGGCGGATCAGCATCGCGGTTTCCGGATACAGGCGGGCGAAGTAGAAGCGCGCGGTGTGCAGCTTGGCCGCATAGAACTTGTCGCTAGAGTCCTGCTTGGCCAGCGCGATCTTCGCCATCTGGGCGAAGAAGTAGCTGAACACCAGGTGGCCCACGACGCGCAGGTAAGGCACGGCGGCGGCGCCCACTTCGTCCTGGTTCTGGAAGGCCTTCATGCCGATTTCCATGGTCAGCTTGGTGACTTTCTCGCCGAGCTCGCCCAGCGGGGTCACGAATTCCGACATCGACTCGTCCAGGCCGTTCTCTTCGACGAAAGCCTTGATCTTCTCGCCGAAGGCGCGCAGCTTGGCGCCGTTGTCCATCAGGATCTTACGGCCCAGCAGGTCCAGCGACTGCACGGTGTTGGTGCCTTCGTAGATCATGTTGATGCGGGCGTCGCGCACGTACTGCTCCATGCCCCACTCGCTGATGTAGCCGTGGCCGCCGTACACCTGCATCGCTTCCGAGGTCGCGATCCAGCCGTTGTCGGTGATGAAGGCCTTGACGATCGGGGTCAGCAGCGCGACTTCGCCGGCGGCTTCCTTGCGCACTTCCTCGTCGGGGTGGTTCAGTTCGCGGTCGATCTGCAGCGCGATGTACGAGGTCAGGGCACGCGCGCCTTCGGCGAAGGCTTTCGCGGTGAGCAGCATGCGCCGCACGTCCGGGTGCACGATGATCGGGTCGGCCGGCTTGTCCGGTGCCTTCGGGCCCGACAGGCTACGCATCTGGATGCGTTCCTTGGCGTAGACCAGCGCGTTCTGGTACGCGACTTCGGTCAGGCCCAGCGACTGCATGCCGACGCCCAGGCGGGCTGCGTTCATGAACACGAACATCGCCTGCAGACCTTTGTGCGGCTGGCCGATCAGGGTGCCGATCGCGCCGTCCAGGTTCATCTGGCAGGTGGCGTTGCCGTGGATGCCCATTTTCTCTTCGATGGCGCCGCAGGCGATGCCGTTGCGCTCACCGATCGAGCCGTCGGCATTCACCTTGAACTTCGGCACCAGGAACAGCGAGATGCCCTTCGAGCCTTCGGGTGCGTCCGGCAGGCGCGCCAGCACCAGGTGGACGATGTTCTCGGCCATGTCGTGTTCGCCGGCCGAGATGAAGATCTTGGAGCCGGTGATGCTGTAGGTGCCGTCGGCCTGCGGTTCGGCCTTGGTGCGCAGCAGGCCCAGGTCGGTGCCGCAATGCGCTTCGGTCAGGCACATGGTGCCGGTCCATTCGCCCGAGACCAGCTTCGGCAGGTACAGCTTCTTCTGCTCGTCGGTGCCGTGCTCTTTCAGGCACTCGTAGGCGCCGTGCGACAGGCCCGGGTACATGGTCCATGCCTGGTTCGACGAGTTCAGCATCTCGTAGAAGGAGTTGTTCAGCGAGACCGGCAGGCCCTGGCCGCCGTATTCCGGATCGCACGCCAGCGCGGCCCAGCCGCCTTCGACGTATTGCTTGTACGCTTCCTTGAAGCCCTTCGGGGTGGTCACGGCCTTGGTGGCGGCGTCGAAATGGCAGCCTTCGCGGTCGCCGCTGTGATTCAGCGGGAACAGCACTTCCTGCGTGAACTTCGCACCTTCTTCGAGCACCTGGTTGATGATGTCGGCGTCGATTTCCTGGTAGGCAGGCAGGTTCTTGAACTCTTCGCTGACATTGAGGAATTCGTGCAGAACGAACTGCATATCCCGGATTGGCGCGACGTACTGACCCATGGTTTTCTCCTGAACGAAGGTGATGTGTTATTTGACGGTTGGCGTAGTGCTTACTGCGCCGGTGAATCTGGATTGCGGTAGTTCTCGACCAGCCGCTCGAAGCCGCGGCGTGCGCGCTCGACCGCGCCGGCATTGCGCAAGAAGCGGGCGTCGTGGTGCAGGGCCAGGATCAGCCCGTACATTTCGTACACCAGCTGCTCGGCATCGGTATCGGGACGCAGGTGGCCGACCTCGATCGCCTGGCGCGCGGCGCGGCGCAGCGCGTCCTGCCAGTCCTGCACCATCTTGACCAGCTCCTCGCGGATCGGGCCCGGGCGGTCGTCGTATTCCACGGCGCCGCTGATGTAGATGCAGCCGGACGCGATCTCGACCGACACGCGCGCCAGCCAGCGGTCGAACATCGACTGCAGGCGCGGCAGGCCGCGCGGCTCGCGCACGCTCGGGAAGAACACTTCCTGCTCGAAGCGGTGGTGGTAGAGCTTCACCACCTCGAGCTGCAGGTCTTCGCGCGAACCGAAATGGGCGAACACGCCGGACTTGCTCATGTTCATCCGGTCGGCCAGCACGCCGATGGTCAGGCCTTCGAGGCCGTCACGGCTCGACAACTCGAGCGCCACGTCGAGGATCGCTGCCCGCGTGAGTTCGCCCTTGCGCATGAATTTGGCTGAAGTAGTGATAGCTGCCCCTGAATCGAAAAAATCCGAACGCTCGTACTATTATCTACCAGAGATGAAATGTCAAACGGGAACTTAGAGGCGAGATTCTATTGATGCAGGACAACGGCAAGCGAGGTGAAGCCGCCTGCTGAGCGTTCCCGGCCAGGCTTGGCGAGGACAAGGTTGTCGCAGATGTAAAGGTACAGCATTTTTCGTGCTTGTGGCGTATGTCGCGGGCGTGTGCCGGACATGTCGAGCGGGCGCCGTGCGCCCGCTCCCTGCAGCCTCAGGTCGCCAGGCTGCGCAGCACCAGCCCGGTGATATAGGCGCAGTAGGTGCCCAGCGCATAGCCGAGCACCGCCAGCAGCACGCCCACCGGCGCCAGCGCCGGGTGGAAGGCCGAGGCCACTACCGGCGCCGAGGCGGCGCCGCCGACGTTGGCCTGCGAGCCGACCGCCATGAAGAACAGCGGCGCGCGGATCAGCTTGGCCACCAGCAGCAGCAGGCCGCCATGCACGCAGATCCAGATCAGGCCCAGTACGAACAGCCATGGGCGGTCGAGCAGCGCGTTCAGGTCCATCTGCATGCCGATGGTCGCCACCAGAAAGTACAGCATGGCCGAACCGAGGGTCGAGGCGCCGGCGCCTTCCAGGCTGCGCGCCTTGGTGAAGCTGAGCAGCATGCCGAAGGTGGTGGCGAATACCACGATCCAGAAGAAGGACGAGGTCAGGCTGTAGTCCTGCAGGCGCCATTCCTGCGGCAGGCTGGCGATCCAGCCCACGGTGGGGCCGGTCAGCGCATGCGACAGGCCGGTGACGCCCAGGCCCACGGCCAGGATCACCATCACGTCGGTCAGGGTCGGCATGCGCGCATGCTCGGCCTGGTAGGTCTCGATGCGCGCCTTGAGGGCATTGATGGCGGAGAGGTCGGCGCCGGTCCAGCGGTCAAAGGCCTGGGCGCGGCCGGCCAGGAACAGCAGCACGGCCATCCAGACGTTCGCCACCAGCACGTCGACGGCGACGAACTGGCCGAACAGGGTGGCGTCGACCTCGAACACTTCCTTCATCGCGGCCTGGTTGGCGCCGCCGCCGATCCAGGCCCCGGTGATGGTGGTCATGCCGCGCCAGGTCTCGCCGGCCACCGTCTCCGGATGGATGACGCGCATGGCCTCGAACGAGACGAGCGCGCCCAGCATGATGCCGACGGTGCCGGTCAGGAACATGATGATCGCCTTCGGGCCGAGCCGCACGATGGCGCCGAAATCGATCGCGATACAGAGCAGCACCAGCGCGCTGGGCAGCAGGTAGTCGCGCGCCACCGGGTACAGCCTGGACAGGCTGCCGTCGATGATGCCGAGCGTGTTCAGGATGGCCGGGACCAGGTAGCACAGCAGCAGGGCCGGCACATAGGTATAGAACTTCTTCCAGAAGCCATCGGCCCGCGAGGAGGACCAGAAGACGAAACCGAGGATCGATGCGAGGATGCCGAGCACGACGGCATCATTGGTGACGAGGGGAACAGCAGTCTGCATGGAAAGGACACGAAGAGGTTGGCGGAGACCGCCAAGCCGCTTCGCGCGTCTTTACGCCTCAGCGATCCTTGCGGCCGGGAAATCGCATTCTACATTCCCTACAGCAAAGAAGGCCAAAGATCCGAACCTGCCCTCGGGGTCAGGTCTGACATTTGGACACGAGCTCAAGCGTTGGACACCCAGCCCTGACCGCGACGGCGTGGCGTGGCGTTTCGCGTCCACCCTGCTAACCGCTGCGCCATCTCAGCGCCAACAATGCCGCGTCCGGTACCGTGATCGGCATGACGCGACCACTCCGACTCGAATTCGCCCACGCGCTTTACCACGTGACAGCGCGCGGCAACCGGCACAAGCCGATCTATCACCACGACGCCGATCGCCATCTATGGCTGGACGTGCTGACGCACGTATGCGAACGCCACAACTTTGTCGTCCACGCTTTTTGCCAGATGATGAATCACTATCACTTGCTCGTGGAGACGCAGGAGGCGAACCTTTCGAAAGGGATGCGCCAACTCAATGGTCTATACACGCAGCACATCAACCGGCGCCATCAACTCGTCGGACATCTTTTCCAGGGCCGATATCACGCGATCCTGGTACAGAAAGAGAGCCATCTGCTGGAACTCAGCCGATATATCGTGCTGAATCCCTTACGCGCTGCGATGGTGTCCTCGCTAGATGAATGGCAATGGAGCAGCCATCACTACCTGACCGGTGCCAAGTCTGCACCCGCCTGGTTCGAGCGCGACTGGCTGCTCAGCCAATTCGGCGATGCGCATGCAACCGCTGTGTCCGCATATCGGGCGTTTGTACTGGCAGGCTTGGGCAAGGCCAGCCCGCTTGCCGCTGTCCGCCATCAAGTTCTTTTAGGTGAAGACGACTTCGTCTCGACGCACCAGCGATTGCAACTTGCAGAAGCCTTCGTGGAAGCGCCAAAGGCAGAGCGCCGCGCGGTCGCGCTGCCATTGACCGAATATCAGGTCACCTACGCCGACAGGGCTGAAGCAATGGCGCGCGCCTACCGCTCGACCGCCTTCACGATGCCGCAGATTGCTCACGCCTTCGGTGTGTCGACCAAAACCGTGAGCCGCGCAGTGGCTGCCTTCGAAAAACTGGAATCACCGCGCTGAAGAGCTTTTACAGTAGAGGCCGTGTCCAAATGTCAGACCTGACCCCGGTTTTATTCGTCCCCGATGCGCGTCATGGCGCGGCGGTCGCGCTTGGTCGGGCGGCCCTTGATGTCGGCGCTCGGTTCGGGGAACAGGCGGCGCGCCGTCTTGTCGTTTTCGCGCTTGGCGATGCTCTCGTCGGTCTCGAAATAGAGCGTGCGCGCGACCGGCGCCGGGCCGCGCGTGCCCGAGATGGCGGCCACGATCACTTCCCAGCGGTCCGAGCCGTTGTCGATGAAGATCTTGTCGTTGACCTTGACGTTGCGCGCCGGCTTGACCGGTTCGCCGCCGATGCGCACGCGGCCGCGGTCGACCGCGTCGGCCGCCATGGAGCGCGTTTTAAAAAAGCGCGCGGCCCACAGCCATTTGTCGATGCGTACGTTGTCGTTTTCCATGGTGTTCCTTTTGCTTCCATTCATGCATAGCCGATCGCGAAGATCCGCATGACCAGTTTATACGCCATATAGGCCAGACCATAGCTCGCACGCCGGATCCAGCCGATATGGCCGAATTCCTCGGCACGGATCGGCACGCCGTCCGCGATGCCGCGCTCGATGTGCTCGCGCATGGTGGCGGCGAAGCGCTCGTCCAGCACCACCACGTTGGCTTCCTGGTTCAGGAACAGCGACAGGCCGTCGCAGTTGCTCGAGCCGACCGTGGCCCAGTCGTCGTCGACCACCGCGACCTTGGCATGCAGCTGGGTCTTGCGGTACTCGACCACCCGGATGCCGTCGGCCAGCAGTTTCGGATAGAAGGAGTGCGCCACCATGTCCTGGATCTTGAACTCCCCTACCCCGATGAGCAGGGTCACCTGCACGCCGCGCCGCGCCGCATGGGCCAGCGCCTTGCGGAACTTGCGCCCCGGCGCAAAATACGGCGTGGCCAGCAGCACGCTGTGTTTCGCGCGGCCCAAGGCCTGCAGGTAGGCGCGCTGGATCGTGGAACGGTTGCGCAGGTTGTCGCGCACCACGAAGGCGGCGCGCGCCGGATATTCGCAGGACTGCGGCGGATCCTTGCGCATTTCCTTGAACAGCTCGATGCGCTGGCGGATCTTGAGGCGACCCGCGCGCAGCCACTGCCCTTGCGCCTCGTCGTGGATCTGGGCCACCAGCGGCCCCGCTACCCGCACCGTGAAATCCCAGCGCGGGGCCGGCAGGCGGTGGCGGTCGGCGTGGTCGCACTGCCAGTCGTCGTTGACGTTGATGCCGCCCACGAAGGCCACTTCGCGGTCGACCACGGCGATCTTGCGGTGCGAGCGCGCGATGCCGCGCCGGCACCAGGGATTGAAGATGCGGTACTGGATGCCCGCTTCCGCGAAGGCCGCACCGAGGCGCTTGGCGGGCAGGTGTTCGGTGCCGATCCAGTCGACCAGCACCCGCACCTTGACGCCCCGTTCGGCGGCGCGGATCAGGGCGTCGCGCACGGTGCGCGCGGTGTCGTCCTCGCCGAAGATATAGGTCTCGAAGAAGACCTCGTACTGCGCCGCGTCGAGCGCCGCGATCAGCGCCGGGAAGTAGGCGGTGCCGCTTTCCAGGAGGGTGACGTCGTTGTTGTCTACGAAGCTGACGTGGCGCATGGCCTACGAGAGCTGCAGTTCCGCCACGATCGGCGCATGGTCGGACAGCTTGGCCCACAGCGGGCCGTGCATCACCTGGGCGTTGTCCACCTTGAAGCCGCGCACGTAGATGCGGTCGAGGCGGAACCAGGGCAGCATGGCCGGAAAAGTGCGTGCCGGGGCCAGCCGCGGCTGGCGGCGCGGCGGCGGCTGGCGGCCGGCCCAGCTGCGCACCATGTCGCCCAGCGGCGACTTCGGCCCCAGCTCGTCGAACACCTCCTTCACGCCGAGCGCATTGCGCAGGCGGTCGCTGAGCGTGTTGCGCCAGTCGTTGAAGTCGCCGGCGATGATCACCGGCTCGCCATGCGAGGACCCGTTGACGTGCTCGATCAGGGCGTCGGTCTGGCGCCCGCGGCTGCCTTCGAACAGGCCCAGGTGCACCACGTAGCAGTGCACCTTGCCGGCCTGCGTGTTCAGCACGCAGTGCAGGATGCCGCGCTGTTCGTAGGCGTGGTCGGAGATATCGTGGTTGTGCGAATTCTCGATCGGGAAGGCGCTCAGCAGCGCATTGCCATGGTGGCCGTGGTCGTATACGGCGTTCATGCCGTAGGCGCTGTGGTGCTTCTCGTTCTTGAAGTAATCGTATTGCGCGGTCTCGGGCCAGTGCCGGTGCGCAAGGTCTTCCTTGCCGTAGCGTGCCTGGAAGCGGTCGTGCCGTCCTTGCACCTCCTGGAGGAAGACGACGTCGGCGTTGAATTCCGCAATTGCTTTCTTGAGAGCGATCACCCGGGGCGTACTACGCAATGACGAGACGCCCTTGTGAATGTTGTAGGTAGCCACACGAATTTTCATGGGAACATTCTAACCGCATCGGGCGGATGTCCTCGTGGAACGAGGCCCAATTGTGCGCTGCCGGGTGATCTGGTCGCGGGGCCAGCCCGCTGTGTTCAGACAAATGCCATCTGGCTAGAAATAGCCTCGTGACCGCTCACCATCATCCGGCGCGGGCGCGCGGATGCACGGGTCACTTCGTCGTTCGACAGCAGAGGTCCGGACAACCTCAGGCCGGACAACAGGTCAATCTGGATGCAGCCGTTGCCGATGCTGATCTCTTTTACCTTATCGTCGTTCTTCAGTTCGAGGTCCATGTTTTCTCCCTGTAGATCTATCTAGTTAGAGTTGCGTCGCGAAAATTGTTACAAGCGACCTCATCGACAATATGCTAGAGATTGATGGCTGTCAAACGACGAATCTATCGTGCAGATGGGAAAAAGACTAATTTCCTTCGGTAAACTAATTACCAAAACCATCTTACCTAACTCAGCAATATCCGCAAAAACAAGGATTTATGAAAGCAACTTGACATCAAATGCACACAAACGAATGGAAAATTGTCAAGGAAGTGAATAACCGTGCACAAAAAAAAATTTGGTGCCTGTTGTGGTATCACGACAGTTTATTTTCCAGCAGGAATTATCAAAAGCCCCATGTATAGGGGTATTTCGCTAAGATTTACTTTGCAGCAAGGATGTGACGCGGCAACTGCAGTATGGCTTCGGCGTTCGATGAGGAAAAGCAGCGGTCGGCGGCCTCGAGATAAGGCAGCCAGGCGTATTGCGTGTGCTCGCGCGGGCTCAGGATCACGGGGATGTCGCGCGGCACGCAGACCGAGAACACGTGCTCGGTATTGTGGGTGACGCCGGGGGCGTAGCGATGGCGCCAGACCGGGTAGATCTCGTAGACGTTGGCCAGAGCCCAGTCGCGCAGGCGGATCCGGTCGCCGTCGGCCACGATCCCGGTTTCCTCGAACAGTTCGCGGGTGGCGGTCTGGATCAGCGGTTCGGCATGAAAGTCGAGCGAGCCGGTGACGGATTGCCAGAAACCCGGGCGGTCGGCGCGTTCGATCAGCAGCACCTCCATGGCGGAGGTGTGGATGACGACCAGGACCGATTCGGGGATTTTATGGGGCATGGGCCAGATAAAACAAACGCGGGCATGGCCGATGTGTGGCCAGGCCCGCGTGAGTTGAACGCGCGGTCGGCAAAGCCGACCGCCCTACTTAGGCAACTTTAGATTCGTTACGCAGGCGGATGTGCAGTTCCTTGAGCTGCTTCTCGTCGACTTCCGACGGCGCGTTGGTCAGGAGATCCTGGGCGCGCTGGGTCTTCGGGAAGGCGATCACGTCGCGGATCGACTCGGAGCCGGTCATCAGGGTGATGAGGCGATCCAGGCCGAAGGCCAGGCCACCGTGCGGCGGCGCGCCGTACTGCAGGGCGTCGAGCAGGAAGCCGAACTTCAGCTGGGCTTCTTCGGCGTCGATCTTCAGGGCGCGGAACACCTTGCTCTGCACTTCTTCTCGGTGGATACGGATCGAGCCGCCGCCCAGTTCCCAGCCGTTCAGGACCATGTCGTAGGCCTTGGCGACGCAGGCGCCCGGGTTGGTTTCCAACATGTCTTCGTGGCCGTCCTTCGGTGCGGTGAACGGGTGGTGGGTGGCGTTCCAGCGGTCGCCGTCTTCATCGTACTCGAACATCGGGAAGTCGATGACCCACAGCGGGGCCCAGACGTCGTCGAACAGGCCGGCCTTCTTGCCGAATTCCGAGTGGCCGATCTTCACGCGCAGCGCGCCGATGGCGTCGTTGACGACCTTGGCCTTGTCGGCGCCGAAGAAGATCAGGTCGCCGTCCTCGGCGCCGGTCAGCTCCAGGATCTGGGCCAGGACCTCGTCCGAGATGTTCTTGACGATCGGCGACTGCAGGCCGTCACGGCCCTTGGCCTTCTCGTTGACCTTGATGTAGGCCAGGCCCTTGGCGCCGTAGATGGCGACGAACTGGGTGTACGCGTCGATTTCCGAACGCGGCATCGAAGCGCCCTGCGGCACGCGCAGGCCGACCACGCGGCCGCCGGCCATGTTGGCGGCGCTGTTGAACACCTTGAACTCGACCGACTTCATCAGCTCGGTCAGTTCGGTGAACTGCAGCTTCACGCGCATGTCCGGCTTGTCCGAACCGTAGGAGCCCATGGCGGTGGCGAAGTCCATCACCGGGAACGGGTTCGGCAGGTCGATGCCGGCCGCGTTCTTGAAGACGACGCGCATCATGTCTTCGAACAGGTCACGGATTTCCTGTTCGGTCAGGAACGAGGTTTCGCAGTCGATCTGGGTGAATTCCGGCTGGCGGTCGGCGCGCAGGTCTTCGTCGCGGAAGCACTTGGTGATCTGGTAGTAACGGTCGAAGTTGGCGACCATCAGCAGTTGCTTGAACAGCTGCGGCGACTGCGGCAGCGCGAAGAAGTTGCCCGGGTTGACGCGCGACGGCACCAGGTAGTCGCGCGCGCCTTCCGGGGTCGACTTGGTCAGCATCGGGGTCTCGATGTCGATGAAGCCCAGGTTGTCCAGGTACTTGCGCACTTCCATCGACACCTTGTAGCGCAGGCGCAGGTTGTGCTGCATCTGCTGGCGGCGCAGGTCGAGCACGCGGTGGGTCAGGCGGGTGGTTTCCGACAGGTTGTCGTCGTCCAGCTGGAACGGCACCGGCACCGAGGCGTTCAGCACTTCCAGGTTGGTGGTGTTGATCTCGATCTTGCCCGACTTCAGGTTGGCGTTGGCGGTGCCTTCCAGGCGGTTCACGACGGTGCCGGTGATGCGCAGGCAGTACTCGTTGCGCACGTGTTCCGCAGCCTTGAACACCTCGGCGTTATCCGGGTGGCAGACCACCTGCACCAGGCCTTCGCGATCGCGCAGGTCGATGAAGATCACGCCGCCGTGGTCGCGGCGACGGTGCACCCAGCCGCACAGGCTGACGGTTTGGCCCAGCAGTTCCTCGGTGACGAGGCCGCAGTAGTGAGTACGCATGGAGGTCATGGTTTTCGTTCCAGGTTGGTTGATTCGTGAAAGGCGCCCCCGCATGCGGCGGCCCTCTGTTCTTTGCTTGCTGCGTTCTTTGTTCTTTATTCCGGAGCGACGACGCCCATCGAGACGATGTGCTTCAGGGCCGCGTCCACGGACATGTTCAGCTCCACGACCTTGCTGCGTTCCATCATCAGGAAGAAGCCCGAGGTCGGGTTCGGGGTGGTCGGCACGTACACGCTCACGTAGTCGCCCACCAGGTGGTTCTTCACGTCGCCGCCCGGCACGCCGGTCAGGAATGCGATGGTATAGGAATCCGCGTGCGGGTACGGGATCAGCACCGGCGTGCGGAACGCGTTACCCGAGGACGAGAACAGCGTGTCCGACACCTGCTTGACGCTGCCGTACAGCGAGCTGACCACCGGAATCCGCTTCATGATGCGGTCGCCCACGCGTACGATGTAGCGGCCGACCAGGTTATTGGTCAGCAGGCCGGTGAGAAAGACGATGGCAAGCGTCAGGACTGCGCCGAAGCCGGGCATGTCCATGCCGAACAGTCTGCGCGGCTGCCAGGCTTCCGGCACGAACAGCAGCGACTGGTCCAGGGTGCTGATGATGGCACTCAAGACCCAGGCCGTGATCACGAGGGGCACCAGCACCAGCAGGCCGGTCAGGAAATATTTGCGCATCGAATTCTCTTGTTCTTATTTGCTGACTGCTCAGGTACTGCTCTTGTCGCCGCCGCCGGCAGCGGGCGCCGGCGCCGGCGCCGGGGTAGCCGCTGGGGCTGCAGCGGCGGGAGCGGCAGCTCCCGCGGCAGTACCGGTGGCCGGCGGGGTGCCGCCGCGGAAGTCGGTCACATACCAACCCGTGCCCTTGAGCTGGAAGCCGGCAGCGGTCACCTGTTTTTTGAAGGCTTCCTTGCTGCACGACGGACAGACCGTCAGCACTGGGTCAGAAATTTTTTGCAGTACATCTTTGGTAAAACCGCATTCATCGCAGCGGTAGGCGTAGATCGGCATCTGGTACTCCGCAAAAATCTTCAAAACCCTGAATTATAAAGCTTTTACGGGAGGCCTTGCCTGTTTTGGCCGCAGCAGGCGGGCTGGGGCGGTTCGGGACGGCGCTTTAGGTGTTGTTTTTCGTCATCGTCGGATGCTGTTTCGTTTGCGCAAGAACAGGGGTGGGTGATTAAATAGCATCTTTCTTAAGAACATGATGGCGGCAGGCAAGCTCTGCTGCCCACAGTTAAGAAGAAACAGAAGATTTTGCGCGGTGCTGCACCGCCGCTGGTCCGTAAAAGAACGCTGCACTTGGAAGCCCGCTGATGCGGGCTTTTCTTTTGGGGGTCAGGTCTGACATTTAGACACGAGCTCTGCTTTATCTCGCTTGAGGCCGTGTCCGAATGTCAGACCTGACCCCGAGTTAGATTAGCGGCGCTGCCAGAGCATCCAGCGCTCCTTGCCGGCAAACACGGGGATCGAGTCGGCTACCGCCGCCTCCTCGACCAGGTCGAAACACGGCGCCAGCAGCGCCTCCAGCCCTGCCCTGTCGATCCCGAAGGGCGGACCTTTTACCGTTTGGTCAAAAAAGAAGAAGCCGCCCAGCAGGCCGCCCGGCGGCAGCAGTTCGGCCCAGCACGCCGCCACGCGTGGCCGCATGGCCGGTGGCAAGGCGCACAGGAAGGCGCATTCGTAGATGAATCCGAGCGCCTGCCGCGGCTGCCAGGCAAAGAAATCCGCTTCCACGACGCGGTCGCCCCACTGCCCCGCCAGCGCCCTGGCGCGCGCCACGGCCTCCGGCGCGAAATCGATCGCGGTGGCGTCCCAGCCGGCCTGGCACAGGAACACCAGTTCGTAGGCACTGCCGCAGCCGGGAATCAGGGTCGGCAGCGGCGCCGTGCTGCGCGCCACGAAGTCGCGCAGGGCTTGCGGCACGCCGCCGCGGTCCCAGGGCGTGAAGGACTTGGCGAAACGCTCGTCCCAGAACCGTGGGCTGAGCGGATCGCGGCTGGCAAAGCTCGGTGGGTCAGCCGCCGCCATGCAGCACGACGTAGCCGGCCGCCAGGCTGCATACCAGCACCACCACGGCGCCCAGGAAGGCCAGCAGGCGGTTGGTGCGGCGCTGCTCGACCATCACGGCCGCCAGCAGGTCGGCATTCCCGACCGGGTGCCCGTGCTGCGTCGCCATGCCCGAGTGGGCGTGGCGCTCGAGGGTCTGGTGCAGCAGGCGCGGCAGCTGCGGGAAGATGTGGGCGTAGCGTGGCGCTTCGGCGCGCAGGCGCTCGACCATGCCCTGCCAGCCCACCTGCTCGCTCATCCAGCGCTCCAGGTAGGGCTTGGCGGTCTTCCACAGGTCGAGCTCGGGGTCGAGCTGGCGGCCCAGGCCTTCGATGTTGAGCAGGGTCTTCTGCAGCAGCACCAGCTGCGGCTGCACCTCGACGTTGAAGCGGCGCGAGGTCTGGAACAGGCGCAGCAGGATCTGGCCGAAGGAAATGTCTTTCAATGGACGGTCGAAGATCGGCTCGCAGCAGGCGCGCACCGCCGATTCGAGCTCGTCGACGCGGGTATCGCGCGGCGCCCAGCCCGATTCGATGTGGGCCTCGGCCACGCGCTTGTAGTCGCGGCGGAAGAAGGCCAGGAAGTTCTGCGACAGGTAATCCTTGTCGAAATCGTTCAGGGTGCCGACGATGCCGAAGTCGAGGGCGATGTAGCGGCCGAAGGTGTCCTTCTCGACCGATACCAGGATGTTCCCCGGGTGCATGTCGGCATGGAAGAAGCCGTCACGGAACACCTGGGTGAAGAAGATCTCCACGCCATCGCTCGACAGCTTCTTGAGGTCCACGCCCTCGGCCGCCAAACGGTCGATCTGCGACACCGGGATGCCGCGCATGCGCTCCATCACGATCACGCTGCTCGAGCAGTAGTCCCAGTGCATCTCCGGCACCATCAGCAGCTTCGACTCGGCGAAGTTGCGGCGCAGCTGGCTGGCGTTGGCGGCCTCGCGCATCAGGTCGAGCTCGTCGTGCAGGTACTTGTCGAACTCGGCGACGACTTCGCGCGGTTTCAGGCGGCGGCTTTCGGCCCAGACCTTCTCGATCAGGCCGGCCGCCATGTCCATCAGGGCCAGGTCTTCGTCGATGGTCTTGCGCATGCCGGGACGCAGCACCTTGACCGCCACCTCGGCGCCGTTCTTCAGGGTCGCGAAGTGCACCTGGGCAATCGATGCCGAGGCCACCGGCACCCGGTCGAAGCTGCCGAACAGTTGATCGGGGTGGGCGCCGAGCGCCTCGGTGATCTGGGCGATCGCCAGGTCGGAATCGAAGGGCGGCACGCGGTCCTGCAGCAGCGACAGCTCGTCGGCAATATCCTGCGGCATCAGGTCGCGCCGGGTCGACAGCACCTGGCCGAACTTGATGAAGATCGGCCCCAGCTCTTCGAGCGCCTGGCGCAGGCGGATGGCGCGCGGCGAGGTGATGCGGCGCCAGAAGAACAGGGTGCTCATGACACGCGCAGTGCGCGGAGCATGCAGGCTCGTGACCGCGATTTCGTCGAGACCGTACTTGGTCGCGACAGCGAGGATTTTCAGCAGGCGCAGGAATTTCAATATCATCAGTTATCCGGACTCAATATCACGCTCTTCGTCGGAGCAGCGCTCTGCGCCAGGCGCTGCTCCAGTTTTGCAATGCGCTTGGCGGTACGCTCGACGTCGTCGCGCAGGCGCACCACGTCGGCGGCGAATTCGTCGACGGCCGTCGGACGCACCAGCACGGGCCGCTCTTCCAGCAGAAACTCGGCCATGTTCTCGGCCAGCCGGCGGCCGGCGCCCAGCACCCCGGTGGCCGCCCCACGCGCACCCTGCACCAGGCCGCGCGCGCCGAGCGGGCCGACGATGCGCTCCAGGTCGTACTCGGCATCCCAGCGCAGGCCTTTCGACAGCGAGGAGATGGTGTTGGCGAACTCGGCGTCGCCTTCGATTTTCACGTAAGAAAAAGCACGGTCGCGGTTCTGGGCGATCAGCGGCAGGTCGGTCAGCTTGACGCGGATGGTCACGTTCGCCG
Source organism: Massilia sp. BHUDP2 (assembly GCF_046236355.1). NCBI lineage: Bacteria > Pseudomonadati > Pseudomonadota > Betaproteobacteria > Burkholderiales > Oxalobacteraceae > Massilia > Massilia sp. BHUDP2. The sequence goes on from NZ_JBJUVW010000003.1 coordinate 208,916, forward strand.
GGCCTTCGGCCGTGCCGGGCTCGAGCATGCCATCGCGCGCCACGCGCAGGCGCAGCTGGAGGTGGCCCGTATCGATGCAGGCTTCCTTGCCGGCGTGACGCACGAGCGACTCGCGCGCCCAGGCTTCCTGGGCCAGCAGGTGGTTGATCGTGGCGACGGCGGGCGTCGCCAGCATGGAAGAACTCGGGATCATTGGCAGCACACGTTATAAAAAAACCGCCCGGTGTTAGCGGGCGGTTCGATCTTACCAGTTTGCCGGGCGCAAACCCGGCAGCACGGAACTTAACTGGAAAATATTAAGCAACTTGCTGAATGCCGGCGAGTACCCAGCCGCCCTGGCCGGACAGCGGCTTGGACATGTTCCACACTTCCACGAAGGGCTCGGCCGGCGCGTTCGGGGCGGTACGGATCATGCCATTGAACTGCACGCTGGCCAGGTAGTCGGTGGCGGTGGTCTCGATGCCCAGCAGCTGGCCGTCGATCGTCACCACGTCGGTGAAGTCGGTGGCGCCGTTGCGTTCCTGGATCTGCATCTTCAGCTCGGCGAACACTTCCGGCGAGGTGAACTCGCGCAGGTCGTTGGTGTCGCCACGGTCCCAGGCGGCCTGCATGCGGATGAAGGACGCTTTCGCATGGCGCAGGAAGGCGTCCTGGTCGAAGTCGGCCGGCACGCCCCACTGCTGGTGCGCCGCAGGCGCTGCCGCATCAGGCTTGCCCAGCGAGACGCCGCCGAACCCGTTCTGGCTCTGGAAACCCGCCGGCTGGCGCAGACCGGAACCGATTTCCGGGGTCGCGACCGCACCGGCAGCCGGATTCGGCGAAGCGCCGGCCGGCACCGGGTTGGTGTAGCCGCCGCCGAAGGCCGGGTTGGCCGGGGTGTCCTTGCGGCGGAACATGCGCACGATGAACAGCACGGCCAGCACCAAGAGGCCGATCATGAGGATCGCCGAGATCGCGCTCGCCAGGGCGCCGCCGATGCCGAAGTGCGACAGCAGCGCACCCAGGCCGAGGCCCAGCAGGGCGCCGCCGAGGATGCCCTTCCACATGCTCGGGCGCTTGGCCTGGGCAGCGGCCGCACCGGCGGCGCCGGCGGCAGCCGGCGCCGCGGCAGGCGCGCGCTGCGGCTGCATGCCCGGGGTCGGCGCCGGGGCCGGGGCCTGCATCTGCTTCACGGGCTGCGACTGGCGGCCGATCGAGCGCTTGCCGCCCATCGGGCGTGCAGTGGCTTCCGCGATCATCGAGACCGCGGTGAGCGCCAGAACCATGGTTGCCACGAATTTTTTCATCTTTGCTTCCTCTGTCATCCTACAGTTTGATACCGGTGTGCAGTGCAGCCACACCCGCTGTCAGGTTGTGGTACTGGACCCGCTCCAGTCCCGCGTCGAGCATCATGGACTTCAGGGTTTCCTGGTCCGGATGCATGCGGATCGATTCTGCCAGGTAGCGATAGCTCTCGGCATCGCCCGCGATCTTCTGGCCCAGCCACGGAAGTACCGAGAACGAATACAGGTCGTAGGGCTTCTGCAGCGGCTCGATGACCTTCGAGAATTCCAGCACCAGCAGCTTGCCGCCCGGCTTGAGCACGCGGCGCATTTCCGCCAGCGCCTGGTCCTTGTGCGTCATGTTGCGCAAGCCGAAGGCCACGCTGACCCGGTCGAAATAATTGTCCGGGAAGGGCAGCTTCTCTGCATCACACAGCAAAGTTGGGGTCACCAGGCCCTTATTCAATAGTCTATCCCGGCCCACGCGCAGCATCGATTCGTTGATGTCGGTGAGCCAGACCTCGCCGGTGCGGCCCGCCTGCCTGGCGAAGGCCTTGGCCAGGTCGCCGGTGCCGCCGGCGATGTCGAGCACCTTGAAGCCCGGACGCACGCCCGCCTGGGCGATCGTGAACATCTTCCAGGCGCGGTGCAGGCCGGCCGACATCAGGTCGTTCATGACGTCGTATTTCGATGCGACCGAATGGAAGACCTTGGCGACTTCCTGGACCTTCTGGTCCTCGGCGACGGTCTTGTAGCCGAAGTGGGTGGTATTGGTCATATGTGCTTGCGGTGTAGGGTTGCCAACATTATACAAGCTGGCCGCGCCGGCGCCGTTTGGCGGGCCGGGCACGCTCCGATAGCGTTTCTGACAATATTGCAGCTCTTGTATAATCGTCAAATTGCATAGATAGCGGCTTTCCAGCCATCCCATGCGTATCCGCAGCCGTCTCCTGATCCTGGTCCTGGCAATCCTGGTTCCCTCCTTCATCGCAGCCGCGCTCGCGGTCAGCTACGTCTATCGGGAAGAGCAGAAATCGCAGGTGCAGAGCGTGAGCGAGGCCACCCGCGCCTTTGCCCTGATGGTCGACAATGAACTGCATGCGCGTACCGCGGTCCTGCACACCCTGGCCGTCGCCCCTTCCCTGCGCCAGGGCGACCTGCGCGAATTCTACGAACATGCGCGCAGCATGGCGCCGGCATGGGACACTGTGATTGTGCTGGCCGACCTGGATGGCAGGCAGCTGATCAACACACGCAAGCCCTTCGGCGCGGCGCTGCCGACCCGGCGCTCGTCCAACATCGGCGAACTGATGCAGCGAGGCGGCCCCGCGGCTACCTACGTGTCCGATGTCTTCATGGCGCCGATCGGCAAGATCTACGACTACAGCGTGCAGGTGCCGGTGATGGTGGACGGCGCCGTGCGCTACCACCTGCTGCTGGGCGTCAGCGTGGCGAGCCTGCAAAAGCTGGTGGAGCGCCAGCATTTCCGTACCGAATGGACTGCCACCGTCGTCGACCGCAAGGGCGTGGTGCTGGCCCGTTCGCGCCAGCCGGAACAGTTCGTCGGCAAGCCGGTGCGCAATTACAGCCGCGAGATCCTGAGCCGCTCCCGCGAGGGTATCTACCCGAGCCGCACCCTTGACGGAATCGACGTGCGCGCTTTCTTCAGCACGGTGCCCTTATCGGACTGGAAGGTCATTGTGAGCATCCCGGTGAGCGAAATCCGGCGCGTGCCGCTGGAAGCCGCGGCCATGCTGGCCGGGCTGATGGCGGCCCTGCTCGCCGCCGGCGTGCTGGCGGCGCGCTGGCTGGCGCGGCGCGCGATCGGGCCGATCGAACATCTTGGCCTTGCCGCCGACGAACTCGGCCAGGGCAAGGAACCGGGTTACCGCCCCCAGGGCATCGTCGAGATCGACAACGTGGCGCAGCGCATGCTCGATGCCGGACGGCAAATCCGCCAGGCGCAGCAGGACCTCGAGCAGCGCGTGGCCGAAGCCGTCGCCGCCACCGAACGGGCGCAGGGCGCCCTGCTCAAGTCGCAGAAGCTGGAGGCGCTGGGCCGCCTGACCGGCGGCATCGCCCATGAGTTCAACAACCTGCTGCAGACCCTGAGCACGGCGCTGCAGCTGGCCGAATTCAGGAACAAGGACGACAAGGTAGGCGGCCTGCTGCAGACCTGCAAGAAGACCGTGCAGCGCGCCGCCGCCCTCACCGGCCAGCTCGGCTCCTTCGGCCGGATCCAGGAAGCGCGCCAGGAAACGGTGGATGCCTGCCAGCAGCTGCGCAGCGCGCGCCAGCTGATGAGCGGCGCCCTGCGCGCCGACATCGCGCTGCAGATCGACTGCGACGAGCCGGCCTGGCCGATCAAGGTCGAGCCCCTGCAGTTCGAGCTGGCGCTGCTGAACCTGGCCGTCAATGCGCGCGACGCCATGCCGCACGGCGGCGTGCTGCGCATCGAGGCGCGCAATGTCGCCCTCGCCCATCCGCCCGCAGGTTCCGCCCTCGAGGCGCTGGCGCCCGGCGACTACGTGCGCCTGACCGTCAGCGATACCGGCAAGGGCATGGTGCCCGAGGTGCAGGCGCGCGCGCTCGATCCCTTCTATACCACCAAGGGCCAGGGCCAGGGCACTGGCCTGGGGCTGCCGCAGGCCTACGCCTTCGCCCTGCAGTCGCAAGGCCTGCTGCTGCTCGACAGCGAACCCGGCAAGGGCACGCGGGTGGACATCTGGCTGCCGCGCGCGCAACAGGCGGCGCAAGCGCCGACGCCTGCGCCGGCGGAAGCCCCGCTGCCGCGCGGCCGCGGCACCGTGCTGTTCGTCGAAGACGACCCGCTGGTGCGCGAAGCGGTCTCGCAGGCGCTCCAGGACGCCGGCTTCGAGGTGCTCGTCGCGCATGACGGCGAGCAAGCCGTGGCTCTGCTCGAGGGCGGCGCCCGTCCCGCCGTGGTGTTCTCCGACATCGTCATGCCGGGCAGCGTGAGCGGCATCGACCTGGCCGCCATCGTGCGCCAGCGCGACCCCGGCTTGCCGGTGGTGCTGGCCACCGGCTACACCGAACGCCAGCCGGCGATTCCCGGCGTACGGGTGCTCGCCAAACCCTATCCGATCGAGCGCCTGGTCAGCCTGCTGGCCAGTGCTGCCGCCAGCAGCAAAACTGAAGTAATGCTGTAAGGCATTGATTCTTGTAGGAATTTTTTCGATGCAGATTACCAACTCAACAATATTTGTGCGCCAAAGAGTGGCCGCTTCTGGTTAAATGACAGTCAACGCGGTGTCGGACGAATCCGGCATTTCCTGTCCGATGTTTTTACCTAAGCCTCGGGCATCCGGCCGACATCGTCGCCTGCATGACCAGTAATAACGAATAAGAACGAGGTTAATGTGTCGGTCAAACGACTCTTATGCATCACCAACGAAGGGAATGCGGGCATGCGCGCCGCCTGCGGCGACCTGCGAGGCTGGGACGTATGCACGGTCGACAGTATCGCGGCTGCGCGCAAGGTGCTTGCACAGCAGCACTACGCGGTCGGGTTGCTGCTCGACGGCGACGGCAGCCTCGAGCATGACGAGACGGAACGCTTCCTGCAGCAGCACCATCACATCCGCTGGATCGGCGTATTCGGCCCCGACCTGCTGCACCGTCCGCAGCTGCGCCAGGCCATCGCCACCCACCTGTGCGATTTCCATACCCGTCCGGTCGACACCGTGCGCCTGCACCATTCGCTCGGCCACGCGCACGGCATGGCCATGCTGGCCAGGTCCACGCCGCCGCACAAGCGCGCTTCCAGCGCGCGCCACATCGACGGCGACTCAGTGGCGATCCGGCGCCTGCGCGCCCACATCGACAAGATCGCCGCAGTCGATGCGCCGGTGCTGATCTCGGGAGAAAGCGGCAGCGGCAAGGAACTGGCGGCGCAGGAAATCCACGCGCAATCGCCGCGCGCCGGCGGGCCTTTCATCGCCATCAATTGCGCCGCGATTCCGCCCTCGCTGATCCACTCCGAGCTGTTCGGCTACGAGCGCGGCGCCTTTACCGGCGCGGCAAAGGACAAGCCGGGCCTGATCGAAGCGGCTTCCGGCGGCAGCATCTTCCTGGACGAGATCGGCGACCTGCCGCTCGACCTGCAGGCCAGCCTGCTGCGCTTCCTGCAGGAACGCACCATCTACCGCGTGGGCGGCACCCGAACGGTGGCGGTCGACGCGCGCGTGATCACCGCCACCCACGTCGACCTGCCCAAGGCGGTGGCCGCGGGACGCTTCCGCGAAGACCTGTATTACCGGCTCAGCGTGTTCCCGATCCGGGTACCGCCGCTGCGCGAGCGCAAGGAAGACCTGCCCTTGCTCACCGAGATCATTTTTAACAAATTTGCCGATGAGAAGAGCCCGCAGCTCAAGGGCATCAGCAAGCAGGCCCTGCGCGCCATGGCCCAGCACGACTGGCCGGGCAATATCCGCGAGCTGATCAACCGCATGCGGCGCGCCATGGTGCTCGCCGAGCACCGTCTCATCATGCCGGAAGACCTCGAGCTGGCGCCACAGGACGACGCCATCATCCTGCGTGACGACCTCGACCACTCGCGCGGCAGCGCGGAACGCACCGCCATCTGGAACAGCCTGGCCAAGTGCGGCAACAACATCAGCCAGGCGGCGCGCGAACTCGGTGTCTCGCGCATGACGCTGTATCGCCTGATGGCCAAGCACTCGATCGCTCCCTGATCACGCTGGTCCCCGGCGCTTTCCCCCTCTTTTTTTCCTACATTCTCGAAGCAAGCGCAATTCCGCGTTTGCTTCTGCACGCCTGTGCGCGCTGTTACAGGGTGATACAGTCTGGTGACAATCTTGTTACAACTGTCACAGTTTTGAGACAGCTTTTTTCAGAGTTATTGAACTGCCTCATCAACTTAGTCCTACAAGCTTGCTCAGCATAAAAATCATCAGATTAATCAAAGACTTGCAAGATTTTAAAGAGCTGGCACGCAAACTGCTATGAGGGAGATGGACCGGTGACATGGAACGCCGGGCATTTCAACTTTTCAGTGACACACTTAGGGGAGTAACAGATGAAGCGCACTATTCTGGCGATCGCGATCGCTTCGGCATTTGGTCTGGCCCACGCACAAGACGGCAACACCACCGTCGACCGCGTCCGCGGCGACAACACGCAAACCACCAATATCGACCGTTCGAACAACAGCACGAACACGACCGACAACACCAACAACAGCACCCGTACCAACACCACGACCAATACCGACAACAGCGATCGCTCGAATAACAGCGACAACTCGGACAACAGCACCCGCACGAACACGACCACGAACACGACCAACACCGACCGTTCGGACAACAGCGACCGTTCGAACAACAGCGACAACTCGGACAACAGCACCCGCACGAACACGACCACGACCAATACCGACCGTTCGGACAATAGCGACCGTTCGGACAACAGCGACCGTTCGGACAACAGCACCACCACGAACACCACCAACACCAACAACTCGCGCGACGCTTCGGGCCAGAACCGCAGCTCGGGCAACGCTTCCGCTTCGGCTGCCGGCGCAGCTGCCGCCAACAACGGCGGCAACGCGACCTCGAGCATGAGCAACTCCTACAACACCTCGAGCGCCAATTCGATCAGCAACCTGACCGGTGAAGTCAGCGGCAACCGTATCAACAACATCGGCAACGTCGCCAACAGCAGCGGCAACGCCAACGGCGCGGCAGGCTACGGCGCGGCAGGCGGCGTGGCCACCGGCGGCGAGGCAAACGGTGCTGCAGGTGCAGCCGGCGGTGCAGCCGGTAGCGCCAACGGCGCATCGGCCGGCGCAGGCGGCCAGGGCATCAGCGGCGGCGCCTCGAGCGGCGCAGCCTCGGTCGGCAACGCAGCCGGCGGCGCAGGCGGCGCAGGCGGCAACACCGGTAACGCATCGAGCGGCATGGGCGGCTCGGGCGCAGCGGGCGGCATGGGCGGCTCGGGTGCAGCCGGCGGCATGGGCGGTGCAGGCGCAGGCGGCAACGCCGGCGGCGCAGGCGCGGCTGGCGGTTCGGGCGGCTTCGGCGGCGGCTCGACCGCTACCGGCGGCATGGGCGGCGGCTCGGGCGCCACCGGCGGCCTGGGCGGTGCTTCGGGCGCCACCGGCGGCATGGGCGGCGCGGGCGCCTCGGGCGGTGCAGGCACTGGCGGCCTGGGCGGCGACGCAACCGGCGGCGCAGGCGGCGCAACCGGCGCCCTCGACGGCGGCAACGGCGGCAACAACGGCGGCGCAACCGCAGGTAACGGCGGCATGGGCGGCGGCTCGGGCGCCACCGGCGGTGCAGGCGCAGCCGGCGGCCTCGGCGGCATGGGCGGCGCAGGCGGCTCCTCGTCGGGCTCGACCCAGAACGCATCGAGCGGCGCCGGCACCGGCGGCGCAGGCCAGGGCGACAACGGCGCCTCGAGCGGCGCGGTGATGCCTGGCACCGAAGGCGGCGCAGGCGGCACCAGCGGCGCTGCCAACGGCACCGCCGGTTCGGTGACCTCGGGCGCCGGCACCAACGGCGACACCATGAACACCGGCGGCGACTCGACCGGCGGCGCAGGCGGCGCAGGCGCAGCAGGCGGCGCAGGCGGCTCGGGCGCTTCGGGCACCTCGACCGGCGGCGCAGGCGCAGCCGGCGGCGCAGCAACCGGCGGCACCGGCGGTGCCGGCGCAGCCCTGAGCGGCACCGGCGGTGCTGCTGGTTCGGGCACCGGCGGCGCCGGCGCTTCGGGCACCGGCGGTGAAGGCGGCGCAGGCGGCGCAGGCGCAGCAGGCACCTCGACCGGCGGCGCAGGCGCAGCCGGCACCTCGACCGGCGGCGCAGGCGCTTCGGGCACCTCGACCGGCGGCGCAGGCGCAGCGGGCGGTGAAGGCGGCATGGGCGGCGCAGGCGGCTCGGGCGGCGACGGCGGCGCCGGCGCGGCAGGCGGTTCGGGTGCTGCAGGCGGCGCAGGCGGTTCGGGCGCAGCCAGCGGCGCAGCCTCGAACACCAGCGGCAGCGGCGCAGCAGCCGGCGACGCCACCAACGGCGATTCGACCAGCGGCAGCGGCACCTCGGGCGCCAGCACCGGCGGTAACGGCGGCGAAGGCGGCATGGGCGGCACCTCGACCGGCGGCGCCGGCGGCGCAGGCGGCACCACCACCGGCGGCGAAGCCATGGCCGGCAACGGCGGCAACGGTACCGGCGGCAACGGCGGCACCCAGTCGGTGACTACCGGCGCCTTCGACATGTCGAACACCATGTCGAACATCGCCCAGTCGGCAGCCGGCGTCTCCGTGATCAGCCAGAACAACGGCTTCTCCTCGCTGATCCAGCAAAGCGTCAACGTTCAGTCGAACATGAACGTGGGCAGCGGCCAGTAAGACCAGCAGTCACCGCCGCGCGGCATCCGCCGCGCGGCGGTTTTTCGGAATCGAGGAGAGTGCTTATGAAACCTGTGAACCGATTCGTGCTGGCGGCGCTTGTCGCGCTCCCGCTGGCGGTCCAGGCCGCCGACCAGGAGAAGCTGCCGATCAAGCTCGACTTCCTGGCCGAAGTGAACGTGGCCCCGGCAACACGCAGCGAGGCCGGCATCTGGGGCGAAGCCGTCACCAGCGAACGCCTGGGACGCACTTCCGGCAAGGACGACACCATGCATAGCGAAGCGGTGCTGGGCGGCACGGTGGGCAACAACACCGCAGTGAATACGGTCAGCGGCAACAACGTCATCGACAGCGGTTCGTTCGCGAACGCGCAAGGCCTGCCGATGGTGATTCAGAACAGCGGTTCGAACGTGCTGATCCAGAACGCCACCGTCATCAACCTGCGCCTGCAATAGGCATGAAGGCTTTATGAAAACGTACGTCGCCATCTGTGCCGCCGTGGGCGGCATCTTGCTGGCACCCGGGTGCCTGGCATCGAGCATCGAGCTGGCCGTCGGCCAGCGCGCCACGGTGCCGGTCACCTCTCTCAAAGAGATCAAGTTTCGCAAGACCACCCGCCAGCAGTTCGACTTCAGCTGCGGCTCGGCCGCCCTGGCCACGCTGCTGACCTACCACTACGACACCCCGGTGACCGAGAAGGAAGTCTTCGAGAAGATGTTCCTCACCGGCGACCAGGCCAAGATCCGCCAGCAGGGCTTCTCCATGCTCGACATGAAGCGCTACCTGGCCACCCGCGGCTTCGTCGGCGACGGCTTCCAGCAGCCGCTCGACAAGCTGCTCGAGGCGAAACTGCCGGCGATCGTCCTGATCAGCGACCGCGGCTACAACCACTTCGTGGTGATCAAGGGCGCCGAGGATGGCCGCATCCTGCTGGGCGATCCGTCCAGCGGGGCCCGCTCGGTGACGCGCGAACGCTTCATGGAACTGTGGGCCAACAAGCTGCTGTTCGTGGTGCACCGCTACCCGAACACGATCGCCAAAGCCGGCTTCAACGGCGCCGACGACTGGCGCGCCGCGCCGCGCGCGCCGCTCGGCACCGGCATCAACCAGGAACAATACAGCCAGGGCCTGCCGAAGTTCGGCCCCGGCGATTTTTGAGAGGAATGCCATGGACTGGCTCATCAGCTGGCCGAAATTCGCATGCCGGGCCCTCGCGGCCACGCTGCTGGCCGGAGCCTGCGGTGCAGCGCTCGCCCAGGGGAAGGTGGCCGTGATCGCCGCCGAGGAATGGGCGCCGGTCGACGAACAGACGCTCGACGCCAACCGCGGCGGCTTCGAAATGCCGGGCGGCCTGAATATCTCGCTCGGGATCGAGCGCGTGGTATCCGTCAACGGCGAGATCCTGTCGCGCACCAACGTCGCCATTCCCGACGTCGCCTCGATGAATGCCGAGCAGCTGATGCAGGCGCGCGACGCGCTCGGTACGGCGCGCCTGATCCAGATCGGCGGCAGCAACTTCGCGCCCAACGACATCGGCCTGGGCAGCGGCGCCACCCTGGTCCAGAACAGCCTGGACCACCAGGCCATCATGGCCCAGACGACCATCAGCTCGACGGTCAACAGCATGGCGCTCATCAAAGACCTCAATTTTCACTCAACAATTCGGGATGCAATCGTGCGCTCGGCAGGAAGCCTGTAACATTGCAATATTATTAATTTGCCGATGGAGAAACGCATGCCCACCCACGTCGCGCGCCTAGGCGCCGCGAGCCTCGCGGCAATGCTGCTGGCCCCTGTCGCCCAAGCCCAGGGGACGCCTGCCGCCGAACCGGACAAGGCTGCCGAACTGGCCACGCTGAAGGCCGAACTGGCCGCCCAGCGCGAACTGGTCGACCGCCTGATGCGCGAAGTGCAGGCGCAGCGCGCCAAGATCGACCGCATCGAGGAAAGGCGCGACGACGCCCGCCCGGTGCTGGCCGAGAACCTGGAACTGCCTCCACGCGTCGACGACCTGCTGCTGTCCGAGCAGCGCGGCACCGGCGGCCAGAACACCCAGAACAACCAGCCGGCCCCGGCGCAGAACAACGCCCCGCGCACCGCGCAGAACAATAACGCGCCGGGCAACGGCCGGCCGCCCTCGACCCCGGCGCCGGTCGTGCCCGGCCCTGCCCCGGCCCAGCCGGCCGCGCGGCCGCCGGCCCAGGCGAACACGGCCAGCCGTATCCAGAACAACCAGAAGGACCAGCGCCCGCCGGAAGTGGCGCCGCTGTTCGAAGCCCCGGGCGTGCTGACGCCGCGCGGCAAGTACATCCTCGAACCCGCCCTGCAGTTCGGCTACTCGTCGAGCAACCGCGTGGCCCTGGTCGGCTACACCGTGATCCCGGCCCTCCTGATCGGCCTGGTGGACGTGCGCGAGGTCAAGCGCAACACCTTCACCGGCTCGCTCACCGGCCGCACCGGCCTGAACAACCGGATGGAAGTCGAGGTCAAGGTGCCCTACGTGTACCGTTCGGACGCCACCGTCAGCCGCGAGATCTTCACCGGCACCGCGGTCGAGCGCGTGTTCGACACCAGCGGCAAGGCGCTGGGCGACGTCGAAATCGCCGGCCGCTACCAGCTGAACAACGGCGGCCCGGACAAGGCCTATTACATCGGCGGCCTGCGCTACAAGTCGACCACCGGCAAGGACCCGTTCGAAGTCGTCACCGACTGCCAGACCCGCTGCATCGGCGAGAACGTGACCGGCACTGGCCTGCCGCTGTCGCTGCCGACCGGCTCGGGCTTCCACTCGCTGCAGGGCAGCCTGACCTGGCTGTTCCCGTCCGACCCGGCGGTCTTCTTCGGCAACCTCAGCTACCTGCACAACTTCAAGCGCAGCAACGTGCAGCGCCTGGTGCGCAACGGCATCCGCGAACCGCTGGGCGAGCTGGCGCCGGGCGCGATCATCGGCTTCAACTTCGGCATGGGCCTGGCGCTGAACGACAAGGCCTCGCTCAGCCTCGGCTACGACCACAGCACGGTGGCGCGCATGAAACAGAACGGCCGCACGGTACCGGGATCGGTAAGGACCCAGCTCGGCACCCTGCTGATCGGCTATTCCTACCGCTTCAACGAGAAACGCTCGCTGTCGGTGGCAGTGGGTGCCGGCGTGACGCGCGATACCCCGGACGTGTCGCTGACGATACGGATGCCGCTCAGTTTCTGATAGGTTTCTACCAGGTTTCTGATAGCTAGTAGGCCGCTGCCGGAGACCGGCGGCCCACACTGAAAAAAGGGAGGCGCACGATTGAAAAAAGTTCCTTCCCTTTTAAAAAATTGTCTCTATAATCATTTTTGCAATGTTGAGCACGCCGCTGGATCCACTACCTCCTGACGTCCGACAAAGCAATAACATAGATAAACTTCATTGAGGGAATTACCATGGCGACTGGCACTGTAAAGTGGTTTAACGATGCAAAAGGTTTCGGCTTCATCACCCCGGACGGCGGTGGCGAAGACGTCTTTGCACACTTCTCGGCCATCAACACCCAAGGCTTCAAGTCGCTGGCGGAAAACCAGCGCGTGAGCTTCGACATCACTGCAGGCCCGAAGGGCAAGCAGGCTGCGAACATCCAGCCACAGGCCTGAGACACCACTGCTGCGCTCCCCAGGGAGCGCGCCAAAAAAAAAGAGCACGTCGACAGACGTGCTCTTTATTTTTGTGGGCCCCGTTCAGGCAGCGGTCAGTGATGATGCCCGCAACCCGACTTCGGCGCCGCGCCCGGCACTTCGGTGCCCGGCGCGCGCCCGCTGTCGCCCGCGAAGCCGGCCGCATGCAGGCGGTCCAGGTATTGCTGCCACAGCGAAGCCTGCTCGCTGCCCAGCTTGTACAGGTAATCCCAGGTGAAGATGCCGCTGCCGTGGCCATCGTCGAACAGGGGCTTGATCGCGTAGTTGCCGACCGGTTCCACGCCGGTGATGCCGACCTCGCGCTTGCCGACCTGGAGCACTTCCTGGCCCGGGCCGTGGCCCTTGACTTCGGCCGAGGGCGAATACACGCGCATCAGCTCAAAAGGGATGGAAAAGCTGCTGCCGTCGTCGAAAGAGATGTCCAGCACGCGCGATTTCTGGCGCACGGCGATATCAAGTGGGTTGGGCATGGTGTCTCCTCTTATTCGTTGAAGTGCTTCGCGATCGCGGCGGCCAGGTCCGGCAGCAATGCGCGGCGCGCGGCCAGGACCTCGTCGTCCGTCCCGCGCGTGGCCTGGGCCCATACCGGCGCCGGGAAATGCGCATCGTCCGCATAGCGCGGAATGATATGCCAGTGCAGGTGCGGCACCACGTTGCCAAGGCTGGCCACATTGACCTTCAGCGGCTGCATGATTTCGCGCACCGCCTGCTCGACCTGGTAGACGGCCTCGTTGAGCAGCAGGCGGTCCTCATGCGACAGGTCGCTCATCTCGCGCACGTGCTCGCGCCAGATCACGCGGCAGAAGCCCGGGTAGGCGGCGTCGTCGACCAGGATGACCGAGAGCTTCTCGTCCTGCCAGACGACCGGCACCGTCAGATGGCACAGTTCGCAGCCGGGTTCGTGGCGCACTTCCTTCATACCAGCACCCTTTCGATGCCGCCGTTGTTGGCACGGGCGACGTAGTCGGGCATCCAGTTCTCGCCCAGCAGGTGGCGCGCCATCTCGACCACGATGTAGTCGGCGGTGGTGCCGGCGTCATGGTTGTAGCGCGACAGGCCCTGCAGGCAGGACGGGCAGCTGGTCAGGATCTTGACGTCGCCCTTGAAGCCGTCGTCGCGCAGTTTATCCGCGCCCTTCTCCATCTCGCCCTGCTTGCGCGAACGCACCTGGGTGGCGATGTCCGGACGGCTGATGGCGAACGTACCCGACTCGCCGCAGCAGCGGTCGTTCTTCTCAATCTTGACGTTGTCCACGGTGGAGACCAGCGCGTTCACGGTCTTGAGCGAATCCTGCATCTTCATCGGGGTGTGGCAGGGGTCGTGGTACATGTAGCGGGTGCCGGTGACGCCTTCCAGCTTCACCCCTTTCTCCATCAGGTATTCGTGGATGTCGATGAGGCGGCAGCCCGGGAAGATCTTGTCGAACTCGTAGTTCGCCAGCGAGTCGTAGCAGGTGCCGCACGACACCACGACCGTCTTGATGTCGAGGTAGTTCAGCGTGTTGGCCATGCGGTGGAACAGCACGCGGTTGTCCGTCACCATCTTGTCGGCCTTGTCGTACTGGCCTGCTCCCCGCTGGGGGTAGCCGCAGCACAGGTAGCCCGGCGGCAGCACGGTCTGCACGCCCACTTCCCACAGCATCGCCTGGGTGGCCAGTCCCACCTGCGAGAACAGGCGCTCCGAACCGCAGCCCGGGAAGTAGAACACGGCTTCGGTGTCGGCGTTGGTCGCCTTCGGGTTGCGGATGATCGGGATGACCTTGTCGTCCTCGATGTCCAGCAGCGCGCGCGCCGTCTTCTTCGGCAGGTTGCCCGGCATTTTCTTGTTGATGAAGTGGATCACCTGCTCGCGCACCGGCGCCTTGCCGGTGGTTGGGGGCGGCGCTTCCACCTGCGGCTTGGCCAGGCCGCGCAGCAGCTGGTTGCCCATGCGCTGGGCCTTGTAGCCCAGGTCCACCATGGCCTTGCGGGTCAGGTTGATGGTGGTCGGGTCGGTCGCGTTCAGGAAGAACATGGCGGCGCGGTTGGCCGGCTTGAAGCTGCGCTTGTCCATCTTGCGCAGCAGGTTACGCATGTTCATCGAGACGTCGCCGAAGTCGATGTTGACCGGGCACGGCGTCACGCACTTGTGACACACGGTGCAGTGGTCGGACACGTCTTCGAATTCTTCCCAGTGGCGGATCGAGACGCCGCGGCGGGTCTGCTCTTCGTAGAGGAAGGCTTCGATCAGCGCCGAGGTGGCCAGGATCTTGTCGCGTGGGGAGTACAGCAGGTTCGACTGCGGCACGTGGGTGGTGCAGACCGGCTTGCACTTGCCGCAGCGCAGGCAGTCCTTGATGCTGTTGGCGATCTCGCCGATGTCGCTCTGCTGCATGATGAGCGATTCGTGGCCCATCAGGCCGAAGGACGGGGTGTAGGCGTTGCGCAGGTCGGCCGATACCGCCGTCGTGTTCAGCAGCTTGCCCTTGTTGAAACGGCCTTCCGGATCGACACGTTCCTTGTAGTCGCGGAATTCGCGGATCTCGTCGTCGGTGAGGAATTCGAGCTTGGTGATGCCGATGCCGTGCTCGCCCGAGATCACGCCGTCCAGCGAACGCGCCAGCCGCATGATGCGCTCGACCGCGGCGTGCGCATCCTGCAGCATCGCGTAGTCGTCCGAGTTCACCGGCAGGTTGGTATGCACGTTGCCGTCGCCGGCGTGCATGTGCAGGGCCACGAACACGCGCGAGCGCAGCACGCGCTTGTGGATGGCCGTGCATTCGTCGAGGATGCATTTGTAGGCGGCGCCGTTGAAGATCTGGCGCAGCTGCGCACGCAGTTCCTGCTTCCAGGAGACGCGGATAGTGTGGTCCTGCACCACGTCGAACAGCAGCGCGTCCGGCTGGAGGCCGATGCGCTGGTCCAGGGTCGAGGACAGGTGGTCCAGGCCCAGCTCGTCCAGCTTGCCGCGCACGTCGACCAATTTCTGGTCGAGATTCGCGAGGATGAAGCTCCAGCGTGCATGGACCAGCTCCACCAGCGCCACCGCCTGCTGCGGGCGGTCGCCCAGGATCTCGTTGCGGTCGACGGTGTCGCCGGTGGCGTCGTCGCTCTTTTCGATCGGCAGGTGCTCGTTGGCGAGGTACTGGCGCAGCTCGCCGGCCAGCTGCAGCTTGTTCTTGATCGACAGCTCGACGTTGATGCGCTCGATGCCGTCGGTGTACTCGCCCATGCGGTTCAGCGGAATCACCACGTCTTCGTTGATCTTGAAGGCGTTGGTATGGCGCGCGATGGCCGCGGTGCGGGCGCGGTCGAGCCAGAATTTCTTGCGCGCTTCCGCGCTCACGGCGACGAAACCTTCGCCGACGCGGGTATTCGCCAGGCGCACCACTTCCGAGGCGGCGATGGCGACCGCGTTCTCGTCGTCGCCGACGATGTCGCCGAACAGCGCCATCTTGGGCAGCACGCCGCGCTTGGATTTGGTGGCATAGCCGACCGCGCGCAGGTAGCGCTCGTCCAGGTGCTCCAGGCCCGCCAGGCGAATGGTCGCGAAGGCCGGGTCGCCGTTCTTCGGCAGGCCGTCGAGGTAGTCCTTGATCTCGACGATCGACGGGATTGCGTCGCGCGCCTGGCCGAAGAATTCCAGCGCCACGGTGCGGGTGAACTTCGGCATCTTGTGCAGGATCCAGCGCGCCGAGGTGATCAAGCCATCGGTGCCCTCTTTCTGGATGCCCGGCAGGCCGGCCAGGAATTTGTCGGTGACGTCCTTGCCCAGGCCTTCCTTGCGGAAGCGGCGACCTTCGATGGTGAGCGTCTCCGTGCGGAACGGCGCGCCCTTGGCAGCGCCACGCGGCGTCGGATGGGTCCATTCGAGTTTGAAAGTGGCGACCGGGGCGTCGTGGATCTTGGACAGGTTGTGGTCCATGCGCGTGACTTCCAGCCAGTCGCCGTTCGGGTCGACCATGCGCCAGGAAGCCAGGTTGTCGAGCGCGGTGCCCCACAGGACGGCCTTCTTGCCGCCGGCGTTCATCGCGATGTTCCCGCCGATGCAGGACGCGTGGGCCGAGGTCGGGTCGACCGCGAACACGAAGCCCGCCTTTTCCGCCGCCTGCGACACGCGCTGGGTGACCACGCCGGCGTAGGTGTGGATGGTCGCGTATTCGCGGTCCACGCCCGGCAGGCGGCTCAATTCGACTTCACCGATACCGATCAGCTTTTCGGTGTTGATCACGGCCGACATCGGCGTGAGCGGAATGGCGCCGCCGGTGTAGCCGGTGCCGCCGCCGCGCGGGATGATGGTCAGGCCCAGTTCGATGCAGCCCTTGACCAGGCCGGCCATCTCCTCCTCGCTGTCGGGCAGCAGGACCAGGAAGGGGTATTCGACGCGCCAGTCGGTGGCGTCGGTGACGTGCGAGGTCCGGTGCATGCCGTCGAAGCGGATGTTGCGCTTGTCGGTGTAGGCGCCGAGCACCTGCTTGGCGCGCTTGCGCAGGTCGTAGGTCTCGCGGAACTCGCGCGCGAAATCGTCGACGGCCTTGCGGGCGGCGGCCAGGAGCTGTTCGACCGCGGCGCTGCGCGACGCGGAGGCTTCGGCATCGCCTTCGGCGGCGTCCACGCTCAGGCGGCGCTTGTCGACTTCGCCCAGGCGGTGGTGCAAGGCGTCGATCAGCTTCTGGCGGCGCTTCGGGTTGTCCAGCAGGTCGTCCTGCAGGTAGGGGTTGCGGCGCACCACCCAGATATCGCCCAGCACCTCGTACAGCATGCGCGCCGAGCGGCCGGTCTGGCGCGCCCCGCGCAGTTCGTCGAGCAGGCGCCACGAGGACTCGCCCAGCAGGCGGATCACGATCTCGCGATCGGAGAACGAGGTGTAGTTGTAGGGGATCTCGCGCAGTCGTGCAGGAGCATTGTCGGCGAGCAGGGTATGGATATGTGCGGGCGCGTTCATGAGATGCAGGGCGTCGGTCGGACGGGTCCGAAGGACGTTCATTCTAGCTTATTGCGCTGCACCACGCTGGACGCTGGCTAGAATCAAAAGAAAGGGCACGCAAGAAAATTTCAACAGCGGGCAAAAGATGCAAATTACGTTTGCAAAAAGCTGCCTAGATGCATCATTCGTTTGCATCCCGCCCACGAATGGCATATTGCATAAGGATGCTTCAGCGCTGCTGCGCCGGCGCCTGGCCGATCAGGCGCTCCAGCCGGGCCTTTGCTTGCTCGTTCATCTGGACCGAGCGCAGGCAGTCGACGACCTCGGCACGTACCGGCTCGCGCATGGTCAGGTTACAGGTATGGGCGAGTTCGACGAGAAAGTTGCGGTCCCCTTCCGGCATGGCGGCGATGCCCGGCCAGACCAGGCCGAGTTGCTCGTTGGTGGACTCCTTGTGCGAGCTCAGCATGTATTTGGCGCCGATGACACCGAACACTGCCAGGGCGACCAGGACGAGGAGCAGGGAAAGAAGGCTTGGGGGCTTGTTCATGGCCCGCATGATACCCGACTCGGCGTCAGGGCGGATCGTCGGCCAGGTCGGGCAGGCCGGCCAGCACCTGCTCGACCGTGTCGCAGCGCTCCAGCACCTCGACCACGACCGGCAGCGGTTCGGCCAGCACGCCGGGCAGGTCGCGTTCCTGCGGGTCGCTCAGGCTGAAGGCGAGCAGCTCGCGCGGCGGGTCGAAGCGGGCGTCGATGCCGGGCTTGTTGCCGCGCGGGTCGAGCCGGTACCAGCCAAGGTCCGCCAGCCAGACCGCGTTCAGCCCATGCAGGCAATACGGCGCGGCCCTATCGCCGGTCGCCAGGCGCTGGTAGCACAGGCCCGCCGGGATGCCGTTGGCCCTGAGCAGGGCCGCCAGCAGGTGGCTCTTGGCGTAGCAGAAGCCGGTACCGTGTTGCAGCACGCTTGAGGCGCGGCAGGTGACCGGATTGCGCCGGAAATCGGCGCTATGCGCGATCTCGTCGCGGACGAATTCGAAGCAGGCGCGCACGATGTCGGCTTCCGAGCTTGTCCCTGCCGCCAGGCGGCGGGCAGTGGCCGCTACGTCCGGATGATCGGCATCGATCCAGGTACTGGCGCCGAGGTAGGCTTGTAGTGCGCTGCGGTCCATGTCCTGTCAGCCGATCAGGCGCTCGAAGAAGTCGCCCACGGTCTTCCAGAACCCGTCCGGGATGTACAGCAGGATCGCGGTCATGGTGACGTAGCGTGCGAACTTGCCGATCGCCATGTACATCACGCTCGGCCAGAACGGCAGGTGCAGCCAGCCGGCCAGGGTGCACAGCGGGTCGCCCACGCCCGGCACCCAGGACAGCAGCATGGTCTTGGCGCCGTACTTCTTGAGCCAGCCGAACCAGCGGCTCTGGCGCTCCTTGGCGAAGGCGATCTTGGCGCGGTAGCCGATGAAGTAATCCACTGCCCCGCCCAGCGTGTTGCCCACCGTGCCCACCAGGATGGCCGGCCAGAACATGGCCGGATTGGCCTTCACCACGGCGAAGACGGCCGGCTCGGAGCCGAGCGGTAGCAGCGTGGCCGAGACGAAGCTGATGATGAAGATGGAAGTAAGCCCGACGGTCGGAGCGGCAAGGAGGTCCAGCAGCCAGAGGACGGCGTTTTCGATCATCGGGACGGGGGGCAGTGAGCAATTGCGATAGGTGTCCATTATAATGAGGATCACCTATCGTAACGACACGATACGCCGAGCCTGCTATCCAGCGCGCCGTATCGCCACTCCGCCCCGGTCACCCTCCGCGAGGAAAAGTGTGTGTCGTCCGGACCGCCGGCCCCTATCCACCGCCGGCATTGCAGCCAGATTGCCGACCATGACTACCGACTACCTCAAGAGAATCCTGACCGCCCGCGTCTACGACGTCGCCGAAGAAACCCCGCTCGAATACGCACCCACCCTGTCGAACCGCTTCGGCAACCGCATCTACTTCAAGCGCGAAGACATGCAGAGCGTGTTCAGCTTCAAGCTGCGCGGCGCCTACAACAAGATGGCCAACCTCACGCCCGAGCAACTGAAGCGCGGCGTGATTTGCGCCTCGGCCGGCAACCACGCCCAGGGTGTGGCCCTGGCAGCAAGCCGCCTCGGCTGCCGCGCCCTGGTCGTGATGCCGACCACCACCCCGCAGGTGAAGGTCGACGCGGTGAAGGCGCGTGGTGGCGCCAGCGTGGAAGTGGTGCTGCATGGCGAGTCGTACACCGACGCCTACAACCACGCGCTGCTGCTGGAAAAGGAACAGCGCCTGACCTTCGTCCATCCTTTCGACGACCCCGACGTCATCGCCGGCCAGGGCACCATCGGCATGGAGATCCTGCGCCAGCATTCCGGCCCGATCCACGCGATCTTCGTCGCCATCGGCGGCGGCGGGCTGGTGGCGGGCGTGGGCGCCTACGTGAAGGCGGTGCGCCCGGACATCAAGGTGATCGGCGTGCAGACCATCGATTCGGATGCGATGGCAAGGAGCCTGAAGGCCGGCCAGCGCGTGACCCTGAACGACGTCGGCCTGTTCTCGGACGGCACCGCGGTGCGCCTGGTGGGCGAGGAAACCTTCCGCGTGGCGCAACAGGTGGTGGACGAGATCATCATCGTCGACACCGACGCGATCTGCGCCGCGATCCAGGACGTGTTCCAGGACACCCGCAGCATCCTCGAGCCGGCCGGCGCCCTCGCCGTGGCCGGCGCCAAGGCCTATGTGGAACGCTCGCAGATGGCGAAGAATCCGGTCAAGGGCGAGACCCTGGTGGCGGTGGCCTGCGGCGCCAACATGAACTTCGACCGCCTGCGCTTCGTGGCCGAGCGCGCGGAACTGGGCGAATCGCGCGAGGCCGTGTTCGCGGTGACCATCCCCGAGCAGCGCGGCAGCTTTCGCCGCTTCTGCGCCCTGGTCGGCCCGCGCAACGTCACCGAATTCAACTACCGCATGGCCGATTCGCGCGAGGCGCACATTTTCGTCGGCGTGCAGGTGGGCAGCCGCAGCGAGTCGGGCCTCCTGGCGCGCACCTTCGAGGAACACGACTTCCGCACCCTCGACCTGACCCACGACGAACTGGCCAAGCTGCACATCCGCCACCTGGTGGGCGGGAAAAGCGCGCAGGCCCAGGACGAATTGCTGTATCGTTTCGAGTTCCCCGAACGGCCGGGGGCCTTGATGCGCTTCCTCGACAGCATGGCGCCGAACTGGAACATCTCGCTGTTCCACTACCGGAACCAGGGCGGCGACGTGGGACGCATCCTGGTCGGCCTGCAGGTGCCGGCGGCGGAGATGGAGGAGTTCCGGCAGTTCCTGGCGACGCTGGGGTACCGGTATTGGGACGAGAGCAGCAATCCCGTTTATAAGCTGTTCCTCGGCGCCTAGAATTCGGCTGATTTCACCCCAAGCTTATGCACGTCGCACCGGCGAAGGCCGGTGCCCAATTTCGTACCGCAGTGTTATCCACGCCGCGAGTACGCAAACTTTAATGACCGCGTGGGGTGAATTGGTCCAGTGGACCAATTCACGAGCCGCCCACCCTACGAACGTCAAAAGCGTTCATGTTTCCTATGAATACTCCTGATCAATCGCCACTTGGCAAAACCTCCGCGTACCAGAGCCAGTACGCCCCCGAACTCCTGTTCCCGATCCCGCGCCTGCAGAAGCGCGAAGAGATCGGCCTGGGAGCGGGCAAGACCCTGCCCTTCTTCGGCGTCGACATCTGGAATGCCTACGAACTGTCGTGGCTGAACATGCGCGGCAAGCCGCAGGTGGCGATCGCCACCATCACGGCGCCCGCCGATTCGCCCAACATCGTCGAATCGAAGTCGTTCAAGCTCTACCTGAATTCCTTCAACCAGACCCGCCTGGCTGGTACCGATGCGCTGGCCGAACTGCTGCGCCAGGACCTGTCCGCAGCTTTCGGCGCGCCGGTGCACGTGACGATCACCACGCCCGACGCCTTCGGCAGCCTGGCAATGGGCGAACTGGAAGGCAGCCTGCTCGACCGCCTCGACGTGGAGATCGACCAGTACGTCCCCTCGCCCGAACTCCTGAGCGCCAACCAGACGGAAGCGCCGGTCGAGGAAACCCTGGTGTCGCACCTGCTGAAATCGAATTGCCTCGTCACCGGCCAGCCGGACTGGGGCACCGTGCAGATCCGCTATGTCGGTCCGCAGATCGACCAGGAAGGCTTGCTCAAGTACCTGATCGGCTTCCGCGAGCACAACGAATTCCACGAGCAATGCGTCGAGCGCATCTTCATGGACGTGCTGCGCCAGTGCAAGCCGACCAAGCTGGCGGTGTATGCACGCTATACCCGCCGCGGCGGACTCGACATCAATCCCTGGCGCGCCAATTTCAGCACCGGCAAGCCGTCCAACCTGCGCACCGCGCGTCAATAACCTGAAACCGTGTACGCTTGCAAGCCGGCTGTGCGTTTTCAGCCACACCCGGCGCAAGTTTTTGATACAAAAACGGCATCCGAACGTCGTGCTCAAAAAACGGGCACAATGCATGGAAAAGATGGTGCGAAGGCTATCGCACCTCCATTTGCGCCACTTTCCCTGCGATTTCGCTTAGGAAATTGCGTTTAATTGCTAAGCCGATTTCATGGCAAAACACTACGCTTTCGCCATACCGTCCCCATGTAGGTGACTGTATGCCTGTACAGATGCGAAATCGAATGTCACCGTCCTGAAACAGGCCTATAATTCCGCCTCGCAAGCACACCCCACCCTGTGCATGGCATACAAGTTATGACGAACCTTTGCAAAATCCTCTCGCTCGAGAACGTGCAGTTGGATCTGGAAGTTTCCAGCAAAAAGCGTGCATTCGAGCAGGCTGGCCTGATTTTCGAGAACAACTGCGGCATCGCCCGTTCTACCGTGTCGGACAACCTGTTCGCACGCGAGCGCCTCGGCTCCACCGGTCTCGGCCATGGCGTCGCCGTGCCGCACGGGCGGATCAAGGGCTCGAAGAGCCTGAAGTCGCCGCTGGCGGCCTTCGTGCGCCTGAAGGAACCGATTCCCTTCGAATCGCCTGACGGCCAGCCGGTCAGCCTGCTGTTCTTCCTCCTGATCCCGGACCACGTGACCCAGCAGCACCTCGAAATCCTGTCGGAAATCGCCGAGCTGTTCTCGGACGAAGCCGTGCGCAACGCGCTGGCCACCGATCCGGATCCGAAGTCGGTCCACGAACGCATCATCAACTGGCAACCGAGCTTGCAGGCCTTGGGCTGATTTGTATTAGACTGTCCGTGCGGCAATTGGCCGCGCATCCGACGATATGCCCATGCTGCAGACTCCGCTGACCATCCAGCGTTTGTACGATGACAACCGCGACAGCCTCCAGTTGGGCTGGTTCGCGGGTTTCCCCGGCGGCGAGCGGCAGATCGCGGGCGACGCGGCCTCGGCCGCCGACCAGGTCGGCCACCTGAATTTGATTCACCCGGGCCGGATCCAGGTGTTCGGACACCAGGAACTGAACTATTACCACCGCCTGAAATCCAGCTCGCGCACCCACGTGATCGGTGAGCTGATCGGTGGTGGCCCGCCGGCCCTGATCATCGCCCAGGGTCTGGAAACCCCGCCCGACATCCTGGCCATTTGCGACGAGCAGAACATTCCCCTGTTCTCGACCCCGCTACCGGCGGCGCAGGTGATCGACTTCCTGCGCGTGTATTTATCCAAGAAGCTGGCGCAGCGCGTCATCATGCACGGCGTGTTCATGGACGTGCTGGGCGTGGGCGTCTTGATCACCGGCGACTCGGGCCTGGGCAAGAGCGAGCTGGGCCTGGAACTGATCTCGCGTTCGCACGGCCTGGTAGCCGACGACGCGGTGGAATTCTCGCGCATCGCGCCGAACATGATCGAAGGCCGCTGCCCACCGCTGCTGCAGAACCTGCTGGAAGTGCGCGGCCTGGGCCTGCTGGACATCAAGGCGATTTTTGGTGAGACCGCGGTGCGCCGCAAGATGCGCCTCAAGCTCATCGTCCACCTGGTCAAGCGCGGCGCGCTCGACGAAGAGGTCGAGCGCCTGCCTTTCCACCACCCGACCGAGGACGTGCTGGGCCTGCCGATCCGCAAGGTGGTCATTCCGGTGGCGGCCGGCCGCAACATCGCGGTGCTGCTCGAGGCCGCCGTGCGCAACACCATCCTGCAGCTGCGCGGCATCGATACGCTGCAGGAGTTCATGGAGCGCCAGCGCCAGGCCATGAGCGCCGACTGAGGTACGATCACTTCGCCATTTGGGGTATCATCCCAAGCATGCACATCGTCCTCATTACCGGTATTTCCGGCTCGGGCAAGTCGGTTGCCCTGAATGTCATGGAAGACGCAGGCTACTACTGCGTCGACAACCTGCCGCCGGCCCTGCTGCCGGCCCTGGTGTATGCGGTCAGTGAAAAAGGCACGGAGAAAATCGCCGTCGCTGTCGATGCGCGCAGTGCCGAATCGCTGGTCGAACTGCCGGTGAGCGTGCGCCACCTGAAAGAGGAAGGCCACAACGTCAAGGTGATGTTCCTGACCTCGAGCACGCACTCGCTGGTGGCGCGTTTCTCCGAGACGCGGCGCAGCCACCCGCTGTCGCACGAGCTGCGCCCGGGCGAGAATCCGGCCTCGCGCCGCACCCTGATCGAATGCATCGCCGAGGAGCGCGAGCGCCTGTCGGCGATCGAGAACCTGGGCCACGTGATCGACACCTCGGAACTGTCCGCCAACAAGCTGCGCGCCTGGGTCAAGGAACTGGCCGACCTCGAGCATGCCCCGCTGACCCTGTTCTTCGAATCCTTCGCTTTCAAAGTGGGGGTGCCGCTGGATGCCGACTTCGTGTTCGACGTGCGCGCGGTTCCCAATCCCTACTACGACCTGGCGCTGCGCCCGCTCACGGGCAAGGACGCGCCGGTGATCGCCTTCCTCGACGCCCAGCCGAGCGCGGTGGAGATGCTGGAAGATATCCGCGCTTTTGTTGCAAAGTGGCTGCCCTCGTTCAAAACGGACAACCGGTCCTACCTCACCGTGGCGGTGGGCTGTACCGGCGGGCAGCACCGTTCGGTCTACATGGCGGAAAGGCTGGGGGCCTACTTTGGGCAGACGGAGCGGGTGATCATTCGTCACCGCGAGCAGCCGAAGCACGCGTCCCATTAAACCGTAGGGTGGTCGGCTCTGCCGACCGCGCGTTCAACTCCGGGATAAATTGATGCGACGTCGCAGCGCAAGGGCTGTTTGAACGCGCGGACGGCGAAGCCGTCCACCCTACGAGAAACGTCAGGACAGGTGGCGCAGCGGGTGTGCGTAATCAGGCCACACCGGCTCGAAGAAGCGCGCCACCATCTCGGGCTTCACCTCCTCCAGCGTCGGCGGATTCCACTTCGGCTGGTTGTCCTTGTCGATCACCAGCGCCCGCACGCCTTCCAGCACTTCGCCGTGCTCGAAATTGCGGCGCACCAGGTTGCGCTCCATGCGCAGGCAGTCCGCCACGTCCAGCGAGGCGCCGCGCAGCAGCAGTTCGTGGGTCACGCACATCATCAGGGGCGAGCGCTGGCGCATCGCCTTCAGCGCCTTCTGCGCGAACGGGTTCTCGTCACGACCCAGCGAAGCCATGATCATCGCCACATTGGCGGCGCCGAAGTGCGCATCGATCACGCCGCGCTGCGCCTGCAGTTCGCTCGGCCCCAGTTGGCCCGCGAATTGCGCCGCATAGCTGCGGATCGCCGCCGGCAGCTGCGCGCCCGGGGTCGTCTCGACCAGCGCCATCAGGCCGGCCAGTTCCGCGCCCGGCACGTACACGTCCGCCAACCCCACATACAGCGCATCGGCCGCGCCGATGGTCAGGCCGGTCAGGCCCAGGTACTGGCCCAGCTGGCCCGGCGCATGCGACAGGAAGTGGCTGCCGCCCACGTCCGGGAACAGGCCGATGTTCACCTCGGGCATCGCCATCTTGGTGCGGTCGGTCACGATGCGCAGGCCGCAGCTAGGTCCGCCCTGGGCGATGCCCATGCCGCCGCCCATCACCACGCCATCCATCACGGCGATGTAGGGCTTCGGGTAGAAATGAATGAGGTGGTTCAGCGCGTATTCTTCGGTGAAGAAGTCTTCCAGCAGCGCGCTGCCGCCCATGGGGCCGACGTGGCCCATCTCGTGGAAGAAGCGGATGTCGCCGCCGGCGCACAAGGCCTTCTCGCTGCTGCTGGTGATGACCACCGCGTCGATGCCTGCGTCATCCTTCCATTGCAGCAGGATGGCGCTCAGGGCGCGCACCATGTCGAGCGAGAGGGAGTTCAGCGCCTTCGGCCGGTCGAGCGTGATGACGCCGGTGCGGTTGGCAACGCGGGTCAGGACGGTATCGGTCATGATGGTATTCTGTGATCGAAAAGACATGCATTCTACAGAACATTTGTACAAACGGAAGCGTGGAAAAGTAACAGGTATTGTACAAAAGCAAAAAGGGCGTCCCCTCAGACGCCCTTGCTGTGTTTGCGGCTACCCGTATCAGTTACGCGGCAGCGGCTTCTCCGTTGTCCGGAAGGCGCTTGTGCGCCACGTGGTTATGATTTTGCAGCATGGATTTGTGTTTCAGAACCTGCCTGTCCAACCTGTCCATCAAGGTGTCGATGGCCGCATACAGATCTTGCGCAGCACTCGCCACATGCAGAATTTTGCCCGATACCTGTAGGTTGATCTCGGCCTTTTGCCGTTTTTCTTTTTCAGTGAGGTTATCGATGGCGAGGAACACGTGGGTGTCGATCACGTGGTCGAAATGGCGGGTGATGCGCTCGAGCTTATTCTGAACGTATTCACGGATGGCGGGGGTGACTTCGAGATGGTGGCCGCTGATTGTGAGGTTCATACACACTCCTTTGGGAAGGTGCCCTGCCCGCGCCACAAGGTGAGAGTGGGCAGGTGCTTTACAGGGATTTGCGGAGGCTGACGGGCGGAATCTTGAGCGCTTCGCGGTATTTGGCAACCGTCCTGCGCGCAATGACCATACCTTGTTCCCCGAGCATCTCCGCGATCTTGCTGTCGGATAGAGGATTCCTAGGGTCTTCTGCTCCTGTCAATTGCGCAATAAGCGCGCGGATCGCCGTCGAGGAGGCTTCTCCCCCCGCTTCGGTGGCGACGTGGCTTCCGAAGAAGTACTTCAGCTCGAACATGCCGTGCGGGGTCAGCATGTATTTCTGCGTGGTTACACGCGAGATCGTGCTCTCGTGTAGGCCTAGTGTATCAGCTATCTCACGCAAAACAAGAGGGCGCATGGCAACCGCGCCGTGGCTGAAAAAGTTGCGCTGGCGCTCGACGATTGCCTCGGCAACACGCAGGATCGTGTCGAAGCGCTGGCGCATGTTCTTGATGAGCCACTTGGCTTCCTGCAATTGCGCGCCCATCTGGCTTTCGCTTCTACCCTGCTTGAGCAGGTTCGCGTACAGGCTGTTCACGCGCAGCTTCGGCATCACTTCCGGGTTCAGCGAGACGGCCCAGCCGTCCTTGGCGCGGCGCACGATCACGTCCGGCACCACGTAGTCGGACGTGCCCGAGCCGAAGGCGGCGCCCGGGTGCGGATTGCATTGGCGGACCACGGCCTGCACCTCGCGCAGGTCTTCGTCGTCGCAGTCGAGCGCCTTTTTCAGCTTGGTGTATTCGCGCTGCGCGAACCAGGTCAGGTAGCCTTCGACGATCTTCAAGGCAAGGCGCCGCGTCACCAGGGGCACGCCCGGCATGCGGCGGATCTGCAGGGCCAGGCATTCGGCCGCGCTGCGCGCGCCCACGCCCACCGGGTCCAGGCTCTGCACCAGCGCCAGCGCGCAGCGCAGCTCGTCCATCTCGATCTCGAGTTCTGCCGGCAGGCGCGCATGGATGTCGTCGAGCGGCTCTTCCAGGTAGCCGTTGTCGTCGAGCGCATCGATCACCAGCTCGGCCAGCGCGCGATCGCGCAGGCTGCAGCCGGTCAGGCGGATCTGTTCCGTCAGGTGTTCGCGCAGCGTGATGCCGTCGGCTTCCAGCTGCGGACGGCCGTCCTCGTCGTCGCTGCTGCGCGCGCCGCCGCCTTCACCGCCCCAATCCGCATCCGCCTCGCCACGCTCCCCATGGTCTTCGCCATCCGTGCCCTCGGGCTCGGCCTTCGCGCCCTCCTGCCCTTCCTGCCCCGGCTGGGGCGCCGGCGCTTCGCCATTCGCCGGCGCGGTATTGATCGCGCCGTCCGCCAGAAGCCGCACCGAGCGGTCGAGCGGATCGTCGAGCCGTTCGAGCAGCGGGTTGTCGTGCAGGATCTGCTCGATCTCCTGGTGCAGTTCGAGCGTGGAGAGCTGCAGCAGGCGGATCGACTGCTGCAGCTGCGGCGTGAGCGCCAGGTGCTGCGAAGTGCGTAGCTGGAGAGACTGTTTCATGCCTGGTGCTCTTGATTACATCCTGAAGTGCTCGCCGAGGTACACGCGCCGTACGGATTCGTTGGCGATGATGTCGTCAGGGCGGCCCGAGGCCAGCACCGCCCCCTGGTTGATGATGTAGGCGCGGTCGCAAATGCCGAGCGTCTCGCGCACGTTGTGATCGGTGATCAGGACGCCGATGTTGCGCTCCTTCAGGAAGCGCACGATGCGCTGGATCTCGATCACCGCGATCGGATCGACGCCGGCGAAGGGTTCGTCGAGCAGCACGAAGCGCGGGTTGGTCGCGAGCGCGCGCGCGATCTCGACGCGGCGCCGTTCGCCGCCCGACAGCGACAGCGCCGGGTTCTCGCGCAGCTTCTCGATCTGCAGTTCGGCCAGCAGGGTGTCGAGGCGCTCGTTGATCTGGTCGCGGGTGAGCGGCTTGCCGTCCACGCGCTGCAGTTCCAGCACGGCGCGGATGTTCTCCTCCACCGTCAGCTTGCGGAACACCGAGGCTTCCTGCGGCAGGTAGGACAGGCCCAGCACCGCACGGCGGTGGATCGGCAGGCTCGAGATGTCGGTGCCGTTGATGTCGATGGTGCCGGCGTCCGAGGGCACCAGGCCGACGATCATGTAGAAGGAGGTGGTCTTGCCGGCGCCGTTGGGGCCGAGCAGGCCCACCACTTCGCCGCACTCGACCTGCAGCGACACGTCGCGCACCACCAAGCGCTTGCCGTAGCTCTTCTGCAGGCCCTTGACGATCAGGGTGCTGCAGCCTTCGACCGCGGTGGCCGCTGCGTCCGTACTTGCGCTCATGGCTGCCGTCATTGCTTTGCACCTTCGGCTGGCGCCGTGGTACGGCGCGGCGCGATGATCAGGGTACCGCGGCCGCCGCCCACCTTGCTCTGGCCGGTGGGATCGTTGCGCACCTGCGCGACCTCGCGGCGGTTGTCGTAGGAGATGAAGGGGCCCTTGATCTCGTTGGTCATGCGGCCGCCCTCCAGCTCGCGCACCTCGGCGCTGGTGAACAGCTTGACCAGTTCGGCGCGCTCGTCGTATTCGATGCGCTGGGCCTGGCCCTCGACCCACAGGTCGGGACCGCCGTCGCGCTTCTGGCGGAAGGTCGCCAGCTTGCCGTTGTTGGCGGTCAGGGTCACGCTCATGTAGCCCTCCGGCGTTTCCTTCACCAGGGCGCGGTCGGACTTCAGCACCAGGGTGCCGCGCGTGAGCACGACGTTGCCGGTCAGGATGCGGGTCTGCGTGACCTCGTCGACGTCGAGGGAATCGAAGTTGATCACGGCCTGCTTGAGCGAATCGGCACGCTCCGCCGAGGCGCCGAAGGCGGCCAGGCTGAGGAATACGGCAGCGATGATTTTTTTCATGTTCTTGCTTTGTCCTGGGTTGACGCGGCGCGGCCCTACTGCCGCTGCGCGCGTGGCGGATAGACGATCTGGCCGCGGCTGGCCAGGTGCAGCTTCTGGGTCGCGTTGTTGGCCACCATGCCGGTGCCGGTCACGGTGGCGGCCCCCAGCTGCATCTCGATCGCTTGGTCTGTCTTGAGGATTTCTTCGTCGGGCAGCACGGTCAGCGCCTGCGTCTGCACGCGCAGCGCTTCGCTGGTCGGCGTGGCCGGGCGCTGGATGTCGACGTTGCCGAGCAGTTCGACGCGGTGCTCTTCATGGTAGAGCTGGGCGCGGTTGGCGACGATGGTCATGCGCGGCCGGCCGGGCGTCATGCCCTGCATCACCGGCGCCTCGACCTGGGACACGTCGTTCAGCGGCGTATGCGCCAGGCGCTTGCCCGACACCACGTAGCTCGGCTTGCCCTCTTCCGTCATGCGCACGAAGGAGAAGTTCTCGACGATGTAGTCCGGCTCGTCCCCCGGTCCGCCGAGGCGGGCGCCGGCGTCCTCCTGCTCCATCACCTGCACCAGCCAGAAGCTGCCGAAGGCGCAGAAGGTCGCGATCATCATGATCGTCAGGAGCTTCCAGCGGTGGGCGGTGCGCTTGTAGGTGACCATGTCGTGTCCCGTGTCCGATATCGCCGTGTTACGCGAAATACGGCGCCAGCGCCTGTTCGTAGGTGCCCTGCGCGCGCATGACGAGATCGCAGACCTCGCGCACCGCGCCGCGCCCGCCAGCATTCTTCGTGACGTAGTGGGCGCGGTGCTGCACTTCCGGGTGGCCCGAGGGCACGGTGACGGCGAAGCCGACGCGGGTGAACAGCGGCAGGTCGATCACGTCATCGCCGATGTAGCCGCATTCTTCCGGCGTGACGCCGGTGGCGGCGAGCAGCTCGGCGAAGCCGACGCGCTTGTCGTGGATGCCCTGGTAGACGTGCGCGATGCCCAGATCACTGGCGCGCTTGACCACGATCGGCGACTTGCGTGCGCTGATGATGGCGGTTTTCACGCCGGTCTTGTTCAGCAGCTGGATGCCGAGGCCGTCGAGCACGTTGAAGGTCTTGGTGACTTCGCCGTCCGGGCCGTAGGTGAGGCTGCCGTCGGTGAGCACGCCGTCGACGTCGAAGATCATCACCTTGACGCGCGCCGCGCGCTGCATGAATTCGGTTGGCGTCATCAGATCACCTTGGCGCGGGTCAGGTCGTGGATGTGCAGTGCGCCGACCAGGCGGCCTTCACCATCGACGACCAGCATCTGGTTGATGCGGAATTCTTCCATGACGGCGACGGCATCCACCGCCAGCTGTTCCGGATGGACGCGGCGCGGGTTGGCGTGCATCACGTCGCGGATGCTGATGTTCGAAAAATCGGTCACGCGCTCGATCAGGCGGCGCAGGTCGCCGTCGGTGAACACGCCGACCGGGCGGCGCTCTTCGTCGACGACGGCGGTCATGCCCATGCCCTTCTGGCTGATTTCCAGCAGCGCGCGCGTCAGCGGGGTGTCCGGGGACACCGCCGGGATGGCGTCGCCGCTGCGCATCACGTCGCGCACGTGGGTCAGCAGGCGGCGACCCAGGGCGCCGCCCGGGTGCGACATGGCGAAGTCTTCCTCGCGAAAACCCCGCGCGTCGAGCAGCGCCACGGCCAGCGCGTCGCCCATGGCCAGGGTGACGGTGGTGCTGGTGGTCGGCGCCAGGTTGAGGGTGCAGGCTTCCTTGGCCACCGAGATGTCCAGGTGGATCTCGGACAGCTTGGCCAGGCGCGAGTGCGGCTTGCCGGTCATCGAGATGACGGGGGTGCCCATGCGCTTGATGGCCGGCAGGATCTCGAGCAGCTCGGACGATTCGCCGGAATTCGAAATGGCGATGAACACGTCGTGCGTGGTGACCATGCCCAGGTCGCCGTGGGCGGCTTCGCCCGGGTGCACGAACATGGCCGGGGTGCCGGTCGAGGCCAGGGTGGCGGCAATCTTGCGGCCGATGTGGCCGGACTTGCCCATGCCGGAGACGACCACGCGCCCGGTGCAGCCGTACAGCAGCTGCACGGCGCGCACGAAACTGTCGTCGTCGCCGAGGCGCGCATGCAGGGCGCGGATCGCGTCGGCTTCGATGGCGAGGGTCTCGCGGCCCAGCTCCAGTACACGGCGGGCCTGGTCCGCGTCAAAACTTTTCAGCATTATTTTTTCATCGGTTAAACTCATAGTGGCAGTATATCCGAATTGGATAAGCAAAAAACTTGCCAGTCGTAACAAACCACTACAACGATAACGAAAAAACAACCGTGGCAGATGCATTCCGGACTTGAACTGACCCTGCTCCTGCTGGGCTGCGCCGTGCTGGGCGTGGTCGCCTTCCGGATGCTGCACCTGCCGCCGATGCTCGGCTATCTGGCCGTCGGCGTATTGATCGGCCCCCATGCGCTGGCCCTTGCCGAAGACAGTCCCGCCACCCATGCGCTGGCCGAATTCGGCGTCGTCTTCCTGATGTTTTCCATCGGGCTCGAATTTTCGCTTGCCCAGCTCAAGTCGATGCGCCGTATCGTGTTCGGCTTGGGTCTGGCTCAAGTCGTATTGACAATCGTGGCCGCCATGGCTTTCGGTTTGTTCATTTCCTGGTGGGTACCCGCTCTGCAGGTCAGCTGGCAGGCCGCGTTCGCGCTGGGCGGAGCGCTCGCCATGTCTTCGACCGCGATCGTGGTCAAGATGCTCACCGAACGGCTCGAACTGGAAAGCGAGCACGGGCGCCGCATCATCGGCATCCTGCTGTTCCAGGACCTGGCGGTGGTGCCGCTCCTGATCATGATTCCCTCGCTGGCACGCCCGGCCGAGGAACTGGCCATCACGCTCGGCTGGGCGGCGCTCAAGGCGGCTTTCGTGCTGGCCCTGCTGTTGATCTTCGGCCAGAAGCTGATGCGCAACTGGTTCACCATCGTCGCCAAGCGCCGTTCGCAGGAGCTGTTCATGCTGAACCTGCTCCTGGTGACGCTGGGCCTGGCCTGGGTCACCGAGCAGGCCGGCCTGTCGCTGGCGCTGGGCGCTTTTGTGGCCGGCATGCTGATCTCCGAGACCCAGTACAAGCACCAGGTGGAAGAAGACATCAAGCCCTTCCGCGACGTGCTGCTCGGGCTGTTCTTCATCACGGTGGGCATGCTGCTCAACCTGCAGCTGGTGCTGCAGCACTGGTGGGTAGTGCTGGCGCTGGTGATCTTTCCGGTGCTGCTCAAGTTCGCCATCATCGCGGCGCTGGCCAAGGCCTTCGGTTCGAGCGACGGCGTGGCGATGCGCACCGGCCTGGCGCTGGCCCAGGCGGGCGAGTTCGGCTTCGTGCTGCTCAACCTGGCGATGGGCTCGAAGCTGGTCGACCCCTTCCTGATCCAGCTGGTGCTGGCCTCGATGGTGCTGTCGATGCTGCTCGCGCCCTTCATCATCGACAACATGGACCGCATCGTCATGAAGCTGGCGGCCAACGAATGGATGATGCAGTCGCTGCAGCTGACCCAGATCGCCAGCCGCACCATGAAGACCCAGAAGCACGTGATCATCGCCGGCTTCGGGCGCAGCGGCCAGAGCCTGGCGACCTTGCTGAGCGAAGAAAAGCTGCCCTGGTACGCCCTCGACCTGGACCCGGAGCGGGTGCAGGAAGCCCAACGCGCCGGCGCGAATGTCTCCTACGGCGACGCGGCGCGCCGCGAAAGCCTGATCGCGGCCGGCATCAACCGCGCCAGCGCGCTGGTGATCACCTTTGCCGACACCAGACTGGCGCTGAAGGTGCTGCACCTGGTGCACGAGCTGGCCCCGAACCTGGCGGTGATCGTGCGCAGCCACGACGACAGCGACCTCGACGTGCTCAAGCGCGCCGGCGCCACCGAGGTGGTGCCGGAAGCGCTCGAGAGCTCACTGATGCTGGCCTCGCACGCGCTGGTGACCATGGGCGTGCCGCTGCGCCGGGTGGTGCACCGGGTGCAGGTGGCGCGCGACGAACGCTACGCCTCGCTGCGCGGCTACTTCCACGGCGCGAGCGACGTCTCGGACGACCTGGAGCACAGCTACGTGCGCCTGCATTCGGTGACCCTGCACAGCGGCGCCGCGGCGATCGGGCTGCATCTGCGCGAGCTGGCGCTGGAGGAAGTGGGGGCGGAGGTGACGACACTCCGGCGCAATGGCCAGAGTCTGCACTTCGATCCGGAGACGACGCTGCTGGCGGGGGATGTGCTGGTGCTGCGGGGTGAAGGAGAAGCCGTCAGCCGTGCCGAAAGCCGCTTACTGTAGGGTGGGCGGGTCTCCCGCCCACGCGGTGATTGTTACCGACTCCGTTGTCGTGCTCGATGATCTCGCATTTAACTATCGCCGCGTGGGCGTTTGTAATTCCGGGCATTGCCCGAAATTACCCCGCCCACCCTACGAAAAACGTAATCGGTTACGACAACGACACCACGCGATTGCGCCCGTTGGCCTTCGCCTGATACAAGGCCGTATCCGCCTGCGCCACCAGATCCTGCGCCACGCCCTCGATCGCATGATCGCGCTCGAAATCATCCAGCGAAGCCACGCCGATCGACACCGTCACCGGCACCTCCTCGCCCGTGCTCAGGTGCACCGGGTTCAGGGCCACGCTGGCGCGAATGCGCTGCGCCACCATGCTGGCGCTTTCCAGGTCGGCGTCGATCAGCAGCACCACGAATTCCTCGCCGCCGAAGCGCGCCAGCGCGTCCGAGATGCGCAGTTCGGCCTTGATGCGGTTGGCCACTTCGCGCAGCACCTCGTCGCCGGCCTGGTGTCCCACACTGTCATTGACCTGCTTGAAGTAATCGATGTCGATGTACATGCAGGAGATGCGGTAGCCCTGGCGGCGCGCCCGCGCGATCTCTTCCACCAGGCGGCGGTCGATGTAGCGGCGGTTGTAGACGCCGGTGAGCGAATCGGTCAGCCCGATGAACTTCAGCATCTCGTTGCTGATGACGTTCTCGAGGCAGATCGCGACGATCGAGCCCATGTGCTCGATGAAATCGGTGCCGAGGGAGGCCGTGAAGCGGTTCGGGTCCGCGCTGCCCAGGTTCAGGCTGCCGATCAGGCGGGTATTGCGCAGCAGCGGCACCAGAGCCACGCTCTGCAGGTTCTTGGGTGGCTGCGGGAACATGGCGCCGTGGCGCGAAGGCGCATACGGCCCCAGCACGGGACGCGGGCGGCGCCCTTCCGCCACCCTGAATCCGAGTTCATCGGCATGCTCGCAGAACAGAAGGTTGGGCAGCTGTTCGTAGTCCACGCCCAGCTTGTGCATGACGGTGTAGATGTCGGCGTCCGGATCGACCAGCGACAGGGTCACGGTATCGAGTTCGGAGATGATCGGCAGCGTGCCGAAGATGGTCGACACCAGTTCCTGGAACGAGCTCGCCCCCACGATCTGCAGGTCGAAGGCCTGGTGACGGGTCATGATCGAGTGGTTGCGCTCGGCCTGCTCGAGCAGGTACGCCATGCGGGAACGCAGGGTCTCGTTCTCCAGCATCAGTTCTCGCGTCTGCGCATCCGGCTCGTGCATTGAAAATTCCTTTCAGCAATAACCGTAACATTACGCCATCTTTCTTGCCTTGGAAACGAAAAATCGCCCGGGTGGGCGATTTAACGACACTGCAACACCTATGCGGCCCGCATGCGGGCGGCCGCGCGGGTTCAGAACGCGATGGCGGTGTCGAGCTGCTGGCCGACGCGTAAGGACGCGCCCTCGCCTCTCGTGACGATGCAGTTCATGCCCATGCAGACCGCGCCTTCCATGCGCGGGTTGGCGCGGTAGCTTTGCAGGATGTCGAGTGGGTCGGGGCCGGGAATGCCGGTGGCCTGGTCGATCGCCGGGATCGGGCAGCGCGCGCAGGGTTTCACCGGGCGGATCGCGAGAGCGTCGGCCGTGAAGGATTCCACGTAGTCTTCCTCGAAGGCCTCGATGCCGTCGACCACCAGGTTCGGGCGGAAGCGGTTCATCAAGAGCGGCGCGCGGCCGTCGGCTTGCAACCTGGCGTTGAGGTCGTCGAGCGAGGCCTGGCCGATGACCAGGATCGGGTAGCCGTCGGCGAAGCGGGTTTCGGCGGGCACGCCGCCGGTCCACTTGGTGCTGGTGGGACGCTGCACGTCAGGGCGGAAGCGCACCAGGCGGCAAGGCCCCTGGATGGCATCGGCGAACCAGCCGGCAGCGGCATCGCCGCAGTCGGCGGCTTCCACGCTGTGGTCCCAGATCTGGACGGTCATCTTCGCTGCCGCGGGGTCATGCGCGAGCGGCAGGCGCAACGGCGGCATGCCGGGGGCAGTCACCTCGACGGCATCGCCATCGATACGCGGGGTGAGGAGCGCCATGCGCGGGTATTCGCGCTGGGTCAGGAACTGGCCCTCGCGGGTGACGAGCATCCACTCGCGGTCGTGCACGCCTTGCGCCACCAGGCCCGAGACGAGGAACTGCGCCTCCTCTACCGGGATGCCGGCGCAGGACTTGATCGGGTAGATGAGGAGTTCGGTAACGGTGGCCATGCTGTTCAAGAGCGTGCGGATGAAGGCCGACAGTATGGCAGCAATCCACGTCTCTGTCCTCAGCCCCCGGCAGCCTTGGCCTTTTCAGTGCGCTCCCGCTGCAGGCGCGCCTCCAAGCTCTTGGCGGCGCCGGCGGCCAGTTTGCGGCAGCCTTCTGGATCGATGAAGGGGTTCGTGTCCGCGGTCTTGCGCTTGGCCTTGTCGAACGCATCGCTGAAACCTGGATGGGCGGCGATCACGATGTCGCACTTCAGCTTGGCGACCTTGTCAATCGTCTGGCGAAAAGCTGCCGAGCGGTCTGGGTAGCCGGCGCCGCCGGTGTAGTAGAAGCCGTCGGTGGACACTGCGGTCAAACTGTCGGCATAAACCATGTCCAGGCACTTGCCCTGCTCGCAGGACTGCCAGCTCCAGGTAGTGCCGCCGGGCGTGTGGCCGGGGGTGTAGTGGACGGTGAAGCGCAGCGGGCCGACCGACAGGGTTTCGCCGTCCGCGACTTCCTTTACCTGCGCGACCTTGGGGATATGGAAGCGTTCCTTCGGATCGTACTGCGGGTCGTCGGTGCCGGGTGTGCCGTCGCGCAGCACCTGGGCGCCGTGCGGGCTGTGGGCGACCGTGGCGCCGCTGGCCTTCTGCAGCGCCGCGATGCCGCCGGCGTGGTCGAAGTGGGCGTGCGAGTTCAGGATCAGTTTGACGTCCTTCATCTTGAAGCCGAGGGACTCGATGTTCTGCTGGATTAGCGGGGCTGACTGGGGCAGTGCGCCGTCGAGCAGGACGTGGCCTTGCGGGCTGGTGACCAGGAGGGCGGACAGGCCGGCAGTGCCGACGTAGTACGTGTTGCCGTGGATGTTGAAGGGGGCAACCGCCTGGTTCCACTCGGCGCAGGAACTGCAGTTGATGGCGTCTTGCGCCAGTGCGGCGTTTGCGGCAAACAGAAGGGCGGTCGTGACCAGGCTGGTTTTCATGATTCTCTCGCTTATCGATGATGTTCGGGAGTGCCTTACTGATCCCCAGTTGAACATGAAAGTGGCAATCAGCGAACAATTTTGGGACGAAGCGCCGTCGATGTGGGATGAATCGGACCACGAAATAAAGAGTCGCGCTTGATGGAGAGGCACTTGAGTCGAATACTCGGTGACTCAAACCTTATCAGAACATCTGAATCGCCAAGATAAATCCCACGGCAAATCAGCTTGTGGTCCTCTTTGTTATTTGAGACCATGTTGCCGCTACGCATTCGAGTAATGCGAGAAAATCGCTTAACCAAGCCTGCCAGAGCAAATATGTCAACTGAAACCGAAGAGGAAGTCAACGCGCAAGCGCTGGCTCTGGAAAATGCAAAACTTCGCACAGAATTGGCGAGCTTGAGGCAACAGCTTGAGCAAACTAACAATTCGAACCGTCGATACAAAACATCCGCTGGAATGTTGTTCAAAGTTGTTCGCTTGTTCGGTTTTGGCATGTCGGTCAACTCCGCGCTCGAAGACATCGAAAAAAGCTACCGGGAGTCCGACGCACCGCGACTGCGGCGGGTTCCGTTTGAACAATGGACGAGGTTAATCGGTTCATTCATGAACCGGCAATTCTGGACCACTATCATCATTGGAATTAGCGCCGGGGTGCCGGCGGTGCTGACATATGGCCTGATGCATGCACAAAATGCGAAGATCGATAAGCAAATTTATTTGAGCCAGCAGAGTATGGCGTCACAATTTAGCGGCCAAGTGTCCAGCCTCCTCACAGCGATTTCGCAGCAAAGCGAAGAGACGTGTATCGACATGAAGGCGTTGGCAGCGAAAGCGAAAACGGTTGGCGACTTCGCGTTCGCTCATTGCTGGAGCCAGCTTACTATTTTTCCGAGTTCTGAAGAGACACGTTTTCAGTGGTTGGCGAAGAAAGCGGAACTGGCCGGTGATGAAGCATTACGGAAAACATACGCTGAGCGGGAGGAGTACGCGCGCAAGGCAGAGGAAAACAGGGGCCACAAGTTTCCCGAAACATTTTTCAGTTCTGGAGCAAACATTACCCCGTCTGCCGATGTGACAGGCCAGGCACACGCGATTACCAATGCCCTGACACCCTATCGACTGATTGTCGAACCTCTAATGGAAGACGACAACGACAGCTCGCCAATGCTCACCGCGCGGGCATACAGCCCTGAACGCGGCCTGATCTTGAAACAGTTCCTTCAAAATGCGATTGACGTTCGCGGCAATTTCCGCCATTCGCTGATTGATGGACTCGACATTGCGGAGGCGTATGCTGGTGGCCTGGACATAAGCGATTCACTGATCAGCTGCAGTTCTGTCCGGAAGACCAACCTGCAAATAGCCAAATTTAACCGGGCTGACGTGCGCGCTTCTCTATTTGCCGACTCCGATCTGCGCTTTACAGACTGGACCATGGCAACGCTGGAAGCGGTTGTATTCAAGAATACGGCAATGCCCTCTTCCGAACAATTCGCCGTACGACGCTTGAGTAATGTTACTTTCAGCAACGTCACAGTCGAGTCTGGGGAATGGGCAGTAGAAGTTGCGCGACTGACACCAACTTTCCGGGCTGATTCAGTCCAGATAAAGTGGAACGACGAGAGGAAAGTGTTTTTGATGAATAGCCGGGCAAAGATACTTCCTGATGCAAATCAGGCCACCCTGGCGCAGCGTTGTGCAAATTCGCAAATATGGAAAGCGCTCACCGAGAAGAAAAACTAAGAGCGGCCAACAGAACTTTCATAGCAGGGCGCGCCGTCGAGTACAGCCGGCTGGGTAACGCCCCAATCGGCCGCTACGACCTCGATCCATCCGTTGTGCTTGTCATCATTCGATTCACCGTTGACACCATCAATCCGCAAATAGATATCAGCTGCCATGTTGTTCTCCTCAGTTGTCCATTTGCGATTTTCAACCGCTGTGCAGTAACGATCTGTGTGCAGAATCAACTTACTCAAGCGTTGAGGAGAATGCCCTGCCCAACGAGCATGGATGAGAAAAGGCCCCGGCTCTGAAGAGACCCGGGGCTTTCGTTGTCATCGGAATCCGCTGAGTTCCGACGTCGTGCTTAGACGTTAAAGTGAAAGTTCAACGGAAAGGCCGCATCTCCACTGGGCCGAGCGCTTCCCCCTCTCAGTCTATAGTCACTTCCGTATACACAATTTAAGCTGATACCCCGGACGAAAGCCAGGCCGGACCTAGTGAGCGCCGGCGTAAGTACACCGTCTCAGCACTGGCTTACCTCGGCCTCTCGAGCAAATTGAGCACATCAGTTCCTAAAATTGAAGTCAACTTGCAAAGCACGAGCAACGACGGGTTGCCCACCGCTCGCTCGATCTGACTGACGTAAGTGCGATCTACATCGGCACTCAAAGCAAGCGCTTCCTGCGACAAGCTGCGCTCGTGCCGAAGGCTTTTCATATTGTGTGCCAAGTCCTGGCGCACTTGTTCGTAGTCTCGTCCCATCAACGCCGAGGATGAGCAACCCGAGACCTTTAATCCACGGAATATATTCTACAACAATGATTGCATTCACCGGCTGTTGAATATAATCTACAAGAGTTAACCGGAGGAACATCATGGGCTGGTATAAAGTTGGCAATAGGATCCTATCGGACGCGGAAATGCAGGGTAAGAGCGGCGAGTTGCTCGATGTGGCGGTGCCCTCCGTAGTAACCGGCATAAGCATTTGGATGCTAAGTCACTTGCTCTCAACGGTCCATTTTTTTGTCGTACACACTACGACCACAAAGCTGATCTACGTAGTGTCGGGCTTTGCCGTCTTCTTGCTGAGCTACGCATACCGCAAGGTCATCGTGGCGATGGGAGTCATTGCATTCTTCGGTTTCATAGTGATTCTTGTAGGAGCGGCGTTCTTAGAATGGGTGCTCAAGTAAAGGGCGAGCGCTATCAATCCTCATCCGCGTAATTTTCCCAAGGGCTCCTCTGTTGGCGAGTTCGCTCTAGGCATAGTTCGATTTGTAGACCAGTAAAAGTACTATTCGGAACAGCCCTCACCGCACATCCTTGGGGAGAAATTTTGTGCTCATCTTTCTCGATACGGAATACACGGATTTACTGAACTGCGACCTCATCAGCATTGGGATGGTGAGCGAAGACGGGCAGTATGAGCTGTACTTGGAACGGTCGGATTATGAACGGCAATGGTGCAACTCGTTCGTCCATGCGGCCGTACTTCCACAACTAGGAAACGCAGGCCCGGCCCTCGACCGAGATCAGCTGGCAGTCCAGCTAACGATGTGGTTTTTAACGCTACCACGCAGCATCGCCATTGCCTGTGACAGCTTTACGGATTGGGAATTACTTCTAGATGCGCTGGGTGACGTGCGTCCGCCTAACTTGATTGGTCGATATGATTTGCGCGGGCATGTCGACTCGTCCGTTTTCCATCGTGCTGTGGTTCGATATCACGAGCGCAATGGGCCATGGCACCATGCGTTGCACGACGCACGAGCACATCGGCACGGTTGGTTGGCATGGCACGACAGCAGAAGAGGCACATCTAAATGATCCCGCGAAGGGATGCACTTCGTCTCTACCGTCGCACATCATCAGCTAATAGTGCTTTTCGCAACACTCGTGGTACTCGACGGCCAGAGTGTGTCGGTAGCATAGCCACCAGTTGTCGCGCCGGTGTTCCCGAGTAGCTCACGTGAATTGGACGATCCTTCCCGTAAAAATACACCCGGTCGACCTCCGTGTTTTCAAATACCCAGTTCGCGACCTCCTCCATGTCTTCATCCTCGACGAGGAAATCGCAGGCTGCACCAAGCCGCTCACAAACCGGTTTGCCCGTTTTTTTTTGTTCGTGTCCAGCGTGCTGATCGAGCTCCGGCGCGATGTGCCCTTTGATTTGTTTCGCGAGCTCCTGCGAACAAAACCCGTAGGTGAGCTTGACCATCCCGTAATAGTCGATGACCGGGTCAAGCACATGCTTGGCGAGCTCGTACAACGCGGTATAGGTGTCGGGCTCCTTTGGACGGTTCGCAAGGCCAGTGCGGGCCTGGGTTTCACCGCACTCGATCAGGTCGCGATAGGTAAGATTCGCGCCGCACGGGTCATCGATATTGGGCTCCCCCGTGGCACGCCGCAGTGCAAAGCCGTCGATCTCCCACCGGGCGTCGGCCAGCGCATGATTAAACGCCGTTTCGGACGGACCGTATCCAGACAGATCGTGTAGACCAAGCTTGTCGAGCCCTTCCTCGAACGCGAGCTGCTCGGCAAAATGCAGGAACTCCTCGTTAATAAAGCGCGACTTGTGATACAGCAGTGTGGGTGGATAGTCCGCACCATAAGCGAACACGTCGAGGTCTTGATCACGCAGGTTCACTTTGACGCGTTGAAGCAAGCGCGGCAACGGATGTCCTTCAAAATCTTCAAATTTGAGTAGCGTGGACTTACCCGAACGGATGTGTATTTTGACTAGGTCGAATTCCGATATATCACCGCACAACATGGTTGCGCACGCGACGTAAACCCGCAAGACGGTCGGCAAGCGTTCGAGCAAACTGATGTGTAGCTGCAGGGAGTGCCCTTCTTCCAAATATCCGTAACCCTTCGCGGCAGCCTCGCGACATGCGGCGTCGATGCATGCAACATTGCCAATGTCGAACAGCACCGTCCGGGTGCTGGCTTGCCAGGTCGCGTGATCGCCAAAAAAGTAACGAACGTCAGCGCGTAAGCCTGGCTCGAGCTCTCGATAAACGGCACGCTTCTCGAACTGGCGCTGCGCGCCGAACACCACCAGGTCGGAAACACGTGCGGCACGTGCTGCACTGAGCTCGCCCACCGGGAACCGATCGACCGCGATACGTGTGGTCTTTGCCCAAGAGCCGACCGCCTGTTCGAGTCGCGCCCGCAAGACCTCATCGACCTCATGCTTCTCAGCAGGTCGGCCGAGCTCGAGGAAGCGAAGCCACAATTGCTCAAAATCGTCTTGGTTGACCATGAACAGCTGGCTTGTTCGGTCAAGCGCCGGACGCGAGTCACGAGACTCCCTTGACTCGCGCACTGTGCGGGGCGGCTTGGGAAGCCTCGTCTGAGACACATACGACCAGCCCTGTATGCTCGAGCGGCTTTGCTGTCCATAACGTGCCGCCAAAAACCGCTGTTCCAGCTCCTTATCGCGAAACACGAAGAACACCCCGGGCACTACCGCGATGGCGTTCTCGTCCAGAGTATGCTCAATGAAATCGCGCAGTTGCGCCTGCGAATAGTACTTTTGAAAGGTATTGCGCAAGGACAGGTAGCCGTCGCGGTACGGACGTCCATCTGCGGGACATTGGCTGGTTAGCATCGCAGCGACTGCAAGCACCCCTTTGGTAAGATCGTAGGCGCCGCGTAAGGCCGCCACGCGCTCATCGAGGTCCTCGATCACATTGATGACGAAGCCGAGGTTGACGGTATGGGCCGATCGCTTAGGCGCATCCTTCGCGTAATAAGGGTCCCAACCACTAGCCGTTACCCCATTGGCACATAGGTTGCGCACGTCATCGCCTTTGCCACAGCCGTAATCGAAAAAGCGCGTGTCCTTTCCAACGAGTCCATGACGCAGTAAGGCCTGGATGGGGGAAGAGAAATTCGAACGCGTCAGCGCAGTCAGGTGCCGGCGAACCCCGATGCCCTCCTCCCCATCCGACGCACAAGCTTCACCGTCGTCCGTCACCGAATTGGCAAGCGGACGAAATTGTCCCGCGACTAGCTCGTACCCCCGCTCGCGTATCAACGCATGCCATTGGGCTCGAAAACCGATGCGATTGGTTTCGGAAAATAGCCCCAGCGCTTCCGCTGCCTCGGTCATCGCGCGGTATTCGTGGAGGCGATGGTGCGAGGTGGGCAGCAGCAGCTCCTTACGGTGCAAGATAGGTGGATTGCGCGATTCCTCATAGGTGCGGTACACCACTGAGCCGCGACTAAGCGAAACACGCCAACTCCTTCCCAGTGAAGGAAATGGGTCGTCGAAAAAGTTGCGATAGTCGAGCAGAGAGAGCTCTTCACCGTGTTGGTGAAGCTTGATGACATTAAATTCGTGATCCGGTCGCACGCGTGCCAACTCGATTGCTTTCGCGGTCGCTTGGCGCCACGCTTCCGACAAATCAGGTAAGGCAGTCGTGTGCAGGTACAGATAGCCGCCAACGAATTTGCCGACTTCAGATGCGCTTAAGGCCTCTTTACTCATAAGGATGGCTCACTTGGGTTGCGCCACGCAGGCGGCTTCGCGGTCAACGGGCCCAGCTAACGCCACAGGCTCGCAATCGCACTCGGTATGCCCCGTTGAGTATATGACAGTGCTAACGCGACGCATATGCCGCGGCGCGTGGCCCAAAGGATTTTGCGGATAGGAGAGTGGCGGGCAAGTTGAAGCCGCCGAGCATGATGGGAGAGTGGCGGGCAAGTTGAAGCCGCCGAGCATAAGAAAAGGGGGACGAGTCCCCCTTTGTGGTTGGCGAAACGTCTACTGCCCTGCTACTTGTGGCAGATGTTGCACGATCCACCGCCCTCGTCCTCGCCATACAAATCATCGATGTCGATCGGTTCGTCCCACTGGCGTAAAGGATTGACGGGACGACGCGCCTTTTCACGTTCCAGGCGAACCTCATAGTCCGTTTTGATCTGGATGACGCGTTCGGGCTTTTCGAGCTCGGTCAATGCCTCGCCTTGCGTCCACGTAAATGGTGAACCGCTGTCCAGAGCGGTCTTCTCGTAGCTCTTCGCCTCCTCATACGCCTCGGGGTGAAGTTCACGCAGGCGCACCCACTCAATCTTTTGCTGGAAGAAGCAGAAAGTGCAACCAGAGCGGCTCCGCCAATCATAGTACTTGGGCATGCCCACGCCGGACGACTCGAGGATCTCGATGACGCCCGCTTTGTCGATTCCCGCTTCACGGAACGGCAACAGCACTTTCAAATTGGCTTGCTTTGCCGAGTACCCTTCCCGATAGTCCTCATCCGAGCGGATGGCGACATATGAAAAGACCTTGTCGCCGGCAGCAAGCATGGGCTTGATGTACTGCTCGAAAGGTGCGAGCTTTAATTGGCGGGTACACCATCGAGTCTGCGGCGACGGCAAAAAGTTGCCATATTCGCGCAGCCAAAAATCGAAGTCGCGCCGCGGATTCAGTCGCAGGATCGGCTGACCGAGATACCCTTCCAGACGGCCTAAAAACTCATAGACTTCCGGCAGTTCTTTGCCAGTGTCTGTAAAAAAATACTCGAAATCGATTTCGGGCATGGTCTGCCGAACGTACACAGCCAGCGCCGCACTGTCTCGACCACCTGACAACCCTAGAACGTGTCGTTCAGCCATTCTTTGCTTCCTTCTCATACAACGCAGCGCTTGCCTTCGCCAACGCCGCGAACAACAAGTCGCCCTTCAGGCCGAGACGTTCAAGCTGCTCTAACACATTGTTTGCCGCGTCTTGCACGACTTGCTTATCGCGACGTGCAAGCTCGAAGCTCTTCGTGATCACTTGCGACGTGCCACCAGTGCCTACCACAACCGAAATCGCTTCACGCCCGAGGCCAGCGCCCTGCACATTGATGAGCGCCTCGGCTTTGCGGAACGCCAATGCCAGGTCGGACACGGCAAGCAGTGCGCTGTCGACATCGAGGTCCGTCCAATCACGTGGAGGTTTGTTCGCTGCTAAGCTCAGAATCCCTTCGATCGCCTCCAGCGAGCCGTCCCGCTTCATCAAGCGCGATGCAAAACTTTGGAGACGAAGATCTGCGCCGAGCTTGGAAATTGGCTCCGCACGTTCACGCAATTCCAAGTCCGCACCTTCGCTTGTATCAAGCGACTCGGCCATTGCCTTATCCACCCGCTGGAGCATCTGAGGATAGGCATCGAGCAACTCCTTTAACAAGGGCTCGATCACCGGACCGACCTCGGTCATTGGA
This sequence comes from Massilia sp. BHUDP2, assembly GCF_046236355.1. NCBI lineage: Bacteria > Pseudomonadati > Pseudomonadota > Betaproteobacteria > Burkholderiales > Oxalobacteraceae > Massilia > Massilia sp. BHUDP2. The sequence goes on from NZ_JBJUVW010000003.1 coordinate 253,346, forward strand.
ACACCAAGCGTCGTCGGCAGATCAATCATCAAGAGACGATTCGGATCACTTGCGCGCAGCAGAATATCGCGCACCGACTTCGCTTGCTTCGACACATTTTGGGTGCGTTTGGCCCAAACCGGCAGAGTAAACACCAGTTTTACGAGGCCACGTGAAATGTCGAGCGGCGAGTGTCCAGCCGGTGGGAAACCACAAGCCTGCAGCGCAGCCGCGATCGACTCAAGAGCGATGATGTGGTTACTATCCTTGTCTACCCAGCGCAGATTGAAGCGGCGCGCATCTTGCAGAAGTTCGTCCGCATCGACATCGGTCAATTTCGGCTCAAACATGCCATCACGGTAGACGGCGATGTGTTCCGAATGCGTCAGCGCAAACGCAAGCAGTAAGACAGGCATCAAGCCCGGTTTTACACCATACGGTGCTCGGCCCCAATTAGCATAGATCTCAGTAGCAGTGGCCCCCTTGGCACCGCCATCAACGATGGCCTGTTTAGTCGCTTCCCAAAGCGTCGACATGCGCGCTTTATCGTTTGGCAGGGGCGCTTTGAAACCCCACGCGTTCTCACCAATTTCGCCATGCAGTCCCGGTTCAGACAAGACGGTCTCGTATAAACCACGTTCAGCTGGGAAGCCTTCGATGTCTAGGTGTTGTTGATCGCCATTGTTGACCATCCGGTGCATCAAGTCGCGACGTGCTTTAACACTATTCGTGGACAACACGTCGCGGTTGATCAGTTCACTCCAAACATTCGGACACTCTTCAAAACGTGTGTCAGCCATGTCCGAAGCCAAAGCAGCAAGACTCTTCACCTTTTCGGCATTGTCACCAACCACCCAGTGGGCTTTGGCAACCGCTTCGCGTAACGACTCTTCCAGCGCGCCTTTGACCGCCAACAGCCGCGCCGCTACTTCGCGTCTTGCCACCGAGTCGCCATCGAGCTCCGGACTTGTTTCTTCGACGATGCGCAGCGATACCAGTTCTGCGCCCAGGTCAGCAACAAGCTGGTAGTTGGGTGGAACACCAAACACGACCGTTTTGTCTTTGTCTCGCTCCAATGCGGAGAGCTTCGCGATCACGTCTTGCTGGACCGATTGACGGTCGGGTAGCACCAACGCGAAACGCCCAAACTCACCGCCCTCGGCGGTATAACTATCGGCCAGGCGCTCGGCCTCTTGTAGGGTATGCAGGGATACACGCATCCACCGGAACGTACCCGTCTCGTGGTAGTGGCGTTTAGCGACGACTGGATGCAGATTTGCCATCCCAGTGAGAGTCGCAGTGTCGACGCCAGCGAAGGTCGCGCGCGCCTTCGCCACGGCTTGATCGATATCGAAGTCGCTGCCTTCGAACACCGTCCACGACGAGATGTGCTTTCTAAATACCGCAACCCGCCAATGGCTCAGCTTTTCAAGTGCTGCGAGTACTTTTTTCTCGGGCGTGCCTGGGATAGCGGTGCGCAGTACATCATCGGTTGCTAACAAACCGGACGTGCCACGGAAGATATCGACCAAAGCGAGCACCTTAGCCAGCGCCAGCTCAACAGCGTCGGCCCCCTTCGCCTCAGCGCGCTCAACCGACTCCACGGCCTGCGCCCAGCGATGGCCATCCGGCGACGCTAAAATTGCTTGCTCGAGATTGGCTCGCAGATAATCCCAATATCGATCCGGCCCGTAGGCAGCCTGCCCATCCCAGGCCTGCAGGAAATCTTGGAAACCATGTGGTTCAAGCGAGGACAGGAAGCCGAATACACTGCGCTCATTTTGGCCAAATTGGCGACGAGATGCGGGGCCGAGCAGAGCAGCCGTAATCGGATGCAGCGGCCAACATTGGTCGAGCAGCTCCGCCATGCTCTCACCAACACTGGGGCGGCGATTCGCAATCGCTGCCCCGATGGTGCGAGCGGTATCAACGCTCTGTGGATGCTTGATGTCGCACTCGATTGCGTTACCGATCAGCTGGACCACCTCGTCACCGGTGGCAACGAACGAAATGTCCCCGTACCGCCCCTGGATTTTCGCCCACTCCTCGCGCGCTTCAATGCCCAAACGCGAAGCGTACTGACGGAACGACTGGTGCAATAAGCCGACAATGACGAGCTTGCCTTTGCAGTGCCCCGCCTTCTCTGCGAGGTCCTGGAAGAAATGGATGTCCTCGCCACCGACTGCGGCCGCTTCCAAGAATTTGCCCATCTCATCCACGAGCAGGAGCACGCCATCAAAACGCGCTCCTTCAGCGATAGCCACGAGGTCCGTCGTCACTTGGCTCGCATCGTGGGCCTTGGAACGAGGAAGTGCCTTGTCCAAGCCTTTCGCGACCTCAACGGCAATGCTGCCGCGTTTACCGACGACGGGAAGAACGAGCCATCCTTTAGACGAGACTGGAAAAGCCTTTGCAAATCCCTGTACTTTATTGGCGAGAATGTCGGTAGCGCGTGCACATACCTCACTATCGGTCGATAACGCAGATGCTAGGACCACGGCTAAGGACGACTTACCGCTGCCGTACGGTCCAGTCCAGGTGAACGCGCGATCTTTAGAACCATTGACCTGCCGGCACATAATCGACAGCGCGTTACAAGCGGTGTCGGTCAACACATAACCGTCGAGGGCCTCCGCACGTCCAATATCCGCATCGATGCGGACAGAGCGGCGATAATGACGGGCGATCTGCACCGCTTGGCCCATTTGTATTTCCGCCGCCTTATTCATACGACTTCTCCATCATGGCCCGCTTGAAATTGCCGACATCGAGTTCGCCGCGGTAGATCTGACGCAGTCCCGAAGTATCAGACCACTTCAACTTACCCTCAGTCAGACTCGACAGTGCAAAAAGGCGTTCTGCGGTCGACTCTTCATCTAATTTAAACACCCTTCCAGGTGACCCCAGTCCATAAGCAATGGACTCAAAGGTCAACGAGGTTTCGCCGGGGTGATAGCGATCCCAAAAATCCACGAGAGCCCAGGCGAAGAATGCATCGGTGAGCGACGATTTCGGACCGCGGCGGAACGAATACACGCCTTTACGCTCTTCTTGGATGAGACCGAGTTCTGCCAGCATTGGCTCGGCTGCCTCTTCGACGGAACTCGATGCAGAACGCGGCGCATAACCGCGTACGCAGGTTTCAAGGTCGCGAGCGAGCGTTGCTTGGGAAAGCTTTTTTCCAGCCGAGATCGACTGCGCGAACTTTGCCAACGACGGCATCACCTCGTCGCGCGTAAACGTCTGTGCATTTAAGACGTTAAACAGCCAAAACCAAGTGGTAGAACGCGTGCCGCGCCCTGCCAAACACCAATGGGCAAACCACGCCGTGGTCGGATATTGCGAATAAGGGTCATAGCCGCCATCAACGTAGATTTTCCGAGCCACATCGTTGATGATGAAGTTTTTCTTCGAAGCATCTTCGCGCATAATTTCGCATGCGAGTGCCCAATGTTTGATTGACGACACCATGTTTCGACCGACGCCAAACGTCGCAATGGCGTTGTCATCGGAAAAAGTTTCCTTGGAGACAACCCAACGGGTGTCAGCACGGTCAAAAGCCTTTTTCAGCCACATCTGCCGAAGAGGAAAGGTCTCGTGCCCGGAAAAATGGGCTTCAATTTGCGGTTCGTTATATGCCATGGTTCGGATCATTCAACTGGAGACGCTCTCCAGTTGCTCACTGTGCGGACTGGTGACAACCACCAGTCGCGTTGTCTAGATTGTAGCTCGTCCGTAGCTACCTGTGTTTATTTACAGTCAATTTGGGTGACCGCGGGGTTGTAGAGTCGACGGACAGTAGGAATCCATAGCTGAGGTGGCCTAGCTTGGAATGCCTACAACGTTGCTTTGCCTCATCATATTGTACGATAGTCATCCCGCCGTGTGGGAGCAGCTTATCGCCTACTTGCCTCTCAATACTTGTGTTTCAGAGATTTCTTCCACCAGCGACGTTGCAAAGTCACAACCAATGCCCACGAATGTCACCATACCAATATTGGTAAATTTTAATCTTTGTGAAATAGCTATCGTATGCGAGGCATACTACGCTGATAAACCCGCAAATTTGACGCTCAATAAAATAGCTCCGGCAATTGGAAACGTCTAGACGTCCTTTTGTCCAGAATTTGAATTGGCCCAAGTGGCCCTAGTTCAAATGGCAAAATACTTTTCTCAAGTAAGTAGACACATTCACGTTTTTGTAGACCAGCCCGTGCCAGTCTAGCGAGCCAACGTTCGGCATCACAGATTGCGTGAAATGAGCGACTAAAAGCCGTTGCGTCATTGGGCGCCGTAACAGCCACTACGACTTTCCCCCCACTACTTGATATCTCTGCCTTAAACATCCTTCCACTCATCGCATCTCCATTCGGATTCCCTATTTTTTTATCGCATCCCAACAGCGTACGTACGATTGTCAAATAAAAATATGTGAGGCCGCATACGCCGCAAATCTATCCAAAAATCACCGACTTAAATTTGATTACGTACTCGATCACTAACCGTCTAAACGCCATATACCCCATCTCAAAGTATTTGTTGCATTTTGTTCAATCGGTAAAAAAATTGGGCAATCGGGCTTTCAGTCTGTTAATGATTTATCGTAATATTGCTAATTGTAAAGGATTGAGTCACACGGGAACGACATCCGCACCTCGGTAAGCAGCGGTGCCGTCTTGACATCTCCCACGCCTCAAAAAAATTGCTGTTTTAACAATCAAGGTTCTTATCAGATGAAGAGGGCGTTTGGGAATGGGGTCGATCGCGACAGCCTCCCCTCCATTGATCAGCTTACAAGCGGGCGGATCAATAGCTTGCACCGTAATCGCCTCTTTCGCGCTGATGGGCAGTGTGCCCTCGCCTCATCGCCGACGAGCAAATCAACATTGCTTGCACGCTGCCCTACCCCGCCGCGTCGGCTTCCTGCACAACAATGCGCGACTAAATGCACTCACTCATCAGCAACAACAGCTCAGCGATTTGTTCAGCGCGTCATGCCAGTAACGAATCATTCCGACGAAGCACGTGAGACATATGCGTTTGCGAACGTCGCGGCGGTCCGACGCAGCAACAGTTCTCTTCTTAAACCTTTAAAAACGTTGTTCCTAAACTCATCCATGCCCAGCCCAATGCAAGCGGTTTCGCTAGCACGCGGCGCCAATGAGCGGTAACGGAGCCATCCTCGTGATCCAAGATTTCAGCCACTGTCAGCACGACACCGAGCGGAAAGTGTTCGAGTTCCTCGAGCACGCTTTGCCGAAGACGACTGACATTGTTATTTACCCCAATATCGAGCTGTACGATACGTCAAAAGCTTCGTATGTCGAGTGCGACGCAATCGTCGTCACCAGGTCGTTTATCGCGGTTGTCGAGCTTAAGGACTGGTTTGGCGCGATCACCGTGCAAGAACCAAAGTGGCGCCGCGGCAGCGCCGTCATCGATAGCCCGCATATCGTCAACAACCGCAAGTGCAAGGTCTTCAAGAGCTACGTGCAGCACGCGCTGAGTGGCGTCGCCGAGCACAAGCTGCCCTTCGTCCAGTCCGTCGTTGCCCTGACGAATACGAACGCTCGCGTCGACGGCACGTCATCGGCGCGCCACGCGAATGTGAACGATGGGCTGATTACACTGGACGGAGTCGAGGAGCTGGCGCAGTACCTCAAGCGACGCTTGAATCCTCAAGAGCAGCCTGAGCGAGTGCTCAACGACTATCAATTCCGTCGTCTGGTGGAGCAGCTCAACAAAGATAAACAATCGGTCGGTGTCAGCTACGAGGACCAAATCCCTGGCTACCGCATCAAAGAAGACCGTGGGTCGGCGCCGAACTACATTACCTACATTGCCGAGCGTAACCCCAACATTGACAATCGTCTCTACCGCTTGCGCGTTTTTGGCAAATTGAGTACGGACGCTGCCATTGCGGAGACCCAGATTCGCAGTTTGAAGGCGGCGGCGGCACTGCCCCACCATCCTTGCATTCGCCCAGTCGCCGCCCACCCGAACGAACGCAAGCTCATCGTCGAGGTGTCAGACTGGACGGATACCCGTTCGCTCGATGATGTACTAGCTGAAAATGCCCGTCTCGACTGGCGACGCGCCGCCGCAATCGTCAGCGATATTGCGCGGGCCTTGGACTGTGTGCATGAGTCGACAGCGAGCCTCATCCACCGCAATGTTCAACCTCGCAGCATTCTCATCGGAGCCGACGGCCACGCCCAGCTGACCGATTTTGATTTGACCTTCGATCCCGGCGCCAACTTGACCGTGCTGGGAGCCAACTATGAAGATCATCTCTCCGCGGCCTTCACGGCCCCCGAGCTCTTGTTGGGCCAAGCGGACTTCAAATCGGATGTTTATTCACTCGGCGCGGTGTTTTTCCGTGCCCTGGTCGGCAAGGACATATCCAGTAAAATCGACCTTGAACATGAGTTAACGCAGGTCCTCCAAAATTCACCGGGCGGAGCAGAAAAGCACGGGCGCTTGTGCGAACTGGTCCAGAACATGTTGGCCGCGGCGGCGCCGGCAAGGCCCAACGCAGGCGATGTCGTTGCGACCATTGCTGGCCTACTCGATACCTCGCCCGACAGGACCGGGCATGTGGTCGAAGAGATATCGGATGCGCCGGCCTATACCAGTATCAAACCACTTGCCGAAGGTGCGACGGCACAGGTGCTTCTGGTTGATAACCATGGCGAACTCTTCATCCATAAGGTATTCAAGGCCCACGTCGCACGCGACCAAGCCTTGCAAGAGCGCGACATGTTGCGCCTTGTCGACCGCCTGGATTTGCCTGTGTTCTTTCCGCGGGTACGACACTTCTCGGAGGTGGCGGGACATCGTTGGTGCCTTGCTACCGACTTGGTATCAGGCCAGTCCGTTCAACAGCTGATCAAAGCCGGAACGCGGCCATCCATGCCCCAGTTCCTGAGCGTCGCGCGCGTGTTGCTGTCCGCATTGGCGGTGCTGCACGGCACGCGCGATATAGACACGCAAGCAGTCATTCATAATGACCTCACGCCCAATAACATCTTTGTCGATATGCGAAGTAACGCAGTCGGCATCATCGACTTCGGTTGCGCATCGTCTCCGGGCGTGATCAGTCTGCGCGGCACGCCGGGCTATGTTCACCCTGCGTTGGTTTCCCGAGGCGATATGAACGCCTGCCCACAAGGTGATCTCTATGCGGTTGCGAGGACCTTGGAGCAGTGGCTGCGGGGCAATACCGAACCTGACGATGACCGCCTTGCACTTCACAGCAGCGACGAGCCGCAAGGCGCACGAGTGCTTGCCTGGCTGGCCGGTGCAACGGCGGCGGAAGGCGGGCAATACAAGGATGCGGACGCAATGCTTGAGGCCCTCGACGATGCCTTAGGCGCCCCCGCAACCGCAAGCGCGATAACGCCGGATGCACAAGATGACGAGGATCCACAGTCGGCATCAGAAGCGATTTCGCAGAGGGACGAACCACCACAGGCAGAAGCGGAAGAGAACGCCGCCTACCTCGCCAACCCGTTCGTGGATTATCTGAACACGCTGCACAACGTCAGCGCGGGCAATGCGAATGCACTCGCCGAGTACCAGGCCACGAACAAGTACTTCGCGAGCATTTATGAACCGACGCGAATGGCGGCGGACATCCACCAGCGTCTGACGAGTGGCCAAGAGGTCGTCGTCGTCCTGTCGGGCCACGCTGGCGACGGTAAGTCGACCGTGGCATTGGAAGTGCTTAAGCAACTGCGTCAGATGACGCCGGAAGATACGCTCCTAACCCCACCGGATCCTCATGAGGTCGAGACCGTCAACGGTGTGCGCATCTCGATCCTGAAGGACATGAGCGAGCATACCGCCGACAGCCGTCTATCCAAGTTTAAGGAGGCCCTGGCGGTTGGCAGTGGAAGCTGGCTGATCGTGAGCAATACTGGACCACTGCTCAATACTTTGAGCAGGATGGGCCAGGATGTGGGTCGCATCGAGCAGGAGGTGTTGAATCTGCTCGACCGGCCCATCGTCGGAACGCTCAACGATACGGCCCATCGCATTGACGATTTCGACAAGCCGATTTATATCGCGAACTTGAGCAAGCTTGATAACGTCGAGACGGCGGTCAATGTGTTGACGAAGATTTCTAGTCATCCGTCTTGGCAGGCATGTGGCGGCTGCGGCTTGCAAGCAATGTGTCCCATCCGCCAAAACGTCAGCGCGATCCAGCAAGCCCCTCAGCTGAAAGAGCGCGTGTCATCGATGTATCGCTTACTCACCGCCTACGAGCGACGGTTAACCATGCGGCAGATGACCGCTCACCTCGCCTACAGCATTACGGGCGGCACCGGATGTGCAGCGGTGGCCGCCAAGATTGATCAACACGGCGCTGATCTCGCCTTACGTCAGCACCTGTTCAGCGAACTCTTTTTTGGCTTCTCGGACCGCAAACCCAGCCTGCAGACCACCAGCCTGTATTGCGTCGAACAGTTGCAAGCCCATGTCACATCGGAACGCACGCGTCCGGCCGTCGAGCTCAAGCTTCAACAGGATCCGCTAAACAGTTTTGCCCCGGTACCGGATGTAGTGCAGCCGACGCTGCGGTATTGGCAAAGTAAATCGGCGGACGGCGCCCATGGCGGCATGGCCCGTAGTGCGATTCGTCGCCTCACCTTCATGTTCGGTAGCCGGCTCGACAACCAGTGGTGGAATAGTTTTACCGAGGACTTCAGCGGCTCGGCTGCTTTGGAAGCGTGGGAAAAATGGCGTATTCACGGCCTACAAAAAATGTCCGCGACCGAACGGCGCGCACTGGTACGCCAGCTATTGTCAGTGCTGAGTGAGCATTGCATTGGCGCCGTACGAACGGCGAGCATCAAGGACAAGTTGTATATCACCCTACGTCGCGACGACATGGAGACAACCCAGCCTGTACAGGTCGTCATCGGTGAATACGATGAAAACGACTTCCGTCTTGAATTCGACGACTCCGAAAAAATGCCGCGCCTGGTGTACGCGCCGGCCAACGGCGAGGTGTTCATGCGACTGCCCTTGCCCTTACTCGACTTTGTTAGCCATCGCAGCAAGGGCGATTTCGGGCAGGAACTCGACCCGATTCACATTAATCAACTTGATCTGTTTTGTTCCCAGCTCGTTGCCCGAAAGCGGCTCCCTGAGGATGACCTTCGCCTGCTAAGTATCGGCATTACCGGCGAACAGAACGTGTTTCGTATCGCGATTGATCGATCCAATATGGAGATTTATTGACCATGGCGCGCTTCCCCGACTCCGGACTAAAGGCAACGTCGGCACTCCAGACGGTCGCGAGAGAAGACGTCAACCCGGCCATTCAAGTCTTTGGCCGCCGGTTCTTCAAAGACCAGACACCGGTTGAGTACCTCGCCGAATTCCTGTTAGTGTTCGCGTCCACGAAGGACGACGACAAGGCGAACGCATACATGTTCCCTGTGTATGGGTCGACGCCAAGCAAACTGTCCTATCACCCGCGCTATCGCCTGGCGCTGAAATTGTTCTCTTTTTTGGGTGCATCAAAGCTCGAAACCCGCCATCGAAGCCATATCGATTCCTTCAAGGCAGGTGTCGGCGCATTAGAACAGCGCATCAATCCGGGGTCAAAAATTAGCCGCAACGACGCTGTTCGGTTAATTCAAGGGGTCTTCTCAGGCTTTGTTGGGGTCGCGGGCGACCGTACATGGACCGCCCATACCTTCTTGCCGGCTTCCGAGACCTTGTTGGCACGTGAAATCCTGTGGGAGCACGGTGGTGCGCAGGGGGCGGCCAGAGAACCCAATATGACTTGGGATGAAGCCCTCAGAGGGCCTTACTTCAACACCAGCGCGCATAGCTACATGGCGCGCGGTGGAGAGCTACTCTACCTACAACTCACCAGCCTGTTTAACGGTTACAAGGGCCAGGGATTCCATGCCTTGTTCCCGCCGGAGGAGTGCAATACCTACGGCCATCTCCACAGCGTCACCGATCTCAGCACACTGCGCTCCCGCTTGCAGGCAGGCTTAAAGCAGGTACTGCACGAAAGCGATCAGGCGATTGGTCCTTTGGGTGAGTTCATCCGCGAAACGTTCGAAGAAGCCGGGGTTGAAAGTGAAGGCAGGAGCGACACAGCAGATCTAGGATGGGTTCCGACGAACACCGCGACAGAAGCATCGTTGTTCGCCTGGGAGATCGACAATATTTGCCGCGCCGAGCGTAGCGGCTTACAAAAGATTTCCTTACTAAGAGATCTGTGCGTTCTGCACGTCATGCGGACCTTGTGCTTCCAAAGCGCACGCGTCGCTCATTCGGCCGCCACCGAGCGATTCGTTGGGAACTATGCCTGGATCGTCAGCCCCTCAGGGGAACAAGCCAGCGACAACACAAAGAAAATCGCGGTCAACGCCTATGTCGAGATCGAGAATTTGCTTTACGAGTCGCTGCGCGTCTACGAAGACTATGACGATGGCGTTGAGCCAGCAGCCACTGAGGCCCGCGAAAAATGGCTCAATGGCGGAGATGACAACGTCCTACGCTTGTTCCGCAAAATTGGCAAGCAAGTCGGCGTCGTCGTGCCTCGGAATGGGCCAGGGATGCGCATGACGCTCCCGCCGCCCATCGTGCGCTTGTTGGTCGCGGCCCTCATACCGCCAGGGACCAGAATCCAACTCGACAAATTCTATGATCGGATCTACGCCCACTACGGTTTGGCGATTAACCAGGACATGATCCAGCTCGCGCTAGCGAGCTCCCGGACGCAGCACGCATCCGACGCTTTTGGCATCGATTCGTCCTGGTTCGAGGAAGAGCTGCGTCGCGGCGGCTACCTGATCCCGTTGTCGGATGCTGTGGCGCTGGTACTGAATCCTTACGAGGGCAAAAAGTGAACCTGTTTGTTGAAGAATTATCACAATATTTGATCGGCGAGTGTGCCGACGTGTTGGCAGCCCCAGCCGCACACGGGAACAAGATTACCCTTGTTGTACAAAGCCTGCCGCTCGCCGAGACGATCGCGGTGTTGGAGCGTCTCGATAATTTTTTCCTAACGCAGTTCCCAGGAACCGAGCGCGCCTTGAAGATCTCCAAAGGCCTGTGGCACAGCTGGAGTGCCGAAGAAAAAGCAGGCCTGAAGGAGGCCGACGTAATTCAGCGTAACTGGGTCGATATGGACGATCAGCTGACCACGTTCCGCAACAAAGGGCATTGCGTCTTCTTCGGCTTTGATCATGCCTCAGATAAAGGCAGCTTAAAAGACTTTCACTTGGTTAGCGAAGACTTGTTGTGGCGCCGCGTCCTTCGTCAACGCTACCGTATGTGGGTGGACCGGCTAGCTGAACAGCTTGGCGATCAGAACGAGTCCGCGATCGATGCCCTTGAAGGTTTCCTGGTTACGGTCGAAAAATTCAACGCTGGCCGCCTATTGCGCGTGGCGAGCTTTTTGGACGGTATCTTGGGTCGCAATCCGGACACACTACGCGACGTCCTATCCGAATGTTACGCGAGCCTTGCTAGCTGGGGGGCGCTGCCGCTACTGAATGTACCGATGGGACGCAATGCGGCGAAAACCCATGAGTTGATCGAACTCGGTCATCGATTCGCGACGCACACGTTATTCGGGTCAAAAGTCGAGCGCGACAAAACATTAAAAAAGCTTGCAAGCGCCGAAACGGGCGACGAAAACACCGCGCCATTTGCGCTGCCTGAGCCCGTAACGGAAGGACAACAGCCGTACGACACTGCAGCGGAATATCTGGAAGATGTACGTGTTTTTGTACGTGAGAACAATGCAGACGCACTCGCTCGCCTGCAACAATTCGACACGCGTCCGCTGCTCACGCTGTTGAAAAAACGTGTAAAAAAAGAGGACAAGGCTGCCCCTAAAGCAACCACCTTGCATGGCTATAGTGATGTCGTTTTCCTCCAAGCTGTCAAGCTCACGATCCAGCGTTTGCTCGACGAGCACGGGAATAAGGTGGAAGCCAACGATCTTGATGACATCACGATCAAACTGACCTCGTACTATGCGGACGTGTATGATCCTGAGCGCGACATCTACCGGCTACTCAATGGCATCGTTGGCGCCGTTCTTCCTGAGAAGCTAAGCTTACCGGACACACAACAAGACATTCCACTGGCGCTCGAAGGATTCGATGACCTTATCGTCGGCCCGACCCGCGCGACAGCCAAGATCGCGTTCACGGTCGTGATCAACTCGAGCGTCGACGTCGATCCATTCGAACAGCAATACGTCTGGCCAATTCCGACCTCGCACCCGGAGCGTTTGCGTTTGGTACTGGCTGAGCTGGCATTGCGTTCGCTGTCGACGTTGCCGGCGCCGCGTTTGCCTGCGTTTCAGATTGGCGGCTTTGACGAGTTGTTCTCGGCAATTGATGAGCAAGACGCGCATCGCCTCTTGATGCTTGGCACGAATGACTTTCGTGTCACCAACGTCTTCGACGAGGTCGCGACGCAGTCCCATTTTGCGGGATTAATTTCAAGCTGTACGGCACTGACCAGCCGCTATAAGGAGCATCTCGACGCCATCCTCGACGATGGATTTTACGCAGCCAACGCGAACATTCATCGCGTCATCACGGCGTATTCCGATGTCGTTCGCCAAGTCTTGGAAGGTAAAGCCGGCGCAGACTATGTGTTGCCCTGCCTATACCGCGCCTTCTTGGCCGTTCGGAGCACGGATACACCCTCCCAGCGCTATTTGAATGCAGCAGTCGCACTGCCAATGTCGCCCTTTGTACTCGAACTCTCGAGCGCCCGCGCTGTCTTCCTTAGAGACGGTTTTAGCGAGGTCGTGGCGGAACTTTTCGGCAATGGCGGCCCTGCTGCTGAGCAGCGTTGGCAGCGCCTGGTCGAGCTTGCCGAACTGCGCCGCCCAATCGCGGCCCTCGTCGCGGACCCTAATCTGTCGCTAACGACCGCGTCACAAGCGTTTGGTCTGACGCACTTGATTGGTGTTGCCGATCGCAGTGCGTTGCCTGTGGCCTCGCAGAGTCTGATGCGACAAGAGTCGTTCGATGAAGATGACCTTAGCCAGAAGCTTCAACCATCCGGCAGAGCGCGCATCTATGAGGACTTGATACGCGCCTATCAAACCTTGCACAGCCATTCGCACGACCAGCTCAGTCTGCTGTTCACGAATATTGCGGAAATCGACATCGTCCTCTCCGGTGTCGATCGATGGTTGAAGCGGTATTTGACGGAAACCGTCGAGCAATCGACGCCATTTCACCTCACAGTGAAAGTCATCACGACGGGCGTGGCGACGACCACTGCCGTCAACATGCTAGTCGCTTGGAAGAACACTTGGACAGAGGGTGGTTTTGCCAAGCAACGCAAGTGTTCGATCCACATCGGTCATCGCCACGCGACAAAGCCAATCGAACTCGAAGAGATGCTTCGTGCGGAGCAAGACCTCCGCTTTGACTTGGGCGTGATCGCGCATTTCCTCGACGATAAGCACGATGGCGACCAACTCGAGCCGGTCGAACCGTTCGACGCGGTACGCGGCTCGATACTGCGCCAGTTCCCGCTTGCCGAATATCCGCGCCCGGTTCGCCAACTCTCGGCACAGAGCCAACGCCAAATGTCGATCAGTAATCGGCGGGTGCAGATGGCCAGCCAACATACCGAGATCGCGGCACGTCTTAAATCTCCGTTTACACCGCCCTCGAGTGAGCATGCGGTCGTCACCCAAATCGACTTTACACCGTGGAAGAAGACGATCGAATTGCTGCATCGAAAAGCGGTGTGGGTCTCGTGCGTGGATCGACACGTCGACAACAACCTGCTCGCTGCCGCCGCAAGCGGCAGTGTCAGCCAAGATCGACGGATCGTGGGTTTCTCGTGCGGCCTGGGCAACTATGGTGAGTTGAACCGGACGATCTCAACGGAAGTGAGCGACTTCGCGACGCTGACCAAAGCGATCGCCAAACGGCTGCGGCAACATTTACAAGCCCTCACGACCGCACAGGCGGAACTAGCGGCACACAACGTCATCAAGGCCGCCTGTGAGATTCCGGGTTTGTCGTTGGTGCGCGCCATCGGCCGCGACGAATACATCCGTGACGTTGTCGGTTACTCGCTGATCAGCCGACTGCTTGGCCGAGATTCGACCACGATCCTGCAAGCACTTATTCCGCTAGATAGTTTCCGACACTGGTTCCGCGACCGCGAGGATCCGAATATTCCCGATCTGCTGTTCATGTCGGCCAAGGTGGTGGACGGTAGGCTCAACATCGAAGCGACAGTCATCGAATCCAAGTTCGCTGACGAAAGTATGGGACATGCGGAGACCGCGTTTGCCCAAGCGAGCTCAGGAATCCGCCAGCTCGTGCGGATTTTCGCGCCACAAGGCGCACCGATCAAATCGACTGTCTTTGAGCGCAAATATTGGTGGGCCCAACTGCATCGCGCCCTGTCAAGCCGTGCGGTCGTCATGCTCGACCAGAATGGCTATCGCGCCCTGTGCGGCGCGCTTGACCGCATGGCTGAAGGCGATTTCACGATCGCCTGGCGCGCCGTCGCCTCGACCTTTTGGACAAGCAAGGTAACTGTCCCAGCGCATGAGGCAAATTCTTTCATGGGGGCGGTCGACGTCTCCATGGATCACCCGCTTCCGAATGGCTTTGGTGTCCATCAATTAGAGTTTGGCACGACAGAGGTCATTCAACTATTGACCCAACAGTCCGCGGCGCCGTTCGCTATTCCCGGGACGCCATTGGTGTTGTCCTCCTCATCTGAGCATCCGCCGGTGTCAGTGACCAATGTCCCGCTGTCGACGACACCGAACGAACCGGCGCCGTCGATTAGCACGCAGCCGACCATTGCGCGGGAAGGTAGTGCTGCCGTTACCGACGCGTCTGCGTCATCGCACATGGGCATACCAGGCCTGACTCCGAACCAAGGGCAATCAACCGAGCCTGCTGAGGTGCTGACCGAAGCGGTAACCGTCGAGAAGGCGCTAGTTCAAGTACCAACCCAAGCGCCAGCGGCGCAACAGCCCGCTGTCGAGCCGTCCCTGACCACAGCCCCTACCTCGGTGCATGTCTCAGGCGTCACCGAAGGCTCATCCATTGGTCGTCTGCTGCTCGGCACGGACAACCGCGGACAAAAGGTTCACTGGGAATACGGCGACGCCGAACTCGAGAATCGCCATCTTTTGATCTTCGGTGGTTCCGGTTCCGGTAAAACCTACGCTATCCAGTGCTTGCTGCTTGAGATGATCAAACAGAACCAGCACGCGGCCATTATTGACTATACCGATGGCTTCCTGCCGAGCAAGCTCGACCAGACGTTTGTCCAGCGTGCACAGCCACAGACGCATGTACTCGTACAACAGCCCTTCCCGATCAACCCATTCCAACGCCTCGAGCGAGAAGAGCCGGGAATCGGTCTCTTGCAAGAACAGTCGCACAACGTTGCTAGCCGGGTCGCCGACGTGTTTTCGTCGGTGTACACCATCGGTGAAGTGCAGCGTGCCGCACTCGCACGTCACGTCGAACAGGGTTTGTCGACGAACAGCCAGTTTGGGCTGGAAGAGCTGTTACAGGCTTTGGAGACTGACAGCAGTGCGCCTCCAACACTCGCGATCAAGATTGCTGAGTTCGTCAAACAAAGGCCGTTCTCGCTCGACGCAGGCTCTGGGTGGAAGCAGATTTTCCAAGGGGCCCTACCGGCGCACATCCTGCAACTCGTGAATATCTCGAAGGATATGCAGCGCTTGATCACGGAATTCGCGTTATGGGACTTCTTTGCCTATGCCACGAGAAACGGCAACAAGGACACGCCCCTTCCCGTGGTTCTCGACGAGGTCCAAAACCTCGACCACCGTAGCGACCGTGCGATCGACAAGCTCCTCCGCGAAGGCCGCAAGTTCGGTGTTGGCATGATTCTGGCCACGCAAACGATCTCACAGTTCGATAAGGAGCAGCGCAGCCGCTTGTTCCAGTGTACTGAAAAATTGTTCTTCAAACCTGTCGACACCGAGCTAAAAGAGTTCGCACAGATCTTGGCGGAACTATCCACAAGCCGTTCTCGCGATGAGTGGGTAATGGAGCTTAGTAAGCTCAATAAGGGAGAGTGCTGGGCAATCGGCCCTCATCGCATCATCGAAGGTAAACCGATGCGTAGAGAGCCCGTGAAACTCAAAATTACTTCTCTCGACGCACGATAACGGATATGACGCAACAACCAATCCAGGGTCTCCCGCCAAGCTTTCACGAGACATTCTTTCCGGATAGGCGACACCTGTCGGCGCTACTGAAACTGGCGAAAAGCGGCTACGAGGGCACGATCGACGCAATTTCCGCCGATACAGGCATCCCCACGGGAAAAAGTTCGGGAAAGGTCCTGCCGCATCTGAAATATGCGCACGCTATGGGCATTACGACAACGGCCGCCGTTCGCGATGGCGTGTGCACGCTTCAACTCGCCCCGTTGGGGCGTCTGTTTGCTGTCGAAGATCCGTTGCTGCATGAGCCCCTTACTCAACTCATTCTGCACCTGATGCTGTCACGGCCTCTTGGAGGCGCAAGCGCCTGGCACGTTTTCTTTGGACGCTCTCGATTGGCGCTCGGACGCGCTAGTACCGTCGAGGCAGCGACGAGCTTTCTCATACAAGAGCTCGGCAACAGCTCATCCCTGCCCGGCCCCCTATTTTCGACTTACCGCGAGGAAGCGAGCTTGGCGCGAACGGGCATGCTAACAGTCGACAAGGACGTGATCTCGCGCGGCGCCCTGCCGACGCCTCAGGAATTCTATTGGGCATATGCCTATTGCTGGCTGACGTACTGGGAACAGACCGCGCCCGGCGTTCAACAGTTGCCGCTTTCTGAGCTGGAGACCGTTTCTAGATTCTTTGAAGGCAGTGGCTGGGCTGATCAAACAGCCGATGATTTCTTGGCGTGGACAACGGCACAAGGTATCACACGAGTCGATCGACAAACGGGAACGCCGTTAGTTATGAAAATTAAGCGTAGCGACGAACTGGCTGCGCAGATCTACAGCGAACTACTGTAGAGATAACAATTATAGAGACAACAATTAGTCACTAGGGCTCATCATGAAAGTTGGCGATTTAATTCGGTTTCGCTCGGACTTGTTCTTCGATGGAGCCGTCCAGTTGCTGTGGGCGGATGATCAAATCAAGCGTGCGGACGAGGCGGCACGCAGCTTCGTGTTTCACGGTCCACGCTACCATGGGGTCAACAAAGATGCGCACGGCGATGAGATCTATCGCTTAACCGACACGGCAACGCTTGCGGCAGATCTTCTTTCTCGTATTGCCGACGAGACCGCAGCACATAGCAATCCATTCTCGCTCGCGATTGCGGGCTACGGCTCGGGTAAATCGCACTTTGCCTTGGCGCTCACGCGTCTGTTACGCGAGCCTCACTCGGCGCTAAGTGAGCAAATTCTGTCCAACTTAACGCTTGCCGAGCCTCGGGCGGCCGACAGCGCACGACAAGCATTGGGGAAGATTGAGAAGCCCGCCCTTGTGATTCCACTTGACGGCACTGGGAATTTTAATCTTGGCAATGCATTAAGTGCGTCGCTCTTCCGCTCGCTCAAAGAATATCAGATTGACGACCGCGTTCTTCGTGAATTGTCGCCGCGCTTTGACGACGCCGCGAACTTCGTACGCCGGAACTACGAACTGCGAACCAATGAGTTCATGGCCAGGTTCCCGAATCGGACACAGCAGGATATTGTTGAGTTACTCGAAGCGCGCGACGAAGACGCTTACGCGCTCGTTGATACGTTGTATTGGGAGGCGAACGGTGCCCATATCCCGGTATCCGGACGCGAATCAATCCAAGATCTAATCACTGTGTTCTGCGAGACGTATTGCGCACAAGATGGACCTTTTTCGCGCTTAGTTGTTGTGTTCGACGAATTCGGTCGCTTTTTGGAATACGTGGCTGAACGCCCTGCACTCGCAGGCGACTCAGCGCTGCAACAGATCTTCCAGGGGATTCAGGACAATGCCTCTCGAGCACACTTCCTAGGCTTCATCCAATATGAACTGAAGGCATATCTCGCGCGCTTGGGTAACCGGGACGCCATGCATATCCAGAAGTACATCACGCGCTTCGACGTCGCCAAAAAGTACTACGTCTCGTCGAACTTGGAAACCATCATTGCGCATTTGCTCGAGAAGAAGGACGAATCGCTTCTCGAGACAAGACTCGGTCAACAACAGTCGGCCCATCAAGCGCTGCATAAAATGATGGCGGCCCTGCTGCCAGGGCTTAAACAACTGCCGGTATGGAATGACCCAGATGAGTTCGAACGTGTCATCGTTCGTGGCTGCTGGCCGCTCCACCCTTTGGCAACGTGGTTCCTGACACGCCAACAAGACATTGTTCAATCACGCTCAGCAATTACTTTTGTCAAGAACGCTGTCGATACCAGCCTCGACCGTGGCGTCATGGATGGGCAGCACCTGACCACGATTTCTGCGAGCCGAATTCTTGCCGGTGAAATGCTGACAGAGATGCTCGCGGCGGAGCGTGCTCACGGCGGCGTTACCGTGGACAACCTTATAGCTGCGCTTGCGAAATATGAAGCTCAGCTTAACGAACTCGATCGTGGCTTACTCATCGCTATCGCCTCCACCAAGAAGATGCGGGTGGTGTCGAACGAACAAGATACTTACAACCGCCTACTCGCGGAGTTTGTTGGACGGCCCATTGATGCCTGTCTTCCGCATCTAGCGCGTCTCGAACAAGAGCTCGGTGTGATCGCGTGGAGCAAAGAACTCAAGCAATATGAGATCGTCACGGACGCAGCGACCCGCGGGCAGTATCAAAAGGACCTGCGCGCCAAGCTTGCGCATGTCAAACCAGCGGACGTCAAAGAAATCTTTCTCACGCGCGCTAAAGCCTGGAGTGACGATCTGTTTAATGATATCTCGACCACGTTTGGACATGAGGTTGAGATTCCCACCCTTGAGTGGAGTTTTACGGCGCAGCTCACAAATGAGCAACGCGTTGGTGTCGGTGTCCAAAATGCGTTCAACGATTGGCGTCAAGCAGTCAAACCAAGCCAAGCGAAAGGCCAAATCCTATACTGCTTGACCAGCCCAGATGCCGACCTAGCGGCATTACGACTGCAAATTCAAGGCGTCTATGATCTAGAGCTGAAGAAGTCGGGGGTGGCGACTGCACCGGTGTGGACGGTTCTACTTTCCGATCGATCAGCGCGGGTTCAGCAATATCTAGCGACCTTGTACGTCCTGGATGAACGTTTTGATCGCAACGAACAAGAGCGTTACGCGCGCTTTATTCCTGAAGAACGTGAGCTGGCCAAGCAAGGTCTTCGGGCAGCGCTTCGCGACGCCATCAAAGACCGGGTATCGCTTGTCGCGGGGACCGAAGTGGCCGCAGGACGGCTCAGTGCCGAAGCGAATGCAATCTTCAAACAGGTGTACGCGCAAGCCCTTCCCTTCCCCTTCGATGGACTCAACACGCTCAATGGGAACGGCAACGCAGACGTCGCCGCACTTTCGCGCGCTTTGTTTGGCGGAGAAGTGTCGTCGTCGTGGTTGAACGTACAACCAGTCAAACTGCAGAACCGTGTGCGGACAGTCCTCGGAGCCTCTTGGGGAGTACTCTCGCGCGATACACAGGCACAAGTGAAGCCGATTCCCGACAACCGGCAGATTCGCGCTGTGTTACAGCAGCTGGAGGACGCGCATAAGTCAGACCCGCAGCGTAGCTTAGGCGATGACCTTGCGATGCTAACCAAGCCACCATTTGGCTGCAGCCTCGCGTCAGCATCCCTGTTGCTGGCACTGTTCGTCGGCAAGCCGGTACCGCCACGTGCGATTCGATACCAGCAAAGTGGAATTTCCCTGAAAGACTGGCTGGAAACTGCATATGGGACAAACGGCCGATTCTTGTTGGACGGTGCGCTGCACAAGACGACGATCCTATTTCTGACGGAAGATGCGTTGACCCGCTGGCAGGTCTTCATGAACGACTGGGAAGCTGAAACGACCTTCGAAGGCAACGTGAAGCGTTGGAATGAAGCTGAACGAATGCGTTCACACGATCCACTGCCTGAACAGCTGGAAGTCAATTTTAAGTTTTTGCGTCAAAACGCAGAGAAAGATCATGAGCAGCTGCGCAATCACGTTAGCGTACTCGACGAGCTTGAGCGTCGTCTTGAAGCCTCGCTCAGGAATAAAAACGTTCGTGAATACCTTGCCGTCGCCGACAAATACCTAGCACGGCGCAAAGATATGACTGGTCAGTCGGGTAAGTGGACTAATGAGCAGCTTGAAGAAGTCAACGGCTTCTGCGCAGAGATGGCTAACTTGGTTCGCGGCGCCATGCAGAACTGGATTCCTTTGCAAGCGTGTAATGCCGCAGAGCAGATTCAGGATTTCCGAACGGGAATGAGTCGCGCACAGCGGACCCTAGAGGGTTTGGGTATCAAGGACCAAGCACGCGCCATCGAACAACACACGCAAGAGATGATTGCACGTGTTCAGGAACGATACAAATACAAGTCCGCCTTAGACAGTGCCGCCGATCTGATCAGGACACCGGACCCATTGGCGTCAACGCCGCTACGTGAGGTGAGCGATCAGATCGAAAAAGCGCAGGCATTGGTTCGCCTTCTGACTGAGGCCCTTAGCACGCTGACAAAAGCTGATGATGTAAAAGCCTTGATCGCACAAGTTCAAGTAAAGCAGGAGAAATTACGAGCTTTCCGCAACGAGCGGCAACAAATTTATGTTGAGCTCTTTGGAATCGTTCCTGCTACAACCCAGGACGCACGTGATGTGCTATACCGGCTCAATCTCGTTGGTCAGCAATTCTTAGGCACTCGTGACGCCGAGGATATCCAACACCGAATTGAAACGTGTACCGCCTTAGTCAGCTTGCTTACCGAGTTCGACAACATCTCGGGCTCTGCCGACGACGTCGCACATCTCTTGCAAACAGCGTATGCATCGTCAGCCCCTAGCGTCATGACGCCGGCAGGTACCGACGACGATGACGAGCTCGATGAAGAGCAGGAATGGGTAAAAACGTGTGTGACGCGCTATATCGAAGCGCGTGAAAGACTTGCGAAACAGCGTTCAAGCGTCTGGACTGTGGCAGCGTTGGAGGAGCTAGCAGTCCTGCATGACAAGCCAGAACAGCTTGCCCAAGAGGGGCTTCCGGCAAAATTTGCTTCGCTGCCTGCACAACTATCGATTGCAGACCGCGCTCGTGTCGCCGCAAAGCTCGAAGCTCTGGCCACGTTACGTATTCAAACGCTCGAGCATGCAAGGGCGGCCAATTCAGCAACATGGGTCGCTCAGTTGCAAGAGCAGCTCGCCTCACTGGCAACCTTATCGGAGCGAGACTGCAGCGACCTTTTGTCGACCTTACAAGCGTGCCCTCCCTACGTTTCGGCGCTCGAGTATGAACAACTTGCAGACGCTAAAAAGCAAGTTGAAAGACGACTTGATGAGCTGGACATCTCTGCTCTTGTGGCTCGCATCAACGCAATGTCAGCTGAGAAGCGGGCTCTAGTTTTACAAAAGCTGCTTGCATTACAAGTAGCGGCTTGAATCGTTCTTCGGACAGCAATACCGACGTCGACCTCGTCATAAAACGATGTCGGTATCGCGCACGGCATTTGCGCCAACTCGTCAAGGGTCTCTTGTTGCTGGGCCTCTGATGCTCTCTGAGCTCAACCAACGTAGCGGGCAACGATACCTAGTGCATCACCTTACCCCAGCAGAGTCTAAGTGATAATATTGGGCAAAACACGATAACCGCCAACGCATCCAATGACATCTAGCGCTTCGACAGCAGGTTTCGCGAACTTTGGCCCGCAAGGCACCGCACCGCACAGTGAACTGCAGGACTATGTGTTGAGTGACGCCACATTTCCTACCGCGTATCTCAAGGCAGTGGCTGCGATTGCAAGTTGCGACGGCGTGCTTAATGTCGCTGACTTCAATGCCTTGGACGATGTCGTGGCACTGCTGAACGATTCGGCCCTAGCGCAGGTCGTGTTGCTGGAATACGTTGAGCATCCACTGCCGTGGAAGGCCGCGTTCCTCGAGCTCGAGAATGCATCCAAAGGCATCGGGCAAGCGACTGCCGCAGTTGCTTTCGAAGCCGTCCGCGCGCTCCTTTCGCTACAAGGAACACGCAGCAGGGAGCTGGCAAAGAGTTTCGCTAACGCCTTACGTTATCAACTCCCTCCGAACGAATTAGACAGGTTCCCCGCAGACGATCAAACAATCTGGAACAAAGTCAGCATTGGTTCGGTACGCCTACTCAAGGGGCGCAAATACGCGGACTTGGCGGATTTATGCGTTTGTGCCACCGGCGATGTCGCGCTTGCAGGCTCCGTACTCGAGTTCGAGCAAGGTATCCTCGACAAAACCGAACTAGCCCAGCGCATGACGGCGGCCTGCGCGCGTGTAACCCAGGAGATCAACACGTTCAACCAACGCATCACGGACTTCGAAGCGACCCGCGAAATGTCCTCGGCCTTCCTCGAATCGGCGAACGCATTGCAAAAGCAGGTGCGCCAGCGTCTGGCGATTTCCGATGCCCGGATTGCGTTCGAACGCGAGGCATTTGAGGAGGACATCGAGGAATATATTCACGATGCCGGTAACGCATTTGAGCGCGAAGTCGCCGATCGCCTTAGCACGGACCAGTGGAGACGCAATGTGGTATGGGAAAGCATTGCTAAGTCCACGTTCGGTAAAGAGCTGGAGAGGAGGATTCACCGGATCATCTCTAGACGCGAAGAGTCGCTCCGGCTAATTCACGAAGACCTGCGCCTCTTCCAGGAAGAAGTGGCCCTGTCCCGCACCACACTCTTGAAACGGATACATCACACCCAGCTTACCAGTTCGGCACCCAGGCTACGTTGGAGCACGCGCCTGAAGAATAGCGTCGAGAGCGCCGCCGGTGCAACCTTGAACCTAGGCGGTATGACCGCCCTCGGGACCGGAGCGGCGGTGTATTTTCTGGGTGCCTCCGCCGTCATCCCCTTAGTAGCACCCGTCGCGCCTTTTGTTGGCGGCGCGCTGCTGGTTGCCGGTGTCATCAAGTGGATGATGAATCCCGAGGAGAGGAAGAACGGTGAGATTGGCCACCAACGCGAAAAGTTCGAGACCGTGTTCCGCGCGCAGCTCGACACTGTACGCCAAGAGCTGGTCAGGCAGCTAGATACAACCTCGCTGCAATTTCACGAGGCAGCGGAGCGGTTGGTGCGACCACTTATTCTCGAAGCCCAGGCTGCGGACCGGCTGGCCGCACTTCAACTCAAGGTCGCGCGTAAGCTGAACGAACACTCGCAGAAGGCGCTTGCGGAGATGTTGGCCAGTCTACCCAGCTGATATAACGGGAATGACGTCGGCGTGGATTGTAGAACCTTTCGATATAGTCGAACACGTCTGCCCGTAAATCATCCCTGGTCCGGTAGTACTTCTTGCTCAGGCGCTCGGTCTTGAGCGTCGAGAAGAAGCTTTCCATTGCAGCGTTGTCCCAGCAGTTGCCGCGACGGCTCATGCTGCAAACGATTCCGTGAGATTCAACTAGGCGCTGGAAGTCTCCGCTGGTGTATTGTGCTGACGACTACCGCAAACTGGTGGCGCAGTTCGGCATGAAGGCGTCCATGTCGCGCAAGGGTAACTGCTACGATAACGCGCCCATGGAAAGCTTCTGGGGTAGCTTGAAGAATGAACTGATCCACCATCAGAAGTATGCGACGCGGGCTGACGCGGAATCGGCAATCACGGAATACATCGAGATCTTCTATAACCGCCAGCGCCGCCATTCGCGTCTCGGGTATCTATCGCCAGCATCGTTCGCTGAAAAATTCAGCACGCAGCCACTGGCTGCTTGAAACGGACGTGTCCACGATTGACAGTACACCTCAAACATCCAGGTTGGCGTCTCTGCAACACCGTCCCAGCAAATTGGCGCCAATGCCCAAGTCTCGCGCAATCGCCGCCTTACTCGCACCAGGCTGGCCTACTAGCTTGACTGCCTCACGCTTAAGCTCTTCTGAAAAAAACCGTCTTTCACGTGCCATGTAATACCTCCGATAGGGACATCATATCTATCGAAAGTGTCCGAGCTGGTGGGGAATGCCACTGCGATATGCTCAAGTTTTAATGCAGATGGCCTGCCGCCAGGATTTGCTTGCGGCAGAGGCTCAGATCGCTGCTTCGACACCATGGCATGCCCTCCATATCTGGAATAGCATGCCATAGGTACGTCTTCGATTTTGTCTACGCCCTCTAAGCCTGATGAATGCGTTCTCCAAGATAGTAGAGTCCCCACAGGGTTGCTATGAGCAATTGGAAGAGGATTAGGAAATAGAAAAACACCGTGACGGCGTAAGCAATCTTATGACCCAGCTCATCCAGCAGGTGCAGGATTCCCGGCGCGGCCACAATCATCGCTATCGACAGGAGGGTCAGAAAAATGCACTCTATCGTCAAAAAGGCGAACAAAAGTGAAAGAAACCGACGACGCGTCAATTGGATAAGATTCACAACGCCACGGTTATCCTCACTCAAAATCCTTGGCGGGGGATCACCTGGCATAAGAAAATCTATATCCGGCCTTGCAAACGTCGCAATTGCCGCCAGTGCCGCTATGTAAAAGCCAGGCAGATTCTGAATATAGCCCAAGACCAGACTGATTACCCCGCCACTGCCGAAAAAGTTGAGATTTGTTCTCGACAGATATATTACCAAGGTAGCTATTAGGCTTAGCCCGGCCGGCAACACCCAGTCTACAAATCTTTTCTTTGGGTGCTGAATAGCCAAGTACCCAAAGACTGGACGAAGAAGTTGATTGATAACCATAGATCTCCTAGAGGAGTCGTGCCATTTTCCCGACAATCTCTTGGTTCAAGCGCTGGCTCGATGATTCAAGCAGGGACGAGAACCCAGAAATTTTTTCCTTTTTAACGTATAGCGAATCTTGGGCCAGCTGCATTGTGTCCGTTTCAAGCGTCACCGTACCAGGTACGCCATTCGGCCCCTTGAACTTAACACGTGCCTCCCCATAGTGACGCGCTACTGCTAAAGTCGCCGCTTCGCGAATCCTGCTCATGTTTTTCGCATTTGCTTTTGGCCCCACGCGCAGCATCACCGTACGTCGTATTTCCTTCGTATTGCCATTCGTGTCCCAGTTGAGATTTCTTTTTCTTTTATCGATTAATTCGATAGACTCAAGCACGCCGCCGTTTATGCTTTGAATCAAGTCAAGTGACGGATGTCCCCGCATTTCCACTTTATGATAAGCGGTCACCTTTCTTGGCACGCCAGCAGCATCGGTCGAGCCGTCTGGATGCAGCACTCTAAAAGCTGCCTTATTTTCCTGAACGCAATGCCTGATAAGGTAATTCATGAACCGCGCGATTTTGGTACTAGAGAGGCCAGGTGAAACTTCAAGCGCAGTTACGTAGGTGCTGCCTTGCGGCTGCTGGCGAGCGGGATTCTTCGCTTAGAGAAAGAGCTCCTTTTCATTGCCGATCAGTTGCCGGTTCTTTTCAGCGACACGGGCGTTGTTCGCGAGATAAGTCATAGTCATTTCTTTAATATATTTGTCTTGTTGCGGGCTCCATCGCGGCCGAATCCGGACTCGAGCGGTGTCGTCGATGGGGATAGGCGCGTGACACAAGGCGTGCGCCATCTCCATCCACAAAAACGGGTCGCCTCGAAGCCCCCATTGCCATGGCATGGGATCGAACAAGTCTGCCATAACTGAGTAGGCGGGCTTCAAAGGAATCGAGCTCGCTCGGGACGCTATGTCGGCCACCACCGGGACGATGGTGGCCAGCCACACCGGGCTAGAGGCCGTCATGTCATGGGTGACTTGCAAATGCCAACGCTCCGAAAAAGGCAGCACCGGCCACAGAGCGGATGGCGGCAAGAAGCGCATCTGCCGCGTTTGGCTCGACCCTTTCCCTGTCGCCGCTGTTGAGGCACTCCACCACCCGATCGAACATTATGCGATTGCCATCGTATGCATCGAACAATCCATGTCTGTCAGCCAAGAGTTTTCGCAGCAACTGGGCTGGCGAACGGCCCTTATGGCGCAGGAGGAAACGCAAATCCTCTCTGTCAGAGTACTTTTCCAAAGCGATGTCGGCTGGGTCTGGTCGCGATCGAGCGTGCGCGCAGAGACATCGGCTTCGTGCGCGCGAAGAGCGCCGATGACCTGTCGGCTCGCTCCGTGCCACGACGCTAATGTAGCGGCGTGTAGCCCTTCGATCTTATGGCGTTAATCTGGCCGGGCTGGGACTTCAAAAACTCCAGCAGCTGCGGCCACTCGCCGCGATAGGCCGCCTCAACCGTTTTGAACGCCATCTTTCGCCCTCTTTCATCGTTAATTTAGATTCGCAAAATACCTTGGCCATCTTGCTCGGCAATAGACGCGATGACGAAGCAGATTCCTCGCCGATATCCCGCGTCGTTAACAGAATCAGCCAGACGAAAATTCACGCCGTCGTTGCAAAGATACAACGCTCAGAAAAATTTTTACGCCGCTCTTCCACTTGTGTGTCGCGACTAAAGCTTAATTTAAGTCCTTGATAGTTAAAACTATTTTCATTTCGAAATTTGACGTTGCAAATTTTTGATAATCGAACGATTTTCTCAATTTTCCCATTACTTTACAGCGATTCTTTATCTCAAAATCAGGTACCAGCAGACTGCAGCGTTGCGCCAGCGGCCAACCGATCGGAAGGCGCCGGCGCGGCTCAACTGAAAAGGTCCGTTGCTGTTACAACCATTTTCACATTGCGTGGCTCGTCGTTGTCAGAAATGTGAAATTGTTTGTTTCTAACAAAACGGTCTGTTCAAGCAAAACCACATCAAATTGCAGAATTGGTAGCCTAAGCTTTAGTATCGACGGGAAATAATTCTTCCTCCAAAATTGGCTCACCACTTGAAACAACATGAATGAGCCCATGACTACCCGCATCCTTCGATACTCTGACTTAGAAACCCAACTGGGCATGAACCGCGTCACTATTTGGCGTAGGACTAAGACGGATCCCACCTTTCCTTGCCCGATTCGCTTGGAGAATTCGCGGAATTCAGCCCTCGGCTTTTTGGCTGAGGAAGTAGAAGCTTGGATTGCCCAGCAAGCCGCTCAGCGATGCAAGACTCAGGAGTGATGTGAAATGAGCCGACAACGCACCATCAACGATCAGCGCTTCTGGCGTAACCCCGCGCTGCAACACAGCACCACTGAAGACAAGATCGCCCTTCTCCACCTACTGACCTGCCCAGATTCTAATATTATTGGTGCCTATCCCGTTGTCCCGCGCATTGTTGGTGCCGAATTAGGTTGGACTCAGGATCAATGGTTGCATGTAATCGACCGATTGAAGGTTGATGACTTGGTATGGTTCGATTCGACGAAAATGTTCGTTTGGGTTCGAATTTGGTGGGATCACCACCTCGCAAGCCAAGCCTTGGGTTCCAAGCTACGAGGCCGCACGCTGGAGAACCTTCGTCGCTTACCAGAGTCGTGGCAACAGCCTTACCTAAGCGATTTCAAGACACGCCTCTCTGACGACCTTATGGCCATTTTAGACGCAGCATGGCCAGGAACACCGATAAAGGAAGCGGTATCGGTACCGTATAGATATGGTATGGATATGCGATCCGACCTTTCTCCCAGTAACAATAACGCCAACGATAACTTCAACTTTAATCTAACGCCAACGCTAGGTTCGCCGTCTTTTCCACCTGTGGATAATTACGGCGTCCCAGCTAAGGATCGCGAAGTCGTCGAGGCCGCCATCGCCAAGGCCCAAAGGGCAGGTATTGCAAGGGCTGACGCTCATGCGGTGTGGGAAGCTGTAGGGAAGCGGTTTCAGTCCAAAAGACCGCCCCAAGACGCAGGCGCTTACGCCTACGTCTTGGCACAGACCTTAAATTCGATTGCTCAAAGCACTGCACCGCATGAAGCCTCCGAGCAAGAGCTTGTCGCCTGGAAAGGTCGCTGTTTTTGCTGGCCCAGCGATAACCCGACTAACTTCATCCGCATTGAAGAAAACGGATTCTTTGAGCAGTACAGCCAAGAGGGCGGCAGACTCAGTCACGGACATGCCCCACTTGGCCGAGGCAAGTTGCTAGCTGATTTGCGCGAAGGACGCCTTCGCGAAGTATCCCCTACCGTATTCAGCGGCATCGCCAAGGACTCGCCACCATGAGGGAAACAGGCCTACACCTCATAGCGACTGCACAAGCGTGCATGGAGTTGTTGCCGAGTATTAAATTAAGTAACCTAGCAACTGGCCGAACAGAACGTACTGAAGCTGAATATCTGCGACTCGCGGAGGCACTGATTCAGCGCTCCAGTACCTACCCAAAAGGTTTGGTGCAGGCCGTTCAGGATACTCATCGGTCAAGCACCTTTTTCGAGCGGATGTCGGCGCTGAAGTTTTACTTCCGTCGCAAGGTAGAGCTTTACTTTGCTCAGCTGTCGGAAGCGCCTGAGGCAGAGTGGCCGCGGCTGGTTGAAGTCATATCCACCTTGCATCTGCAGCTACTGGACTTAACCAATCTTCAGCAGCAGGGGATGACGCAGCCCAGGCGTAAGCGCAAGAGCAAGCGTCAATCACTCAAAGGACTACCACCAGACTGGCGAATTCAGCTCTGCCAGCGCGGTGCCAACGGCAAATATTTCTTGGCTTTGGTAGTTAGCTCACTCCTAGGGGCCCGTCCGAGTGAGCTCGCCAAAGGTATTAGGGTCTACGTCGCCCATGACAAGGACCTAAACCAAACAGTGCTTCGCCTTCATGCCGAAGGTGTGAAGGTGAAGCAGCAGCAAGGGCAACCCAACCGCTACGTTAGCTACGCGATAGACGATCTAGACCCGCTCGTGCGCACTCTTCTTCATGAAGTAAATCGAAGCGGTAGAAAGGAACTAATGGTCGCGATCGAAAACCCCGGCAACTACAGCAAGGAGATCGAACGGCTTTCCCGGAGCCTATGGCCCATGCACCCTCAAACAATCACGGCCTATTGCTTTCGGCATCAATGGTCGGCTGATCTCAAACGCGCGGGCAACGCTGACGCTGCCAGTCGGGGGCTGGGCCACCGCAGTGCCAAAACGAGGCGAAACTATGGAACGGCCAATCAGGCGCACGGTGCTCATTGCCTACGCCCTATCAGTATCGAAGCCGATCAGCCTGTGATCGGTTTGCGCTCCCAATTTTGCCCCGATTTAATTACCCCGCAAGCAGAGTAATGCTGTCCGTCGAGAGCCGGGTAATTCCCGCGTTGATACCCCCCGCGCCTCCCCGGTGACCGTCGTCCGGTGACCATCGGGCAGAGGCTGAATTCTTTGCATTGCCAAATACAGTAAAAGGCGGCCATCACATTGCTCACACATTGAGAAGCAGTTGTTGTCACCGACTTCGCATAACGTTCCCATCTTTTTCGCACACAGCGGACACCATTCTTGTGCACAGCTGGCAACGTTCTCCACACAAGGATGACATCCTTTTTCATGCGGTTGTCGCCGTTAATGGCACATTTAAGTTGGATATAGCCTTCAAATGACCTGTCCCCAGCGCGTCCTGCACATTCTTTGAGCTGCATTCTTCGAGCTCAAAGAATGTGGCCGCTGAGCCAGATTTCGTCAGAAATCGGGCACTGCGGCAAGTGGGGACAACGTGAAGATCAGATGCGTCCAGTACTGCTCAAGCTGAAACCGGACTGTGACATGGGCCGAGTTGCCGCGAGCACGTGATGGGTGTAGACGAACTAGCGTAAGTCGCCAGGGCTGGCACCAGTCTAAAATACTGCCTTCACCGCATCAGTCAACTGCGTCCGCTAGGCTGCAAAAGTGGAGCCAACAGTCAGCTCAGATCGGCTGAGTCAGGCAGTTGGTTGCATGTCCGTGCCGACAGCTCTCCAAGCATCAAGCTTGTTTGCCCAATCCTGCATCATAGCTCGCCGCTCTTCCAAATAGGTCGCGTGGTTGTAAGTACGACGCACATTGTTTGGTTCAGCATGTGCGAGTTGAGCTTCAATGGCATCAGGTCGATACCCCATCTCGTTCAAGCGGGTACTACCTGTCGTACGCGTGCCATGCGGGCTGTACTTGGTCGCCCACCCAAGTTTTTTTAGTGCCTGTCGCAAGGCAGCGTCGGCCATCGGCCGCTGTCGGTCATCGCGGTTGGGGAAAACAAACTTCGTATGACCTGTAATCGGGTGCATTGCTTTGAGGAGGCCAACAGCTTGTATCGGCAACGGCACGATGTGTTCACGCCTAGCCTTCATGCGTCGAGCTGGAATTGTCCAGAGCGCATTTTCCATATCGAACTCACTCCACTCAGCCTGAACTGATTCGTTCGGTCGGCTCAACGTCAGCCACATCAATTGAAACGCTTTGATCGTTTGAAAGTTGCCTCCGTGCCCATCAAAGTCAGCGAGCAGCTTGCCGACCGCCTCAATGCTAAGCGCTCGCTTGTGTTGCGTCTTGTTTGGAGGTAGAGCCTTGCGAACAAACCAGACAGGGTCGCTGTCCGCACGCAAGGTAGAAACGGCATGCTCAAACACACTAGACATGGTCCGCTTTGCCTCTGCTGCGACCGTAGGTGCTCCACGCTTCGCAGTTTTGGTAAGGATGTCGAGCACGTGAGCCGATGTGATCTGGCGAACAGGAAGCTTGCCGATGGAGGGAAATACAACTCGCTCCAGCATGTCCAGCCGGCGCTTCTTTGTGACCTCTTCCCAGTCCTTCATCGCCAACCACTCCTCGGCGATGGCCTTGAATGTATTGGCAGAATCCTGCTCTCGTTTGATGCGCTCGATTTGGCGGTGCTGTACAGGATTGATACCCTCCCTGACCAGCTTGCGCGCAGCGTCACACTTCTCACGCGCCTCGCCGAGAGTCACGCTAGGGTAGTCGCCCAATGCGTACCACGAGGCCTTGTCGTTGAGCTTGAATCTGTAACGCCATGCCTTGATACCGTTCGGCTTGATCTCCAGGTACAGTCCCTTGTAATCATTGAGGCGATAGATCCCTTCCTTGGGCTTGGCAGCGCGGCATTGAGCATCGGTGAGCATATGAATAAGGTTGTTGTGGCAACACGCTCATCATATACACCCACCTTATTGATCTGCAAGTTTCGTATACACCGCCATAGGCACTTGCGCAGCACATACGCAAGTTGTTGCATGCAACAACAAGAAACAAGAAAGCCCCGATCTACGGGGCTTTCTTGAGGATTTCAGTCAGTTTTTGCAAACTCTTGAAACTGCCTGAAACGGCTTACTCGAATCAGACGTTGAACAAGAAGTTCAAAACATCCCCATCCTTGACGATGTACTCCTTGCCCTCCGCCCGCATCTTGCCCGCTTCCTTGGCGCCCGCCTCACCCTTGTAGGTAATGTAGTCGTCGTAGGAAATGGTCTGGGCACGGATGAAGCCGCGCTCGAAGTCGGTGTGGATCACGCCCGCCGCTTGCGGGGCGGTGGCGCCGACCTTCACGGTCCAGGCGCGCACTTCCTTCACGCCGGCGGTGAAATAGGTCTGCAGGCCCAGCAGCTTGTAGGCGGCGCGGATCAGGCGGTCCAGGCCCGGCTCTTCCATGCCCATGTCGGCCAGGAAGTCCTTCTTGTCCGCGTCGTCCATCTCGGCAATTTCCGATTCGATCGCGGCGGAGATGGCCACGATCGGCGCATTCTGCTTCTTCGCGAACTCGGTCAGCTTGTCCAGCAGCGGGTTGTCGGTGAAGCCGGTGTCCGAGACGTTGGCCACGTACATCGCGGGCTTGGCGGTGATCAGGTGCAGTTCGCGGATCAGGGCCATCTCGTCGGCGTCCAGGCCCAGGGTGCGGACCGGTTGGCCTTCGTTCAGGTGCGGCAGCATGCGTTCGCAGATGGCCACCAGCTTGGCCGCATCCTTGTCGCCCGAGCGCGCCTTCTTGTTCTCGCGGTGGATCGCCTTCTCGACGGCGCCCAGGTCGGCCAGCGCCAGCTCGGTCTGGATGACTTCGATGTCGTCGATCGGGCTGACTTTGCCCGCTACGTGGACCACGTTGTCGTCTTCGAAGCAGCGCACCACGTTGATGATCGCGTCGGTCTCGCGGATGTGCGCCAGGAACTGGTTGCCCAGGCCTTCGCCCTTCGACGCACCGGCGACCAGGCCTGCGATGTCGACGAATTCGACGATGGCCGGCACGACGCGTTCCGGCTTGACGATGTCAGCCAGCGCCTGCATGCGCGGATCCGGCACTTCGACCACGCCGACGTTCGGCTCGATGGTGCAGAACGGGTAGTTTTCAGCCGGGATGCCGGCCTTGGTCAGTGCGTTGAACAGGGTGGACTTGCCGACGTTCGGCAGGCCGACGATGCCGCATTGGAGGCTCATGGGAACTCTTTCTATTCGGTGAACGCGGAGCGCGAATGCTGCCTGCTCCAAAACCCCACATTGTAACCTCGGACGGGCCGGGTTGCCGAAAAAAACGGCGTGCGCCGCTCGTGCTGTTGTGTCCGATTACAGAGTGGATAGGTGTAAAAGCGCGTATTTTTGCCGGGTTTATTGCTGATAAGATCAAAATTCCACCATTTCCTGGAATGCCATGCCCCTCCAAGCACTGCAACTCGCCGTCGATACCCTGCTTGCATCAGGAGTGCTGCCATGAGCCGCGCGCGCAAGGCCTGGTGGCGCCTGCCCATGCTGCTGGCGCTGCTCCTGCTGGCCTACCTGGCGGTGGCCGCCGCCTGGGCATGGAGCGCCTTCGACGACGCGCGCCGCCTGGCCCCGCTGACGCACGAGGTCGAACTGTCCAACCGCCAGGCCGCGGTCCTGCTGCGCGTCGAAGACCCGGATTTCTACGGGCATCATGGACTGAGTCTCGGCCAGGGCCAGGGCGTGGCCACCATTTCATCGGCGCTGGCGCGTGAACTATTCCTCGGCAAGGATCGGCTCGACGGTGTGCCCGGCCTGATGCAGACGTTTTATCGTGGCGTGTTCGACTGCTGCAAGCGCATCGACCTGGGCCGCGACATGATGGCGCTGGTGCTGGACGCCAGGATGTCCAAGCGCGAACAGCTGCAGCGCTACAGCGCTACCGTCTACATGGGCACGCACGAAGGACAGCAGCTCAAGGGGCTGGCGCAGGCCGCGCGCAGCTACCTGGGCAAGCCGCTCGAGGCGACGACGGACGAGGAATTCATCCGCCTGGTAGCGATGATCAAGGCGCCCAACCACTACCATCCCTCGCGCAACGCGGCGGCGCTCGCCGAGCGCGCAGGGCGCATCCAGGCGCTTCTGCTCGGCAGCTGCGCGCCCGACGGATGGTTCGATACAGACTTCGAGGGCTGCGCGTCCTAGATCGGCTTGATCAGCGACAGGTCGGGCTTGGTCACGAACGCGGCCAGCTCGTCACGCAGGCGCTGCCCTTCCCCCATCGCGCGCGTCCAGCTGCGTATACGCTCGTCATGGTCGAGGCCATAGAACTTGAAGTCCGCCCGGTCCGGCAGCTTGGCGCGCGGCAGGGTACGCAGGAACTCATCGGATGGCGAAACGATCAG
The DNA here is from genome assembly GCF_046236355.1 of Massilia sp. BHUDP2. Classification (NCBI taxonomy): domain Bacteria; kingdom Pseudomonadati; phylum Pseudomonadota; class Betaproteobacteria; order Burkholderiales; family Oxalobacteraceae; genus Massilia; species Massilia sp. BHUDP2. The sequence goes on from NZ_JBJUVW010000003.1 coordinate 286,875, forward strand.
CACGTTATCTAACCAATGACGGTGCGCCCGCCCCGCGCGGCGCCACGGGAAGCCCTTGTCGAGCCAGCCCGGCACGATGTGCTGGGTGAAGTGCGGGTACAGCACCAGGTCGCCCTTCCCCTCCCCCGCCGCCTTCGCATAGGGCAGGGCCAGGTGGTAGTCGATGATGCCGCCGTCCCAGTAACAGCCCGGCGGCAGGTCGGCGATGCCGGTGACCGGCTTCATGATGAGCGGCAGCGTGCCGGACGCCAGCAGGCTGGCCGCCAGGTTCTGGCGCGTGAGCGACGAGAAATGCGTGGTGAAGGCGTCGAAGCGCTCGCGCAGCCACGGCGCCTGGGCGCGCGCGTCGCCGATCACCACACGTTCCATCATGCGGCCCAGCCAGGCGCGCGAGCAGGCGTTGTGCAGCGCCGCCGTGGCGAAGCCGCGCAGTTCGGCGCGCGAGTGCTGCGGCGCCGCCAGCCCGCCCTTGCCGCGCACCGCCAGCAGGTGCAGGCGGTGGTGCGGATGGCTGACGATGTCGTCCTCGTGGCCGCGCACGAATTCGCCCAGCAGGCCCTGCACCACCTCGTCGATCTGCTGCTGGGTCGGCTTCTTGCTGGTGTAGCGCTGGCCGGCGTACAGCTCGCCCAGGCGCGCGAAGGCCTTGACGGGATCGCGCTGGCAGGCGGCGGCCATGCGCCAGGCGCCGATCGAGGAACCGATGAGCACGCGCTCGCGCGGCGCGCCAGGGAGCCATTCGCCGAACATCCACTGGTCGAGCGCCTGGAAGATCAATCCCTTGGGGCCGCCGGCCGCGGCCGGCACGATGGCGATGTCCTGCGCGCGCAAGCCCTGCGCGCCGATCTGGGCCAGGGCCAGGGGCCCGGCGTGGAATGTGAGTGCCTTCATGGGGCGAAATTATGGCAGGAAGAACGTCGTTGCGCAGGCTCAAGGGTGGCATGGAGGCGCTGCGTAACATGGGTCTTTCGCTTTCGCGGAGCCCGCCATGCCCTTTCGACTTGCCTTGTTCCTGATGCTGCTATTCTCCTGCGGCCGGCTGGCGGCAGCCGACAGCGGCACGGACCGTTCGGTCCTCATCGAGCGGCATCACCAGCACTTCACGGTCGATGCCGACGGCGCCTATACCCTCGATGTCGAGCTGGTGAAAACCATCGCCACGCCCTCCGCCGTCGAGCAGCATGCCGAGCAGTTCATCAGCTTTAATGGCTCGCTCGACAAGGTGGAATCCATCGAAGCCTGGACCACCAAGCCCGACGGACGCCGCGTGAAGCTTGAACCGCAACAGATCCGCGACCAGCACGAAGCGGCCTCGCTCGAGGCACCCATGTTCCAGGACACACGCCTGAAAGTCCTCATCTTCCCCGGCGTGCAGGCCGGCGACACGCTCACCCTGCGCTATTCGCTACGGCGCCACACGCCCCTGTTTCCCGGCCAGTTCGAGGATTTCACCGTGGCCGGGCCCTACCGCCACAAGGACTTCCGGCTCACCTACGACCTGCCGGCCTCGATGACGCTGCAGGCGGACGCCGTCGGCTTCGTGCCGGTGGCCACCGACAGCGCGCCGGGCCGCCGCCGCCATGTCTTTCGCTACGTGGACGGCGACAACGCACGCATCGAGCAAGGCTCGGTGAGCTACCTCGACCATGGCCGGCGGCTGGCGGTCTCCACCTTCCCGGACTACCCGGCCTTCGCACGGGCCTACCATGCGCGCGCCAGCGGGGCAGCCAGGCCGGATGCGGCCATCGCGGCGCTGGCAAGCCAGCTCACGCAAGGACTGGACGACATACAGGCGCGCGCAATCGCGCTGTCGGACTGGGTACGGCGCAATATCCGCTACGTCGCGGTCTACCTGGGGCCGGGCGGCGTGGTGCCGCATGCCGCTTCCTCGGTGCTGGCGAACCGCTATGGCGACTGCAAGGACCATGCGGTGCTGCTGCAGGCGCTGCTGGCGGCCGCAGGCATTCCGTCCAGCGCCGCGCTGGTCAACGGCGACGGTGCCTATCGCCTGCCCGCGGTGCCGACGCTGGGCGTGCTGAACCACGTGATCGTCTATGTGCCGCAACTGCAGCTCTTCCTGGATCCGACTGCCGCCACGGTCGCGGGCGGCTTCCTGCCCCCAAGCCTGCTCGGCAAACCGGTGCTGCTGGCGGAGTCCGGCGGGTTTGCGGTCACGCCCATCTACCAGCCGGCACGCAGCCGCACCCTGACGCGCTTCGATATCGCGCGCGACGGCAGCAGCCGCTTCCATGTCCGGCGCACCAGCGGCGGCGCCATCGCCGAACCCTACCGCCAGGCCGTGCGCGGCACGCCCCAGTCCGAGCGCGAGCGTTTTGTCAGGCGCATGCTGGCAGGGCTTGGGCAGACGGGCGACGGCCTGTTCGAGCCGGGCGAGACCGACAGCGCCGGCAAGGCATCGCCCCGGGACGACTACACACTGGGCTTCTCGGGCGCGACGGACGGCTTCGTCCGCCTGCCGGGTCCGGCCGCGCTGGCCACCACCTACAATTTTTGGGGCGGACTGGGCGACGCGGTATTCGAGCTGGGACGCGAGCCGGAACGGCGCCAGGAATTCGTCTGCCCCGCCATCGATGCCGAGGACGAGCTGCGCTATGCGCTGCCGCCGCGCACCCGCGTGCTGGCGCTGCCCAAAGGGGTGACGGTGGATGACGGCAGGTTCTTCTACCGCTCGCAATATGTGCGGCAGGGGAATGAGGTGGTGGTGAAGCGCCGCCTGCAGTTCCGCCATACGGCGGCTACCTGTACGCCGGAAGACTACCGGAACATGCGGCCGGCGCTCGAGCGCATGATGGGCGACCTGCGCGGGCAGGTCGTGGTGCAGGGACGCTAGCGCGGTCCGGTTGCCGGCCGCGCGTTCAGGCGGTATGCAACTGCATCATCGCCACGTCCATCTTGCCTTCGCAGCATAGCGGAATGATGCGCAGGGCCTTGTCGATCGATTCCTCGATCAAGGTCTGCTCTTCGCGGCGCGGGCGGTGCAGCACGAAGTCGGCCACGCCCTGTTGCAGGTTGAGGCTGCGCGGATGGCCGATGCCGAGGCGCAGGCGCCAGTATTCCTGGGTGCCCAGCGCGGAGGTGATGTCCTTCAGGCCGTTGTGCCCGCCCGAGGAGCCGCCCTTCTTGAGCTTGGCGACGCCCGGCAACATGTCGAGCTCGTCGTGCACGACCAGCACCTCGTCTGGATTGATTTTATAAAAGCGCGCCAGCGCGCCGACCGACTGGCCGGAGCGGTTCATGTAGGTCAGCGGTTCCAGCAGCCAGACTTCGTTGCCCGCGATCCGGGTCTTCGCCACCATCGCATTGAAGCGCGATTCGCGCTGCAGGCGGCAGCCCGGCAGCGAATTGGCGAGATTGTCGACCAGCCAGAAGCCGGCGTTGTGGCGGGTTTGTTCGTATTCCGGGCCCGGGTTGCCGAGGCCGACGATCAGACGGATGGACATGCGCTGTCTACTTTGATTCTGGGAAAAACAGGATTATCGCCGAAAATAGCTGAGGAATAGCGCGAACAGGCGCGCCAACAAAAAACCCGCCGGGCAAGCCACGGCGGGTTTTCGATTCCAGCAAGCCGCCGAAGCGGCCGGCAAAGAAAGATATTACTCAGCAGCGGCTTCAGCCGAAGCGACGCCACGCGGGATCGAGGTGGTCACCAGGGTCAGGTTCTGGCCGTGGGTCAGCGCGGTCACGCCTTCCGGCAGGGTCAGGTCGTTCACGTGGATCGACTGGCCGGCTTCCAGCTTGCTCAGGTCGACTTCGATGAACTCCGGCAGTTTGCCCGGCAGGCAAGCCACTTCCAGTTCGTTGGCGACGTGCGAGATGACAGCGCTGCTCAGCTTGACGGCTGGCGAGATCTCGGCGTTGACGAAGTGCAGGGTGACCTTGGTGTGGATCGGCTTCGATGCGTCGACGCGCTGGAAGTCAGCGTGCAGGACCAGTTGCTTGTATGCGTGCATCTGGAAGTCGCGCAGCAGGACTTGCTGGGTCTTGCCTTCGATTTCGAGGTCCAGGACCGAACCGTGGAAAGCTTCTTTCTTGAGCGCGTGGAACAGCGCGTTGCCATCCAGAGCGATCAGTTGCGGGGCGTCGGCGCCACCGTAGATGATGCCCGGGGTCTGGCCAGCGTTGCGCAGGCGGCGGCTCGCTCCGGTCCCCTGCTGAGTGCGGTTGAATGCGACTACTTTCATGTGAAACTCCAAGATAAACGGGTCCGAATGCCGGAAAATTCCCGGCCCGGTAACCCAGTGGTGACCGCCCCGCGACCAGGGCAGTCGTGAACAAGCGCCATACTGCGCGCTCAAGAATTCGGTAAACCCAAGATGTTACAACGGCGCGCCGGCTATGTCAGCCAGGCGCGCCGTCAAAAACGACGATGTGTTGCTTATTCGGCGAACAGCGAGATGACCGAGTCACCCTTCACGATGCGCTTGAAGGTTTCGGCCAGCAGCGGTGCGCTGGTCAGCTGGCGGATCTTGGTGCAGGCGGCGCCGGCCGGGCTCAGCGGGATGGTGTCGGTGACGACCAGCTCGTCGAGCGGGGAATTCTGGATGCGGTCGATTGCCGGACCCGACAGCACCGGGTGGGTGCAGTAAGCGACGACTTTCTTGGCGCCGCGCTCTTTCAGCACTTCGGCGGCCTTGCACAGGGTGCCAGCGGTGTCGACCATGTCGTCCATGATCACGCAGTTGCGGCCTTCGACTTCACCGATGATGTTCATGACCTCCGACACGTTCGCCTTCGGGCGGCGCTTGTCGATGATCGCCAGGTCGCAGCCGAGGCGCTTGGCCAGCGCACGGGCGCGCACCACGCCGCCGACGTCTGGCGACACGACCAGCAGGTCGTCGTAGTTGCGCTTCTGCAGGTCGCCCAGCAGGATCGGCGATGCGTAGATGTTGTCGACCGGGATGTCGAAGAAGCCCTGGATCTGGTCGGCGTGCAGGTCCATGATCAGGACGCGCTCGACGCCGGCTTCTTCCAGCATGTTGGCGACCACCTTGGCCGAGATCGCGACGCGCGCCGAGCGCGGGCGACGGTCCTGGCGGGCGTAGCCGAAGTAAGGGATGGCGGCGGTGATGCGGCCTGCCGATGCGCGCTTGAGCGCGTCAACCATCAGGATGATTTCCATCAGGTTGTCGTTGGTCGGTGCGCAGGTCGATTGCAGGACGAAGACATCCTTGCCGCGCACGTTCTCGTTGATCTCGACCATGACTTCGCCGTCCGAGAATTTCGAGACGACTGCTTTACCGAGAGGAATGCCGAGATTCTTGGCGACCCCCTCTGCTAGTGCCGGATTAGCGTTGCCGGTAAAAACCATCAGGTTTTCGTAAGCCATGGAGGGAGTCCCAAGAAATGCGTTGTTGAATCTGGAAAAACAATCAGCCGGTCGAGCCGGCTGATTAGCTTATGGATGCAGGCCGAACGCTGCACCGCTGTTTATCCCGCTGGAGGATCATGCCTCGACAGCCGGGAAAACTTTGGCAGGGGAACAAGGATTCGAACCTTGGAATGCCGGAATCAAAATCCGGTGCCTTAACCAACTTGGCGATTCCCCTACACGACTGAACTGCTTGCCGTTACATTCTACGTATTTTAACGTCTAACGTCGCGACAGGCAAAATTTTATTCTACAACTCGTTGATTTGCAAGAGCGATTTCATCGGGTGGCTCGCCAGCGAATGCGCTTTCCAGGCTTTCCACCGCTCCGGCACCTGTGCCAGAACCTGGTCCGCTTCGCGCTCGCCGGAGAAGGCACAGAACACACATGCCCCCGAGCCAGTCATCCTGGCATCGCCGTAGCCGCTCAACCATCTCACCGCCTCTGCTACCGGCGGGAACAGGCGTTCAGCCACGTCCTGCAAATCATTTTTCCCGAAGCCAATCTGCTTGCCTGAAACAGCGAGGCTGCTGGAAAAGTCCGCTATTGTAACGGGCTTCGTATCCCTCGTCAAATCGTGCGCGGAAAAAATTGCTGGGGTCGGCACCGCGACGCCCGGCTCCAGCACCACGTACCAGCAATCCGGGCCCGGCACGGCCTGCAGGGCTTCGCCCACGCCTTCGGCAAACGCGGTCTCGCCGAACAGGAAAAACGGAATGTCGGCGCCGAGCGGCAGACCCAGTTCCATCAGTTCCTGTTGCGTCAATCCGGCCTGCCACAGGTGGTTGGCCGCCATCAGCGCGGTGGCCGCGTCCGACGAGCCGCCGCCCAGCCCGCCGCCCATCGGCAGGATCTTCTCGATGGCGACATCGATGCCCGGCGGTAGGCGGCCGTGGCGGCGTTGGTACTCCGCCTGCAGCAGATGCAGCGCGCGCACGATCAGGTCCTGCTCCTGCGGCACGCCCGGCACCTCGTTGGTGCGCACGATGCGTTCGTCGTCGCGCAGGTCGAAATGCAGGGTGTCGCCGTGGTCGATCAGCTGGAACACGCTTTGCAGCAGGTGGTAGCCGTCGGCGCGGCGGCCGGTCACATGCAGGAACAGATTCAGTTTGGCCGGAGCCGGGCAATGGTGAAGCGAACGCATTGATGCTTATCCCTGCCCTGCCGGATTGATGACAATGCGGATCTCGAGGTCCTGGATGTCGCCCACCGCGGCCCGGGTGGCGTGGATGAGGCGCGGCGCCGGCTGGGCGGCATTCGGGTCCTGCCATTCGACGAAGCGCAGGCGCCAGCCATCCTGCGTGACGACCTCGTTGCGTGCCGGCGATGCGCTGAAGCGCTGTCCTTGCGCATCCACGGCATAGCCCTGCAGCCAATCGCGCAGGCCGGACACCGGCAGCGGCCAGCCCAGCGTGCGCTGGCTCAGCGTGTCGACGTCGGCTTCCGTCACCGGCGCGCGGCCGGCCTGGGTCAGCGTAGCCGACTGGGGCGTGACCTCGATGGTCGCGACCGTCTGGCCCAGCGGGTTGGCGATGGTGACATCCACACGGCCCGGGCGCTGCGCCCAGTCGAAATTGACGGTCATCGATTCGCGGTTGCCGCTCTTCTGGTAGTTGACCGACAGGCGGCCGTCCAGGTCGATGCTGTCGCGGTAGGCGCCCACGGTGGCGACATTGGTGCTGGTGGTGGCGCAGCCGGCCAGGGTGATGAAGGCAGCGCTGAGGGCGAGCAGGGACAGGCGTCGGGTAATCGGCATCGGCAGTTGGGTCGGAATCGAAAGCGTGGATTATTTCACAAGCTCTGGCGCAGGCGCGCCAGCGTGCTGCGCAGGGTGTCGTTCTGCGGGTCCTTGGCGCGCGCCTCGCGCCACAACTCTTGCGCGGCGGCCTGCTGCCCCTTCTGGAACAGCACCTCGCCCAGGTGCACGGCGATTTCCGGGTCGCGCCGCAGCGCATAGGCATTGCGCAGGTATTTTTCGGCCTCGTCCAGCTTGCCCAGGCGGTACTGGACCCAGCCCATGCTGTCCATGATGAAGGGGTCGCCCGGCGCCATCTCGAGCGCCTTGGCGATCAGGGTGTAGGCTTCCTGCAGGCGGACATTGCGTTCGGCCAGCGAATAGCCGAGGGCGTTGTAGGCGTGGTGGTTGTCCGGCGCCAGCGCCATCACCTCGCGCAGCAGCTTCTCCATCACCTCGACGCGGCCGACCTTTTCGGCCAGCAGGGCGAAGTCGTACAGCAGGTCCGGGTTCTTCGGGAAGCGCTTGGCGGCGGCTTCCATCAGCGTATAGGCTTCCAGCAGGCGGCCGGCATCGCGCAGCAGCTGCACCTCGGCCACCGCCACCTGGGCCTGCTGCGCCGGCTCGATGGGTTTCAGGCCGGCCAGCAGCTTGCGCCCGCCCGCCAGGTCGCCCCCCTTGGCCATCAATTGGGCGCGGCGCAGCTGGGCGCTGAGCAGCAGCTCGGGGTCGGTGCCCGCGGGCACCTTGTCGAGCCAGGCCAGCGCGCCCGGAGCATCGCCGCGCTCGTCCGCGATCTGGGCCAGGATCAAGAGCGCCCGGGTTGGATCGCGCTCGTCGTCCGGATTGCGGCCGAGCACCTCGACGAAGCGGGTGAAATAGCCTTCGGCGGCCTTGGCGTCGTTCATCTGGGTGGCCAGCACGCCCAGCGCGTACAGGTTGCCGGCATCGTCCGGGCGTCCCTTGAGCAGGGTCTCGAACTGGGCGCGCGCCTGCGGGTACTGCTTCTGGTTGACCAGCACCCGGGCGTGCGCGGCGCGCACCTCGCGCGCCTCCGGATGGGTCTTCAGGAAGGCTTCCAGCATCGGGGCGATCTTCGCGTCGTCCCCGATGACCTGGGCCATCATGAGCACCGCGATTTCGGAATCCGGCTTGACGGCCAGTGCCGCCTGGGCTGCGCGCTGGGCCGCTTCCCGGTCGCCGCGCGCCAGGGCCGCCTGGGCGCGCACGATGTGCGCTTCGAAGGTGTCGTTGTAGGGAGCGATGACGCGCTCGAGCATCGCATTGGCCGCGTCCTTGTCCTTGGCGCGGCCGAGCAGTTGCTGGATCTGGAACAGCAGCACGCCGCGCTTCTCTGGAGGCGCTTCCTTCAGGCGCTCCACGAAGATCGGTTCGACGTCGGCGATATTGTCCGAGGTGACCACCATGCCGACGAAGTACTGGGTTGCCTCGTCCGACTGCGGGTCGAGCTCGCGCCACAGGCGCACGGCGGCCAGGGTGTCGTCGGCCTGGCGCGCGGTCACCGCCATCTCGGCCGCGCGGCGCGCCAGGCGCGGGTCGCGCGTCTGCTGGGCCAGCGACAGCATGGTGAGATACGGGCCCTGCCAGTCGCCCTTGCGGAATGCAAACTCGGCCTTAAGTAACTGGTTCAGCATGCTGCTGGTCAGCTCGACCTTCGGCAGCCGCGCTTCCACCTCGGCCCGTGCTTTCGCCTCAGCCTCCTCCTCGTCGTCCGCCTGCGCGGTGTCGGCGTCGCCGGACTGGGCCTCGGCGTCGGCCAGCGGCGTGTCCGAAGAGGCGCTTGCAGCCCCGGGCGCGGCCTGTTGTGCGGTTTGCTGTCCGGGCGCGACAGCGCATGCCGCCAGGATGCTGGAGAGGGTTACAATGACGAAAGCGTTTTTCAAGGCAATTCCATTCTGAGATGTTGTCTCTGATTCTACGCTCAAGCATGCGCCCGCGTGCACTGCAGCGCGTTTACTTAATGGCTGCCTAAGAATTTACACCACTCCCCTTACCCCATGCCTGAACTGCCAGAAGTAGAAGTCACCCGGCGCGGTGTCGCGCCCCATATCGAAGGCCGCGTCGTCGAAGGGGCGGTCTTGCGCCGCGAAGGCCTGCGCTGGCCCTTCCCGCCCGGCTTGTCCGAGCTGCTGGCCGGACGCCGCATCCTTGCTACCGGCCGCCGCGGCAAGTACCTGCTGATCGAATTCGAGCACGGCACCCTGATCGTCCACCTCGGCATGTCCGGCCACCTGCGCGTGCTGCCGCCCGGGATCGAGCCGCGCAAGCACGATCACTTCGACCTGGTGGTGAACGGTCCGGAGGGACGGCAGGTGCTGCGCCTGCACGACCCACGCCGCTTCGGCGCCGTGCTCTGGCATGGCAAGGACGAGGGCGAGCTCGAAGAACACCTGCTGCTGCGCGGGCTCGGCGTGGAGCCGCTGGGCGAGGGCTTTTCGGGCGAACTCCTGTGGCGCGAGACGCGCAAGCGCAATGCGCCGATCAAGCAGGTGCTGCTGGCGGGCGACATCGTGGTCGGCGTCGGCAACATCTACGCCTGCGAAAGCCTGTTCCGCGCCGGGATCAACCCGAAGACGCCGGCCGCGCGCATCAGCCGCGCCCGTTACGACCGGCTGGCCGAGGCCATCAAGGACATCCTGGCGGCCGCCATCGTGCAGGGCGGCAGCACGCTGCGCGACTTTATTGCGGTAAACGGGCAATCTGGATATTTCCAGCAGACATATTTCGTCTATGATCGTGCTGGAGTGCCCTGCCGCAACTGTGGGTCGCCGGTCCGCCAGATCAAGCAGGGCCAGCGTTCGACCTTCTACTGCGTGCAGTGCCAGCGCTGAACGTTACGAACACACAAAGATGCAGGATTTTCAACAGTATGGCGCCTGGCGCGCCGCCGTCGCGCAGCAGCTGGAGGGCTACGGCGCCGCGCTGCGCGAGGCCGCGCTGATCGACGGCGCCGGCGAGCAGCAGCTCGCGCGCGCCCTGGCGCGCCTGCGCGACGACCGTCTGTCGGTCGCCTTCGTGGCCGAGTTCTCGCGCGGGAAGACCGAACTGATCAACGCGATCTTCTTCGCCGACTACGGCCAGCGCATCCTGCCGTCCAGCGCCGGGCGCACCACCATGTGCCCGACCGAACTGCTGTACGACCCGGCGCTGCCGCCCTGCATTCGCCTGCTGCCGATCGAGACCCGGCGCCAGCACCTGTCCACCAGCGATTTCCGTGAGGACGCCGCTGCCTGGACCGTGCTGCCGCTCGAACTGGACGCCCCGGAGCGCATGACGGAGGCCTTCCGCCAGGTGAGCCAGACCCGCCGCGTGCCATCGATCGAGGCGCAGGAATACGGCCTGTGGGATTCGGACGACCCGGACCTGGCTTCCAGCCTGGGGGCGGACGGCACGGTCGAGATCCCGCAATGGCGCCACGCCATCATCAACCTGCCTCACCCGCTGTTGAAACAGGGCCTGGTGATCCTCGACACGCCCGGCCTGAACGCGATCGGCACCGAGCCGGAGCTGACCCTCAAGCTGATCCCGAACGCGCATGCGGTGCTGTTCGTGCTGGCCGCCGACACCGGCGTGACCAGGAGCGACATCGACGTCTGGCGCACCCACATCGGCGCCGGGCCGGGACGCCTGGCGGTGCTGAACAAGATCGACGCCATGTGGGACGAACTGCGCTCGCCGCAGGAAAACGAGGCCGAGATCGCACGCCAGCAGCACGATGCCGCCCAGCTGCTCGGCCTGGATGCTGCACGCGTGTACCCGGTGTCGGCGCAGAAGGCCCTGGTCGGCAAGATCAACGGCGACATGGCCCTGTTCGAGAAGAGCCGCCTGGGCCTGCTGGAAGCCGCGCTGTTCCACGACCTGGTTCCGGCACGCCGCGCCATCATCGCGGGCCAGCTGCGCGCAGACCTCGAGCAGCTGGCAGCCGGCCAGCAGGCGCTGGGCGCGGCGCGCATGCGCGACCTGGTCGAGCAGCTGCAGGAACTGAAAAGCCTGCGCGGCAAGAACCAGGGCGTGATCGCCCACATGATGCGCCGCGTCGAGCTGGAAAAGAAGGAATTCGACGCCAGCCTGTTCAAGCTGCAGGGCACGCGCGCGGTGTTCGCGCGCCTGTCCACCGAGCTGTACTCGACGCTGGGCATGGACGCCGTGCAGGAGCACACCGAGGCCGTACGCGCGGCCATGCAGGCGGCGCGCTTCGCGACCGGCATGCGGGCGCCGGTGCGCAGCTATTTCGAGGCGATGCGCGCCAACCTGAAGGCGTCGTCGGGCAAGGTCGGCGAGATCGGCGCCATGATGGACAGCATGGTCCGCAAGTTTTCAAGCGAGCATGGCCTGTCCCTGAGCAGCCCGATGTCGCTGTCGCTCGATCGCTACCGGCGCGAAATCGATGAGGTGGAAGCGCTGTTCCTGAAGCAGTTCGGCACCGCCACCCTGCTCATGACCAGCCGCGCCACCCTGCTCGAGCGCTTCTTCGACTCGATTGCCTCGCGCGTGCGCCACGTCTTCCGCGCCGCCAACACCGATGCGGAAGCCTGGCTGAAGGTGATCATGGCCCCGCTCGAGACGGCGATCCGCCAGCACCGCGACCAGCTGCGCCACCGCCAGGCTTCGATCCAGCGCATCCACGACGCCACCGACAGCCTGGAACAGAAGATCGCCGCCTTCGAGAGCAGCCAGCAGGCCTGGGACGGCACCCGCGCGCAGTTGGCGGGCATGGCGGAGCAGCTCGCCGCAGTATTGGAGAAACAAGCAGCATGAAACGCCTCACCGAATTCGACCAGCTGGCCGACCCGACCTTCTCGCAGGCGGTAATCGACTGGCAGCGCAGCCACGGCCGCCACACCCTGCCCTGGCAGAACACCACCGACGCCTACCGCATCTGGCTGTCCGAGATCATGCTGCAGCAGACCCAGGTGGCGGCGGTGCTCGGCTACTACGCGCGCTTCCTGGAGCGCTTCCCGACCGTGCAGGCGCTGGCCGAGGCGCCGAGCGAGGACGTGATGGCGCACTGGAGCGGCCTGGGTTACTACACCCGCGCGCGCAACCTGCATGCCTGCGCCAAGCGCGTGGTGCAGGACTACGGCGGCGTGTTCCCGAGCGACCCGGCGCTGCTGGCCGAGCTGCCCGGCATCGGCCGCTCGACCGCCGCGGCGATCGCCGCCTTCTCCAGCGGCGCGCGCGCCGCAATCCTGGACGGCAACGTCAAGCGCGTGTTCGCGCGGGTGTTCGGCATCGACCAGTATCCGGGCGAGAAGCGGGTCGAGGATGCGCTGTGGCGGCGTGCCGATGCGCTGCTGCCGGCGGAAGGCATCGAGTCGTACACGCAGGGCCTGATGGACCTGGGCGCGACGCTGTGCACCCGCAGCCGCCCGGATTGCCCGCGCTGCCCGCTGCAGGCGAGATGCGTCGCCTACGCGACCGGGCGCACGGCGGAACTCCCGGTACGCAAGCCGAAGAAGGCCACGCCGGAAAAGCGCGCCGCACTGCTGGTGGTGATCGACCGCGGGCAGGTGCTGCTGGAGCAGCGCCCGGGCACCGGGATCTGGGGCGGGCTGATGTCGCTGCCGGAGGTCGACGGGCACCTGGGGGTGGATGTGGATGCAGTGTCGTCGCCGGAGGTGGCCGCCGCCGCGGCGCAGTTCGGGACGGTGGACGAGGTGCAGGCGCTCAGGCCGCTGGTGCATGTGTTCACGCACTACAAGCTGCACATCGCGCCGTGGCAGGTGACGCTGGATGCACGTGGGAGTGCAACCGGCAGGCACCTGTGGTGGGACCTGCATGCGATCGGAGAGGCGCCGCTGCCGGCGCCGGTGAAGAAGTTGTTGCAGGAGTTGGGGACGCCGGGGTTGTTTGGGTGAGAAGCTGCCTTTCCACTACCTTCATTCCATTGTTGGCCTAAAAACCGTCATCCCGGCGAAGGCCGGGATCCAATTTCCCTCGCAGACCGCAAACGCTTGCGTGCACCCGCTAACGTGACGCAACGAACTTGGATTCCCGCCTTCGCGGGAATGACGTTCATGCGCTGACGACTGACGGTGGCGTCAGAAGTGATCGAGCGAAAAGATTCGCCGATGCTCCCTGATCGCATACCGGTCCGTCATCCCCGCAATGTAATCCGCAATCTTCCTCGCCTGCCGCATTGGATCCCCTTCCACCTGGTAATCGTTCGGCAGCAGCACCGGGTCCGTCAGGAAGGCCTCGAACAGCTCGCGCACGATGCGGCTGGCCTTCACGCGCATGCGGTTCACCTGGAAGTGCCGGTAGAGGTTCGCGTACAGGAAGCGTTTCAGCGCCGTGGTCTCCGCGCGCATCTGCGGCGAGAAGCGGATCAGGGGCGGCGAGGCGCGCACGTCGTCGATGTCCTTCGGCGCCGCTTCCTTGAGTAACGCAGCCGAGGTCTCGACCAAGTCGGCCGTCATCGCCGTGATCATCAGGCGGATCGTCTCGTACAGTGCGCGCCGTCCCGGCAGGCCCGGATACTGGGTCTCCACCGTATGGCGGTGGCGCGCGAACAGCTCCACTTCTTCCATCTGCGCCATCGTGAGCAGGCCGGAACGCAGGCCGTCGTCGATGTCGTGGTTGTTGTAGGCGATCTCGTCGGCCAGGTTGGTCAGCTGCGCTTCCAGGCTGGGCTGACTGCGCTCCATGAAACGGCGCCCGAGCTCGCCCAGCTGGCGGGCGTTCGCCAGCGAGCAGTGCTTGAGGATGCCCTCGCGGGTTTCGAAGGTGAGGTTGAGGCCGTCGAAGGCGCCGTAGTGCTCTTCCAGCTCGTCCACCACGCGCAGGCTCTGCAGGTTGTGCTCGAAGCCGCCGTAGTCCTTCATGCACTCGTTGAGCACGTCCTGGCCGACGTGGCCGAAAGGCGTGTGCCCGAGGTCGTGCGCCAGCGCGGTGGCTTCGACCAGGTCTTCGTTCAGCCCCAGGCTGCGCGCCAGCGTGCGGCCGATCTGGGCCACCTCGATGCTGTGCGTGAGCCGGGTGCGGAACAGGTCACCCTCGTGGTTCAGGAAGACCTGGGTCTTGTACTCGAGCCGGCGGAAAGCGGTCGAGTGGATGATGCGGTCGCGGTCGCGCTGGAACTCGCTGCGCGACCCTGCCGGCGGCTCGATGTGGGTCCGGCCGCGCGACTTCGACGAATGGGCTGCATAAGGGGCAAGGCGTGCGTCGAAGTCCATCGCGTTTACTCCTGGCAGGCGGCCACGCAGTTGGCCAATGTTGCCCGCAGGATCTCCGGCGGCACAGTCGTGATCGACGGGCTGCCCAGGGGCTTGAGCAGGATGAACTTGATCTCCCCGCCCTCGTTCTTCTTGTCCACCGCCATCAGCTCGATCCAGCGATCGAGGCCGAGGTCAGGCGCCACGGTCGGCAGGCCGGCCGCCTGCACCAGCTTGCGCACGCGCTCCACGGTCGCCGCGTCGATCAGGCCGAGGCGCGCCGACAGGTCGGCGGCCATCACCATGCCGCAGCCGACGGCTTCGCCGTGCAGCCAGGTGCCGAAGCCCAGGCCGGCCTCGATCGCGTGGCCGAAGGTATGGCCGAAATTCAGCACCGCGCGCAGGCCGCCTTCGCGTTCGTCCTTGCGCACGACTTCCGCCTTGATCTCGCAGGAGCGCGCGATCGCGTAGGCCATCGCTTCCGGCTCGCGCGCCACCAGCTTCTCGATGTTGGCCTCGATCCACTCGAAGTAGGCGGCATCGAGGATGGCGCCATGCTTGATCACCTCGGCCAGGCCGGCCGCCAGTTCGCGCGGCGGCAGGGTGTCGAGGGTGGCGGTGTCGGCGATCACGGCGCGCGGCTGGTAGAACGCGCCGATCATGTTCTTGCCGAGCGGGTGGTTGATGCCGGTCTTGCCGCCCACCGAGGAATCGACCTGCGACAGCAGCGTGGTCGGCACCTGCACGAAGGGCACGCCGCGCATGTAGCTGCTTGCCGCGAAGCCGGCCAGGTCGCCGATCACGCCGCCGCCCAGCGCCACGACGGTGGTCTTGCGGTCGCACTTGTGCTGGAGCAGCGCGTCGAACACCAGGTTCAGCGATTGCCAGTTCTTGTGCTCCTCGCCGTCCGGCAGGATGATCTCGACCACCTCGCGGCCGGCCGCGCGCAGGGCGCCGGCGACGCGCGCCAGGTACAGCGGCGCGACGGTGGTGTTGGTGACGATGGCGGCCTTGCCGCCGTCGATGTGGCGCGCCAGCAGCGCGCCGTCGTCCAGCAGGCGGGGGCCGATCGTGATCGGGTAGCTGCGCTCGCCCAGTTCGACGTTGAGGATGGTGGGTGCCGCTTGGTTCATTGCGTTCATCGGGTCGCTTGCCAGCCGGCGCGCGCGGGCGGACGCATAAGCGGCATCCTGCGCGACAAGCTGGTCCAAAATGATCTGTACCATCGATTGTACGTTAGGTCGGCCGGTATCGATGACGAGGTCCGCGATCTCGCGGTACAGCGGGTCGCGCTGGGCCAGCAGTTCCTCGAGTTTGGCGCGCGGGTCGGCGGTCTGCAGCAGCGGACGGTTCTTGTCGTGCGCGGTGCGCTGCAGGATGCTGCCGATCGAGGCGCGCAGGTAGACCACGGTGCCGCGCTCGGCCAGCAGCGCGCGGCTGGCGGGATTCAGCACCGCGCCGCCGCCGGTGGCCAGCACCAGGCCGTCCTGCGCGCTCAGCTCGCGGATCATGTCCGCTTCGCGCCGCCGAAAGCTGGCCTCGCCCTCGATCTCGAAGATCCAGGGAATCGACGCCCCGGTGCGCGCTTCGATCTCGTGGTCGGAATCGACGAAGCGCATGCCGAGCTTGCGCGCCAGCTGTCGGCCGATGGTGGTCTTTCCCGCCCCCATCAGGCCGACCAGGAAGATGTTGTTGTTCTTGGGATGAGGCACTGCCAGGTCCGCAGAAATGAAAAAAGACGGCCAGTATAGACTGGCCGCCTCTTGTTACGCCAAAAAATACCGGCGTGCTCAGCTGGATTTGAACGTGAACGCGCTCACGATACCCCTCGGCGTGGCGACGCGCACGACGAAGCTGCCGGCGGCGCAGGCAGCGTCCGGCTTGACCGTCACGTGGTGGATCGTGCCGCCGATCGCGTTGGTCGAGGCGACCAGGTTAGGCATGAATTCCGACAGCCCCAGCTTGGTCGTATCGCCACCACCCACGGTAGTGCCGAAGGGCAACGGATTATTGTTCCTGTCGTACAGGCGGAAGGAAAGCCTTTGCTCCGAGCAGCTCGCGCCCGCCACGCCCTGCACGATGCTCGGGTCACCGTCCGCGGCAGTCCAGTCGCGGCAGTTCGGGCCGGTACAGACCTGGCGCACCAGGTTCGCCTCGGAACCGCTGAAGGTCAGCTCGATCGAGCGGCGGATGTAGTTCAGTCCCCACTTGTTGTCGCCGGCGGCACTGTAGCTACTGCGGTTGTATGGGAACGGCAGGTCGCCCTTGCCGGCTTCATAGACGCCGTCCAGGCTGTCCTTCTTGTCCGGCTGCCCGCTCACCACGGCGTGGTTGCCGGTGTCGAGGAAGGCATCGCCCTGATCGACGAAGGGCTCGCCGCCCGACAGACAGGTGTCGACCAGCGGACGGTAGGGTGTCGTGCCGGTATAGCCGGTACAGGTGTACTGGCCATCGCCGTTGCTGTCGGTAAAGTCTTCGACGCCCTGCAGGTAGGCCAGCACGGTGACACGGCCGTTCACCGGCCGGAACTCCTGGGTACGCAGGTTGACGGTGCAGCCGCCGTTGCTGGTGACGCACGCGCCCTGGGCCGAACTGCCGACGGCGCCGCCTTCGGTGACGAAATTGACGGCGGTGTTGTCCGACACCGGGTTGCCGTACTGGTCGGCCAGCAGGACCGTGATGGCGCTGGTCTCGTTGTCGTAGCCGCCCTCGAGGTTGTACTTGGTGGCGCTCATCGACATGAACTTCTGCATCGGCAAACCGGTCGAGATGGTCAGGGTATCCGACAGGCCGCTGATCTTCACGCCGTTGCGGCTGGCTTCGGCAATGACGCGCACCGGGGTCGGGATCGTTCCCGACGACACCATGGTCATGACCCGGCCGGTGGAATCGGTGGTGGCGCGGGTCGGCGATACCGACAGGCCGCCGGTGCTGGTGGTGGGGCTGAAATCCACGTCCACGCCCTGCAGGCCGTTGCCATGCTGGTCGACCACGCGGAAGTTGATCTGCGCAGCCTCGGTACGGCCCTGGCCGCCCGATCCCTTCAGCACGATCGAACTGCCCGCCACGCTGCTGCCGGCGAACTGGATGGCGCCGATGTTGGCGGCGCCGACCGGGATGTCGATGCTCTGCGACGAGTTGCCGATCGAGACCGTGATGCGGTCGGTGCCCCTGAGGCAGCCGTTGTTGGTATAGGTGGCGGTCTGGAAGCCGTTGGCGAAGCTGCCGGGGACCAGGGTCGCGGTGCCGTCTCCCACGCACACGGAACTCATGGTGAGGCCAGGCGCCTCGGTCGCGGGCTGGCCGCCGCTCGATACGGGAATGCGCAGCGCGACGGTGCTGAACGCCGGCAGCGTGCCGCCAGGAGCAGGCACGAAGGCCAGTGTGCCGACCGTGCGCGGCGCGGCGCCGACCGAAATGTTGGTGGCGCCGGTGGCGGTCTTGCTCGCCACCACCGCAGTCGCGGTGATCGCGGTTGCACCGGCCGAATCGACGCTGGCCGGCTTGACCGCCACCACGGCCACGCCGCTGGCGTCGGTCAGGGCCGAGGCGCTTTCCGGCGTAAAGCTCACGAGGGTGCCTTCGCTCGCGCTGAACTTGACGATGACGTTCGGGGCCGGCTTGCCGGCCGCGTCCAGCACGGTCGCCTTGACCGAGGCGCTCTGGCCGCCGGACAGCGACGTGACGGCGGCGCCGCTGCCATTGGTCAGCGCGAGGCTGACTTTCGGCTCGCTGGTGGCCGGCGTGCCGGTGCCTCCGGTACCGGTACCCCCAGTGCCCGTGCCGCCCGAGCCGGTGCCGCCCGTGGCGCCCGGATTGCCGCCTCCGCCGCCGCAGGCAACGAGCATGGCGGCGGCAAGGCCGATCGCGGTCCAGCGGCCGATCGTACTCCGGACATCATGTTGTGGAGAGTAAGGCATGACTTCTGTTCTTTCTATTGTTATGTCGTTGTAATGTCTCGTTCGGGCGCCGCGCTCAGCGTCCCGCCGCCGCGTCGGTCACGATCTTCGGCGTGATGAACACCAGCAGTTCGGTCTTGGTGCTTTCGCGTCCGGTCGTCTTGAACAGGTAGCCGAGCACCGGCACGTCGCCCAGCAGCGGGACCTTGCTTTCGTTGTTGCGTTCGGTCTGCTGGTAGATACCGCCCAGCACCACCGTGCCGCCGTTCTCGACCATGACCTTGGTCTTCACGTGCTGCGTATTGATCGCCGGGCCGGCGCGGGTTTCCTCGCCCTTCGAGTCCTTGTTGACGTCGACGTCGAGCACGACGTTGCCGTCCGGGGTGATCTGCGGCGTCACTTCCAGGCGCAGGTTGGCCTTCTTGAAAGTGATCGAGGTCGCGCCGCTGCTGGTGGCGACCTGGAACGGCAGCTCGACGCCCTGCTCGATCACGGCGACCTGCTTGTCTTCGGTGACCACGCGCGGGCTCGAGATGATCTTGCCCTTGCCGTCTGCTTCCAGGGCCGACAGTTCCAGGTTGAGGAAGCGGTTGGCGGCCGAGGAGAACAGGCTGAAGGCCAGCGAGGACGCCGGCGTGCCGCCGATCGGCGCGGCCGGCAGGTTGACCATGGTGGTGTTGGTGTAGCCGTCGCCTTCGTCCGGGGTCTGTCCGGTGACCTGGCCCACGCCGGTCAGGTTGCCGCCGATCGCGACGCGCTCGTTGCCCTTGACCTGCCAGCCCGAATCGCCGCCGCGCAGGGTGCGCAGGTCGGCAAAGCCCAGCTTGGCGCCGAGGTTGCGCGAGAAGCCGTCGTTCGCTTCCACCAGGCGCGCCTCGATCAGCACCTGCTTGGAGGCGACGTCGGTCTTCTGGATCAGCTTGCGGATGTCCTCGATCTTGGAGGCGATGTCGGTCACGAACAGCTGGTTGGTGCGCGGGTCGATGATGGCGCTGCCGCGCTTGGACAGCACGCGGTTCCGGTTGCTGGTGTCGGCGGAAGCGCCGCCGTCCGGATCCAGGCCGAACACGGTGCGGAAGGCCTCGACCTTCTGGTAGTTCAGCTGGAAGATCTCGGAGCGCAGCGGCTCGAGGTCGGCGATCTGGGCGCGCTGCTCGAGCTCGAGCTTTTCCTTGGTCAGCAGTTCCTCGCGCGGCGCAATCCACAGCACGTTGCCGTTCTTGCGCATGTCCAGGCCCTTGGCCTGCAGGACCACGTCCAGAGCCTGGTCCCAGGGCACGTCGCGCAGGCGCAGGGTCAGGTTGCCGGTGACGGAATCGCTGGTGATGATGTTCAGGCCCGAGATGTCGGCGATCGCCTGCAGCGCGGCGCGCACTTCGACGTTCTGGAAGTTGAAGGACAGCTTCTCGCCGCGGTAGCCGCTAGCGTTGCCGCCCGGACGGTTCGGGTCTTCCTTGACCGGACGCACGTCGACGATCAGCTGGGTGTCGCTCTGGTACACCGACTGTTCCCATGCTCCCTGGGCGTCGATGGTCATGCGCACGTTCTCGCCCTGGGCCGCGGTGGTGATGCGCGAGACCGGCGTGCCGAAGTCGGTCACGTCGAGGCGGCGGCGCAGCGTCTCCGGCAGGCCGGTGCGCAGGAAGTCGACGATCACCTGGTTGCCGGCCTGGCGCACGTCGACGCCGACCTGGCCGTTCGGCAGATCGACCACGACGCGGCCTTCGCCGTTGCTGCCGCGGCGGAAGTCGAGGTCGCGCAACATGTGCTTTCCAGCCGAAACCGCGGGCGCGTTCGATGCGACCGGCATGCCGGAGGCGTTCACGGCCTGGGCCACGCCGCCCGAGCCCTCGACGGTGACGATCACCGACTTGCCGTCGATGGCGGTGGCATAGTTCAGCGCGCGCGCCATGTTCAGCACCAGGCGGGTGCGCGCGCCGGCCTGCACCACGTTCAGGCTGCGCACATCGCCGAGGTTGATGTCCTGCGAGGTCTTGCCGGTTGCGTTGCTGGTGGCGCCGAAGTCCAGCGCGATGCGCGCCGGATTGGTGATCGAGAAACCGATCGGCGGCTTGGCCGGCGCTTCGCGCATGGCGATGTTCAGGACCACGTTGGCGCCCTGCTGGTTGGCCGTGATCGATTCGATGGCGTTGCCCTGGGCCGCGGCGGCGCCCGCGGCAAGCGTCATCAGGACAGCAGCGCCGCAGCGCGCCAGCCAGGCCGGCACGGTGATGCGGAGGGTGCGAATGGTTTGCGTGTTCATGCCTGGGCTCATTTCCCGGTCTCCTTGCTTTCCGCCAGCTCGATCGTCGCCTTGCGCTCGACCCAGTCGCCGGTGGCGTCCTGCACTGTTTCCCTGATGTCGATCGCGCCTTCGCTGATGCGCGTGACCAACCCGTGATTCTGTCCGATGCGCTGGCCCGCCTTGACCCGATAGATCTGCGCGTCGATCTGCACCAGCGCGTAGCTGGCGCCGCCCTTCTGCAGGGTGCCGACCATGCGCATGACGTCGAGCGGGTAATGCTCGAGCACCTCGCGCGGGCGGCTCTCGTCCGGCTGCAGCGGATTGGTGCTGGTCGCCGCCATCCGCGCCATCTCGTTGAGCAGCTTGGCCTCGCTGAAGGGCTCGACCGCTTCGCCCGGGTTGTAGGCGTAGGGGACGAATTCCTTCGGTTCCGGCAGCGGTTTCACCTTCGGGACGGTCTCGCGCTCGACCTGCTTCATCCAGTCGCGCACTTCCTGCACGTCGCCGTCGCCGCAGCCGGCAAGCAGGGCTGCCGCGCCGAACGCGCAGACGATCTGCATCAGCTTGTGCGTCATTTCGCCGCTCCTTCCTTGACCTTCTTCTTGTCCTTGCGCGCCTTCTTCTGCGCGCCGATCTCGTCGGCGTCGAGGTAGCGGAAGGTCTTGGCCACCGCTTCCAGCTGCAGAGCGCCGTCGCGCGTCGTCAGGATCATGTTGTTGAGCGTGACGATGCGCGGCAGGTGGGCCATGTCGGCGGCGAAGGCGCCGACGTCGTTGTACTTGCCGCTCACCTTGATGTCGATCGGCAGTTCGGCGTAGTAGTCGCGGATCACTTCCTGGCCCGGCTTGAACAGCTCGAACTGCAGGCCGCGGCCGACGCCGGCCTGGTTGATGTCGGACAGCAGGTCCGCCATTTCCGACTTGCTCGGCAGCTGCTTCTCGAGGCGGACCACGTATTGGTCGACCTGGGCCTTCTGGGCCTGCAGGGCGTCGAGGTTGATCGCCTGGGCCATCTTGATCTTGTATTCGTCGCGCAGGCTGGCTTCCTGGGCGGCGAGCCTTTCCTGTTCCTGGAACTGCTCGCTCCAGTAGAAGAAATAGCCGAGGCCGGTGACGGCCGCCATCACGCCGGCCGCGCACAGCAGGCGCGGGGCCAGCGGCCACTGCCCGGGCTGGCGGCCCTGCAGGTCCTGGAACTGGGCGGCGAGCTGGGCGCCGAGGTCTTTGAGATCGATATTCATGGTGTTCCTGCCGCCTTGGCCAACTTGGCGCCCGGCTTGCCGTCGCCTTGCGCTTCCTGCTCGCGCGGGCGCTTGATCGCCACGTCCATCTGGAACTCGACGACCCGGCGCGCCGTCGCCTTGCCCTGGCCCAGGGTGGAGACCCGCACCTCGGTCAGGTTCGGGCGTTCCAGCCAGGGTGAGGAACCGGACACGTTGCGCAGCAGTTCGGCGACCCGCTCCTGCGACTGCGCATAGCCGTTCAGCGTCACCCGCTGGCCGTCCTGGCGGAAGGATTTCAGGTAGACGCCCTCCGGCGTCTGGCGCACCAGTTCGTCGAGCACGTAGACCGGCTGGTTGCGGTCGCTCTGCAGGTCCTCGACCGCCTGCTGGCGTGCCTTCAGGGCCTCGATTTCTTCCTTCAGGGTCTTGATCTGGCCGATCTTCTTGTCCAGTTCCGCGCTGGCCTGCTTGAGCACCAGGTTGCGTTCGTTCTGGACCGAGATGCGGCTGGCGTTCCAGGCGCCGACCAGCAGCACCACGGCGGCGCCGGCGACGCCGCCCGCCGCCAGCATGGCCACGAACGCCGCCTGCTTCTGCTTGCGCTTGGCTTCGCGGTGGGGTAACAGGTTAATGCGGATCATCAGCCGAACCTCCGCAGAGCCAGGCCGCAGGCGACCAGGTAGGCCGCGCCTTCCTGGCGCAGCTGCTGTTCACGCACGAGGGAACCGTAGGACATGCCCTGGAAAGGCGCCACGACACTGCTCGGAATGCGGGTGCGGCTGCCGATCAGTTCGAGGAGGCCGGGCAGTGCGGCGCAGCCGCCGGCCAGGTAGAGCTGGTCGATCCGGGTGTACGGCGTGGAGGTGAAGAAAAACTGGATCGCGCGCGTGACTTCCAGCGCGGCGCTTTCCAGGAAAGGCTGGAGCAGCTCGGCGCGGTAGTTCTCCGGCAGGTCGTCGGCGCGCTTGCGGGTTTCGGCGTCCTCGAAGGACAGGCCGTAGGCGCGCACGATGTCCTGGGTCAGGATATTGCCGCCAAAGGGCTGCTCGCGCTCGTAGATGGTCTCGCCGTCCTGCAGCACCGACACGTGGGTGGCCTGGGCGCCGATCTGGAACAGCGCCACGATCTGCCCGGGCTTGGCATTGGCGCTTCTCGCCAGCGCGGCGCGCGCGGCATAGGATTCGATGTCCATCACGGTGGCCGTCAGGCCGGCCGCTTCGGCGATCGCCACGCGGTCCTCGACCTTTTCGCGGCGCGCCGCGGCGAGCATGACTTCCATGTCTTCGGCCGAGTTAGGGGCCTGGCCGATCACGTCGAAATCCAGGCTGACTTCGTCCAGCGCGAACGGGATGTACTGGCTGGCCTCGGACTCCACCTGCACTTCCAACTGGTCTTCCGACAGGCCGGCCGGCAGGATGATCTTCTTGGTGATGACCGCGGCGGGCGGCATGCCGAGCGCCACGTGCTTGGCCTTGGTGCCGCTCTTTTTCCAGACGCGGCGCACGGCCTCGGCCACCTGCTCGATGTTTTCGATGTTGCCGTCCACGACCGCGCCACGCGGCAGCGGTTCGGCGGCATAGCGCTCCAGGCGCAGTTCACCCTTGCCGGCGTCTTCCAGCTCGACCAGGCGGACGCCCGACGTGCTGATATCGAGCCCGGCCAGCGGCGGACTCGATTTCCCGAACAAGGAACCTAGATTGATCACGAGCGTACTCCTCGGCTGCCCTCCTGCCCGTTGCAGGATCTTGTGTTGAACGCCCGCTTGGGGGTATGTCCTGTTAACTCAATGAGTTGGTGCATATTTATGAGGCACCGCGTTAGATCGTACTTAAAAGGATGCACCCAGACAAGATATTTCTATGAGGGAACACATCAATCCGGCGCGTGCGCGCCACACTCTGGCATGGAGTGTTATCACCCCTGCCACGACCGTTTCCAGCTTGCCATTGTTCCGCTTGCTTAGCCTTAAGTTCTGACTCAGCAGTCCGTGTGTCAGCTCCGAAAGCCCTGACTTATAATGGGACGGTTCAAGGGAGTAAAAACCAGCATGAAAGAGAAACAATCGCCCAAATCGGGCGCCTCGAAGTACAGTCCCAAGCGCCTGATCCTGATGGCCTTCGGGGCCCTCACCGGCCTGGCCGCCATCGGCGTGCTGGTGCTCGTGTTCGCGCTTGCGATGGCCTACCCGAACCTGCCCGCGCTCGACACCATCACCGACTACCGGCCCAAGATGCCGCTGCGGATCTTCACCGCCGATAACGTCCTGATCGGCGAATTCGGCGAGGAGCGCCGCACTCTGGTGCGTTTCAAGGACATCCCGGATGTCATGAAGAAGGCGGTGCTGTCGATCGAGGACGACCGCTTCTACGAGCACAGCGGCATCGACTACTGGGGCATCCTGCGCGCGGCGTTCCGCAACGCCACCACGACGACGCGCCAGGGCGCCTCGACCATCACCCAGCAGGTGGCGCGCAACTTCTTCCTGTCGTCCGAGCAGACCTTCAAGCGCAAGGCCTACGAGGCGATGCTGGCCTGGAAGATCGAGAAGAACCTCTCCAAGGACCAGATCCTCGAGCTCTACATGAACCAGATCTACCTGGGCCAGCGCGCCTTCGGCTTCCAGTCGGCGGCCCAGATCTACTTCGGCAAGGACCTGCGCGACATCAGCGTGGCCGAAGCCGCGATGCTGGCCGGCCTGCCGAAGGCGCCATCTGCGTATAACCCGGTGGTCAACCCGACCCGCGCCAAGACCCGCCAGCAGTACATCCTGCAGCGCATGCGCGATCTCGGCTACATCACCGAAGCCCAGTACGCGCAGGCCAAGAACGAGCGGCTCACGATCAAGACCGACAGCACCGCCTTCGGCGTGCACGCCGAGTACGTGGCCGAGATGGCGCGCCAGCTGGTCTACGAGCAGTTCAAGGAAGACACCTACACCCGTGGCCTGAACGTGTTCACCACCATCACCAAGGCCGACCAGGACGCGGCCTACCTGGCGGTGCGCCGCGGTGTGATGGAGTACGAGCGCCGCCACCCCTACCGCGGCCCCGAATCGTATATCGACATCCCCAGCAGCAAGGGCGAGGCCGAGGAAGCCATCGAGGCCGAGCTGGCCGAGCATCCGGACAGCGACAACATCGTCGCCGCCATCGTGCTGAAGGCCTCGCCGACCGAGGTGACCGCCACCATCGCCTCGGGCGAGACCATCAAGATGACCGGCCCGGGCCTGTCCTTCGCCAGGGCCTGGCTGTCGGAGAAGGCGGCGCCGAACCGCCGCCTGCGCCGCGGCGCGGTGATCCGCGTGATGCAGGACGACGAGTCGAAATGGGTCATCACCCAGATGCCGGAAGTGGAATCGGCCTTCGTTGCGACCAGCACCGAGGACGGCGCGATCCGCGCGCTGGTCGGCGGCTTCGACTTCAACCGCAACAAGTTCAACCACGTGACGCAGGCCTGGCGCCAGCCGGGCTCCTCGTTCAAGCCCTTCATCTATTCGGCTTCGCTCGAGCGCGGCCTGTCGCCGGCGACCATCGTCAACGACGCCCCGATCAGTTTCGATGCCGGCCAGACCGGCGGCCAGGCTTGGGTGCCGAAGAACTACGACAACCGGTACGAGGGCCCGATCACCATGCGGCGCGGCCTGACGCAGTCGAAGAACATGGTCTCGATCCGCATCCTGAACAAGATCGGCGCGCGCTACGGCCAGGAATTCGCGACCCGCTTCGGCTTCGACGCCGAGCGCAACCCCGCCTACCTGACGCTGGCGCTGGGCGCCGGCTCGACCACGCCGCTGCAGATGGCCGGCGCCTATGCCGTGTTCGCCAACGGCGGCTACCGCATCAGCCCCTACATCATCTCGAAGGTGACCGACAGCGACGGCAAGGTACTGTCCGAAGCGCGTCCGGAGCGCGCCGGCGTCGAGGCCAACCGCGTGATCGACGCGCGCAACGCCTTCCTGGTCGACAGCATGCTCAAGGATGTGGTGCGCTACGGTACCGCGACCAAGGCCATGGCGCTCAAGCGCACCGACCTGGCGGGCAAGACCGGCACCACCAACGATTCGGTCGACGCCTGGTTCGCAGGCTACAACCCGAAGCTGGTGGGCGTTGCCTGGATCGGCTACGACCAGCCGAAGAACCTCGGCAACCGCGAGACCGGCGGCGGCCTGGCCCTGCCGATCTGGATCAACTACATGGGCAAGGCGCTGAAAGGCGAGGAAAACGTCGAGCGCGACGTGCCGCCGGGGCTGATCCTGGCCAACGGCGAGTACTACTATGCCGAGATGCCGCCGGGCACCGGGGTGGCGACGCTGGACGTCGGCCCGCCGCCGGCGCCGGCCGAGCAGAAGCAGCGCGACGCGGTCAGGAACGAGTTGTTCTGATTTTTGACCGAATGGTAAAAAAATGGCGACCCGCGGGTCGCCATTTTTACGTCCGCCGCAAGGGAATCAGCCCATCGAAACGGGCGCCCCGCCCTGCTCCGTCACATACTGCGACAGCGAGGCGAACAGCTCGGTATCGTCGCGGGTATTGCGCCACTGGTCGCCGACGCGCTTGTAGTGGTAGCCGCCCGAGCGCGCCGCCACCCACATTTCCTGCAGCGGGGCCTGGCTGTTGATGATGATCTTCGACGCGTTGTCCAGGAATTCGACTTCCAGCACGTTGCCGCTGCGCTTGCACTCGACGTCGACCACGTCGTCGTCGTTCAGCTTGTCGAGGCAGGCCTCGATGCGGTCAAGGGTGCTTTCGGCCAGCGCCAAAAATTCGGATTCGGTCATGCTACACTCCAAAGTTCGCTAATCAAACCCCCATTCTAATCGTGAACTCCACCATCGCACGTCTTTCCGGTGCCGGCCTGGTGGCCGTGCTTCTCGCCGGCTGCGGCCAGACGGGTCCGCTCTACATGCCGAACCCGCCAGCCAAGCCCTCCGCAGCCGCCGTGGCGGAAGCCAATCCGCAGCCAGCCCAGCCAGTTCCATCGAATAACGCCTCCACCCCGGCCCCAACCAAGTAAGCTTACCCATGTCGCACTTCCAGTACCAGAACGGCGTCCTGCACGCCGACAGCGTTGCCCTGCCCGCCATCGCCGAACAATTCGGCACGCCGACCTATGTCTATTCGAAGTCGGCGCTGCTGGAAAACTTCCGCGCCTATTCCGACGCCTGCAAGGGCCGCGACGCACTGGTGTGCTACGCGATGAAGGCCAACTCGAACCTGGCCATCCTCGACCTCCTGAACCGCGAAGGCGCCGGCTTCGACATCGTCTCGGGCGGCGAACTGCTGCGCGTGATCGCCGCCGGCGGCGACCCGGGCAAGACCATCTTCTCGGGCGTCGGCAAGACCGTCGAGGAAATGCAGCTGGCGCTGGAAAAGGGCATCCTGTGCTTCAACGTCGAATCGATCCCGGAACTGCACCGCCTCAACGAAGTGGCCGGCAGCATGGGCAAGCGCGCGCCGGTGTCGCTGCGCGTGAACCCGAACGTGGACGCCAAGACCCACCCCTACATCGCCACCGGCCTGAAGGCCAACAAGTTCGGCGTGGCGTTCGACGATGCCCTGGACACCTACCGCACCGCGGCCTCGCTGCCGAACCTGGACGTGGTCGGCATCGATTGCCACATCGGCTCGCAGCTGCTGGACGACGCGCCGCTGCTGGAAGCGCTGGACAAGCTGATCGAGCTGATCGACACCCTGGCCGGCGAAGGCATCGTGCTGCACCACCTCGACATCGGCGGCGGCCTGGGCGTGAACTACGGCGCCGAGGGCGACAAGCCGCCGGTGCCGGTGGGCGACTACCTGGGCCGCCTGTTCGCCCGCATCGACGCCTGGCGTGCCGAGAAATACGAGGGCAAGCCGGTCAAGGTGATCTTCGAACCGGGCCGCTCGATCGTGGCCGATACCGGCGTGCTGCTGACCAAAATCGAGTACCTCAAGCCGGGCGTGGAAAAGAACTTCGCCATCGTCGACGCGGCCATGAACGACCTGATGCGTCCGACCCTGTACCAGGCCTGGATGGGCGTGCAGCCGGTCAGCCCGCGCGAAGGCGCCAAGCTGAGCTATGACGTGGTGGGTCCCGTGTGCGAATCGGGCGACTGGCTGGCGCGCGAGCGCGATCTCGCCGTCGAGCCGGGCGACCTGCTGGCGATCATGACCGCCGGCGCCTACGGCATGACCATGGCCTCGAACTACAACACCCGCGGCCGCGCGGCCGAGGTGATCGTCGACGGCGACCAGGTCCACGTAATCCGCCAGCGCGAGAATCCGGCCGATCTGTTCGCGCTGGAATCGATGCTGAAATAATCTGTAGGGTGGGCAGGTTTCCTGCCCACGCGGTGATAGTTAGCGATTGAAAAGCCGCGCGCGCTGATCTTGCTGCTGGTTGACCGCGTGGGCGGGAGACCCGCCCACCCTACGACACCGCGGCTTTATGCGTCTTCCTGGCCGCGCTCCAGTACACGCGCAATCCCAGCAGCGCCGCCACGACCAGCCCAAAAATGATCGGCTCCTGGAAGTCGTTCTTCCCCGCCTTCATCCACCAGAAATGCAGGATGCCCAGCGGCGCCACCACATAGATCAGCCGGTGCAGCCACTGCCAGCGTTTGCCGCCCAGGCGCCTGATCATCGCATTGGTGCTGGTCGCCGCCAGCGGAATCAGGAGCACGAAGGCGATGAAGCCCACGGTGATGAAGGGCCGTTTCACGACGTCCTTGAGCATCCCGGCGACGTCGAAGAAATGATCGAACCAGAAGAAACAGGTGAAGTGCAGCAGCGCATAGAAGAAGGCGAACAGCCCCAGCATGCGCCGCAGCCGCACGCCCCAGTTCCAGCCGGTGAAACGGCGCAGCGGCGTCACCGCCAGCGTGATGCACAGGAAGTACAGGGTCCAGTCGCCGGTGCCGCGCGTGAGGAATTCGAGCGGCTCGACCGGCACGCCCTGGAATACCAGCCAGGCCATGCGCAGGAAAGGCAGCAGCGCCAGCACGAACACCACCGCCTTGATCGTGCCGACCTGCTTGTTGGACGGAGTGAACGCCATCAGTAGAACTTCTTCAGGTCCATGCCGCTGTACAGCGAGGCGACCTGGTCGTAGCCGTTGAACATCAGGGTCTTGCGCTTGCGCTGGAAGAAGCCATCCTCGCCGATGCGGCGCTCGGTGGCCTGCGACCAGCGCGGGTGGTCCACGTTCGGGTTCACGTTCGAATAAAAACCGTATTCGCTCGGCGCCGAGTCGTTCCAGGCGGTGCGCGGCTGGCGGCTCACCAGGCGGATCCGGACGATCGACTTGGCCGACTTGAAGCCGTACTTCCAGGGCACGATCAGGCGCACCGGCGCGCCGTTCTGGTTCGGCAGCACCTGGCCGTACATGCCGACGGTGAGCAGCGTGAGCGGATGCATGGCCTCGTCCATGCGCAGGCCTTCCACATAGGGCCAGTCGAGCACGCCGCTGCGCAGGCCGGGCATCTGCTTGCGGTCGGCCAGGGTGGTGAACTCGACGTACTTGGCATTGGCGGTCGGCTCGACCTGCTTGAGCAGGTTCGACAGCGAATAGCCGACCCAGGGAATCACCATCGACCAGCCCTCGACGCAGCGCAGGCGGTAGACGCGCTCTTCCAGCGGCGCCAGCTTGAGGATGCGGTCGATGTCGAGCGTGACCGGTTTTTTCACCTCGCCCTCGATCGTCACGGTCCACGGCCGGGTGCGCAGGCTGTGCGCGTTCTCGACCGGGTCGCCCTTGTCGGTACCGAATTCGTAGAAGTTGTTGTACGAGCTGGCGTCCTTGAACGAGGTTTGCTGTTCCTGCGTCGACAGGGCCGCGTTGCGGGTGGCGGCGAGCTTCACGCCTTGCGCGAAAGCTTCGCGGTTGGCCATCTCCCAGATACCGCTGCCCACGGCTGCCGTGGCGGCGATACGGGCGATAAACTGGCGCCGGCCTTCATACACTTCGCGCGGCGTGATCTCGGACGGATACGGGAGGTCGATCCCGTTCGGACTGCGTTTGAAAAGCATGGCTGACTCCGCTACAGAGAGAGACTTCAGGTTACACCAGACGGCTTGGGCGCACGTTAGCGCCGGCTGCCGTCCGGCAAGGATGAGGCGCGGCACGCTGGACAAAAGCGCGTCAGGCCCCGCCCGGCGCCCTACCCGGTGGGAAAGGCAAGGATGAAACGGGTGTCGGGACCGTTCGACTGCACGATCGCTTTGCCGCCGTGCAGGTTCAAGATGGCGCTGACGATGGACAGGCCCAGTCCCGTCGAGCCTTCCGCATCGCTGCGGGCGCTGTCGGCGCGGTAGAAGCGGTCGAACAAATGGTCCAGGTGCTCGCGTGGAATCGCCGCGCCCACGTTGCTCACGCTCAGCTCCAGCATGCCGGGGCGCGGTTCGGCATGCAGCCTGATGGTGCTGCCCGCATCCGCATGGCGCACCGCGTTCGAGACCAGGTTGGCCAGTGCCCGCCGCACCAGCGCCGGATCGGCGGCGAAGCGCCCCTCCCCGCTGCATTCCAGGCGCAGGCCGCGTTCCTCGGCCATGCCCTCGAAGAAATCCGCCACCCGCTCCAGCTCATCCAGCGCCACCAGCGGCTGGCGCGCCAGCACCACCTCGTCCTGGCCGGCGCGGGCGAGGAACAGCATGCTCTCGATCATGCGCGCCAGGCGCTCGAGCTCCTCGATGTTCGAGGCCAGCAGGGTTTCATATTCTTCCCGGCTGCGGCCCTGCCCGAGCGCGACCTGGCTTTGTCCGATCATGTTCGTCACCGGCGTCCTGAACTCGTGCGCCAGGTCGGCCGAGAAGCCGGACAGGCGCGCATAGCCATCCTGCAGGCGTTGCAGCATGGCGTTGAAGGCATCGATCAGCGGCCGCAGCTCGGACGGCGCAGCGCCGATGTCGAGGCGTTGCGCCAGGGTGCCCGGCTTGATGAGGGCCGCATGCTCGGCGACCGTGCGCAGGGGCCGCAGGCCGCGGCGCAGCATCAGGGCCGCCAGCGCGGCAGCCAGCAGGGCGCCGACCGCGCAGGCGGCCAGGATACGGGCGCGGTAGCGCGCGAACATGGCGGTGCGTTCGGCATAGGCGCGCGCCACCACCACCGTCACCTGATTCGCGCCCAGGCGCGCGCTGCCCGCGACCACCCGGCCGGGCGTGCCGTCCTGCGCCGTCCAGCCGGCGATGGCGTCGCGGCCCGGCGCCGGCCCGGCCTCCGGCGGCACGGGATAGCGCTCGCCACGCGGGTTGATGTCGGCCAGCACCGCACCGCCCGGCGCGACGATGCGCACCAGCGAGTTCTCCTGGCCGCTCATGGTGTCGCGGAAAAAATCGGGCTGCGCCGCCAGCAGTTCGGCCGCGCCCGGACGACCGAGCACGATCTGCACCTGGCGCAGCTTGCCCAGCAATTGCAGGTCGTCGCGGCGCGCGATCTCGGCCACGAAGGCGCGGTACAGGTAGATGCCCAGGCCCGCCGCGGTCAGCGCGACGATCAGCACGAAGGCGAGCGTCACGCGCAGGGTCAGGGAATGGCGCCAGGAGGGTTTCATGCCGGGGCCTGCGCCTCGCAGACGTAGCCCATGCCGCGCCGCGTATGGATCAGTTTCTGCGTGAAGGGGTCGTCGATCTTGCGCCGCAGGCGGCGCACGGCGGCATCGATGACGTTGGTATCGCTGTCGAAGTTCATGTCCCAGACCTGGGACGCGATCAGGGCGCGCGACAGCACCTGGCCCTGGCGCCGCGCCAGCAGGTGCAGCAGCGCGAACTCCTGGGCCGTGAGCGCGATGGTCTCGGCGCCGCGCCGCACGCGGCGGCGCAGCACGTCGATTTCGAGGTCGGCGATGCGGATCAGTTCTTCCTCGCGCACCGGCCCGCGCCGCAGCAGGGTGCGGATACGCGCCACCAGCTCGACAAAAGCGAAAGGCTTGACCAGGTAATCGTCGGCGCCCAGTTCCAGCCCGCGCACGCGGTCCTCGACCTCGTCGCGCGCCGTCAGGAACAGCACCGGGATCTGTTCGGTATCCGGGTCGGCGCGCAGGGCTTCCAGTACCTGCCAGCCGTCCATGCGCGGCAGCATCACGTCCAGCACCACCAGCTCGATCTCTTCCTCGCGGGCGATGGCCAGGCCGTCGCGTCCATTGCGCGCGAGCCGCACCGCAAAGCCCGACTCGGCCAGGCCGCGCTGGAGGTAATCGCCGGTCTTCGGCTCGTCTTCGATCACGAGAATGCTCATAAGCGCATTCTATGCCGAAGGGATGCGCCCAAACATGACGAAACTGTCATCTGGCGGTCAGCCTGGCGTCGGCAGGCGCATGACAAGATGGCGGCCATCCCATGTCGAAGGAAGACCATGTCCAGAAATCTCATCTTGCTTCTCGCAGCGCTGGCCGCGGCCCCGGCCGGCGCACAGCTGCGCCAGCAGCCGGCACTCGGCCTGGAAGCGGCCAAGCGCCTGGCGGAGCGCGCCATCCAGTCCTGCCGCAGTGAAGGCCGCGCGATCGTCGTGGCCGTGGTCGACCAGGGCGGCAACCTGGTGGTCGTGCAGCGCGACGACGGCGTCGGTCCGCACAATACCGAGGCCAGCCGGCGCAAGGCGTATACCGCGCTGTCGACGCGCAAGCCGACGCTGCTGCTGGCACGCGACGCGCAGTCCGCCCCGGACACCCGCAACCTGGCCACCCTGCCCGAACTCCTGCTGCTCGGCGGGGGCGTACCGCTGCTGGCGCACAAGCAGGTCGTCGGCGCCATCGGCGTGGCCGGCGGCGGCGGGCCGCTGAACGACCATGCCTGCGCGGAGCGCGCCATCGGCGCCGTGCCCGAGCTCGACCAACCCATCCCTTGAATATTGTTGCCTTAACTTAGGAGAACGCCATGCAAACCATCCACCGACTCGCCCTCGCCAGCCTGCTGGGCTTTGCCAGCATCGCGGCAAGCGCCGCGCAGAATCCGCTCAGCGTCCACGTGCTCGACCTGCAGAGCGGCCAGCCAACGGCAGGCATCGAAGTCACGCTGGAACAGCGCGCAGGCATCGGGTGGCGCGAACTGGCGCGCGGCGTCACCAACGAGCAGGGACGCATCCCTGCCCTGTATCCGGAAAATAAACCGATGCCGGCGGCCGACTACCGCATCGTGTTCAAGACCGGCGAGCACTACAAGCGCAAGGGGCAGCCCAGCTTCTTCCCCCAGATTCCGGTCGAGTTCACCGTGGATGCGCCCACGCAGCATTACCACGTCCCGCTGCTGCTGAGCCCCTTCGGCTACTCGACCTACCGGGGTAATTGAGGATTACAGCTCGCCGTAGGAGTGCAGTCCCGACAGGAACATGTTCACGCCCAGGAAGGCGAAGGTCGTCACCAGGAGGCCCACCACCGACCACCAGGCCGCCACGCGGCCGCGCAGGCCCGACATGAGGCGCATGTGCAGCCAGGCCGCGTAGTTGAGCCAGACGATCAGGGCCCAGGTTTCCTTCGGGTCCCAGGACCAGTAGCCGCCCCAGGCTTCGGCCGCCCACAGGGCGCCGAGGATGGTGGCGACGGTGAAGAAGGCGAAGCCGACCGAGATCGACTTGTACATCACGTCGTCCAGCACGTCCAGGCTTGGCAGGCGGTCGGCCAGGATGCCGTGGGATTTGAGCAGGTAGGCGCAGCCGACCATCGCGGCCAGCGCGAAGGTGCCGTAGCCGATGAAGTTGGCCGGCACGTGGATCTTCATCCACCAGCTCTGCAGGGCCGGCACCAGCGGCTGGATCTGGGCGGCGTCGCGCGACACCGTGTACCACAGCAGGAAGGCCACCGCGGCCGCGATGATCAGGAGCACGAAGGGGCCCAGCTGGCGGGTCGCGTAGCGGCCTTCGTAGTAGAGGTAGAACAGCGCGGTGATGATGGCGAACAGGATGAACACTTCATACAGGTTCGATACCGGGATGTGGCCGACGTCGGGGCCCATCAGGTAGGACTCGTACCAGCGCACCATCATGCCGACCGAACCGAGCACTACGCCGGCCCAGCACAGCTTGCTGCCGACCGAACCGCCGAATTCCGAGCGGCCGGCCAGGCCGATCCAGTAGAACACGGTCGAGAACACGAACAGTGCGCTCATCCACAGGATGGCGGACTGGCTCGACAGCATGTACTTCAGGAAGAATTTCTGGTTCGCCGCATCGATGGCGCCGCCGTACATGGAAATCGCCCACAGCGACAGCACCGCCACCAGCGGCAGCAGCCAGCGCATCGGCTTCCAGTACCAGCCCAGCAGCGCGAAGGTGGGCGCGGTGAGCACCAGGATCACCTGCTCGTAGATGTCCATGTGGTGGGCGTAGCGGTTCAGCGCGAACAGCGCCCCCACCAGGAGAGCAGCGCCGTACAGCCAGTCGATCGCGTTCAGGCTGCGGAAGAAGCCCGGCTCCGGGGAATAGGCCTTGGGCTGGCCGGCTTGCGACAGTTCCATCTTGGTCTCCTTGCCGCGGGCTCAGGCCGGCTGCGGCAGTTTCACTTTCAAATCGTCGAATTCGCGCTCGAAGTCGAGCGTCTTGCGCTGGGTGCTCATGGCCATCAGCGCATGCGCGCCATGCTCGGTATCGCGCACCCACACCCACATGCGCCGTTCACGAATATAAAACATTGCGAACACGCCCGCTACCAGCAGCAGGCAGCCGAGGTAGACGAT
This sequence comes from Massilia sp. BHUDP2, assembly GCF_046236355.1. NCBI lineage: Bacteria > Pseudomonadati > Pseudomonadota > Betaproteobacteria > Burkholderiales > Oxalobacteraceae > Massilia > Massilia sp. BHUDP2. The sequence continues at coordinate 321,181 of NZ_JBJUVW010000003.1, forward strand.
GTTCTTGCCCGGCGAACGGGTCAGCTGCAGCACCGAGGCTTTCACTTCGGTGAACTCGTCCAGCTGCAGGTAGACCGGGGCGCCGTAGAACACGCTGTCCGACAGCGCATTGGTGGCCAGCTGCAGGAAGCGACCGTTGGCCTCGCTCGCCTCGATGGCCGGCAGACCGGCGCGTGCGTTGGCGGCCTGCCACAGCTCCCACAGGGCGCCGTTGAGCATCTTCATGAAGATGTTGGCCGCCTTTTCCTGCTCGGCCTGCGGAATCTTTTCCAGGAACTGCGACACGCCGATGAAGCCGCCGCGCCCCCCGTTCTCGCCGGCGAAGATGGCCAGCGTACGCGCCGCGGACTCTTCCAGCTGGCCGCCCAGGCCCGCCTGCTGTTCCGGCGCCAGCGCACGCGCCGCGTAGCGCCGGGCCGCATCCTGCCGCAGCGAAGCGTCGGCCAGCGCCGCGCGCAGGCGCATCCAGGTGCGCACGCTGTAGTCGGCATCCGCCGGAATGCGCAGGAAGCTGAAGTTTTCCTGCGGATTGTTGCGCACGCCGGCCAGGTAGACCTGGGCGCCGTCGAGCGTGAGCGGCTGCATGTAGTTCATGAACTCGCGCGCCTGGCCGGTCTTGTCGCGCAGCTTGTACTGCACGCTCGGGCCGACGTTCTTCAGGTCCTTGGCATGGTCGGTCCTGGCCGCCGAGCCGGAGGCCTTGCCGAGCGTGGCGCTGAGCTGCTCGTTGAAGGAGGTGTTCTTCGCCACCGCACGGGCATCCTGGTTGGCCGCGATGTTCTCGACGTTGAAGGGACGGAAGCCCGACCATTCCACCGACCAGGTCTCGTCGCCCTGCTTGAGCTCGGTGCTGGAGCCCACCGTGCCTTCGATCTGGAAGGCCTTGTCGGCCGTGCCGCTCATCGGGAAGCCGGTGAGCTTGAGCTTGCTGCCGCCGTCGTCGAAGCTCGATTGGTAGACGGCGATGCCCTTGTAGATCAGCGGGTGGTTGACTCTGATGGAAGCCGGGAAGGTCTTGCCGGTTTCATGGTCGCGCACCGTGACGTCGCTGGCGAACAGCTTGGGCATGCCGGTCGAGTAGAAATCGATGTGGAATTTCTCCAGCTTGATCGAGAACGGCAGTTCTTGCACCAGCACGCCGGAGGCCTGCGGCAGCAGGGCCGTATCGCTGGTCTGGCCTTCGGCGATCAGGGTATTGCCGCGAAAGGTCGGGTTCGAAATGCCGAGGCGGTGCTGGGCCGGGATGTCGGCGATCACGCCGCTGCCGCCGAACGGCGTCTTGCCGAAGAACCACTGCTGGAACTTGACCGGCATCTCCGAGTCGAGCATGCCGCCCAGCAGGATCACGATGATGGCGGTGTGCGCGAAGATGTAGCCGAACTTGTTGCCGGCGCCCTTCTTCGCCGCCACCAGCATGCCGCCATCCTTTTCGACCAGCTTGACCGCGTAGCCGGCGTGGCGCAGGCGTTCGGCGGTCTGGGCGGCAAGAAGGGTGCGGGCCACCGGCGCGGTCCACTCAAGCTTGTGGTGGAAGTTGCGCAGCGATTCCTCGCGCACGTGCTCGCGCCAGCTGCGCATGTCGCGCACCATCTTCGGCGCATTGCGCACCACGCACAGGGCGGTGGACACGATCAGGAAGACCAGGATCAGCAGGAACCACCAGCTCGTGTACACGTTGTACAGGCCGAGTTTGGCGAACACCTCGAACCAGAACGGGCCGAACTGGTTTACGTAGTTCGGCATCGGCTCGTTCTGCTTGAGGACGGTGCCGATGACCGAGGCGATGGCGACGATCGTGAGCAGGCTGATGGCGAAGCGCATCGACGACACCAGCTCGACCGCTTCGGCGAACCCGCGGCGGCGGGTGTTCAGTTCAATTCCGGTGGTACTCATGTTCTATCTTCTACAGCGCCCAGGAAACCGGGCAAACCTGCCGAGCATACAGCAAAAAGGGCAGCCAGCTCAGCGCCGCCGCCCCTTCTTTTTTTATATCCTGGCGCTGCTTATTTCAGGCCCGCGATATAGTCGGACACCGCCTTCATTTCTTCCGGCGACATGCGCTGTGCCAGCGTGGTCATCTGGACACTGTTCTTGCGGGTGCCGGTCTTGAAGGCGTCCAGCTGGGCATAGGTGTAGTCTTGGTGCTGGCCCGACAGGCGCGGGTACTGGGCCGGAATGCCGCTGCCGGTGGCGCCGTGGCAGCTGGCGCAGGCGGCGACGCCCTTCTCGGCGATGCCGCCGCGGTAGATCTTGCGGCCCAGCTCGACGGTGTCCTTGTTCTTGGCGGCGCCCGGCTTGGCCTTCTGGGTGGCGAGGTAGGCAGCGATGTTGCGCTTCTCATCCTCGGTCAGCATCTTGGCGTAGGTCGTCATGACCGGGTTCTGGCGGTTCGGGGTGGTGAAATCGACCAGCTGCTTGTGGGTATAGGCGTCGATCTGGCCGGCCAGCTTGGGGTTGGCGACGATGGTCGAGTTGCCGGCGGCGCCGTGGCAGGACATGCAGGCCGGCAGGCCGCGCGCGGCATCGCCCGCATCGTAGAGGGTTCCGCCCTTGGCCGGGTCGGCCTTGGCGACGGCGGTTTGCGGCGCCGCAGAGGCACTACCGCACAGGACCAGGCTTGCAACCAACAAGGACTTCAAAAGCGGAAACGTCAAACGATTCATACAAGCACCCTGAAAAAGTCAAAAACAGATTTTGGAATTTACAGTGAAACAGTGCAGCGGCCTTACTGGCGCTCCCCCGGGGCGGAGCATGGTTCAACCCCTTATTGTACAATAGCTTTGTTTCCCTATCGCCATTTCGTTGTCATTTAAACCTTCCCCTTATGTCCAAACTTTGGCAGGCCCGGTTCTTCACGACCGTTAACCAGTTGCGCGACCTTCCCGGCACCCATGTGCCCGAAATCGCCTTCGCCGGGCGCTCGAACGCGGGCAAATCCACGGCGATCAACATCCTCACCAACCAGAAGGGCCTGGCGTTCGCCTCGAAGACCCCTGGCCGCACCCAGCACATCAATTACTTCTCGATCGGCGGCGCCCACGTGGCCCAGCACCGCAAGGACCCGACCATCGTCGAAGAGATCCGCGCCCTGCTGGTCGACCTGCCGGGCTACGGCTATGCCGAAGTGTCGGGCACGGCCAAGCTGCACTGGCAGAAGCTGCTGGGCGACTACGTCCAGCGCCGCGAGCAATTGGCCGCGCTGGTGCTCATCATGGACTCGCGCCGCCCCTTCACCGACCTCGACGTGCAGATGCTGGAATGGTTCGCCCCGACCGGCAAGCCGATCCACTGCATCCTGACCAAGGCCGACAAGCTCAACCAGAACGAAAAGACCAACGCCCTGCGCCAGGCGCAGAAGATCCTCGACAGCTACGTCGACGAAGACGGCGAAGGCTTCCCCTTCACGGTACAGCTGTTCTCGGCGCTCAAGCGCATCGGCATCGAGGAGGCGGACGCCAAGATCCTCGAGCTGCTGGGACTCGATCGCGAGGACGCGGACCTGGACGACGCTGACGAAGATTCGGATTCGGAATAATCCCGGCCCCACCGGGACAACCTTGGAACTGACATGACCATCATCACTCCCGCCACCTATCCTGCTGCCCGCATGCGCCGCATGCGCCGCGACCCGTTCTCGCGCGCCCTGATGCGCGAAAACGTCGTCACCGCCTCCGACCTGATCTACCCGGTCTTCATCCTCGAGGGCGAGAACCAGCGCCAGCAGGTGGCCTCGATGCCGGGCGTGGAGCGGGTGTCGGTGGACCTGCTCTTGACGGTGGCCGAGGAATGCGTGGCGCTGGGCATCCCGATGCTGGCGCTGTTCCCGGTGGTCGATGCCTCGCTCAAGACCTATGACGGCGTCGAGGCGACCAATCCGGAAGGCCTGGTGCCGCGCGCCGTGCGCGAGCTGAAGCGCCGCTTCCCGGAACTGGGCATCATGACCGACGTCGCCCTCGATCCCTACACCACCCACGGCCAGGACGGCCTGCCGGACGAGAACGGCTACATCGTCAACGAGAAGACTATCGAGATGCTGATCCGCCAGTCGCTGGCGCAGGCCGAGGCCGGCGTGGACGTGGTGGCGCCCTCGGACATGATGGACGGCAGGATCGGAGCAATTCGCGGTGCGCTCGAACAGAACGGCCACATCCACACCCGCATCATGGCCTACTCGGCCAAGTATGCATCGAGCTTCTACGGCCCGTTCCGCGACGCGGTCGGATCAAGCGCCAACCTGGGCAAGGCGGACAAGAACACCTACCAGATGGATCCGGGCAACAGCGACGAAGCGCTGCGCGAAGTGGCGCTCGACCTGGCCGAAGGCGCCGACATGGTGATGGTCAAGCCGGGCATGCCCTACCTCGACGTGGTGCGCCGCGTGAAGGACGAGTTCAAGGTGCCGACCTTTGCCTACCAGGTCAGCGGCGAGTACGCGATGCTGAAGGCGGCGGCCCAGAACGGCTGGCTGGACCATGACAAGGTCATGATGGAATCGATGATGGCCTTCAAGCGCGCCGGCGCCGACGGCGTGCTGACCTATTTTGCGCTGGACGTGGCGCGCAAGCTCAAGGGCTGAGCAAGCCCCTGTCACGAAGAAACCGCGCCGCGTGTGAACCGGGCGCGGTTTTTTATTGCCTGGCGCCTCTGCCCGCTCAGTAGGCTTCGATGCTCACCGCCACCAGCTCCACCGCGTCGCCATGGACCTTGTCGTGGTGCTGATGGTCGTGCCCCTGCTCGTGGCAATCCGGCCCGCACATCGGCACGACGCGCAGCCGGATCTTGCCGTCCGCCGGCGGCAACTGGCGCAGCTTCTCGCTCAGCGGCAGGCTGTAGGTCAACGCGCCGTGGGCGCCGCGGTGGCCGAACATCATGATGGTGGCCAGGTAGTGGGGGCTGGACGCGTCCACGTGCGACAGGTCGTCCGGTCCGTTCAGGATCACCATGAAGGCGTCGTGCGACATCTGCGGGAAGTTCAGGGTGACGTTCGCCACCAGTACTTGCCCGGCCGTCCGCGCCGCCTCGATCGTCGCGCCGGGCAGGTGCGCCACCGCGCTGGCCGGTGCCGCTTCGGACACCTCGCGCCGCTGCGCGCTGCCGACGACGCGCGCGCGCCTGCCGTTCTGGCTGGCGACGGCATACCTGGGAATCAGATCCTCTCCGGAGCCGGGCTCGTAGTCGTAGCCGAAGGGCGTCATCCAGGCATAGTCCCCGGCCCGGGTCTGGCTCACGGGCTGGCCCTTGGCATTGACGAAGAACAGCAGCGGATCGCGTGCCCAGCGGTAGTAGTCGCTGGCCCGTTCCGCCGCGGATTTCTGCTCGTCCGGCAGGTCGGTGCGCAGCTCGTGGCCGGCCGGCAGGAAAGGCAGGCCGAGCTGCATCTGCTTGCGCGTCCACACGTCCCACAGGCGGTCCATGTTGCCGTGGTGCAGGAAGAAAATCGGGTCGACCGGCGACAGCATGTCGGTCATGAAACCGCGCGCCTCGACGAAATTGCAGTCGCGCGAACCGACGCAGCGGTGGATCGAATTGTGCGGGCGGGCTTCCAGGATGCCGAAACCGGCGCTGGTGTGGTGGTTCGATGTCTTGGCGCTGCCGAAGGCGATGAAGTCGGGCGCCGCCAGCGCCGCCTGGATGGTGGCGGGCGAAACGGCATCCGCCGTGGCCAGCGAGAAGCCCGGCTGCTCGCGCCGGATGCCGCGCGCGCCCGGCTGGTCGAAGAACATGCCGCCGCGTGGATCCGTCACCATGTCGAACAGCAGGTCCGGCTCGAAACGGATGCGGCGCGACAGCAGCTGGCCGAGCTGGCTGCGCCCATCGAAGCCGCTGCCGGGCAGCGACCAGTAGCCGGCGCCCGCGATCACGCCCGTGATCATGCGCTCGAAATCCTGGCGGCCGGCCAGGTAGGCCGGGTGGTTGGGATCGAGCACGTCGTCGAACATGTCGTCGGGCACCTGCTGGTCCACGGTCCAGTCCCAGTACGGCAGGGCGAAATGCGGGTCGCCGCTCAGCTCGCGGCAAATCTGTTCGAACCAGCCGAGGTAGGCGCGGTGCCACGGCAGGAACCACCAGTTGCCGTGCGGGCAGTCCATCGTGTGGACGATGGCCTGGCGATACCAGTTGCGCGGGTCCTCGGGCGGCAGCGCCAGCATGGCGCGCACGGCCTTGGCATAGCTCTTGAGCATACGCTTGCCATGCTTGCCGGTCGCATTGTAGCGGCGGTAGCGACGCTGCTTGTCGTCTGCCAGGGCCATGCCGAACGGCAGCATGCCGGCGCAAAGGCCGAGGCCGGCCGTCTTCAGGACTGCGCGGCGCGACTGCTTGAATACCTCGTGGTGCTTGTCGGTCATAAGTGCTCTCCGTCGATGTGAAGAACAATGTCTGGACTTAATTTGTCCAGGCAAATCGATGCGTGTCCGGATCGGACAGGCATGACCTCAGCCTAAACGGTCCACCGAGGGGAGCGTATGGGCAAGAACAAGCTCATCAGTAAGGGATTGCGCGGGATCGAGACAGTTTCCCACGTGCAGGCAAGAAGGGCGGGATACGCATGTCCCCGCCCGGGTTCAACGCCACTGCGGTGGCGGCTTGTATTCCGGGAACATTTCCTTGAACAGGAAGGTCATCAGCTGGTCGGTATCCTGCGGGCGCGCGCTCAGCTTGACGATGCGTCCGAGACGGTGCGAATCCCACTCGAAGTCCCCGGTCTTTTCGCGGCGGATCAGCTCGATCATCTTCTTGACCACGGCGATCTCGATGTCGGGCTCGCTGCCCTGCTCGACCGTCACCTGCGTCAGCCAGCGGCGCTGGAAGTTCGGGTTCCAGCCGCGGAACTTCAGGTCCATGCTGTGGAAGGTCTTGTTCGACACCGAGAACACGCCGCCGCTCTCGTTGCGATCTTCGCGGCCGCGGCCATTGATGGCGGCGATATTGGCCAGCGCATTGCGCATACCCTTGGCCGATTCGCTTTCCTCGGCCGACGGCTGCTCGCTGCCGGTCGCGGCGCCGCGCTGGCGGCGCTTGGCGTTGATGAAGTCCTGCATGTCGACGGGCTTCTGCTCGTCGAACTTCTGCGGCGGTTTGGTTTCTTTAACAGGCTCTTCCGGCGGGGTCGTGATCGTGTCCGGCAGGCGCGCGATCTCGATGCGCTCCTGCTTCGGCACCGGAATGGACGGCATGGGCAAAGGCTTGGGAGCCTGTTGGCGCGGCGCCTCCGCCTCTTTTTGTTGCATCGGTGCGACGTAGACCACCTTGCCCTCGTCGCCGGAGGCCGGCTTGGCCTGTTTCGCGTCCTTGTCGGGCTGGAACAGCCAGATCACGACCAGCAGGACGTGCAGCAGGATCGTGCCGACCAGCGCCGGACGGTTCGGTCCCTGGCGGCCATACGTGAGCACGGGCCGGCCCTGCATCGGCAAGGGCTGGCCGCAGTGCGTGCACACGTCGCTGTGCTCGTCGTAGATGTGGGAATGGTCACGCAAGGTCGAACGGGTTCCTGATCGGCGTCTATCAATACTGCGAGAGCCGCAGTCTAACCGTTTTGCGCCGCCCGCGCACTTTGGAAGTACTTAAAGAGCAACACAACTTCCCTGGGAATCCCTTGAAGGATGTTACGAGATGTTTCAGACCGCCGGAAACCGGCAGGCGGATCGCTCCGCCTGCCGCTCGCCATCAGTGTGCAGCTTCCAGCTTGGCCAGCTGGCGGTCCGTCATCGGACCGGTGCCGCTGTACTTGTCGAGGTAGAGGTAGATCACCGGGGTGATGTAGAGCGTGATCACCTGCGAGAAGATCAGGCCGCCGACCACGGCCAGGCCCAGCGGCTGGCGCAGCTCGGCGCCGGCGCCGATGCCCAGCGCGATCGGCAGCGCGCCCATCATCGCGGCCAGCGTGGTCATCAGGATCGGACGGAAGCGCAGGATGCAGGCCTCGCGGATCGCCTCCTGCGGCTTCATGCCGCCGTTGCGCTGGGCGTCGAGGGCGAAGTCGATCATCATGATCGCGTTCTTCTTCACGATACCGATCAGCATCAGGATACCGATCATGGCGATCAGGGTCAGGTCCATATCGAACATCCATAGCGTCAGCAAGGCCCCCACCGCCGCGGACGGCAGGCCGGCCAGGATGGTGATCGGGTGGATGTAGCTCTCGTACAGCACGCCCAGCAGCACGTAGATCACGCCGATGGCGGTGATGATCAGGATCAGCTGGCTCGACTGGGTGTCCTTGAACACGGCTGCGTCACCGCCGTAATTGGTGATGATCGAGGCCGGCAGCTTCATGTCGCGGCCCATCTGCTCGATGGCGGCGGTGGCGTCGCCCAGCGGCACGCCCGGGGCCAGGTTGAAGGACAGCGTGATCGCCTGCAGCTGGCCCTGGTGGTTGACCGCCAGCGGGCCGACCGTGCGCTTGACGGTGGCGAAGCTGGACAGCTTGACCAGGTCGCCGTTCTTGGAACGCACCGAAACGCGCGACAGCGCTTCGTCGTAGTAGCGGTCGGCGGCCGCCGCCTCCAGGATCACGTAGTAGCTGGCCGCGGTCGAGTAGATGGTCGAGACCTGGCGTTCACCAAAAGAAGCGTACAGCACCGTGCGGATGTCGGCCATCTCCACGCCCAGTAGCGCGGCCTTGTCGCGGTCGATGTCGATGGTGGCCTGCAGCGCCTTGTTCTGCGAGTCGCTGGTGACGTCGCGGAAGCGCTGGTCGGCGCGCATGCGCTCGAGGAACTGCTCGGCCCAGCCGCCGATCTCGCCGCCCGACACGCTCTGCAGCGTGTACTGGTAGCGGCTCTTGGACTGGCGTCCGCCCAGCTGCAGGTTCTGCACCGGCGACATGAATACCTGCACGCCGGCGACCTGGCGGGTGGCCTTGCGCAGGGCGTCGACCACTTCCGACATCGGCGGGCGTTCGCTGCGGGGTTTGAGCACCAGGAACATGCGGCCGGTATTGCCGCCGCCGGTGAACGAGGTCACGTCCTTCACGTGCGGGTTGGCGCGCACGATGTCCACCACCTGGGCCTGCAGCTTCTGCAGGGCCACCGAGGAGGTGTCTTCCGAGGCCTCGACGGTCACGCGCAGCTGGCCGATGTCTTCTTCAGGGAAGAAGCCCTTCGGCATGGTCATGTACAGCACGGCGGTCAGCACGAAGGTGCCGAGCGCCAGCATCAGCACCAGGAAGCGGTGGCGCAGCGCCATGTCCAGGGTGCGGGCATAGCCGTCGCGCACGTTGGTGAACATCGCTTCGAAGCGGCGGCCGACCCAGGACATTTCTTTCGGATCGACGTGGCCGCCATGCTTGATCAGGCGCGAGCACAGCATCGGCACCAGGGTCAGCGAGACCACGGCCGAGACCAGCACGGCGAGACCGACGATCACGGCGAACTCGCGGAACAGCAGGCCGATCACGCCCGGCATGAAGAAGATCGGGATGAACACCGCCACCAGCGAGATCGAGATCGAGATGATGGTGAAGCCCATCTCGCGCGAGCCGATCAGGGCCGCCTGCATCGGCTTCTTGCCCATCTCCATGTGGCGCACGATGTTTTCCAGCACCACGATAGCGTCGTCGACCACCAGGCCGACCGCCAGCGTGATGCCGAGCAGCGAGATGTTGTCGAGGCTGTAGCCGAAGGCGTACAGCAGGGACAGCGCTCCCAGCAGCGAGATCGGCACGGTGACGGCCGGGATGAAGGTCGCGGTCAGGCGGTGCAGGAACAGGAAGATCACCAGGATGACCAGCACCACGGTGCCGGCCAGGGTCAGGTTGACGTCGTGGATCGCCTCACGGATCGAGTCCGAGCGGTCGTTGACCAGGTGAATCTTGATCGACTGCGGCAGCTGGGTTTCGAAACGCGGCATCAGCGCGCGCACCGAGTCGACCACCTGCACGGTGTTGGCGTTGGGCTGGCGCTGCACCATCAGCACGATCGAGCGTTCGCCGTTCAGGCTGCCGGTAGCCTTGACCGACTGGTAGCTGTCCTCGACCTGGGCGATGTCGCGCAGGCGCACCGGCAGGCCGTCGCGGGTGGCGACGATCAGGCCGGCGAAGTCGGCGGCGCGCATCAGCTGGCCGCCGCCCTGGATGGTCAGGGTCTGGGTCGGGCCGTCCAGGATGCCGAGCGGGGTGATCGAGTTGGCCGAACGCAGCGCGGTGGCCAGTTCCGACATCGAGATATTGCGGGCGCTCATCAGGTCATGCTGGGCGCGTACCCGCACCGCGAAGCGCTTGCCGCCGTTGACCGTCACCTGGGCGATGCCGGGCAGGGTCGAGATCGCCGGCGAGACCAGGTTCTCCGCGTAATCGTTCAGCTCCGACAAGTCCATGGACGGCGAAGTCATGTGCATGAACAGGATCGGGGAATCGGCCGGGTTGATCTTGCGGTAGGACGGCAGGTCGGTCATCTCCTGCGGCAACTGGCGCTGGACCTGCAGCAGCGCGGCCTGCACGTCGACGGCGGCTTCGTTGACGTCGATCGATTCGTCGAACTCGAGCGTCAGCGAGGTGTTGCCCTGCGTGTTCGTCGAGCTGATCATCTTGATGCCGGCGATGGTCGCGAACTGCTTTTCCAGCGGCAGCGCGACCGACGAGGCCATGTTCTCCGGGCTGGCGCCCGGCAGGTTGGCGTTGACGTTGATGACCGGCGTGTTATAGCTCGGCAGCGCCGCGACCGGGATGTGCATGTAGGCCAGGACGCCGACCAGCACCAGGCTGATCGACATCAGCACCACCATCACGGGACGGCGGATACACAGTTCGGACAGGTTCATGCCTTGTCACCCTTCTGTGCGGCCGGCATCGCTGCGTTCGACGCGGCTGCATCCTGGGACTTGGCGCCAGCCGGACGCACCTTGCCGCCCGGACGCAGGTTCTGCTTGCCTTCGGTGATGACCTTCTCGTTGCCGGTCAGGCCAGTCACGGCAGCATACTCGCCGAAGCCGTGCAGGCGCGCCACCTTGACCTGTTTCGCCTCGTTACCCTCGCCCACCACGTACACGAAGGTGCCCTGGGTGCTGGTGATGATGGCGTTCTGCGGGATCACGACGGCGTCGCGGATGGTCTGCGTGGTGACGCGGGTGGTCACGTACTGGCCCGGCCACAGCATCGAGTCCGGGTTGGCGAACTGGGCCTTCACGCGGATGGTGCCGGCGGCCGGGTCGACCGCGTTGTCCACGAACTTCAGCTCGCCGGTGACCGGCTTGCCCTCGGGACCGGTGCTGGCCTGCACCGCCACCTTGCCGGCGCGCTGGGCCGCCAGCAGCGCGCCGAGGCTTGACTCGGGCATGTTGAAGGAGACGTCGATCGGATCGAGCTGGGTGATGGTCGTCAGAGACGTGGACGGCTGCACCAGGGCGCCCGGATGGATGTCGATGGCGCCGACGCGGCCCGACATCGGGGCGCGGATGGTGGTGTAGCTGGCGCTGACCTGGCTGGCACGGGCCGCCGCGGCATTGCTTTGCACCAGCGCACGTGCTGCCTCGACTTGGCTCTTCAGGGAGTCGACCGCGCTCTGGGACAGGAAATTCTGGGCGGCGAGTTCCTGGCTGCGCTTGTACTGGCGCTCCAGGTCGGCCAGGGTGGCGCGGTTCTGCGCCACTTGCGCCTCGGCGCGGGCGACGTTGGCGCGGTCGGCGCGGTCGTCGAGCGAGAACATGACCTGGCCTTCCTTGACGAACTGGCCTTCGCGGATGTGGACCTGGCGGATGGTGGCGGTAGTCTGCGGGTGCAGGTCGACGGTGCGCACCGGGGTCACGGTGCCGTTCGCGGACAGTTCCACGCCGACGTCCTGGCGCTGCGGCGCCACCACGTTCACGGTGGTCGGCGGCATGCCGCCCCTGGCGCCCGGGCCCTTGCCGCCCTGGCCGTTGTCGGCGTGGGCGCCGTCACCCTTGTTCAGGTACCAGGCGCCGGCGACGGCCAGCGCCACGACACCCACGATGAATCCCGCATTCTTCTTTTTCATGTTCGTCCCTTGCCGCCAGTCCCTGCGGCTCTTTCTCTTGTGTTATGCGCGCGTGCAAAAAAAAGTCGCGGTGCTGCATTCTCGCACGCTCTTGTTTCAGGATTGTGTATCCGCCATGTTGTAATCACAACCTTGCGCTGGTTTTGTCCCTTATTTGTTCGGGTAATACTCCGGCAGTACCAGGGTCACTTCCAGGCCGCCTTCCGGATGGTTGGCCAGCGCGATGCTGCCGCCATGCTGTTCGGCGATGTTGCGGGCGATGGTCAGGCCCAGGCCGGTGCCGCCCGACTCGCGCGAACGCGAGGTTTCGACGCGGTAGAACGGATCGAACACCCGGCCCAGCTCGCCCGCCGGGATGCCGGGGCCGCTGTCGCGGATGCGGATGCGCGCCGCGCCGTTGATGCGGTCCACGCAGACGCGCACGTCGCGGCCGTACTTCACCGCGTTGTCGATCAGGTTGCCGAGGCAGCGGCGCAGGTCCAGCGGCCGGCCCAGCAGGGCCATGCCGGCCTGCCCCTTCAGCGTCACCTGCTGTCCGGCGTCGACGGCGTCGGCGCACACCGCTTCCAGCAGCGAGTCGAGGTCCAGCATCTGCATGTTCTCGGTGGTGTCCATGCTGCGCGCCAGCACCAGGCCTTCGCGCACCATGGCCTGCATGGCCGACAGGTCGCCGATCAGGCGTTCCTGCAGTTCCGCGTTCTGCACCTTTTCGAGGCGCAGGCGCATGCGCGTCAGCGGCGTCTGCAGGTCATGCGTGATCGCCGCCAGCATCTGGGTACGCTGGAAGATGTACTGGCGGATCCGCGCCTGCATGGCGTTGAAGGCGGCGCTGGCCTGGCGGATCTCGCTGGCGCCGCTCAAGGAGAGCGGCGGGCGGTTGATGTCGTGGCCCAGGTCCTGAGCGGCCCGCGCCAGCACCTTCAGCGGGCGGGTGGTCATGCGCGCCACCACGTAGGCAAGCGCGGCGATGCTGAACAGGAACAGGCCGATGGTGGTGCGGTAATCGGTTTCGGGACCGGTGAAGGCCGAGCGCGGCGGCAGCACCGACAGGCGCAGTTCTTCGCCGTCGCGCAGGCGCACGTTCAGGGTTTCGCAGGCGCCATGCCACTGGGTGCGGATCAGGCCGTAGAGCACGGCCTGCTGGTGCGGCATGTCGCACGAAGCCGGCCGGTTGGCCGCCGAGCTGATGCCGTAGCCGTCGCCCAGGCGCGCCGCCAGCGAGCGCGCGAACCAGCTCTGCGACGCCGCCAGCGGCTGGAGATTGCCGACTTCCAGGCGCAGGCCCGGGCGGTTCGCCACCGACAGGTAGACCGAGCGTGCCGAGGCCGGCACGATTTCGGTCGCCATCACCAGTTGTTCGGCGCGTTCGAGCAGGTGCTGGTCGCGCTGCTGTTCGATGACGCGCTGGCGCTCGAGGTCGGCTGCCAGCTGGGTCAGTGCCGCGGAAATCAGGATACCGAGCAGGAGCGTGATGAACACGCGTCCGGTCATCGATCCGAAGAAGGCTTTCACGCAGGCGGCTCCACGGTCACCTGCCCGGCCAGCACGTAACCGCCGTTACGCACGGTCTTGATGATCTGTGGCATGCGCGCATCCTCGCCCAGCTTCTGGCGCAGGCGGCTGATCTGGATGTCGATCGAGCGGTCGAAGGGGTCGGCGTCGCGGCCCTGGGTCAGGTTGAGCAGCTGGTCGCGGTTGAGCACGCGATTGGGGTGCTCCAGGAACACGCGCAGCAGGCGGAACTCGGCGCCCGACAGCATGATGACCACACCCTGCGGATTGACCAGGTGGCGCGCGGTCAGGTCCAGGGTCCAGCCGGAGAAGCGCATCTGCTGCACGTTCTCGGACGGGGCATTCGAGGGCATCGCGTGCGAACGGCGCAGCACGCTGCGGATGCGGGCCAGCAGCTCGCGCGGCTCGAAGGGTTTCGGCAGGTAGTCGTCGGCGCCCATCTCGAGGCCGAGGATGCGGTCGAGCGGCTCGTTGCGGGCGGTCAGCATGATGACCGGCAGGCTGGAGGTGGCGCGCAGCTTGCGGCACAGGGTCAGGCCGTCGTCGCCCGGCATGTTCAGGTCGAGCACGATCAGGTCGGGGCGCGCGTCGTCGAGCGCCTTCCACATACCGGTGCCGTCGGCTGCCGAAATGGTGCGGTAGCCGTTCGATTCCAGGTAGTCGGCGAGCAGGGTGCGGATGTCGCGGTCGTCGTCAACAATCAAAATCGTAGAGGGATTATCCATAGCCTCAATTATCCGCATCTAAGCCAAGCTTGGACACCGTTTTTGTATCGGCTTGTATATGCCGATGAGCGCGAAACATATTGATACAAAGTATCGGACAGGGGAAATCCCACGGTTACACTTGTTGGCCATGATGGGAACCGTGCAGCGAGCAGTCCGGAAGCGAAGATGCACACCAACCTGCCTCTCACACAAAGGAAAACACCATGAACACCGTCCGCAAAAACATCGTGATCGTCCTGGCTGCCTTCGGTATCGCCGGCGCCTCGCTCGGCGTCCAGGCGCAGACCACCGCCCCGCTCGAGGGCCGCCATGCCCACGCCATGAGCAAGGAGCAGCGCGAGGCCAAGCGCGCCGAATTCCGCGCCTTGAGCCCGGAGCAGCGCCAGGCCAAGATGGACGAGTTCCGCGCCAAGCGCGCCGAGATGCGTGCCGCCCGCCAGGCCAAGCTGGCCGAATCGCTGAAGCTGACCCCGGCCCAGCAGCCGGTGTGGCAGGCCTTCGTGGCCAGCATGACGCCGCCGCAAAAGGGTGAGCGTGCCGGCCAACGCCTGAACAAGGAACAGCGCACCGCCCTGACCGCGCCGCAGCGCCTGGAACGCCGCATCGCCCTGCAGAAGGAGCGCACCGCGCGCATGGAAGCCCGCCTGTCGGCCCTGAACAGCCTGTATGCGGCCTTGAGCCCGGAACAGCGCAAGGTCTTCGACGAGCAGCAGCAGCGCCGCGGCGGCCGTCACCACGGCGGCCATGGCAAGATGATGCGCGGCTGAGCACCTGCATCGACGTAAAAAAGACGCCCTCGGGCGTCTTTTTTGTTCAGCTCACGGCAGCTTGGCCAGGGAATTCAAGAACTTCTTTGCATCCTGGTAGCCGATCACCCGGCTATCGGGAATCTCCTGCCCATCCGGCCCGAACAGGATGATGCCCGGCGGCCCGAACAGCTTGAAGCGCTTCAGCATCGCCTTGTCTTCCGCATCATTGGCGGTCACGTCGACCTGCAGCAGGATCGTATTGGCCAGCTTCGCCTGCACCGCCGGGTCGACGAAGGTCAGCTTCTCCATCTCCTTGCAGGACACGCACCAGTCGGCATAGAAATCCAGCATCACGGTCCTGCCGCCGGCGCTCAGCAGCTCGCGGTCGAGGTCCTGCACCGTCTTGATGCGCTTGAACACCAGGCCCTGGTGCGCCCCGCCCGTCAGGTGCGCCAGCGGCGCCAGCGCGTCGCGGCCGCCGGTGGCGGCGCCGACCAGCTGCACGCCCCCCAGCACAGCAAACGCGGCGCCCGCTGCCATCGAGGCCCAGTGGCGGTGCTTGCGCAAGAGATAAAAGCCATAGCCGAACAGCAGCGCGGCCCAGCCCAGCATCTGCACGATGGGCGGCAGCACCGGCGACACCAGCCACAGGGCCATCGCCAGCATCAGCACGCCGAACAGGCGCTTGACCGACTCCATCCAGGCGCCCGCACGCGGCAGCAGCGAGCCGGCCGAGACGCCCACCAGCAGCAGCGGAATGCTCATCCCGACCGCCATCGCGAACAGGGCCGCGCCGCCGATCACCACGTCGCGGGTCTGGCTGATGTAGACCAGGGCGCCGGCCAGCGGCGCGGCGACGCAGGGTCCGACGATCAGGGCCGAGATGGCGCCCATGGCGAACACCCCGGCAAGCTTGCCGCCCGACTGGCGGCCGGCAGTGTTGGCAAGCCGGGTCTGCAGCGCGGCCGGCATCTGCAGTTCGTAGAAGCCGAACATCGACATCGCCATCGCCACGATCAGGAGGGCAAACGCGCCCAGCACCCACGGATTCTGCAAGGCGGCGGCCAGGCCCTCCCCTGCCAGGCCGGCGGCCACGCCAAGCAGCGTATAGACGATGGCCATGCCGAGCGAGTACGTCGCCGACAGGATGAAACCGCGCGAACGGCCGGCCTGGCGTCCTTCACCGACGATGATCGAGGACAGGATCGGCACCATCGGCAGCACGCAGGGCGTGAAGGCCAGGCCCAGGCCGAGCAGGACGAAGGCGGGGACGATGGCCAGCAGGCGCCCGCCCTCGAGGATGCCGGCGATACCGGCCATGTCGGACGGCTGGGCGGCAGCTGCGGGCGCGGCTTCTGCAGGCGGCGCCTGGACAGGAATTGCCGGCGCCGCATCCATGGCGGGAGCCGGCGACAAGGGCGCGGTCGACATCTGGGGCGCATTCGCGCCGATCGGCAATGCCGGCGCGGCGCCGCCGGCGCCCGCCGACAGCTGCGCGCTGTGCTCCTGCGGCGGATAGCACAGGCCGGCGTCGGCGCAACCCTGGCTGGCGGCCGTCAGGGTGAACGGACCGCTGCCCTCGACCGGAATGCGGATCACCAGGTCGCTCTTGTAGGTCTCGACATCCTTCTGGAAGGTCTCGTCGTACTTCACCTTCCCGGGCGGGATCTCGGGCGTGCCGAGCTTCGCTCCGGCAGCGCGGAAGGCGAAGCGCTCGCGGTACATGTAGTAGCCCTCGGCGATCTGGTAGCGCACTTCGAGGGTTTGCGGGTCGGCCATGCGCGCCTCGAAACGGAAGGCGATCGCGGGATCGAGGAAGTCGTCGGCGGCGCGTGCGCTCCCGGCACCTGCCATCAAGATCGAAAACAGGCTCAGGCAGGCAAGGAGGATGCGGGCGAAGCGGTGCAGCGAATGGAACATGGTGTTGGATGAGTTGTTTCAGCGCACCGGCATGGTACACCGGGCCGCCGCACCCTGCTCGGACCACGATACTGCAGGCGAAAAAAAAACCAGGCACGGGGCCTGGTTTTTTAGTCGTCGCGGAAGGCGATTACTCGGCGGTCGGTGCTTCTTCAGCCGAGGTGACTTCCGGACGGTCCAGCAGTTCGACGTACGCCATCGGCGCGTTGTCGCCCACGCGGAAACCCATTTTCAGGATGCGCAGGTAGCCGCCGTTACGGTTGGCGTAACGTGGGCCGAGTTCAGCGAACAGCTTCTGCACCATTTCGCGGTCGCGCAGGCGGGCGAATGCCAGGCGCTTGTTGGCCAGGGTGTCGGTCTTGCCCAGGGTCAGGATCGGTTCGATGACGCGACGCAGTTCCTTGGCTTTCGGCACGGTGGTCTTGATGGCTTCATGACGCAGCAGCGAGACGGTCATGTTGCGCAGCATTGCCAGGCGGTGGGACGAGGTACGGTTCAGCTTACGGAGGCCGTGACGGTGACGCATGGTACTTCCTTTCGAGTGTTTAATGTCCAGTTCTTCGATCGTTCATGCCGGAGCATGACCGCGGACCGGTTCTAGGGGTTTAAAACTGCCCGGACAACATTGTCCGGGCAGGTACAGCAATTACTTCTCGAGACCAGCCGGCGGCCAGTTTTCCAGCTTCATGCCCAGGGTCAGGCCACGGGATGCCAGCACTTCCTTGATCTCGTTCAGCGACTTGCGGCCCAGGTTCGGGGTCTTCAGCAGTTCGTTTTCCGAACGCTGGATCAGGTCGCCGATGTAGTAGATGTTCTCGGCCTTCAGGCAGTTTGCCGAACGGACGGTCAGTTCCAGGTCGTCCACCGGACGCAGCAGGATCGGATCGACCAGCGGAGCGCGCGACGGTGCTTCGGCGGCGGCTTCGGTGCCTTCCAGGGCGGCGAACACGTTCAGCTGGTCAACCAGGACGCGTGCCGACTGGCGGATCGCTTCTTCCGGGGTGATGACGCCGTTGGTTTCGATGTTGATGATCAGCTTGTCCAGGTCGGTACGCTGTTCGACACGGGCCGATTCCACGGCGTAGGACACGCGACGGACCGGCGAGAACGATGCGTCCAGGATGATGCGGCCGATGGTCTTGTTGGTGTCTTCCGACAGGCGGCGCACGTTACCAGGAACGTAGCCACGGCCCTTCTCGACCTTGATCTGCATGTCCAGCTTGCCGCCGGCGGTCAGGTGAGCGATCACGTGATCCGGGTTGATCAGTTCCACGTCATGCGGCAGGTCGATGTCCGAAGCCAGCACGGCGCCTTCGCCTTCCTTCTTCAGGGTCAGGGTGACGGAATCACGGTTGTGGACCTTGAAGACCACGCCCTTCAGGTTCAGCAGCAGGTCGACGACGTCTTCCTGCACGCCGTCCAGCGACGAGTACTCGTGCACGACACCGGCGATCGTCACTTCGGTCGGCGCGTAGCCGATCATCGACGACAGCAGCACGCGGCGCAGCGCGTTGCCCAGGGTGTGGCCATAACCACGCTCGAACGGCTCCATCACGACTTTCGCGTGACCAGGAGCGATTGCTTCGACATCGATGATACGTGGTTTCAACAGACTGTTTTGCATGAAATGTCCTTTTCAATACCCTCGGCTCGTTACACCGATAAGGCTGATGGCATTAATAGAAAGCGCCTGCTCGACGAGCAGGCGGTGATACGAATTCGGATGCGAAGGAAGGACAGGAATCGAAATCCGCTGCGGTGCCAAGCCGTGCTTGCTGCGCCCGCACTGCCCCGCCATCGCCCCCGCATGCGCGGGGTTTGGCGACAAGGGGACGGCAAGCCGTCCCCAGTCGTCATTAACGCGAGTACAGTTCGACGATCAGCGCTTCGTTGACGTCGGCAGCGATCTCGTTACGCTCGGGGAACGAACGGAAGGTGCCTTCGAACTTCTTGGCATCGACCGAGACCCAGCTCGGGAAGCCGACTTGCTCGGCCAGCGACAGGGCTTCAGCGATACGCACTTGCTTCTTGGCCTTTTCGCGCACAGCGATTACGTCGCCGGCCTTGACCTGGTACGAAGCGATGTTCACGACGTTACCGTTGACGGTGAAGGCCTTGTGGCTCACCAGCTGGCGCGCTTCAGCGCGGGTCGAGCCGAAGCCCATGCGGTAGCAGACGTTGTCCAGGCGCGATTCCAGCAGCTTCAGCAGGGTCTCACCGGTGTTGCCCTTGCGGCGCGATGCTTCTGCGAAGTAGCGGCGGAACTGGCGCTCGAGCACGCCGTAGATACGCTTGACCTTCTGCTTTTCACGCAGCTGGTTGCCGTAGTCCGAGGTGCGGGCACCCGACTTGACGCCGTGCTGGCCTGGCTTGACGTCCAGTTTGCACTTCGAGTCGAGCGAGCGACGTGCGCTCTTCAGGAACAGGTCGGTGCCTTCACGGCGCGACAGTTTTGCTTTTGGTCCGATATAACGTGCCACGTTGAATCCTTAAAATAATAATCACGCCCCGGAGGCATCGCATGCGATGCGGCAGGCGCTAGTCCACCGCTCGATTGCGATAGACGTGGCTTGAAAAACCGCCCACCGTGAGAACGGCAGACGACAAGAGCCGGGCAGTATAACCCATTTTTGGGCTACTACACCGGTCAATCTGGTAAAACACAACGGGGCGCAAGGCCCCGTCGTTGGCTTTTCGCGACGCAGGAGAGGGTTTGCACCCTCCCCTACTGCCGAGTCAACGTCGTATTAGATACGACGACGCTTCGGCGGACGGCAGCCGTTGTGCGGAACCGGGGTCACGTCCTGGATTTCGGTGATCTTGATGCCCAGGTTGTTCAGTGCACGCACAGCCGACTCACGGCCAGGGCCTGGGCCCTTGATGCGCACTTCCAGGTTCTTCACGCCCGATTCCTGAGCGACCTTGCCTGCGGCTTCGGCAGCAACCTGCGCTGCGAACGGGGTCGATTTGCGCGAACCCTTGAAGCCGGCGCCGCCGGAGGTTGCCCACGACAGAGCATTGCCCTGACGGTCGGTGATCGTGATGATGGTGTTGTTGAAGGACGCGTGCACGTGGGCGATGCCCTCGGCGACGTTCTTCTTGACTTTCTTGCGTGCGCGGGCTGCTGCTGCGGCTGCGCTGCTCTGTTGCTTGGCCATGGTCGGTTCCTAGATTATTTCTTGAGCGATTGAGCTGCCTTGCGCGGGCCCTTGCGGGTACGAGCATTGGTGCGGGTACGCTGACCGCGCACTGGCAGGCCCTTGCGGTGACGCATGCCGCGGTAGCAGCCCAGGTCCATCAGACGCTTGATGTTCATGGACAGTTCGCGGCGCAGGTCGCCTTCCACGACAAACTTCGCAACTTCGTCGCGCAGCTTCTCGAGTTCGTTATCGTCGAGGTCCTTGACCTTCTTGTTGGTAGCGATGCCGGTTGCGTCGCAGATCTTCTGCGAACGTGGGCGGCCAATACCGTAGATAGCCGTCAGGCCGATCACGGTGTGCTGATGATTTGGGATGTTAACCCCTGCAATACGTGCCATTCGTTATTCCTCGAAATTAACCTTGACGCTGCTTGTGACGCGGCTCGACGCAGATCACACGGACCACGCCCTTGCGCTTGATGATCTTGCAGTTGCGGCAGATCCGCTTGACTGAAGCGTTAACTTTCATTTTGCACTCTCTTCGGTTCGTTTACTTTAATGATTTTTACTTGGTGCGGAACACAATGCGGGCCCGGGACAGGTCATACGGAGTCAGTTCCACCGTTACCTTGTCACCCGGGAGAATGCGGATGTAATTCATGCGCATTTTACCCGAGATATGTCCCAGAACCACGTGCCCGTTTTCCAGCTTCACGCGAAATGTTGCGTTTGGGAGATTCTCCAGAATCTCCCCTTGCATTTGGATGACGTCGTCTTTTGCCATTCGGTCTATGCCTTCCTCGCTTAACGCGACGGAATTCCGCCCTTGAAATTCGCCTTGCGCAGCAGCGAATCATATTGCTGCGACATGACGTAGTTCTGCACTTGTGCCATGAAGTCCATCGTCACCACAACAACGATGAGGAGCGACGTGCCACCGAAGTAGAAAGGAACTTTCCACTGCGAGGTCATGAACTCCGGCACCAGGCACACCAGGGTGATATAGACCGCACCGGCCAGGGTCAGGCGCATCAGGATCTTGTCGATGTAGCGTGCAGTCTGCTCGCCCGGACGGATGCCCGGAACAAACGCGCCGCTCTTCTTCAAGTTGTCCGCCGTTTCCTTGCTGTTAAATACCAGCGCCGTGTAGAAGAAGCAGAAGAACACAATCGCCACCGCATACAGCAACGCGTGGATCGGCTCACCGGTAGCCAGCGAAGCAGCCAGGTCTTTCAGGAACCCGATGAACGGGCCGCTGGCGTCCTTGCCTCGCGTGTACCAGTCGACGATCGTCGCCGGGAACAGGATGATCGAGGAGGCGAAGATCGGTGGGATCACGCCGGCCATGTTCAGCTTCAAGGGCAGGTGGCTGGTTTGGCCACCGTAGATCTTGTTGCCGACCTGGCGTTTAGCGTAATTGACCAGAATCTTGCGCTGCCCGCGTTCCACGAACACGACGGCATACGTCACGGCCACCACCAGAACCACGATGATGATCGCGGCGATGCTGCTGATCGAACCGTTCGAGACCAGGGTGAACAGGCCACCCAGGGCCGACGGCAGACCTGCTGCGATACCGGCAAAAATGATGATCGAAATACCGTTGCCAAGACCACGTTCGGTGATCTGCTCGCCCAGCCACATGAGGAACATGGTGCCGGTCAGGAGCGTCACCACCGTGACGAAGCGGAAGCCCATGCCCGGATCGAGCACGAGACCAGGCTGCGCTTCGAGCGCGACCGCGATGCCGAACGCCTGGAACAGTGCCAGTGCCACCGTGAAGTAACGGGTGTACTGGGTGATCTTGCGGCGGCCGGCTTCGCCCTCTTTCTTCAGCGCCTCGAGTTGCGGCGAGACGATCGATGCAAGCTGCATGATGATCGAAGCCGAAATGTAAGGCATGATGCCGAGGGCGAACACGGTAAAGCGGGACAGGGCGCCACCCGAGAACATGTTGAACATGCCCAGGATGCCGCCTTCGTTCTGCTTGAACAGCGCTGCCAGCTGCACCGGGTCAATCCCGGGGACCGGGATGTGAGCACCGATGCGGTACACGACCAATGCGCCAAGCAAAAACCACAGCCGACCCCAGGGGAAGCCGGAAGCGGCGCTTTTACCAAGTTGTGAATTAGTCGCCAATTTTTGCTCCGATCAGGCAGGGCCGCAATTAAGCGACCGAACCGCCAGCTGCTTCGATCGCGGCGCGTGCGCCGGCAGTTGCCTTCAGGCCCTTGAGGGTCACCGCTTTGGTGATCTCGCCCGACAGGATGACGCGCACGTCGCGTGCCACCACCGGCAGGATGCCTGCTTGCTTGAGCACCAGGATGTCGATCTCGCCGACGGCCAGGTTGTTCAGGTCCGACAGACGAACTTCAGCCTTGAAGCTTGCGTTCAGCGACTTGAAGCCGCGCTTCGGCAGACGGCGCTGCAGAGGCATCTGACCGCCTTCGAAGCCGACTTTGTGGAAGCCGCCCGAACGCGATTTCTGACCCTTGTGACCGCGGCCGGCAGTCTTGCCCAGGCCCGAGCCGATACCGCGGCCAACGCGGCGCTTCGCGTGCTTGGCGCCGTCAGCTGGTTGAATGGTATTGAGTTCCATTGATTTCTCCGTACGTAAGCCGCGGCTTACGAAACAACTTTAACGAGGTACGCGACTTTGTTGATCATGCCACGCACAGCTGGGGTGTCCTGCAGCTCGGAGACCGAGTTGACACGACGCAGACCCAGGCCGCGCACGGTAGCACGGTGATCCTGACGGGTACCGATCAGGCCCTTGACGAGCTTGACTTTGACAGTGTTTGCCATGTGTGTTCCCCTTAACCCAGGATGTCTTCAACCGACTTGCCGCGCTTGGCAGCGATATCGGAAGCAGTGCTCATTTTCGACAGACCGTCGAGGGTCGCGCGAACCAGGTTGTACGGGTTCGACGAACCGGTCGACTTGGCGACCACGTCGGTCACGCCCATCACCTCGAAGATAGCGCGCATTGCGCCACCAGCGATCACGCCGGTACCCGGCTTGGCCGGCGACATCATGACGCGCGATGCGCCGTGACGACCGGTAACGGTGTGGTGCAGCGTACCGTTCTTGAGGGGCACCTTGATCAGGTTGCGGCGGGCTTCTTCCATCGCTTTTTGCACGCCGACAGGAACTTCCTTCGACTTGCCCTTGCCCATGCCGATGCGGCCATCGCCGTCACCGACAACGGTCAGCGCTGCAAAACCCATGATACGACCACCCTTCACCACTTTGGTGACGCGGTTGATCGCGATCATTTTCTCGCGCATGCCATCATCCGGCTTGTCGCTTGCCATTTTCGCTTGCATTTTTGCCATGACGATTCTTCCTTAGAACTTCAGACCGGCTTCACGCGCGGCTTCTGCCAGCGCCTTCACACGGCCGTGGTAACGGAAACCCGAACGGTCGAATGCGACTTCGGTGATTCCTGCTTTCAGTGCTTTTTCTGCGACGCGCTTGCCGACCAGGGCAGCAGCGGCAGCGTTGCCGCCGGCGCCGGTCTTGCCAGCCAGTTCAGCACGCACTTCAGCTTCCAGCGTCGAGGCCGACACCAGCACCTTAGCGTCCGGGCTGATCAGGTTCGCATAGATGTGCAGGTTGGTGCGGTGAACCGACAGACGGTTCACGCCCAGCTGGGCGATCTTGATGCGGGTTTGACGTCCGCGACGCAGACGCGATTGTTTCTTGTCCATGTCAGCTCCGATTATTTCTTCTTGGTTTCTTTAAGCTTCACCACTTCGTCCGAATAACGGACACCCTTGCCCTTGTAAGGCTCAGGCGAGCGGTAAGCGCGCACTTCAGCGGCCGTCTGGCCGACCTTCTGGCGATCGATACCCTTGATCACGATTTCGGTCGGGGTCGGGGTGACCGCGGTGACGCCTTCCGGCATCGCGTGCAGCACCGGGTGCGAGAAGCCCAGCGACAGGTTCAGGGCGTTGCCCTGCACAGCTGCCTTGTAGCCCACGCCCACCAGGTTCAGCTTCTTCTCGAAGCCCTTGGTGACGCCGGTAACCATGTTGTTGACCAGGGCGCGCAGGGTGCCCGACATGGCGTTCGATTCACGCGAATCGTCCACCACGTCGAAAGTCAGCGTGCCGTTGTTGTTTTCCACTTTGACCAGGCCGTTCAGCGACTGGGTCAGGGTGCCGAGCGGGCCCTTGACGGTGATCGACGACGCATTGATTGCGACTTCGGCACCTGCCGGGACGGCGATTGGCATCTTAGCTACTCGAGACATGTCTACTCCTTAAGCCACGTAGCACAGCACTTCGCCACCGACGCCGGTAGCACGTGCCTTGCGATCGGTCATCACGCCTTGCGGGGTCGAGACGATTGCCACGCCCAGGCCATTCATGACCGACGGGATTTCGTTCTTGCCCTTGTAGACGCGCAGGCCAGGACGGGACACGCGCTCGATGCGCTCGATGACCGGACGGCCGGTGTAATACTTCAAACCGATTTTCAGTTCAGCCTTGCCACCTTCGGTGGTCACGGCGAAATCTTCGATGTAACCCTCGTCCTTCAGGACGTTGGCGATCGCAACTTTGACTTTCGACGACGGCATGTTGACGGTGGTCTTCGAAACGGTCTGTGCGTTGCGGATGCGGGTCAGCATATCGGCGATAGGATCGCTCATACTCATTGCTTATCTCTCCTATTACCAGCTAGCTTTGGTCATACCCGGGATTTCGCCTTTCATGGCGAATTCGCGGAGTTTGGTACGGGCCAGACCGAATTTACGGAAGGTGCCACGTGGACGGCCGGTCATGGCGCAGCGGTTACGCTGGCGGGTCGGCGCCGAGTTACGCGGCAGGGCCTGCAGCTTCAGGCGTGCTTCGTAACGTTCTTCTTCCGACTTCGACTGGTCGTCGATGATTGCTTTCAGAGCTGCACGCTTTGCGGCGAATTTCTCCACCAGGTCTGCACGCTTCTGTTCGCGGTTAATCAGTGCAAGTTTTGCCATGCTCTTAGTTCCTGAACGGGAATTTGAAGGCGGCGAGCAGCGCTTTGGCTTCTTCGTCGGTCTTAGCGGTGGTGGTGATCGAGATGTTCATGCCACGCAGCGCATCGATCTTGTCGTAATCGATTTCCGGGAAGATGATCTGCTCTTTGACGCCGATGTTGTAGTTGCCACGGCCATCGAAGGATTTGCCGTTCACACCACGGAAGTCACGCACGCGCGGCAGGGCCACGGTGATGAAGCGGTCCAGGAATTCGTACATGCGATTGCCACGCAGGGTGACCATCGTGCCGATCGGGTAGCCTTCGCGGATCTTGAAGCCTGCGATTGCCTTGCGTGCCTTGGTGACGACCGGCTTCTGGCCGGCGATCTTGGTCAGGTCGCCAGTGGCGTGCTCGATGACCTTCTTGTCGGCGACTGCTTCCGACAGACCCATGTTCAGGGTGATCTTGGTCAGGCGCGGGACTTCCATGATCGACTTGTAACCGAATTTCTCGGTCAGTTCGGCGACGACTTTGTCTTTGTAAATTTGTTGGAGACGGGCCATTTATCTTACCCCTTCACTACTTCGCCGTTCGACTTGAAGACGCGGACTTTTTTGCCGTCCACATCTTTGAAGCCAACGCGATCTGCCTTGCCGGTCGCAGCGTTGAACAGCGCGACGTTCGACACGTGAATCGGCATAGTCTTGTCGACGATACCACCAGTAACACCGGTCATCGGGTTCGGCTTGGTCGCTTTCTTAGCGACGTTGACGCCTTCAACGATGACGTGCTCAGCGTCTACACGCTTCTGAACGACGCCACGCTTGCCCTTGTCCTTGCCGGCCAGAACGATGACTTCGTCGTTTTTACGAATTTTATCCATGTCGATTCCTTACAGAACTTCAGGTGCCAGCGACACGATCTTCATGAACTTCTCGGTACGCAGTTCACGCGTGACCGGTCCAAAGATACGGGTGCCGATCGGCTCCAGCTTGGCGTTCAGCAGGACAGCGGCATTGCCGTCGAACTTGACCAGGGAACCGTCCTGGCGGCGCACACCTTTAGCGGTACGCACAACCACGGCGTTGTAAATTTCGCCCTTCTTGACGCGACCACGCGGCGCAGCCACCTTGACGGTGACCTTGATGATGTCGCCAATGCTCGCATAACGGCGCTTCGAGCCGCCCAACACCTTGATGCACAGAACTTCCTTGGCACCGGTGTTGTCGGCTACTTCGAGCCGGCTTTCGGTTTGAATCATGATATTTTCTTTCCCAACTTAAGCCGTAGAAAACCCCACGGAAACCGTGGGCCTGCGGTCAGTCTTGGTCCCGCCATGACGCCCCTGCTGGAGCCCCATGTTTGGGTGATGGACTTTCCATTCGTTACAGGCCGCAGAACCGCGGAGGAATACTGCGGCAACACATGAACGAAGCCCGCTAGTATCACAGATACCAGCGGGCCACGCAAGACAAATTTTTAGGCTTTAGATGACCTGTGCTTGCTGCACAACACGGGTCACGGTCCAGGCCTTCGTCTTCGAGATCGGGCGACCTTCCGTGATCTCGACCGTGTCGCCGGTCTTGACCTGGTTGGTCTCGTCGTGCGCGTGATACTTGTTCGAACGCACGATGATCTTGCCGTACAGCGGGTGCTTCACGTGACGCTCGATCAGGACGGTCACCGTCTTGTCCATCTTGTCGGACACGACCTTGCCGACCAGCGTACGCTTCAGCGCCGTTTTAGTGGTGTCGTTCATTTGGCTTCCTTCGAGTTCATCACAGTCTTCACACGCGCGATGTCGCGACGTACTTTCTTGAGCTGCGCGGTATTGCCCAGCTGCTGGGTAGCGATTTGCATGCGCAGGCCGAACTGGGCCTTCAGCAGCTCATTCAGCTCCTTCTGCAGCGCTTCCTGGTCCTTGCCGCGGAGTTCCGATGCTTTCATATTCAACTCCTGTTATTGGCCGACTTGACGGACCACGAAAGTGGTCGCCAGCGGCAGTTTGGCAGCGGCCAGGCGGAACGCTTCGCGCGCCAGTTCTTCAGCGACGCCGTCCATCTCGTACAGGACTTTGCCTGGCTGGATTTCAGCGACGTAGTACTCCGGGTTACCCTTACCGTTACCCATACGGACTTCGGCCGGCTTGTTCGAGATCGGCTTGTCCGGGAAGATACGGATCCAGATACGGCCGCCACGCTTGATGTGACGGGTCATCGCACGACGTGCAGCTTCGATCTGGCGTGCGGTGATACGGCCGCGGGCAACTGCCTTCAGGCCGAACTCACCGAACGACACCGAGGTGCCGCGGGTGTGCGAAATGCCGGTGTTACGGCCCTTCTGCTCTTTACGATACTTTCTGCGGTTTGGCTGCAGCATGCTTATTCTCCTGCTTTCTCAGCAGCCGGCTTGGCAGCGCGGCGGCCTGCTGGTGCGGTACCTGGCTTGGCGCCCGGACGGCCACGGCCGGCAGGCTTGCCATCATCGCGGCGCGGGCCGCGTGGCTTCTTCTCGTCGGCCGGGACGTCGATCACAGGTGCTTCGCCCGTTGCCGAACGATCGCCCTTGTAGACCCACACCTTGACGCCGATGATGCCGTAGGTGGTCGATGCTTCGCTGGTGCCGTAGTCGATATCGGCGCGCAGGGTGTGCAGAGGCACACGGCCTTCGCGGTACCATTCGGTACGTGCGATTTCGATGCCGTTCAGACGGCCCGACGACATGATCTTGATGCCGACGGCGCCCAGACGCATGGCGTTCTGCATCGCGCGCTTCATGGCGCGACGGAACATGATGCGCTTTTCGAGCTGCTGGGCGATCGAGTCGGCGATCAGCTGCGAATCGATCTCAGGCTTGCGGATCTCTTCGATGTTGACGTGCACGGGCACGCCCATGATCTTCGTCAGCGACGACTTCAGCACTTCGATGTCTTCGCCCTTCTTGCCGATCACGACGCCAGGACGCGACGAGTAGATCGTGAAGCGTGCGTTCTTGGCAGGACGCTCGATGACGATACGGCCGACCGAAGCGTTCTTCAGCTTCTTCTTCAGGAAAGCGCGAGCTTCCAGGTCTTCCTTCAGCATTTCGGCGAAGTTGCCGTTGCCAGCATACCAGCGCGACGCCCAGTTACGGGTGACCGCCAGGCGGAAGCCGGTTGGGTGGATTTTCTGACCCATCGTGTGACCCCTTAGTTACCGACAGTCACGTAGATGTGACAGGATTGTTTCGAAATGCGATCGCCGCGGCCCTTCGCACGTGCGGTGAAGCGCTTCAGGATCGGGCCCTTTTCAACGTAGATCTGCACGACCTTCAGTTCGTCGATGTCGGCGCCATCGTTGTGTTCCGCGTTGGCGATTGCCGACTCGAGAACCTTCTTGATGATGGTCGCGCCCTTCTTCGGGCTGAACTGCAGAATGTTGAGTGCTGCGTCAACTTTCTTGCCGCGGATCAGGTCCGCAACCAGGCGGCCCTTTTGTTCCGACAGGCGAACGCCTTTGAGGATTGCTTTAGTTTCCATTATCGTTTCGCCTTCTTGTCAGCAGCGTGGCCCTTGAACGTACGGGTCAGCGCGAATTCGCCGAGCTTGTGGCCGACCATATTCTCCGACACGTACACCGGCACGTGGACCTTGCCGTTGTGCACAGCGATGGTCAGACCGATGAAGTCCGGAGTGATCGTCGAGCGGCGCGACCAGGTTTTGACTGGCTTCTTGTCTTTGGTCGCTTGCGCGGCTTCGACTTTCTTCACCAGGTGGGCGTCAATGAACGGCCCTTTTTTCAATGAACGAGTCATGTTTTATCCCTTATTTCTTGCCGCGGCGCGAGACGATCATCGACGAAGTGCGCTTGTTCGAACGCGTCTTCTTGCCCTTGGTCTGCTGGCCCCATGGCGACACCGGATGGCGACCTGCTGCCGTACGGCCTTCACCACCACCGTGCGGGTGGTCGATCGGGTTCATGACGACACCGCGGACGGTCGGGCGGACACCGCGCCAACGCATCGCACCGGCTTTACCGATCTTGCGCAGGCTGTGCTCGGCGTTGCCGACTTCACCCACGGTTGCACGGCACTCGATGTGCACGCGACGGACTTCACCCGAGCGCAGGCGAACCTGGGCGTAGGTGCCTTCGCGGGCCATCAGGACGACAGCGGCGCCGGCGGTGCGGGCCATCTGTGCGCCTTTGCCCGGCAGCATTTCGACGCAGTGCATCACGGTACCAACCGGGATGTTGCGGATCGGCAGGCAGTTACCGGCCTTGATCGGTGCTTCCGAACCGTTCATCAGGGTATCGCCGACAGCGACGCCCTTCGGAGCGATGATGTACGCACGGGCGCCGTCCGCGTAGCACAGCAGAGCGATGTGCGCGGTACGGTTCGGGTCGTATTCGATACGCTCGACCTTGGCAGGGATACCGTCCTTGCTGTTACGCTTGAAGTCCACGACACGGTAGTGCTGCTTGTGGCCACCGCCGATGTGGCGGGTGGTGATGTGACCGTTGTTGTTACGGCCAGCAGTCTTCGATTTCTTCTCAACCAGGGCTGCGAACGGACGGCCTTTGTACAGGTCGCTGTTCACAACCTTCACCATGCCGCGGCGGCCTGGGGAGGTTGGCTTCATCTTAACGAGTGCCATTATTTAGCCTCCTCGACAAAATTGATTTCCTGGCCCGGCTTGAGGGCCACGAAAGCGCGCTTGGTGTGGTTGCGGCGACCGGTGAAACGGCCCGAACGCTTGACCTTGCCTTCGCGGTTGACGGTTTGCACCGATTCCACTTCGACTTTGAACAGCAGTTCGACGGCAGCCTTGATTTCCGGCTTGGTTGCATCCGGCAGAACCTTGAACACGATCTGTTCGTTCTTTTCAGCGACGAAGGTCGCCTTTTCGGAAATAACCGGAGCCAGCAGCACCTTCATCAGGCGCTCTTCGCTGAATTTGATAGCGGTGCTCATGCGTACATCTCCTCGATCTTGGCCAGAGCAGCTTTGGTGACCAGGACTTTCTTGTAGAACACCAGCGACATCGGATCGGCCGACTTCGGCTCGACGACGAGCACGTTCGGCAGGTTGCGCGATGCCAGTTCCAGGTTTTCATCGATGGTGTCGGTGATCACCAGGACCGATTCCAGACCCATGCCCTGCAGCTTTTGCGACAGCAGCTTGGTCTTCGGAGCTTCGATCGACAGGTTTTCGACAACGTTCAGACGGCCTTCGCGGGCCAGCTGCGAGAAGATCGAGCAGATACCTGCGCGGAACATCTTCTTGTTGACCTTGTGCGAGAAGTTCTCGTCCGGGGTGTTCGGGAAGATGCGACCACCGCCGCGCCACAGAGGCGACGACGACATACCAGCACGAGCGCGGCCGGTGCCCTTCTGGCGCCATGGCTTCTTCGTGGTGTGGCTGACTTCTTCACGGTCTTTCTGCTTGCGGTTGCCGCTGCGCGCGTTGGCGGCGTAGGCGACCACGATCTGGTGGATCAGGGCTTCGTTGTATTCGCGGCCGAACACGGTGTCGGCAGCTGCAACGCCGGCGCCAGCTTGACCTTGCTCATTCAGGAGCTGGAGTTCCATACTTTAGGCTCCTTTCTTGGCTTTGGTTTTGACAGCCGGCTTGACGATCACCTGGCCGTTCTTGGCGCCAGGAACGGCACCTTTCACGAGCAGCAGCTGACGGTCAGCGTCGATGCGGGCGATTTCCAGGTTCTGGGTGGTGACGGTAACGTCGCCCATGTGACCGGTCATGCGCTTGCCCGGGAACACGCGGCCCGGATCCTGCGCCATACCGATGGAGCCAGGAACGTTGTGCGAACGCGAGTTACCGTGGGTCTGACGACCCGAGGCAAAGTTGTAACGCTTGATGGTACCGGCGTAGCCCTTACCGATCGAGGTGCCCTGCACGTCGATTTTCTGGCCCACTTCGAACATCGAAGCAT
The DNA here is from genome assembly GCF_046236355.1 of Massilia sp. BHUDP2. Taxonomy (NCBI): domain Bacteria; kingdom Pseudomonadati; phylum Pseudomonadota; class Betaproteobacteria; order Burkholderiales; family Oxalobacteraceae; genus Massilia; species Massilia sp. BHUDP2. The sequence continues at coordinate 352,071 of NZ_JBJUVW010000003.1, forward strand.
TGATGGTGTCGCCGGCTTTGAGTTCAGCGGCTTTGGTGGAATCGATGCGGAATTCACGCAGCATCGTGCCGGCTTCGACGCCAGCTTTGGCGTAGTGACCAGCAGCAGCCTTGTTCACGCGGGAAGCGCGACGCTGGCCGAAGACGACTTGCACAGCAGTGTAGCCGTCAGTTTCAGGGGTTTTGACTTGCGCAACACGGTTGTTGGACACGTCCAGCACGGTGACAGGGATCGAATCGCCGTCATCCGTGAAGATACGCATCATGCCAACCTTGCGACCGAGGAGGCCCAGGCTCATTTTTTCTCCATTCCCACCTACGATTGGGCGGGGCTAATTAGTACTACTAAAAAAGCATGGGCTGAAAAAGACGTGCCCATACCGAAGCCGGCTAGTATAGCGCGCAAACGGCAACGGCGCAACAGGATAAATCGAGGTGACCTCGGCCTGTTGCGTTTTCCGCAGTAGCTGGAGAGAGCAAGGAATCTGACCTGGCTGGTCAGCACAGAAAAGGCACACCGCTGCGCCTTTTCTCTGCAGGCTACGACCATTGCTGGGAGCCTGCGATCTGGAAGTCTGGTGGGCGGTGCAGGATTCGAACCTGCGACCCCTTGGATGTCGACCAAGTATTCTAACCAGCTGAACTAACCGCCCGGGGAGCCGCATTATACGTAGCAGCCCGACAGTTTTGCAATAGCTTTTTTTCGGACCTGTTTTGCATGCTCTCCAACATGTCCTCCCGGATCGCCGGTTGTCGATGCCGCCGTGAAATGCTATTGTACAAATGCATTTTGCGGGCGACCTTCCCGCCCCTCCCGCTTTTCACGTTCCCTTCGCCGGCAGATGACGGTGCGTCCAGCGCACCATGCCTGCCCTTTTTTCCTGGCGCGCCCGCCTCCCGGCGGATCCAGCGCGCCCCGACCCGGTCCGCCGCCCCAGGTGCGCGGACGCATCGCAGATAAGGATGATTCATGACTGTCATTGACTCGCAACGTTGGTCCCGCCCCCTCGATCCCGCCCGCCTCGTGCTCGCCACCGACCTCGACGGCACCCTGCTCGCGGGCACCCATGAGGCGCGGCGCCGCGTGCGCGACCTGTTCGCCGCGGCCGCCGAGGCCCCTGCGGACGCCCGCCCCACCCTGGTCTTCGTGACCGGACGCGGCCTGGAAACCGTCATGCCCCTGCTGAGCGATCCCACCATCCCGAGCCCCGACTACATCATCGCCGACGTCGGCGCCACCGTGGTCGACCGCGAGCTGCGGCCGGTGGAGCCGATCCAGCACGAGCTGACCTCGCACTGGCCGGGCAGCCAGGCGGTGCTGCGCGCCCTGTCCGGCTTCCCGCAGCTGGTACGCCAGAGCGTGCCGCAGGAACGGCGCTGTTCCTTCCTGGCCTCCGAAGACGCCGTCACGCCGGCGCTGCAGGCGGCGGTGGAAGCGCTCGGCTGCGAGCTGCTGTTCTCGGCCGGGCGCTACCTCGACGTGCTGCCGCGCGGCGTCGGCAAGGGCGCGGCGCTGCGCCGCCTGGCCGCCGTGGCCGGCTTCGACCCGGCCAGCGTGGTGGTGGCGGGCGACACCCTGAACGACCTGTCGATGTTCGAAGCGGGTTTCCGCGGCGTGGTGGTGGGCGGCGCCGAGCCGGCGCTGGTGGAGCGCGTGCGCAGGAACGCGCGCGTGCACGTGGCGTCCCTCGAAGGCTGCGGCGGCATCCTGGAAGGCCTGGCGCGCCACGGCATGCCGCTCGGCGCCACCGCCGCACCGAGCGCCGAGCCGGTATTTGGCGAGGCCGAACTGGTGATGGTCTACCACCGCCTGCCCTACGACGAACTGGTGGTGGACGGCGTCACGCTGCAGCGCCGCCCGAAGAGCCCGAACGGCATCATGCCGACCCTGCTGAACTTCTTCGCCGGCGGGCGCAAGGGCTCCTGGGTGGCCTGGTCGCAGCAGGAATCGCGCACGCCGGAAGGCTTCGACACCCACGTGGCGGTCGACCCGCAGCGCTATCCGCAGCTCAAGGCGGCGCGCATCGCCCTCACCGGCGAGGACATCGAGCTGTTCTACAAGAAGTTCTCGAAAGAGGCCTTCTGGCCGATCATCTTCTCCTTCCCGGACAAGGCCGAATTCCACCAGGCGCACTGGGAGCGCTTCCTGGAAGTGAACCGCCTGTTCGCCGAGCAGACCGCGCGCGAGGCCGCCCATGGCGCCACCGCCTGGATCCACGACTACAACCTGTGGATGGTGCCGGCCTTCCTGCGTCCGCTGCGCCCGGACCTGACGATCGCCTTCTTCCACCACACCGCCTTCCCCTCGAGCGACGTGTTCAACATCCTGCCGTGGCGGCGCGACATCATCGGCAGCCTGCTGCAGTGCGACTACGTGGGCTTTCACATCCCGCGCTACGTCGAGAACTTCGTCGACGCGGTGCGTTCGTTCGCCCCCGTGGAAGTGGCCGGCAGCGTCCCGTGCGCGCCGCGCTTCCTCACCTATGGCTGCGCACTCGGGGTCGACCGCATGATGACCGCGATCGAGGTCGGCGGACGGCGCGTGGCGCTGGGCGCCCATCCGGTCGGCACCGACGTCAAGCTGATCCGGCGCCTGGCGGACAGCAGCGAAGTGCAGCGCCAGCTGGCCGAACTCGACGGCCTGCTGGAAGGCCGCACCGGGATCGTCTCGATCGAGCGCCTCGACTACGTCAAGGGTTCGCTGGAAAAGCTGCAGGCCTTCGAGCGCATGCTGGAGCGCCATCCCGAACTGCTGGGCAAGGTGACCCTGCTGAACATCGTCACCCCGGCCGCCAGCGGCATGGAGATCTACGACAGCCTGCGCGAAGAGCTCGACCGCACCGTGGGCCGCATCAACGGCCGCTTCTCGACCCTCGACTGGGTCCCGGTGCGCTATTTCTACCGCTCGCTGCCCTTCGAGGACGTGGTGGCCCACTACGCCGCCTGCGGCATCGCCTGGATCACGCCGCTGCGCGACGGCCTCAACCTGGTGGCCAAGGAGTATGTCGCCACCCGCCATGCGGTGGGACGGCCCGGGGTGCTGATCCTGTCCGAGTTTGCCGGTGCCGCGGTCGAGCTGCACGGCGCCCTGCTGGTCAATCCCTACGACGCCAATGCCATGAGCGAGACCCTGTACCAGGCGCTCAGCATGGGCGCCGACGAAGTCGCCTACCGCGCCGCGCGGCTGGCCATGATCGTGGAGGAGCACGACGTCACGCGCTGGGGCGAAGGCTTCCTGACTGCGCTGGCGCGCAATGAAGCGCCGGCCGTCGACGAACGTCCGGCCGCATGAAAGGAGTACACATGGATACCGTTTTCCTGGGTAACCCGGTGGCCGACTGGCTGATGGCGCTGGCCGCCGCCGCCGTGGTGGTGGCCGGCCTCGACGCCGTCAAGTCGATCCTGCTGCGGCGCCTGCGCTCCTTCGTGGCGGCCAATCCGGGCGGCTCGCGCGCGCTCGGCGCCGCCGTGGCCGCGCTGTCCAAGACCCGCCTGGTGGTCTTGATCATCGTCGGACTGTATGCCGGCGCCAGCCTGCTGGCCCTGCCCGAGCGTACCCACCTCTTCATCAGCCGCGCCGCGATCGCCGCGGTGCTGATCCAGTGCGCGATCTGGGGCGACCATGCGCTGCGCGCCTGGCTGGCCGGCACCCGCGCCCAGCAGGCCGCCGATCCCGACCGCGTCACCTCGTCGACCGCGATCGCCTTCCTCCTGCGCGTGGTCCTGTGGGCGGTGGTGGGCCTGATGACCCTCGATAACCTGGGCGTCAACATCACCGCCCTGGTGGCCAGCCTGGGGGTCGGCGGTATCGCCGTGGCGCTGGCGGTGCAGAGCATCCTGGGCGACCTGTTCGCCAAGCTGTCCATCGTGCTCGACAAGCCCTTCGTGGTGGGCGACTTCATCATCGTCGACAAGATGCTGGGCACGGTGGAGAGCGTCGGTCTGAAGACCACCCGGGTGCGCAGCCTGGGCGGCGAACAGATCGTGTTCTCGAACGCCGACCTGCTCAAGAGCCGCATCCACAACCTGCGCCGCATGGAGGAGCGCCGCGTGGTGTTCCAGGTGGCGGTGACCTACGACACGCCGGAACCCTCCCTGCGCGCCCTGCCCCGCCTGCTCGAAGACATCGTCGCGGCCCAGGCGCAAGTGCGCTTCGACCGCGCCCACCTGGCTTCGCTGGCGGCGCCCGCCTACACTTTCGAGATCGTGTACTACGTGGCCAGCCCGGACTACCGCGTGTTCATGGACGTGCAGCAGGAAATCTACCTGCGCATCGTGGCGATGCTCGGCGAGCAGGGTGTCCGCCTGGCGCTGCCGGCACAGACCGTGCATTGGGGAGCGGCCGGCGAGCCGGTCGTCGACCAGGTTCCGGTCGAGACCCGGGCCGCGGCCTAGACCGGCGCGGTCGACTGCCGCACCACCAGGCTGCCCTGCAGCCGGCGGCGCATGCGCGGCCGGGTATCGCCGCGGATGCGCCCGACCAGCAGCTCGGTCAGCTGCCGGCCCAGCGCATGGGTCGGCTGGGTGACGGAACTCAGGCGTGGCGTCGCGAACGCGGCCATGCCGAGGTCGTCGCCGCCGACCACCGACAGCTGGCCGGGCACCGCCACGCCGGCTTCCTGCGCCGCGCACAGGCCGCCCAGCGCCATCAGGTCGTTGCAGGCAAACACCGCCGTCGGCGGCGTGTCCAGCGCCAGCAGGCCCTGCATCGCATCGTGGCCGCCGGCGCAATCGGGAGTCGCATGCACCAGGTAGGCGGCGGGCAGCGACAGGCCCGCATCCAGCAGGGCACGGCGCAGGCCGGCGATGCGCTCCAGGCTGTGCGGTTCGGCCCGGGGCCCGGCCACGCAGGCGATGCGGCGGTGGCCCAGCTCGATCAGGTGGCGGGTGGCGGCATGGCCCGTCGCTTCGTGGTCGAGGCCGATGAAATCGGTGTCCACGGCCGGCACCTCGTGGTCGGCCAGCACGATCGGCACGCGCTGGCTGGCCAGCAGCGGAGCCAGTTCGTCGCGGGCGCTGCCGGCCACCAGGATCAGGCCATCGATGCGTTTCTCGGTCAGGCTGCGCAGGTGGGTGGCCTGACGCTGCACATCCCCGTAGCCGTTGCACAGCATGATGTTGTAACCGACCTCGAAGGCCGCGTCCTCGATGCCGCGCAGCAGCTCGGCGAAGCAGGGATGGGTATTGTCGGGAATGGAGACGCCGATGGTATGGCTCTTGTCGTTCTTGAGGCTGCGCGCCATCGCGTTCGGGATATAGCCCATCTCCTCGATGGTGGCCAGCACCTGCCTGCGCACGGCTTCGCTCACCGCCCGGGTCCCGTTGATCACGTGCGAGACGGTCGAGGTCGATACGCCGACCCGCTCCGCCACCTGCTTCATTGTTGCCATTCTGCCTCCTTCGGGCGGCAATTATGACCGGAATGTTACGAAGCGGCCACTGGCGTATGGACATCACGAGAGTGAGTAATGTGAAATTCGGAGCGTGTACAATCGAATAATTAACGCCGTCATCGGCGGCCGATCAACCCCACCACGTAAGGAGTTCGTATGGCAATCAGTCTGCAGAAAGGCGGCAACGTCAACCTGAGCAAGGAGGCACCTGGCCTCACCAAGGTGATCATTGGCCTGGGCTGGGACCCGCGTTCCACCGACGGCGCCGCCTTCGACCTGGACGGCAGCGCATTCATGCTAAAAGCCGACGCCAAGGTGCGCGGCGACGCCGACTTCATTTTCTACAACAACCTGAAATCGAGCGACGGCTCGGTGGTCCACGCCGGCGACAACACCACCGGTCAGGGCGAGGGCGACGACGAGAAGATCGCGGTCGACCTGTCGCGCGTCCCGGCCGAGGTCGAGAAGGTCTCGTTCTGCGTCACCATCCACGACGCCGACGCGCGCCGCCAGAACTTCGGCATGGTCGCCAAGGCGTATATCCGCTGCCTGAACGCCAACGGCGAAGCGGAGATCGCACGCTACGACCTGTCCGAGGACAGCTCGACCGAAACCGCAATGATCTTCGGCGAACTGTACCGCCACGGCGGCGAATGGAAGTTCCGCGCCGTCGGCCAGGGCTTCAAGGGCGGCCTGGGTCCGCTCGCGCGCTCGTTCGGCGTCAACGTCTAAACCTACAAGAGCGCGGCCCGAGCCGCCTGTTGTTACGCGCCCGCTGCCCGCGGGCGCGTACGTCCACCTGTCTTGAAAGACTTCATGCGCGTCTGGTACAACAGGACGTTTTCGTCCATCTACGCCGCGATCCGGCTGATCCGCGAGGCCGATACCGCCCAGCGTTTCACCATCATCCACAGCAATGCCAACCGCCATACCCCGGCGGCGCGCCTGGCCCATGAGTTCCACGGCGAGCCCGTCGGCCTGGAGCCGGCTGCCTACGTCGAGTGGTGCCTGGAATTCTGCCGCAAGCAGCGCATCGACATCTTCGTGCCGGGCCGCGAAGCCACCACCCTGGCCGCGCAGCACGCGCGCTTCCTGGAAATCGGCACGCGCGTGCTGAGCGCGGCCACGCCGCAGAAGCTCCAGCTCATGCACGACAAGGCCGGCTTCTACGCGGAGACCGATCTGCCGCAGGCGCCGGTGGCCGAATTCCGCCGCTTCGACAACGTCGACCAGTTCGATGCCGCCTGGGCCGAGCTGCGCCCGCGCCATACGAAGCTGTGCATCAAGCCCGCGCGCGGCATCTACGGCATCGGCTTCGCCATCGTCGACGAAGAGCGCAGCAGCGCCGCCCTGCTCCTGGCGGGCGTCGAGTACCACATCGGCTACCAGGACCTGCGCCGCGGCCTGACGGAGCTGAAGGAATTCCGCACCATGCTGCTGATGGAATTCCTCGAGGGCGCCGAGTACAGCGTCGACTGCGTGGGCGACAACGGCCGCCTGGTGGCGGCGGTGGCGCGCCGCAAGCCGGCGCAGGCAGGCAGCGGCCAGCTGATCGACATGCGTCCCGAGATCATCGAGGCGACCACGAAACTCGCCGCCGACTATGGCCTGAACGGCATCTTCAACGTGCAGTTCCGCGAAGCCGGCGGCAAGCCGCGGCTGCTCGAGATCAACCCGCGCATGTCGGGCGGCATCGGCATGGCCTGTGCGGCCGGGCCGAACCTGCCCTGGATCGCACTGAAGGGCTTTGCCGACGGTTTCGACACGGTCGAGGTGGCGCCGGTACGCAACGGCACGCGCGTCATTGAAGTCCCGGAAGCGCTGGAGCTGGCATGAACGCGAAGTCCGACCTGGACGCCCTGTCACGGCGCAGCGTGGCCCTGCCCACCGGGACGCTCGACGTCGCGCTTGCAGAGGGCGCTGACGAGTTTGAAGAGCTGCTCGGCTTCGCGGCGCGCGCCAATGCCAAGCGCGGCTTCCTGTTCCTGAGCAAGGTGCTGGGCAAGCACTGGCCGGTGACACCGTCGAGCATGCTCGCGATCCACGAACGCCTCGCCGCCACCGTGCCGGCCAGCGATGGGCCGGTGGTGTTCATCGCCATGGCGGAAACCGCGATCGGCCTGGGCCAGGGCGTGTTCGAAGCCTGGCTGCGCGCCAATCCCGGACGTGAAGCCCTGTTCATCCACACCACGCGCTACCGCGCAGGTACCGGTGAGCTGATCGAATTCGAGGAAGCGCACAGCCATGCGCCGCGCCAGTTCCTGCACATGCCGGAAGATCCCGCCCTGCGCGCGCTGCTGCTGGCGGCCTCCACCCTGGTGCTGGTGGACGACGAAGCCAGCACCGGCAACACCTTCCTGAACCTGACCGCGGCCTGCCGCCGCCTTAATCCGGGCATCGCGCGGGTGCACCTGGCGACGATCACCAATTTCATGGGTGGAGAGGCCACTGCCGCCTTGTCCGGGCGCTTCGGCCTGCCGGTGACGATGGGCGCGCTGCTCAGCGGCGAGTACCGTTTCACGCCGGGCGACTATGTGGCCCCGGCCACCCCTGCCCAGCGTTTCGATCCGGATGCGGACCGCGGCGCCAGCACCGGTTTCGGCCGCCTGGGCCTGCGCGCCGCCTTGCGCGCCCCCGAGGCGCTGGCAGAGCGCCTGGCAGGCGAATTCGCGCCTGGCGCCAGGGTCGCCGTACTGGGCACCGGTGAATTCATGCATGCCGCCATGCTGCTGGGCGCGGCGCTGGAACGGCGCGGCGTCGACGTCCGGGTGCAGTCGACCACGCGCTCGCCGATCCTGACCTGGGGTGCGGTCAGCCACGCATTGAGCTTCCCCGACAACTACGGCGAGGGCATCGCCAATTTCATCTACAACATCGCGCCTGGCCAGTACGAGCACGTGCTGGTCTGCCACGAGACCGCGCCCAACGCCCCCTTGCGCGAGCTCGCCGCTCTGCTGGACGCGCGCCTGTTCCACTTCCTGTCCGAGGCTGACGTTGAAGAAGTTCCTGTTCGCTGACCTGGACGACACGCTGTTCCAGACCTTCGAGAAGTGCGCAGCAAGCGAGGCGCTCGAGCCGGCCGCCTATTACAAGGACGGCAGCATCTGCTCGTACACCACGCGCGCCCAGCGCGCCTTCCTGAGCTTCGTGCAGGACGGCATGACCGTGATCCCGACCACGGCGCGCGACCACGACGGCCTGCGCCGCGTGCACCTGCCCTTCGACAGCTACGCCGTCATCAACTATGGCGGCGTGGTGCTTGCCCCCGGCGGCGGCGCCGACATGCCCTGGCTGGAAGGAATGCGCAGCGCGATGCATGCCGCCCTGCCCGGCCTGCAGGAGCTCGCGCGGCACATCGACGACTACGCGGCGCGCACTGGCTTCGGCGGGCGGGCGCGCATGATCGAGGATTTCGCCACGCCCTTCTTCCTGGTCGTGAAAGACCCGGACAAGCGCCACGAGCGCCTGGCGCCGATCGAGGAAGAGGTGGTGCGCCCCTGGATTGCCGATGGCCGCCCGGACTACGTCGTGCACCGCAACGGCAACAACCTGGCGATCCTGCCGAAGGCGCTGGACAAGGCCAACGCGGTGGCCCACATCACCGGCAAGTTGCGCGCCGAGTACGGCGACATCGTCACCTTCGGCATGGGCGACAGCCGTTCCGACGCGCGCTTCATGGCCGCCTGCGACTATGCCATCGTGCCGCGCGCCACCCAGCTCGCGCGCCTGACCGTGGAGGCCCTGTGAGCTTCCCGGGCAGCTACCGCGCCGGCGAGGTGGACTTCCTGCTCACGCGCTTGCAGGCGCAGGAGTTCACCAGCGTGCATGACAAGGAGCGCCTGATCCAGTCCGGCCAGCGCCACTACAGCCAGATGCTGTCTCCCGAATCGCTGCCCTCGCCGCGCTACATGGCCGTGTTCGAGGATGCCTGCCGCGCCAACAATGCGCGCATGGCGGCGGACTGCCTGCGCCTGGCCGGCCTCATCGCCGCACGGCGCAGCGGCGCCATCGTTGTGGTCTCGCTGGCGCGCGCCGGCACGCCGGTGGGCGTGGTGGTGGCGCGGCTGCTGCGCGAGGTGTTCAAGCGCGAGGCGGTCCACTATTCGGTGTCGATCGTGCGCGACCGCGGCATCGACCAGGCCGCCCTGCGCCACATCCTGGCCCGGGGCCACGCGCCGGAATCGGCCGTGTTCGTGGACGGCTGGACCGGCAAGGGCGTGATCGCGCGCGAGCTGGCGCTGTCCGTGTCCGCCTTCAATGCGGCGCAGGGGACCGGCATCGACAATGGCCTGTACGTGCTGTCGGACCTGGCCGGCGCCGCTGCCGTCGCGGCCTCCGGCGACGACTACCTGATCCCGTCGAGCATCCTGAATGCCACGGTGTCGGGGCTGGTGAGCCGCACGGTACTGGACGAACGGATCGGTCCGGACGACTTCCACGGCTGCGTCTACTACGGCGAGTTTGCCCCCCATGACCAGTCGCAGCGCTTTGCCGATGCGCTGGTGGCGCTGGCGCAGGCTGGCGGCGAGGTGTCGCACGCCGCGCCGCTGGACGCAAAAGCGGCTGCCGAACGCTCGCGCGCCTACCTCGAGGGCGCCATGGCGCGCTACGGCATCACTGACGTCAATCTCATCAAGCCCGGCATCGGCGAGGCCACCCGCGTGCTGCTGCGCCGCGTGCCGCGCCTGCTGGTGCTGCGCCAGCCGGGCGCCGCGGACGTGCGGCACCTAAAAGTGCTGGCCGAAGAAAAACAGGTGCCGGTCGCGGTCGACCCGCTTCTGCCCTATCACGCAGTTTCCCTGATCAGGAGTGCATCGGATGCTTAAGTCTTTAGGCGCGTCACTGTACGTGCCGGCCAATCACAAGGACCTGGCCAGAATCGCCAATGGCGAGAAGCTGCCGGACGCGCGCTCGCTCATCTTCTGTCTGGAAGACGCCATCGCCGACCGCGAACTGAGCTGGTCGCTGTTCAACCTCTCGGTGGTGCTGGCGAACATGCGCAGCGAGGTCACGGCCGAGCGTTTCGTCCGGGTGCGCAACCCGGAAGTGATGGCGCGCGTGCTGGCCATGCCGGGTGCCGAGAAGCTGAGCGGCTTCGTGCTGCCGAAGATCACGCGCCACAACTTCGACAGCTATTTCCGCCTCGTGCGCGATACCAATCACGTCCTGATGCCGACGCTGGAGACGGCGGAAGTGTTCAGCGACAGCGAAATGCAGCAGCTGCGCGCCGTGTTCGAAGGCCCGGGCGTGCGCCACCGCATCCTGGCATTGCGCATCGGGGGCAACGACCTGCTCGCCCTGCTGGGCCTGCGCCGGCCGCGCGGCATGACGATCTACCGCACGCCCCTGGGGCCGGTGATCGCGCGCCTGGTGACCACCTTCCGGCCTTGGGGCTTCGCCTTGACGGCGCCGGTGTTCGAATACCTCGACCTGCCCGAGCTGCTCGACCAGGAAGTGCTAGAAGACCTGGCCCACGGCATGGTCGGCAAGACCGCGATCCACCCGACCCAGATCGCCCCGATCGAGCAGCACTACCAGGTGCGCCCGCAAGACCTGGCGGTGGCGCGCGCCATCCTCGACGAGGCCAGCCCCGCCGTGTTCCGCATGAACGACGCGATGTGCGAAGTCGCCACCCACCGCGCCTGGGCCGAGCGCCTGGTGGAACAGTCGCACCGCTTCGGTTCCCGTTCGATGGAAGGAGAAACCTCATGAATGTGTTCTCGCGTGGCCAGAAAGGCAAGCTGGCAGACCTCGGCATCGGTCATAGTTTTACCGTCGAGGTGGATATCGGGGCGCCCGGCCTCTCGGTCGACGTGTCCTGTTTCGGCCTGGATGCGGCCGAGCGCCTGTCGGATGAGCGCTACATGGTGTTCTACAACCAGCTGGCCAGCCCCGAGGGTGCGGTACGGCTGGAGTCGAACGGGTCGCTGGCGCGCTTCGCCGTGAATCTCGATGCCCTGCCGGCGACGATCGCGAAGCTGGTGTTCGTCGCCGCCATCGACGGCGTCCAGACCATGCGCTCGCTCGGCGCCTGCGCCCTGAATCTCGGCAGCGCAGTGCGCTTCCCGTGGTCAGGGGCGGACTTCGGCGACGAAAAGGCGGTCATCGTGGCGGAGCTGTACCGGCGCGACGGCATGTGGCGTTTCGGCGCGGTCGGCCAGGGCTTCAATGGCGGGCTGTCGGCGCTGCTGGCGCATTTCGGCGGCACCGAGGCCAAGCCTGCCGCCGCTTCTGCTCCCACCTCGGCGCCCCCGCCTGCGCCGGCGCAGCCCAGGGTCTCGCTGTCGAAGGTCACGCTGGAAAAGCGCGGCGACAAGGTCTCGCTCGACAAGCGCCCCGGTCGCGGCTTCGGCCGCATCCACGTAAACCTGAACTGGAACCAGTCGGCGACGGCAGCGCCGCCGCAGCAGCCTGCGAAAACAGGCTTCTTCGACAAGCTAATCGGCGGCGCGATCGGCGGAGGCGGCGCCGGCCGCAAGGGCCGCGGCGGCATCGACCTCGACCTCGGCTGCATGTACGAGCTGGCCGATGGCCGGCGCGGGCTGGTGCAGGCGCTCGGCAATGCCTGGGGCGACTTCGAACGCGAGCCCTACATCCGCCTGGATGCCGACGACCGCACCGGCGCGGTGGCCGGCGGCGAGAACCTGACCATCAACGGCGAGCGCTTCGACCAGATCCGCCGTGCGCTGATCTTCTCCTTCATCTACGAGGGCGTGCCCAACTGGGCGGCGACCGACGGCGTGGTGACCATCACCGCGCCCGAGCAGGCGCCGATCGAGGTGCGCCTGGATGGCGGCGGCAACCAGATGATGTGTGCGATCGCGCTGATCGAGAACCGGGGCGGCAGCTTGCAGGTCACCAAGCTGGCCGAGTATTTCCAGCAGAGCGGCGGGACCAGCGCGCACGAGCTGATGGACCGCCATTTCGGCTTCGGGCTGCGCTGGAAGACCGGCTCGAAGGGCTAGCCGCCTGCCGGCGCTACCACTTGCAGCCGGTATCGGTGATCGTGTCGATCGCCAGCGGAATCAGCGCGAACACATTCAGCGAGGTGCCGCCGCTGTACTTCTTGGTGCAGGGCGGCCGCTTGGCTTCCCTGATGGCGCGGCCGAGGTCCTTCTTTTCGATTTCCAGCCGATGCTCGGCATCGCGCACCTGTTCGAATGGTTCCGGTACGTGCTCCCTGGCCACGCGACGGGCAGTGGCGCGCAGTGCGTCCATGTCCAGTTGTTTGCCCTGCGCTACGGGCTGCTCCGCGCTTGACTCCTGCGGTTCCGGAACGGATGGCACGGCCACCATGTCCGATGACGCGGGCGCGGCCTGCGCTGGCGTGGCCTTTGGCTTGCGGGGTGCCGGGGACGGGGTGGCAGCTTCCACCGGCCTCGGCCTGGCCTTTGCCGGAACCGGCACGAATTCGATGTAGTCGGCCGGACCTGTCTCATCCCTGACAGCGGGCGTGCCGGCATAGCGGAGCAGGATCGCGAGGAAGACCAGGTGGGCCAGGATGATCAGCGCCCCCGGCCCAACGCGCAGCTGCCGGGAACGCGTCATCCGTGCTGCTCGACGCTGCTGGCCAGCAGTTCCGGACGGTCGAGGTAGAGCAACACATAGCGCGGCGCGGTCCGGCGGACCTGCCAGTGCAGCAGCGTCACGCCGGCGTCCGGCTTCATGACCAGCACGCAATTCGGTTTGTCGAAAGGCGTCACCGTGATGGTGTCGGCAGGATGGATGCCATGGCGCCGGCGCCAGCGTTCCGGCGCCTCGGTCACCGCGTCGACGCGCTCGATGCTCGAGAGCGGAATGCTGCCCTGGGTGCGCACGCCGACGCGCAGGTGCAGCACCTCGGCCGCCAGCACATGGCTGCCTTCGGCCACGTGCCAGCGGTCGCCCAGCACCCAGGCGAGCGTGTACACGGCCCCGATGCCGCCGACCACATGGATGAGCATGCGCGTGTCCGGATCGTCGACGAACAGGTGGAGGATGCCGAAGTCGATCGGCAGTTCGAGGAATACCGCGACCATCGCGCAGCCGATCGCGGTGCCGTAGGCCCCGCGCTGCAGGTAGGTCAGCGCCGTGCCTTCCGGCCGCGCCAGCGGCTTGCGGCGGCGCAGCCATTGCAGGAAGCCGGTCCACATCAGGCGGTCGAGCCTGGCCATGCCGATCAGTTCCGGCGGCAGCAGCGCAAGGATGCGGCCACGCCAGCCGGTAGCGCCGCGCAGGCGCTGCAGTGCGTCGGGCAGGTGTGCCAGGTCCTTGGCGGCCAGCAGGACCAGGGGCAGCGCGAGGGCGAGCTTGCGCAGTGCAGGTCCAATCGCGTCGGGCGCCGCCAGCCGCACCAGCAGCAGGATGAAGAAGCCGAGATAAGCGTAGCCCGCGAGCTGCGTCCAGGAGAGGCGGCGCAGCTCGAACGCTGCGGAGTGGAAGCTGTGTGTAACGGACATGCGCTTTTCGCTCGGTTGTGATCGCTACGATTACAACACGGCGAGCCTGCGCGAACAATTTGCTCCGCATAAAGCGCTAGACGCGATGGAGCAGGCTCCTTCTGCCGCTTGCGCCAGCGCAATGTATGCAGCAAAAGCGCACTCGACAATGGACTTTTGCACGGAGGCCTTATGTCGAACTTCGATCATCTCCCAGACGATGCCACCCGCCTCACGGCCGCGAGCCTGCGCGCGCATTTTACGGGTCACCCGACACTGGTCGGCTGGATCGGCCGGTATGCCCTTCTGGTGCTGGTTCTCGGCGGCGGCGCCGTCCTCTTCAGTATGCTCGCGCCGGTGCTGTACGCCCTGCTCGACTGACCCGCTTCCGCGGCGGCCGCAAATGACAAGGGCCGGGAGTCCTTGTGAACTCCCGGCCCTTGCTACCTCAGCGGATTGATCCGCTGGCGGTGGATGCGATTACTGCAGCTTGATTTCGACGTCGACGCCAGCCGGCAGGTCCAGCTTCATCAGTGCGTCAACGGTCTTGTCGGTCGGATCAACGATGTCCATCAGACGCTGGTGGGTGCGGATTTCGAACTGGTCGCGCGAGGTCTTGTTGACGTGCGGCGAACGCAGGACGTCGAAACGCTGGATGCGGGTCGGCAGCGGGACCGGGCCCTTGACCACTGCGCCGGTGCGCTTGGCGGTGTCGACGATTTCCAGAGCGGACTGGTCGATCAGCTTGTAGTCGAACGCTTTCAGGCGGATGCGGATTTTCTGGTTCGGAGCGGACATGCTATTTCCTTTAAAAGAACGTTCCGGCAAGGTGCCGGCAATGTGTGAAAGGTGCTTCGGTACTGCTCAAGAGGCGGGAGTATAACATCGTTCCCTCTCATAAAGATGGGGACAGGTCGAAAAACCTGTCCCCATCGTTGTCACGGCGGGACAAGCCCACCGTTAGATCAGGCTAAGCGAACTTAGGCGATGATCTTGGCCACCACGCCGGCGCCGACGGTACGGCCGCCTTCGCGGATTGCGAAGCGCAGACCTTCTTCCATCGCGATCGGAGCGATCAGCTTGACGGTGATCGACACGTTGTCGCCTGGCATGACCATTTCTTTGTCGGCCGGCAGCACGATCGAACCGGTCACGTCAGTCGTACGGAAGTAGAACTGCGGACGGTAGTTGTTGAAGAACGGGGTGTGACGGCCGCCTTCGTCTTTCGACAGGACGTACACTTCGCCGGTGAAGTCGGTGTGCGGCTTGATCGAGCCCGGCTTGGCCAGAACCTGGCCACGCTGGACGTCTTCACGCTTGGTGCCGCGCAGCAGCAGGCCGACGTTGTCGCCAGCTTGACCCTGGTCCAGCAGCTTGCGGAACATTTCCACGCCGGTGCAGGTGGTCTTGACGGTGTCAACGATACCGACGATTTCGATTTCTTCGCCGACCTTGATGATGCCGCGCTCGACACGACCGGTCACCACGGTGCCGCGACCCGAGATCGAGAACACGTCTTCCACCGGCATCAGGAAGGCGCCGTCAACGGCACGTTCCGGGGTCGGGATGTACGAATCCAGAGCGTCAGCCAGTTGCATGATGGCGTCTTCGCCCAGCGGACCAGCCTGGCCTTCCAGGGCCATACGAGCCGAACCCTTGATGATCGGCAGGTCGTCGCCCGGGAACTCGTACTTCGACAGGAGCTCGCGCACTTCCATTTCGACCAGTTCCAGCAGTTCTGCGTCGTCGACCAGGTCGCACTTGTTCAGGAACACGATGATGTACGGAACGCCAACCTGACGCGCCAGCAGGATGTGCTCGCGGGTCTGCGGCATCGGGCCGTCAGCGGCCGAGCACACCAGGATCGCGCCGTCCATCTGCGCTGCACCGGTAATCATGTTCTTGATGTAGTCGGCGTGGCCTGGGCAGTCAACGTGCGCGTAGTGACGGTTTGCGGTTTCGTACTCGACGTGCGCGGTGTTGATGGTGATGCCGCGTGCTTTTTCTTCCGGAGCCGCGTCGATCTGGTCGTAGGCCTTGGCTTCGCCGCCGAACTTCTTCGACAGAACGGTTGCGATTGCAGCCGTCAGGGTGGTTTTGCCGTGGTCAACGTGACCGATGGTGCCGACGTTGACGTGCGGCTTGGTCCGTTCGAATTTTTCCTTTGCCATTTCCTATCTTCCTTTAAAAGAAACGTATTGTTTTTTAGCTGTTGTTGGGGACAGGTTCTCGTGAAACCCGTCCCCGGTTTTTTTATTACTTGGCTTTTGCGGTCACGATAGCGTCGATCACGTGCTTCGGAGCTTCCGAATAGTGCTTGAACTCCATCGTGTAGGTCGCACGGCCCTGGGTTGCCGAACGCAGCGAGGTCGAGTAACCGAACATTTCCGACAGCGGGACTTCGGCCTTGATGATCTTGCCGCCGCCGCCCGGGATTTCGTCCATGCCCTGCACCATACCGCGGCGGGACGACAGGTCGCCCATCACGGAACCGGCGTAGTCTTCCGGCGTTTCCACTTCCACGGCCATCATCGGCTCGAGGATGACCGGGTTCGCCTTGCGGCAGCCGTCCTTGAACGCCATCGAGCCCGCCATGCGGAACGCGTTTTCGTTCGAGTCGACGTCGTGGTACGAACCGAAGGTCAGGGTGACTTTGACGTCAACGACCGGGTAGCCAGCCAGCACGCCGCTGGTCAGGGTCTCGCGAACACCCTTCTCGACTGCCGGGATGTATTCGCGTGGAACCACGCCGCCCTTGATGGCGTCGATGAACTCGAAGCCCTTGCCCGGCTCTTGCGGTTCGATGGTCAGGACTGCGTGACCGTACTGGCCGCGGCCGCCCGACTGCTTGACGAACTTGCCTTCGACGTCGGTGACTGCCTTGCGGATGGTTTCGCGGTACGCAACCTGCGGCTTGCCGACGGTTGCTTCCACGTTGAACTCACGCTTCATGCGGTCAACGATAATTTCCAGGTGCAGCTCGCCCATACCACCGATGATGGTCTGGCCCGACTCTTCGTCGGTACGCACGCGGAACGACGGGTCTTCCTGAGCCAGACGGTTCAGTGCCAGGCCCATCTTTTCCTGGTCAGCCTTGGTCTTCGGCTCGACTGCCTGCTGGATGACCGGCTCCGGGAACACCATCTTTTCGAGGATGATCGGTGCCGACGGATCGCACAGGGTCTCGCCGGTGGTTGCTTCTTTCAGGCCGACTGCTGCGGCGATGTCGCCTGCGCGGACTTCCTTGATCTCTTCGCGCTGGTTGGCGTGCATCTGCAGAATACGACCCAGGCGTTCCTTCTTGCCCTTGATCGGGTTGTAGACGGTATCGCCCGAATTCACGACGCCCGAGTACACGCGGAAGAAGATCAGCTGGCCGACGAACGGGTCGGTCATGATCTTGAATGCCAGCGCAGCGAACTTCTCGCTGTCGTCGGCCTTACGCGAGGTCGGCTGCTCTTCTTCGTCGGTACCTGCGACCGGCGGGATGTCCACTGGCGACGGCAGGTATTCGATGACCGCGTCCAGCATTGCCTGCACGCCCTTGTTCTTGAATGCGGTGCCGCACATCATCGGGACGATTTCGCCGGCGATGGTACGGGTGCGCAGCGCTTTCTTGATCTCGGCTTCCGACAGTTCGCCCTCTTCGAGGTACTTGTTCATCAGCTCTTCCGACGCTTCAGCGGCGGTTTCGACCAGCTTCTCGCGCCACTCGTTGCAGGTGTCGAGCAGTTCGGCCGGCACGTCGACGTATTCGAACTTCATGCCTTGCGAAGCGTCATCCCACAGGATGGCCTTCATCTTGACCAGGTCGACCACGCCCTTGAAGTTGTCTTCGGCGCCAATAGGCACTTGCAGCGGGATCGGGTTGGCCTTCAGGCGGGCGCGCATCTGCTCGTACACCTTGAAGAAGTTTGCACCGGTACGGTCCATCTTGTTGACGAAGGCCAGACGCGGAACCTTGTACTTGTTAGCCTGACGCCACACGGTTTCCGACTGCGGCTGCACGCCGCCGACTGCGCAGTAAACCATGCAGGCGCCGTCCAGCACGCGCATCGAACGCTCCACCTCGATGGTGAAGTCGACGTGGCCCGGGGTGTCGATGATGTTGAAGCGGTGCGGCTCGAAGTTGCTGGCCATACCTTTCCAGAAGCAGGTCGTCGCTGCCGAGGTAATGGTGATGCCGCGCTCTTGCTCTTGCTCCATCCAGTCCATGGTGGCGGCGCCGTCGTGCACCTCGCCCAGCTTGTGGTTCACACCCGTGTAGAACAGGATGCGCTCGGTGGTCGTGGTCTTGCCGGCGTCGATGTGAGCGGAAATACCGATATTGCGGTAGCGCTCAATGGGGGTAGTGCGTGCCATAATTTTTCCTAAATCTTTGAATGGACAAAACCGGACGGCATTTTGACGATCAAAACGCGCCCGGCCTGAACAACAGATACTGCAGGCCGCACTCCCCGAAGGGGTTTGGCCATTTGCTTAGAAGCGGAAGTGCGAGAACGCCTTGTTCGCTTCTGCCATGCGGTGCACTTCGTCACGGCGCTTCATTGCGCCACCGCGCATTTCAGCCGCTTCCATCAGTTCACCACCCAGGCGTTGCGGCATGGATTTTTCGCTGCGCTTGTTTGCGGCTTCGCGCAACCAACGCATGGACAGCGCCATACGACGAACCGGACGAACTTCCACTGGCACCTGGTAGTTGGCGCCGCCGACACGGCGGGATTTCACCTCGACCATCGGCTTGCAGTTGTTGATCGCGGTCGTGAACACTTCCAGCGGGTCCTTGCCCGATTTTTGCTGGATGTGCTCGAACGCACCGTAGATGATGTTTTCAGCGACCGATTTCTTACCGGACAGCATCAGAACGTTGACGAACTTGGCGACATCGGTGTTGCCGAATTTTGGATCCGGCAGGATTTCGCGCTTGGGTACTTCACGACGACGTGGCATTTCAATTCCTTCCTATCTTCAGTTGAGTGCGGGATCCGCACTCGCGAAAGACCCTCATGATCTTTCACTTACTCGGCCTTCCGGCCGGCTCAACTTAACTTTTTAATGTGACCTGTACGTGACAGGGTCCGCAGGATTACGCGAAGAATTACTTCTTGGCGCCGGCCTTGGCGCGCTTCGCACCGTACTTCGAGCGAGCCTGCTTACGGTCTTTCACGCCCTGGGTATCCAGTGCGCCGCGGACCATGTGGTAACGCACACCCGGCAAGTCTTTCACACGGCCGCCGCGGATCAGGACGACGCTGTGCTCTTGCAGGTTGTGGCCTTCACCGCCGATGTACGAAATGACTTCGAAACCGTTGGTCAGGCGAACTTTAGCGACCTTACGCAGTGCCGAGTTCGGCTTCTTCGGGGTCGTGGTGTAGACACGGGTGCAAACGCCGCGCTTCTGCGGGCAGTTTTCCAGTGCCGGGGACTTGCTCTTCACAACCGCGGCTTCACGCGGCTTGCGAATCAGTTGATTGATGGTTGGCATCGTTCAAAAATCCAACAAAGTTACTACGTTGATGACCCGGACCCTTGTTGCGCTTGTCCGGGGACTGAAACCTAGTCCCGGATTCGTGCTCACAGCAGAGGCGACGAAAGCCACTCACCGAAGGAGCGGCTGCGAATGCGTATACCATGTGCAGAATAAATCGAGAACTCGCGAGTATAGACCCGATGCGCAAGTGGGTCAACCGCTTTGCCGGCCGGTCGACCTGGCGGCAGGGTAAACCTGGGGTTTACCGTGGTGGATGTGGCAAGCCTGCTACAGAGCTACTGTCAAGCTTGCGGCAAGGATAGTGTATTTCCGGCTATAAAGACAGGATAATAGCCGATTTCGCCCTCTTCCCGCCCCGATGTCCCGCCTGCTTCGTCCCGCCAACCTGTACCTGCTGCTGAGCTACGCCCTGCTGTCGAGCATGCCTTTTGCGGCGAAGCTGCTGGACCTGCCGGGTGCGCAAGGCGGCAGCGACCCATGGCAGCTGCTGGGCGCCGGCGTGTTCGCCTGGATCGCCGCCTGGGCCCTGTGCAAGCGCCCGGCCTGGTTCCACTGGGCCCTGCTGCCGGCCTTCCTGGCCCTGCCGACCGAGCTCTACCTTCTTGTCTATTATGGACAGGGGATTTCGACGCACCACCTGGGCATCATCGCCGAGACCAGCCCCAGCGAGGCACTCGAGTTCCTGGGCGGGAAAGCCTGGCTGCTGGGCGCGGTGATCGTCGGCGTGCTGCTGTGGTTCGGCTCGACCTGGACGGCCGCCTGGCGTACCCGCGACCTGGACTGGAACGACCGCTCGCGCTGGATCGTGCTGGCGGTGCTGGGCGCCGGCGCCGCGGTGCTGGCCTACGGGCAGCAATCCGGCTTCGCCCAGGCCGACGGGAAACACGCTGCCGCTACCGCGGGACGCTGGCCGCCACTGCCCGCCTGGACCAGGCCGCCGGTCGACCTGGCGCTGTTTGCCCAATCCTGGCCCTTCGGCCTGAGCGCGCGCGGCCTCGACTTCTATAAGGAGCGGGTCTACCTGGCCGAACTGAACCGGCGCAGCGCCGCCTTCCGCTTCGGGGCGAAGCAGGCGGACGGCGAGCATGGGCCGCAGGTGCTCGTGGTGGTGCTGGGCGAATCCTCGCGCTACGACCGCTGGAGCCTGAACGGCTATGCACGCGAGACCAATCCCTTGCTGGCGCAGGAAGAGAACCTGGTCATGCTGAAGGACGTGATCACGCCGGTATCGGCTACCCGCCTGTCGATCCCGGTGATCATTTCGCGCAAACCTGCAATGCAGAGCCTGAAGGATGGCTTCTCCGAAAAATCCTTCCTGTCGGCCTTCAAGGAGGCCGGCTTCAAGACCTTCTGGATCTCGAACCAGGTCTCGTTCGGCAAGTTCGACACGCCGGTGTCGGTGTTCGCGAAAGAAGCGGACGACGTCCAGTTCCTGAACCTGGGCAGCGTGTCCGACGCCTCCAACCACGACGCGGTCCTGCTCGCGCCCTTGCGGCGCGCCATCATTGATCCGGCGCAGAAGGTGCTGGTGGTGCTGCACACGCTGGGCAGCCACTGGAACTACGCGCACCGCTACCCGCAGGAGTTCGACCGCTGGCAGCCTTCGCTGAAGTCGATCGAGAAGCCCGACTACACCAATCCGCGCATCGAGCCGCAGATGAACAACAGCTACGACAGCGCCATCCTGTATACCGACTGGTTCCTGTCGAACGTGATCGGGGTGCTGAAGGAAACCGGCCTGCCCGCCTCGCTGCTGTACGTGGCCGACCATGGTCAGACCCTGTACGACAAGTCGTGCAAGATCGCCTTCCACGGCCATAACACGCAGTACGAATTCCACGTGCCGGCCTTCGTCTGGTATTCGGGCAGCTACGCCGAGCGCTTCCCGGCCAAGGTCGCGCAACTGAAACGCCATCAGAAGGCGAAGCTCTCGACCGAGAACATGTTCCACACGGTGCTCGACATGGCCGACGTCCGCTACCCCGGCGAAAGCCTGGAACGCAGTTTCGTCAGTCCGGCCTTCAAGCGCCACAAGCGCTACGTCGACAGCTACGGCTGGACCGACTACGACGACGCCACCATGCGCGGCGACTGCCGCGAGGTGATTGCGAAGGGTAAGCCGCTCAAGCGCAACTGAGGGCAGGCGGCTGCTTTTCCTCGGACTCGGCCAGGTGTGCGCTGAGCCAGCACGCCACTTCGGCGGCCCGGCCCTCGATCCGCTCCCCGAAACCCTGTGTGGCCAGCAGCGCGATGCCGTTCGGGTCGCGCAGCACGCCCGGCAACAGGACCGGCCGGCCACTGGCGGTATCGATGCGGTACGGTTCCAGCTTGCCCGCGAGGATACGCGCCAGCACCAGGTTGTGCGAGGACACCAGCACCAGGTCGCGCTCGCACAGGCTTTCGAGCACCGCGGCTGCGGCCGACACCGATTCCAGGTGGTTGGTGCCGCGGAAGACCTCGTCGACCAGGCAGATGCCGGCCGGCTCCCCGCTCGCATCCAGCAGTTCGCGCGCCCGGCGCAGTTCCGACATATAGAGACTCTCGCCGCCCAGCAGCGAATCCTCGTTCTGCATGCTGGCGCGCACCGGCACGGCCGGCAGGCGCGCCTGCTGCGCGTAGCAGAAGCCGAAGGCGCGCGCCGCCACCAGGTTCAGGCCCACCATGCGCAGGAAGGTGCTTTTTCCCGAAGCGTTCTGGCCCGAGATGAAGGCGCCCTGCCCGTCCAGGCTGACGGACAGCGGGACCGGCATCTCCATCAGCGGGTGCACGCCGCCCTGCAGGTCCAGCGTGCGCGCGGCGCTGCGTTCGGCCCAGCACCAGTGCTGCTGGCGGCGCAGGTGGCGTGCCAGCGCCACGTCGGCCTCCAGCTCCGCGCTGCGCAGGTAGAAGGGGCGCAGGAAGTCGCGCGCCCCGTACACGGTGCGGATGGTCTTCCAGTAGCGGCGGATGTTGTAGGCGGCGAACCAGTTCATGTAGGCCTCGCCGCCCGGGATCATGCGCAGCAGCAGCGGGCGCCCGAGGCGCTTGTGGAGGCGTGCCGCTGCGGCGCGCTCCTCGACGAAGGGCGCCAGCAGGGGGCCGCCGAGTTGCGCCAGCGTGTGGCTCCCGGCCAGCAGCGCGTTCAGGCTGTCCAGCGTGTTCTTCCACAGCTCGAGGCGGCGGTGGTAGCCGATCTGCAGCGCCATCAGCGGCGCCACCGCGGCCAGGGTCGCGATCCAGCCGAGCGGCTGCGTGACGAGCAGGCCCAAGGACATCACCAGCAGCAGCGGCAGCACCCAGATGAATCCGGCCCAGGCGGGCGCTGGCGGCGCCTCGCCCTCAAACAGCAGGCCGGCGACCTCGGTCTCGGCGTAGCGCAGCGGGCGCAGCGCCAGGTTCAAGGCGTCGAGGCGCGCCGGATCGGCCAGCAGGCCGCGCAGGCGCTCTCCCAGCGCGGCGCAGCCGGCATCGTCCAGGCCTGCACGCAGGTGGCGGTGCAGCACCTGGCGGCCGAAGATGCTGGTGCCTTGTGCAAGTTGCTCTTCGTAGGCCGGGAGCAGCAGATCATGCCAGGTCTGCTCGTCGAGCGCCGTGCGGACGTCCCCGGTAATGCGGTGCAGGCGGCCGGTTTCTTCGGGAGTGAAGAAGTGCGAGGGCGGCTCGCGCTCGGCGTCGCGTTTGACAACATGGCGGAAGAGGCGCTGCAGGCGTGCGAGTTCGGATCGGATCATGCCGCGATCCTAGCAGCGTGCCGGCGCCTCAAATCTCAAGCATTGTCACCGAGGCCGGCCGCCATGGCGATAAAGGCGTCGAGGTAGCCGATCGCGGCGTCGTCCTCGCGCGTGCCGAGGAAGATCTGCTTCGGGATGCCGTTCGGGCCGAGACGCACCGGCACCACCGGCATGCGCGCGGCGTATTCCTCGACCAGCCAGCGCGGCAGCGCCGCCACGCCGCGGCCGCTGGCAACCATCTGCAGCAGGATGTCGGTGGTTTCGATGGTCTTGCGCTGGCGCGGGGCACAGCCGGCCGGCAGGAAGAACTGGTTGTAGATGTCGAGGCGGTCGATGTCGACCGGGTAGGTGATCAGGACCTCGTCGGCCAGGTCGCAAGGCTCCACGAAGGCGCGGCCGGCCAGCGGGTGGTCTTTCGCCAGCACCAGCACCTGCTCGTAGTCGAACACCGGCACGAAGCGCAGGCCCGGCTTGAACAGCGGATCGGGCGTGACCAGCACGTCGATCTCCCATCCCTCGATGGCCTTGATGCCGCCAAACTGGAAGCGCTGCCTGACGTCGACATCGACGTCCGGCCAGGCCGCCAGGTAAGGCGCCACCACCTTCAGGAGCCAGGCATAACAGGGCGCGCACTCCATCCCGATGCGCAGGGTGCCGCGCTGGCCCTCGGCATACTGCGCCATCAGGCGCTCGGCGTGTTCGAGCTGGGGCAGCAGGCGATTGGCCAGGCCCTGCAGGTAGAGACCGGCCTGGGTCAGGCGCAGGCTGCGGCCGTCGCGGGTCCAGACTTCGACCCCGAGCTGCCCCTCCAGCTTGCGGATTGCGTGGCTGAGCGCCGATTGGGTCAGGTGCAGGCTCTCGGCGGCGGCCGTCAGCGAACCGCGCTGCTCGACTGCCCGCAGGATCATCAGGTGGACACGTTCCAGCATGGATACATGAATGAATTTGATCGATATATGAAATCATATCAATTTTATTCATGAGTTGTCCGTCCTATCATGGCTGCGACCACCAACAGGACGCATACCATGACCATCACCCACAACCTCGGCTTTCCCCGTATCGGCGCCCGCCGCGAACTGAAATTCGCCCTCGAGCGCCACTGGAAGGAAGCTGCCCCGGCCGTCGAACTGGAAGCCGGGGCTGCCCAGCTGCGCGCCCGCCACTGGGCCCGGCAATCCGCGCTCGACCTGGCCCCGGTCGGCGACTTCTCGCTCTACGACCACGTGCTCGACATGAGTTTCACGCTCGGGAACGTGCCGCAGCGCGCCCATGCCCACCACGGCGACGCGCTGGACGCCTACTTCCGCGTGGCCCGCGGCCGCGCCTCGCACGCCGACTGCGGCTGCACCCACGCCGGCGAAATGACCAAGTGGTTTGACACCAACTACCACTACATCGTCCCCGAATTCGACGCCTTCACGACGTTTACACTGGACACCTCGCGCTTGCGGCAGCAGTTGCAGGAAGCGTTCGACGCCGGCGTGCGCGCCAAGCCGGTGATACTCGGCCCCCTTACCTACCTGTGGCTCGGCAAGTCCCACGACGACAGCGACCGCCTGGCGCTGCTGCCCGCCCTGCTGCCGGTGTACGCGGAACTGCTCGACTGGCTGGCGCAGACCGGCGTCGAATGGGTACAGGTCGACGAGCCGGCGCTGGTCACCGACCTCGACGCGCGCTGGCGCCAGGCCTATGCGGACGCCTACGCGGCGCTGCGCGGCCACGGCCCGAAACTGCTGCTGGCCACCTACTTCGGCCGCCTGGAGGACAACCTGCCGCTCGCCTGCGGCCTGCCGGTTGCCGGCCTGCACCTGGACGCCATCAACGCGCGCGACGAGATCGAGCCGGCGATCGCCCTGCTGGGCCCCGACAAAATCCTGTCGCTCGGCGTGGTCGACGGCCGCAACATCTGGAAGACCGACCTGCATGCGACCCTGGCCTGGCTGGAGCCGGTGCAGCGACAGCTGCAGGCGCGCCTGTGGATCGCGCCGTCCTGCTCGCTGTTGCACGTGCCGGTCGACCTGGAACTCGAGACCGGCATGGACCCCGAGGTCCGTTCCTGGCTCGCATTCGCCGTGCAGAAACTGGACGAGCTGCGCCTGCTGCAAACCGCGCTCGACCATGGCCGTGTCGGCGTGCAGGACGCCTTGATCGCGAACGCCGCCACCATCGACCGCCGCCGTGCCTCTGCGCGCGTGCACAATGGTGAGGTGGCGCGGGCCGTCGCCGCCATCGCGCCGGCGCTGGGCCAGCGCGTCAGCGCCCACGCCCAGCGCGCCACCGAGCAGGCCGCCGCACTGGCGCTGCCCGCCTACCCCACTACCACCATCGGCTCCTTCCCGCAGACGCCGGAGATCCGCCAGGCGCGCCGCCGCCACAAGCTGGGCGAACTCGACGACGACGCCTACCGCGCCGCCATGCAGGCCGAGATCGCGCGCTGCGTGCAAGCCCAGGAAGCGCTGGGCCTGGACGTCCTCGTGCACGGCGAGGCCGAGCGTAACGACATGGTCGAGTACTTCGGCGAACAGCTTGATGGCTTCGCCTTCAGCGCCAACGGCTGGGTGCAGTCCTATGGCTCGCGCTGCGTGAAGCCGCCGATCCTGTACGGCGACGTGCAGCGCCCGCGTCCGATGACGGTGGAATGGACCTGCCATGCCCAGTCGCTGACGAACAAGCCGATGAAGGGCATGCTGACCGGCCCGGTCACGATGCTCAACTGGTCTTTCGTGCGCGACGACCAAGCGCGCGCCGTCACCTGCCGCCAGCTGGCGCTGGCGATCCGCGCCGAGGTCCAGGACCTCGAACGGGCCGGCGTGCGCATCATCCAGATCGACGAGGCCGCGCTGCGCGAAGGCCTGCCGCTGCGCCGCGCCGGCTGGCCCGGCTACCTGGACTGGGCGGTCGAGGCGTTCCGCATCGCCGCCAACGGCGTGCGCGACGCCACCCAGATCCACACCCATATGTGCTATTCGGAGTTCAACGACATCATCGCCGCCATCGCCGCCATGGACGCCGACGTGATCACCATCGAGACCTCGCGCTCCAATATGGAACTGCTCGGCGCCTTCGACGACTTCCGCTACCCGAACGGCATCGGCCCCGGCGTCTACGACATCCATTCGCCCAACGTCCCAAGCCGCGAGCAGATCGTCGCGCTGATGCAGAAGGCCGCCGCGCGTATCCCCGCGGCGCAACTGTGGGTGAATCCGGACTGCGGCCTCAAGACGCGCAGCTGGGACGAGGTGCTGCCGGCGCTGGAGAACATGGTGGCGGCGGCGCGGACCCTGCGCGCCGCCTAGCGTGCCTGTCCCGCCTGTTGTCCTGCGCTGTCCCGCCAACGCGACAGTCTGCGTACGTTCTCCCACATACCGTCGGTCGATACTCTGGCACGATTTTTTATCACATCCAACCACGGTAACGAGGGAGAACCAGGGCATGAAACGCGTGACAGCAGCGGTTGTAATCGGCATGGCGACAGGCGCCGCCTGTGCCCAACAGGGTGACGGGACCCGCTTCTCTGCCCCGTCCAACGTCTTCAAGCCGGCCAAGGTCGAGGCCACTCCCGAGCGCATGCGCGGCATCAAGGCGCCGCAGGGCTTTACCGTCACCCCCTTCGCCACGGGCTTGAAGAACGCCCGCATCATCGCGGTAGCGCCCAATGGCGACATCTACGTCAGCCGGCGCGACCAGGGCGACGTG
Organism: Massilia sp. BHUDP2; assembly: GCF_046236355.1. Taxonomy (NCBI): domain Bacteria; kingdom Pseudomonadati; phylum Pseudomonadota; class Betaproteobacteria; order Burkholderiales; family Oxalobacteraceae; genus Massilia; species Massilia sp. BHUDP2. The sequence continues at coordinate 378,780 of NZ_JBJUVW010000003.1, forward strand.
CTGTTGCTGAAGGACACGAACGGCGACGGCAAGGCCGACGGCGCGCCGGTCGAAGTGGCCAACCGTGCCGGCGCGCACGGCATGGCGATCAAGGACAACAAGTTCTATCTCGTCACCGTCAAGGAACTGTTCGTGGCCGACATCAAGCCCGACGGCCGCCTGGGCGATCTGAAGCTGCTGATGGGCGACCTGCCGGATTCCGGCCAGCACCCGAACCGCACCATCGCCTTCGGGCCGGACGGCATGTTGTATCTCACCGTGGGCAGCACCTGCAATACCTGCAACGAGAGCAATCCCGAGAACGCCACCATCCTGCGCGTCTCGCCGGACGGCCAGCAGCGCAGCATCTTCGCTTCGGGCCTGCGCAACACCATCGGCTTCGACTGGCATCCCCAGACCGGCGAGCTGTGGTCCTTCGATCACGGCATCGATTTCCTCGGCGACGACCAGCAGCAGGAAGAGATCAACAAGATCGAGATGGGCAAGATGTACGGCTGGCCGCACGTCTACGGCGGCGGCGACATCTACCCGCAGAGCACCCCGGTGGGCGAGATCAAGAAAGAAGAATGGAAGGCGCGCAGCACCCCGATGGTGCTGGGCTACACCGCGCATGCGGCGCCGATGCAGATGGTGTTCGGCCACCGCGGCGGCTTTCCGGCCGAGTACAGCGGCGACGCCTTCGTGACCATGCGCGGCTCCTGGAACCGCGCCCAGGCGTCCGGCTACGAGATCGTGCGGGTGCGCTTCGCGGGCGGCCGGCCGACCGCCGTCGAACCCTTCGTCACCGGCTTCCTTACCGACGGCGGCAAGACCCACATCGCACGTCCGGTCGGCCTGGCGTGGGCCAAGGACGGTTCGCTCCTGATGGCGGACGACGGCAACGGCGTCATCTACCGCATTGCCCACAGCGCCGGCAAGCCCGGCAACCTGAGCGCGATGGCCCCAAGCGGTCCGATGCGCGACCAGGCCAACAAGGGCAATGGCGTGCCGCTCGCAAACAAGCGGCCCGAGACCCAGTCGACAGGGACGCTGTCGGTCAGCTCGCCGAGCTTCAAGGCCGGCGGCGCGATGGACCAGAAATACAGCGAATACGCCGACGGCGTGTCGCCGGCCCTGGCGTGGAAGCCAGTGCCGAATGCGAAGTCCTACGCCATCATCATGGAAGACCCGGACGCCAAACCGGTCACGCCCTTCGTGCACTGGCTGGCCTGGAACATCCCGGCGAACGTCACCAGCCTGCCCGAAGGCCTGCAGGAGCAGCCGCGCCTGACCGATCCGGAAGGCGTGCTGCAGGGCCGGAACACGCGCGGCTCGATGGGTTACTTCGGGCCCAAGCCGCCGGTGGGCGACAAGCCGCACCACTACCATTTCCAGGTGTACGCACTCGATACCATGCTGGATGTGCCCTTCGGCGCCGACCGCGACCAGCTGCTGCAGGCGATGCAGGGGCACGTGATCGGCAAGGGCGAGGTCATGGGCACCTACGCCCAGAAGCAGAAGCCGCAGAAGTAAGGAAGCAAGCCAAGGAGCACCCCCAGGACGGGCGCGGATGCAGTCGGTTCGCGCCCGTCCGCTTTTGCAGAATCGGACGCTCCTGTGTCCGGACGCTGTCCGCGGCCTGTAATGACGGACACCGCGGACACCGGACGCGGCAGCAATATTCCCCGTAAAATCAGTCACTTGCTCTACTGGCACGGATCGTGCATTGACAACGCCATCCAACGTTGTCACCCGAGATGCCATGATCCGCGATACATCAGAACAAGACGCCGTCCTCACCCCGGCCCCGGTCCACAAGCTCAAGCGCCGCGCGCTGTGGGTGGGCGGCGCCATCGCCCTCCTCGCCGTCAGCGTCGCCGTGCTGGGCGCCTGGACCAGCAGCGAACACTCCGTCAGCGAAGCCCGCCTGCGCATCGCCGAAGTCACCCGCGGCACCCTGGTGCGCGACGCGTCGGTGAATGGCCGCATCGTGGCCGCCGTCAGCCCTACCCTGTATTCGACCGCCCCATCCACCGTCAACCTGAAGGTCGCCGCCGGCGACACCGTCAAGAAGGGCGACGTGCTGGCGGTGCTGGAGTCCCCGGACCTGACCGATGAACTCAAGCGCGAGACCTCGAGCTACGAACAGCTCAAGGCCGAGGTGGCGCGCCAGCAGATCCTGGCGCGCAAGCAGAAGCTGCTGGCCAAGCGCGAAGCCGACACCGCCGAGATCGACCGCCTGTCGGCCCAGCGCACCCTGGAGCGCTACGAGAGCGTGGCCCAGGTCGGCATCATCGCCAAGATCGACTACCAGAAGGCCAAGGACGCCCTGAACTCGGCCGAGATCCGCGCCAACCACGCCTCCCAGGCCGCCGCGCTCGAAGGCGACGACGTCCAGCTGGCCCTGAAGACCAAGATCAACGAGCTGGAACGCCAGCGCCTGTCGCTGGCCAACGCCCAGCGCCGCGTCGACGAGCTGACCGTGCGCGCGCCGGTGGACGGCTTCATCGGCACCCTCAACGTCCAGAACCGCATGGTGGTGGCCGCCAACGCCCCCCTGATGACCCTGGTCGACCTGTCGAAGCTCGAAGTCGAGGTCGAGGTGCCGGAAACCTATGTGGCCGACATCGGCCTGGGCATGAACGCCGAGATCACCCTGCCGTCGGGCAAGGCCACCGGCAAGCTGTCCGCGCTGTCGCCGGAAGTGGTGAAGAACCAGGTGCTGGCGCGCGTGCGCTTCGACGGCGAGCAGCCGAAAGGCCTGCGCCAGAGCCAGCGCGTGACCGCCAGGTTGCTGATCGAGGAGCGCCCCAATGTCTTGACGCTGCCGCGCGGCCCCTTCGTCGAAAGCGAAGGCGGACGCCATGCCTACGTGGTGCGGGACGGGATCGCCGTGCGCACCCCGATCCAGTTGGGCGCCACCAGCATTTCCGCCGTCGAGATCCTGTCGGGCCTGAAGCCGGGCGACAAGGTGGTCGTCGCCGGCACCGACACGTTCAATAACGCCGCGCGCGTCTCGATCAACCGCTGAACAAGACCAACACAAACTAGGAGAATCCCATGCTGCGCATGACCAACCTGAGCAAGGTGTACCGCACCCACATGATCGAGACCCACGCGCTGCGCGGTTTCGAGATCGAAGTCAAGCAGGGCGAATTCGTCACCGTGACCGGCCCCTCCGGTTCGGGCAAGACCAGCTTCCTGAACATCGCCGGCCTGCTGGAAGAATTCACCTCGGGCGAATACATCCTCGACGGCGTCAACGTGAAGGGCCTGGACGACAGCGCCCGCTCGCGCCTGCGCAACGAGAAGCTGGGCTTCATCTTCCAGGGCTTCAACCTGATCCCCGACCTGAACCTGTTCGACAACGTCGACGTGCCGCTGCGCTACCGCGGCTTCAACAAGACCGAGCGCAAGGAGCGCATCGAGGACGCGCTGGCCAAGGTCGGCCTGGCTTCGCGGATGAAGCATTTCCCGGCCGAGCTGTCCGGCGGCCAGCAGCAGCGCGTGGCGATCGCGCGTGCGCTGGCCGGCTCGCCCAAGCTGCTGCTGGCCGACGAACCGACCGGTAACCTGGACACCCAGATGGCACGCGGCGTGATGGAACTGCTGGAAGAGATCAACGCGGCCGGCACCACCATCCTGATGGTGACCCACGATCCGGAGCTGGCGGTGCGCACCCACCGCAACGTGCACATCATCGACGGCCAGGTCTCGGACCTGGTGCGCAAGGGCCCGACCCTGGTCGACAAGGCCGCCGTGACCGCATAAGGACGACCAGACCATGTTCTCCTACTACTTCAAGCTGGGCGTGCGCAGCCTGCGCCGCAACCCCGCCCTGACCGCCCTGATGGTGCTGACCCTGGCCATCGGCGTGGCCGCCAGCGTGTCCACGCTCACCATCCTGCACATGATGTCGGGCGACCCGATCCCCGCCAAGAGCGACCGCCTGCTGGTGCCGCACGTGGACAACGGCCCGGTCGAAGGCTGGTCGCCGAGCGACGGTCCCAACGACGACCAGCTGGGCTACATCGACGCCGCCAACTTCATCAAGAGCGGCCAGGGCGAGCGCCGCACCGCCATGTACGGCGTCTACCAGCCGATCGAGCCGCCGCGCACCGACATCCCGGCCTTCACCGCCTCCGGCCTGGCCCCGACCCGCGACTTCTTCGCGATGTTCGATGTGCCCTTCCTGCACGGCCAGGCATGGACCGAAGGCGACGATGCGCGTGGCGCCGACGTGGTGGTGCTGGGCCGCGCGACCGCCGAGAAGCTGTTCGGCGAGGCCAGTCCGGTCGGCAAGCAGATCAGGATCGGCGGCTTCCCGTACACGGTGGTCGGCGTGCTGGACAACTGGAATCCGCTGCCGCGCTACTACAGGCTGATCGGCGGCAGCCGCTTCGGCAACTCGGAAGAATTTTTCATCCCCTTCTCGACCGCGCTGCGCCACGAAATGGGCCACAACGGCAGCATGAACTGCAGCGCCAACCGCGACCCGGGCTTCGCCAACCTCCTGACCTCGGAATGCACCTGGATCCAGGCCTGGTTCGAAACCAGGAGCAGCAGCGACCGCGCCGAACTGCAGACCTGGCTCGACAACTATGCGAGCGAGCAGCGCAAGCTGGGCCGCCTGAAGCGCAATGCGCCGAACAAGCTGTACGACGTGATGGAATGGATGGAGCACATGAAGGTCGTCGGCAACGACAGCAAGCTGTCGGCCTGGCTGGCCTTCGGCTTCCTGATCCTGTGCCTGGTCAACACCGTCGGCCTGCTGCTGGCAAAGTTCTCGGTGCGCGCGTCCGAGATCGGCGTGCGCCGCGCGCTCGGGGCTTCGCGCCGCGACGTGTTCCAGCAGTTCCTGATCGAGACCGGCGTGGTCGGCCTGGTCGGGGGTGTGCTCGGCCTGGTGCTGTCCTTCGGCGCGCTGGCCCTGATCGGCATGCAGAGCAAGGGCATGGCGGCGGTCGCCCGCATGGACTGGCAGATGCTGATGCTGACCTTCCTCATGTCCGTCACCGCGGCCATCGTCGCCGGCCTGCTGCCCACCTGGCGCGCCTGCCAGGTGACGCCGGCCATCCAGCTGAAATCGCAATAAGAACGAGCAAACGAGAGAGACCATCATGGAAATCAAGCCCATCCTGTCCGCGCTGATGCGCAACAAGACCGGTCCGATCCTGGTCGCGCTGCAGGTCGCGCTGAGCCTGGCGATCCTGGCCAACGCCCTGCATGTCGTCAACGAGCGCCGCGAAGTCGCGGCGCGCCCAAGCGGCCTGCTGGATGAAGCGGCGACCTTCTACTTCAACGTGCGCAACCTGAACAGCGACGGTCCCGAGCAGATGCTCGCCACCATGAAGCGCGAAGCCGATGTGCTGCGCGCGGTGCCGGGCGTGGTCTCGGTGGCGAACGTGTCGCAGATGCCGATCTCGGGCAGCGGCAGCAGCAACAGCGTCGCGCTCGACCGGCGCCAGGAACGCGAGAGCGCGATCGCCTCGATCTACATCTCGGGCGATTCGCTGGTCAAGACCTTCGGCCTGAAGATCGTCGAAGGGCGCGACTTCCTGCCGCAGGAACTGGTCGACGTCAACGAGAACGAGAGCCGCGAATTGCCCAAGCAGCTGATCATCTCGAAAGCGCTGGCGGACAAGCTGTGGCCGGGGAGCTCGGCAATCGGCAAGACCCTGTACTTCGGCACCGGCGAAGACGCCCAAGGGACCGAGGTCGTCGGCGTGGTCGAACGGCTGCAGTCGGCCCATGGCGACCTGGGCGAGCGCGGCGAGTGGTCCGCGATCACCCCGGCGCGCCTGTACGGCAACCCCGGCGCCCTGTATGCCGTCCGCGCCGAAGCGGGCCAGCGCGACCGCGTCATGAAGGAAGCGGAAGAAGCGCTGCGCAAGTCGTCGGCGACGCCGATGATCCTGGAGGCCAAGACGGTCACGGACGACCGCCAGAAGCGCTACCGCGGCGACGTCGCGCTGTCGTGGATGCTGATCACCGTCAGCGTGCTGCTGCTCCTGATTACCTGCTCGGGCATCGTCGGCATGGCCAGCCTGTGGGTCACCCAGCGCCGCAAGCAAATCGGCGTGCGCCGCGCCCTGGGTGCGCGCAAGGTCGACATCCTGCGCTACTTCATCACCGAGAACGTATTGATCACCAGTGCCGGCGTGTTCGGCGGCGTGCTGCTGGGCCTGGGCCTGAACCACCTCCTGGTGACCAGGCTGGAAATGGCGCGCCTCCCGGCCGAGTACCTGATCGGCGGCGCGATCGTGTTCTGGGCGCTGGGCATCCTGGCGGCCTACGGTCCGGCGTGGCGCGCGGCCAGCATTTCGCCGGCGACCGCCACCCGCAGTGCCTGATGGCAAACAACCAGTGCTAAACTTGCCGTCATGCCCACTGTACTGATCATCGACGACAACGCCGCGGTCGCCATCGCGCTCGACGTCCTGTTCTCCCTCCACGACATCGCCGCCCTGCGCGCGGCCTCGCCCGAGGAAGGACTGGACATCCTCGGGCGCGAGCACGTGGACCTGGTCATCCAGGACATGAACTTCACGGCCGACACGACCTCCGGCGAGGAAGGCGTGGCGCTGTTCCGCGAGATCCGGCGGCGCCACCCGGACCTGCCGGTGATCCTGCTGACCGCCTGGACCCACCTCGACGCCGCGGTGGAGCTGATCAAGGCCGGCGCCGCCGACTATCTCTCCAAGCCCTGGAACGACGAGCGCCTGCTCACCACGGTGAGCAACCTGATCGAGCTGGGCCAGGCCAACCGCGCCCTGAACCAGCGCCTGCAGCGCGAGCGCAAGGCCAAGCGCGAGCTGGAACAGAACTTCGACCTGCGCGGCCTGGTCTGGCAAGACCCGGCCACCGAGCGCGTGCTCACCCTGGCCTGCCAGGTGGCGCGCGCCGACGTGCCGGTCCTGATCACCGGCCCGAACGGCACCGGCAAGGAACGCATCGCCGAGATCATCCAGGCCAACTCGCAGGTGGCCGACGGCCCCTTCGTGGTGCTGAACTGCGGCGCCCTGCCCTCGGAACTGATCGAGGCCGAGCTGTTCGGGGCCGACGCCGGCGCCTACACCGGCGCTTCCAAGGCCAGGGAAGGCAAGTTCGAGGCGGCCGACGGCGGCACTCTGTTCCTCGACGAGATCGGCAACCTGCCGCTGGCCGGCCAGATGAAACTGCTGCGCGTGCTGGAAACGGGGCGTTTCGAGCGACTCGGCTCCAACCGCGAGCGCCAGGTGAAGGTGCGCGTGATCAGCGCCACCAATGCGGATCTTGGCGCCATGATCCGCGCCGGGACCTTCCGCGAAGACCTGTTCTACCGCCTGAACGTGATCGAGCTGCGCCTGCCGCCGCTTGCCGCGCGCCCGGGCGACATCCTGCCGCTGGCACTGTCCTTCCTGCGCGGGAAGACCCTGCACCCGTCCGCGGAAAGCGCCCTGCAGGCCCACACCTGGCCCGGCAACGTGCGCGAGCTGAAAAACGTGATGGCGCGCGCCAGCCTGCTGGCGCAAGGTGATGTCATCAAAGCCGCCGATCTCGGCCTGCCGGTGGCGGTGGCGCCCACGCCGGACACGGAGCCGGACCGCGACGCCATCGTGCAGGCGCTGGCGCGCGCCGGCGGCGTGGTGGCGCAGGCTTCAAACGAACTGGGCCTGTCGCGCCAGGCACTGTACCGGCGCATGGAGCGGCTCGGCATCGCCAGGCCGGCATGAAGCGCACAGGGATCCGACTCTCGCTGGTCACGCGCTGGTCGGCGCTGGTCGGCACTCTGCTGGCCCTCGGCATGCTGATCGCGCTCGGGCTGGACCACCTGTTCCCCGAGCATCCCGCGCTGGTCTTCTTCACCTGCCTGGTGGCGATCGTCCCGATCGCCATCATCACCATCCGCACCCAGATCCAGCCGATCCTGTCGCTGTTCCGCGCCCTCGAGGGCACGGTGGCGAGCTACCGCGACGGCGACTTTTCCTTCAGCCTGCACTGGCCGCAGAACGACGAGCTGGCCGACCTGATCGCCGCCCACAATGACCTGGGCCAGGTGCTGCGCGAACAGCGCCTCGGCCTGGTGCAGCGCGAGCTGCTGCTCGACACCATGGTCCAGAACACCCCGGTGGCCATGCTCCTGGTGACGGACTTCGCCACCGATACGGGCACCTCGGCCGGCACCATCGTCTACGCCAACCTGGCCGCGCGCCAGCTGCTGTCCGAGGGCCGCAAGCTCGAAGGGCACGGACTGGGCGCCGTGCTCGAGACCGCGGCCCCGGCCCTGAAAGAGGCGCTGGCGCGCGGCGGCGACGGCCTGTTCACCGCCGGCGAATCCGAGGAAGAAGAGGTCTACCACCTGGCGCGCAGCAGCTTCACCCTGAACGGCCGGCGCCACGAGCTGCTGCTGCTGCGCCACCTCACCACCGAGCTGCGGCGCCAGGAAGTGCAGACCTGGAAGAAGGTGATCCGCGTGATCAGCCATGAACTGAACAATTCGCTGGCGCCGCTGGCCTCGCTCGCGCACTCGGGCGCGGAGCTGGTGCGGCGCGGGCAGACCGAGCGCCTGCCCCAGATCCTGCAGACCATCGGCGAGCGCACCCGCCACCTCGAGACCTTCATCCTGGGCTATGCACGCTTCGCCAAGCTGCCCACGCCGCGCCTCGAAGCCCGCCCCTGGGACGTGTTCATCGACGCTCTGGCCGAGCAGGTGCCGTTCCGCCTGCTCGGCGACTTGCCGCAGGAGCCGGCCTGGATCGACGCCCCACAGATGGAGCAGGCCCTGCTGAACCTGCTCAAGAACGCCCACGAATCCGGATCGCAGCCCGACGATGTCGCGCTGCAGGTGCGCCGCGTGCAGGACGCCCTGCGCATCGACGTGCTGGACCGCGGCACCGGCATGAGCGACGCGGTGCTGACCAACGCCCTGGTCCCCTTCTATTCCACCAAGCGCAGCGGCACCGGCCTCGGACTGGCGCTGGCGCGCGAGATTGCCGAAGCCCACGGCGGCCGCATCTCGCTCTCGAACCGCGAGGGCGGCGGCCTGGCCGTCACCCTCATCCTGCCGGCGCTGCCGGCCCTGTCGGGCCCCCACACCCCATGAGCATGAAAGGATGCACATGCTGAAGATCATCGGCAAGGACACGTCGATCAACGTGCGCAAGGTGCTGTGGACCTGCCGCGAGCTCGGGCAGTCCTTCGAGCGCGAGGATTGGCACGAGGGACACGCCGGGCTGAACCCGAACAAGCTGGTGCCGGTACTGGTGGACGAAGGCTTCGTGCTGTGGGAGTCGAACACGATCTGCCGCTACCTCTGCAACCGGTACGGCGAACAGGGCGCCGGCGCCTTGCTCCCTGTTGGCGCGCGCGACCGTGCCCGCGTCGAGCAATGGATGGACTGGCAGGCCACCGACCTGAATACGGCCTGGCGCCCTGCCTTCATGGCGCTGGTGCGCAGGCACCCGTCTTACCGGGACCCGGCGCAGGTCGAGGCCAGCATCGCCGCCTGGAACCGCCACATCGGCATCCTCGATGCCCAGCTGCGCGCCACCGGCGCCTACGCCGCGGGCAGCGCCTTCACGCTGGCCGACGTCGTGCTGGGACTGTCGGTGAACCGCTGGATGATGACGCCCATGGACAAGCCGGACTTGCGCCACGTGGCGGCCTATGTCGAGCGCCTGAGCGAACGGCCGGGTTTCCGCGAGTTCGGGCGCAACGGCGTCGCTTGACATGGTCTGGTAAGATCGGCTTTCACCGCCGCTCCTCTGCCATGCCGCCTTCCTACGCCCGCATCGATCCCCGTTTCGCCCAGCCTGGCCACCCGCCCGCCACCATCGACGAGTTCGACGGCGTGCGCTTCCTGCACCTGGGCACCTCCTGGGTGCAGGGCGCGATGCGGCTGTCCAAGCCGGACGCGATCGAGCTCGAATACGTCCAGATGATGATGATGTGGACGCTGTTCATCCAGAACCCGCGCCGCATCGTGCAGCTGGGCCTCGGCAGCGCGGCCCTGACCAAGTTCTGCTACCGGCGCTTTCCCGGCGCACGCGTGAGCGTGGCCGAGCTGAACCCGAACGTGATCGCCATCTGCCGCGCCCTGTTCGGCCTGCCCGAGAACGACGCGCGCCTGGACGTGCGCGAGATGAACGCGCTCGACTTCGTGCTCGATGCCGGCAACCACGGCCAGGTCGACGTGCTGCAGGTCGACCTGTACGACCACGATGCCCGCGGCCCGGTGCTCGATTCGCTGGATTTCTACCAGGGCTGCTACGACTGCCTCACGAACGACGGCATCATGACCGCCAATGTGTTCGGCGACTTCAACAGCTACGACAAGAACCTGCTCACCATGCAGCAGGTCTTCGACGCCGTGGTCTGGCTGCCCGAGGTGCACGATGCCAACATCGTGGTGCTCGCCTTCAAGAACGCCCCGGAGCTCGACTTCTCGGTGCTGTACGAACGTGCAGGCGAGATCCGGCGCCACCTCAACCTGCCTGCCAAGAAGTGGGTGGACGGGCTGAAGGAGTGGATGCGCGACCACGCCTGAGGGTCGCGCAGCGGCAGCTCAGCGCGCCAGCCCCCCCTCGGCCTTGGCCAGCGACAGTCCCGCTGCTAGCACAGACGGTCCTCGCTTGCCATCCCCTTCTCATCAATACACCGAATCACGTAAAACTGTTGTGTCTTGCACAGTTCACACTTGTATTTACGCATTTCCTTGTTCAGAATCAATTCGCCACGGTTATGGGAGACCTAGTTTTTGTGATGGCGTAATTCAATTCTCAACAAGGGGACAAGATGGTGAAACACGCAGAAAAGCAGGTATTGCTGGTGACCGCGCTGGTATCGGCCATGACATCGGCATTCGCGCAGGAAGCAGCGGGCGGCCAGGAACAGAAGGAGACGGCCACCGTGGTCGTGCTGGGTTCGCGGACCCAGGCCAAGACCGCACTGGACACCGCCGTGCCGGTCGGCCTGATCAGCGCGAAAGACCTCCAGTCGGCCGGCTCGCTCGAACTCGGCAAGGTGCTGCAGGACCTCGACCCTTCGTTCAACTTCACTACTACTTTTATTAGCGACGGCACCGACATCATCCGCCCCGCCACCTTGCGCGGGCTCGGCCCCGACCAACTGCTGGTGCTGGTCAACGGCAAGCGCCGCCACCAGCAGGCGCTGGTCAACGTGCAGCAGACCATCGGCCGCGGCTCGGCCGGCACCGACATCAATGCGATTCCCTTGTCCGCCATCCAGTCGATCGAAGTGCTGCGCGACGGCGCCGCGGCGCAGTACGGCTCGGACGCGATCGCCGGCGTGATCAACATCGTGCTGAAAAAGGGTGTCACCGATACCCAGTTGAGCGCCAGTCTCGGCACCACCAAGGAAGGCGACGGCGACACCTTCAGCGGCAGCGCGCACAAGGGCTTCGCCCTCGGCGCCAACGGCGGCTACCTGAACCTGTCGGTCGAAGGCCGCGACCGCGACGAAACCAATCGCGCCGGCCTGGACACCGCGCGCGTCAACCCGCCGCGGGTCACCCAGCGCATCGGCGACAGCAAGGCCAAGGACGCCTACCTGTGGCTGAACGCCGCGCTGCCCTTGGGTGGCGGCGAGCTGTACGCTTTTGGCGGCGCATCCCGGCGCAAGGGCGATTCGTCCGGCTTCTTCCGCACCGCCGACGACGCGCGCAACGTGCCGGCCGTGTACCCGAACGGCTTCCTGCCGAACATCATCACCACCGTCAAGGATGCCTCGCTCGGCGTCGGCTACAAGCACGACCTGAGCGGCGACTGGAGCGTGGACCTGAGCGTCAACCATGGCCGCAGCGAGCTCGGTTTCCACGAGCGCAACTCGATCAACGTCAGCTACTACTACGAGAACGGCAGCTCGCCCCTGGAGGCCGACACCGGCAAGCTAAAGTTCGACCAGACCACGCTGAACCTGGACTTCAAGGGCTCGGTCGACGTCGCCGGCGCCCCGCTCCACATCGGCGCCGGGTTCGAATGGCGCCGGGATAACTACCAGATCGTGGCCGGCGACCCGGTCTCTTACCAGTACGGCCGCAGCAACGACCCGCGCAAGATCATCCGCGACCAGAGCGGCGGCATCGCGGCATCCGGCATCCAGGGCTTCCCGGGCTACACCCCGGGCACGGAGGTGGACGACGGCCGCCACAACACCGCTTATTACATCGACCTGGAACGCAAGCTCGGCGATGCGCTCTCGCTGGGCGCGGCCCTGCGCCACGAACGCTACTCGGACTTCGGCAACACCACCATCGGCAAGCTGAGCCTGCGCTACGACCCGTCGCGCACGATCGGCCTGCGCGCCAGCGCCTCGACCGGTTTCCGCGCGCCGGGCGTGCAGCAGAAGTTCTACAGCTCGGTGTCGACCAACCTGAATGCCGCCGGCGTGCTGACCGAAACCCTGACCGCGCGCGAGAACAGCGCCGTGACCCGCGCCTTCGGCATCGCCCCGCTGCAGGAGGAAACCTCGAAGAGCGCCAGCGTCGGCATGATCCTGCGTCCGACCCAGAACTTCTCGGTGACGGCCGACCTGTACCGCACCAACATCGACGACCGCATCGTGTTCTCGTCGAACATCGCGCCGGAGTCGGGCCCGTGCACCACGGCGGCCGCCTGCCCGATCCGGGCCATCCTCGACCCGCTGCGCGTGGGACAGGCGCAGTTCTTCACCAATGCGATCGACACCAGCACCACCGGTTTCGACCTGGTGGCCCAGCACACCACGCGCGGCCAGGGTTCGACCCTGGTGCTGTCCGGCCAGCTCGGCTTCAACCGCACCAAGGTGAAGGACCGCCATTCGCAGTCCTCGGTCTTGACGGGCGCGCAGCTGTTCGACGACACCCAGGTGACGCTGATCGAGAAGGGACAGCCGCGCCAGCACCATGTGGTGGCCGCCGACTACACGTTCGGCCAGTGGAATGCGACGGCGCGCGCGAACTACTTCGGCGAAGTGGAAGGCCAGGGCTTCACGCCGGGCTTCATCCAGACCTGGTCGGCGAAGTGGATCTTGGACCTGACCGGGCGCTACAACTTCACCAGGAATCTGAGCCTGACGGCGGGCGTCAACAACCTGTTCGATACCTATCCGACCCGGTGGGACCCGGTGAAGGCGGCGCCCTTTCCGCAACTGGGCTTTACGCACTGCTGGGAAACCTGCCCGTTCGGGATCAATGGGCGCTCGTACTACGTGAAGGCGGATTACGCGTTCTGACGCCACGTCCCGCGACCCGTGCCTGGCGCGGGTCGCGGATGTGGTGCTTTTACTTGAATGCGTCCGGTCGACCTTTGAACCACTGGGCGAGGCCGGCGACAAAGTCTGCAAGATGGTCTTTGTCAGGCGTGCGCAGCGCGTGCCCGGCCTTGGGATACTCGATGAACGTGAAGTTCTTATCGGGGCGTGCGGCGAAGTAGTCGCGCAGCTTGCGGCCTGATTCGATCGGGACGCTGTCGTCTTGTTCGCCCATTGCGGCGACGATCGGGATAGTCAAAGCCGCGTAGGCCGCCAGTGGATCGTAGAACAGGTGCGAACTCCAGTAGCGATACGAGTTGCCGAAGAACTCCTTGTCGACGTTGTGCGGGTCCGCCTTGATGGCAGCATAGGTCTGGAGTAACTGCTCGCGCGTGAACAGCGTTGCATAGGGCGCCACGCCACGCGCATTGAAAATCAGGAACTCTTCGCTTTGCGGCAGGCCGCCGCTGCCACCCGTGGCAAGCCAACCGATTTTCTTGCTGCGCGAAGCAACGATCGGGGCGACCATGCCGCCTTCGGAGAAGCCCAGGATTGCCAGCTTGCGCGCCGCGAGCCTCTTCAGGCGCGGCTCCTTGTCGATGAATGCCAGTGCGTCCTCGACCCGGCGCTCCAGGTAATCCGCGCGGCGATAGGTCGCAGAACAACGCGTTCCATCGTCGCCCTTCTCGATGCCGGCTTTTTCGAGAAAGTAGACATCGACGGGCGCCGGGTAGCGCTGGAAGAAGGCAGGGATGCGCTGGCCGAACGCGCGGCAACCCGATCCGCTGATCAGGAGGATCGGAACCGCATTGTCAGCAGAGCCGGCATCGTGCAGGCGGAAATAGCGGCGCTGCTGGCCGTCGATCTGCATCGTTGCCTCGTCGAGCCTGCGTTCGGCCGGGATCTCGAGGACTTCCAGCACCCGGCTGGCGCCCACTCCGACCTTTTCACCGCCCCCCATCAGGAAGATGCGGTTGCCGACCACAGCCGCGCCATGCCCGTGCCGTGGCGTCGGCATGGCCGGCAGGGCCGACCAGCGGTCCGTCTTGGGATCGTAGACCCAGGCATCGGGAAACACCTTGCTGGCCGGGACAAACTGCTCGCCGCCGAAGGCATACAGCTTGCCGTCGTAGGCGGCCGCAGCCAGGCCGCCCTGGGCCTGGGGCATCGGGGCCCTGGTCTCCCAGCGGCCGGTAGAGGGATCGTAGACCTCCAGCGTCGCCAGATTGACCGGACGCTGCCGGCCATCGGCCTGCTTGAGCATCTGGCGGCCACCCACCACATAGATCTTGTCGTCGATGACGGCGGCGGCTGCGCTGTTGCGCGCGCTGGGCGCGTCGGGGATGCGCTCCCAGCGCTTGGTGCGCGTGTCCAGCGCCTCGCCGCGGGCGGTATCCATGTGCGCGTTGATGTGTGCCGCCTCCGGGCTCGTCGGGACGCGCCCGCCGATGAAGTAGATCTTGTCCTTGACGGTAGCGACCACGCCTTCGGCCCGCGCCTGCGGCAGGGACGGGCCAGCCGACCACCGGTTCGTCCCGGCGTCGTACACGAACACGGTCGCATGGGCGCGCCAGTCCGGAATGGCGCCGGAGAAGCCGCCGATGCCGTAGATCCTGCCGCCGGCCTCGGCCAAGGCGATATGGTGCCGGCCTTCCGGCAAGGGCGCGAGCGTGGTCCAGCGGCCCGCTTTTACGTCGTAGGCTTCGACATGGTCGGTGAAACCCGGCGGCTGCGAGAGCACACCGCCTGCCACGATGATCCTGTCGCCCAGCACGGCGGGATAGATTTCCTGCCGCGCGATGGCGGCATCAGGCGCGCGGGACCAGCGTACTGCCGGCGTCGCGTCGGCGGCTGCCTGCGCCGCGGCCTGGCAAGGGGTGGCGAGCAAGGCCACGGCCAGCATGGCCGGCAGAATCGATTTCACTTGTGTCTCCTTCGGTCAGCGACGCTCGCGCCACCAGAGCAACAGCATCGCCAGGGTGAACGCGAGCGCGAACGGCCAGGCCGGGAAGGCACGTGCGGCGCCCGCCAATGCTGTCGCCGGCGTACGCGCGGCAAAGCGCGCGGTGGCATCGCGCCGCTGCGCCGCCTGCCATTGCGGCCAGTCGCCCGGCGCGTAGACGTAGACCGCATGCGTGCCCGCTTTCGCATCCTCTACCTGCAACCAGCCCGACCGCTCCGGCCAGACGGCCACGCAGGCGGCATCGACACGCGGCGACCAGGAGCGCACCAGCTTCAGGTCCGGGAACGCTGCCTCACCCTTTACGCCGCGCGCGCACAGCTCCATGCGCTGGCCCGGCAAGGGTAGTTCTTCCGGCTCCAACCATTCGACTTCTTTCGAAACGTCGATACCCACGCGGTCCAGCACGGCCTGCCACCACAGCGCCAGCGCTTGCGGCTCGGCGATCGCGTGGCGATGCCATTCTGCGGCGCCGAGCCAGGCGATGCGGCCCTTCTGCCAGCTGCGGGTCCACACCATGCCGTCCGCGCCGAGCCACTCGCCGGCTTCACGCGCGGCGGGGTTCAGCCGCGCCACCGGCAGCTCCAGCGGCGCATCGATCTTCTTGTCCGCCGGCTGCGGCAGCAAGCGCAAGCCCAGGGTGCGCGACCAGATGCCCGGATCGTTGGCGTTCGCGCCCAGCACCAGGAGCGGCAGGCCGCCGGCCACGCGGCCCAGCAGCGCTGAGCGTTCCGCGCTGCTTGCACGCTCGAGCCAGGCAGCGTCGATCACCAGCAGGTTCGGCGCCTTCATCTCGGCCAGCGGCAGCTCGGTGCGCGTGATGGCGCGGCCCAGCACCACCTGCCAGTCGAGCAGCGCACCGCTGCCGGCCAGCAGTTCGTTCAGGGTGCGCACATCAAAAGAAGGCGCGCCGAAGCGGCCCTGCACCTGCAGGATATTCGGTTCCTCGATGGTCAATGGCACCGGACCTTCGGCGATGGTCTTGCCGGCGCCATCCAGCAGGCGCGCCCTGAGCACCAGGCGCTCGGCCAGCGGCGGCATCCAGTTGACGACGAGATCGCCGGTGCCGCGCGCATCGGCGATGAGCTGGCCGTTCTCGGCCAGCAGCTGCAGGCGCGCGTCTGTTTTATCGTCGCGCTGCACCCGGAGCGTGAACGTACGGCCGAGCGCCAGCTGGCGCGGGTAATGCAGGCGCAGGCTGCCGCCTTCCGGACGCTGCCACTGCAGCGGCAGCGCGGGCAGGTCGTTCCACTGGGCGGCGCGCAGGCCGTCGCCCTTGACCGCAAAAGCGCGCACGCCCTCCAGTGCCGGCGCAGGAGCGGCCGCATCGAGCGTGAGGGTTCGGCCCGCATCGCCCGGCAGCTTGACGCCGGCCGCGAACAGGCCGAGCGCCGCCGCGGCGACCAGCACCAGCAGCGCATCGATGAATGCGCGGCGCCAGGCATACAGGCCGGCGCTGGCAATGCCTGCCAGGCCGATCAGGGCCAGCATCAGGTTCGTGCTCATCATTATTTCGTCCCCTCACGCCAGGCGCGCACGAAGGGCGTCTCGACCACCGGCTTGGCCTGCAGCAGCACCTGGCCCTGCCCCGCGCCCTGGCGCAGCCAGGCGCGCAGCACCGGACGGCATGCGACGCAACCGTCGGCCACGTCCTGGATCGCCTTCTGGGCAGACAGGCGCTGGTCGTCGTCCTGCAGGCGCTCGCGCACCCAGTCGTGGGCGCTGCGGGTCCACAGGGCCGGCAGCGGGCCGTCGCCGGAGAGCGCCTGCACCAGTTGGCCGAGGTCTTCCGGCACGCGTTTGTCGGCGCCGCCCTGCTCGCGGCGGTAGCTGGCAGTGCCATCCATGTCGCCGGTCATGCGCTTTTCTTCCTTGATCGGCGGCGGCACGAAGGCGGTCTTGTGCAGGTAGATACGCTCGGCCTGTTGCAGCTCCTTGATCGCTTCCAGCGCCTTGTGCTCGGGCGCCAAGGCCACCTTCGGCGTGATCGCGCGCAGCGCCTTCTCGGCATCCCACATCGCCACCAGCGCGCGGCGCAGCACCTTTTTCGTGTCTTCGTCGTACAGCGTGGCGTTTTCGGCCTCGTCGTGGGCGTGGCCGTATTCGTGCAGGATGTCCTTGGTGCTTCCCTCGCTGCCATGGTCGTGGCCGTCGTCCTCGGCGTGTTCTTCTTCGCCGTCGGTAAACAGCGAGGACTCCTCGCCCAGGAACTGCCCGTAGCGCCGGCGCAGCGTGCCCTGGTCGCTGGCGATCTTCTGGCTGCGCTCGATCACCTCGTCCCTGGCGATCTTCCGGGTGCGCATGTCGGCGATCAGCTGTTCGGTATCGATGATGATCTGGCGCTGGCTGCGCAGGCTCTGTGGCTTGACCAGCATCGGCATGGCGGCGCTCTCCTCTTCCGCTTCCTCCGCGGGCGCCGGCAGGCGCAGGGTATAGGTCGGCGACTGCACGGTATGCGGGCGCGCCGCGTTGTCGGTGGCGCGGACAAAAAAGTACAGCTCGTCGCCCGGCTCCATGCCCAGCTCCGCCAGCGACCAGTTCTTGGACCAGTTGCGCTGCTTCGGGTCGGGCGAGCCCGGCAAGGGCATCTCGCGGTCGGTGAAGCGGATGTTCTCGCCGCTGCCGCGCGCCAGCGTCATGTGCAGGGTGGCGCGCTTTATCAGGTAGTCGTCGCGCACCTTCACGCCCATGGCGGCGCTGGTCGCCGTATCAGGCAGCTCCTGCACCATCTGGGTCGGTGCGGTGATGGTGATTTCCGGCGGCTGGTCGGGAATGACCTTGACCGTATAACGGCTCCCGCGCCAGCGCCAGAACACCGATTCGGTAGCAGTCCAGCGCACGCACTCCTTGCCCGGCTTGAGCACCTGGCCGGTACTGAGCTCGATGCTGTCTTCCGCGGTCGACGGGTCCTTCAGGCACCAGGTCATCACGGTCTGCTCCGGCACCTGCAAGTCCTTCGGCGCCGTTTCGATCGGCGCCACGCCGGTATAGGCCGGCGGCGCGGTGCGCACCACCAGCTGGCTCGCTACCTGCGCCGCGATCGTCGCCGGCAGCTTGGCGGGTGCGGCGACACCGCCCTGCTGCGGAGCGGTCGTGGCGAACCAGACCGCAGCGGCCGCGGCCACGCTGCCCAGCAGCCAGGGCACACCAAGCGTCACGCGGCCGCGCGCGATGCCGCGCAGCTGCCGGTTCGTGAGGCTGGCATCGAGGCGTTCGAGGATGCGGCGGCGCTGCAGCTGGGCGACCGGCGTCGGCGCATGCTCGATCAGCGCGCTGCTGTCTTCCATCTCCGGGACGGCGCCGTCCAGCCAGGAGGTCCATTCGATAGCGACGCGGCGGCGCAGGATGGCCCAATCCCAGGCGCACCACATGCTCCATGCGATCAGGCCCGGCGCGGAGCGGATGAACAGCCACGGCAGCGCACCGGCGATCCACAGGGGCAGCCGGCGCAGCTGGGCGGCACGCCAGACGCGTTTGACGATCTCAGCGCCGTCTTGCATGCGTGAGTATCCTTTCGAGTACGAACAATGCCGTAAGAAGCGCCATCAGCATGTCGCGCAGCGCGCCGCTCGGTTCCGGCGCACGGGCAGTGCCGGACGCTTCGAACACGCGCGACGGCGCGGTATAGGCTGGCGGCCCGACATGCAGGCGCTGCCAGCTATCGAGCAGCGTGCGCGCCGCATCCGCCGTCGCCGGCGGCCAGGCTTCCGAATGCCATACACGGCCGCGCGCGCTGTCGGCATAGCGCAAGCCGTCTACCTGCTGGGCCTTGCCCAACTCCGGGAAGGCGGCGATGTCGGTGACCAGCCACAGCGGCGCGCGCAGCGATGCCGGCGGCGCCTCCTTGCGGTCCCAGACGATGAGCGAGGTTGTCGTGCCCGGCGCCGCGTCGATGGCGATACCCTCCAGGGCGAACACGCGGCGCCACTGCTCGGGACGCTCGCTGGCGATATGGACGCGGCGCTCGACCTTTTCCGGCTGACGCGCCAGGGTACGCAGTTCGATCCTGCGGCCGAATTCCGGCCGCAGAGCCGGCATCGGCACGTCGCCCAGCACCAGCAGGCGCGCTTCCGGGCGCCACTCGCGCTGGTGGGCGCGCAGCCAGGCGATCGCCTGCTCGGCCGGCATGCTCAGGCGGTCGGCCTTGGCCAGCCCGGCCTGCGCCGCCTGCGCATCGGCCCACTTGGCATCGGTGCCGGTGGCGACGATCACGGTATCGCCGCGCCAGGGCGTGACTGGGTCGGCCAGCCAGGCGATGACGGTGGCCAGCAGCAGGCAACGCACCAGCAGCAGGAGCATGTCCTTCCAGCGCCACTCGCGCGTCTGGCGCGGCTCGGCGCGCGGCAAGAAGCGGCTGGTGGCCAGCAGCTCAGCCTTGTTCTGCTCGCGCTTGCGGCGATGCCACCAGATCGGCAGCAGCAGGATCGGTAATGCGAACCACCACAGCTGGTTCATGGGCGACTCCCCGGACGGCGCAGCCAGAGACGCAGGACTTCGCCCGGCGGCTGCTCGATACGTGCGGACACGATCGGGATATCGCTCTTGCGGCAGGCCGCCGTCACCGTGGCGAAGTGCGCCTCGCGGTTCTGGCGATAGCCTTCCTTCAGGTCGGCGCCGAAGCGGTAAACACCCGCCTCCTGCTCCGGGTCGCGATAGGCCAGGTTCGACGAAAAGCTGGCGTCCACTTCCGCCTGCGTCTGCAGGCACAGCACGCGCACGTCGTGGCGCATGCCGCGCAGGCGGACCAAAGCCTGCGACAGCGGCGAGGGCCAGTCGAGCAAATCGCTGGCCGCATAGACGACGCTGGGGGACTGGGCAAAATGCAGGCTGGCACGCAGGACGTCGGCATCCGGCAGTTCGCCCTCGGCCTGCACGCGGCTGAGCTGCAGCAGCACGCGCTGCAGCTGGCGCGGTCCGCGCATGGCCGGAGTGAACTGGACCTTGCCGCCGTTCAGGACGACCAGTCCGAAGGCGTCGCCCTGGCGCTGGGCGATCGCTGCCACGCAGCCGAGCAAGGTGCGCGCATAGGCCAGCTTGTCCACGCCCTCTACCTCGCGGCTGGGCTCGAGCATCGAGGCGCTGGCGTCCAGCACCAGCCAGACGGCCACGTGGCTGTCGCGCTCCGCCTCGCGCACGAAGTAACGGTCGGCGCGCGCCAGCAGCTTCCAGTCGACGCGGCGCCACTCGTCCCCGGGCGCATAGGCCCGGTACTCGGAAAATTCAACGCCCGCCCCACGCTCGCGCCCGGCGTGGATGCCGTGGCCGAGCCCCGCCAGCACATGGCGGATCACGAGGTCGAGCTTCTGCGTGTGCGCGATCAGCGCGGTCTTCGCCAGCGACAAGATTAATCGACCCGGATCTCGTTACGCAGGGATTGCAGGATGTCGGCGATGGCGATGCCGTCGGCCTCGGCCTCGAAGTTGCGCAGCACGCGATGCGCCAGCACCGGCAGCAGCATGGCCTGGATGTCGTCGCGCGTGACTGCCAGGCGTCCCTGCATCAGGGCGCGCGCTTTCGATGCCAGCACCAGGGCCTGGCCGGCGCGCGGACCGGCGCCCCAGCCGATGTGCTGCTTGACCGCCGCCACCGTGGTGAGGGCCGGACGGGTGTTGCGCACCAGGCGCGTCGCGTAGCGCAGCAGGTGTTCGCCGATCTCGATGTCGCGCACCAGCTGCTGCAGGCGCAGCAGGGTCTCGACCGTCATCGCCGGCTCGGCGTCGTCCAGGCCCGCGTGGGTGGTGCGCGAAACCATCAGCACCTCCTCATCCTCGGTCGGATAGACGACGTCGATGCGCAGCAGGAAGCGGTCGAGCTGGGCTTCCGGCAGCGGATAGGTGCCGGCCTGCTCGATCGGGTTCTGCGTGGCCAGCACGAAGAAGGGGCGTGGAAGTTTATGGGTGGTGCCGGCGAAGGTGACGGCACGTTCCTGCATCGCCTCCAGCAGCGCCGACTGGGTCTTGGGCGGTGCGCGGTTGATCTCGTCCGCCAGCAGCACCTGGGTGAACACGGGGCCTTGCTGGAAACGGAACACGCGCTGGCGCGTCGTGGTGTCTTCTTCCAGGATCTCGGTGCCGACGATATCCGAAGGCATCAGGTCCGGCGTGAACTGCACGCGGCGGAATTCCATGTCGGTGGCCTGCGCCAGCGATTTCACCAGGAGGGTCTTGCCCAGGCCCGGCACGCCCTCGACCAGCGCATGGCCGCCCGCCAGCAGGCAGGTCACCAGCAGGTCGACCACGTCTTCCTGCCCGATGATCACGCGCGCCATGCTGGCCTTCAGTGCGCCCACTTTCGCCGTCAGCTCGGCAATTTCCGTTTCACTCCACGCTACCACTTCACGTTCCGCCACCGCTTACGCTCCCAACGCATATTGAATGATATTGACCGCGAAGCGGGTGTTGTCGACCGCGAGAAACCGCTTGTTGCGGAAGTCGTAGTCCCACTCGCATCCGTAGTCCTTGTTCGAGTACAGCAGGCGGATGCGCCCGCCGAACTCGATCGCCTTCAGGTACTCGTGCACCAGGTCGTCGCCCCAGCCATTGAGTTCCCCGCCGGTGGTCGGCGGCCCGTCGAACTTGAAGAAGCAGGAATACAGCGGATGCGTATTCGGAATCTTCTTCAGTGCGGAGGCGCCGAAGATCTTGACCATCTCGGCCTCGAAGGATTTGGCGAACAGCCCGTCGATGTCGTGGTTGCAGTCGTCGACAAAAACGAAGCCGCCGCCGCGTACGTACTTTTCGAGGTTGCGCCGCTCCGCCGGAGTGAACTGCACCAGCTTGTGCCCCGCGAAGTAGCAGAACGGCGCCTGCAGCATCTTCGGATCCGACAGGGCGACGATGCGCTCGGTCGGATCCACCCGCAAGGTGGTGTACTCGACGAGCGAGTTCAGCACGTTGCTGGGCATACGGATATCCACGTCCCAGTCGCCCGATTCGTAACTCAGGCGCGTGAAGTAGAAATCGTAGTTCGCCATCGTTAAAAACTTAAACCGCGTCGGACAGCGAGGTGAAGTTGAAGTCGCGGACCTTCATCGGCGGCAGCACCATCTGGAACGGCACCTCGTCGCCACCGATGATCTCGGGCTTGCCCAGCTCGTCGATGTTGTTGAGGATGGTGACCGGGCTTTCGTTGAAGCGGAAGTTCTTCACCGGATGCTTGATCTTGCCGTTCTCGACATAGAAAGTGCCGTCGCGGGTCAGGCCCGTGATCAGGAGCGACTGCGGGTCCACCATGCGGATGTACCAGGTGCGGGTGACCACGATGCCCTTCTTGGTATCGGCAACCAGCTCGTCCAGCGACTTGGTTCCGCCGGCCATGATCATGTTGCCGTGGCCCGCGGTGGCCTGGTTGCCGGTTTTCTGCGCCCAGAACGGCGAGTAGCCGAGCGAGGCGACGCGGCCGTTCTTGATCAGGTCGGTGCGCTTGCGGGCGATCATGGTCTGGTTGTCCCACGGGGCCACCGGCACGTCCGGGTTCCACGGGTCGGCCCAGATGTTCACCTGCTCGTCGAACAGCTTCTCGCCCAGGCGGTTGCCGCCGCCCTTCTTGGCCAGGAAGCTGCGGCCCTCGTCCGCGGCGCGCGCGCCGAAGGAGCTGAACATGTTGCCCAGGATTTCCGAGGTGGCCGCCGGCTCCAGGATCACGGTGTAGCGACCCGGCTCCAGCGCTTTCGCATCGACCGAGCGCAGCGCCTTGTCGATCGCGATCTCGGCCGCCTCGGCCGCGTTGAAGCGGCGCGCATCGACTGCCGAACGGGTGACCCAGCCCGAACCGCGGCCGTCTTCGGTGCGCGCGGTGCAGGTGAAGGACAGGTCGGTGAATTCCTGGAAGCCGAACACGCCCTTCGAGTTGGCGATGCAGGCGAAACGGGTGCTGTCGGTGAAGAAGCCGGCGGTGACCAGCTTCTTGGCGCGCGCCTGGCCGATCGAGGCGGCCGCCACTTCGGCGCGGTAGGCCGGATCGATGGCGGCGGTGCTCGGAACGAAGGTCTTGGTGAGCTGGTATTCCTGCTTGCCGACGGCCGGCACGAATTCCGGATTCTCCGGCGCCAGGCGCGCCAGTTCCTCGGCGCGGCGCACGGCCTTTTCCAGCGACTTGTCGTCGAACTCGTTGACGACGGCGGTGCCGACGCGCTTGCCGAAGGCCACGCGCACGGCCAGCTGGGTGTCTTCGGTCAGGCCGGCGGTCGACACGCTGTTGCGTGCGAAACGGATGTTACCGGTGCGATTGCCTTCGATCGAGACGCTGCACTCGTCGGCTTTCGAGAAACCGATCACGCGGTCGGCGATGCGTTTTGCTTCTTCCTGGTTCAGCTGTTTCATATTGTCCCCTTCCTCAACCGATCTTGCGTGCGGTGTTGATGACGTTGATGCCATTGAAGCGCGCGGTGCTCGAACCATGCGAGACGGCGCTGACCTGGCTCGGCTGGCCTTTGCCGTCGAAGAACGAGCCGCCCATGCGCCAGTCGCGCTCGTCGCAGATGGCCGAGCAGGCGTTCCAGAATTCCTGGGTATTGGTCTGGTAAGCCACGTCTTCCAGCTGGCCGGTGATCTTGCCGTTCTTGATCTCGTAGAACAGCGTGCCGCCGAACTGCGAGTTGTAGCGCTGCTGGTCGATCGAGTACGAGCCGCGGCCCAGGATGTAGATGCCTTTCTTGACGTCCTTGACCAGTTCGTCCGGAGTCAGGCGCGCCTTGCCGGCTTCCAGCGAGATGTTCGGCATGCGCTGGAACTGGATCGTGCTCCAGCTGTCAGCGTAGGAGCAGCCGTGCGATTCCTTCTCGCCGATGATGTGGGCCTGGTCGCGCGTGGCCTGGTAGTTGACCAGGATGCCGTTGCGGATGATGTCCCACTTCTTGGCCGGCACGCCTTCGTCGTCGTAGCCGATCAGGCCGAGCGAGCCCGGCGTGGTGCGGTCGGCAACGAAGTTCACGCGCTCGGAACCGTACTTGAATTTCTTCGACTCCCACTTGTCCAGGCCCACGAAGCTGGTGCCGGCGTAGTTGGCTTCGTAGCCGAGCACGCGGTCCAGTTCCGTCGGGTGGCCGACGTTCTCGTGGATGGTGAGGAACAGGTGTTCGGGCGACAGCACCAGGTCGTACTTGCCCGGCTCGACCGACTTGGCGCTGAGCTTCTCGCGCGCCTGCTTGCCGGCCAGCTTGGCGTCCTCGATGATGTCGTAGGAGTTGGTGTACAGGGTGGTCACGCCGCCGGCGGCCTGCACCTTGTCGCTGGCCTTGGCGTCGAAGTACTCGTAGCCCATGCTCACCGGTGAGGACAGGCCCGCGCGCGAGCGGAACTTGCCGCTGGCCTTGTCGACCGCGGTCGCATTGATCGGCGCCCACAGGCGGTGGATGTCCTGGTCGATGTAGGAACCGTCGGTGGAGGCGAAGTACTTCTGCTGGTTGATCTGGAACAGCGACGCGGTCATGAAGCTCGCGCCGGCGGCCATGCCCGCCTTGTTGGCGGCGATCAGCATCTCGGCCTTGTCCTTGACCGGGATGGCGCGCCAGTCCTTCTTGACCGGGGTGGCCCAGGCCACGTCGCCCACGCCCTTCACGGGAGCCAGGCGCACCGGCTCGGTCTGCAGCTTGGCGTTGGCCTTGGCGATGGCCACTGCCTGGCGCGCGGCGTTGGCGATGCCGTCCGGAGTCAGGTTGTTGGTCGAGGCGAAGCCGTAGGCGCCGTTGGCGATCACGCGCACGCCGACGCCGGTCGATTCGGTGTTGCTGATGTTCTCGACGTTCAGGTCGCGCGTGATGATGAACTGGTTCAGGTAGCGTCCGATGCGCACGTCGCAGTAGGACGCGCCGGCCTTGGTGGCGGCGTTCAGCGCGGTGTCGGCCAAGGCCTTCTTGGCGCTGGTGGGCATGGCGCTCATCAGCTCATCGGCGGCGATGGCGTTGCCGAAGACGGGGATGAGCATGGCGCCCGCGGTGCCGGCGCCGATCTGGAGGAATTTACGACGTTCCATGTATGTTTTCCGTTAGCGTTCGCCCCTGTGTCGGCCCTCGCACCGTCGTTCCCGCGCAGGCGGGAACCCAATTTTCGCAGTGCAGTGGTAACGCATGCAAAACTGGATCCCCGCCTGCGCGGGGATGACGGTTTTTAGGCCGCGGGACGTGGTTGCCGTGGTGGGTTGCGAGTGAGTGACTTAAACCGCGTCCGACAGCGACGTGAAGTTGAAATCGCGGATCTTCATCGCCGGGATCAGCATCGAGTAGTTCGCCTCGTCGCCGCCGATCACCAGCGGCTTGCCGATTTCCTCGATGTTGTTCAGCATGCTCACCGGGCTCTCGTTGAAGCGGAAGTTCTTGATCGGATGCTTGACCTTGCCGTTCTCGATGTAGAAGGTGCCGTCGCGGGTCAGGCCCGTCACCAGCACCGATTGCGGATCGACCATGCGGATGTACCAGGTACGGGTCACCAGCACGCCCTTCTTGGTGTTGGCGATCAGCTCGGCCGTGCTCTTGTCGGTGCCGGCCATGATGATGTTGCCGGCGCTGCCGATGGCGCGCTGGCCCTTCTGCTTGGCCCAGTACTGCGAGTAGTTCAGCGCATTGATCCGGCCATCCTTCACCAGGTGAGTCCGTTCGCGCGGCAGCATATTGCCGTCCCACGGCAGCACCGGCACGTCCTTGTCCCACGGGTCGGACCAGATGTTGACCTGCTGGTCGAACAGCTTGTCGCCCAGGCGGTTCTGGCCGCCCTTTTTCGACAGGAAGCTGCGGCCCTCGTCGGCCATGCGGGCGTTGAAGCCGCCAATCATGAAGGTCAGCAGGTCGCTGGTGGCGGAAGGCTCCATCACCACGGTGTAGCGGCCCGGCTCGAGGGCCTTGGCGTCCACCGAGCGCAGCGCCTTCTCGATGGCCACGTCGGCCGCTTCGCGCGGATCGAAACGGGCGACGTCGCGCGCCGAGCGCTTGACCCAGCCCGAACCGCGGCCGTCTTCGGTGCGCACGGTGCAGGTGAAGTCGAGCGAGGTGGCGACCTGGTGGCCGAGCACGCCGTTCGAGTTAGCGACGGTTTCAAAAGTCTCGCGGTCGGTGAAGAAGCCGGCCGAGACCAGGCCCTTCTTGCGGCAGGCTTCCATCGCGTAGGCGGCGGCCTGGGCGCGGAATTCCGGATCGATCTCGGCGGTGCGCTTGACGTAGGTATCGGACGACTTGTAGCCGGTCTTGGCGATCGCCGGCATGAACTCCGGATTCTCCGGCGCCAGGCGCGCCAGGTCCTCGGCGCGGCGCACGGCCTTTTCCAGCGACTTGTCGTCGAACTCGTTGATGGTGGCGGTGCCCTGGCGCTTGCCGAAGGCCACCTGCACGGTCAGGCGGGTGTCGTCGGCCAGGCCGGCGGTCGACACGGCGTTGCGGGCGAAACGGATGTTGCCGATGCGGGCGCCTTCGATGTTGACGATGCACTCGTCGGCCTTCGAGAGCGACAGCACCCGGTCGGTGATGCGCTTGGTCTGGTCCTGGGTAAGGATGCTCATGAGGGTCCTCTTGCCTTAGCCGATCTTGCGGGCGGTGTTGATCACGTTGATGCCGTTGAAGCGCGCGGTCGACGCCCCGTGCGACACGATGCTGATCTGCGGCGGCTGGCCCTTGCCGTCGAAGAAGGAACCGCCCATGCGCCAGTCGCGCTCGTCGCAGATGGCGGTGCAGGCGGTCCAGAATTCCTGGGTGTTGGCCTGGTAGGCCACGTCTTCCAGCATCTGGCCGATCTTGCCGTCCTTGATCTCGTAGAAAAGCTGGCCGCCGAACTGGGCGTTGTAGCGCTGCTGGTCGATCGAGAAGGAGCCGTCGCCGACGATGTAGATGCCCTTCTTGATGTCCTTGACCATCTCGTCCGGGGTCAGCTTCTTCTTGCCGGCCGCCAGGGAGACGTTCGGCATGCGCTGGAACTGCACCGAGTTCCACGAGTCGGCGTACGAGCAGCCGTGCGATTCCTTCTCGCCGATGATGTGGGCCTGGTCGCGGGTGGCCTGGTAGTTGACCAGGATGCCGTCCTTGATGATGTCCCACTTCTTGGTCTTGACGCCCTCATCGTCGTAGCCGATGGCGCCGAGTGAACCCGGGGTGGTCTTGTCGGCGAACAGGTTGACGATCGGGTTACCGTACTTGAACTTCTTCGATTCCCATTTATCCAGGGTGGCGAAACTGGTGCCGGCGTAGTTGGCTTCGTAGCCGAGCACGCGATCCAGTTCCGTCGGGTGTCCAACGTTTTCGTGGATGGTCAGCCACAGGTGTTCCGGCGACAGCATCAGGTCGTACTTGCCCGGGAGGACAGACTTGGCGGTCAGCTTGGCCTTGGCATCGCGCCCTGCGGCGCGCGCGTCCTCGATGATGTCGTAGGTGTCGGTGTACAGGGTTGCAACGCCGCCCGCGGCCTTGATCTTGTGCTCCTTGAGGCCATCCAGGTATTCATAGCCCTTGCCGACCGGCGCGCCCAGGCCGGAGCGCGAGCGGAACTTGCCGGTGGCCTTGTCCACGGCGGTGGCCTGGAACGGGGCCCACAGGCGATGCACGTCCTGCTCGATGTAGGAGCCGTCGGTGGAAGCGAAGTACTTCTGCTGGTTCACCTGGAACAGCATCGAGTTCATGAAGGTCGCGCCGCCTTCCATGCCGGCCTTGTTGGCGGCGATCAGCAGGTCTGCCTTCTCCTTGATCGGCACGGTGCGCCAGTCCTTCTTGATCGGCGTGTTCCACGATACTTCCCCGACGCCCTTCACTGGTGCAAGACGCACCGGTTCGGACTGCAGCTTGACGTTGGCCTTGGCAATCGCCACCGCCTGGCGCGCCGCATTGGCGATGCCGTCGTTCGACATGTCCGAGGTGGCGGCGAAGCCGTAGGCGCCGTTCGCGATCACGCGCACGCCGACGCCGGCCGACTCGGTGTTCGCCACGTTCTCCACGTTCAGGTCGCGCGTGGTGATGAACTGGTTCAGGTAGCGGCCGATGCGCACGTCGGCATAGCTGGCGCCGGCCTTGGTGGCGGCGTTCAGCGCGACGTCGGCCAGCGCCTTCTTGGCGGCCGTGGGCATGGAGCTGAGCAGTTCGTCCGCGGCAATCGCGCGGGTGAAGGGGACGAGCGTGGAGGCGAGCGCCAGGCTGCTGAAATTGAGAAAGGTACGGCGTTCCATAAAGTCTCCTGAAATCAACCTACTTCTGGGCAGCGGTCCCGCCTTGTGGTGCGGCCCGCTCTTGTATTTACTACGGAGGGAGTGGTTTCAACGGAGCTGATGGCCCCGCTAAACTTGTCAACCTTAGCAGCAACTCGAGGTTTTGAATAGGCAATTGTTGTGCCAGATCAAAGCACGTTTTAAGCCCATGATTTGGTGGACGTCGACTGTCCGCGCAAAGTGTCCGGGCAGGTGTCCGGGCGTCCGCCGCGGACACCTGCCCGGACATGTTTACGAGTGGAACATATGCATGTTTGAAGAACGCTTGACTGTCCGGCAAGTGTGACCGATCATCAGCGCGGCGGCGGCGTCCCGCCCGGCCGCGCACAATCACCTGGAGACTTCGAACCGATGAAACGACTGATCCTGGCCGCCATGCTGGCCACCGGCCTGGCCGGCGCCGCCGGCACCGCATTGGCGGACGACGCCCTGAAAGCCGCCATCGCGGGCGAACACCGCAGCGCCGCCAACAAGGCGCGCGACGCCGCGCGTCACCCGTACGAAACGCTCACCTTTTTCGGCATCAAGCCCAACATGACGGTGGTGGAACTGGCGCCCGGCGGCGGCTGGTACACCGAGATCCTGGCGCCCTACCTGCGCCAGAACGGCAAGCTGATCGCCGCAGGCCAGGCCTTCGTGCCGGAAAAGCGCGGCGGCATGGCGCTCAAGCAGAAGTTCGAGGCGACGCCGGCGGTCTACGACAAGGTGGTCCCGGCCGTATTCGAGCCGCCTGCCACCTACCAGATCGCGGCGCCGAACAGCGTCGACATGGTGCTCACCTTCCGCAACCTGCACAACTGGGTCGGCAACGGCGAGGAGGCGCTGAAGAACACCTTCAAGGAAATCCACAAGGTGCTCAAACCGGGCGGCGTGCTGGGCGTGGTCGACCATCGCCTGCCGGCCGCGATGACGCAGGATGCCAAGGCCTCGAGCGGCTACGTGCACGAAGCCTGGGTCATCAAGACCATCGAAGGCGCCGGCTTCAAGCTGGCCGCCAAGTCCGAAATCAATGCCAACCCGAAGGACACCGCCAACCACGAAAAGGGCGTGTGGACCCTGCCGCCGGTGCTGTCCAACAAGGACAAGGACCGCGAGAAGTATATGGCGATCGGCGAGAGCGACCGCATGACGCTGAAGTTCGTCAAGCAGTAATCCCCTCCACCGGGAGGCGCAACGCCTCCCGTGAAGATTGGTGTATATCCTTCGGCGGCGAGCGTGTATATTCTTGCCACTCGTACTACTGTTGAGCCACCGAAGGAACCCATGAAAACCGCACGCCTCGCCGCCGCCGTGGCATTCGCCCTGAGCGGCCTCGTCCACGCCCAGGACACCTCCCCGCCTCCGGCACCGACTCCGGCCACGCCGCCCTCGCCGGCCGTCGCCACCCCGTCCGCCACCAAGGCGCCGGCCCTGCCGGCGGTCGAGAACTCGGTGGTCAAGATCTTCGCCACCGTGCGCCGTCCGGATCCGTACAAGCCCTGGACCAAGGCTTCGCCGGCCGACGTCACCGGCTCGGGCGTCATCATCGAGGGCAAGCGCATCCTGACCAACGCCCACGTGGTCGGCTACGCCAGCCAGGTCGAGGTGCAGGCCAGCCAGTCGGGCGACCGGGTGCCTGCCAAGGTGATCGCGCTGGCGCGCGGCCTGGACCTGGCCGTGCTGGAACTGGAAGACCCGAGCTTCTTCGACAAGCGCCCGCCGGTGCAGCGCGCCGCCGTGCTGCCGGACGTGCGCGAAGCGGTGTTCGCCTACGGCTATCCGGTCGGCGGCAACTCGCTGTCGACCACCCGCGGCATCGTCTCGCGCGTGGAATTCGTCGGCTACGGCTCGTTCAGCTCGGGCCTGCGCATCCAGATCGACGCGCCGATCAACCCGGGCAACAGCGGCGGCCCGGTGATCGCGGGCGACAAGATGATCGGCCTGGCCTTCTCGATGGCGGCCAATGCCCAGAACATCGGCTACGTGATCCCGAACGAAGAGATCGAGCTGTTCCTGAAGGACGTGGCGGACGGCCGTTACGACGGCAAGCCGCTGCTGCACGACAGCTTCCAGAACCTGGAGAACACGGGCCTGCGCCAGTACCTGAAGATCGACAAGTCGGTGGAAGGCGCACTGGTGCACCGTCCGTACAAGAACGATGCCAGCTGGCCGCTGAAGGAAGGCGACATCGTCACCCACGTCGGCGAGTACCCGATCGACAACCAGGGCATGGTGAAGCTGGGTTCGAACCTGCGCGTGCGCTTCCAGTACCGCATCCAGCAGCTGGCGAAGGACGGCAAGGTGCCGATGTCGATCATCCGCGCCGGCAAGCCGATGAAGGTCGAGGTGCCGACCAGCGGCCCGCGCCCGCTCCTGATTCCGGACCTGAACGGCGGCTATCCGTCCTACTTCGTGTACGGCCCGGTGGTGTTCACCCGCGCCACCAGCGAATTCCTGTCCTTCATGGTGGCGAGTGCGCCGGCGGCGAATGCCTATGCCTTCAACGACAGCCCCCTGATCACGCGGCGCGGCGATTCGCCGGACGCCACGCGTGAGGAGCTGGTGGTGATCAGCGGCCCGTTCTTCCCGCATCCGCTGGTACGCGGCTACAACAACCGCTTCGGTTCGGTGGTCGACACGGTCAACGGCGTCAAGATCCGCAGCCTGGCCCACCTGGTGTCGACGCTGCGCGATTTGAAGGACGAGCACGTCGTCTTCAAGTTCGACCAGCGCTATGGCGAAAACATGATCCTGCCGCGCAAGGCGGTGCTGGATGCGACCGAGGGGATCCTGTCGGATAACGGGATTCGGACGCAGGGGTCGGAGGATATGATGAAGGTGTGGAACGGGAAGTGAGCGTTTCGACGTATCTACGTGTAGTTGACCGCGTGGGCAAGAGACTTGCCCACCCTACGAACGGCCTCCTGTAGGGTGGGCGGGTCTCCCGCCCACGCGGTCAGCCGGCAGTAATCAGACCTTCTTGTCCTTCTTCACCGGCACGAACAACAGATCCTGGAAGTCATAGCTGAAGTCCGTCTCCGTCGACACCGGCTTCATGCGCACCCGTTCGATGCTGCCGTCGTGGTCCAGCGAGAAGGTCACGTAGGCATCCGCATTGAAGTTACGCTCCTTCCAGCGCACGATGAAGGTGTCGTGCTGGAAGTGCTCCATCTCCCCGGTCAGGTCCGGCGTCTTCGCGAACGACAGCACCAGCTTGTTGTTCACGCGTTTGATCGATGCCTTGCCGTACCACGCATCCTCATATTCCCCTTCGTAGGACGCCAGCGGCAGCGACGGCTTCGAGCCCGCCGCGCGCGATGCCGCTTCGCCCTTCACGCGGGCCGCTTCCTTGGCCTGGTTCTCGCGGTCGATGTCGGCGATGCGGCCGATCCAGTCGGTCGGCGCCACGCCCAGGTGCTGGTCCAGCAGGCGGTACTGCAGCGCGTTCAGCGAGGGGCCGCTTTCCGCGTTGGTGAAGATCGCGATGCCCAGCTTCGACTCCGGCACCAGGAGCACGCGGGTGTAGAAGCCCTGCAGCGCGCCGCCGTGCATCGCCACCAGCTTGCCCTGGTAGTCGCGCAGCTGGAAGCCGAGGCCGTAGGCGTAGAAGTTCGGCTTGGTGGCGGCCAGCGGCGCACGCGGCGTGTTGATCGTCATCGGGGTCTGCGCGGTCCACATCTCGCGCGCCTGCTTGTCCGACCACAGGCGCACGTCCTTGCCGTCCGCGCCCTTGCCCAGCTTGCCGCTGTCGAGCAGCACGTTCATCCAGCGCGCGATGTCCTCGGCATTGGTGTTGATGCCGACCGCGCCGACCGCGTTCGCCACCGGCATCGGTTTCACCGGCACGGCCTTGCCGTTGATCTTGCTGTGCGGCGCCGAGACGTTGGCGAACTTCGCGTTTTCTTCCAGGCTGGTGGTGGTGTTCGTCATGCCGACCGGTTTCAAGATCCACTCGTGCATGGTCTCGCCCCAGGTCTTGCCCGACTTGGCGGCGATGATCTTGCCGGCCACGATGTAGAGCAGGTTGTCGTAGGCGTAGGCGCTGCGGAAGCTGGTGGCCGGCTTGATGTAGCGGAGGTTGTGGATGATCTCGTCGGTGCTGAAATTGGTGGTCGGCCACCACATCAGGTCACCGGCGCCCAGCCCCAGGCCGCTGCGGTGCACCAGCAGGTCGCGGATGGTCATCTCGGCGGTGACGTAGGCGTCGTACATGCGAAAGTCCGGCAGGTGCTTGATCACCGGGTCGTCCCAGCCCAGCTTGCCCTGGTCGACCAGCATGGCCAGCGCCGCGGCCGTGAAGGCCTTGGAATTCGAGGCGATCTCGAAGATGGTCTTGCCGTCGACCTTGGCCGGCTCGCCGCGCTTGCGCACGCCGAAGCCTTCGGCGGCCAGCACCTTGCCGTCCTTGACCACGGCGATGGCGATGCCCGGCACGTCGAACTCCTTCATGACGCGTTCGACGTCGGCTTTCAGGTTATAGGCGGGTGCGACGGCAGCGGTGGCGGGCGCGGCGTCCTGTGCGAATACGGCGCCGGCGGCGCTGGCGGTCAGCGCGAGCAGGGCCGCGGCTGCAATGCGATTCATGGCAAACACTCTGTTCATCCCCTTGTTTGTTACTTGTTCATTTGCTTGTCGACGCTGCCTTGCGTCTCCGGGTGGTAGCGCTCGCGCGCAGCTTTATAGACGCGCTCGGCCCAGGCACGGTCATCAAGGTTGGCGCGCAGCGCGCCATACAGCGGCACCACGAACTTCTGGCGGCCCACGCTCATCAGGAAGGCTTCCAGGTTCGGGCGGATGCCGCGGTAGCCCGCGTGTACCGAAGCGCGGTAGAAGCGGAAGGCCACCTCGTTGTTGCCGGTCTTGGCCAGGCCGTAGGCCTTGTCCAGTTCTTCCAGCCTGGCGGCATCGGCCTTATTGTCGATATCGTTCAGGAACTTCATCCACTCGGCGGCGTTCCAGTCCTTGGCAGGCAGCTGGGCGGTGGTGATGTCGCCCTTGAGCCAGCGCGCGGTGGTGTCGTTCAGCTTGGCCAGGCGGGCCGAGACGGCGCGGGTAGCGCTGGCCGGGATGCCCGGACCATACAGCCATTCGTCCAGCTCGGCGTCGCTCATGATCTTCGGATTCTTGGCCAGCAGATTGGCGCGCAGGAAAGCCACGAACTGGTCGGTGGTCACGCTCTGGAAGGCGTGCTGGTCGAACCAGCTGCGGAGAAAAGTGTCGAACGCTGCGCGGCCGGCGCGCTGCTCCAGGGTGCGCAGGAACCAGGCGCCCTTCGGATAGGCCAGGCCTTCATCCGTATAGTGCTCGGAACTGGTGTCCGGGTCGCGCGTGACGAGTGCCTGCTTGGCCTTCGGGATGTCCTTGAGGGAGTCCAGCGCTTCTTCCTGCTCGAGCTGCAGGTTCATGGTCGCCACTTCCTCGCCGTACATCTTCTCGAGGATGCGGGTGGTGACGTAGGTCGTAAAGCCTTCGTTGAGCCACCAGTGCTTCCACGAGGCGTTGGTCACCAGGTTGCCCGACCAGCTGTGCGCCAGCTCGTGCGAGACCAGGTCCACCAGGCTGCGGTCGCCCGCGATCATGGTCGGGGTCAGGAAGGTCAGGCGCGGGTTTTCCATGCCGCCGATCGGGAAGGACGGCGGCAGCACCAGCATGTCGTAGCGTCCCCAGCGGTACGGGCCGTACAGCGATTCGGCCGCGGCCACCATCTTCTCGGTGTCGGCCAGCTCGTATTCCGCGGCCTTGATGCGCATCGGCTCGGCGTAAACGCCGGTGCGTGGGCCCAGGGTGCGCGCTTCCAGCTCGCCGATGCCGATGGCGATCAGGTAGGACGGCACCGGCTGCGGCATGGTGAAGGTCCAGCCGCCCTTGCCCGTAGCTTTCGGGTCGTTGTCGGCGCTCATCACCACGCGCATGCCCTCCGGGGCCTGGATGCGCGCGGTGTAGGTGAAGCGCACCGCCGGGGTGTCCTGGATCGGCACGAAGGAGCGCGCGGCGATCGGCTGCGACTGGCTGAACATGAAGGGGTACTTGCCCGACATGGTCTGCTTCGGCGTGAGCCACTGCAGCGCCGGCGCGGTGGGCGCGGTCTGGTAGTGGATGCGCACCTTGGCCGGCTGGCCCGGCAGCGCGACGTGCAGGGCCTGGCCTTTTTCAAGATCCAGCTTGTCCAGGGTGTACTTGACCGGCTTCCACGCCCCTTTCGCGTCCTGCGCCTCGATTTTCGAGATCTTCAGCTCACGGGTGTCGAGGTCCAGCGTGGTGGCCGACTTGTCGATCCAGTTCAGGGTCAGGTCGGCGTAGCCGGCCAGGGTCTTGCGCGCGAAGTCGGCCTTCAGGTCCAGGTGCAGGGCGGTGGTCTTGACCTGGTCGTATTTGGCGTAGCTGAGGGGGTCGAGTGCGAACGCGTAGGCGCTCCACTGGCAGATAAAGGCGCAGGCCGAGGCGCGCAGCAGGGTGCTAGTCTTCATGGTCTCTCGCGTGGAAGGAAGCGGGCAGAATAGCATTTTCGACCGTGGCCGGAAAGCACCGGGCCGAGGCTGGCGCGCGCTGCGGGAACCGGGGGCTCTGCTAAGATCGGGACTTTCGTACCTGCCGCTTCATGGACGCCTTTCTCGTATCGACCGGCATCGTGGGACTTGCCGAGATCGGCGACAAGACCCAGTTGCTGGCCCTCCTCCTCGCCGCCCGCTTTCGCCGCCCGCTGCCGATCGTGTTCGGCATTTTTGTTGCGACCGTGTTCAACCACGCTTTCGCCGCCGCCGTCGGCGCCCTGGTGAGCGAACTGCTGGGCGCGGGCGTGATGCGCTGGGTGCTGGGCCTGTCCTTCCTCGCCATGGCCGCCTGGGTCATGGCGCCCAGCAAGGTGGATGCGGACGAGCTGCCGCTGGCGCGCTTCGGCGTCTTCCTGACCACCGTGCTGGCCTTCTTCATCGCCGAGATGGGCGACAAGACGCAAGTGACTACCGTGGCCCTGGCGGCGCGCTACGACTCGATGGCGGCGGTCGTCGCCGGCACCACCTTCGGCATGATGCTGGCGAACGTGCCGGCGGTGGTGTTCGGCGAGCGCATCGCGAACCGCGTGCCGCTCAGGCTCGTGCACGGCCTGGCGGCGCTGATCTTCGCGGTGCTGGGCGTCGCTACCCTGCTGGGTGCGGGCGAGCCACTGGGCTTCTGATCCCCTACTCCTGCGTCACCCACACCGGCGCCGACCACAACACATTGCCGTCTTCCTGGGTCACCCGCGCATAGAAGAAGTGCTTGCCCGGCGCCGGCGTGAAGGTGGTGGTGGCCAGGTTCGAGACCTCGGTGACGCTGCCGTTCCGTCCCGGCACGCCCGCCAGGATCGACACCGCCGCCACCTTCTTGCCCGCGCTGGATGCGAAGTTGGCAACGAGCGTGAGCGGCCCGCGGTTGGTGAAGCGCTCGCCCATCAGCTTGCCGTTCGCGGTAAGGACCAGCTGCGAACCCTTGTCCATGGTGGCGAACACGCGCCGCGCCTTGAGCGCCTCCACAAACGCGTCGCGCGTCAGCGCCGTCCCGTTGGGCAGCAGGATGCCGGTGCGGTTGGTGTAGGACGCGCCCCAGTTGGCGCAGTGGTTGTCCTGGTTGGTGCTGAAGGCTACGTGGTAGCCGGCTTCCAGCAGCTTGTTGCAGGCCTGCTCGAAGTTGCTGCGCCGGGTTTCGGTCTCGGTGTCGTTGGTCGAGAAGGCGGTGCTGTTCATCACCTCGCACAGCGCCATCGCCTCGTCGCCGTCAGGCGTGTAGGCGAGCGGCACGCCGTTCACCTTGAACTGCCCACTGTGCGAGGGATGGTTGAACTGCCCCACCCAGCCGCGCTGGCGCATCAGGGTGTAGAGCGCCCCGTAGTCGCTGCGCGCGGTCTGCGTATCGGCCAGCAGTTCGCCCAGGGCGTTGGTCTCCCAGCCCAGCAGCTCGTCGCTGTTGAAGATGTTGACGTGGCCGCCGTTGTTGATGACGCCCCACTCCATGCCGTACAGCGCCAGGAAGCCCGGCTTGGTGGCATTGAAGGCGGCCGCGCTGGCCAGGCCGGCCTTGTACAGGTCCTTGGCCCTGGATGGCTCGGCGCCGGGGTCGGTGCCGTCCGAGCCGTCGTACATGTGGTTGTGCTCGGAGACGGCCAGGATGTCGAGGCCGCGGCCGCGCGCATAGGCGAAGGCGGCTTCGGGGCCGTACTTGGCCTTGAGCGGATCCTGGGCGCCCCTGCAGGCGTCGAGGGCGGCGCCGCCGTCGCTGTGGTTGCTCTGGCTGTGCAGGTTGGCCAGGTAGACCGTGTAGGGCAGCGAAGCGGTGGCCGGCGCTGCCGCCGCCCCCGTCGACGCGGCGTCGCGCGCGCCCGGCAGCGGGGTAAAGCGCGGCGTGTGCTGCGCCGGCGGTGCGCCGACGGCGATCTGCCAGTCCTGCTCGACGGCGTCGTGCTGCTCGTCGTGCGGCACGCCGCGCAAGACGGCGCGCATGCGCACTCGGTACAGGCCGGCCGGCGCGGGCGTGCCCTTGATGCGGCCATCCCAGGCGACCTGGACGGAAGCGGCTTCGCCGGAAACGGCGCGGTTGCCGCGCCAGACCCGGACGGCGCGCCCGCCTGGGTCGACCAGTTCTAGCTTCCAGTAGACGGTACCCGGCTGTTCGAGGCCGGGATAGCTGAAGTTCAGGCTGAAGGTCCGGCGTGCGTCTGATACGCCCTGAAAGGGCGCATGCAGGGTGGCTTCGAATTCCTTGTGTTCGGACGCGGCCGCGATTGCGCTACTGCAACAAAAAGCCAGCAGGAACGCACCTAAAATAGAAAATAAGATTGGCGTTTTCATAATGCAATTCTGACAATTGCATCGAAATGCTCATTGAGCGCGCCACCTTTAAGATTGCAAATTTATCTACATAATTTGAGGAAGTTTAAATTCGTCGTGAATTCCTCCGTTCCGGTGAATAAAACTTAGGAACGCTAACCAATCGTCTTACCTTCTTTATAGAAACAGTCTCGTACAGTGAGCCGACGTACACTCTTGATGGCTCCAGTAATGCTTTCGACGGTCGTCTTACCGATGCAAACTGAGCCGCACTCTTCTTGAATGACTGGCCGGCAGTATGAGTTCCAAGCTGTGGCTTGATCACCGTACAGTAATCTTGGGCAGCCGGCTTTTAGTTGGCACAGTCCTCGACCACAAGGAAAGTTAATTCGATTCACCGAATTGTTACCGAGTTTTCTGAAAGTACTAACTGTTTTGGCGCGTGTCACGTCCTGGAGCTGTCCAGCTTTTTTTTCAAAAATTTATAGTCGGGTAAGGCATTCTTCCGTACGCACGGAATCTAATACTGTGCTGACCGCGACGCTGCTAAGGGGGGATGCCATGAAAGAAAAGCCAGACCATCGGAAAGAGCGCCGGATAGATTTCCGAACCTCGGTGTTAATCGATGCAGCAATCAACGCGGCCTGTTCATATGAAGTCTTCACTGCAGCAGATGAACTACTTGCTCAGAACACGCCGCCTGACGTTGTCATACGTGTTTTGACCAGACCCACGAAGCGACGTCGGTATCTTGAGTGAAATATTTAAATCATGAGATACCATCGGGCATTCCGCGCCGACGCAGATTCTCCTCGATTGGTAGTGGACACAAGGCCAATGGTCATATTGCCGCCCTTTTGCCACCCATTTCTGCTGTCTTGAAATCTCCGTTTACAACTAGGTTTGGACCAGTAACAGCAAGGACAACATTGAGACCAGTGCGACGATAGGAAGGATTCTCATTGGAATCTCCTCGGCAGATTGAGCTTAGCGAAGTCGCATCTTAACGAGTCAGCATTGTGCTTGATGAAACTCATAGGTATAGACGGACTGCGCAATGTTGCTTGCGCACTTGAATAACTGCATAGACTCGGATCCATGAACCACGCCTACCCATCAGGCCACCGCCCTGGGGAATGCAGCTGATCCAGATGCATTGCCCTGCCTTATTCTAGCTGTATCTCTTAGAATAACCAGGATCTGATCATATTGAACTGGTTTAAGCAGAAACCTGTCAAAACCGGATGTCCTGGCATCCTGCGGAATGCCGTTGTAATAGTGACCGGTTAGCGCAATAAGCGATGTACGATGACTTGGATCTAATGAGCGAAATCTCTTGCTCACTTCAAGAAGCGACATTTGCTCTAAAAAAAGCTCAGTAAAGATAACATCAGGAATGTTTCTTTCGATCAATGAGAACGCTTCGGTATAGCTCTGAGCAGTTTGTACATGACAGCCGGTCAACTCCATTAATGTTTTTAATAAAAACAATGAGTCACTATCGGAATCGATGAGCATCAAATTCAGCTCAAGCTTTGAAGACATGATCTTGAACTCCGTAAAGTATAAGACTTCAGAACTTAGTAGCATTCTTGCGCTGTTGTACCTTCACGTGACTCCAGTATTGCATGCGCGACAATTATTACTCACTCTTCCTTAAGACAGA
This sequence comes from Massilia sp. BHUDP2, assembly GCF_046236355.1. Classification (NCBI taxonomy): domain Bacteria; kingdom Pseudomonadati; phylum Pseudomonadota; class Betaproteobacteria; order Burkholderiales; family Oxalobacteraceae; genus Massilia; species Massilia sp. BHUDP2. Next base: position 417,571 of record NZ_JBJUVW010000003.1, read on the forward strand.
TTGCATCATCATAAGGTCTGCGCGTGGGCACTTTCCGAACGGGATCACATGCTACATGATGTGGCAGCAGCAATAAACATGCGTACTCGCAATGATTCGAAATCATTGGCAACATCGTTGAGTTGGCTACTTTATAAGCTTGACAAATTTGTGACTTTTAGTGACAGTACAATGCTGACGCATGAGCTACACTGAAGGATCGTTCTGGCCCATAAGTTAAAAGTCCGATTCTATTTTCAACATTAGCTTGCGGCTCTCCCACTGTATAGTTTTTCACCTCGTGGATCCTGCTTTCATATGAGCACTACAATTCAGGCGGAAACATTTGCAGCATTGCCCGACAGTGATTCTCAATTATCACCGAAACTTGACGGGGTCCCTGGCCAATCGCTTGGTATGAAAACCATGTGGCAGCTTGATAAAGGATTTTATCTCGCCACAATCGCATGGATTATCTCTACGTTACTTTTAACTTTTTATGTAATTTTTCCCTCGTGGATCGCAAGCTCCCAAGGTCCTTCGCTTACTTCGGCTTGCAAGCTCGCTTACATGAGATAAGAGAAACGAATGACAGCTTTTAACCATACACAATGAGCTAGACAATAACAGCACAGGAGTATTCAGCATGGCGAGTGCCGAACCTAATTGGACCTATCGTGATCTGCTGAATTGCACACTAGCGGAAGTTGACACGCAAATCTGCAGAGCTGCAGACCCTCATGAACGTGAAGATGCGCTTGCGAAAGCTTGTGGAGCCGTTGGTCTATGGTTGCGTTTAACCGATGACTCACGCAACCCTGAAGACACCAAGCTCTTGATGGATAGATTTAAGACAATTCTTTCACTCCCTAAAATAGAGAGTTATTGTGCATTGGAGAGCCGCCTCCGTTGCGGTCGGGATAGGAATTAAAGTAATTCTCTATACAGTCTGTGTTGTTCATGCCAGACAAACCGCTATTTCAGCCAACATCCTGAAATTCGAATACTGGGAATATCTGCCGCGTGAACTGGCCTGCGATAGTGGCATGACCTGCTGACGGCGTTGTCAAGAACAGATGCAAGCAGGCGCTTGGCATCGTGCCAGAAGGCAGCTTTGCAGCATCTCCGTAATACGGCCAGCTCTTATGGAATAGAGCAAGCGTTGACGCCGCCAGCATGGGGTACTAGCTGCTGGTGACCATTCCTGCCGAATCAAGCTAATTTTGCCTTGGTGAATCAACGAGACTGTCTCTGGTCGCCCGGATGCTTGGCGACCAGAGACATGATTCACTATTCGTACAGTCAATCCTCACTGTTAAAGGATGGTCGGGCGTGCCTGTGAACACAGGCTACACGCTGGTCAAGCGTCTGCTTCTTGAGTACATCGAACTTGGCTCCGCCGGCGTGGGGCTGCAGCGCGGATCGCACGCTGCGGTTCGGAGTCATGCAAGCAGCTCGGTCGACCTTGCCGGCGTGTCGCCACGGCGCTCAGGCGTGAGTGCAGTCAGAAGTGAAAATCCGCCCGTACCATCGGCGTGCTGGCACGCTGCCCCGCCCCGCCGGTCGTCCGGCGCGAATTGCCGAACTTGTTGTTCCAGAACTGGTAGCCGACGCCGACCCGCACCTTGTTCTTCGCGTAGCCCAGGCGCGGGCCGACGTCATACATGAAAGCGAAGTCCAGGTTGGTCTCGGCGCTGGTCGGGGCGCCGGTCTCGTCCAGCCCCTTGGCGGCGATAAAGTTCAGGAAGCCCTCGAAGGACCAGTGCTCGTTCACCGGGATGCCCCAGCTGGCGCCGAACATCGGATGGGTGTCGTAGGTATAGCGCCCGCGCACGTTGGCGATCGGCGGGAAGGGTCCGCTCGGCGCATTCGATTCGCGCAGCCACAGGATGCTGGTGTTCAGGAAGCCCGGCACGTCCCACATCAGGGTCGGACCCGCGACCAGCATGCGTTTGCGCGAGTTGTAGCCGACGTCGTCCTTGTGGTTGACGTCGAAGCCGACCGTCAGCCCCACGCCCTTCACCTTGCCGAAGCGGATCTCCTGGCCGCGCAGGGCGCCGATGTCGAGCGTGTGGCGGTACAGCAGGTAGCCCTCGAGCGCGCCACTGTCGCTGCCGAGGTCGCGCGGGTCCGTGCTGTCCGACTTGAGCACGTCCAGGTTCAGGTAGTTGCTGCCGTACTTGTAGCCGCTGGCGTGGGTGAACGCCACGATGTGCTTCTTGATGTGCTCCGGATTGAAGGGCTCGGCGAAGCGGGTGCCGTAGCGGTAGCTGATGGCGTTGTCGCTCCAGTCCACCGCGCTTGCCGGCGCGGCGCAGCACAGCAGGGCGGCGCAGGCGGCGCCGCTCCATGTCGTCAATCGTTTACTCATGTCCTCATTCCTGGCTGGTTGTTTGATGGCCGGCGAGCGCGTCGCCCGGCCTGCGTTCCACATACAGTTCCACCGTGTGCTCGCGCCCGTCGTCGACGAGCTCGATCGCCCTCTCGGGCTGCGGTGTGCCGTCGAGCACGAGCAGCTCGCCCGTGGTCGCCGGCAAAACCGTGACATGATAATCGGTCCGGCCGTTACGGTAGCGAAAACGCAGGCTGTCCCAGCCCAGCGGCAGCAGCGGCGCCAGCGCCAGGCGGTCGACCGTGCGCTGCAGGCCGAGCAGTGCGTCGCTCAGCAGCAGCTGCGCCCAGCCGGCGGCCGTCCCGCCCCCAACGGCATCCATCATGAGCCAAGGCGCGCCGGCTGGGCGCACGCGTGTGCCGGCATCCGGCGCAAGCGGATTCAGGCGGCGCACCAGTTCCCAGGCGGGTGTGCCGGCGCCCTCCGCGGCCAGGGCCAGCGCCGCCCACGCCGCCGTGCGCCCGTCCTGCACCTCCCTCGTATCCAGCGCGGCGAGCACCGCCTGGATGCGGGCTGGATTCGCCCCGGCCATGGCGGCCCAGGCCTGGGTGGCGGCGCCGCCGTCCCCATAGGCGGCGCCGTTCCAGCCGTATTCCTCGGCCTGCGCCTTGAGCGCCAGCGCCGCGCCGCGGCAGGTGGTGGCGAAGCCGAAGTCGGCGCGCCGGTCGGCCACCTCGGCGAAGCGCTGCAGCACCGCGGCCAGCAGGAAGGCCAGCAGCACGCTCTCGGGCCGTGCGTCCAACTCCTCGTCGCCCTCGTGCATGCGCGCATCCTGCAGCGGCATGCCGTGCACCCCGAAGCGCAGGCAGCCGCGCAGGCCGTGCACGCAAACCTGGTACAGGTCGTCGCGCGCCAGGCGCGTGCCGCTGGACGGGTCGCCGCCGGCCGGCTCGCGCAGGATGCCGTAGTCGCCGGTGATGCCAACGTAGCGGTGCAGCGCGTAGGGCAGCCACAGGAAGTCTTCCACCGGCCGGCCTTCGGCGCCGATGTCGGCGCGCGCCGCCCGCAGCAGCGCATCGCGCAAGACCGCCGGGTTGCCGTGCACCGCCGCCATCGCGCCCTGCAGCTGCTGCGCCGGCGTGCCGCCCATGGCGCCGGACACCGCCGCATAGGGCAGCCAGCCGTTGGCATACAGGTCGAAGGCGGCATCCGGCGTGGACACGCGCTGGCTGCCGAGCAGCTCGTCCCAGAAGGCGTGCACCTGGCGCAGCGCCAGCGCCGCCGCCTTGGCCCCGCCGTGCTGCTGCACCGCGCGGCTCGCCGCCAGGCTGTCGGGCCCGGCCACGCCGAGCAGGAACACCAGCTCGATCGCGGCGCCGGGCGCCAGCTCCACCCGCGTCTGCAGCGCCGCGCACGGGTCGAGCGCGGCGCCCACGCTGCCTGACAGGCCGCTACGCTCCAGCGCCGCCGGCCGCGCCAGGCTGCGGTGGCGGCCGACGAATTCGCGCCGGTCGCAGGTCGACGCCACCTGGGGCGCGTCCAGGTGGAAGAAGCCGAGCTTGTCGCCAAAGCCGTCGCCGAAGGCATTGCGCGCCACCAGCGCGCCGCTGGCCACGTCGACGCCCGTGACGACCTGCAGGCCGGGGTTGGCGGCGGCATCGTCCATCCACCATTGCACGTAGCCGGTGACGGACAGGCGGCGCGGCGCGCTGGAGGCGTTGTGCAGCTTGATGACCGCATACTTCAGCGGCGCCCCGGGCGCCACGAAGCAGCGCAGTTCGGACCCGATGCCGTGCGCCACGTGCTCGAACAGCGTATAGCCGAAACCGTGGCGCGTGCGATAGGGCTCGCCGGACGGCATCGGCCAGGGCGTCGGCGACCATGCGGCGCCGGTGTCCTCGTCGCGCAGGTAGAAGGCTTCGCCCTGCGGCGCGCTCAAGAGCAGCGAGCGCCGGCCGCACCAGGTGCTGCCCGGGCCGGTCTGCGGCAGCACAGCGCCGAACACGCCGTTGGCCAGCGCGTTGTCCCACGGCGCGGTCGATGCCTCGTCGCTGCGGATGAGCAGCTCGCGCCCGTCCCGCGAAAATCCCTGGTCGAGCGGGTGCGCCTCGGCATCGGGCAGGCGCGCCTCGCTGGTCCAGGGCGCCGGCTGCTCCTGGGCCGCGAACGGCGCCGGCAGCGCGGGCAAGCCTGGCGCGGCGCGGCGCAACTGGTCGGCCAGGTTGCCGCGTTCTTCGAGCAGCAGCACCTGCGCCGCCGCGCGCAGCAGGATGCGGTCTTCCTGCGGCACCTCGGGCAGCAGGTGGACGTGGATGCCCTCCGCCTCGCCCGGCGCCAGCGCCGTGAGCTGGTCGAACACGGCGCGGCTCTCGCACAGCACCAGCAAGTCGGCCTCGAAGCCGCGTGCACGCCAGTAGCCATGCGCCTGCAGCACCTCGCGCGCTAGGGCGCTGTCCGGGCCGGGCTGCAGCACCAGCAGCGGGCGGCTGCCGTCCACGCCGTAGGGACGCAGGGCGGCGCGTCCGCGCACGTTGCGTTCGATGACGCCGGCGTCCGCCCGCAAGCCGGGCGCCGGGTCGAGCAGGCAGCCGGCCAGGCGGTTGTAGAGCTGGGCCTGCGCCTCGCTGATGCCGGCCGCGCGCAGGAAGGCCTGGCCGTGGGTCCAGGCCGCCTCCACCGCCTGCCCCACCGCCTGGGTGCCGGCATAGCGCGCAGCCAGTTCGCGCGCGGTGGCGGGGGTCGGGGCGACGCCCAGCACCAGGTCGATGCTCACTTCCTGGTTCGGCGCCAGCGTGATGCTGCGGCGGATCGCCAGCGCCGGCTGGGGAACGGGCGATGTCTCATCCAGCAGCGGCAGCGCCGCAAGCGGGTCGCGGCAGGCGGCGCTGTAATCCGGTGCGCCAGCCTCGCCGCGCACCGCCATCAGGTGCAGGACGGTCGGCGCGCCCGGTCCCAGGGTGCAGAGCATGGCCAGGGTCGGCGCATCGATGCGCAGCTGCGCCGCATGCCCTTCTTGCGCCAGCAGCGCGACCTGGCTCGTCACCTCCAGCGTGCGCGGTACGGCGCCCCGGTTGTGGATGCGGATGTGGCGCAGCTCGATGTCGTCCTCGGGCGCCACCACCACCTCGCTCACGATCGCCAGGCCGCGCTCTTCGCGCCGGAAGCTGGCGCGTCCCTCCGCGAACACCGCTTCGTAGCGTTCCGGCTCGCCGTAGATGGGCGCCAGCGTGGGCGACCACAGTTCGCCGGACGCGCTGTCGCGCAGCACGCAGGCAAGGCCGCCGCGGGCGCCGAGCGGGTCCGGCTGCCAGCGGGTCAAGAGGAATTCGCCCCAGCGGCTGTAGCCGGCGCCAGTGCTGTCCACCAGCACGTGATAGCTGCCGTTCGACAGCAGCTGCACGTCCGGCGTCGACGTATCCGCACGGTCGATGACCCGTCCCTGGGCGGATCCCGGGTGCTGCGGCGCGCTGTCGTAGGCCGCTCCTAGGGATGCGCCGCTGGCCGGCACCGGCTCCTGCAGCAGCGGCAGGGCCGCACGCAGTTCCGGGTCGAGGCGGAAGCGGCGCTGCATCGGCGCCCCGTGCAGCAGCTGCAGCAGCGCGAGCAGGCCCATGCCCTGGTGGCGGGTGGCGACGACGCGCACCACGTGGCGGCGCTCGCCGTGCGGCAGCCTGCCGGGGGTATGGTCGACCGCATCGAGATAGCCGTAGTCTCCGGCCAGGCCTTCCTGGGCCATGCGCTCGAGGTTGGCCAGGGCCAGGGCCGGCGCCACCGGCAAGGCCAGCATGGCCGCATACGGCGCCGCCACCAGGCCGGCATCGGCGTTGCGCTCCAGGCTGGCCGCGGGAACGCCGAAGCGGCCGAACTGGAACAGCAGCTGGGCGTCGACCGCGTTGCAGCTCGACTCCGAAAAACCCCAGGGCATGTCGTGACGCGCACCATGCGCCGCCTGGGCGCGCACGGCGGCACGGCCGGCGTGGTCGAGCAGGGTCTCGCGCCAGGCCGGCATCAGGAGCTGCGGCGCCAGGTAGTCCGACAGGCTGCCGGTGCGCGACAGCAGCAGCTGTTCCGGCCCGGCGATGCGCAGCGGCCGGCCCAGCGCCCACCAGTGACGCTGGCCGAGCTGGCCCTGCGCCACCGCCAGGAAGCTGGCCATGCGGCTGTCCGAGGCCAGCAGGTCGCAGCTGCCCGTGTCCAGGCGGCCGTCGCGCACGTGGCAGGCGGCCGCCAGCAGGCCGGTCTCGGGATCCAGCAGCGCGGCGAAATCCATGCCGGCGAAGCTGCGCGCCTGCCCGGCCAGGCGGTCGCACTCCGCCAGCAGCTTCTGCGCGTGCTGGCGGCCTTCGCGCACCAGCCGCGCCAGGCCGTGGTGGCTGCCGGTCGGGGCCTCCAGGGACGCCAGTTCGCGCAGCGTCGGGATGCGCGTCAGGCTGGCCTCGAGCACGTATTCCTGCTCGGCGCGCATCCAGGGGGCCAGCGCCAGCAGCTCGTCCTGCTGCGCATGGCATTGCGCGGCCAGGCGCGCCGCCCAGCCGCGCAGCGCGGCATCGGCGGTTTCCGGCAGGCCGGCTTCCAGCGCGTCGGCGGCGGCGGCCACGTGGCGCAGGCATTCGGACAGGCCCGGCAAGGTGTCCGCCGCGCGGCAGCGCTGCGGGTCGAGCGCGCCCCAGACCTGCGCCACCAGCGCACGCACGCCGTGCGCCTGGTGCTGGACCAGATCGTCCACCACCTGCACGGCGGCGCGGATCCCGTCCAGCGCCCGCGGTCCGGCGACCGGCGTGTCCGGCAGCTCGTCCAGCCCGACGGCAAGCAGGCGCAGGCCGAGCGCCAGCCAGCCGCTGTCGCGGGTGGCTACGCAGGCCGGCTCGACCGGCGCCAGGGTGGCGCTGTCGTAGGCGGCCAGGAAGTGGCCCTTCCAGCGCTCCAGCAGGGCCATCGAGGCCAGCGAGACATCCAGGCGCCGCAGCAGCTCGCCCGGTGCGATGAAACCGAAATCGCGCGCCGCGAGCGTGGACAGCAGGAACACCGACATGCCGCTCGGGGTGGTACGGGCGTCCACCAGGGGATGGGGATGCTCCTGCACGCTTTCCGGGGGCAGCCAGTTGTTGGCCGGGCCGGCGTGGTCCTCGAAGAAGCTCCAGCTGCGGCGCGCGAGGCGCTGCAGGCTTGTCTGCCGCGCCGCCGGCAGGCGCGCCTGGGCGCGTTGCGGCAGGCTGGTCCACCAGGCCAGCAGCGGCGACAGGAACCACACCAGCAGGACCGGCGCCGCCGTGAACAGGGAATACGGGTTGGCAAAGGTCAGCAGCAGGCTGGTGGCCACCGCCAGCGCCGGCGCGAACCACATGGTCAGCCAGTTGTTGGCCACCACCCGCGCCGGGCGCGCCAGCGCGGCCGGGCGCCATTCCAGCTGGCGCCGGCGCGACACCCGGCTGCGCCACAACGCCTTGAGCACCGCATCGAGCTGGCACCAGGCCGCATGCGGCAGGAAGCTGGTCGCCAGCGCCGCGCGCACCAGCGGCACGCGCGCGCCGCGCGCCCAGCTGTCGAGGTGCTGGCGCCAGGGCGCATCGTGGGGGCGGTCGCTCAGCGCCACCAGGCTGCCCAGCAGGGCCGGCAGGAAGAACACCGACAGCACCATGGCGGTCCAGAACGCCGGCTCCGCCAGCCGGCTCCAGCACAGGACCAGCAGCGCCGCCAGCGCCGGCGCCACCAGACTGTCGCGCAGGGTGTCGAACAGCTGCCAGCGGTCGGCGGCGCTCATCGGGTTGGCTTCGCGCTCGCCCTTCGCCTTGCCGATGCGCGGGCGGATCCAGCCGGCCACCTGCCAGGCCGCCCGCACCGCACGGTGGCGGCGCACGGCATGTTCACCATAGCTGCCGGGCAGCGCTTCGGCGAGGCGGACCTCGCAATCGCTCTTCGCGTGCAAACACCCTTCGTCGACGATGCCCGGCGCCGGCAGGACCTCGTCCGGCAGGCGGCCGCGCAGCACCCGTTCGTAGGCATCGATCTCGTAGATGGCGGACCAGCCGAACATGCCCTGCGCTTCGTACTCGCGCACGGCCAGGCCGGCGGCCCAGGTGCCGTGGGCTTCGAGCCACATGCGCTGGTAGCGGCAGGCCTGCGGGTCGGGCAAGGCGCCGCCGACGACCGGACGCAGCATGGCGTGCCCTTCGGTCACGCGGGTGCCGCCGGCACTGAGTGCCGGCTGGTTGAGCGGATGGGCCATGGCGCCGACCAGGCGGCGCGCCGCATCGCGCGGCAGGTCGGTGGCGGCGTCGAGCGTGATCACGTAGCGCATCTCCGCCAGCCCGGCCGTGTTGCCCGCCACCGTGGCGAAGCGCTCGCGCCCGGTCCCGGCCAGGAAGGCATTCAGGTCGGCCAGCTGGCCGCGGCGCCGCGCGCGCCCGATCCAGGCATGCTCGCCTGCGCTCCAGGTCCTTGGGCGCTGCAGCAGCAGGAAGGGTTCGACGCGCACCCTGGTGGTGGTGGGCTGGCCGTCTTCGTCGAACGTGGGGAAGCGGTGTTCGCGCGCATGCTTGCGGTTGAGCGCCTCGATGGCGGCGGCGGCATGCACCACCAGCGCCTCGTCGCCCGGCATGGTCTCGCCGGGCGCGTCGTACAGGTCGGCCAGCAGGCAGAAACGCAGGCGCGGATCGCGGTTGGCCAGGTAGCGCACTTCCAGGTCGCGGCACAGCGCGTCGAACTGGGCGCTGTTGACCAGGCGCGCCGACACGGCCACCAGGGCCTGTTCCTCGGCGGGGATGCCGTCGTCGAAGTCCATGCGCGGCGTCGGCGACGGGCTTGCCAGCCAGCTCGCCATCATGTCGACCAGCGAGCGCGCCAGGCCGCTGGCGCCGATGAGCGCAAGCAGTCCGATGACGAGCTGCAGCCCGAGTCCGGCGCCCTGCTGGCGCGCGGCAATGACGACCGCCGCCGCGAACAGCAGCGTGAACACCGCCATCCCGGCGATGCGGGCCGCCAGCGGGGCGTGGCGCAGGCGCCGCCCCAGCCCTGCCGCCAGGCCGGGTGTCGGCTGCAGCCGCGCTTCCAGCGCCGCCAGGCCGGGGCCGGCCAGGTAGTAGCCGATGTGGCGCCGGCGTGCGTCGAGTCCTCCTTCGCCGGGCGTCAGGTTCTTGCCCGCCAGGGCCAGCGCCTCTTGCGCCACCTCGGCTTCGCTGCGTCCGCTCCTGCGCGCCAGCCGTTCGATGGCGAGGCGGTACAGGTCGCGGGTGGCGCCGTCCATGCGCGGATAGCTGCCGTCCGGGTCGGCGCGCAGGATGGGTTCGACGGTGCTGGCGCCTTCAGCCAGCTGCCGCCAGTCGATCCCGCCGAGCAGGCGCAGGCTGGCCAGGCTGTTCGCCACCCGCGTGCCGTCAAGCGCCATGGCGTCGCGCTCGTCCGCTACCATCTGGCTGATGCTGGAACCCTCGTCCGCCAGGCGCGCATCGATCCAGCCGAGGGCCTGGGCGACCACCGGCCCCTGCCCCTGCAGGCGGCGCGCCAGTTCCGCCACGAAGCTGCTGCCCAGCGGTTGCACGGCGCGCGCCATGTCGGCCACCAGCAGGACCAGGTCGCCGGAGCGCTGCGCGGCGGTGTCGAGCAACTTTCCGGCCCAGTCGGCGGCCAGGATGCGTTCCTCGCAGGCGCGGGCGCCGCGCACGGCGACCTGGCGCAGCCCGTCGAGCAGGGCCAGGCGCAAGGCGGCAGGAAACAGGCGCAGCTCGGCCAGCAGCAAGGGAGCGTCCTGCTGGGCGGCGGCGAGGAAGCCGGCCAGGCCAGCGCGTTCGATGCGTCCGTCGTCCCGGCTCGCCGCGTCGCGCGCCAGCATCAGGATGCGGGCCTGGCCGCCAGGTCCCGGCAGCGCGCCGCGATCGTGCAGGCCGATGGCGGCCCGCACCTGGCGCAGCTGGGCATCGATCAGGGGGCTGTTGTCGAGGATGGCGCCGGCGGCGGGCGGCAGGTCGCTGCCGCGCTGGCGGGCGCGGTCGAGCGCATCGCATGCGGCATCGATCGCGCCGGCCAGTTCGGCCAGCTGCGCCCGCAGGCCGGGCGCGCCCTCATCGCGCGCATTGTTCATGACTGCGGCGGTGCCGGATTCAGCCTTCGGGTTCTTCTCTTGCTTCAACAGGGACCTCGACACAGAGGCGCGCGCTGTCGACCGCCGGCGCGCGGCGCGCCTGAAGCAGGTCGATGGGAAGGGAAACGCAGGGCGCGCACGGCCACCGCCATGCTAGAAGAAGCCAGCGGTAGCTACTGTGCGGTGCCGTACACAGGCGGGGGATTCAGCTGGCCAGCGCCAGTCCTCCGGCCACATGCCAGGCCTGGGCGTGCCCGAGACGGCGCAGCAGGCGCGCGGCGCGGGCGCTGCGGTTGCCGCTGCGGCACAGGAACACCAGCGGACGGGGCTCGCGCAGCCAGTGTGCAGCCTGCCCGGCCAGCTGCGACAGCGGCACGTGCTGCGCGCCACGTCCGCGCAGCTGGGCGCAGGCCGCCGCGTGTTCCGGCAGCTCGCGCACGTCGACCAGCAGGGCGTCGGGGTGGGCCGCCAGGTAGGCGGCGGCCGTGGTCGGGTCGAGGTCGATGCCTTCGTCGGGCAGGGCCTCGGCGCCGGGCCGCGACACCGCGGGTTCGCCGATCCGGTGACAACACAGGGCGGCGTCGAAGCCCTCGGTCCCAGGAGCGGCGCCGAACACGAAGCGCACCGCGCCTGCGGCCAGCACGCCGTTTTCCGGACGCCCCAGCAGGTAGCCGTCGCCGTGTTTCGCCAACACGTCCTGGCCCAGCTTGACGGCGTCGAGCCTGGCGCCGGCGAATTCCACCTGCTGCGCGCCGCCCGGCCAGCCCGGTGTCAGGCCCAGGATGTCGCATAGCGCGTCGGCGCCGCCGGCGCCATGGCTGGTGGCGAAACAGGCCAGCAGGCGGCATTCGCGCGTGCTCAGGTCGGCGGCAATGCGCGCCGCCAGCGCTTCGGGCGGATCGATCGCGATGCAGTGGCGGCCCTCGTCGTCGAACAGCAGCCAGCCGCTGGCGCCGCCCGCCTCCAGCTGTTGCAGGCGCGCCGCCGGCCTGGCCTGCGCCAGCGCGCGGCCGCAGTGCGCGATCCGGGCGCAGGCGCTCTCGATGAAGTCGTCATCCACCAGCGGGCCGAAGGACAGGCGCACGGCCGACGCGCTGCGCTCCAGGGGCACGCCCATCGCATCGAGCACGTAGCTTGGCGCCGCCTTGGCGGCCGAACAGGCCGAACCCGCGCTGACGCGCACGCCGGCGGCATCGAACAGGTCGAGCAGCTCCTTGCTGCCCAGGCCAGGCACCGAGAAATTCAGCGTGGTGGGCAGGGCATGTTCGAGCGGTGCATTGAACACCAGGCCCGGGAAGGCTTCGCGCAGGCTTGCCGCAAGGCGGTCGCGGTAGCCGCGCAACTGGGCGTGGCTGCGGAAAGTCGTGCCCTCCTCCAGCGCGCCGAGCACCGCTCCAAGAGCGGCGATGCCGCCCATGTTCTCGGTGCCGGAGCGCTGCCCGGCTTCCTGGCCGCCGCCGCACATCAGCGGCGTGTAGGGCGCGCCCTCGCGCACGTACAGCAGGCCGATGCCCTTGGGCGCATACAGCTTGTGGCCCGAGAAGGGCGCATAGTCGATGCGGGTGGCGTCGAGGCCGAGCGGCAGCTTGCCGAGCGCCTGCACGCAGTCGACCATCCACAGCGCCGGACTGCCGGTTTCCTGCAGCACGCGGGCGATGCCGTCCAGGTCGGACACCACGCCGGTTTCGTTGTTGGCGGCCATGGTGCACACAAAAGCGGCACGCGGCGCCAGTTCGCGCAGCAGGTCCAGGCGGTGGCGGCCGTCGCCGTCGACCGGCAGCGCGCGCAGCTCCAGCCCGGTACCGAGCACGCGGTTCCAGTGCGCCAGGCTTTCCGGCACCGCCTTGTGCTCAGTGGCGCCGTAGAGCAGCAGGTCGCCGCAGGCTTCGCCGCGCGCGCGCCGTTCGCGCACCGCGCACAGCGCCGACAGCACCGCGGTCTGGATGCCTTCGGTGGCGCCGCTGGTGAACATCATCCGCCCCGTGGCGGCGCCCAGCACGCGGCGCGCCCGGGCGCGGGTGGCGTCGAGCAGAGCCTTGGCGCGCAGGCCGCAGGCATGGCTGCTGCTCGGGTTGCCGAAGCAGTCCTGCATGACGGCCGTCGCCGCTTCGATGGCTGCCGGGAGGACCGGCGAGGTGGCGTTGGCGTCGAGGTAAACTTCGTTGTTCATCATCACATTACAAAAAAGTAATTAGTTGCTGCGGATCGTGTTATTGTTGATGAGTATGTTACGGAGTCGCGCCAGTAAACATATCCTAATTTATCCGCTTTATGGCGCGGAATTGGCATATACGTTCTCGATATATCGATATAGTGAAAATGAACTCACTCGACAAGTTTGATTGCGCTATTCTTGCCGCGTTACAGGCGGATGCCACCCTCTCCATTTCCGGCCTCAGCGAAAAGGTCGGCCTGTCCAGCACGCCCTGCTGGAAGCGCGTCAAGCGCCTCGAGGAAGAGGGCTATATCGAAAGCCGGGTCAGCATCGTCAACCGCGAGAAGGTCGGCCTGCCGGTGACGGTGTTCGTCAGCGTGCGCACCACCGAACACGACGAAAAATGGCTGGCGCGCTTCGCCGCGGCCGTGGTCGCGCTGCCGGAAGTGCTCGAGTTCCACCGCATGAGCGGCGATGTCGACTACCTGCTCAAGGTCGTCACCACCGACATCGCGGGCTATGACCGTTTCTACAAGAAGCTGATCAAGACCGCGCGCCTGACCGGGGTGTCCTCGGCCTTCTCGATGGAGCAGATCAAGTGCACCACCGCGCTGCCGCTGGAGTTGATCTCGCACGGGCTGCCGGCGTAAGCTTGTAAGCACACGTTGCGCTGCTTAACCGGCGCCGGGTTTCATGTCATGATGGCGTCCGTTTCGAACACAACGGAGACCCAGGGAATGCCATCCAAACTGCACATGGCGCCGCTCGCGCTGGCCGCGCTGCTCGCCATCGACGTCAATACCGCCAACGCCGCCGAACAGGTCGTCAAAATCGGCGTGAGCGGCCCGCTGTCCGGTTCCAACGCCTTCGCCGGCAAGGACAACGAGAACGGCGTACGCCTCGCCATCGAAGAACTCAACGCGCAGAAGCTCCAGATCGGCGGCAATACGATCCGCTTCGAACTGCAGTCCGAAGACGACCAGGGCGACCCGAAACAGGGCGTCAACGTGGCGCAGAAATTCGCCGACGCCAAGGTGAAGTTCGTGCTCGGCCCGTACAACTCGGGCGTGGCGATTCCCGCTTCGCGCGTCTACAACGACAACGGCATCCTGATGTCGACCGTCGGCACCAATCCCAAGATCACCCAGTCCGGCTACCCGACCGTGTTCCGCATCGTCGCCAGCGACACCCAGGTGGGCGGCTCGGTGGCGGCCTACGCGGCCAAGGAACTGAAAGTGAAGAACGTCGGCGTGATCGACGACCGCACCGCCTTCGGCCAGGGCGTCGCCATGGAATTCAAGCGCCAGGCCGCCGCCAACGGCATGAAGGTCGCCGGCCACGAGTACACCACCGACAAGGCGACCGACTTCGCCGCCATCCTCACCTCGCTCAAGGCCAAGCGCGTGGATGCCGTCTTCTTCGGCGGCTATGCCCCGCAGGCCGCGCCGATGGCACGCCAGATGAAGGCGCTCGGCCTGAACGTGCCGCTGCTGGGCGGCGACACCCTGTGCAGCCCGGAGATGGCCAAGCTGGGTGGCCCGGCGGTCGGCGAGAACGTGCGCTGCGCCCAGGCCGGGGCGATCGTCGCCAAGCAGCCGGGCGGCCCCGCCTTCATCAACGCCTACAAGGCCCGCTTCAAGCGCGACCCGGACGTGTATGCGCCCTCGTTCTACGACCAGACCAAGTTCATCGCCCAGGCCATGAAGTCGGCCAACTCGGTCGATGCCGCCAAGGTCGGCGCGGCCATGCACAGCATCAGCTACCAGGGCGTGGTGGGCACCTACGGCTATGACCCGAAGGGCAACCTGAAGAAGACGGCCGTCACGGTCTACACCTTCAAGAACGGCGCACTGACGCCGCTGGCCAGCTACTGATTCACAAGGAAACACCATGAACGCAAGCTTCAAGCTCGCAAGCCTGGCGGCGGCAGCGCTGCTGGCCTGCGGGCCGGCCGCGGCCTCCCAGGCCGACGCCCCCAAGCCGGCTTCCGCCGCCGCCAGCGCGGAAAGCCGCCAGCTCAATGCGCTGGCCGACGAGTACTACGAGTCGCTGGCCCGCTTCGAGCCGGTGTGGGCCACCGAGAGCGGCGACAGCCGCTTCAACGACAAGCTGGGCCTGTCGATCTCGCCGAAGCTGCGCGAGCAGCAGTTCGCGCTCTACCGCAGCTACCTCAAGCGCTTGTCGGGCATTCCGCGCGAGCGCCTGGGAGCGCGCGACCAGACCAGCTACGACATCCTCAAGTTCGAACTGAACAGCGCGCTGCGCCTGGCCGCCTTCCCGGAACACCTGATCCCGATCGACCAGATGCTCAGCATGCCGGTGATCCTGGCGAACTACGCCGGCGGCCAGGGCGCCCAGCCCCTGAACACCGTGCGCGACTACCGCGCCTACCTGAGCCGCCTGGCGCAGCTGGTGCCGCACATCGACCAGTCGATCGCCAACATGCGCGAAGGCGTCAAGCGCGGCGTGGTGCAGCCGCGCGAGCCGATGCAGTCCGCCCTGCCGCAATTTAAACAGCTGGTAGCGGGCAAGACCGAGGCGAGCATCTTCTACACGCCGATCAAGAACATGCCGGCCAGCTTCACGGCTCTTGAAAAGCGCAGCCTGACGCAGGCCTACCGCAAGACGATCGCGAACAAGCTCAATCCGGCGCTCAAGCGCCTGGCGACCTACCTGGAAAAGGACTACCTGCCGAAGACGCGCACCAGCGCCGGCTGGAACGCCCTGCCGGACGGCGCCGCCTGGTATGCGGCGCGCGTGGCGGCGATGACCACCACCAGCCTCACGCCCGAGCAGATCCACGAGATCGGCCTGAAGGAAGTGGCGCGCATCCAGGGCGAGTACGCCGTGACCGGCCCCAAGATGGGCTACACCGGCCCGGCGGCCGGCCTGCCGCGCTGGGTGGCGGAGCAGCCGAAATACAAGCCCTTCACCTCGGACCAGCAGGTGATCGACGTGTACCGCGAGCTGGACACCAAGGTGCGCGCCAAGCTGCCGGCCCTGTTCACCCTGATGCCGAAGGCGCCGCTCGACCTGCGCCTGGAGCCGGAACTGTCGCGCGCCACCGCCTCGGACCACTACACCCCGCCGGCCGCGGACGGCTCGCGCCCGGGCGTGTTCTGGTCGGTGGTGAACGATCCTAAGCTGTACGGCAGCACCGGCATGGTCACGCTCTACCTGCATGAAGGCCAGCCGGGCCACCACTTCCACATCGCGCTGGTGCAGGAACTGGGCCTGCCGAACTTCCGCAAGTTCGGGGGCAACAACGCCTTCACCGAGGGCTGGGCGCTGTATGCCGAAACCCTGGGCAAGGAGATGGGCCTGTTCGACAAGCCCGAGGATTACTTCGGCCACCTGAACGACGAGATGCTGCGCGCGGCTCGCCTGGTGGTGGATACCGGCCTGCACGCGAAGGGCTGGAGCCGGGACCGGGCCATCACCTATTTCCAGGACACGCTGGGCTACTCGGAAGCCGAGGCACGGGCGCAGATCGAACGCTACATGGTGTGGCCGGGACAGGCGCTGGGCTACAAGATCGGCTCGCTGAAGATCATGGAGCTGCGCAAGCGCGCGGAAAGCGCACTGGGCGAGAAGTTCAGCCTGCCGAAGTTCCACGAGATCGTGCTGGGCGAAGGCACGCTGCCGCTGGCGGTGCTGGAGGCGAAGGTTGATCGGTGGATTGCCGAGACCAGGTAAGGCTGGGACGAAGCCGGGGATTTCCCCGGCTTTTTTTCATTCGTGCCCGGTTACCTTCTTCATCCATGCCGACATTAAAGTAAGTGCAGACGGTGCGACCGTTTCCTCGATCACAAAATACTCGCTGGCCTTGCCGGTCCTGGCAGTCTGGAAGCTGTGGTTGAGGCCAGGGAGCTGGCGCACGACGCTCTGGGGAGAGCGGCTTGCGAGGGCACGCTCGATCTCTTTCAGGTTCTCGGCGGGCGGAACCTGGAGGTCCTTCTCTCCTCCCAGGGCCAGCACCGGGCAGGTGACGCGCTTGAGATACTGGCGCGGGTCCAGTGACAGGAAGCGCCGGAACCAGGGCGTCAGCAAGGCCTCGAAGGCTTCGTCGGGGATCCCTTCCGGCGGAATCTCGAGTGCGGTCCTGGTCGCCGGCGGCAAGGCATGCGTGGCCGCCCGCATGGCCACGAGCGCATCGGCCCGGGTCCGGCCGCTTGCGGCGATCTCGAACAGCTCGCGTTCCTGCGACCGGTTGAGCAGGACGAGGGACTCGTCCATGCCTTCGGCGCGGCGGGCGGCCGCGTCCTGCAGGCTCTTGATGTCGATGCCGGGCAGGCCGGTACCGCCGAGCATGACGATGAAGCGGACGTCCGCCGGCGCCTGCGCCGCCACCATGGACGCGATGATGCCGCCTTCGCTGTGCCCGACGATGCCGATCCGGGATGCGCGGACATTCGGCTGGATTTTCAGGAAGCGTACGGCAGCCAGCGCGTCGGCGGCGTAGTCGTCGGTGGTCGAGTCGGGATGCCGTCTGCCTCCCGTCAGCCCGACGCCCCGTTTGTCGTACCGAAGCACGGCAAAGCCCTGCCGGGTCAGATGATCCGCCAACACCGCCAGCGTCTTGTGCAGGGACATTCCCCCATCCCGGTCATGCGGCCCGGTGCCTGCAAGCAGCACGACACCGGGAAAAGGACCGCCTGCCGCCGGATAGCTGAGTGTCCCCACCGGTGACACCGCCGGATCGGGCGTGTCGAAAACGACCTCCTGCGTGACATACGGCAGGGGCGCGGTCGGGTGTTGCGGACGGCGGCGTTCGGCGTAGACATGAAAACCGCCACCGGCCTGTTCTATCAGGAAGCTGGTCGGGAAGCCGCTGCTTCCGACTCCCGTGATGCGCATCGGCTGTCCCCTTGCCGGCGCTTTCCATTCCTCGCTGAGCTTCACGTTCATCTTGCCGAGTTCCGTGTTGACGTCTTCCGCCTTCTGCGTCGAGAACATGTAGCGCTTGATCGTGGATTCGGCAAACGCCGTGGGTGCGCATGCGACCAGGGCCAGGGAAGCGGCAACGCGTACGAGGAGACTATTCATGGCAGGTATCCGGATGGTGGTGAGTCCAGGCAGGATACGGACACATCATGGAGAGATTGTGGAGGCGCTTCACCGCTTCGCCGCAAGGCATGCACGGGTCGGCGCATTCTCGTTTCGATAGCGTCGCTTCTGGCCGCGCGGCCGCCGTGCCGGTTGACTCAGCGAGGCGTTCTGACGATACGGTCCAGGACCTTTACGTCGAACCCGGCCAAATCGATCGGGCGCGTCAGGTCCGAGTCGGTGATTTCGGTCCTCTGCCCGGCGTTTCGATAGATCAGCCACTGTTTCGACGGGATGTACGGCTTGCCGGTCGAGCCGTCGATGGCCGTCTTGAATCGCGGGTTGCCGACGACACTGAAAGCACAAGCGCTGAAAGACGTGGTCACCAGGATATCGCCAGGCTTTGACTTTCCCTTGTACACACGGTCAACCCTGAAAACAGCGCGTTCTGCGTCCATTTCGAAGTCGATCCCGCCGCCCTTTACCTTGACGACTTCGGCGCGTTGCAGCGTCACCAGCTCGACCGAGTCGACGCTGGCGAGCCGTTCCTTCACTCTTTCTACGGTCTCGGCATACCGATCTCGAGGCAGCGGCATGCAGGCGCGTGCATCCTGGTTCGAGAAAACAAGAGCAAGGATAAACACGTAACAGGGCTTCTTCATATCAGCGCCTCGCGTCGTGAAGTTCAACCGATCATGAACACCGGATACCGCCTCCACTCCGGCTCGCGATAGCGCTCGCAATTGGCGAAGATGAAGTCGAGCACCGCCTCCTGGTTCGACAGCAGCGCCGGATTGGCCTCCTTCCACGCCTCGAACTTGGCGGCCAGCGCCGGCTCGTCGTTGAGCAGTTCGGCCGCGTGGTCCTCGAACACGTAATCCGAATACGCTTCCTTCTTCTCCAGCACGCTGTTGAAGAAGCCCCAGCGGAAGAAGCTGTCGTGGCCCAGCGGCTCGAGCGTCTCGACCGCGTAACGCGCATGGTCCTGGTCGAGCGGCACGATGACATCGCCCGCGCGCAGCTGGACCTGGCCGCGGCGCTTTTCCAGCACCACGTCGTCATGGAACATGTGGCCTTCGTAGGCGTTCGGACGCGAGCTCACCGACACGATGTGGTAATAATCCACCTCCTCCACGCGATCCGCTTCGACACGTTCCATGCGCACGCCGTTCCACTGCAGGCGCTCGATCGCCTCGCGCCACTGTTGCGGCACCACGTAGGCGCGCGGCGCCGGCACGGTGATGTCGGCCGGGAAGCGGTTGTACCAGGCGATGTCGCGCTCCCAGGGCTTGCTGCGGTCGTACCACAGGCGCGAATAGGTGCCCAGCACGCTCGGCTTGTACCCGGCTTCGTAGCCCTTGAAGCGGAAGCTGTCCGGGTTCGCCTCGTCCATCGCCCAGTGGATCGGCCATTCGGCGCGGGTGCGGCCCAGCTGCCTGGCGGCGCGGCGCAGCGCCTGGATCTGCCCGGCGTTCTGCACGGTGAATTCCAGCGCGGTCTCGACCAGCGCGCGCATCGACGCGTAGCGGTCCTTGAAGGGCTTGAGCATGTGGGTCTCGGGCATGAAGCCGATGGTGTGGTGCAGGGCCGCGTAGCCGGTCGAGAAGCGCGCCGTCTCGAGGAAGTCGGCGATGCCGTGGTCCGGGCTGTCCTTGACCGGGTTCACGTAGGGGCAGGTCGGCCAGCCGCGCTGCTGCATGCCTTCGTACATCGCCGGCAGCATGGTCGAGCGCAGGAACTCGCCCAGCTCGCCGCCCAGCTTGTCCGGCTGGGTGTGGATCAGGGTCATGGTGTAGCTGTAGTCAGCGCCGTTGGAGGTGTGGGTGTCGACCATCACGTCCGGGTCCCAGGCCGTGAACAGCTTGTTGAACACCTGCGCGGTCAGGCTGTCGCACTTGATGAAGTCGCGGTTCAGGTCGAGGTGGCGGCTCATGCCGCGGAAGCCGAACTGCTCCGGGCCGTCCTGGTTCACGCGCGAGGTATCGGCGCGGTTCAGGCTGCCGTCCACGTTGTACAGCGGGACGAACAGGAACACGGTGCGGCCCAGCGCTGCGAGGCGCTCGGGCTGGGTGCAGAAGTCGCGCACCAGCGCCATGCAGGCGTCCACGCCTTCCGGCTCGCCCGGATGGATGCCGTTGTTGTTGAAGAAGACCGGGCGGCCCGCGCGCTTGATGTCGCCGCGGTCGAACACGCCGTCGCTGCTCACCACGCCCGCGTGGATCGGCACGCCGGCGTCCGACACGCCCACCTGCTCGAAGCGCAGCACGTCCGGATAGCGGCGCGCGAGGTCTTCGTACCAGGCGATGCATTCGCCATGCGTGGTGGTCTGGTTCAGGTTGCCCTTTTCGAAGGGCGTCAGCAGTTCAGTGGACATAATGACTTTATAGGGAGTTAAACCGTTGGGGCAGGCACGACGGTCGCCGGCGCATGCAGCGGCAGCGTGATCGCCACCACCGTGCCGCCGCCGACGCTGGAGCGCACGTCCATCACGCCATGCACGGCGTAGACGCGTTCGCGCATGCCGATGATGCCGATGCCTTCCGAGGCGCTGGCCGGATCGAAGCCGTTGCCGTCGTCCGCGACCACGATGCGCAGGGTCTGCGCGCCTTCGTCCAGCACCAGGCGCACCTGGGCGGAGGTGGCGTGGGCGTGCTTCATCACGTTCGACAGCGCTTCCTGCACGATGCGGTAGGCGGAAATCGCCAGCTCGTTCGACAGGCGCGAGAAATCGCCCTCGCCGTGGAATTCGAAGCTGCAGCCCGAGCTGCCGTCGTAGTGGCGCACCATCTCTTCCACCGCGCCGTGCAGGCCGAGCATGTCGAGCACCTCGGGGCGCAGGCGCCGCACCAGGCGGCGGCCGTTGGCGTACAGGTCGAGTGCGAGCTTGGTGATGGCCTGCGACTTGCGCCCGATCTCCTCGACTTCCGCACTTTGCGGCGCCTTGGCGGCCAGTGCGCCGATCGACTGCGCCTCCAGGCGCGCGGCGATCAGGGACGCGTTCAGTTCGTCGTGGATCTCGACCGCGATGCTCTTGCGCTCGTCCTCGATGATGGAATTGACCTTCTGGATCAGCTTGCGCTTGTCGGCGTCGGCGCGCAGCGCCTCGTTGCGCGAGGCCAGCAGGTCGCGGGTGCGCTCGGCCACCTTGTTTTCCAGGTCGCGCTTGGATTCGTCCAGGGCCAGGGACATCTCGCCGATCGAGGCCTGCAGCTCGCCCACCTCGCCGCCGGTCGTGACCGGCAGGTGCACGCGGAAGTCGCCGTTGCGGATGCGGCTCAGCGCGCCGATCGCCTCGCGCAGCGGCACCGTGAGCGAGCGCGCCAGCACCCAGGCCAGCACGCCGCTGACCACCAGCGCCAGCGCGGCCATGCCCACCTCGAAGCGGAAGCGCCGGGTCTGCTTGGCCATCATGTTCGAGGGCGACATCGTCACCCGCACCCAGCCGACGATCTCGGTGGTGAGGGTGGGTGGACGCAGGTCGCTCGAGGCCGACACGTGCGGGGTGCCGTTGTCGGTGAACAGGTTGATCCACACCACCTGCTTCTTGATCGGCGCCTCGTAGTGGTGCGACTGGGCGTCGATGGCCGATTCGGAATCGACGCGCACGGCCTGGAGGCCGTCCACGCCCACCACTTCGATGCGGTAGATGCTGCTGTCGGACTGCACCAGGCCGTTGATGGTCAGGCGCAGGTCGGACAGGTTGCCCGAGATGACGTTGTATTCGCTGGTCTCGGCCAGCGCGCGCGCCAGGGTGCGCCCGCGCTCGGCCAGTTCCTCGGCCACCTGGGCGCGGTGCGAATAATACGAGTACCACACGAAGGCGGTGAACAGGAAGGTCACCGGCAGCATGGTGATGAAGGCCATGCGCCGGCCGATGCTCCAGCCGCGCCAGAAGCGCAGTTTCATGGCTTGGCCGCCTGCCGTGCCGTCAGCCGCGCCGGCAGGTTCGAGAAGCGGCGCGCGCCGTCGGTCACGCGCACGTCGAGCGAGCGCGCCACGCCCTCGTTGACCACGGTGCGGAAGTAGCGCGGGAACTGCGGCGGCGGCAGGTTGCCGGTGACGACAAAGGCGGCCGCGATCTCGGCCACCTGGGTATTGATGTCCTCGATCTCGGAATAGGTGGTGGCCAGCGCGCCGACCTTCACCATGTCGGCCGAGAATCCGATCACGCCCTGCTTGCGGCGGTAGGTCGAGAGCAGGATGTTGCGCACGTTCTCGGGGTTGTAGACGTCGCCGTCGGGCATGGCCAGCAGCACTTCGGAGCGCGTCATGCGGTTGAGCGTGTGGTTGATGTCGTCCCCCAGGGCGAAGGGCTGCACTTCCACCTCCGGCTCCAGTGCCGGGCGCAGGAAGGTGGTGTCTTCGCCGAGGATGGCGCCGACCCGCACCGGGCGCCCGTACAGCAGCGCGGCCAGGCGCAGCTGGTCGGGCGGCGCCGGCTCGGCATACACGGCGGTGATCAGGCCGGCGCGCGCGGCCGGGGTCTTGGCGGTGAGCGCGCGCCACACCTGGCTGGAGGTGAAGGCGGAAATGATCACGCAATCGCAGCGGCGCGCCACGGCGTCGCGCAGCGCGGCCGGGCCGATGGCCACGTAGAGCATGCGGCGGCTCTGGCCCAGTTCGGTGCGAAAACCGGCGAAGGTGGGCACCAGGCGCTTGTACAGGTCTTCGGCGATGCGGCGCGTGACCTCGCTGTCGTCGCCGGTGAGGATCTGGAAGCGATAGCCGGTGATCTCGTCGTCCTTGCGGACCGGATCCACAAGCTGCGCCTGGGCCACGCCGGCAAGGAGCGCAAGCGCAGCCGCGGCCGCGCGCAGGGACGTCGTGAGGCGCATCGGCTTGTTTAAGGTTCGATCAGGCCGTGCTTCACGGCCAGCAGGGTAATGTTGGCCTGGCGGTGCACGCCCAGCTTTTCCTTGATCGACTGGCTGATGTTGCTGATGGTCTTGGTCGACAGGTCGAGCTTCTCGGCGATCTCCGCGTTGGTCAGGCCTTCGGCCATCAGCTTGAAGATCTCCAGCCCGCGCTCGTCGAGCTGCGACTGCGGCGTCACGTCGCCGCGCACCGCCATGCTGGCCAGGCGCGAGGCGATCTGCGGCAGGAAGTAGAGCTTGCCGTCATGCGCGTGGCGCACCGCGGTCACCAGGTCGGACGGGTCGCAGTCCTTGGTGACGAAGGCATGCGCGCCCATGCGGTAGGTTTCCTTGATCAGGCTGTCCTGGTCAAACTGGCTCAGGAAGATGATCTTGGCGCGCGGGTCATCCTTCAGGATGCTCTGCGCGGCATCGAGGCCGGTGAGCTCGGTCCCGAAGCGCATGTCGAGGATGACGACGTCGGGTTGCTGGGACGCATACAGCGCCACCGCCTCGCTCGGGGTCTTGGCCTGCCCCACCACTTGCATGCCGGCCGCCTCCAGGGACATGGCAAAGCCGGTCATGACGATCGGGTGGTCGTCCGCAAGCATCACGCGGATCGGTTTTTTCTGTTCGGACACCATTTCACTCCTGTTGATCACCCGCTTTTGCGCACGCAATATGACACTGTCATTCGCTTACCAATCTGTGGAGGACTGTGTGCCAAGGGACAGAAAGCATGCGGGGTATACAAGGATTATTTCATACAACGGGCCGCGACGCGAGACCCCAGCCATTCTCTGCTTTTACGCCAAGAAGACTTACAACCGGAAGCAAAATTACCAATAAATAGCTTTACAGACTACCAAGCCCTAGCATATATTCATTCCATCAGCTGTCAGATGCATATCTTTCCTTAAGCAAAAAGTTCTGCGATGCAATCGTAGAACCCAACAAGAAGAGGAGATCGCCATGCACTTCACGCAACTCAACGATGGAACCGGCGGCAAGGCCGGCAAGTTCGCAGTCGTCGCCGGCCTGCACGTGCTGGTAGGCATGGGCCTGATCAATGTGATGAACTCCAAGAGCATCACCCTGCCCAAGCTGATCGAAGACGCCACGGTCTGGATCCAGCCTCAGACGCCCCCGCCTCCTCCGCCGGAGCCGCCGCAGCCCGTGGTGAAGGCCGTCAAGCCACCGCCGATCGTGGTGCCGAAGCCGGAAGTCGAGGTGCCCCTGCCCCCGCTCGAGGAACCGATCCAGGCCACTACCGAACCTGATCCGCTTGTCGAACCGGCGCAGCCGGTCGCCAACGACGTCCCGCCCACTCCGGCGGCCAAGCCCGGCAGCACGCCGGGCCAGATGGGCAGCGCCGTGCTGGCCAATGCCGAGGGCTGCGCCAAGCCGGACTATCCAATCAACGCGGCGCGCAACGGCGACACCGGCACCGTGACCCTGGCCCTGCTGGTCGGCGCCGACGGCCGGGTGCAGGATGCGCGGGTCCAGAGAACCAGCGGCCACCGCGAGCTGGACCGTGCCGCGCTGAATGCCCTGAGCCTGTGCCAGTTCAAACCCGCCATGAACAACGGCGTCGCGCAGCCCGGATGGGGGCAGATCGCCTACGTCTGGACGCTCGAATAAACATTCCCGTTCCCTTCTTTGCCCGCTTTTCATCGCGGGCTTTTTTTCGCCTGGCGTCGAGGAGACCGCCGCCTGCGACCCGGCAGCACTGACAACAAAACGAATAACAAGGAGAGAGAAGCATGTCTACCGCTGGATCACCGATGGCGCCGCCGCGCGTCCTCGACAGGCGTACGCTGGCCGCGCTGGCGGCCGGCCTGCTTGCCCTTGCGATGCTGGGCATCCTGGCCTGGACCGCCAGCCGCCCCGCGGCCCCGCCTGCGCCGGCTGCCCAGGCCGCGCCACCGGCACTCGACCGGATGATGCGCCACGTGTCGGTTCTGGCGGCACAGCCGCGCCCGATCGCCACCGCCGCCAATGCCCGGGCGCGCGCGTACATCGTCGAGCAGCTGCGCGCCATCGGCCTGGAGCCGCAGGTGCAGACCGCCACCGTGCAGAAGTCGACCATCCGCTTCTGGGGCGGCACCGACGTGACGCTCGGCGTGGTGCACAACATTGTGGTGCGCCTGCCGGGCAGCGCGCCGGACCGGATGCGCCGTCCGGCAGTGCTGCTGGCGGCGCACTACGACAGCGGCAACGCCACGCTCGGCGCGGCGCGCGGGGCGGCCCAGGTGGCGGCCATGATCGAGACCGCGCGGGCGCTGCACCTGGGCCCGGCGCATCCCAACGCGCACCTGAACGACATCGTCCTCCTGTTCCTGGATGGCGAAGACGTCGGCGCGCTCGGCGCCAAAGGCTTCGCCGAACAGCATCCGCTGGCGCGCGAGGTGGGCCTGAGCCTGAAGTTCGACGCCACCGGCAGCGCCGGGCCGCTGTCGCTGTATGCGGCGACGAATGCGGGCAGCGGCGCGCTGGGCGGCTGGGCGCGGGCGGTGCCCGACTTGAAAGGCTCGTCGCTGATGGCGCGCTTCTACCGGCTGCTGCCGGACACGCCGCGCATGGGCCCCCTGGCCACCATCGACGCTCCCGCCCTGCTGTTCGTGAACACCGGCCGGCCCTTCGACCGCGGACGCACGCTCGATGCCGTGGAGCGCCTCGATCCGGCCCTGCTGGGCCACCTGGGCGACAGCATGCTGCGCCTGTCCAGGCACTTCGGCGCGCAGACGCTGGCGCGCGGCAGCTACGGTCCCCATGCCTGGTTCAGCTTGCCGCTGCTCGGCAGCGTCCAGCATTCGGCCATCCTGTGCTGGGGCCTGGCGGCGCTGTCCTGCCTGATGCTGGCGCGTGCCTACCGCCGGGCGACACTTGATACCGACACCACGGTGGCGCCGCTGGTGCAGGGCTTCTTCGGCATGGCGCTGATCCTGCTGGCGGCGCGCATGCTGCTGTGGGAGCGGCGCCACGAGCTTGGTGCGCTGGCGCAGTCGCAGGAAACGGGGCCGGCCGTGGTCTTCCTGGTCTCCGGCGCCTGCCTGTGCGTCGGCGCGCTTTACCTGTTGCGCAGGCTGGTCGGCGCGCAGTCCGTATTCCTGGGCGCGATGTCCTGGCTGGCGCTGGCGCTGCTGCTGATGCTCTCGTGGGCGCCGGAGGCCGCGTGGCTGCTGGCCTGGCCGCTGGCGGCGGCGCTGGCCGCCTTCACGGCGCTGGAAACACCGCGGCCCTTCCTGCTGCGCGTCCTGATCCTGGCCGCCGGCATGCTTCCCGCGCCGCTGCTTATCGTGCCGGCGCTGCGCGCGGCGTGGACCGAGCTCGGTCCGCAGGGACTGTACGTGCTGGCGGTGCTGATCGCCGCCGCGCTGCTGTGTTTCGCCAGCCTGTTCCTGCTGCTGCCGCTCGGACGCGTGGTCGGCGTCGGCGTGGCGGCGGCATTCGCGGCCTGCGTCGCGCTGCCGGGCCAGGCCTCGGGGCCGGCGCTGCCAGGACCAATCCAAGAACAGCCGCTGGTGGCGCCGAACCGCCTGGTCTACTTCAAGGACATGAACAGCTGGCGCGCCTACTGGCTGCTGCCGCCCGAGCCGCTCGACGCCTGGTCGAAGCAGCTGTTCCCGAACCTGGACAAGCCCTCGATCTACGTCGACGTGTTCGGCTGGCACAGCCCGCGCCAGTGGTTCGCGATCGCGCCGCGCGAAGACCGCATCGCCTTCCCGGAAACCTATATGCTGCGCAACCCGCGCCTGGCCCCGCCCAGTGTGAATCCGCCGCTGCGCCGGGTGGAATTCACGCTGCGCTCGAAGAACCGCGCCCCGCACATCCAGATGTGGGTGGCCGGCACCAAGCCGCGGCGGTCCACCCTCAATGGCCGCGTGCTGACCTCAGGCGAGAGCCCGTGGTCGCTGTCGCTGTACGGGATGGAAGACCAGCTGCTGCGCTTTACCATCGACGCACCGAACGACGACCCGCTGGCGGTAATGATCGAGGAGCGCATGCCGGGACTTCCGGAACACCTGCTGCCGCCCGGCGCCCCGCCGCGCATGCCGGGAACGGGCATGACAGTCTCGGCGGATGTGTTGCGGTTCTACTGAACAGTTGGCATACAATGTTCGACGCACACCGTGCACACCCCGATTAACCAAGCAGCAGGAAGCCATGCACAAGATCGTCTCCTCCGTTGTCCTCACCGCCCTCGCAAGCAGCCTGGCGCTGGCCTACCCGGCCCATGCCGCCTCGCCAAAGGCACAAGCCGCTACCGTCAAGGAAGCGCCCCTGCGCGCCCACCTCGCTTTCCTGGCGTCCGACGCCCTCGAAGGCCGCGGCACCGGCCAGCGCGGCGGTGAACTGACCGTCACCTATCTCGAAACCCAGAGCGCCGCGATCGGCCTGCAGCCGGCCAACAAGGGCAGCTTCCGCCAGCCGGTGAAGATCGCCGGCGTGCGCTCGCTGCCGCAGAAGAGCACGATCGGCCTGTTTGCCGGCGGCCAGCCGCTGCCGGCGCAGTTCGGCGCCGACTGGGTCTGGGGTCCGGGCGATGCGCAAGCCGACCACACGCTGGACGCGGACATGGTCTTCGTTGGCTACGGCATCAACGCGCCGGAAGAAGGCTGGGACGATTTCAAGGGCCAGGACTTCAAGGGCAAGGTGCTGGTGATGATGGTGAACGATCCGAAGCCGACCGCCGCCGAGCCGAAGCGCTTCAACGGCGAAGGCCTGACCTACTACGGCCGCTGGACCTACAAGCTGGAAGAAGCGGCGCGCCAGGGCGCGGCCGGCGTCCTGCTGATCCACACCGACGCCTCGGCCTCGTACGGCTGGAGCGTGGTGCAGAACAGCTGGGCCAATGCCGAGCGCTTCCAGCTGGCCGAGGGCAAGCTGGGCACCGGCCTGCAAGGCTGGATGACCGACGCGACCGCGCGCAAGCTGTTCGCAGCAAGCGGCCAGGACCTCGACAAGCTGCGCGCCGCCGCCGAAGACAAGAACTTCAAGCCGGTGGCGCTGAACGCCCGCGTGAAGGGCGAGGCGCGCGCCGAGGTGCGCACCCTGAACGAATTCAACGTGGCCGGCATCGTGCCGGGCACCGACCCGAAGCTGAAGGACGAGCTGGTGGTCTACAGCGCGCACTGGGACCACATGGGCAAGCAGGGCACCGAGGGTGACACCATCTTCAACGGCGCCGTCGACAATGCCTCCGGCACCGCCGCCCTGCTGGCGATGGCGCAGGAAGCCGTGCGCAACCCGGCCAAGCGCAGCCAGATGTTCCTGTGGGTGGCAGCCGAGGAACAGGGCCTGCTGGGCAGCGCGGCCTACGCCGCCGCGCCGCTGTGGCCGATCGAGAAGACGGTGGCCAACCTGAACCTGGACAGCCTGAACTTCGTAGGCCTGGTCAAGGATGTCAGCACCCCGGGCAGCGAACGCACCGATCTGGGCGCGATGGCGGCCGCCACCGCCAAGAGCATGGGCATGACGATCGCACCCGCCAGGCCCGACCTGGGCGGCGGCTACTTCCGCAGCGACCACTTCAGCTTCGCCAAGGCCGGCGTGCCGGCGTTCTCGGTGGGCGCGGGCAGCAGCTGGGTGAAGGACGTGGAAGCGAGCAACGCCAAGCGCAAGGCCTACGGCCCCCGCTACCACCAGGCCAACGACGAATACGATCCGACCTGGGACCTGTCGGGCATGGTGCAGCAGGCGCAGTTCACGCTGAACCTGGGACGCATGGTGGCGGATTCGCCGAAGGCGCCGCAGTGGAAGGCGGGGGACCCGTTCGGGAAAGCCCGCACCGCGGCCAAGTAATCTGGCTGTACGGCTTCGGATGGGAAATTGGATCCCGGCCTGCGCCGGGATGACGGCTCATCCTTCAGTGGTACTGTAAGCATGTCGTCCCGGCGCAGGCCGGGACCCAAGTTTGCCGGCGTCGAGTTTAAGCCGGCAGCATCGACCCCGTCTCGCGATACCGCACATGCCACGAGAACGCCTTCTCCAGCACGTGCGGCGTCTGCCCCCCTCCCCGGTTTGCCTCTTCCACGTACTCACGCAGCATCCCCTTGTACGGCTCGGCCACGCAGTTGTCGATGATGCGCTGCGCCCGTTCGCGCGGCGCCAGGCCGCGCAGGTCGGCCAGGCCGACTTCGGTGACGACGATGTCGACGTCGTGCTCGTTGTGGTCCACATGCGAGACCATCGGCACGATGCTCGAGATCTTGCCGCCCTTGGCCACCGACTTGGTGGCGAATACCGATAGATAGGCGTTGCGCGCGAAGTCGCCCGAACCGCCGATCCCGTTCATCATGTGCGTGCCCGACACGTGGGTCGAATTCACGTTGCCGTAGATGTCGAACTCCAGCGCCGTGTTGATGGCGATGATGCCGAGGCGGCGCACGACTTCGGGATGGTTGCTCACCTCCTGCGGGCGCAGCACCAGGCGGTCCTTGTA
Organism: Massilia sp. BHUDP2; assembly: GCF_046236355.1. Taxonomy (NCBI): domain Bacteria; kingdom Pseudomonadati; phylum Pseudomonadota; class Betaproteobacteria; order Burkholderiales; family Oxalobacteraceae; genus Massilia; species Massilia sp. BHUDP2. The sequence continues at coordinate 446,458 of NZ_JBJUVW010000003.1, forward strand.
GCGCTCCAGGTTGCCGAACACTTCGCGGCCCTTGGCTTCGGACACCGTGATCGAGGAGCCCGAGGCGAAATCCAGCTTGCCGGAGTCGAACAGCTCGAAGGTCGAGTCCTGCAGCACCTCCGAATACATGGTCAGGTGCTTGAACGGGCCCTCGTTCAGGCCGGACACCACCGCGTTGGCGATGGTGCCGATGCCGGCCTGGATCGGCATCAGGCTTTCGGTCAGGCGGCCCTGGGCGATCTCTGCGCCGAAGAAGTCGATCAGGTGGCCGGCGATGGCGGCGGTCTCGGCGTCCGGCGGCAGGATCGTCGAGGCGCTATCAGTCTTCTCGGTGAAGACGATGGCGACGATCTTCTCCGGCGGGATCTCGATGGCGCTCGTGCCGATGCGGTCGCTCACGCTAGTCAAGGGCATTGGCTCGCGGCTCGGGCGGCGCTTGGGGATGAAGATGTCGTGCAGGCCCTCCAGGGCCGGCGACTGGCTCAGGTTGATCTCGACGATCACCTTCTCGGCCAGGATCGCGAAGCTGGCGCTGTTGCCGACCGAGGTCGTGGGAACGATGCCGCCGGTTTCGGTGATGGCCACCGCCTCGATCACGGCCACGTCGACCGGCGCGATCTGGCGCGTGCGCAGCAATTCGACGGTCTCGGACAGGTGCTGGTCCATGAACATCACCTCGCCGCTGTTGATCGCCGCGCGCAGCGCCGGGTCGGTCTGGAAGGGCATGCGGCGCGCCAGGGCGCCGGATTCGGTCAGCTGCCTGTCGGTGTCGCCGCCGAGCGAGGCGCCGGTGATCAGGGTGATCTTCAGGGGCTCCCGGCGGGCGCGCTCGGCCAGCGCCAGCGGCACCGCCTTGGCGTCGCCGGCGCGGGTGAAGCCGCTCATGCCGACGGTCATGCCGTCCTTGATCCAGGTGGCCGCCTGGGCGGCATTGGTGATGCGTTCGCGCAGCTGCGGCAGGCGGATGCGGTCGTGTAGAACGTGTTCGTCGTGGTGCATGTGGTCCTCGAAGGGGCTACGAAATTACATGAGGGTGAAATCGACCGCCTGCAGGGGCGGCGGGATGTCCTCGTCGTCCAGCGCGCTGCGCAGGTCGATCTCGATCGCGCGGCAGATGGCGTCCAGCGGCAGGTCGTTCGGCTCCATGCCGAAGGGCTCCTCGAGCTCGTCGCCGAGGGCGTCGAGGCCGAAGAAGGTGTAGGCCACGATCGCCACCACCACCGGCGTCATGAATTCGAGCGTGTCGACCAGGCCGAAGGGCAGCAGGAAGCAGTACATGTACGCGGTGCGGTGCAGCAGCACCGAGTACGAGAACGGAATCGGGGTATTCTTGATGCGCTCGCACGAGGCGGCGGCGGCGGTCATCGCGGACAGCGTGGCGTCGATGTTGGCGGCCAGGCAGGCCTCGATGCGGCCCTCCTTCACGCACTGGCCGAGGTCCTGGCCCATGTGCCGCATCAGGTAATCGGGTTTGTTGGGCGCGCCTTCCATCCGCGCGAATTCCTGAGGCGCGAGGAAGCGGGCCAGGGACGGGTCGAGCGGCCGGTGGCGCAGCTGGTCGCGCAGCGAAGCGCAGAAGGCCACGGCGCGCAGGACCATGCGTACCCGCACGTCCTGCATGCCGTTGCGGGCCAGCGCCGGGCCCTCGCCCCCGATCAAGCCGGTGCACTGGCGCGCCAGATTGCGGCTGCGCAGCACCAGCTCGCCCCACAGCTTGCGCCCTTCCCAGAAGCGGTCGTAGGCCGAATTGTTGCGAAAACCCAGGAAGATCGCGAGCGGCAGGCCGATCAGGGTAAACGGGATGGGGGTGATCGTGATCTTCAGGCCGCCGAGCACGCCGTGCGTCCAGGTGACCAGGATGGCGATCGCCACGTTGACCGCGAGCGTGGGCAGGATGCGTGGCAGGACCGAACCGCGCAGCAGCAGGAACAGCTTGAGGCCGGAAGGCCTGTCTCGGATAATCACGATCTTGCCGCTTGAAAAAGGTGTCGGTGTACGCCGATATTCGCTAATATGCTCGCAAGTTAATCACTAATATGTTAGCCAGTCAAGCTCATCGTTTCGCAGAATGGAGTAGATAGTGTCCCGTCGTATCACCAACCGCGACCTGCCGCAGCAGCTGTTGAAGGCGCGCGATGCGCTGATGTCCCACTTCCGCCCGGTGCTGAACCACTTCGGCGTGACCGAGCAGCAGTGGCGCATCCTGCGCGCGCTGGACGAGCACGAGCAGCTCGAGCCGCGCGAACTGTGCGAGCTGTGCCAGATCCTGAGCCCGAGCATGGCCGGGGTGCTGGCGCGCATGGAAGAGATGGGGCTGGTGCAGCGCCGGCGCGTGGCGGCGGATGCGCGCCGGGTGATGGTGAGCCTGGCGCCGAAGGGCGACGCGCTGTTCGACGAGATCGCGCCGCTGATCGAGCGTCAGTACCGCTTGATGGAAAAGGCGTGGGGCAAGCGCGTGCTCGACGACCTGTCGGCCGCGCTGGCCGGCTTCATCGCGGCGCAGGCGACGCCGGTGCCACTGGTGGAACTGCCGAAGGATGGGCGGCCGGCGGACGAGTGACGGGTCTCAGTCCAGCCAGGACAAGGCGGGCCAGGGGAACAGGCGCCGGGCCAGGTCCAGCTTCAGCCTGCCGAACAGCCGCCCGCGTCGCCCAGTCCAGCCGAGCACGGCGAAACCCAGACCCAGCAGGCTGAGCGGCAAAGGTTCAGGGAGCGGCCGGCCGGCCGGCCCTGTGTCGGCAAGCAGCGTCACGGCGCCGCTGTCGAATGCCAGCAAGAGCAAGACCATGCCCATCAGGGAGTGAAATTTCATTTCGTTTTACGTCCTAAATTGAAATTTTATTTCATCCCTGATGTGCCAGGGATGGCTACTGGATGACGCCGCAGGCCATCCTGCCGCCTCCGCCGCCGAGCGGCGCCGGGTGGTCGGCGTGGTTGTCGCCGCCCGCATGGACCATCAGGGCCTTGCCCTTGATGTCCGCCAGCTTCAGGCGCGGCGCCAGCACCGGGTTGGTGGCGTTGCCCTTCTCGTCCACCGTCAGGGCCGGCAGGTCGCCCAGGTGGCCATCGCCCCAGGGCAGCCCGTGCTTGCCGGTCTTGGCCGGATCCAGGTGACCGCCGGCGGCGCCCGCGGGCACCGTCTTGCCGTCCTTCTGGTTCGGGCCGCAACTGCCGTTTTCATGCACGTGGAAGCCGTGCAGGCCGGCCGGCAGCTTGCTCAGCGCCGGCGTGAACACGAGGCCGTGCTTCGTTTCGCTGATGGTCACGGTGCCGATATCGGCGCCCTCTCCTTTTTCGGTCGCCATCTTCATAGTGACTTTCATGTCGGCGGCGTTGGCAAGGGCACAGGTGGCGCCCAGCATGACGGCGCACATCCATCGAATGTTCATACAAACCTCCTTCGAGATCCGGTTGAGATAATAGAAAGCCAAGCAAGTGTATTCCATCCCTTTGGATGGGGGATGTTCCGGAGGACATCCCGACAGGCAGGCTTCCTACGTCGCACCGCCCGGCTTGCGGCCGCGCGTCCAGCCGAGCAGCGCCAGGCCGGCGCCGACCAGGACCAGCGGCGCCGGTTCCGGCACCCTGGCGACGTTCAGCGCCGCGACTTCCTGCCGGCTCAGGGCGTGGTCGTAGAGGTGGATGAAGTCGACCGCGCCAGTCGCGAATTCGCCCGAGCCATCGTCCTTGAAGAAGCTGAGCAGGCGCTGGCGGGGCGGCTTGCCCGGGTTGCGCGGATCGAGCTCGTCGGCCAGGTCGGTCTGGCCGCCCAAGCCGAGGCCGTCCTGGAAGCTCAGCATCGCTACCCCGTCGTGGTAGAAGCTCACCAGGGAATTGCTGTCGCGGGTGACGGTCAGGCGGATGTCCTGCTGCGGCGTGAAGCTGCTGCCGTTGCTGCAGTTGCCGCGATAAAAGCAGAACTTGTCGGTGGAGACATACAGGCCGTGGTCCGGTGTCGCGAACTGGAAGTTCAGGATGCGCTGCCAGTTGGCCTTGTCGCTGCCGAGCCTGAACTCCATGTCGATCGTGTAGACCGAGCCGAGGGCGTACTGCAGCTGCAGCCCCTTGTTCGCGGTGAAGGCGTAGGCGCCTGGTCCTTGGTCGCCGCCGAAGGCGAGCAGGTCGGCCCCGCCCTTCGCGTCCTTCAGGTCGCCGTTCAGCTCATACTGGTGGATCAGCCCGGCCTGGCTGGCGCCGGCGGCGCACAGCAGCGCCGCCGCGATCAGGGAATGCAGTGTCATTTCGTGTCGTCCTCGTATTGATCAGGACAACATGGTAAAAAATGAAACACATGCATTCCACCCCCTGCGATGGGGTGAAGTGCCGCAAGCGGCTTACATGCGCGAGATCGCGGGACGCAGGATGGCCAGCAGGCCGGCTTCGGAGGTGCAGCCGAATTTCTCGTAGACCGCCTTCACGCAGTCGCGCAGCACGGCGTCGCTGACGTCCATGCGCGAGCGCGCCGCGTCGCGCCCTCCTCCCAGCCCCATCCAGAAGGCCACTTCCATCTGCTGCGGCGACAGCTCGACGCTGCCCAGGGCGCGCCAGATCCGCAGCGGCATGGGCACCACGAACTTCAGGAAGATGCCGACGGTGCGGCTGTGGATGGCGTCGTAGGAACCGGCGCTCATCCACTGCGCGCGCGCTTCCAGCACGCCGCCGGCCAGCTCCAGCGTCCCGGCCGGCAGGCGCCAGGGATAGCGTTCGCCGTACACCACCGACTCCACCAGGCGCAGGCAGAACGGCGGCAGGCTGCGGCGGTCGAACACCTGCTGCTCCTGCGAGGCCAGCTGGCCGAGCAGCGCGCCGGCCGAGTCGCTCAGGAACAGGATGTCGCCATTGGTGGTGGCCAGCAGCATGGCCTCGTCCTCGATCACACCAAGCAGGCCGTTGCCGGCCGCGGCCGCCGCATTGACATTATGTAGCGCGTAATCGAAATACTTGGCGACGCGTCCCAGGTCTTCCTCGTCGTCCGTGTCGAAGGCCGGGCCGTCGTCGCGCAGCAGGGTGAGCGTGCCGAGCGGGTTAGCCGCCGGACCCAGTCGCACCTCGAGCACGTGGGCCGCGCGTGCGCGCGCCTCCGCCGGCGGCACGCCGAAGTGCACCGAATCGCCATAAAAATAGCCGTTGGGCGGCGGCAGCACGCCGAGCACGTTCGCCTCGTGCACGTCTTCCGGTGCACGTTCGGCGTGCAGGAACAGCTGGGACGCGCTGTTGGGAATCAGCTCGCGCACCAGCTCCAGTGCATCGGGAATGAGGGTCATCAGGTGCAGCCCGCCGGAACACAGGATCCGCAGGCGCGCCCATTGGCGGCTGTTCTTTTTACGGGACACGGGCGTAGACAGATGTCGGGGAGTTAAGAATATTGCTGAGTTACAGCAACAATGTCAACACACAATCAGCTGACGCCCGCAATATCCGGTTCCTGTGCCACACCTGTTTGCGCCGTGTCGACCGGCGGCTGGCACTGCGGCAGCCGGGCCAGGATGTCCGCCAGCGCCCGGAACTCCACCGGCTTGACCAGGTGGTGCTCGAAGCCGGCCTGCTTCGACAGGTCGCGGTCGCGCGCCTGGCCGTAGCCGGTGAGCGCGATGAAGCTGGCCGTCGGATGGTCGCGGCGCAGGCGGCGCGCCAGCTCGTAGCCGGTCATGTCGGGCAGGCCGATGTCGAGGATGAAGGCGTGGGTGTCAGCGATGTCGGTGGACGCGAGCGTACGCATGGCGCCGTCGAACACGTGCACGGTATGCCCCTGCTCGCGCAGCAGCACCGCCAGCGACTGGGCCGCGTCGACGTTGTCGTCGACGATGGTGAGCGTGCACGGCGCGACCGGCCGCGCAGCTGTCGTGGCGCGCAGCGGCGCCGGCGCCACCGAGGCGTCGGTTTCCTGGGTCAGGGGCAGCAGCACCGACACCGAGGACCCCAGGTTCGGCCCGTCGCTGTGCGCCTCCACCTGGCCTCCGTGCATCTGGACGATGGTCTTGACCAGCGCCAGGCCGATCCCGAGGCCGCCCTGCGAGCGGTCCGGCGTGCGCTCGGCCTGGGTGAACAGGTCGAACACGTGCGGCAGCAGCTTGGCGTCCATGCCGGCGCCGTTGTCGATGACGGTCATGCGCGCCTGTTCCGGACCGGCTTCCAGACGCAAGGTGATCTTGCCGCCCTGCGGCGTGTACTTGGCGGCGTTGTTCAGGAGGTTCACCAGCACCTGCACCAGGCGCGTGCGGTCGCCCGCCACGACGACCTGCCGCATGGGCGCTTCCACCGTCAGCGCATGCTTGCGCTCCTCGATGTGGGGGCGCGCCTGCTCCACCGCGGCGCGCAGCACGCCGCTCAGTTCCAGCGTCTCGGTCTCGAGCTTGACCAGGCCGCGCGTCACCCTGGACACATCCAGCAGGTCGTCCACCAGCTCGGTCATGTGGCGCACCTGGCGCGAGATGATGCTGCTGGCCTTGAGGCGCAGGTTCTCGTCGACGCTGGGCATGCGCAGCAGCTGGGCCGCGTTGGTGATCGGCGCCAGCGGGTTGCGCAGCTCGTGCGCCAGCATGGCGAGGAACTCGTCCTTCATCTTGCTGTGACGCTCGGCCTCGGCGCGCGCGGCGCGCTCGCTGGCCAGGATGCCTTCGCGCTCCCTGGCCGCGCGCTGCGCCAGGTCGTACAGGCGCGCATTGTCGATCGCCACCGCGGCCTGGGCCACGAAGCCGGCGATGAGCTGCTCGGTGCGCTCGTCGAACATCTTCGGCTGCGAATGCCCGAAGAACAGGCCGCCCAGCACCTCGCCCGAGCGCGAGCTGACCGCGGCGGCCAAATAGCTGCGCACCGGCAGGTGCCCTTTCGGCATGCCGTGGTGCGGCCCCATGCTGCCGTAGCGCGGGTCCTTGGTGATGTCGTCGCTGCGGATCGGCGGCCCGCCGTTGAAGGTGGGCGCGAACACCGCGGTCGGGCGCGGGTGGCCGAAGCCTTCGAAGGCTTCGCGCGACGCGCCGCAGAGCGTGTACAGCAGGTAGGCGTCGCCGTTGGCATCCTTGCCGTTGTAGAAGAAGGCGCCGAATTCGGCGCCGGTCAGCTCGGTGGCGGCGTCGGTGACGGACTGCAGCAGGGTGTCGATGTCGAGCGTGGAAGCCAGCACCTTGCCGGCGCGGTTGAGCAGCTCGAGCATGCGCGTCTCTTCGCGCAGCGCTTCCTCGGCGCGGATGCGGCGCAGCGCTTCCCAGGTGCGGCGCGCCAGGTCTTCGGCCAGGCTGCGCTCATCGATGGTCCAGCGGTAGGCGTGGTCCTTGTACAGGAAGCCGGCGCCGTGCAGGCGGTCGCCGTCCTTCAGCGGAATCACCACCACCGAATGGATGCCGAGCATCAGGCAGGGCTTGGCGACCGCCGCGCATTCCGGATCGGTCGAGACGTCGTTGATGCAGATGGTGGCGCCGCCGCGCAACGCGTCGAGCTGGTTCGGCGACAGCATGTCGATCGGCAGCGTGCCCTGGGCCCCGCCGGTCTCGACGCCGTCTTTCCACTCTTCCTTGACGGTGAAGGTGCGCTTGCCCTCGTCGAGTTCGACGTAGGCGACATTGGAGTTGGTGAAGTATTCGCTGGTGAGGCCAATGGTGGCCTTGAGCATCGGCCCGAACTCGGTCTCGCGGCGCAGGGTATCGGCCAGCTTGACCTGGTAATCGCGGCGGCGTTCGCCCAGCACGGCCTTGGTGATGTCGGCGAAGGTGACCAGCACGCCCTCGACCTTGCCGCTGTCGCCATAGATCGGGCTGTACGAATAGCTGAAGTAACAGGTCTCGTAGTAGCCGTAGCGGTTGATCGTCAGCGGCAATCCTTCGGAGCCGAGCGCCGCGCCCTGGCGCACCTGTTCCCACATCGGACCGATGGTCGGCCAGATCTCGGACCAGGTGACGCGCGAGTCATTGCCGAGGGCGGCATCGTGCTTGTCGCCGAGGATGGGGAGGTAAGCGTCGTTGAAGAACTGGACGTAGCCGTCACCCCAGGCGAGGTAGGCCGGCAGGCGCAGGTCGAGGACAGTGCGGACGGCGCTTTTCAGGCTTTGCGGCCAGCCGCTGACCGGGCCAACCGGGGTCGTCTCCCAGGGGAAGGAGCGCATGCGGCGCTCCATTTCCGACATGGTCGTCGATGCGCTTGCAGCGTCGGAAGCCGCGTCAAAGGGCCAAGGCATGGTGCTCGCTGGGCAAGGAATGTGGATGGATCGATAACTCAGCTGTGAATCATAGCAGTCATTACGCGGGATGAGCGTACGGATGAGTTAAGTGGACAACACATTGCGAGTGGTGTTGCGGTCACCGAGGGCTGCTTCATCAGCGAAAGGAATCCAGATGAACCTTCTGTACTGCTAGTCTGCCCTGCTCGGCCTCATGGCAGTCCGATTGTCTTATGCTCAAGAGCCATCTATGTGCACATCGACGTGTACGGTCGAGAAGAAAAGCAGTGCATGGTCCGCGGAACCAAGCTGACCGAACTAAAAAAGGGCCCAATTTGAAAAAATCTGTTTGTGCGGACGGTAGATGTAAGACGGTGTAGTTGGGTCGGCACGGCAATTGAGCGCCGTGCTACACAACGACGCAATAACGAGCAGGTTGGCGCTTGTAGTGCGAACTAACAAGCTGTATGCCAGTGCGTGCACATCGATGGTCGCGCCCGTCGTCGATCAGGCCTCACCGGCGAAGCGAACTAATTACTAGCGCGCCGTTGATCTATGCTTATAGTCACACGATGCCGGTCCAGCAGCGACCATTTGGAGCGCTACTAGGCTTTGACTTGACTGTACTTAGGCTACCGCGGCCATTTCAATCTGGATGGTCAGTCTCGTGGGCAGCACACGAAATAAATGTGCCGCCGATGCCGCCCTCGGCCTACGAAGAAGCACGCAAAGCAAACGTCTGCATCGGCATTGGGTCGTGCAGCTCGAGGGTGCACTGATCATGAGCCATCTGGCTGTGCTTCCGTCATCTACATATTCTTCCGAAGGGTAAGGAACCAGAACGAAATGAAGGGGCTCTAGACTCTTCGGCTCGGCACGATTACCAACTGGTCTAATACAGCACTCGCTGACCTCGCACTGAACAGAGTGTGCTGGTAGAGCTTGGGAAACCTTCGGTTCGCGGCATATCGTCTGCCGTTGAGGCAGACGATGCAACTTCATCTTTTCCCAAAACTAAGTTATGCTCAGGAATATTTCTGAGAACTATACATCAACTTTGACAAATGTCCTAATATGGATGAAATTTACAGACTTTGCGTCGGCAATATCGACCGCCAGTACATGGAGTGCGACTTCACGTTCGGCATGGATTGCATAGGTGATTCGCTTAAGGAGAATTTTAGTAATCTCTATGAGCTATGGCAGCAACGGAACACTCGCGATTTCATTAAGTTTGCCCCTACTTGTGCGAGAGTCGTGTTTGAACAGTCTCTTGCCATATTACTCGGAAGATTAGATCCAATTCGCTTTGTGGCACTTATCCGCGGCGCTGAGAGCTCAGATTTCTCGTTAGGACAGCGAAATAACTCTTCTTTTAATTGGACCAAGGACGTACTTCCTGACGTTAAACCTCCTAACTCAGGATGGTGGTCACAAGACTCTCTAAAGCAAATTCATAGAACACTGCTACACGGTCAGATGGCGGACTATTTATTCGAATCAACACATGCACTATTGATTCCTGATTTAACTGACTGGACAACAGATTATGCAACGCTGCCAAACTGGATAACGGAATTATTGACGATTGAGGCAGGCGATCGAGTGCTAGGACGACTTCGCAAACATGCCACAGAAGCATATTCCAGCTTATCAAAAGGAATTCATTTCGAATTTCTAAAAGGAAGCAGCACATCGCTCACCAAAGAGACCGTTGAGTCTTCGATTAGCGACTGCATTACGGTAATTGGAACTTGCGCGCTATATACCCAATTCTGCGATATTGCATTGCAAAAATCACATCGAGAAATAGTGCTTGCGGATTTCGTAAATCTTTTGGAACATTTCGAGATTGAAAGATAAAGGCTAAAAATGGACGAACAATCACTTTGGATCGCTGCTGAAGACTGCCCTGCAGACGATTTCGAAAAATATCATGTGTTCTTACAACACGAAGAACGTGTTATTAATGCTCTTAGTACCCACGGACCAGTTCTAATCAAGGGTGGACGTGGAAGTGGGAAAAGCGCTTTGATGATCGAAGCCAGCCGGCGTTTACAGCATGCTGACTCAAATACATTTGGCGTTTACTTAAGTTTGAGATATTTACCTTTGCTTAGAAGCAGAGGCCAAGAGTACGAAAAGTTGCTGTGTGAGCTGCTCACACGGGAATTACATAGGACTCTCTCCCTGTATAAGCTTTCATCATCGCTATTCCCTTCGATAACGGACGTCAGCTCATTGCAGCATGAATTGCGTGCGCTTGCAGAAAAGATAAATAAGCGAATTATTTTGATGTTTGACGACATTGCCCACATCGGTCGCGAAGCATCTCTTGAGGAGTTTTTTGGTATATTTCGGACGATTTCAAACAATCTTGTATCTTGTAAAGCGTCCATTTATCCTGGGGTGACTCGGTTTGGTATAAGATTCGATGTGTACAACGATGCGACGGTTTTCGATCTTTCACGTGATGAGCGTGCACCGGGCTATGCCGAATTTTTCGATAAGGTAATGGCGGCAAGATTTCCAGACCTTCATAGTCGATATGCAAGAACTCGCTCTTTAGGTTCGCGAGAAACCGCAGGTTTTCTTGGCCGAACAGTAGTTGGTAACATGCGCGGGTTCGTTATTGCATGTGGAAAACTTCGGAATGTTAACGGCGCTGGTCTACCAGCTCTTGAAGCTGTGCTAAAAGAGCTTGCTTCCGACTATTATTGGCCGCTTCTGGAAGAGCTTGAACCAAAACTAGGCATTTACCAACCTCTTGTAGAAACTTCACGCCAACTCGCTGATGTATTGTTTCGTCACGCAGCAGCTCAAAATAGATCGACAACTATTATCGTCCATCGCGATCTTGTCCAGAAATTGGCAAAGGTTTTCGAGATCCTAGAATACGCAGGGTTTTTATCAAAACGTGAAGCCAGCCGGGCAATGCGCTCAGGTGGAAGAGGTCCGCGCTTCTCTTTGAATCTCGCAAATTTATTGGAATTTACTTATCCTTCGCGCCTGACCCGAGACGTATTTACAGACTGGCTCAATCCAAATCCTGAGCAACCGTCAGATATTCATGTGTCGAGCGGAATTATTGACATTGACCAGCCTGCGCCACTAGTAGACGGCGAACTGTTAGTACTTGAGCTTCCAATTGAAAAATTGCAGAAATCAAATGTCTACCCATATGGATTAACTGATGCTCGAATTGCGCAATTGAAAAAAAGTGGATTTGAAACAATTGGGCAGTTGGCGGATGCAACGGACGCGCAACTGAAAGAAGTCACTTCAATTGGTGACCAATGGTTAGAGCGCATACGGAGCGTCGTCGGTCAGGCGGTGTGGATGTAAAGTTTCGACAGCAAATAAACATTGATTCCATGTTCTAAAGGGCCATAGCCCGCCGCCATATATATCTCGATAGGAGAACTGATGACCTCTCGTATCCGTCATCCGGTTTCGAACGCTCTGCGGTTTGAGGTTCTGTATGAAGCTGCGCGTACGTGCTGTGTCTGCCGCATTCCTGGATTACCTGTTGAGATCCATCATATTGATCAAGACCCATCAAATAATTCGATCGATAACTTAGTTGTAATTTGCAGGAATTGTCATGATGAAGCTCATACGAAGCACTCAATGTCGCAGAATCTGACTGCAAGTCAACTCAAGCACGCAAAGAAAAAGTGGGGGAATGAGGTATCTAGACGGTCAGCTTCTGCCATGCTCCCAGGATCAAATCTTCGGCAAGCGATGTGGACTTATATTAATCATGAGAAGCTTCCGAGATTGATGAAATCCCACAATGTTAAATTTGACTCCTGGGCTTTCGAAAACCTCTATGAGAGAAAATTGATAGATAAGAATGGGGTTCCAATATTTCAGCGTGAAGCACCTGGGTCGTGGCTAGCAACTATCTACGATCGATTTGCCTGGGATGCCTCACAGCAGATTCACAACATGTATATGACTGCGGTCGACGATCTAATTCTTGCTACAAATCCTCTGGAGCTCGGCGCGCTTTGGTCCAGAACAGGATTTAAAAACCTAGTAAAACCTGGCTCTTTATGCTTTGCGATTCGTGGATTCAAATTCCGAAGTGCTGAGGTCATCGATAGAGAAGAAAACCGTCTTGTTCACGCGCGTGCGAATGGTATCGAGGTTCGTTTTTATGCAAATACACGGCATATGTTTGGGTCGTCAGCTCTCCACACGAATTTTGTAGGAAGCAGTTTTGCAGCAGTTCTCTTACTCGCTAAACGTATCGAGATTGAAGAAGGAAAATTAGTTCTTCATGCGACACCAATGGCGATGGGGGCAGGTTTTTTGCCCAGTGCGTACCAATCCCCACACAAATTGCGATATGGTTGGGCGTCTAATCAACGAGCAGAACGAGACTACCAGGTAGAGATTAGCGATGATGAGTTAGACAAACTTTGGTGAGGTCAACCTATCAAGAAACTTCTATCTTATAGAAATGACTGCTGGCTTTAGCAATAAAAAACGGCACCCCTCGGGGTGCCGTCTTCATTTTCAGCTAGCTACAGCGATCACTCGCCATCATCCTGATGCTGCTCGACCGAAGCCGCAGCATTCTGCTGGTCTTCCATCGCCTGCAGCTCGGCGGCCATGTTGGCCTTCTCCTGCTGCAGCAGTGCCTGGCGCTCTTCCGCCTCCCACACTTCCTTCTCCTTGCGGGCGCGGTGGAATGCCAGACCGGTACCGCCAGGGATCAGGCGGCCGACGATGACGTTTTCCTTCAGGCCGCGCAGACCGTCGCGCTTGCCCATGATCGCCGCTTCGGTGAGGACGCGGGTGGTTTCCTGGAACGATGCGGCCGAGATGAATGAGTCGGTCGACAGCGATGCCTTGGTAATACCCAGCAGCACGTTTTCGTACTGCGCCGGCAGCTTGCCGACGGCGTTGACCTTGTCGTTCTCTTCCAGCAGTTCCGAACGCTCCACCTGCTCGCCGACGATGTAGTCGGTGTCGCCGGCATCGGTGATCTGCACACGACGCAGCATCTGGCGAACGATCACCTCGATGTGCTTGTCGTTGATCTTCACACCCTGCAGACGGTACACGTCCTGCACCTCGTCCACGATGTAGCGCGCCAGCGCTTCGATACCCAGCAGGCGCAGGATGTCCTGCGGATCGGCCGGACCGTCGACGATCATCTCGCCCTTGTTCACCACCTGGCCGTCGTGCACCAGCACTTGCTTGTCCTTGGTGATCAGGAACTCGTGCTTGTTGCCGTCCATGTCGGTGATTTCCAGACGCTGCTTGCCCTTGGTCTCCTTACCGAATGCGACGGTACCGGTGACTTCGGCCAGCATGCCCGCGTCTTTCGGCGAACGTGCTTCGAACAGTTCGGCAACGCGCGGCAGACCACCGGTAATGTCACGGGTCTTCTGCGATTCGGTCGGGATACGTGCCAGCACTTCACCCACCGAGACCTGCTGACCGTCCTTGACCATGATCAGCGCGCCGACCTGGAAGCCGATCGTCACGGCGTGTTCGGTGCCGGCGATCTTCACTTCCTGGCCTTCTTCGTTCAGCAGCTTGACCTGCGGACGCAGGACCTTGCCCGAACCGCGGCGCTTCGGATCGATCGCCACCAGGGTCGACAGGCCGGTCACTTCGTCCACCTGGCGAGCGACGGTAACGCCCTCTTCCACATTCTCGAACTTGATCGTACCGGCGTACTCGGTAATGATCGGACGGGTCAGCGGATCCCAGGTCGACAGCGCGGTGCCGGCCTTGACGACCTGGCCGTCCTTGACGATCAGGGTCGCGCCGTACGGCACCTTGTGACGCTCGCGCTCACGGCCGTGGTCGTCGGTGATCAGGACTTCGCCCGAACGCGAGATGACGATCTGCGCGCCCTTGCCGTTGGTGACGTAGCGCATCGTGGCGGTGAAGCGCACGGTGCCGTTCGACTTGGCTTCGACCGACGATGCCACTGCCGCACGCGATGCCGCACCACCGATGTGGAAGGTACGCATGGTCAGCTGGGTACCCGGCTCACCGATCGACTGTGCTGCCACGACGCCGACTGCTTCGCCGGCGTTGACCAGCATGCCGCGGCCGAGGTCACGGCCGTAGCACTTGGCGCACAGGCCGTAGCGCGTGTCGCAGTTCAGCGGGGTGCGGACCTTCACTTCGTCGATGCCGACGCGTTCGATCTCTTCCACCATGTCTTCGTCCAGCAGGGTGCCGGCTTCGAACAGGGTTTCCTGGGTTTCCGGGTTGACGACGTCGGTACCGGTCACGCGGCCGAGGATACGGTCGCGCAGCGGCTCGATGACTTCACCGCCTTCGACCATCGCCTTCATGTGCGTGCCGTTGGTGGTGCCGCAATCGTCTTCGATCACCACCAGGTCCTGGGTCACGTCGACCAGGCGGCGGGTCAGGTAACCCGAGTTCGCGGTCTTCAGTGCCGTATCCGCCAGACCTTTACGAGCGCCGTGGGTCGAGATGAAGTACTGCAGAACGTTCAGGCCTTCGCGGAAGTTCGCGGTAATCGGCGTTTCGATAATCGAACCGTCCGGCTTGGCCATCAGGCCTCGCATACCGGCCAGCTGGCGGATCTGGGCTGCCGAACCACGGGCGCCCGAGTCGGCCATCATGTAAATCGCGTTGAACGATTCCTGGGTGCCTTCGGTGCCGTCACGCTTGGTGACCGGTTCCACTTTCAGCTGGTCCATCATCGCCTTGCCGACTTCGTCCGAGGTCTTGCCCCAGATGTCGACGACCTTGTTGTAACGCTCGCCGGCGGTGACCAGACCCGAAGCGTACTGCTGCTCGATCTGCTTCACTTCCGCTTCGGCGGTCGCGATCATGCCCTTCTTGACGTCCGGGATCAGCATGTCGTCGACGGCGATCGAGATGCCGGCGCGGGTCGCCAGGCGGAAGCCCGACTGCATCAGCTTGTCCGCGAAGACGACGGTCGCACGCAGGCCGCACTTGCGGAACGACGTGTTGATCAGCTTCGAGATTTCCTTCTTCTTCAGCGCGCGGTTCAGCACCGAGAACGGCAGGCCTTTCGGCAGGATCTCGGACAGGATGGCGCGGCCGACGGTGGTCTCGTAGCGGGTCACGGTGCGGTCGAATTCACCCTCGGCGTTCTTCGGGTGCTCGACGATACGCACGGTGATGCGGGTCGCCAGTTCGACTTCCTTGTTGTCGTACGCGCGGATGACCTCCGACACGTCCGGGAACATCATGCCTTCGCCCTTGGCGTTGATCGCCTCGCGGGTCGCGTAGTACAGACCCAGCACGATATCCTGCGACGGCACGATCGACGGTTCGCCGTTCGACGGGAACAGGATGTTGTTCGAGGCCAGCATCAGGGTGCGGGCTTCCATCTGCGCTTCGATCGACAGCGGCACGTGGACTGCCATCTGGTCACCGTCGAAGTCGGCGTTGAACGCCGCGCAGACCAGCGGGTGCAGCTGGATGGCTTTACCTTCGATCAGGACCGGCTCGAAGGCCTGGATACCGAGACGGTGCAGGGTCGGCGCACGGTTCAGCATGACCGGGTGCTCTTTGATGACCTCTTCCAGGATGTCCCAGACCACCGGTTCCTGGATCTCGACCAGCTTCTTCGCCGCCTTGATGGTGGTCGCGAGACCCATCAGTTCCAGCTTGTTGAAGATGAAGGGCTTGAACAGTTCCAGGGCCATCAGCTTCGGCAGGCCGCACTGGTGCAGTTTGAGCTGCGGACCCACCACGATGACCGAACGGCCCGAGTAGTCGACGCGCTTGCCCAGCAGGTTCTGACGGAAGCGGCCGCCCTTACCCTTGATCATTTCAGCCAGCGACTTCAGCGGACGCTTGTTGGCGCCGGTCATCGCTTTGCCGCGACGGCCGTTGTCCAGCAGCGAATCCACTGCTTCCTGCAGCATGCGCTTCTCGTTACGCGTAATGATTTCCGGCGCGCGCAGTTCCATCAGGCGCTTCAGGCGATTATTACGGTTGATGACGCGGCGGTACAAATCGTTCAGATCCGAAGTAGCGAAACGGCCGCCGTCCAGCGGGACGAGCGGACGCAGCTCCGGCGGCAGGACCGGGAGCACTTCCATGATCATCCACTCAGGCTTGATGCCCGAGCGCTGGAACGCCTCGAGCACTTTCAGGCGCTTGGCGTACTTCTTGATCTTGGCTTCGGATTTCGATTCCTTCAGCTCGACGCGCAGGGCTTCGGCATCGCGGTGGATGTCGATCGAGCGCAGCAGTTCACGGATGCCTTCGGCGCCCATGAATGCGGTGAAGTCGTCGCCGTACTCTTCGTACTTGGCGGCGTAGTCGTCTTCCGACATGATCTGGCACTTCTTCAGCGGGGTCATGCCAGGATCGGTCACGACGTATGCTTCGAAGTACAGCACGCGTTCGATATCGCGCAGGGTCATGTCCAGGACCATGCCCAGACGCGACGGCAGCGACTTCAGGAACCAGATGTGGGCGGTCGGCGAGGCCAGCTCGATGTGGCCCATGCGCTCACGGCGCACCTTGGCCAGCGTGACTTCGACGCCGCACTTCTCGCAGATGACGCCGCGATGCTTCAGGCGCTTGTACTTGCCGCACAGGCATTCGTAGTCCTTGATCGGGCCAAAGATCTTGGCGCAGAACAGGCCGTCGCGCTCGGGCTTGAAGGTGCGGTAGTTGATGGTTTCCGGCTTCTTGACTTCGCCGAACGACCAGGAACGGATTTTTTCAGGCGAGGCGAGGCCGATCTTGATGGCGTCGAAGCTCTCGTTTTGCTGAACTTGCTTGAATAGATCGAGCAGTGCTTTCATGTATCACTCCAGGTGATTGAATTCTGTACTTGGTACTACTTCCGCCAGGTTCTCACCGATTTTCGCCGGTGCTTGCTGACCCACTACCCTTGAAAGCGTCATCCCCGCGCCGGCGGGGATCCAAGTAAGCCGGTACGCACCGGGCTCAGGCCCCAACCTGCGTCGGGGCGACGTTTTAAAGGCAGCAGGCCGAGCCCGAAGGCTGGCGGCCATGCCGGCCCTGCTTAGCTGCGCTCGAGATCGATGTCGATACCCAGCGAGCGGATTTCCTTCACCAGCACGTTGAACGATTCCGGCATGCCGGCATCGATCACGTGATCGCCCTTGACCAGGTTCTCGTAAACCTTGGTACGGCCGTTCACGTCGTCCGACTTCACAGTCAGCATTTCCTGCAGCACGTAGGACGCGCCGTAGGCTTCCAGTGCCCACACCTCCATCTCACCGAAGCGCTGGCCACCGAACTGGGCCTTACCGCCCAGCGGCTGCTGCGTCACCAGCGAGTACGGACCGGTCGAACGGGCGTGCATCTTGTCGTCGACCAGGTGGTGCAGCTTCAGCATGTGCATGAAGCCGACGGTAACCTTGCGCTCGAATGCTTCGCCGGTGCGGCCGTCGAACATCGTGACCTGGTTCTTCGACGGGGTCATGCCCAGGTGGGTCGCGATCTCGTCCGGGAACGCCAGGTCCAGCATGCGGCGGATTTCGGTCTCGTGCGCACCGTCGAACACCGGCGTCGCGAACGGCACGCCGTTCTTCAGGTTGTTCGCCAGGGTCAGGATCTCTTCATCGCTGAAGCTGTCGAGGTCTTCCTTGCGGCCGGTCTCGTTGTAGATCTTGCCCAGGAAGCCGCGCAGTTCTTCTGCCTTGGCTTGTGCGCGCAGCATGTCGCCGATACGCAGGCCCAGGCCCTTCGCCGCCCAACCGAGGTGGGTTTCGAGGATCTGACCGACGTTCATACGCGACGGAACGCCCAGCGGGTTCAGCACGACGTCGGCCGGGGTACCATCGGCCATGAACGGCATGTCTTCCACCGGAACGATACGCGAGACCACACCCTTGTTACCGTGGCGGCCTGCCATCTTGTCGCCCGACTGCAGGCGGCGCTTGACGGCCAGGTAGACCTTGACCATCTTCTGCACGCCAGGCTGCAGCTCGTCGCCTTGCGTCAGCTTCTTGCGCTTCTCTTCGAAGGCCAGGTCGAACTGGTGGCGCTTCTCGTTGATCGACTCCTTGATCGCTTCCAGTGCGTTGGCGGTCTCGTCGTCGGCCGGACGGATGTCGAACCAGTGGAACTTGTCCAGGTCGGCCAGGTATTCGGCGGTGATCGCGGCACCCTTCGCCAGCTTCTTCGGACCGCCGTTGACGATCTTACCGACCAGCATACGCTCCAGACGCTGGAAGGCATCGCCTTCCACGATACGCATCTGGTCGTTCAGGTCCAGGCGGTAGCGCTTCAGCTCGTCGTCGATGATCTGCTGGGCGCGCTTGTCGCGCTGGATGCCTTCGCGGGTGAACACTTGCACGTCGATGACGGTGCCGACCATGCCCGACGGCACGCGCAGCGAGGTGTCCTTCACGTCCGAGGCCTTTTCGCCGAAGATCGCGCGCAGCAGCTTCTCTTCCGGGGTCAGCTGGGTCTCGCCCTTCGGGGTGACCTTACCGACCAGCACGTCGCCGGCTTGCACTTCGGCGCCGATGTACACGATGCCCGATTCGTCCAGGCGGGCCAGCTGGTTCTCGGCCAGGTTCGAGATGTCGCGGGTGATTTCTTCCGCGCCCAGCTTGGTGTCACGTGCAACGACCGACAGTTCTTCGATGTGGATCGAGGTGTAGCGGTCGTCCTTGACCACGTTTTCCGAGATCAGGATCGAGTCTTCGAAGTTCAGGCCGTTCCACGGCATGAAGGCCACCAGCATGTTCTGGCCCAGTGCCAGTTCGCCCAGGTCGGTCGAGGCGCCGTCGGCGATGACGTCGCCGCGTGCCACGCGATCGCCCACTTGCACGATCGGACGCTGGTTGATGTTGGTGTTCTGGTTCGAACGGGTGTACTTGATCAGGTTGTAGATGTCCACACCGACTTCGCCGGCTTGCGCCTCGTCGTCGTTGACGCGGATGACCACACGGCCCGCGTCGATGTAGTCCACCACGCCGCCGCGCAGGGCCTGCACGGTGGTGCCCGAGTCGACTGCCACGGTGCGCTCGATGCCGGTACCGACAAAGGCTTTTTCCGGACGCAGGCAAGGCACGGCCTGGCGCTGCATGTTGGCGCCCATCAGTGCACGGTTCGCGTCATCGTGCTCGAGGAACGGAATCAGCGAAGCTGCGACCGACACGATCTGGCCCGGGGCCACGTCCATGTACTGGATGCGTTCCGGCGAGACCAGGATGGTTTCGCCAGCTTCACGTGCCGATACCAGCTCGTCGACCAGTTCGCCTTCTTCATTGATCGCGGCGTTTGCCTGCGCAATGATGTAGCGGCCTTCTTCGATCGCCGACAGGTATTCGATCTTGTCGGTCACCTTCGAACCGTCGACCTTGCGGTACGGGGTTTCCAGGAAGCCGTATTCGTTCAGGCGGGCGTACAGTGCCAGCGAGTTGATCAGGCCGATGTTCGGGCCTTCAGGCGTTTCGATCGGGCACACGCGGCCGTAGTGGGTCGGGTGCACGTCGCGCACCTCGAAGCCTGCACGTTCGCGGGTCAGGCCGCCCGGGCCAAGGGCCGAGACACGGCGCTTGTGGGTGACTTCCGACAGCGGGTTGGTCTGGTCCATGAACTGCGACAGCTGCGACGAACCGAAGAACTCGCGAATCGCTGCCGAGATCGGCTTGCTGTTGATCAGGTCGTGCGGCATCAGGTTGTCCGCTTCGGCCTGGCCGAGGCGTTCCTTCACTGCGCGCTCGACGCGCACCAGGCCGGCACGGAACTGGTTCTCAGCCAGTTCGCCGACGCAACGCACGCGGCGGTTACCCAGGTGATCGATGTCGTCGACTTCGCCGCGACCATTGCGCAGCTCGACCAGGATCTTGATCACAGCCAGGATGTCTTCGTTCGACAGGGTCATGTCGCCCACGAGTTCGTCACGGCCGATACGGCGGTTGAACTTCATGCGGCCGACAGCCGACAGGTCGTAGCGTTCCGGCATGTAGAACAGGCCGTTGAACAGGGCTTCCACCGATTCTTCGGTCGGCGGTTCGCCAGGACGCATCATGCGGTAGATCGCCACGCGCGCGGCGGTCTGGTCGGCGGTGTCGTCGGTGCGCAGGGTCTGCGAGATGTAGCCGCCCTGGTCCAGGTCGTTGGTGTACAGCGTCTGGATGTCGGTCACGCTGGCATCGCGCAGCTTGCCCAGCAGTTCTTCGGTCAGCTCGTCGTTGGCGACGGCGATGACTTCGCCGGTGTCCTGGTCGACGATGTTCTTGGCCAGCACGCGGCCCAGCAGGTAGTCTTCCGGAACCGAAATGCTCTTGATGCCGGCGGCTTCGATGTCACGGACGTGCTTGGCGTTGATACGCTTGTCCTTGGTGACGATGGTCTTGCCCGACTTCGGATCGACGATGTCGAAGCGCGCGACTTCGCCACGCAGGCGTTCGGACACGAACTCCAGCTCGCCGCCTTCATTGCGGAGGGTGAAATTGTCGAAGACGAAGAAGTTCGCCAGGATCTGCTCCGGCGTCATGCCGATGGCCTTCAGCAGGATCGTGACCGGCATCTTGCGGCGACGGTCGACGCGGAAGAACAGGATGTCCTTCGGGTCGAACTCGAAGTCCAGCCAGGAGCCGCGGTAAGGAATGATACGAGCCGAGAACAGCAGCTTGCCCGACGAGTGGGTCTTGCCGCGGTCGTGTTCGAAGAACACGCCCGGCGAGCGGTGCAGCTGCGAGACGATGACGCGCTCGGTACCGTTGATGACGAACGAACCGTTCGTGGTCATCAGCGGCAGTTCGCCCATGTACACTTCCTGCTCTTTCATTTCCTTCACGACCGGCTTGGTCGGCGATTCCTTGTCCAGGATCACCAGACGCACCTTGGCGCGCAGCGGCGACGCGAAGGTCAGGCCACGCTGCTGGCACTCTTTCACGTCAAACGCAGGGTCGCCCAGCACATAGGACAGGAACTCGAGGCGCGCAAAACCATTGTGCGACACGATCGGGAAGATGGAGCTGAAGGCCGATTGCAGGCCTTCGTTCTTGCGCACGGAGGGAACGGCGTCCGCTTGCAGGAAATTCTCGTAGGATTCGAGCTGGGTAGCCAGAAGATAAGGAACGTTGTGAACGTTGGCGCGCTTCGCGAACGACTTGCGAATGCGCTTCTTCTCAGTAAATGAGTAGTGCATGGACACTCCGTGAGTGACAGAAAGGATGAGAATTCAGGAATTGCCAGTGGTGGTCGCACCACACGCAAGGCCTGAAGCCTCTGCTTTCCCGCCAGGTGATTAAGACAGCCGTACTGCTGTGTTACGATATTTCTGAAACGGTGATGCAGTGATGCTTTGTTTCCTGCCGGCCCCAGATGCAAACGTTTGACGCAGGGACGACAAAAGAGCCAAAGCCGCATCCCCTCCCTTTCGGCAGGTTCCGCAAGCTTTGACTCCCGCGCTGGGCACCCTTGATGAGTGCCCAATGCATATGTATTACTTCAGCTCGGCCTTGGCGCCAGCTTCTTCCAGCTTCTTCTTAGCGGCTTCAGCGTCAGCTTTCGGCAGGGCTTCTTTCACGGTCTTCGGTGCGCCGTCGACGACGTCTTTGGCTTCCTTCAGGCCCAGGCCGGTGATTTCGCGGACTGCCTTGATGACGCCGACTTTGTTCGCGCCGACTTCGGTCAGGACAACGTTGAACTCGGTCTGCTCTTCAGCAGCAGCTGCGCCGCCAGCGGCACCGCCAGCTGCCGGTGCTGCCATTGCAGCTGCCGACACGCCGAACTTCTCTTCGAAAGCCTTGACCAGGTCGTTCAGTTCCATGACCGACATTGCGCCAACTGCGTCCAGGAACTCTTCTTTGCTAATTGCCATTTGAAACTCCAAATATTGTGTGTGTGTAGTACAGGTTTGGTTCTACTTGAACAGAAAGACGCGAAGCGATTACGCTTCGGTGGCTTCCGCTGCCGGAGCAGCGGCGCCTTCGCCTTTTTGTGCTGCGACTGCAGCCAGAACTCGTGCGAAGCCCGACACCGGTGCCTGCATGACGCCCAGCAGCTGGGCGATGAGGACTTCACGGCTCGGGATGCTTGCCAGCGCGGTCACGCCGGCGACATCCAGTGCCTTACCAGCGTAGTTACCAGCTTTCACGACCAGCTTGTCGTTGGTTTTAGCGAAGTCATTGATGACTTTAGCTGCTGCAACGGCGTCGTCCGAGATCGAGTAGATCAGCGGGCCGGTCATGGAATCTGCCAGCGCGGCAAACTGCGTGCCCTCAACCGAGCGACGAGCCAGCGTGTTCTTCAGAACACGCAGGTAGACGCCCTGGGCACGTGCGGCTGCACGGAGTTTGGTCAAGTGAGCAACCTGGATGCCACGGTACTCAGCCACGACGATGGTCTGCGCGGTTGCAACTTTAGCGCTTACCTCTTCGACGACGGCCTTTTTGTCATTCAGATTAAGACCCACGGTCAATCTCCTTAAATGATGTAAACAACATGTTCACATCGGTTCGAACACGGCGTCCGAAGTTAAGAAGTCAATCTAACGCGGATGAACTCACGCAGCGTGGACTACAAAACTTGTTCGGGTACACCATCTGCGTTGGGTGGTCTATTAACCTCTGGCTCAACCTCTGCCTTCGGCCCAACGGTCTTTGACTGCCTGCCGGAGCGGTGATTTGCCCCGACAGCCCAAAGATGCGCCCTGCGATGAAGCTGCAGGGACTTTATTCAGTGCTATTAAGCAGCAGCGATCGAAGCGTGGTCGACGCGGACGCCGGCGCCCATGGTCGACGAGATCGCGACCTTGCGCAGGTACACGCCCTTCGAGGTTGCCGGCTTGGCCTTGTTCAGGGCTTCCAGCAGTGCCGACAGGTTGGTCTTCAGCTGCTCGTCCGAGAAGGACTTGCGACCGATGGTGGCGTGCACGATACCAGCCTTGTCGGTACGGTACTGGACCTGACCGGCCTTGGCGTTCTTGACGGCGCCAGCCACGTCCGGGGTCACGGTGCCGACCTTCGGGTTCGGCATCAGGCCGCGCGGGCCCAGGATCTGACCCAGGGTACCGACGATACGCATGGTGTCCGGCGAAGCGATCACGATGTCGAACGGCATGTCGCCGGCCTTGACGCGCTCTGCCAGGTCTTCCATACCGACGATGTCGGCGCCGGCTGCCTTGGCAGCTTCAGCCTTGTCGCCCGATGCGAAGACAGCGACGCGCACGGTCTTGCCGGTGCCTGCTGGCAGGACGACCGAACCGCGGACCACCTGGTCCGACTTCTTCGGGTCCACGCCGAGCTGGATCGCGACGTCGATCGACTCGTTGAACTTGGCGGTGGCGAATTCCTTGACGATCGACACAGCGTTGTCGAACGCGTAGACCTTGTTACGGTCCACTTTTGCTTTCATTTCTTTGACGCGCTTGGACAGCTTAGCCATTACACACCCTCCACCGTGATGCCCATCGAACGTGCCGAGCCAGCGATGATACGCACTGCGGCGTCCATGTCGGCGGCGGTCAGGTCCGGCTGCTTGGTTTTTGCGATTTCTTCAGCCTGGGCACGGGTCAGCGAGCCAACCTTGTCGGTATGTGGCTTCGGCGAACCCTTGGTGATGCCAGCGGCTTTCTTGATCAGGTAGGTTGCCGGCGGAGTCTTCATCACGAAGGTGAAGGACTTGTCGGCGAACGCGGTGATCACGACCGGAATCGGCATGCCCGGCTCGAAACCCTGGGTCTGCGCGTTGAACGCCTTGCAGAATTCCATGATGTTCAGGCCGCGCTGACCCAGTGCTGGGCCGATCGGTGGGGATGGGTTTGCCTTACCAGCCGGGACTTGCAGCTTGATAAAGCCAATAATTTTCTTTGCCATGAATGGCTCCTAGATTGGCATTGAGTAGTAGCGCCCCACCACTACTACTCTGGCGGGGCTCCTCTTACCGGATTCCGCCTTGCTGCTGCGAACGCTCCGATTACGGCGTTTTAGACTTTCTCTACCTGCCCGAACTCCAGCTCCACCGGAGTTGCGCGGCCGAAGATGGTGACAGAGACACGCACCTTCGATTTCTCGTAGTTGACTTCCTCGACGTTGCCGTTGAAGTCGGTGAACGGGCCTTCCTTGATCCGGACCTGCTCGCCCACTTCGTACAGGACTTTTGGACGCGGCTTTTCGACGCCTTCCTGGACCTGCTGCATGATCTTGTCGATCTCGCGCGCCGGGATCGGCGTCGGCTTGTTCGACTTGCCACCGATGAAGCCGGTGACCTTGCTGGTGTTCTTGACCAGGTGCCAGGTCTCGTCCGTCATTTCCATTTCAACCAGGACATAGCCCGGGAAGAAACGACGCTCGGAGACGGCCTTGGTGCCGTTGCGCATCTCGACGACTTCTTCAGTCGGGACCAGGATGCGGCCGAACTGCTCCTGCATGCCCGCGCGCTCGATGCGCTCGGTGAGAGCGCGCATGACGCTCTTTTCCATGCCGGAGTAGACGTGGACGACGTACCAGCGCTTGTTGCTGACCGGGACACTCACGGGAGCCGCACCAGCGTCTTGCGCCGGGTCTTGGCCCGGCGCGTTGTCTTGCACGTTATCGCTCATTAGCTCTTCCACCCCAGGATCAGGTCGTACAACAGGAATTCGAGAATCTTATCCGTGCCCCACAGGAAGATTGCGGTGACGACCACGAAGGCAAACACGATGCCGGTGATCTGGGTAGCTTCCCGACGGGTCGGCCAAACAACTTTCTTGGTCTCGCGCACCGACTCCTTGGCGAAGCTCAGGAAATCACGGCCGGTGGTCGAAGTCCACAAAAGCAGGACAGCAAAAACTAAACCAGCCACGAGGGCGCCGGCGGCGACCAAGGCTGGTTTGTTTTGGCCTTTCAGGTAAAAGAACCCGACAACGCCTGCAATCGTGGCAACTACCGCCAGTGCGACCTTGAACTTGTCATTCGAGGTGCTGACAGTTTGCACGGATTGATTGGACATTCTTCTTTACTTTCGGTGCCTACGCACCAGAATTCGGTGGCAGGGGCGGAGGGAATCGAACCCGCGACCTTCGGTTTTGGAGACCGACGCTCTGCCAATTGAGCTACACCCCTACGAAAACTTCTCGCTGAATCCAGCATTATACATGGTACGCGCGTACCAGGCAATACTGGTCGAGGGAAGCGTTGCTCTGCCTCCCTCTACCATCGCTTATTAGGCGATGATCTTGGCAACCACGCCGGCGCCGACGGTACGGCCGCCTTCGCGGATTGCGAAGCGCAGACCTTCTTCCATCGCGATCGGAGCGATCAGCTTGACGGTGATCGACACGTTGTCGCCTGGCATGACCATTTCTTTGTCGGCCGGCAGCACGATCGAACCGGTCACGTCAGTCGTACGGAAGTAGAACTGCGGACGGTAGTTGTTGAAGAACGGGGTGTGACGGCCGCCTTCGTCTTTCGACAGGACGTACACTTCGCCGGTGAAGTCGGTGTGCGGCTTGATCGAGCCCGGCTTGGCCAGAACCTGGCCACGCTGGACGTCTTCACGCTTGGTGCCGCGCAGCAGCAGGCCGACGTTGTCGCCAGCTTGACCCTGGTCCAGCAGCTTGCGGAACATTTCCACGCCGGTGCAGGTGGTCTTGACGGTGTCAACGATACCGACGATTTCGATTTCTTCGCCGACCTTGATGATGCCGCGCTCGACACGACCGGTCACCACGGTGCCGCGACCCGAGATCGAGAACACGTCTTCCACCGGCATCAGGAAGGCGCCGTCAACGGCACGTTCCGGGGTCGGGATGTACGAATCCAGCGCCTCAGCCAGTTGCATGATGGCTTCTTCGCCCAGCGGACCAGCCTGGCCTTCCAGGGCCATACGAGCCGAACCCTTGATGATCGGCAGGTCGTCGCCCGGGAACTCGTACTTCGACAGGAGCTCGCGCACTTCCATTTCGACCAGTTCCAGCAGTTCTGCGTCGTCGACCAGGTCGCACTTGTTCAGGAACACGATGATGTACGGAACGCCAACCTGACGCGCCAGCAGGATGTGCTCGCGGGTCTGCGGCATCGGGCCGTCAGCGGCCGAGCACACCAGGATCGCGCCGTCCATCTGCGCTGCACCGGTAATCATGTTCTTGATGTAGTCGGCGTGGCCTGGGCAGTCAACGTGTGCGTAGTGACGGTTTGCGGTTTCGTACTCGACGTGCGCGGTGTTGATGGTGATGCCGCGTGCTTTCTCTTCCGGAGCCGCGTCGATCTGGTCGTAGGCCTTGGCTTCGCCGCCGAACTTCTTCGACAGAACGGTTGCGATTGCAGCCGTCAGGGTGGTTTTGCCGTGGTCAACGTGACCGATGGTGCCGACGTTGACGTGCGGCTTGGTCCGTTCGAATTTTTCCTTTGCCATTTCAGACTCCTAAGATCTAACGATTTTTTTGAGAATTACCAGGCACACCTGACGGACGAGTGCAACGCGACTGCCGTACAAAATTCTGGTGCCCTTGACGTGGATTGAACACGTGGCCTCTCCCTTACCAAGGGAGTGCTCTACCACTGAGCTACAAGGGCTTATTTTTTGCGGTTAGAAACACCGCACTAACTGGAGCGGGTGAAGGGAATCGAACCCTCGTCGTAAGCTTGGAAGGCTTCTGCTCTACCATTGAGCTACACCCGCGAGGTACAACTTTTCAATTCCTTCGACTCTTCTTTTTGGTGGTGGGGGCTGGATTCGAACCAGCGTACTCAGAGAGGGCAGATTTACAGTCTGCTGCCTTTAACCACTCGGCCACCCCACCGCGAAGAACCGCAGAGTATGAAGCAAGCTCAACGTAGTGTCAACTATGTTTCACCAGACTTTGTCTGGCTTCGCATAGCAGCGTTGCTTCGGGGCGTGATTGTAACGGGCGGGATGCAAAACCACAAGGGTGATTTTGCGCGAATTGCAGGGAAAGTCGAAATGCCCCGTTTTTATGGCGCCAGCGCCGCCAGCACCTGCCCTTTCAAGGCCTTGATCAGGGCCGTCTCGTCCGGTGGCACGCCCTCCGGCGCCGTCAGCGTGCGGTCCGCATAGAACAGCCCCAGCTGCACCTTCCCCACCACCAGCGGCAGCACGATGAAGCTGCGCGCATCCGGCAGCAGCCTGCAATGCCACTCCGGCAGCAGGTCGCGGATCTTGGGGCTGGAGGCGTCCGAGATCATCAGGTCGGCGTCGTTCTCCATCGCCAGGTGGAACAGGTCGCGGCTCGAGGCCACCGGGAAGGCGAAGCCGGCCTGCTGGCGCGCGCTGTCCTCGCCCAGCACCGCGCGCGCCCGGTACTGGCCGCTCTTCGCATCCTTCAGGCACACGGTGGCGAAGCGAAAGCCGAGCGCGCCATACAGGGTCTCGAGCACCGCCAGCACCACGTCGTTGACCTTGCCGCCCGAGGCGCGCATCTGGGTCACGTCCTGCACGCCGGCCAGCAGCAGGTCGCGTGCGTTCTTCGGCTTGCCGCTCGGATGCAGGCCCTCCTGCTCCTCCTCGCCGGCGTCGAGCGTGGCCAGCATCAGCACGTTCGGCAGGCCCTTGCCGCCTTCCTGCGCCTCGCTCCTGGGGGTGGGCTGCATGTTCATGCTCTCCAGCAGGGCGCGCATGCCGTCCTGCACGGTGCTCATCAACTCGTCCATGCGGGCGCGGTCGAGGTCGAGGGCCTCGCCGTAACGCCCCAGCAGCGCCAGCGCCTCTTTCGAGCCGGCCGGCTCGTGGGTCCTGGCCAGCAGTCGCGCCACGTCCAGGCCGAAGGCCGCCACCTGGCGCATCCATTCGCCGCGGTTGGCGGCCACCCGCACGGCGGTGGGCGCCAGGGCAGCCTGGGCGCGCACGATCACGTCGGGGATCTTCCACTCGGCCAGCACCGCCTGCGACAGCGCGTCGTAGCTTGCCCCCAGGATCATCTGCGAAGCCTGCCCGACCGTGTGCTTGCCGCCCGCCACCAGGGCGGCGATCTCGCGGTAGCGCTCGTGCTCGTGGCTGGCCACCAGCAGCGGGGCCAGGTTCTTGAACAGCGCGCAGATTGCCGCTTCCTCGGCGCCCTGGAAGAAGCTGTGGCGCGCCATCTCGCGGCCCACCAGGCTGGCGCACAGGGCCGCTTCCAGCTCCATGCGCACGCTGCCGGCATGTTCCGAGCTGTCGAGCGCATCGACCAGCAGCATCGCCAGCGCCGTGGTCTTGACGTTGTCGAAGCCGAGCAGCGAGATGGCGCGCGAGATCGTCGTCACCGGCGTGCCGCCCGGGGTGCGGTACTGGATGGTGTTGGACAGGCGCAGGATGCGCTGGGTCAGCGCCGGGTCCGAGACCACGTAATAGGCCAGGTCGTGGGTGCCCTGGTCGTCGCTCGAGGCCATCTCGACCACGCGGGCGATCGAAGCCCCGAGGGCGAACATCTCTTCGTCGCCGCAGACCTTGTGCATCAGGGCGGCGCGCACGCGCCGGGTCGCGCCTTCCGGCGGGATCGCGTCAAACATTGCTGCCATCGCGGCTCATCTTTCCTATGCTGCTTTCCCCGCGGGGGCGGCTGCGGGGGCGCTTTTCTGGCCCGGTTTGGCCGGGCGCCCCTGCGCGTTTCGTTCGTATTTCCTGAGTACCTGGTGGTGCAGGGCCGACAAGGCGCCCAGCTTCGGGTTGCCCGGGTCGAGCGTGCGCACGTTGCCGATCAGGCCGATGGCCTGCTGGCCGAGCTTGTCCTCCCAGCCGTCGTGCTCGAGGCAGCGCAGGGTCGCCAGCGCGGCGTTGAAGGCCACCGCCGGATTGTTCGGCAGCTTGGCCGCGGCTTCCAGCATCATGCTCACGGCGCCCTTGTAGTCGCCGCTGCGGGCGCGCGCCGCGCCGTCGGCCACCAGGTCGACCACGTGCTGGCGGCTTTCCTGCGCCAGCGTGCGCGCCAGGTCGGGAAAGCCCGCCCCTTCCAGCACGCCCATCGCGCGCAGCATGGCGGCGTCGTTCGGGGCATTGCGCATGACCTCGCGCACCAGGTCGGCGCCGCCCTCTTCCATGTTGTTCTCGAGGCAGGTGCGCGCCAGCTCCAGCTTCAGTTCGCTGGAGAGCCCCGGCACTTCGGCACAGGCCGCCAGGGCGGTGGCCAGGGAGTCGTTCAGGCGCGCTTCGTTGCCGGTGTATTCGTGCAGCAGGGCCGAGGAGATCGCGCTGCACAGGACGGTGGCGGGACGCCCGCCCATCGAGCGGTCGAGGTCGCGGATGACCGAGGCCGCGGCCACCGGGTCGCCCTTCTTCACCAGCGTGCGCACCAGCTTGACGTGGTCTTCGGGGTCGCGGAATTCGGAATACCTGGCCTTGGCCACCACCTGCTTGAGCGCCTTTTCGGCCGCCGCGGTATCGCCGGCCTCGAAGGCGGTCTCGCCCAGTGTGCGCAGGCGCCGCACGGCATGCGGCGACACCGCCACCGCATCATTCAGAACGGCCTGGGAGCTGGCCAGGTCGCCCACCGCCGCATGGGTGCGCGCCAGCCAGTCGTAGGCGTCGACGAAGTTGCGATTGGTGTCGACCAGCTCTTCCAGCATCCCCTTGGCTTCGTCGAATTGCTTGCGCAGGAACAGGGTCTTGGCCAGGCCCAGGCGCGCCCAGGCGATCGCCTTCATGTCGATGAGCTTGCGGTAGATCGGTTCCGCCTGGTCCGGCTCGCCCAGGAACACGTGCAGCTCGGCGCGCAGGCGCATGAAGTCGATCGCGTAGCGCGGGTGCAGGCGCTCGCCTTCGCTGCAGGCTTCGATCGCTTCGCGCTGGTCGCCGGCTTCCATCAGGGTATACACCGGCATGAAGGCGCTGCGGCGGTCGAGGGCGCGCGCGATGCGGTCGAGCAGGCGGTCGGCGGTGAATGGCTTGAGGATGTAATCGGTCGGCGCCAGCTCGGCGGCGCTGACCACCTTGCTGTGGTTGCCCTCGGCCGTGACCATGAAGAACATGGTCGACAGCGGCATCAGCTTGTGGTGGCGCACGTCCTCGAGCAGCTGCTGGCCGTCCTGGCCGCCCTCGAGGTCGTATTCGCACAGGATCATGTCGAAGCTGCGCAGGCCGAGATGCTTGACCGCCAGATTGGACGAACTGGCGTGTTCGATGCGCGTCAGGCCACACATGTTGAGCATGCTGTGGATGTTGGCGCGCATGCCCGAATGGGGCTCGATGATCAGGGCCGTCAGGCCTTCCAGTTCGTTCATGTTCTTGTCCAGCCTGCGTTGGGCGTGCGGCAACGCTGCATTGGCGTCGCATCATCCCAGTATATTACGGCTAGGGAACAAATTACGTAAATTGGGTAAAGACGTAGCGCAACTTTTGGTTGTTGCGCGAAAAAACGACAACCGGGTCTGTTCCGGTCCTTATGGGGCCAAGGCGGCCGCCCGGCGCAGCTGCACGCGGCGGCCGTTCAGGCATTCGGTCTTGCTGTCGCCGACGATGATGTTCTGATAGCGGACTTCGTATTTTCCGGCGCTGAGCTTGTCGATCACGAAGGTCGCGCGCGCCTGCACGTAGGCGTGGCGCACGTTCGAGCGGCGGTCGAGGTCGTACAGCTTGACGAAGATCGGCGAGGCGTTCGCGCTGTTGTCGATCAGGAACTGCATCTCGCTGCCGCTGTTGCCCACCGGATAGCCCGGCAGGTAGCCGGACTCGGCCGGCCATGGGTCGCCGCTGGGAGCGGTCAGGGTCTGCAGGTCGGTGCCGCAGTCGGGCGCCTGCGCCGGCACCACCAGCTGGGTCACGGCGAGCGCCTTGATCTCGGGTGGCGGCGCCGAGCCTTCGCCGCCGAAGCGGCGCGCCCAGCCTTCGGTGCTGGCGTCCGTGCCGAGCTCGTCGGGACGATCGGTGGGTATGCTCGGAGCGGGATCCGGCTTGCCGGCCCAGGCCAGTACCGGCGGCAGCTTGGCGCGCGGCGGCTCCACCAGGTAGAAGGCCGCGCCCGCGCCGGCCACGAAACAGGTGGCCAGGCCCAGCCACCAGCGCGGGTCGCGCATCAGGCGCGGACGCGGGCGTGCAGACGTGTCCGGAACCTTCGGCTCCCAGGCATCCGGCCGCGGCGGGCGGCCGGGCGTCTCTTCGGCGCCGGTGCTTTCCAGCCATTCGACTTCCCACTCTTCCGAGGCGATCCATTCGTCGTGCTCCTTGCGGCGCACCGGGTCGGACAGGGTGTTGTAGGCGGTATTGACGATCGCCATGATGCGGGCGGCTTTCTCGTCGCCCGGATTCTTGTCGGGATGGTATTTCTGGCTGAGGGCCTTGTATGCCGCACGAATGACTTCCGCCGGCGCGCCGCGCGCGACCTTCAGGTTGTCATAGTGGGTATGGATCTTGGCCATAATCTTTCAGGTGCGCGGTTCCGTCGGCGCTGTTCCGTTGACCATCTGCGGACGCTCCGGGTTGTACAGCTTAGCCGGATTTGTATCCGGAGCGCAAGATGTCAAAAATTCTACAGGCGGTGGGCCCGGTCCGCCCGCACGATAGCAATTGGCAAGTCCACATCCTTACCTACGACCAGCACCTTGAACAGCTCACCCATCTCGGCCGGCGACACCAGCTTCTGCACCGCCTTCGATTGCGGCAGGAAGCGCATCGCATCGGCCGGGTCGGTTTCCATCAGCAGTTCGCCAATGCCGCAGCCGAGCAGGAAGGAGGCCTGGTTCATGTAGGCCAGCACCGGCAGGCCGGCTTCCTGCGACGCCAGCGCCATCGCGGTGAAGTCCACGTGGGCGGTGATGTCCTGCAGGCCCGGCAGGAAGAACGGATCCGGATGCGAATGGTGGCGGTAGTGGCACATCAGGGTGCCGCCCATGCGCTGGTCGAGGTAGTACTCGTGCGCCGGGAAACCGTAGTCGAACAGGAAGGCGGCGCCGCGCCCGCCCTTCATCATCGTCGCCAGCGAAGCCATGAAGCCTTCGGCCACGGGGTGGATCTCGGTGACGTAGCCGTCCGGCAGGTGCTCGGCCTCGGGAATCTGGCGCGCCACCTGGGCCGCAAGCTCCGGCGGCAGTGCCTGCTGGACGAAGGCGAAGGCGCCGTTGTCGACGGTGACCATCTGGCGCTGCCAGCGGCCGTCCTTGCGGATGACGAGTTCGACCGGCATCGCATCGAGCACCTCGTTGGCCAGCACCACGCCGCTGAACGATGCGGGCATGCCGTCCAGCCACGTTACCACCGGCAAATCCTTCAGGGCTTCCTGCTGGCGCGCGCGCAGCTCGCCCGACAATTCGATGATGGTGTACGAGCGCACCTGCACGCCCATCTCGCCAAGCGCGGTGAGCACGTCGCGCGCCAGCTTGCCGGTGCCGGCGCCGAATTCGATGATATCGGGCGCGCTTTGGGCGATAATAGCGGCTGCCGCGCGCGCCAGGGCTGCCCCGAACAGGGGCGACATCTCGGGCGCGGTCGTGAAATCGCCGCTAGCCCCCAGTTTGGACGCGCCGCCGCTGTAATACCCGAGCCTGGGTGCGTACAGCGCCAGTTCCATGAACCGTGAAAACGCCATCGCCCCGCCGAGCTGTTCGATCTCGGCGGCGATCAGTTGTTGCAGGGAGTGGGACGCGGCGAGCGCGTCGGGAGTGGGTGCGGGCAGGGACATGCCGGCATTGTAGCGAAACGGCCAACAAGCAGCATCTTTCAAACTCAGCACACATCCTCAGTACAAGATCGATCGATGACGCAATCCGCCCACACCGCTTCGAAGCTCGCGCTCGTGACCGGCGCCGGCCGCCGCCTGGGGCGTGCGATCGCGCTCGGCCTGGCTGGCGCCGGCTGGGACGTCGCCGTGCACTACCGCCATTCCGAGCGCGAGGCCCTGGAGACGGCGCAAGCCATCCGCGCCCTCGGCCGGCGCGCCGCCCTGTTTCAGTGCGACCTGCTCGATGAAGCCGCGGTACGCGCCCTGCCCGGCCGCGTGGCGGCGGAACTGGGCGTGATCGGCTGCGTGGTCAATAACGCATCGTTGTTCGAATACGACAGTGCGACCAGTTTTTCACCGGCCCTGCTCGCCACGCACATGGGTGCGAACCTGACCGCGCCGCTGCTGCTGGCGCAGGCCCTGCACGCCGCCACGCCGGCAGGCTCGCAGTCCGTGGTGATCAACCTGCTGGACCAGAAACTGTACAATCTCAACCCGGATTTTCTGTCGTACACGTTGTCGAAGGCGGCGCTGCACGCGGCCACCACGATGCTGGCGCAGGCGCTGGCGCCCGCGGTGCGCGTGGTCGGCGTGGCGCCCGGCATCACGATGGTGTCGGGCGAGCAGAGCGAGGAAGGCTTCGCGCAGGCGCACCGCATGACGCCGCTGGGCCGTTCCTCGACCCCGCAGGACATCGCCGATGCGGTGGTGTATGCCGCCGGCGCGCGCGCACTGACCGGCACCACCCTGCTGGTCGATGGCGGCCAGCACCTGGCGCCACTATCACGAGACGTGATGTTCCTGACTGAAAACAATCAACATTCCTAATAAGGCTCTACCCATGTTATCCGCCCTGATCCACCCGAGCTTGCGCGACTGCCGCCGGCTGTTCCTGCGCAATTACGAAGTCATGATCAACATCGGCGTGCACGACTTCGAGAAGCGGGCGGAACAGCGTGTCCTGATCAACGTCGACCTGTACATCCCGCTCGAGCAGTCGACCCCGAAAGCCGACCAGCTGTCGGAAGTGGTCGACTACGACTTCATGCGCGAAACCATCGCCAAGCGCATCTCGAAAGGCCACATTCACCTGCAGGAAACCCTGTGCGACGACGTGGTCAAGGCGATGCTGACCCACCCTCGGGTGCGCGCCGCGCGCGTGTCGACCATGAAGCCGGACGTCTACCCGGACTGCGAAGGCGTGGGCGTGGAAGTGTTCCAGCTGAAGGAAGAAGCATGAGCGAAGCGGATTTCGATCAACTGAACGCCGATGCTGCCAAGAAGGCGGAGAAGCTGGCGTTCGAGAACAACAAGCTGCACAAGCGCCTGTGCCGCCTGGTGGGCCAGGCGATTGGCGACTTCAACATGATCGAGGACGGCGACAAGGTGATGGTCTGCCTGTCCGGCGGCAAGGACAGCTATGCCCTGCTGGACATCCTGATGACCCTGCGCGAGCGCGCGCCGATCCATTTCGACATCGTCGCGGTCAACCTCGACCAGAAGCAGCCGAACTTCCCTGCTGATGTGCTGCCTGCTTACCTGGAGAAACTCGGTGTGCCGTACCACATCGAAAACCAGGACACCTACAGCATCGTCAAGCGCCTGGTCCCGGAAGGCAAGACCACCTGCTCGCTGTGCTCGCGCCTGCGGCGCGGGATCCTGTACCGCGTGGCGGACGAGCTGGGCTGCAACAAGATCGCCCTGGGCCACCACCGTGACGACATCCTCGAAACCTTCTTCCTGAACATGTTCTTCGGCGGGAAGCTGAAGGGCATGCCGGCCAAGCTGGTCTCGGACGACGGCAAGCACATGGTGATCCGCCCGCTGGCCTACGTGAAGGAAGCCGATACCGAGCGCTATGCGGAAGTCAAAGGCTTCCCGATCATCCCGTGCGACCTGTGCGGCTCGCAGGAAAACCTGCAGCGCAAGCAGATCAAGGCCATGCTGCGCGACTGGGAAAAGAAGCATCCGGGCCGCGTGGAGAACGTGTTCTCGTCGCTTTCCACCGTGGTGCCCTCGCACCTGCAGGACCGCAACCTGTTCGGCTTCGTCGACCTGAAGACGGACGGCGTGGCGAATCCGAACGGCGACATCGCCTTCGACGAGGAGCCGTGCTCGACACCGGCGGCGAACACGATCTCGCTCACGCAGCTCTGATCATCCGGGGCGCCGGCGTCGTGCTCCCATGAGGGCCGCCAGGCCGGCGGCCAGCATCATGCCGGCGGCCGGCTCGGGCACTGCGGACACCTGGGTGATCCGCAGCGTCGTGTCCTCGGTCCAGAAATACGAGCCGTACGCGCTCCTGTAGAAGGCGTAGCTGTATTCCGCACCGGTTTCCGTCCGCACGATACTTTCCATCCTGCCGCCCAGGTCCTGGTTCCACTGCCCCGTCATCTCGAAGCTCGGCCCAAGCGGTCCCTCGGGCGCGAACACGAAGCGGCTCAGGGTGCAGTTGTTGCCGCTGTCGCCCCAGGTGCCGCAGGTGGCATAGTTTCCGGAAACACCATCATGGCCAAACCTGAGCTCGCTTAACTCGGAGCGGTCGATCCAGCCGTCGCGGTTGCGGTCCTCTCCCTTGACCAGGCCACTCAGGGTGACCGCGGTAAAAGGCGGCGGCGGGTCCGGTTCCGGACTCCAGTGCGTGCTCCGGCCAAGGACGTCGAGAAATTCCACCCGCCACGTGGTTTCCTGGCCCTGCGCGCCGGCGGCGGCCAGCGCCAGTACTGCGGTGGCCAGCAGTTGTCGTTTCTCCATTTATTCCTCCTGGAAAAGCGCATCGCTGAAGCCGCAGGCCAATCGGCTGGCGGCCTCGGGCATAGAGTAGCGCTGCGAGGAGAGCGTGTCGCGCGAGCGCCCCTGCGTGCGCACGATGCGGACGAAAATACAACTCGGCAGCATCGCGCCTGGCTCAGCGGCGAAAGCCTGAATGAACCGGCGAAGACATGCTACGCTGCCTGCTTTTCGTCCCCATCGACAAGAGGATCCCATGAGCCTGTCCGCCCGCCTGTTCCGCTGCCTGTCCTTCAGCCTGGCCATCCTCGCCCCCGGCGCGGCGCTGGCCGAGCCGAGCGCGATCTACCTCGTGCGCCATGGCGAGAAGGCCAGCGTGGGCCAGGACCCGGAGCTGACCCCGCAAGGCCAGGCGCGGGCGCAGGCGATTGCCGTCATCCTGTCGCGCACCGGCATCACCGCCGTGTTCAGCACGCCGACCCAGCGCACGCGCCAGACCGCCCAGCCGCTGGCCCAGCGCATCGGGCTCGAGGTGCAACTGTATGACCCGCGCGCGCCGAAAGCGCTGGTCGAGAAGGTGAAAGCCTTGTCCGGGCCGGTGCTGGTGGTGGGTCACTCGAACACCCTGCCGGAACTGGTGCGGCTGTTCGGCGGCGCGCCCGGCGCCGACATCGGCGACGACGAATACGACCGCGTCTACCAGCTCACGCCGGCGTCAGGAGGCGCGGTCAGGACAGTCCTGCTGAGTTCCCCACCATCCAGCACTCTCTGATCCGGAGCGCTGTTCTGTATTATCAACACAACAAGATTAAACTTTTGGCGAGGAGGCAGGACAACCAGTAGTTTCAATACTTCTTTGCATCAGTTAGGATGCATGGGAATTATTGAGCGGAGCAAATATTGGATCTGTCCCAGGCGCAGTTCGACCGCGCCGTCAACCTCATCTACGACACGCTGGACAACCGGGCCGCCTGGCGCAGCGTGCTCGAATGCCTGCATGAGGCGGTCGGCGGGCGCGCCATCCACCTGCTCGCTTTCGACGCCGCCCATGGCGCCCTGTCGTACAGCGACGGCGCCGACATGGCGCCGCAGATCGACCTGGAATACATCCAGAAATACCAGTTCGTCGATCCGCGTGTCGGGCTGATGCGTACGCAATGGGCGGACGGGTGGCTGCACTGTCACGAGCATTTCGACGAAGCCTTCGTCGCCAGCGATCCGTTCTATCAGGAGTTCCTGCTCCCGCACGGCGCGCGCTACCTGACGGCCTGCAAGCTGGTCGAGAACAGCGAGGCGACCGTGCTGCTGGCCTGCTTGCGCCGTCCCGGCGAAGGCCCGATGCCGCCGGACGCCCTGGCCTTCCTCGACCGTCTGCGCCCGCACCTGCAGCGTGCCACGCGCATGGGCCTGGCCCAGTTCGTGTATTCGGCCCAGGCCCTGGTCGGGCACGCGCTGGTCGACAAGCTGCGCCAGCCGGTCATGCTTCTGACCACCGGCGGCGAGGTGGTGCTGGCGAACGAGGCGGCGCGCTGCCTGCTCGGCACGACCAGACTGGTGCAAGTGCTTGAGAAGCGCCTGGTGCTGCCGCAAGCCTACCGCCGCGCCTTCCTGGATCAGTGCGCAGAGCTCGAGCACCGGGCACGCAGCGCTGCCGGCGCCGGTGCGGATACGGACAAGGCCTTCCGCTCCCTGCACATGACCAGCGAGTCCGGCGCCGCGCAGGACGTCCTGTATGGCTTCTTCACCCTCCTGGTGCCGGAACGCACCCTGGGCAGCTTCGGCCTGCGCCCGCTGGTGATGCTGTTCTTCTACCACCCAACCTCGGCCCAGGAAATCGATTCGGACCTGCTCACCGCGGCATTCGGCCTGTCCCACGCCGAATGCCGCGTGGCCTCGCTGCTGGCCGACGGCATCCCGCTGAAGAGCATCGCCGAGACGCTGGGAGTGCAGTACGATACGGTGCGCAAGCAGCTGGTGTCGATCTACCAGAAGACCGCGACCAACCGCCAGCC
This sequence comes from Massilia sp. BHUDP2, assembly GCF_046236355.1. Taxonomy (NCBI): domain Bacteria; kingdom Pseudomonadati; phylum Pseudomonadota; class Betaproteobacteria; order Burkholderiales; family Oxalobacteraceae; genus Massilia; species Massilia sp. BHUDP2. Next base: position 483,896 of record NZ_JBJUVW010000003.1, read on the forward strand.
GGAGCTGGTGCGGCTCCTGATGAACCTTCCCGCATCGGCCGTGCAGCGCGCGCTCAAGGCCGACGGCGGCCCCTTCCAGGGAATCACCGCCTGAGCCCGATGACGCCAACGAGCAGCCAGACCATCTTCATCAGCATTGCGTCCTACCTCGACCCGATGCTGTTCTTCACCCTGAACGACGCGGTGGCGAAAGCCGCCCGCCCGGAGCTGCTGTCGCTGGGCGTGGTCGACCAGCACCTCGCGGACCAGCGTGCCGCGATTGCCGCCCTGCCCTTCGCGCGCCGGGTGCGCTACGTGCACCTGCACCCGCAGGACACGCTGGGCGTGAGCTGGGCGCGCAGCAGCGCCTTTTCGCTGTACGACGGCGAAGCCTTCCTGCTGCAGGTCGATTCGCACACCCTGTTCGAGCCGGGCTGGGACGAGCAGTTGCGCAGCCTGCACGGGACACTGGGCGAACGCTCGGCCAAGCCGATCATCAGCACCTATCCCTACCGCTTCGACATGGTCGACGGCAAGCCCCAGTACACACCGGGCGAAGGCCGCACCGCGCTGGTGCTGCGCCCGCATCCGGAAAAGAACCTGACACCTGGCGACGCCGTGCTGCGCTTCATGGCGCGCCACCTGTTTACCAGCGAGCCAGTGATGGGCTGCCACGTGTCCGCCGGCTTCCTGTTCGCGGCCGGCAGCTTCGTGGAAGAGGTCCCCTACGACCCCTGGCTGTACTTCCATGGCGAGGAGCAAAGCCTGGCGATCCGCGCCTTCACGCGCGGCTGGGACATCTTTCATCCGCTCACCACCCCGGTCTACCACCTGTACAAGACCGAAGGCACGCCCTACGAAACCCACCACTGGCACGGCGAGCTGGATGCGCGGCGCGCCTTCACATCCAACTACCTGACCGAGCGCGCCAAACTGCGCCTGAACCGCCTGCTGATGGGCGATGGCCTGCCCGGCGCCTATGGGCTCGGTACGGTGCGCAGCATGGCCCAGTATGCCGAGCTGAGCGGCATCGACTACGCAAGGCAGACCATCAGCGATCCTTTCGGCGGGCAGCTTTACTAAGGCACTCTAAGGCGCCACGTCCCCGGCGGCGTCGATGCCCACGCCGCCTTCTCCTTTCGCAAGCGAGATGCTGCCTAGCGCGCGGGCATTGACGCGCTCTCGCTCCTCGTCGAACCACCAGCCCCATTTGTTGAAGTAGCGCACCGCGGAAGCACTGTGATGGCACAGCAAGCGCCAGTCCCGGTAGGAGCCGCGGCCATATTCGTGCATCACCGTCACGTGCGGATAGAACACCGTGCGTCCGACACGGGCCAGACGCCGCGACAAGTCGACGTCCTCGAAATACAGGAAGAAACGTTCGTCGAACAGCCCCGCCCTGGCCAGCGCATCGGTGCGGATCAGCATGAAGCATCCGGACAGGACCGGCACGTCCATGATGCGGTCGTACCCGCTCGCATGCATCTCGTAGTCGCGCTGGAGTCCGGTGCGCCGGTGCAGCCAGGGCAGGAAGCGCCGCGTCGCCAGGCCGATCGGCGCCGGCAGGAGCTTGCACAGCGGCTGCAGGCGGCCATCGGGGAAGCAGATGCGCGGGGACAGCATGGCCACGTCGGCCTGGCTTTCCATGTAGGCCAGCAGGCGTGGAAAGCTGTCTTCAGAAAAATAAATATCGGGATTGAGGACGAAGTGGTAGCGGCTGCCGGCCTCCATCGCGGCGCGCATCGCCCGGTTGTGCGAACGGCCGAAGCCCGGATTGTCCGGCTGGTGCCAGTACAGGGCCTGGTAGCGCGGCGCCAGGCTGCGCAGGCTGTCCTCGGGGGAGTTCTCGATCAGGTAGGTCAGCAGCCGCGGCCAGCTGCCGCTCACCCCGCGCAGCAGGCGCTCGATCTGCTCGGGGGGATTGGCGTACGCCACCACCGAGCAGCTGGCCAGTACCGGCGCCCGCGTCATTTTTTCGGCCCGCGCAGGTGGAAAAAGGCCATGTGCGTGAACCAGGCGTCGTCCCATCCATGGCAGTTGGGATGGACCTCGGCCAGGACACGCTCGCGCCCGCCGCCGCGCCCGTCCGGCCGGCCCAGCGAGATGTCGTGGAACCAGACGTCGGCCTGGCGGAACCAGCGGCCGAAGTCTTCCAGCACGCGCGGGATGTCGTCGGTGCCGAAGGCGACGTCGCAGGCGCTGTTGGTGCCGGCCGCGTCCCAGCGGTTCTCGGTCCAGTGCGCGTGCAGGCGGTCGATGTGGTGGATGTCGACCAGGAAGGCCTCGTTGATGGGCGGCGGTGCGGTGCGGCAATAGGGGTAGTAGCGCGAGAAGAAGAACTGCAGCGTGGCGCAGCCGTCGGGACGCAGGATGCGCACGATGTCGTCGAGGATGCGGGCGCGCGTGTCGTACACGCAGATGTGCTGCATCGAGATGGCGCAGTAGGCGAAATCGTAGGCGCCGGACGGGGCCTCGCCGCAGTCGGTGCCGCTGCTCAGGAAGATCTCGGCGTTCGGCGTGCGGGCGCGCGCCGCCCGCACCATTTTCTTGGAAATGTCGGCGCCGTCGACCTGGCCCAGCAGGCGCGACATGCGCCGCACCATGCGGCCTTCGCCGCAGCCGATCTCAAAGCCGCGTGCCGATTGCGGGTCGGCCAGCACGGGCTTGCGGATGTCGCCGTACAGGTGCAGCAGGTGGGTCTCGTAGGGAAAGTTCTCGTGGTAGTCGTAATTGCCGACGATCTCCTCGACATCCGCGGGAGAGTCGTCATAGAAAGTCTTTTGCATGCGCGCATACTGCTTGAGAAAGTTGTCCATCGACGTCTCCGGAACCGGCCCGCGGCCACATGAAGATTCAGACGGTGTGACAGGATCGGCAGTTGCATCGGTATCGCGCCCGATTGCGCAAGATCAGGCGCACGGGGACACGGCAGGCCAGAATCGCCCATCATGTCAACCACCGCCACGACCACCATGAACGGCAGCGTGCGCAAGGTCCTGGGCGGGCCCGCCCTCGCCGACCTGCACCACGCCTGGGGACTGCTGCACGTGATCGCCTTCATCGCGGCCAGCGACCTGCGCGCGCGCTACCGGCGCAGCGTGCTCGGCCCGTTCTGGATGACGCTCGGCACCGCCGCCGGCACGCTCGGCCTCGGCCTCGTCTGGAGCGAGCTGCTGCGCATGGAGCGCGCCAGCTTCGTGCCTTCGCTCACCTGTGGCCTGATTCTGTGGCAACTGCTCAGCGGTTGTATTCTCGAATCCACCACCACCTACTGGCGGCAGGCGGCGCTGATCCGCAACATCAGCATGCCATTATCGATGCCGCCCATCCAGATGGTGCTCAAGCACCTGATCAACTTCGCACACAACCTGCCGGTGCTGCTCGCGGTCGTGCTGATGTTCGACGTGCCGGTCACGCGCTACACCCTGCTGGCCCTGCCCTGCCTGCTGCTGGTGGCGGCCAACCTGCTGTGGCTGGCCCTGCTGCTCAGCATGCTCGGCGCGCGCTTCCGCGATCTCGAATACGTGCTGGGCGCCGCCATGCCGCTGCTGATGTTCCTCAGTCCGGTGTTCTACCGGCCCGACTACCTGCCCTTCAGCGCGGAGTTCATCTGGTTCAATCCGTTCAGCCACCTGATCGAGCTGATGCGCTACCCGCTGCTGGGCGCGGCGCCGCCCGGCTTCGTGGTGCTAACCAATGCCCTGCTGTGCCTGGGCGGCTGGATCCTCACCCTGTGGCTGTTCAACGCCAAGCGCAACCGCATCGCCTACTGGCTCTGACCATGGCGCGCCTCGAATTCGACCGCGTGACGGTCCAGTATCCGGTCTACGATGTACGCGCCAAGTCCCTGCGCCGGCACCTGATGCGGGTATCGACGGGCGGGCGCATCGAAGCCGAGGGAAGCGGCATCCAGCTCGTCACCGCGCTGCGCGACGCCAGCTTCCGGCTGCGCGACGGCGACAGCGTCGGGCTGCTGGGCCACAACGGCGCCGGCAAGAGCACCCTGCTGCGCACCATGGCCGGGGTCTACTCCCCCTCGTCCGGCAGCGTGCTGCGCGAGGGCCGGGTGGCCACCGTGTTCGAGCTGGGGGCCGGCATGGAAAGCGAACTGAGCGGTTACGAAAACATCCGGCGCATGGCGATGCTGCTCGGGATCGGCAAGCGCGAGATCGCGGCGCGCCTGCCCGACATCGAGGAATTCACCCAGCTCGGCCCCTTCCTGCACCTGCCGGTGCGCACCTATTCGGCCGGCATGGCCACGCGCCTGATGTTCGCGGTGGCCACCTCGACCAGTCCGGACATCCTGCTGGTCGACGAGATCTTCGGCGCCGGCGACGCCGGGTTCCAGCTGAAGGCCGCCACCCGCATGGAAGCACTGATCTCCTCGGTGCGCATCTTCGTGTTCGCCTCGCACGACATCGCGGCCCTCAAGCGCCACTGCCGCCGCTTCTTCCGGCTCGAACACGGGCTCTTGTGCGAAGTCGACGCCAAGCTCCTGTGAGCACCGTGCGCACGATAGACATGGATCATAAATCCGCTTTCGGCCCCGCCTATTCTGGTCGCATGAAACGCCTGATCATCGACCTCGACGACACCATCGCCTACTGCGCAGAAGCGGGCTATGCGCATGCGCTTCCCAACCTGGCCCTGATCGCCCGCCTGCGCGACTACCAGCGCGACGGTTTCGACATCGTGATCAGCACCAGCCGCAACGTGCGCACCTACAGCGGCAACGTCGGCAAGATCAACCTGCACACGCTGCCCCTCATCGTCGAATGGCTGTCGCGCCACGGCGTGCCCTGCGACGAACTCCACGTCGGCAAGCCGTGGTGCGGCACGCAAGGCTTCTATGTCGACGACAAGGCAGTACGGCCGTCGGAATTCCTGCGCTACTCCCTCGCCGACATCTCGGCCCTGCTGGCGGACGAACGGCGCGAGGCATAAATGCTGCTCATCACTTCCGGCGCCTACGTCGACAGCGAGTTGTACGCCGAGTTCGGCCGCATTCCGCCCGCCTTCCTTCCGGTGGGTAACCAGCGGCTGTTCACCTACCAGGCGCGGCGCCATGGCGCCCGCCATGCGCAGGTGGTCATGACGGTGCCGGGCGACTTCGCACTCGACGAGGCCGATGCCGCCTGCCTGCAAGCCTGCGGCATCAGGCTCTACCGTACCGAAACCGGCGCGGCGCTGGGCTGGGCGGTGCACGACTTCCTCTCCACGCACGGCGTCAGCGGGCCGATCGAAATCCTGTACGGCGACACCCTGATCGACGACCCGCCGCGCAGCGGCAGCGACTGGCTGGCGGTGGGCCAGACCGACGAGTACTACGACTGGTACCATGAAGTGCCCAGGCACGGCCAGCCGGGCGGCATCTGGACCGGCATGTTCGCGTTTTCCGATCCGGCGCGGCTGCGCGAACTGCTGGCCGAAGGGGGAGATTTCATCGCCTCGGTCGTCGCCTATGAGCGCCAGGTCGGCCTGGACCACTGGCCGGTCGCGCGCTGGCTCGACTTCGGCCACGTGCACACCTATTTCGATTCCAAGCGCACCGTCACCACCCAGCGCCACTTCAACCAGTTGCGCGTGTCCGACGGCGTGGTCACCAAGACCGGCGACGACAGCGGCAAGATCGCGGCCGAGGCCGAATGGTTCGAACGGGCGCCGCGCTCCGTCAAGCCCTTCCTGGCTCCCTACATCGGGCGCACCGACGAGGGCTGCGGCTGCGGCTACCAGCTCGAATACCTGCACCTGGCCGCCCTGAACGAGCTCTACGTCTTCGGACGCCTGCCGGAGCGGGTCTGGGCACGCATCTTCCGAGCCGCCGATGCCTTCCTGCGCACCGCGCGGGCGGTCCCGCTGGACCCGCCGCCCCCGCTCGACGCCATCCGCCAGGCCTACCGCGACAAGACCCTGTCGCGGCTCGAGGCCTACGCCGCCACGGCCGGCTGCGACCTCGACGCCGGCTGGGCCCTCAACGGCGTACGCACGCCCTCGCTGCGCGCCATCGCCGAACAGGCCAGCGCCGCGGTCGACGCCGGCCCTCCCGAACCGAGCTTCCTGCACGGCGACTTCTGCTTCAGTAACATCCTGTTCGACTTCCGCGCCGGCCGCGTCAAGACCATCGACCCGCGCGGGACCGATGCCAGCGGCCGCCCCTCCCGCTTCGGCGACCTGCGCTACGACATCGGCAAGCTCGCCCATTCGGTGCTCGGGCTGTATGACCACATCGTGGCCGGGCACTTCGTGCTGGAAGACGACGGCCGGCATGGCGACGAACAGGGCGAGCGCCTGGGCATGCAGATGAGCAGTGCGGGCAGCGCCCAGTTCGGTGAACCGCGGAACCTGCAGCTGAGCGGGGAGCTGGACGGGCAAGGCAAGGGCCGGACGCGTCTCCAAGCAGGCTCGCCGGTACGCGCCTCGACCGGCTCAGCCCTGCACGGCCTGCGCGACGATCCTTTGCACAGGCTGCCCCCCGGCCACGCGCTGCGCTTCCGGGTCCTGGCCCAGCGCACCGGGCCGATCCGCGAGCTGTTCCTGGCCACGCCCTTCGCCGGCCGCCTGCCCACCGCATGGGATTGCTACCCGGTCATGGTGCTGCTGTTCCTGTCGATGCTGCCGCTGCACGCCGACGCCCCGCTACGCCAACGCGCCCTGCTGGCCAATGCCATCCGCGTTTACCTCGAATGGAGAGCGCATGATCGTGATTCCGATGGCGGGCATGAGCCGCCGCTTCTTTGACGCCGGCTATTCCCGCCCCAAGTACGAACTGCCGCTCGACGGGCAGACGCTGTTCGGCTGCTGCCTGCGCTCGTTCGAACACTACTTCGGCAGCGAGCGCTTCGTGTTCGTCCACCGCCATGCCTTCGGCGCCGACGACTTCATCGCGCGCGAATGCGACAGGCTGGGCCTGGACAACTACCTTGCGGTCGGCCTCGGCGAGACCACGCGCGGCCAGGCCGAAACCGTGCTGCACGGCCTGGACGCTGCCGGCGCCGGCGGCAACGAGGCCCTGCTCATCTTCAACATCGACACCATCCGTCCACGTTACCGCTTCCCCGAGACCATGGGGTCGAGCGACGGCTACCTGGAAGTGTTCGCCGGCGAGGGGGCGCACTGGTCCTTCGTGCGCCCCGCCACCTCGCTCTGCCCCCTGGTTGCCGAGACCACCGAGAAGCGCCGCGTCTCCCCGCTGTGCAGCACCGGGCTGTACTACTTCGCGCGCGCCGCCGATTTCGGCGCCAGCTGCGAGCATGCCCTCGGCGATGGCGGCCGCTACCTGCGCCAATGGGGCGAACTCTACGTCGCGCCCCTGTACAACCAGCTGGTCTCGTCGGGCAAGCGCATCATGTACCACCAGATCGGTGCGCACGAGGTGCACTTCGCCGGCACGCCGCAGGAATACAGCGCCTTGCACGACAACGCACGGAGCCTGTTTTGATCTACATATCGCTCCCCGTGCACACGCAGGCAGGGGTAGTCGCAGGACAAGCCAGGAATTTCGCCGCCTTCTTCCCCGAGGCGCGCATCGTGCTGCACGTCTCGGCCAATGCCCGCTTCAGCCTGCCCGAGCTGGAAACGGCCTTGCGCGCAGCCGGCTGCCGCAACGTCGTGCTCAATCCCGCACGCCATGCGACGCGCTGGGGCGGCATCCTGCAGGCCCACCTGGCCAATATCGCCTGGATCCGCCGCGCCGGCGACGCCAGCCGCATCTGCCTGCATGCCTCGAACGACATGCTGGTGCGGCCCGGCCTGGCCGCCTGGCTGGCACGTGGCGGCAACTTCCTGCACACGCGGCCGATCCGCGCCGGCAGCCGCTGGCGTTTCGCCGCGCCGGCGCTGGCCGACCGGCAGCTGGCAAACCTGTGCCGACGGCTCGGCAGCACCAGCCTGGTCGGGTCCCAGGTCGAGGGCGCCAGCTTCGAGGCGGCGCTGCTGTTCGAAGTGGCGGCCGTGCTCGAGCGCCACCTCGACGGTAGCGTCGCCTATCCGCGCGAAGAAGTCTGGCTGGCCACCGCGGCCCATGCGCTGGGCGCGCCCATCGGGGGCCGTCCCTACGTGCTGTCCGAGGTGCACCGCTTCGACCGCGCCTTCTGGCGCGTGCTGCGCTATGCCGATCCGCTGATCGGCCGCCCGGGCGATCCCCGCTACTTTCCACGCCGCCTCATCGAATACCTGATGATCCGCAGCGGCTTCCACCGGATACGGCGGCGCCTGGTCGACCGCATCGGCGCCGACGATGCGGCCTGGCTGGCGCGCTACGAATGGATGTCCGACGGGAACAACACCTGGCGCGTATTCGACCGCCACGGCCTGTTCGGCGTGAAGCCGGTAGCGCGCCGCCCGGACCATCCGCTGCGCCGCTACATCGACGCGCTGGCGCCCGTCCCGGCGCCGGCGCCGCAGCCGGAGCCCACGTCCCACCAGCCGCCTGTCGCTCCATGAAAACTTCCGACATCACCCTCGTGTTCCAGGGCGCCTTCAAGCCTTACGTCACGCGCGAGCGCGACGACTTCGTGCGCAATATCCGCATGACGCGCCAGGTGCTGCCGGGCGCCCGGATTGTCCTGTCGACCTGGGAGGGCACCGACGTGCCGCGCAAGCTGGGCGTTGACGCCGTGGTGCTCAGCCCGGACCCCGGCCCGCTGGCGCCGCTCAAGCTCGACGACGACAAGGCCAACAACGCCAACCGGCAACTGGCCAGCACGCGCGCCGGCCTGGCGGCCGTGCACACGCCCTACGCGGTCAAGCTGCGCACCGACTGCTTCCTGGAACATGCCGGCTTCCTCGACTTCGCCGCCGAGCAGCGCCGCCGCGACGGAGGACGCGAACGGCTGCTGGCCTGTTCCTTCTTCACCCTCGACCCGCTCATGTTCGAGCGCCTGCCCTACCACCTGAGCGACTGGTTCCATTTCGGCCCCACCGAACTGCTGCAGGCCTACTGGTCGGCCGCGCCGATGGACGCGATTGATGCGCGCCATTACGAACAGCGCGCGCATCCGCCCGGCTCGTCGATCTTCGAGCGCCGCTTCCGTTCCCGCTTCGCCGTCGAGCAGCACCTGTGCACCCAGTTCGCCGGCGCCCGCGGCTACGCCTGTCCGCGCGTGCTGAACGACACGTCGGAGGCGGTGCTGCGCGACCACGCGCGCTTCATGGCCCACGAGGTGATGCTGATCGATCCCTGGCAGATCGGCCTGGTCTTTCCCAAGTATGCCTGGGTGGGCGGGTCGCGCTTCCAGTGCATGAACAACATGATGCACCTGGACTGGGTCGCGCTGCAGGGGCCCGAGCTGGCCGGCTTCCAGGATGGCGCCGGCCTGCGCCGCCTGATCCGCGAACGGGAACGCAGCAAGCGCCTGACCGCCCTCGCCTTTCGCCACAGCCGCCTGCTGCATGCGCTGCTGTTCGATCCGCAACGCAGCAGCGCGCCGGTACGCCGCGTGCTGGGCCGGCTTGCGCGCCACCTGTAGCCAGCCATGCGGATCGTCACCGTCGTCGTCACGCGCGACCGTCCGCAACTGCTGCAGCAGGTGCTGGCGGCGCTGCAGTCCCAGCACCGCCCTCCCGAACACGTCATCGTGGTCGACAACGGCAGCGGACCGGAGACGGCCACGGTTCTGGCGCACCGCCCCGGCCTGGAAGTGCTGCGTTCGCGTAGCAACCTGGGCGGCGCTGGCGGCTTCGCCCTCGGCATGCGCCACGCCCTGGTCGGCGGCTGCGACTGGATCTGGCTGCTGGACGACGATGCGGTGCCCCGTCCCGACACGCTGGAACGGCTGGCCAAGGCGCTCGCCCAGGCAAGCAGCGTGGCGGCGCCCGGCGCCGTGGCGCCGGCCGTCTTCGAGTTCGGCGGACTGGCGCTGGCCCATCGGCGCCGTTACAAGCTGCTCAGCGGCATCGAACGCGCGCTCGCGCCCGCGGACTACTGCCACGCGCTGGTAGGGGTCGACACCGCCTCCTTCGTCGGCCTGCTGGTATCGGCGCGCGCCGCCGCGGCCTGCGGCCTGCCCGATGCGGCCCTGTTCCTGTCCTACGACGACACCGAATACTGCCTGCGCCTGCGGCGCGCCGGCTGGCCGCTGTGGCTGGCGCCCGGCAGCGTCGTCGACCACCTGCGCTCTCCTGCCAGCAGGATGCGCGCCGGCCCGATCGGCCCGCGCCACTACTACAACCTGCGCAACCGGGTCGTGGTGGCGCGCCGGCATGCGCGCTTGCCGCAGCTGGCGGGAGCCGTCGCCACACTGACCGGGCTGGGACTGTGGCTGGCTTGCCGTGGACGCTTCCGCAAAGGCGCCTGGCGTATCGTCAGGCAGGCGCTGGCCGACGGCTGGGCCGGCCGGCTGGGGCCTTGTCCCGCGTTTCTCGACGGGCGTCCGGCGGACGCAGCACCGGGGGCCGAGGCGAACCGCCAGGGGATGGCGAAGATCGAGCGGCGCCGCCGTCACGAGGGCCGCTAGGGGAAGGCCGGCGAGGCCTACCTGCGGGGCGGATCCGCGGCCTGCAGGCAGCAGGCCATGAAGGCGAACACCAGCATGGCATACAGCAGGCTTGCCTTCATCGACCAGAACATCACCTCGCTCAGTCCCGCCATGGCATAGCTCACGACCACCAGCAGGCCGGCCAGCGCCGGCGCCGCCTGTTCTCCGCTGGCGGCATGGCGCAGGCGCCGCCCGAACCAGCATAGCGGTACCAAGATGATCGCCAGCCAGCAGGCCAGTCCAGGCAGGCCCCGCGTCACCAGGGCCTGCAGGGCGTCATTGTGCAGGTGCGGCGGCTCCGGCGGCGCGAACACGGCCGGGCTGAGCCGGCCCTCGGCGATCCAGGCCCGCATCTGCGCCTTGTAGGCGGCCGTGTCGATGCCGGCCAGCGGGCGCTCGCTGGCCAGCATGCCGGCCGCCTTCCATAGCTCGAGACGGATGCTCAGCGAGGTCGGCAGGGGATTGCCATCCACGTACAGGCGCAGGTCGCTCAGGCCCACCTCGACCCGCGCCCTGACCCCGGTGGCCGGCACCGCATAGGCCAGCACGACCAGCGCGCCGATGGCCAGCGCAAGACCGCCCGGCACGACACGCGGGATGTGGCGGCGCTGGGTCCACAGCAGCAGGAAGGCCGGCGGCAGGGCCAGCCAGCCGCCGCGGCTGCCGGACAGCAGCGAGGCGGCGGCTCCCGCCAGCGCGGCGGCCGCCGGCCACCACCAGTGCCGGCGCACGCGCGGGTCCAGCAGCGACGCCAGCCCCACCAGCACCAGCACCAGCGCCAGGTTGCCGAACACGATGGGGTTGAGGAAGCCGCCGGCACGTTCGAAGCCGGCGCCCCAGCGTTCCCAGGCCGCCAGGGCGGCCGCGGCCAGCGCACCGGCGCAGGCGCCATGCCACCACGGCCGCGCGTCAAGCTGCGCCACCCGCAGTACCGGCACGATGGCCAGGGCGAGCAGCATCCGCAGGGGCGCCTCGACCGTGTTCCAGCCGGTGGCGCGCGCCAGGTGCAGGAACAGCGCATAGGCGGCATAGGCGGCAAACGCGAGCACGACCAGACGCAGGGCCGGCCAGTCGCGCACCAAGACCGCGCGGCTGGCGCGCCACTGCCAGAGTGCAATGCCGAGGAACAGGAAGGCGGCCAGGCCGATACCGAAACCGTTGACCAGGCTGGACAGGAGGAAGACGACGGGCAGCGTCGCGATTGCGGCGCGGATGCCGGGCTGGAGGGAAACACGGCAGGCACGCATTGCAGGGCGAAGAATGACGGCGACCCTGGCAGTCTAGCGAATCGACGCCGCCCGGGGGACGGCGCACGCCCTGCGCTTGATCCGTATCGTATTTCGGATCAAGCGCAGGGGGAACGCTCAGGGAGCGGTGGCGGTGCGGTAGACGGGGTACAGGTTGTGGCGCTCGTCCCACGAGGCGTGGCGCTTGTAGAAGAAGTCCAGGCGCGCGTGCGGGTTCTTGGCGAAGGCCGGGTCGGTGTCGACGCGGCGCTTGAATTCGGCGGCCAGCGCCGGGTCGGCGGCCATCTGCTCGCGCGCCACGTCCTCGGCCACGTATTCTTCCATGTACTCCTTGCGCTCGTAGGCGTTGTTGAAGTAGCCCCAGGCCAGCAGCGAGTCCGGCGCCTGCGGCTCCAGCATCGCCACCACCAGGCGCGCCTTCGGCTGGTTCACCGGCACGTACAGCGAACCGGCGAGTACGGCGCGTGGTTCCGTCTTCCAGTTGCCGTCGACGCTCAAGCGCTGGTGCGATTCCAGCGAAGTGGCGCCGAACGTCGCCTTGTCGGCGCGGAAGGTTTCGACGCTCGCCTGCGCGATTGCCTTGTCCAGCTTGCGGAAGCCGATGCCGTGCTGGGTGAGCTTCCTGGCCACGATGTCGGCCCAGGCGGCCGGCACGATGTAGCCCGCGCGCGGTGCGCTGACCACGCGGTCCGGCACCACTTCCTCGCGCAGCGGTACGCGCCACACCTGCGGCTTGCTCTCGTCGTAGCGGGTCATCAGCATGCCCGACACCTCGGACGGGGTACGGGTGTATTCGTAACCCTGGAAGTCGACCATCTCGGTCTTGTCGGTGGTGCGGTAGGTCAGCGCGACCGGGGCGCCGGCCAGCTGGGCGGCGCGAGCGTCCGCGGCCTGGGCAGCCTGCTGCCAGGCCTTGCCGTTCTGCGCGACCTGCTCGAGCACCGAGATTACCGTGTTGTGGGTCACGCGTACGCGGGTCGGGTAATCCTTCCACGAATGGGTCTCGACCAGCATCGCCATGCGGTTACGCAGCGGGAAGTAGCCGGTCGAGAAGCGCGGGTCCGAGACGCTGTCGATGAAGCCCGATTGCGGGTCGTCGGTCTTGGCGAAGGACATGTAATAGGACTGCGGCATCGAGCCCTGCTTGGCGATGTCGGCGATGACCTTGCTGCGCAGGGCCAGGCCGGCCTTGCGGAATTCCGGATCGCCCGAATAGACCGGCTCGACCTGGATCGAGACGTCGTGCTGGAACTTGGCGCCGTCGGTCACGTGCAGGTCGACGTAGGTCAGCGGGTCCCAGGCGTTGACCAGCTTGAGCATGGCCTGCATCTCGGGTGCGTCGGCCTTCACGTAATCGCGGTTGAGGTTGTAGTTCTGGGCGGTGGTGCGCCAGCCCATCTCGACCGGGCCGCGCTGGTTCGGGCGGTTCCACTTGCCGAAGCGCTCGTGGCCGTCGACGTTGAATACCGGGACGAACAGCAGGACCTGCTTGTCCAATGCACCCTTCGCCAGTTTGTTGTTCAAGGTTTCGCGCAGGGCCAGGAAACCGGCGTCCTTGCCGTCGATCTCGCCGGCGTGGATGCCGCCCTGGATCAGGGTCACCGGCAGGCCCTGCTTCTTGGCAAGCTGCGGCGTGAAGGCACCGGTGTTCGAGACGACCAGCGCCAGCATGGGGCGGTTCTCCGGCGTGCGGCCGAACTCGATGCACTTCACCTGCTTCGGATAGGCCTTCTGGAAGTCGCCGCACAGCTTGATGACTTCATCGTAGCGGCCGGTGGCCTGGAAGCCGGAGCGCTCCGAGACGGTCGTCAGGTCGGGGGCGGCATGGGCGAAGGGAACGGCAGCCAGCAGGGCCAGCAGCAGGGCGGAACGGATCATCAGGAAACTCCACAATCAAGCGGGTGACAAAGCCGACGATTATAGACCTGTTTCCAGAATGAAAAGAGCCCGGCAGCAGTGCTGGCCGGGCTCTTTTTTTGTGCGCGAATCTTACTGCCGCGGCTTCGTGTAGATCGAAATTTCCTTGGCTGGATGGCGCACGATCTCCATCGGCACCTGGCGCGCGCGGCTGGCCGGCGGGCAGGTGCCGGTCTCGCGGTAGGTGAGCGCTGCGGCCAGCAGGCCTTCGCTGCGGTCGCCGAGCGGACGCGACAGGTCATCGGCCACCTGGCAGGTCGGCGCCAGGCCGTCCGAGAAGTCGCCGAAGCCCTTGTTGTTCACGCCCTTGAACTCGATCGAGAAATAGGTGGTGCCGCAGTTCGGCACCGGCGTGAAGCCGTAGGGCTTGCCGCAGGTCGTGCTGCCGATCACGTCGACCTGGACGTCGGCGCCGCGCAGGCCGTTGATCACGGCTTCGCTGGCCGAGCAGGTGCTCGAGGTGGTCAGGACGGTGACGCGCTTCAGGCCCAGGTAAGGCAGCGGCGTGCCCGCGCGCACCGGATTCGGCGAGCTGAAGCCGTAGGCCGTGTTGCGGAACGGAATGGCCGGCTGCTGCGGGGTCTTGTCGTTGTACTGCGGACGCTCGAAGATCTTGCCGCTGGTCTGCTCGGGACCGGCGATCATGTAGGACAGCTCGCTGGCGATGTACAGCAGGCCGCCGCCGTTGTAGCGCATGTCGAGCACCAGGTCGCTCACGGCGGCCCCCTTGAGGGTGGTGAAGGCGTCCACCAGCTCCTTCTCCGACACCTGGTTGTGGGTCTCGAAGCTCAGGTAGCCGACCTTGCCGGTCGGGGTATCGAGCACCTGCACGTGCTTGACCGGATCGATGCGCACGTCCGCACCAAGCATCGAGACGTCGAAGGTGCTGCCGCTGCGCTGCAGGGTGAACTGGTGCGCCACGCCGGCCGTCTCGGGGAACAGGCCGGCATTGATCCTGTTGACCTGGTCCGAGGTGCCGCCGTTGACGAAGTCCACGCCGTCCACCCTGAGCAGCATGTCGCCGCGGCGCAGGCCGGCAGCCGCCGCCGGCGAACCCGGTTCCACCATGGCGACCAGCCAGGTGCGCGGGACGGTCGCGCTGTTGCGCTTCCAGGTCACGCCGTAGCCCAGTTCGATTCCGGAGTTTTGCTCCTTTTCCCACTCCTCGGTGGCATAGGTGAAGTGATACTTGTCCTTCGGCTGGCCCGACGCGGTCAGGACCGGCGTCTTGAGCACGTTGAAGTAGTCGATCGGGTTGGTGAAATCCGCCATCCGGTAGGTATTCGGGATCTCGTTGTACCAGAGGTAGTACTGGTTCGACCAGGCGCGCAGGAACTTCAGCTCGTCGAGCAGCGTGCCCTGGCGGTCCGGGAAGGGCTTGCCTTCGGTGTCCAGGCCGGTGCGCGGCTTGGCGCACAGGTTCCAGTAGGTGCTGAAGGCTTCGCCCAGCAGATTCGGATTGAGGTCTTCCGGCGACGCCCCGCCGGTCGGCGGAGTCGGGTTGGTCGGGGTAGTCGTCGGGGGCGGCTGCTGCGAAGTCTGGCCGGCGCCGGGCGAACCGCCGCCGCCGCCGCATCCGGCGAGGACGAAGGCTGCGGCGCACAGCGACGCAATCAGGCGGGGAGCGGTCGACAAACGACCATGTGCATATGGCGGTCTCATGCAATCGATTATAGACGCGCGAATCGGGCTGGAGTGCAACCAACTGTAACAGTTGGGTCTGATGGACAACAAGAAATGCTAAGGGGAATTTCAGAAAAACAAGAGTCGACGAGGCGGCCGAACAAGGCCGGTTTTTCCGGCCTTGTTCTCTCCTGTCAAGCGCGGCCCGCTTATGCGGCGCGCGGGGCGCCGGCGGCCGACGCGTGGAAGGCCGCGACCAGGGCCGCTTCCTTCTGCTTGGCGGCCTTCAGGTGGCGCTCCTTCACGTGGCCGTAGCCGCGGATGTCTTCCGGGATGCTGGCGATCGCCACCGCCTGCGCCAGGTTCTCGGCGGTGAGTTGCGGCAGCAGCGCTTCCACGGTCTGGCGGTATTGCCCGATCAGCGCACGCTCGGTGCGGCGCTCGGCGGTGTAGCCGAACACGTCGAACGGGGTGCCGCGCAGGCGCCGCAGCTTGGCCAGCACGCCGAACGCACCCATCATCCACGAACCGTATTCCTTCTTGAGCGCGCGGCCTTCCTTGTCGTGCTTGGCCAGCAGCGGCGGCGCCAGGTGGAATTTCAGCTTGATGTCGCCTTCAAACATGTTGGCGATCTTGACGCGGAAAATCGGGTCGGTATGCAGGCGGGCGACTTCGTACTCGTCCTTGTAGGCCATCAGCTTGTAGAAGTAGCGCGCCACGGCTTCGGCCAGGCGGCTGCCCTTGCCCAGCTTGGCCTCTTCGGCGCGCACCTGGTCCACAAAAGCCTTGTACTTGGCGGCGTAAGCGGCGTCCTGGTAAGCGGTGAGCAGCTCGACGCGGCGGGCGATGACGTCGTCCAGGCTTTCGCTGCGCTTGAACTCGATTACCTGGGCCGGGGTGGCCAGCTTCTTCACCGAGGCCAGGTCGTGGGCGGCCGTGCGGCCCCAGTTGAAGGCGGCTTTATTGAAGGGCACCGAGACGCCGTTCAGTTCGATCGCCTTGAGCAGCGAGGCTTCCTGCAGCGGCACGCGGCCCTTCTGGAAGGCGTAACCCAGCATGAACATATTGGTCGCGATCGCGTCGCCCATCAGGGCAGTGGCGATCTTGCCGGCATCGACGAAATCGACGTTGTCGGCGCCGCAGGCCTGCAGGATCGCGCCCTTCGAACCCTCGGCCGGGAACTGCCAGTCCGGGTTCTTGACGAAGGCCGCGGTGGTGGCGCCGGTCGAGTTGACGGCGGCCCAGGTGCGGCCCTCGCCCATGCGGCTCAGCGCATCGCGCGCGGCAGTGACGATCTGGTCGCAGCCGATCACCAGGTCCGCGCTGCCGGTGCCGACGCGGGTCGAGTGCAGGTCGGCCTGGTGTTCGGCCAGGCGCACGTGCGACATCACCGGGCCGCCCTTCTGGGCCAGGCCGGACTGGTCGAGCACCACGGCGCCCTTGCCTTCCACGTGGGCCGCCATCGCCAGGATCTGGCCGACGGTGACCACGCCGGTGCCGCCGACGCCGGCGATCAGGATGCCGAAGGGTTCGGCGATCGACGGGATGGCCGGCATCGGCAGTGTCGGCGGCGCGGCTTCAGACGTTGCCGCTTTCTTGGGCTTTTTGAGGCCGCCGCCCTCGACGGTAACGAAGCTCGGGCAGAAGCCGGAGACGCAGGAAAAATCCTTGTTGCACGAGGACTGGTTGATCTGGCGCTTGCGGCCCAGTTCCGTTTCCAGTGGCTCGACCGACAGGCAGTTCGACTGCACCGAGCAGTCGCCGCAGCCTTCGCACACGGCTTCGTTGATGACGGCGCGCTTGGCCGGATCGGGGAACTCGCCTTTTTTCCGGCGGCGGCGTTTCTCGGAGGCGCAGGTCTGGTCGTAGATGACGGCGGAGACGCCCGGCATCTCGCGCAGTTCCTTCTGCACGTCCATCAGTTCGGAACGGTGGCGCACGGTGACGCCTTCGGCCCAGGCGTAATCGTCCGGGTATTTTTCCGGCTCGTCGGTGACGACGATGATCGGGCGCACGCCTTCGGCGGCGATCTGGCGCGTGATCATGCCCGGGTCGAGCGGACCGTCGACGTTCTGGCCGCCGGTCATCGCGACCGCGTCGTTATAGAGGATCTTGTAGGTGATGTTGACCTTCGCGGCCACAGCCGCGCGGATCGCCAGGATGCCCGAGTGGAAATAGGTGCCGTCGCCCAGGTTCACGAACACGTGCTTTTCGTCGGTGAACGGGGACTGGCCGATCCAGGTCGTGCCCTCGGCGCCCATGTGGGTGAAGGTCGAGGTTTCGCGGTCCATCCACAGCACCATGTAGTGGCAGCCGATGCCGGCCATGGCGCGCGAGCCTTCCGGCACCTTGGTCGAGCTGTTGTGCGGGCAGCCCGAGCAGAAGTAAGGGATGCGGTCGGTTTCCGGATTGGCCTTGGCCGGGATCGACTTCAGCACCAGTTCCTTGTTCTCCAGGTAGGCGATGCGCTCTTTCACGCGCTGCTCGACCGGGTGGCCGGCGCAGTAGTGCGAGATGCGCGAGGCGATGGCGCGCGCGATCTGGGCCGGGTTCAGCTCGTAGGTGGCCGGCAGCAGCCAGTCGCCGTGGCCCATGCGGTCCTTGTTGCTCCATTCGCCGGTGTCGTCGAACTTGCCGACCACGCGCGGACGCTCGCCGTCCGGCAGGTTGTACAGGGCTTCCTTGAGGGCGTATTCCATCACCTGGCGCTTCTCTTCCACCACCAGGATCTCGTCCAGGCCGCGCGCGAACTCGTGCACGCCTTCGGATTCGAGCGGCCATGTCATGCCGACCTTGTACAGGCGCAGGCCGATATCGGCGGCCGCCTGCTCGTCGATGCCGAGGTCGGCCAGGGCCTGGCGGGTGTCGACATAGCTCTTGCCGGCGGTGATGATGCCGATCTTCGGCTTCTTGCTGTCCCAGATGATGCGATTGAGCTTGTTGGCGCGCGCATAGGCCAGCGCGGCATACCACTTGAAGTTGCTCATGCGGACTTCCTGGTCCAGCACAGCATCCGGCCAGCGGATGTTCAGGCCGCCCGGCGGCAGTTCGAAGTCGGTGGGGGTGACAATCTGCACGCGGTCCGGGTCCAGGTCGACCACGGCGCCCGACTCGATGATGTCGGTGACGCACTTCATCGACACCCACAGGCCGGTATAGCGGCTCATGGCCCAGGCGTGCAGGCCGAAGTCCAGGTATTCCTGCACCGACGAGGGGTACAGGACCGGGATGCCGCAGTGGGTCAGGATGTGGTCGGACTGGTGCGCGGTGGACGAGGATTTTGCCGCATGGTCGTCGCCGGCCAGCACCAGCACGCCGCCGTGCTTCGAGGAACCCGCGTTGTTACCGTGTTTAAAAACGTCGCCGCAGCGGTCCACGCCCGGGCCCTTGCCGTACCACATGGCGAAGACGCCGTCGTACTTGGCGTCCTTGTACAGATTGGTCTGCTGGGTGCCCCAGACGGCGGTCGCCGCCAGGTCTTCGTTCATGCCCGGGTGGAACTTGACGTGGTGGGCGTCGAGGTGCTTCTTCGCCTTCATCGCAGTCTGGTCGACGGCGGTGACCGGCGAACCGCGGTAGCCGGTGATGTAGCCGGCGGTGTTCAGGCCGGCCTTCTGGTCGCGCTCGCGCTGGAGCATCGGCAGGCGAATCAGGGCCTGGGTGCCGGTCATGAACGCACGGCCGCGTTCGAGCGTCCACTTGTCGTCGAGAGTGATGTCGTGCTGCGGTAGCGCCAGGTTGGCGCGCGCCAGGGGTGCGTTCATGCGGTGTCTCCGTTAATGTCGCCAGGATGCGGGGCGCGCTGCGGCTCTTGGTGGCCATCTGGACGCGCGGGGCCGGGTTCTGCCGGCCTGATCCATCATGCGCACAGTATATTCCCGGCCCTCCGGCATTAAATTCCAAACAATTCCCCCCGCCAGATGATTTGCGCAATAAAATTGCCGGGTTCGCGAATCCACCGAGGAAAACATGTCAAAAATCGAGCTCGACAAGACCGACCGCAAGATCCTGTCCGTACTGCAGACCGATGGCCGCCTGTCGAACCAGGACGTGGCCGAGCGCGTCAACCTGTCCCCGTCTCCCTGCCTGCGCCGCATCAAGCGCCTGGAAGAAGCGGGCGTGATCCGCCAGTACGTGGCCCTCGTCGATCCGGACAAGATCGGGCTCGGGCTGCTGGCCTATGTGAACGTGCGGCTGGAAAAGCATAGCGAAGTGGCCGGCGGCGCGCGTGGCGCCCCGGGCCTGCCGGCGACCTCGCCGCGCAACGATTTCGCGATCTCGGTGGGAACCTGGCCGGAGGTAGTGGCCTGCTACGCGATGACGGGGGAGATGGATTTCCTGCTGCGCGTGCACGTGGAAGACATGGACCACTTCTCGCGCTTCATGATGGGGACGCTGCTCAAGCATCCGGCGGTGCTGGATGTGAAGTCGAGTTTTGCGCTGCAGAGGATCAAAGAGACCACGGCGCTGCCGGTAGCCGGATGAACGTAGGGTGGACGGTAAAACAGTCCAGTGGACTGTTTTACGCCGTCCGCGCGTTCAGCGGACGTTGAATGCCAGGGAGCGGGCCGTTCCCACAGGGTTTGAACGCGCGGACGGCGAAGCCGTCCACCCTACGAAAAACGTCATTTTTTCGGCGTCAGCCACTTCACCGCCGCCCGGGCATTCGCCTTGACGGTGTAATCGATCACCGCCCACTGCTCCTCCAGCGCCTCCGCCATCACGCTCGCCGGGCTCGGCGGCGGCAGCTGCAGGTAGGCGTCCGCCTCGCCGTACTCGCGCTTGATCTCCATGCCCGCCTTCTTGGCGATGTGCATCATGGTCTGGTTCGAGGTCAGGCACTGCATGTACAGGGTGTCCACGTCCGCATTGCGGCAGTGGATCGCCGCGCGCTGGAACAGGCGCGAGCCGACGCCCTGCCCGCGCGCCGACTTCGAGACCGACACGCCGAACTCGGCCACCCGTTCCTTTTGCGTCGGCTTGCCCTCGCCGGCCTTGGCGAAGGCCAGGTGCCCCACGCCCACCAGCTGGAACACGCGGTTCACCACGCCGAACACGATGTCGTGCCTGAAATCGAGCTTCTCGACGTACTTGGTAATGGCATCGTCCGGGATGACGCTGCCGAAGCGCAGCAAGCGGTCCTTGTCGTCCAGCGCCAGGAAGTGGCGCAGGATGCGGCGGCGGTCGCGCTCGCCCAGTTCCTTGACGAGCACGGTCGGGCGGCCGTCCTTGCGGCGGCCGCCCAGGCCCTTCAGCCAACGGAACAGGGAATTGTCCAGCATGTCCAACATCCTTACTTTGTGCAGTGCAGCATACGTCGGATTGTAGCGGATTCTGCTATTGCTTGCCGTCCAGTCCCGGAACGATCCACTGCGATGCCGGACTGACAACGAACACACCCTTGCCCGCCTGCTTGGCCTCGTACATCGCCTTGTCGGCCTCGGCCAGCAGCGCCGCCGAGCCGCGCGCCGCGCCCAGCGAGCCGCGCGCGCTCGAGATGCCGATGCTGGCCGAAATCCGGACCGGATTGCCGTCCGCCTCGGTGACCGACTTGATCTGGTCGAGCGCCAGCTGGGCCACGCGCAGCGCGCCTTCGCGCGAGGCGACCTCTTCCAGCATGATGACGAACTCGTCGCCGCCCAGGCGCGCCAGCGCGTCCTCGGCGCGCAGCTTTTCCTGCACCCGGCGCGCGACCATCTGCAGCACCAGGTCGCCGGTGGCGTGGCCGTAGGTGTCGTTCACGGCCTTGAAGCCGTCCAGGTCGATGAACATGACGACCACCACCGAATCGCGGCGGGTGGCGCGGGCCAAGGCACGCTCGAGCAGGCGGGTCAGCTGGCGGTAGTTGATCAGGCCCGTCAGGCTGTCGTGCTGGGCCAGGCGCTCGAGCTGCTTCGACTGGGATTCGAGCTCGGCGGTGCGTTCGGCCACGCGGTGCTCGAGGTTCTCGTTGGCCGCCTGCAACCGGTGGTTGACCTCGCCGATGATGCGGTAGCTGCGCCGCAGCCGCATGCCGGCGTAGGCCAGCAGCATCAGGAGGATGGCCGAATAGGCGAACAGGTAGCTGCGGTAGCGCTCGCGCACCGCCAGCTTGGCGTCGAAGGAGCGGTCGAACTCGCGGCCCAGGCGGTCGAGCGCGGCGCTCACGCCGGAGGCGGCGATCTGGGCTTCCAGGCGGTTTTCCAGCGGGCGCTTTTCCAGGATCACGCGCGCGGCCCTGATGATGGCGTCCATCTTCTCGACCACGGCGGGCGAGAAGGCGATCTCCTGGGCCGCGATGTCGCCCAGGATCTCCTCGATGCGCGCCGCCAGCGCCGGACGGGGCGCGACGTTGTAGCGCAGGATCTCGCTCAACAGGTCGTTCAGGGAAGCGTCCAGCCGGACCACCAGGCGCGCCGGCGCCAGCGCGCCCTCGATGCCGCCCAGCTCGGTCTTGAGGTCGGCCACGGCCGGCGGCAGGAAGCTCAATGCCTCGCGCAGCGGCGGGTTGTGGCGCGCGAACTGGGCGGTGATCCGCTCCTTGCGCTGCAGGGCGTCGCGCAGCTGGGTGTAGGCGGTGTTCACGGCCGGGCTGGCGGCTTCCGGCAGCGCCTCGCCGAGGCGCTGCAGCAGATCGCGCATGCGCGGGAGCTGGGTGGTCAATTGCGCAGTGGCTGGTGCACGGCCAATATGGGCGCGCAGGATGTTGGCATCCCATTCGGCGTCGAGCTTTTCCAGCTCGCGCAGGTTGAGCATCACGTCGTTGCGCACCTCGGGATCGGTCGCTTCCGAGCGGATATAGAGAAAGGCGAGCAGCAAGGCCAGCACCAGCACCGCCAGGCCGGCGAGTTGCAGGCGGCGACGCGGTTTCAAGCTCGCTACGCGCTGCGCCAGCACGGCAACCATCTTGTCCTCCGTTACATCATGTTGTTATCCGGAGAGCATAGCAAAAGCTTGCGGAACAGTCGTGCACCGTAGATGTTTTACGGTTCCCTTAACGCCGCTTTGACGGCCGAGACCCGCGCCGCGTGCACCGCTTCGGGGATCTTGTCGCGTTTTTCGGCATAGCGCGCCGCGACCTCGCCGGCGTTCACGGCGCGGGCCGCCTCCAGCGCGCGCAGCAGATACGGCCGCTGCGGATAGTCCTCGAAGCGCAGCGGGTGCTCCTCATGCCCGCGTCCGCGCGCATCGCATTCCGAGGCCAGCAGCATCTGGGCGAAGCGTTCCGGCTTGCGGAAGGCGTCGCAACGCTCGAACAGGGTGACGATGGTGTTGGCCCGCAGCTGCAGGGCGCGGCTGACGTTGCCGTGCTCGCGCGCCGTCATCAGGGCCAGGTCGCGGCATTCATTGGGCACTTTCAGGCGCTTGCACACGGCCGTGACCAGTTTCATGCCTTCGAATTCGTGGCCGTGGTGGGCCGGCCAGGTTTCGCTTGGCGAGACGCCCTTGCCCAGGTCGTGCACCAGGGCCGCAAAGCGCACCTCGAGCGGATGCTTTTGCGAGGCCGCATAGTCGATCACCAACATGATGTGCACGCCGGTGTCGACTTCCGGATGGTGCAGCGGCGGCTGCGGCACGCCCCACAGGACGTCGAGTTCGGGCAGGATCCGGGCCAGTGCCCCGCAGTCGCGCAGCACGTCGAACATGCGCGACGGACGTTCTTCCATCAGCCCGCGCGACAGCTCCTGCCAGACCCGCTCGGGCACCAGGGCGTCGACCTCCCCTGCTTCGACCATGCTGCGCATCAGCGCGAGGGTGGAATCGTGGACGCGGAAGTCCGGAAAGCGCGCGGCGAAACGCGCCAGGCGCAGGATGCGCACCGGGTCTTCGGCGAAGGCGTTTGAAACGTGGCGGAAGATGCGCTCCTCTAGGTCCGCCTGGCCGTTGTAGGGGTCGACGATGCTGCCGTCGTCCGCGCGCGCCATGGCATTGATGGTCAGGTCGCGCCGCACCAGGTCGTCTTCCAGGGTGACGTCCGGCGAAGTGTGGAACACGAAGCCGTGGTAGCCCGGCGCGGTCTTGCGCTCGGTGCGCGCCAGCGCGTATTCCTCGTGCGTGTCAGGATGCAGGAAAACCGGGAAATCCTTGCCGACCGGGCGGAAACCCAGCTCGAGCATTTGCTGCGGGGTGGCGCCGACCACCACGTGGTCGCGGTCGGTGACGGGACGTCCCAGCAGCTCGTCGCGCACCGCCCCGCCCACCACATAGCTGCGCATCGTCATTCCTGCGGCAGGTCGAGGTCGTGCTGCGGGGTCGGATCGATCTCGCGCATCGCTTCGTCGACCCAGCGCGCCACCGCCGGGTGGGCCAGCACGCGCTCGCAATAGGCCTGCAGCGCCGGCGCCAGCGCCACGCCATAGGTCTTGAAGCGGCACACCACCGGGGCGTAGAAGGCGTCGGCGATGGAGAAGTCGCCGAACAGGAAGCTGTGGTGGCCGAAGCGCGACAGGCAGTCTTCCCAGATCTCGCAGATGCGGCCGATGTCGGCCTGGGCGCCCGGGGTGCGGCCGCGTCCCGGCAGGCGCGCCTGGATGTTCATCGACATCGCGCTGCGCAGTTCGGAAAAGCCCGAGTGCATCTCGGCCACAATCGAGCGCGCCATGGCGCGCGCAGCGACGTCCTGCGGCCACATGTGCTTGTCCGGGAACTGCTCGGCCAGGTATTCGACGATGGCCAGGCTGTCCCAGATCGTCATTTCGCCGGCCAGCAGCACCGGCACCCGGCCCGCATGCGAATAGCGCGCGATATTGGTGGCGGTGTCGGGCTTGTCGAGCAGGACGCGGATCTCGGTAAACGGAATTCCGAACGCCACCGCGGCCACCCAGGGCCGCATCGACCACGACGACACGTTCTTGTTACCGATGACGAGGGTCAGGCCCGGCTGGCGGGCTGCCTCGAGGGTGGAAGACAGGGTCGGGTCGAGTTCGATGGTCTGCATGGTGTCCTGTAGTGAGTCGGTATGAGAAATCAGCGGCCTGCGTGCTCGCGGTAGTGATCCAGACTACTTTCCGGCGCCAGGTAGTGCGGCGCGGCGGCTTCGAGCGACGTCAGCTTGATTCCGAGTGCCTCCGCTGTCAAGGCTTGCGTTAGCGGATCGACCACATTATCCACTTTCATGGAATCGAGCTTGTCACGGCTGATCATCGGCTCGCCCGGCAGCAGCTCGAACAGCCTGGCTTCCAGCCGTGCGGCCCAGTCGGGCAGCGCCAGCACCTGGCGTTCATGGCCGGCGTAGCGCCCGGCCAGGTGCGCCAGCTCGGCCAGCGTGTACACCTGGGGGCCGCCGAGCTCGATGACGGCGCCGCGCGTGCGCGGTTCGCGCAGCGCCACGGCGAAGGCGGCGGCCATGTCTTCCACGTACACCGGCTGCAGGCGCGACTGCGCACAGGCCAGCGGCAGCACCGGGAAACGGCGCTGCAGCTTGGCGAAGACCGTGAGGAAATGGTCGCCCGGCCCGAACACGATCGAGGGACGGAAGATGGTGGCGGAGACATTCGGCTCGCTGCGCGCGGCCAGCTCGCCGTCGGCCTTGGAGCGCTGGTACATCGAGGACGGCATGTACATGCCGCCAGTGTGGCTGGCGCCGAGGACGCTCATGTGCAGGTAGCGCGGCACGCCCAGCTCGGCGCAGGCCCGGACGATGCGGCGCGGCAACTCCACGTGCAGCTGCCGGAACACCGGACCGTAGGGATCGCCATGGCCGCCGTGCAGCACGCCGACCAGGTTGATGACGGCGTCGTGCCCGGCCAGCAGGCGACGCAGCGTGGCGTCGTCGTGGATGTCGGCCACCTCCAGGTCGAGGTAGGGCAAGGTGGTGAGCTGCTTGGCGGTTTCATAATGGCGCGCGGGGACCAGCGTGCCGACGCCGTCCGCCGCCAGGCGCGCCAGCAGGTGGCCGCCGATGAAACCCGTCCCGCCGATGACCACCACGTTCGCATCGCGCATGACCGCCTCCTTCATTGGGGCCGGGGGCCCCGTGCGTCAGGGGAGGATGGACGCCCGCTCGCGCGGCTGCACGGGACGCAAACGCGTCCGGATCGACTGCGGCTTGTTCTCGAACATGGCGGCGTAGTTGGTGGCGTTGGCCAGCACGTTGCGCACGTAGCCGCGGGTTTCGGAGAACGGGATCGATTCGACGAAGATCGCCCCTTCCATCGGCTGGTCCAGCACGCCGCGCCAGGCGCGCGAGCGCGAGGGCCCGGCATTGTAGGCGGCCGTGGCGAGGATTTCGTCGCCGTCGAAGTTCTCCAGCACCATGTTCATGTAGTTGGCGCCGAGCGTGATATTGGTCCGCAAGTCGTTCAGCATGCTGTGCACGAAATTGTCCATCCCGATCTTGGCCGCCACCCACTTGCCGGTGGCCGGCATCACCTGCATCAGGCCGGAGGCGCCGACGCCGGAACGCGCATCGGTAATGAAGCGCGATTCCTGGCGGATCAGGCCGTAGACCCAGGCCTTATCGAGGCCCAGGCCCTGCGCGGTCGGGTGCAGGACGTCCAGGTGCGGCGCCGGGAAACGCTGTGCGTAGTCGAGCTCGGTACGCGTGCGCAGCGAGGTTTCGACGGTACGGTCGAGCAAATCATTGCGGCGGGCGATCTCGCCGGCAGCCAGCAACTGACGGTCAGACATGCCGCGCAGCGCCCAGTTCCATTCGCGGTTGCCGTCGGCGCGCAGGCGCAGGGCGTAGAACTTCAGGGCGCGCTGCAGGCTCGGGTTGGCATTGCTGGATGCCAGTTCTTCGTTGCTGATCGGCTGGGCCGGCGGCGGCGCCACCACCTGGCGGCCGAGGTCGTCCAGCGCGAGCTGGCCGTAGAAATGGTGCTGGCTGGCGATGCGCTCGAAACCGGCATTCGCCTCCGCCATGCGGCCATCGTGCTTGTCGGCGCGCGCCAGCCAGTAGACCCAGGCGCTGTCGGCGCGCAAATTTGGCGGCATCGCCTCGATGGTGGCGCGCACGGTTTTCCAGTCGCCGCGGCGCAGGGCGATGCGGGTCTTCCACTGCAATTGCTCATTGGTGAGCTGGATGCCGTTGGCGCGCTGCCAGTAGGTGGCGGCGTCCGGCGACAAGGCGATCGAGGCGGCGTGCGCGATGCTGGCCCAGCCGGTCGCGCGTTCCTGCGCGCTCAATTGCGGGCTGTTCTTTTCCAGGGCGACCGTGGCCAGCTTGAGGCTGGTGCGCGCCATGCGGCCGACCGCCACCAGGTAGACGGCACGCTCGGCGCGGGTCTTGCCGATGCCGCGCGCCATCGCCACCGCCGGCGTGTCCACCGCCTGGGCGGCGCGGGTGTCGGAGGCGCCGAGCAATGCGGCGGCGCGCCGCGCCGGACCGGTGGCATTGGCCTCTCCCGCCAGGCGTAGCTGCCACAGCAGGTCGTCTTCGCTGAACTGGCGGCTTTGCGCCAGCTGCGCGATCAGGGCGGCGCAGGCCTCGCCGTAATTAGCCGGGCTGAGCAGCACGGCGCGCGCTTCCTGCGCCACCGCTTCGCCGCGGCTGGCGCGCGCCAGCAGGGTATAGCAGCGCAGTTGCAGGTTGCTGCCGGCCAGCTGGCCGACTTCGCGCTCGAACGTGGCCCAGTCGCCGCGGCGCCCGAGTTCGAGCAGCCACTCGCTGCGCATCAGCTCGGCGGCGGCCGTGCCCTCGTGGCGGCGCAGCACCTCGCGGATTTCCTCGGCCGTGGCATTGGCGCCGGCGCCGCTCATCCTGGGTTTCAGACGATAATAGTCGACATAGGACGCCAGCGGATAGTCGGGCGGCAGGCGCGATGCGAGGGCATTGGTGCGCGCGGCGTCATTCTGGCGCGCGGCTTCGCGCAGCAACAGGAAGGTGTCGTCGTCGGCACGATTGTCTTGGGCCGGCGGGGCGCCGGGTGCGCCCGGCACGGTCGGTGCGCCGGATGGCACCGGCGGTACGGCCTGCGGCGCAGATTCTGCGTGGACTGTGCCGGAAGACAGCGTCCACAATGAAAACACAACAGCAAGGGCGACCGGCAGCGAGCCGGTTGTCAATCTCGATTGAAACATCCACAACTCTCAATATACGCTGCATTCAAACCATGACCGGCGAATCAAGAATACCATGTGCCCCCGGGCTACTACCAGAAGCAGGCACAAGTGCCATGCTCGATAAGCCACAGTTGCGCCGGACGCTCAAGGAGCGGCGCCGCGCCATCGACCACGCCACCAGGCTTGCCTGGGACGACCGCATCGGGGCGCGCGTGCTGGCATGGTGGCATGCCAATCCCGGTGCTGCATTGGCTGTGTACTGGCCGCTGGCGGGCGAGCCCGACCTGCGTCCAGCCTACGCGGAATTGGCGGACGCAGGCGTACGGCTGGCCTTGCCTGTCGTGCTGGCGCGCGATACAGCGCTCGGATTTGCCGAATGGGTGCCGGGCGAGCCGACCGTGGCGGACAGCCTGGGCGTGGCGGTGCCGGCGGAATTGCGGATGATGGACAGGCCGGATGCGCTCCTGGTGCCCTGCCTGGGTTTCGATGCACGCGGCTACCGGCTGGGGTATGGGGGCGGGTTCTACGACAGGACGCTGGCGGCGCAGCCGCGTCCGAGGACGCTGGGTATCGCGTATGCGTGCCAGCTGGCGGAATTCGAGATCGGGGAGTATGACATCCCGCTCGACGAGATCGTTACGGAACTGTAAACGTGGCCGGCATCGCCGGCCACGCCAGAATGACAAGGCTTACTTCACCAGCCGCTGCCAGATCGCGGTGGTCGCCGCCGCCTGGTTCATGCTGTAGAAATGCAGCCCCGGCGCACCGCCCGCCAGCAGGCGCTCGCACAGGCTGCTCACCACGTCCAGGCCGAAGGCCTTGATCGAGGCGGTATCGTCACCGAAGCTGGCCAGCTTGTTGCGCACCCAGCGCGGGATCTCGGCGCCGCACATGTCCGAGAAGCGCATCAGCTGCGTGTAGTTGGTGATCGGCATGATGCCCGGCACCACCGGCACGTCCACGCCCAGCTTGCGGGCGTTGTCGATGAAATCGAAGTAGGCGTCCGCGTTGTAGAAATACTGGGTGATGGCGGAATTCGCGCCGGCCTGGATCTTGCGCGCGAAGGCCTGCAGGTCGTCCTGGGGCGAACGGGCCTGCGGGTGCATTTCCGGATAGGCCGCCACTTCGATATGGAACCAGTCGCCGGTTTCCTTGCGGATGAACTCGACCAGCTCGTTGGCGTAGCGGAACTCGCCGCCGCCGCCATAGCCGCTCGGCAGGTCGCCGCGCAGCGCCACCACACGGCGGATGCCATTGTCCTGGAACTGCTGCAGGATGGCGCGCAGCGATTCGCGGGTGCCGCCGACGCAGGACAGGTGCGGGGCCGCTTCGTGGCCAGCCGATTTGATCTCGAGCACGGTCTGCAAGGTGCCCTGCTGGGTGGTGCCGCCGGCGCCGAAGGTCACCGAGAAATAGGTGGGCTGCAGCTCTGCCAGCTTCTGGCGCACGACGCGCAGCTTTTCCGCGCCTTCCCCGGTCTTCGGGGGGAAGAACTCGATACTGAAATTAGGAGTTTCCATCTTTGTCTTTGAGGAGCAAGGTAGAAAGCGCCCACGAAATGATGCTGTACAAAATCGCTGCAATGAAGGCGGACCAGAATCCGGCAACATTGAACCCGTCGATCCACTGCGACACCAGCCAGAACAGGAAGGCGTTGATGACGAGGATGAACAGGCCCAGCGACACCACCGTCACCGGCAGGGTCAGGATCACCAGGATGGGACGGATCAGGGTATTGACCAGCCCGAGCACGAGCGCAGCGATCAGCGCGGTCGTGAAATTGGTGACGGCGACGGAGGACATCAGGAACGGCAGGGCCATCAGGGCCACGGCATTGATCAGCCAGGTAATGAGCAAGCGCATCGTATCGACTTTCGTGGTACGCGGGCATTCCCACCGCTTGCGGGTGACGAAACGCCCGGCTGTTGAAAAAACGGGCGCTGGTTCGTGGAAAACGCAGCGCCCGCATCGACTACCTATTGATTAATAACGGTAGTGGTCCGGTTTGTACGGACCTTCCTGCTTCACCGAGATGTAGGCGGCCTGCTCTTCGGTCAGCGTGGTCAGCTGGGCGTTGAGCTTCTTGAGCTGCAGGCGGGCGACCTTCTCGTCCAGGTGCTTCGGCAGGGTGTAGACGCCGACCGGGTACTTGTCGGTGTTGGCGAACAGTTCGATCTGGGCGATGGTCTGGTTCGCGAACGAGGAGCTCATCACGTACGACGGGTGACCGGTGCCGCAGCCCAGGTTCACCAGGCGGCCTTCGGCCAGCAGGATGATGCGCTTGCCATCCGGGAAGATCACGTGGTCGACCTGCGGCTTGATGTTTTCCCACTCGTACTTCTTCAGTGCGGCGACTTCGATCTCGTTATCGAAGTGGCCGATGTTGCAGACGATCGCCTGGTCCTTCATCTTGAGCATGTGCTGCTCGGTGATGACGTGGTAGTTACCGGTGCAGGTGACGAAAATGTCGCCGTGTTCGGCGGCGTAGTCCATGGTCACGACGCGGTAGCCTTCCATCGCGGCCTGCAGGGCGCAGATCGGGTCGATCTCGGTGACCCACACTTGCGCCGACAGGGCGCGCATGGCCTGGGCCGAGCCCTTGCCGACGTCGCCGTAGCCGGCGATGACGGCGATCTTGCCGGCGACCATGACGTCGGTCGCGCGCTTGATGCCGTCGACCAGCGATTCGCGGCAGCCGTACAGGTTGTCGAACTTCGACTTGGTGACCGAGTCGTTGACGTTGATCGCCGGGAAGGCCAGCTTGCCTTCCTGGTGCATCTGGTACAGGCGGTGCACGCCGGTGGTGGTCTCTTCGGTCACGCCGAGGATGCACGGCAGGCGCTTCGAGTACCAGGCCGGATCACGTGCCAGGCGGCCCTTGATCGAATTGAACAGGCAGATTTCTTCTTCCGAACCCGGCTTGTCCAGCACCGAGATGTCCTTTTCAGCGCGCACGCCCAGGTGCAGCAGCAGGGTGGCGTCGCCACCGTCGTCCAGGATCATGTTGGCATGGTTGTCGCCCGGCCATTCGAAGATGCGGTGGGTGTATTCCCAGTACTCGTCCAGGGTTTCGCCCTTGACGGCGAACACCGGGGTGCCGACCGAAGCGATGGCGGCGGCGGCGTGGTCCTGGGTCGAATAGATGTTGCACGATGCCCAGCGCACTTGGGCGCCCAGGGCTTCCAGGGTGCGGATCAGGACCGCGGTCTGGATGGTCATGTGCAGCGAACCGGCGATGCGCGCGCCCTTGAGCGGCTGGGCAGCAGCGTATTCCTCGCGGATCGCCATCAGGCCCGGCATTTCGGTTTCTGCAATGCGGATTTCCTTCTCGCCCCAGCTTGCCAGGGAGATGTCGGCGACGTGGAAATCGTTGATGTCTTTGAGTACGGCGCTCATCACGCCCTCCTTTCAATGGTTGAAAAAAGTAACGTGAGCGCGGTTGCTGATATCCGAGCCTGGCGAAGATGGGAATCTTCGTCGCAACGCTCCTCGGAATCGGTGAGTTTACCACGAGTGGCGGCGCCATGGGGCCGCCACTGTTGTTCACCGGCCCCGCCCGCGACCGTCAGGTCTTGGGCGAGATGCCACGGTTTAGGACAGGCCCGCTTCGGCGCGCAGCAGCGCCGCCTTGTCGGTGCGCTCCCAGGTGAACTCCGGCTCTTCGCGGCCGAAGTGGCCGTAGGCGGCGGTCTTGGCGTAGATCGGGCGCAGCAGGTCGAGCATCTGGACGATGCCTTTCGGGCGCAGGTCGAAGTGTTCCATCACCAGCTGGGCGATCTTTTCATCCGAGATGCGGCCGGTGCCTTCGGTGTACACGGTGATGTTGATCGGACGGGCCACGCCGATCGCGTAGCTGACCTGCACCTGGCACTGGCGCGCCAGGCCGGCGGCCACGATGTTCTTGGCGACGTAGCGCGCGGCGTAGGCTGCCGAGCGGTCGACCTTGGACGGATCCTTGCCCGAGAACGCGCCGCCGCCGTGCGGGGCTGCGCCGCCGTAGGTGTCGACGATGATCTTGCGGCCGGTCAGGCCGCAGTCGCCCTGCGGACCGCCGATGACGAAGCGGCCGGTCGGGTTGACCAGGAACTTGGTGCCGCCAAGCCATTCACGCGGCAGGACCGGCTTGATGATCTCTTCGATGACCGCTTCTTCGATCTGCGAGTGGGTCACGTCCGGGTGGTGCTGGGTCGACAGGACCACGGTGTCGACGGCGACCGGGCGGCCGTCGACGTAGCGCAGGGTGACCTGCGACTTGGCGTCGGGACGCAGCCATGGCAGGCGGCCGTCCTTGCGCAGCTGCGACTGGCGCTCGACCAGGCGGTGCGAGTAGTAGATGGCGGCCGGCATCAGTTCCGGGGTCTCGTCGCAGGCATAGCCGAACATCAGGCCCTGGTCGCCCGCGCCCTGGTCCAGATCCAGGCCCGCGCCTTCGTCCACGCCCTGGGCGATGTCCGGCGACTGCTTGTCGTAGCAGACCATCACGGCGCAACCCTTGTAGTCGATGCCGAAATCGGTGTTGTCGTAGCCGATGCGCTTGATGGTGTTGCGCGCTACCTGGATGTAGTCGACGTTGGCGTGGGTGGTGATTTCACCTGCCAGCACCACCAGGCCGGTGTTGCACAGGGTTTCGGCGGCGACACGGGCGCGCGGATCCTGTTCCAGGATGGCGTCGAGGATGCTGTCGGAAATCTGGTCGGCGACCTTGTCGGGGTGGCCTTCGGAAACGGATTCGGAAGTGAAGAGGTAGTCGTTGGACATGGTGGCTCCGGTTACTGCTGTGTTAAGTACTTGCCGCAGCAACGGTTGCCTGCGACGCTTTAGCGACATTTATATTCCGCTTCGCAAGTTGTCTATTAACTCGGCGGATCCTGCATAAAGTGGTATTTTACGCTTCCTTCGAGAATTTTGCTCTACCGAGCAGCGCTCTTTCAACTCTGGTCAATCGCATGTTAGTTTTTTTATTCCGTGCACTATCGGTATTTCCATTGCCGTTTCTGCATGCCCTCGGCGCGGCCCTCGGCTGGCTCGTCTATTTAGCTTCCGGTTCATACCGCCGGCGCCTGCGCGCCAACCTGGTCCAGGCCGGCTATGAACACCACCTGAACGCCGCCGTCGCCGAAGCCGGCAAGGCCATCATCGAACTGGCCTTCGTCTGGTGCGCCGACCCGAAACGCGTGGCCCGCCATGCCAGCGTCGAGAATTGGGACCTGGTGCAGCAGCGCCTCGATGCCGGCAAGGGCATCGTGTTCCTGACGCCACACCTGGGCTGCTTCGAGATGACGGCCCAGCAGATCGCCCTGCAGACCGCCCTCACCGTCATGTACCGCCCGCCGAGGAAGAGCGCGCTGAAACCGCTGGTCGAAGGCGCCCGTGCGCGCCACAACCTCAAGCTGGCGCCGGCGACCCTGTCCGGCGTGCGCATCCTGGCCAAGACCCTGAAATCCGGCGAACCGATCGGCCTGCTGCCCGACCAGGTGCCCCAGGAGGGCGAAGGCGTGTGGGCGCCCTGGTTCGGCCGTACTGCCTACACCATGACCCTGCCTGCAAAATTAGCGCAGCTGGGCAAGGCCGACATCCTGCTGGTGTATGCCGAGCGCCTGCCGCGCGGCCGCGGCTACGTGGTGCGCTTCGTGCCCTTCGAGGGCAGCCTGGAAGGCAGCGCAGCGGACCAGGCGGCCTCGATCAACCGCGCCATGGAGCAGCTGATCGCGCGCTGCCCGGCGCAGTACTTCTGGAGCTATAACCGCTACAAGCAGCCGGAAGGCGTGGCCGGTCCGGAAAGCGAGGCCGCGGCATGAGGCTCCTGCTCGGTATTTTGTGGCTGCTGCACTTCCTGCCGCTGCCCATCCTGGGACGCCTCGGCGAAGCGGTCGGCAGCCTGATGTTCCTGATCATGGGCAAGCGCCGCCGCATCACCCTGACCAATCTGCGCCTGTGCATGCCCGAGAAATCGGAGAGCGAACGCCATGCGATCGCGAAACAGCATTTCCGCGCCTACGCGCGCAGCATCTTCGAGCGCTCGATCCTGTGGTGGGCGCCGGAAGCGCGCGTACGCAGCTACATCCAGGTCGAACCAGGCGTGCCGAAGGCCGAGATGGAAGCCGGCCCGACCATCCTGCTGTGCCCGCATTTCGTCTGCCTCGACGTGGCCGGCGTGGCCTCGCGCGTGATCCCGGTATGCAGCATGTACGTGCCGCAGAAGAACGAAGCCTTCGACAAACTGCTGCGCCATGGCCGCGAACGCTACGGCCCGGTGCGCCTGGTGACGCGCAAGGAAGGCATCAAGCCGATCCTGCGCGCGCTGCG
Organism: Massilia sp. BHUDP2; assembly: GCF_046236355.1. NCBI lineage: Bacteria > Pseudomonadati > Pseudomonadota > Betaproteobacteria > Burkholderiales > Oxalobacteraceae > Massilia > Massilia sp. BHUDP2. The sequence continues at coordinate 517,425 of NZ_JBJUVW010000003.1, forward strand.
CGACGGCCTGCCCTACTTCATGCTGCCCGACATGGACTTCGGCGAGAAGGATGCCGAGTTCGTACCCTTCTTCGGCATCCCGGCCGCCACCCTCACCGCGCTGGGCCGCATCGCGGCCACCACCGGCGCCAAGGTGATCCCGGTAGTTGCCACCTACCTGCCGAACTACCAGGGCTGGCGTGTGCGTTTCTATCCGGCGTGGGAAAATTACCCGGGCGACGACATGGTCGAGGCGACCCGCCGCATGAACGCCTTCATCGAGGAGCGCGTGCGCGAGGCGCCGGCGGAGTACTTCTGGACCCATAAGCGCTTCAAGACCCGGCCGCCGGGCGAGCCGTCGTTCTACGACTAATTTAGCTGGGCTAATCCAATTCGGATTTGATTAAGCTGGACTGAATCAGACATATGAAACTGAAATTCACCAAGATGCACGGCGCGGGCAATGACTTCATCGTCGTCGACGCCATTCACCAGGACGTGAATCTGAGCACCGAACAATGGCGCCGGCTGGCCGATCGCCGTTTCGGCATCGGCGCCGACCAGATCCTGGTGGTGGAGCGCCCGGTGAGCGAGGGCGTCGATTTCCGCTACCGCATCTTCAACAGCGATGGCGGTGAGGTCGAGCAATGCGGCAACGGCGCACGCGCCTTTGCCCGTTTCGTCAGCGACAAGGGTTTATCCGGCGAGCGCAGCATCCGGGTCGAGACCATGAAGGGCATCATCGCTCCGCGCCTGGAAGACGACGGCAGCGTCACGGTGGACATGGGCGCGCCGCGCCTGGACCCGGCCGAGGTGCCATTTGATGCCGCCGGCCTGAACGGCTCGCTTGAGGCCGAAGACACCACCTGGCCGCTGTCGGTGGACGGCAAGACCGTGTTCGTATCGGTGGTCTCAATGGGCAATCCGCACGCGGTGCAGGTGGTCGACGATGTCGATACCGCCCCGGTGGAGAGCATGGGCCCGGCGATCGAAACCCATGCGCGCTTCCCGAAGAAGGTAAACGCCGGCTTCATGCAGGTGCTGGACCGCCACCACATCAAGCTGCGCGTATTCGAGCGCGGCGCCGGCGAGACCCTGGCCTGCGGCACCGGCGCCTGCGCGGCCGTGGTGGCCGGCATCCGGCGCGGCCTGCTCGATTCGCCGGTGCGCGTGTCGGCGCGCGGTGGCGAACTCAGCATTGCTTGGGCGGGCGCGGGCCAGCCGGTGTATCTGAGCGGTCCGGCAGTCACGGTATTCGAAGGCGAAGTCGAGATCTGAACCCAGTCTAGGGCCGACGTCGATACGGCAGGCAACGCAAATCCGGAGAAGACGATGCGCGTATTACTACTCATTCTGTTGGCAAGCGCCTGCTCCCTAGCTGAGGCTGCGCCGGCACGCAAATCGTGCGGGAAGTTTTCCTCTTCCTACTCCGTATCGCAGCCCATGACGATCGAAGAAATCGAAAAGCATGAAATGGAGAAGACCACCGCCATGCTAAAAATGCGGGACGACCTTCCCAAGGTCCCGTTTGCTTTCATGCATGGCGAGTGGCTCAGCTTCAAATCCAGGCTTCGACCTGGCGACGAGATTGTCGCTTTCAACTCCGGGGGGGATTCCTGGCACCATCTTGCGGGAGAAATGGGCTATGCAATGCTGCGCGGTGGCTGCGTCATCGAGACTTTCGTGACAATGCGAAATTAATACTTTAAAGAGAAGGTTCCGAAATATGAAGATGCAAGGAAGGTGGCAACTTGCTGGCCTCAAGGGCGGTACGTGGCTGCACCTGCTGGTGCTTGCCCTGCTGTGCGCTTGCTTCTTTCAGGTGAATGCAGCCGAGGTACCAGCTTCACCGGAAGATATTGCTCAGCAAAAGCAAGAGCATTGTGGCGACGGAAACATGTTGCAGATGAGCTTGTGCATGAGCCGAGAAGCCAGAGAATCCGATGACCGCCTGAACCTGGTGTACGCAGGGCTGATGAAGGCACTTGCCAAGCCGCACAGCTTGCAAGCTGCACAGCGCAGATGGATTGCATTCCGCGACGCCGAATGCAAACTCCGGACTGAAGCTACCCAGGGCGGCAGCATCCACAATTTTTCGGTCAATCTATGCCGGATGCAACTGACCGAGCAGCGCATCGCGACGCTCGAGGATATTCGCCCATGCAACGGCTGCATCGAATTCAAGGCCCGGTATAATGGAGCGGAGGAGTTCAGTCTGCCCAAGCGGAATCGCATTCCAGCATCCATGACCCCGTGACCGGAACGAAGCATAAGCATTGCGAGCGGAACATGTCTCGCGATCAGGCTGCCAAGCCGATCTCCGCCGCCCCATCCCCATCGTCCTCGCCTTTGGCGGGCATGCCGACCAGCGTCCGCAGCCGGTACAGCCGCTGCCGGTAATTCCCTTCCGGCCCCGACGGCCCGCAATCGATCCCTTCGAACAGGCGCGCGACGCGATCGAGCGCATGGCGTTCCTGCGCCGTCTCGACCAGCACCAGTCGGCGCTTGCTGCGGCCATAGCTGGCGCGGATGTCGATCACCAGGCAGTGGCCCTGGTCGGCCGCGGACACGTCCAGCAGCAGCGCTTCCGCCCGTGAGAGGCTGAACAGCGCCGCGAGTTCCAGCCGCGCGTGCAGCAGCGGGGGCGCCTGCAGCGCTTCCTCGTGCCCGGCCAGCAGCTTGCCGGTCTCGACATAGGGGGGCGTGTCCAGGCGCGGGGCGATCTTGCGCAGCAGCACCAGCGCCTCGGTGCAGCCCTGGGCGGCCGCCTTCTGCAGCCAGTAAGCGGCGCGGACGTCGTTGTTTTCATTCTCGCGGCGCGCCCGCCAGGCGTTGTGCCCGCATTCGAGCTGGGCGTCGCGATAGCCCATCTCGGCCGCGCGCTCGAGGTAGCGCTGGGCATCGGCAACATTGCGTTGCGAGAACTCGGGTTTGATATAGATGCGCGACAGGGCGTACCAGGCCTGGGCCAGGCCCTGTTCGCCCGCCAGGCTCAGCCAGCGAATCGCCTTCTTGAAATTGGCGGCGCCGCCGCCGCCGGCAATGCGGCGGCCGTCGACACCCATGCGCGCGCAGCGCAAGCCCATCGCCAGCTGGGCATGGCGGTCGTGTTCGGCCGCGGCGAGCTCCCAGAAGCACAGCGGTTCGCCCGGCGCAGGCGTGATGCCATGCCGGACCGGTCCGTGTTCGCCCTGCCCGCCTTCGTGGAAGGCGCTGTCGTCGAGCAGGCGGGCGACGCGCGACAGCAATGCGATGTCGGCCGGCGCCAGCCGCTGCACGCCATCCTGGCTGGCGGCGGTACGCACGAGCGTGCGCGCCAGCGGCAGCGCGCGCGCCAGGTAGTCGTCCCAGCGCCCGGCGTCCCAGGCTTGCTCGAGCACGGCAGACTGGGCGGCGGCGACGCCGCTGTCGGCCGCACGCCGCAGCCAGGCCTGGGCCGATACCGGCGCAGTCCCGGCACCGGCAGTGGCGCCGGCCAGCCGCCCGGGTGCGGCGTCGCGCCGGCGCGCCAGCAGCCATTGGGCATCGGGAAAGCCGGCGCGGGCGGCGTCTTCAAGCGCACGCAAGGCCTTGGCGGATCCGGGAGTATCGGGGGTGGCGCCGGGGGCGCTGCCGTCGCCCAGCACCAGCTGCGCGAACACGAGCCCCGCATGCACGCTGCCGTCGTCATAGGCGCGTTCGTACCAGGGAGCGAGGGCCTGGGCGCTGGGCTGGGCCAGCGCGAGCGGAATATGGTTGCCGATCAGTTGCCAGGCCTGCCGGCATTCCTGCCGCGCGGCGCGCTCGAGCCAGTGCAGCGCGGTCGGCAGGCTCTGCGGCAGGCCGGCGCTGCCGAACAGGTAGAGCTTGCCCAGCTCGAGCTGGGCAGCGGCCTGCCCGGCACGTGCATTGCGGATGATCGCCAGTTCTTCGCGGTTCGCCATTGTTGCTTGTCTTGGTATGGAATCGGCCAGCGCGGTCAGGCGGACTGGAGCGGGAATCACGCTCGAACGATGGCAAGAAAAGGCGCTGCCGCAGGACGGCCCCACACCAAAAAGCTTGCCAATATACAAGGATTCCCGACCTGCCGTCGCCGCGCACCTCGGTTTGACGCAGAGTCTACGGCGTCATTGCTGCCGTTCTGCTCGAATTCCGGCCTTCCTTGAGGCGGCGCAAACTGCTCAATTGATGAGCTCGGCGCTTTCTTTGAAGCAATTTGTTACATCTTCGTGATCCGCGTTTCAAAAATACAACAGCACGATTGGATTTATTGGCTTTCGACCAACCCCGCCCTTCATAATTGACAAAACCGACAATCTTGACGACTCAAGGATTTAAGGTGCAGTTATCCGGGCATTCAGTTTTTTAAGCCTCAATGCCGGGATAGCTGAGATTCACTTAAGAAAAAGGAAACACAATGAAACACTCCCTCCTGGCCGCAGCACTGCTTGGCGCATTCGCTGCCGGCACCGTGCACGCACAAACTTCGGTCCAGATCTACGGCACCATCGACGCGGGCGTCATCAAGCGCAGCGGCGAAAGCCTCAACATCGGCAAGCGCGCCTCGAACACCCTCGGTTTCAAGGGCACTGAAGAACTGGGTAACGGCCTCAAGGCACTGTTCCAACTGGAAATGCGTTACGAGCCGGACACCGGCACCAATGAAATCGGCAGCAACGGCACCCAGCGTCCGCTGTTCCAGGGCCAGTCCCGCGTCGGCCTGCAGGGCGACTTCGGCATGGTCCGCATCGGCCGCGGCCTGACCCCGTTCCACGAAACCGTGGGCGCCTTCGAACCCTTCCACGCTTCGCCGAGCCCGGCTGGCTTCTGGACCGACCTGGCCGTCGCCGGCTACAGCTCGCAGCCGCTGGACGTGCAGGGCTACTCGAGCAACCGCTTCTCGAACGCGGTCTGGTACAACTCGCCGGTCACCAGCGGCTTCCAGCTGAACGCCGCCATCGCCACCAAGGAAGGCGGCGGCGGCCCGGCCGTCATCGGCCGCGGCACCCCGGCAGCCCCGCAGTACCCGGTGGGCGCCGAAGCATCGGCCAACCCGTTCTCGATCACCGGCACCTACAACAACGGTCCGGCAGCCTTCATGGCCGGCTACGAGCGCAACGCCATCGAATCGAAGGTCTGGTCGATCGGCGCCTCGCTCTCCGCCACCCCGGAACTGAAGCTGATGGGCCTGTACACGAAGCAGGACCAGGAGCACAACCGCTTCGCCAACGCCAACACCACCGCATGGGTGCTGGGCGCGAACTACACCATGGGCCCAGGCAAGTTCCTGGCCGGCTATGGCCAGAAGGACGTCGATGGCCTGCAGAAGGTCAAGCAGCTGTCGCTCGGCTATGAATACAGTCTGTCGAAGCGCACCTATCTGTACATCGATGCGTCGCGCAAGAAGGGCATCAACGCCCTGCAGTCGACCGTCAACCACTACGACGTGGGCGTGAATCACTCGTTCTAAGCCGTATCCGGAGGACAGGCCCGCGGCCTGTCCTTCCAAAGGGCGGACATGGGCAACCATGCCGCCCTTTTTTTGCCCTGTTTTTGTAGTTTTTAAGCAACGCCGGTCAAGACGCCGGGGCCTCCTGCATCCGGGGCCTGTACAGTGCACTTAAGCAATGGCATATTGGCAAGGCGCGTAACAAAACGCTCGTTCGCAAAATTAATGGAGACCCAATGAAGAAAAGTATCCTGGCCGCGCTGCTCGGCACCTGTTTCGCAATCCCGGCCTTCGCGCAGACCAGCGTGCAGATCTACGGTATCGCCGACGCCGGCGTCATGTGGCAGAAGGGCGGCCCGACCAAGATCTATAGCGGCGGCGCCGACGGTTCGCGCATCGGTTTCAAGGGCACCGAGGATCTCGGCAACGGCTACAAGGCAATCTTCAATCTCGAAGCACGCGTCGAGCTCGACACCGGCACCCAGCAGCCGACCCTGATGAACGACAATCCGGGCACCTACCTGCTGCGCGGCATGAACGGCATCCCGCCGGCGATCCTGAGCCGCCTGCAATCCCTGATCCAGCCGCCGGGTGGCCCGGCCGTCAACCAGGAACGCGCCCTGTTCGACCGCACCGCCATGGTCGGCCTGATCACCCCGGTGGGCGCCGTCCTGCTGGGCCGCATGTACACCCCGGGCTATGAAGTCTTCAACAAGGCCGACACCTTCGAATCGGGCACCGGCGGCACCTGGGGCCACGTGACCGGCGGCACCGCGGGCTTCACCGCACTGGGCGCCGACATCCGCTCGCAGGAAGCCATCCAGTACCGCATCGCCCTGCCGAACGGCATCGGCGCTTCGCTGATGTACGGTCCGAAGGGTTCGGGCTACCTGGGCCGCTACAACAAGTTCCGTGCCGGCGCCGTCACCTATACCGCCAACGGCCTCGACGTCGGCATCGGCTACAACCACGGCTACGACCAGCAAAACCGTCCGAGCCTGCGCACCACCACCGTGGGCGGCTCCTACCAGCTGAACGAGACCTGGAAACTGTTCGCCGGCTTCCACAGCCAGCGCAACACCAACTCGGTGCTGATGGCCGACTACACCGCCGGCTGGGACGCGGGCGTGACCCCGGTGCTGACCCAGCAAGGCGTGCCAGCGGCTAACCAGGCTGCGCTGCGCAACATCTTCGTGACCGCGCTGCGCAACAACACCCAGCAGGACGCCAACAGCTACCAGGTGGGCGCGCACTACAAGATCGGCAGCGGCCGCATCATGGCCCAGTACGCGCACCAGAACGACCGCACCGCCACCAACAGCGACGCTAACCTGTACGCGATCGGCTACGACCACTTCCTGTCGAAGCGCACCGACCTGTACACCGTCGCGGCCTTCATCAAGAACAAGGGCCTGGCACAGTACTCGCCGGGCACCTCGGGCAACCCGGGCGGCTTCACCGAGACCCCGGGCGCAGACGGCCGCGCACTGCAGGTCGGCATCCGCCACCGTTTCTGAGTCACTGTTACCCAGAGCAAAGAGACGCCCTCCTGGGCGTCTTTTTTTATGTCCGTTGCTCTACTGCCTGTCAGGTAGAATGGCGGACGGATATCTTTCACCTCGAGCTTTCATGACCACCGATACGATCGACGCCAACGCCGTCGCCCAATACCTCATCGACCACCCGCAATTCTTCGAGGAGCACGCCGGCCTGCTGGGCGAAGTGAAGCTGTCGAGCCCGCTGACCGGCCGCGCCGTGTCGCTGCAGGAGCGCCAGATGGAGGTCATGCGCGACAAGTACCGCGTCCTCGAGCTGCGCCTGGCCGAGCTGACCCGCCGCGCCGAGGAAAACCACGCCATCGCCAACCGCTTCCACGCCTGGAACCAGGCCCTGCTCGCCTCCAAGGGCGACGCCGCCATGCCGCGCGACCTGGTCGACGCGCTGCGCACCGAATTCATGGTGCCGCAGGTCACGCTGCGCTTGTGGAACCTGAAGCCGGAGCATGCCGACGCCTGGTTCGCCAATGGCGTGTCGGACGATGCCCGTCTGTTCGCGGCCAGCCTGCGCGCGCCCTACTGCGGCCTGAACAACGACTTCGAAGCGGTGCGCTGGCTCGACGACCCGGCCGCGGTGCGCTCGACCGTCCTGATGCCGCTCACGGCCGGCGGCAAGACCTTCGGCCTGCTGGTGCTGGGCGCCCCGAACGACGACCGCTTCACCGCGACCATGGCGACCGACTTCCTGGTCCACATCGCCACCACCGCCAGCACCGCGCTGGCCCCGCTGCGCGCCTGACGGCCATGGAGGCAGCGGCGATGGACTGGCCGAGCCGCTACCTGGGCGAGCTGGCCACCCAGCGCCAGCTGTCGCCGCACACGGTCGCGGCCTACCGCCGCGACCTGGCGGAACTCGCTACCCTGGCCGGCCACGAAGACTGGCCGACCCTGACCCACCACGACATCCGCCGCTTCGCGGCGAAAATGCATGCCGGCGGCCAGTCGGCGCGCTCGATCGCGCGCAAGTTGTCCGGCTGGCGCGGTTTCTACGACTGGCTGTCGCGCCAGATGACCCTGCCGGCCAACCCGGTCGAGGGCGTGCGTGCGCCACGCCGCCCGAAAACCCTGCCCAAGGCCCTGTCGGTCGACGACGCGGTGCAGTTGATGGAAGCCAATGCCAAGGGCCATTCCGAGCCGGCCGAGCTGTGCGACCGCGCCATGTTCGAGCTGCTGTATTCGAGCGGCCTGCGGGTGTCGGAACTCGCCGGCCTGGACATGGTCTATACCGAAGCCGGCAATGGCATGCCCGCCTCGCTCGGCTGGCTGGACCTGCAGGCCGGCGAAGTGGTGGTCACCGGCAAGGGCGGCAAGATGCGGCGCGTACCCGTCGGTGCGCCGGCGCGCTCGGCACTTTCCGCCTGGCTGGCCGTGCGCCCCGCGCCGCGCGACGGCAGCGCCGCGCTGTTCCTGTCAAGCCGCGGCAGCCGCATCACGCCGCGCGTGGTGCAGACCCGCCTGAAGGCGCATGCGCTGCGCGCAGGCACGCCGGTGCACGTCCACCCGCACGTGCTGCGCCACTCCTTTGCTTCGCATGTGCTGCAATCCTCGGGGGATCTGCGCGCGGTGCAGGAACTGCTGGGGCACGCGAGCATTACCTCGACCCAGATCTACACGGCCCTCGACTTCCAGCATCTTGCCGCTGTCTACGACAAAGCCCATCCAAGAGCGAAGTCGAAGTAAGCCAAGACGATTGCAACGTCCAAGACGTTGAGCTGTGTCAAGACGCTGCACGGTTGATTGATGGTGATCTTGCACGAAATCCGGCATAATCCCCCGATTCTCCCGCCTTGATGCGGGCGCAACTGACGGCAAAGCGAACATGGAACCCATCCCAAGCACCATCCTCACCGGCTTCCTCGGCGCAGGCAAGACCACCCTCCTCAACCGCATCCTGCACGAGGAGCATGGCCTGCGCATCGCGGTCATCGAGAACGAATTCGGCCAGGAAAACATCGACAACGACATCCTGGTGCGCGACACCGGCGAGCAGATCGTCGAGATGAACAACGGCTGCATCTGCTGCACCGTGCGCGGCGACCTGATCGTGGCCCTGACCAACCTGGCCCAGAAACGCGCCGCCGGCGAGATCGCTTTCGACCGCGTGGTGATCGAGACCACCGGCCTGGCCAACCCGGGTCCGGTGGCGCAGACCTTCTTCGTCGACGAAGAAGTGGGCGCTAACTACATGCTCGACGCCGTGGTGACCGTGGTCGATGCGCGCCACGCGATGGACCAGCTGGACCGTCACGAGGAAGCCCAGCGCCAGGTCGGCTTTGCCGACAAGATCCTGCTCTCCAAGACCGACCTGGTCGATGCCGCCGCCGTCGATGCCTTGACGTCGCGCCTGCACCGCATCAACCCGCGCGCCCCGATTTCGCTAAGTGACTTCGGCCGCGCCCCGATTTCCGAGGTGCTGGACCTGCGCGGCTTCAACCTGAACGACAAGCTCGAGCTGGATCCGGACTTCCTGCGCGCCGAGGAAGGCCACGATCACGACCATGATCACGAGCACGGCGAACACTGCGGCCACGACCATGCCCATGGCGAGGCCTGCAATCACCACGACCACCACCACAGCCACCACACCGACGACATCGCCGCCTTCGTCTTCAAGAGCGAGCGCGCCTTCGACCCGGAACGCCTCGACCAGTTCCTGGGCAGCATGGTGCAGGTCTTCGGACCGCAGATGCTGCGCTACAAGGGCGTGCTGTCGATGGCCGGCGCCGACCGCAAGGTCGTGTTCCAAGGCGTACATCAAATCATGGGCAGCGACCTGGGCGCAAAGTGGGGCGAAGGCGAGACCCGTGGCAGTAAAATGGTGTTTATTGGTAAAAATTTACCAAAAGACGTATTTATCAGCGGACTTGAACAGTGTTTGGTATAAACTACATCAGTTTTGCGGGCAAGTCCGGGCCCGCCTGACGACCTGCCATGGTAGTTGGCAGGCCGGGCACCAGCGCTAGCGCGCCGGCGCATCCGGGCATCGTCCCACCCGCCAGCCGCATGCGGGCCCGGGACAGGCAGTGAAGGACGGCAGCCGCCGTCCGGGGCAGCAAGCCTTGGCAGGCACCTGTTGCAAAGGTGTCAATGTTGAGTTTGCTGCTAAAATGAAAACCTCTGTCGTATCGAAGGCATCATGACTAAAACAACGAAACCGAATACCGCCGCGCAGCTCGAAGAACGCCTTCTGACGGAAGAAGAAATTCGGGCGATGAGCGACGACGACTACATGAATCCGGCACAGCTCGCGTTCTTCCGCAACCGCCTGCAGGAGCTCGAGAAGGAACTGCTGAAGAATGCCGGCGAGACCACCGAACACCTGCGCGAAACCGTGCTGGTACCGGACCCGGCCGATCGCGCGACCATCGAAGAAGAACACGCGCTGGAACTGCGCACCCGTGACCGCGAACGCAAGCTGCTCAAGAAGGTCCAGCAATCGCTGCAGGCCATCGAGAACGGCGAGTACGGCTACTGCGACGAAACGGGCGAACCGATCGGCGTCCCGCGCCTGATCGCCCGTCCCACCGCGACCCTGTCGCTGGAAGCCCAGCAGCGCCGCGAACTGAAGCAGAAACTGTACGGCGACTGATCCCCGCCCACTCCCACCGAAAAAAGCATGCACCGCAAGGCGCATGCTTTTTTCTTTTGTACGCGGCACTATGTTTCGTGCATAGGTTTTATTTCCTATGGGATACACTAGCGAAGTGCGCGTGTGCGCAGCACGTGCCGCTCGCAGCCGTGCTACCGTCATGTCCGTGCCGGGACTTGTTCAATTATCCATTGGGACCATGGGGCTGTTCTCCTTCCTGAAGAAAAAGAGCGACACGCCAGCAGACGAGGAACTTCTCGTCGTGGACACGCGCCTGCGCGCCGGCGAGCCCTCGCGCCTGGCGTCGGAAGCCGAACGCGAACGCCAGCGCGCGATCGCCCGCGCCACCGCGGCCAAGATCGACGAGATCGAGCTGGAAATGAGCTCCGCCATCTTCGACGACGAACCGGCCTGGGGCAGCACGGCGCGCCGCCCCGCCGCCGCCGCTGCCGTCCCTGAGCCAGTTCCCAGCCTGGACGAGCTGCCCGACGCCGCGGCCGTGCCCGCCACCGCGCCGGCCGTCGAGGAAGGCGCCATCCTCTACGCCAACGGCCAGGCCGGCGCCGCCGAAAGCCTGCTGCGCGACAGCCTGGCGGACTTCGGCCGCATCGAACGCCTGCCCTGGTGGATGCTGTTCGACCTCTACCAGGCCACCGGCCAGGAAGCCCGCTTCGAGAGCATCGCCATCGACTACGCCAGCCATTTCGAGACCTCGCCGCCGGCCTGGCAGCCGCCGCCCCCTGCGCAGGACGTCCCCCAGCTCACCGGGGTGGCCGCCACCGAAAGTTTCGGCCCCGTCCTCGACGGCGGCATCGCCCCGCGCCTGCAGCGCCTGCTCGCCGCGCATGCGCCACTGGTGCGCGTCGACGTCGGCGCGGTGCGCAGCGCCGATGCGACAGGCTGTACCCTGCTCCTGAAGGCGCTGCAAACGCTGCGCAAGGAAGGACGCGAACTGGTGCTGGCCGGCGCCGACGCCCTGATGGCGACCCTGCGCCCCATGCTGGCGGTGGGCGACCGTACGGCCGGCGAAGCGCCCTGGCTGCTGCTGCTGGAATTGCTCCTGCTGTCCAACCGCGAAAAGGATTTCGAGGAATCGGCGATGGATTACTGCGTCACCTTCGAGCTGTCGCCGCCCTCGTTCGAGACACCCAGCCACGTGTCGACCGCGGCCCCCGCCCCGGTGGCGGGCGACCGCTTCCTGCTGCCGCCGCTGGCACTGGGAGACTGCGCGGCGCTGCTGGACGCCGTCGACGCCTACGCCGAAGGACGCGAGATCCTGGTGCTGGACTGCTCGCGCCTGGCGCGCATGGACTATGCCTGCGCCACCGCGCTGCAGGGCCGCTTACGCGTGCATACGGAACAGCAACGGCGGGTCGAGCTGCGCGACCTGAACCACCTGGTTGCGGCGCTGCTGCGCCTGCTCGGCTATACGCACGACGATGGCGGCATTCGTCTTTACCCGCACCGGTATTGACCGAGCCGCCCCCTTGTCCATGGATAACACGGTGTCCACGTTACGTGGACAGCGCGTAAAAATGGACTGTGGTACTTCAGGTTTCATTCGACATCGCAATTAAGGCTGAGCTCATCTTGCAATTCCGAGCACCCACCCCATCTGCGGGTGGCTAGACAACCACGAGGCTAAAAATGGAACAATTTCACGGCACCACCATCGTCAGTGTGAGGCGCGGCAGCGAGGTCGCGCTGGGCGGCGATGGCCAGGTCACGCTGGGCAACGTCGTCATGAAGGGCTCGGCGCGCAAGGTGCGCAAGCTGTACCAGGGCAAGGTCCTGTGCGGATTCGCCGGCGCCACCGCCGACGCCTTTACGCTGCTCGACCGCTTCGAAGCCAAGCTGGAGAAGCACCAGGGCAACCTGCTGCGCGCCTCGGTCGAACTGGCCAAGGACTGGCGCACCGACCGCATGCTGAGCAAGCTGGAAGCCATGCTGCTGGTCGCCGACAAGGAATCGACCCTGATCCTCACCGGCAACGGCGACGTCCTCGAGCCGACCGATGGCATCGGCGCGATCGGCTCGGGCGGCGTGTACGCCCAGTCGGCGGCCAAGGCCCTGTACGAGAACACCGACATGCCGCCGGCGGAAGTGGTCAAGAAGGCGCTGACCATCGCGGGCGAGCTGTGCATCTACACCAACCTGAACCACATCATCGAGACCCTGGAATGAACCAGTCCCCCATCATGAACATGACCCCGCCCGAGATCGTCTCGGAACTGGACAAGCACGTGGTCGGCCAGGGCAAGGCCAAGCGCGCGGTCGCCATCGCGCTGCGCAACCGCTGGCGCCGCCAGCAGGTCGCCGAGCCGCTGCGCCACGAGATCACCCCGAAGAACATCCTGATGATCGGCCCGACCGGGGTCGGCAAGACCGAGATCGCGCGCCGCCTGGCCAAGCTGGCCGACGCGCCCTTCATCAAGATCGAAGCGACCAAGTTCACCGAAGTCGGCTACGTCGGCCGCGACGTCGACACCATCATCCGCGACCTGATCGACATCGGCGTGAAGCAGACCCGTCTGAGTGAGCAGAAGAAAGTGCGCCAGCGCGCCGAGGATGCGGCCGAAGACCGCGTCATCGACATCCTGGTGCCGCCGGCGCGCGACTTCGGCTTCAACGTGAACAACGGCGACAGCAAGGAAGGCGACGCCACCCGCCAGACCTTCCGCAAGCGCCTGCGCGAAGGCTCGCTCGACGACCGCGAGATCGAGATCGACGTGGCCGACGCGGCCCCGCAGATGGAAATCATGGCGCCGCCGGGCATGGAAGAAATGACCGAGCAGATCAAGTCGATGTTCGCCGGCGTCGGCAACGCACGCAAGAAGCCGCGCAAGATGAAGATCAAGGAAGCGATGAAGCTGCTGGTCGACGAGGAAGCCGCCAAGCTGGTCAACGAGGACGAGCTGAAGCAGAAGGCGATCGCCAACGTCGAGCAGAACGGCATCGTGTTCCTGGACGAGATCGACAAGATCGCCACCCGTTCCGAACACGGCGGCGCTGACGTTTCGCGCGCCGGCGTGCAGCGCGACCTGTTGCCGCTGGTCGAAGGCACGACGGTGAACACCAAGTACGGCATGATCAAGACCGACCACATCCTGTTCATCGCTTCGGGCGCGTTCCACTTATCAAAACCTTCCGACCTGATCCCGGAGCTGCAGGGCCGCTTTCCGATCCGCGTCGAACTGGAATCGCTGTCGATCGAAGACTTCAAGAGCATCCTGACCTCGACCGACGCCAGCCTGACCAAGCAGTACGAAGCGCTGCTGGCCACCGAAGGCGTGAAGGTCGTCTTCACGGATGACGGCATCCACCGCCTGGCCGAGATCGCGTTCTCGGTCAACGAGCGCACCGAGAACATCGGCGCGCGCCGCCTGTACACGGTGATGGAAAAGCTGCTCGAGGAGATCTCGTTCACTGCCGGCGCCGAGAAGGAGCAGACGGTGACCCTCGACGCGGCCTACGTCAACGCACGACTGGACGCGCTGTCGGTCAACGAAGACCTGTCGAGGTACGTGCTGTAATGCGCGTACTGTAATTTCTTGAGAAGGAGGATTGGCGATGGCAAACAAGGCACTGGCGACGCGGCAGAAGATGCGGCTGCGGGTGGAGCCATCCCAGAACTTCGGCAAGCCGCGCAACCCGATCGCGGCGCTGGCCAAGGCCCGCTCGGCGGGGGCGCACGCCAAGCCGCTGTCGAGCGAACGGCAGGAGGCCAAGCGCATGCTGAAGAAGGCCAAACTGGTCGCGGACGACGACGAATAGTTCGGCATCCTCCTTTCGATAGAGTTTCCCCTTGGCGGGCCGCGCAAGCGTGCCCGCCTTTTTTACGTCCGTCCCTGCCGCCTGCGGCTGCGGTGTGGTATCGCCGCCCTCACGATCTTGCTTACTCGACAATTCACAGGTACATTCAGTCGACATTACATATTTACTGCAGGAACACCATGAGTTCACCGGAACTGGTCCTCGACGTGCTGCGCGCCGAACTGCGTACCGCCAACATCACCTACAAAGACCTGGCCGGGCGCATCGGCGTCAGCGAATCGAGCGTCAAGCGCATGTTCGGCCAGAAGGACATGGCGCTGTCGCGCCTGGCCCAGATCTGCCAGGTGACCGGCATCGCACTGGAGGACGTGCTGCGCCGCGCCGCCGACTCGCGTCCCCAGGCCGACTTCCTCACCCTGCCGCAGGAAACCTCGCTGGTCGCCAACCCGCGCCTGCTCCTGATGGCGATCTGCTGCCTCGGGCACTGGTCGCTGGGACAGGTCACCGAGACCTATCGCCTGACCGAGCCGGAATGCATCACCCTACTTGCCGAACTCGACCGGCTCGGCCTGATCGAACTGAAACCGCTGAACCGCTACAGCCTGCGCGTCTCGAACGCCTTCCGCTGGCTGCCGGACGGCCCGGTACAGCGCTTCTTCCGCGAGCACGTGGTCGAAGACTATTTTGCGGGCAGGTTCGACCGTCCCGGCGAGGCGCTGATGTGCCTGCCCGCGCGCCTGTCGAGCGCCAGCGCCCAGGAGCTGGCCTCGAGGATCGAGCAGCTGGCCGGCGAACTGGCGCGCCTGCACCGCAACGACCGCCGGCTGCCACCACAGGAGCGCGACGGCTATACGCTGCTGGTCGGCTTCCGGTCCTGGGAGTTCGCCGCATTCACCGCATTGCGGCGCGCATGACCGCGGCGATCGATACCGGCCGGCGCAAGCGCCTGACTTTCTGGGGCGCCGACGAGAACGACGACAGCCTGCCGCGCGCCGTGATGGCGGGCCGCAAGACGGTCACCGCCGACACGGTCGAGGACTACTACAAACCCTACGGCGAATACGGCGACGGCGGCTACGAAGCGGGCGACCTGATCGAAGTCTACGACCTGAAGCAGCGCCTGCGCTGCCTGATCCGCGCGACCAAGGTGCAGCGCATCCGCTTCGGCGACATCCCGGAAGAAGTCTGGCGCGGCGAGACCTTCGCCAGCGCACAGGAATTCCAGGAAGTGCATATCCGCTGCCTGCCGCAGTACGACTTGCACGACGACTTCGAATTCGTGACCCTGCATTTCGAGCTGGTCGAGGTGATTCAGCCCTGAGCTGCTTTCCCGGCTGCTGTATCATGCGCATCCTGTAAACGAAAGCCGCGCATGCTCACCATTACCATCAAGCAGGGCAAGGAAAAGGCCATCCTGGCCGGCGACCCCTGGATTTATCTGTCAGCCATCGACAAGGTCGAGGGCAAGCCCGCCGAGCGCAACAAGGCGGGCGCCACAGCCGTCGTGCAGTCCTCGTCGCGCCAGTTCCTGGCGCGCGCGGCCTACAACGCCAAGTCGCAGATCGCGGCCCGGGTCTGGACCCTGCGCGAGGACGAGCCGGTCGACCATGCCCTGATCAAGCGCCGCGTACAGGCTGCCGTGCTGGCGCGCGCCGAGGTGTTGCGTGACGCCGATCCGGAGGCGCTGGTCCAGCTCATCGACGGAGACCAGACCGGCTTGCCCGGCCTGCTGGTGCACAGCCATGGCGGCGCCGCGGGCTACCTGGTCTGCCAGTTCAATGCCGCCGGGGTCGACCTGTGGAAGGTGCCCGTCGTGCAGGCGCTCATCAAGGCCACCGGCTGTCCGAATGTGTACGAGCGCAGCGACGAACTGGTGCGCAAGGCCGAAGGACTGCCCGTCACGCGGCGGGTACTGGCCGGCGAGGAACCGCCCCAGCGCCTGATGGTGCGCGAAGGCGGCCGGCTGCTGCCGATGGATATCCGTACCGGTTTCATTTATCCACGCTGAACGTCTTCCGGTTGGCAGCAGCTGGTGCGGGAGCGTGATGCAGATCTGCTCCCGGCATGCGCACGTCTTGCAAGTGCGCGCTGATCAAGCCTTGCGGCGGCGTGCGACGCCGGCAAGCGCAGCACCCAGGCCCAGCAGCAGCAGCGAGCCAGGTTCCGGCACGTCATTAGCGGGAACTTCGCGTGCCAGCAGGTTTGCCTTCAGTTTCAGCGTCAGGCCATAGTTGTCGAACAGCGAGTCCGACGCGTAGGTCGCCAGTCCCACGTCGGCCAGCGTCAGCTGGTAGGTCGCACCGTAGGCGCCAGCCGTGGTGCCGAGGAAGGAAGCTTGGTAGCCGTTGGTTGCGCCCTGGCCCAGGTTATCGAACAGGGCCAGTCCCGGCGAGAACATGGCGGTGTCGCCCGAAGCAGCAATGCCGGTCAGTTTCAAGCCCACGCGATCGCCGGCCCGGTTCGAGATGCCGAAATCCTTGACGCCGAAGACATCGCCGATGAACAGGTCGCCGAAATCCAGGGTCAGCTCGTTCAAGTTCGAATCCAGGCTGAAGGAACTGGCGGCATGCATCAGGTAGCTGTATTGGGCGTTCAGCCAGCCCTCCCAGGAGATCTGGGATTCCGTGGTAGCGACACCATTGAAGTTATTGGCAGTGAGGCTTGCCGAGTTGCTGACGGCGACGTGATCGACGTTGAACTTGCCGGCGCCGACATAGGCGTTCAGGTTGGTCGCGCCGAGGTCGACATTGTCATTGACGGTCTTCGTCGTGGCGCCATCGCTGCAGGCGGACTTGGGCTTGGTGCCGCCGCAGCTGTCAGCGATATTCGACTGGCTTGCAGCACCACCCTCACGGCTGGTCGGTATCACCATCTTGATTGCGCTGCTGCCAGTGCCGCTGGCGATGTACGCACCATCCTTGTTGTTGCCGTCGCCGGTTGCCTGGACCGTGACATTGGTGGACTGCGTGTAAGCCGATTTCAGGTTGACGGTAGCGCCGGTCAGCACGCCCAGGTTCTTGTCGAATTTCTGGATCTCGGTAGTGGCCATCGTGACATTTTGTACGGTGGTTGCCTGTCCATTCGCGGTCGAATCCTTCTGGCTGTTTGTCGCCTTGAATTTGACGTCTTCCTCGGAAGCCTTGGTGATCAGCGATGCATGGGCGGCGGCTGGCAGCACGGCAGCGGCCAGCAGGATAGCGCGAAATAAAGTATTGGACATGATGGCTCCTGGTTTTGGGATATAAACGATTCGAGATGTAATGATTCGTCTCTCGCGTTTAGGTAACGCAAGCTGCATGCCAGTATTTACAAGTCCTTGATCGGAAAGAGATAGATCTTTTTTGAAGGAATTTAAAAGTGTGTAGTGTAAATATTCTCGACAGAAAATTTAGTGTTGTGTGGGAATTTTGTTAAATTTTAAAATCACTGTGCCGTTGAATTGTATTAAACCAGTCAAAGAAAAATGTAAAAATATCAAATTTGATGATAGTGCAATGCGCACGATGGTCTTTGTGGGACGAGTGTCGTAGCTGATCGCAGTAGCGACACGCATGCTAGCGTCGTGGACGGCAAGCCTCCGGCATCAGCCACAGCAGCGCCAGCAACACATGGATCACCGCACCGAGTGGCGCATACCAGAACGACAGCCCGATCGCCAGCGCGTACAGCCCGATCGACAAACGGTTCTTGCGGCTGCCCCAGGAGTGCACGTGGCCGGCGTCCGCATCCACATCCAGGCGCCACGACAGCAGCATGAAAGAGACCGAGCACAGCAGCAGCACCACGCCGTACAAGGCCACCGGCACCTCCGCCATCGGATGCTCGCCGGCCCACGCCGTCACGTAGGGAATCAGGGACATCCAGAACAGCAGGTGCAGGTTGGCCCACAGGCCGGCGCCGTCGACCTTCCTGACCCGCTCAAACAGCGCATGGTGGTTGACCCAGTAGATGCCGACGTAGACGAAGCTGAGCGCATAGCGCAGCCAGCCAGGCAGCACCTCCGCCAGGTCGGCGATGGACGTGCCCTGCGGCGGCTTCAGCTCCAGCACCATGATCGTGATGATGATCGCGATCACGCCGTCGCTGAAGGCTTCCAGCCTGTTCTTGCGCAGCACCGTGCTCATGACGCCTGCGGCTCCGGCTGCAGCAGGTGCAGGCACAGGATCGCGTTAGGCACGATCAGCGCCACGAAGCCGAAGGCGCGGTAGGCGAAGGCGGCGGCGGCGCAGCCCAGCGCGAAGGACAGCACCGGCCAGAAGAACTTGGCGCAGCGCGCCTTCGTCGCGTCGTCGGCGGCGCCGCGCAGGCGGTCGACCGTGTCGATCACGAGCTGGGTGACGTTCCCGGTCATCATCGAGGTCGGGGCCAGGTGGGTCAGCAGCAGCTTGCTGGCCGCGCTGTGGGCGCCCATCGCCGCGGCGCCCAGCAGGCCGGCCGCCATCGCCAGCGCGCCGACGCTTTTTCCCACCGGCTCGGCCAGCATGCCGCACACCATGAAGCCAAGCAGCAGCACCAGTTGCAGAGAATAGGACGGCTTGACGGCGGAGGTGGCGCGCCGCTCGCAGCGCACCACCAGCAGCCGGCTTGCCGCCACGCCCAGGATGAAGGCCGGGAAGGCCAGCAGCTTGAGCAGCGAAGGCGTCTGGGTCGGGTCGGCCAGCGATACCGCGATCAGCACGAAGTTGCCGGTGACGTGGGCCGTGAACAGGCCGAACAGGGCGACGAAGCCGAGGGTGTCGACATAGCCGGCCATGAAGCCCATGCCGATGCCCTGAAAACGCTGGAATTGTGGCGTCATCATTCGTCCTCAGAAAGCGAAGCAGCTGCAGCCGAAGGCGCCCCAGAAGCCGCCGAAATCCGAGACCGGCACGTTCGACTTGCGGGCCTTGTCATGGCTGTGGGCGTGCACGCCGCACGGGCCGCTGCACTGGTGAGGCAAGGCCATGTGCGACTGCTGCTGCGGCGCGGCCTTGCGCCAGTGGCCCGGCACCCTCGAGACCGGCGACCATTCCGGCAGCACCGGGATCGGCGCCGGGCCCAGGTCGCTGAACTCGGCCGCGCCGTACACCACCTTGCCGCCGACCACGGTCAGCACCGATTCGATCGCCTTGATGTCTTCCGCATCGACGCTGAAGAAATCGCTTGATAAGGCCACCAGGTCGGCCAGCATGCCCTCCTGGATCCGGCCCTTGCGGCCCTGCTCGTTCGAGAACCAGGCGCTGCCCGAGGTCCACAGTTCGAGCGCGACCGCGCGGTCCAGCAGGCCGTTCTCGCCGTACAGCGGCAGGCCGCCCACGGTGCGTCCGGTGACCAGCCAGTACAGGGCGGTCCACGGGTTGTAGCTGGCCACGCGGGTGGCGTCGGTGCCGGCGCCGACCGGCACGCCCATCTCCAGCATGCGCTTCACCGGCGGCGTGGCTTTCGCCGCTTCGGCGCCGTAGCGGTCGACGAAATACTCGCCCTGGAAGGCCATGCGGTGCTGGATCGCGATGCCGCCGCCTAGCGCTTTCACGCGCTCGATGTTGGCTTCGCTGATGGTCTCGCAGTGGTCGAACATCCAGTGCAGGCCGTTGAAGGGAATCTCGCGGTTGATCTTCTCGAAGACATTGAGCATGCGGGTGATCGATTCGTCGTAGGTGGCGTGCAGGCGGAAGGGCCAGCGCTCGGTCACCAGATGGCGCACCACCTTTTCCAGCTCATCTTCCATGCCTTCGGCCAGCTCGGGGCGCGGCTCCAGGAAGTCCTCGAAGTCGGCGGCCGAGAACACCAGCATCTCGCCGGCGCCGTTGTGGCGGTAGTAGTCGCTGCCCTGCCCCGGCGTCACCATGCCGGTCCAGCGCTGGAAGTCTTCCAGCTCCTTGCCCTTGTTCTGGGTGAACAGGTTGTAGGCGATGCGGATGGTGAGCTGTTCGGCGCGATCGAGCTCCTCGATGACGTTGTAGTCTTCGGGGTAGTTCTGGAAGCCGCCGCCGGCGTCGATGGCGCTGGTGATGCCGAGGCGGTTCAGCTCGCGCATGAACTGGCGCGTGGAATTCACTTGCAGGTCGTAGGGCAGCGTCGGGCCCTTGGCCAGGGTGGCGTACAGGATCATCGCATTGGGACGGGCGATCAGCATGCCGGTCGGGTTGCCGGCAGCGTCGCGCTGGATCTCGCCGCCCGGCGGGTTCGGCGTGTCTTTCGTGTAGCCGACGGCGCGCAGCGCGGCGCGGTTGAGCAGTGCGCGGTCGTACAGGTGCAGGATGAACACCGGGGTATCCGGCGCGGCGGCGTTGATCTCTTCCAGGGTCGGCATGCGCTTCTCGGCGAACTGGAATTCGTTCCAGCCGCCCACCACGCGCACCCATTGCGGATTCGGGGTGCGCAGGGCTTGCTCCTTCAGCATGCGCAGCGCGTCGGCGAGCGAGGGCACGCCTTCCCAGCGCAGCTCGAGGTTGTAGTTCAGGCCACCGCGGATCAGGTGCAGGTGCGAGTCGTTCAGGCCCGGGATCACGGTGCGGCCGTTCAGGTCGATGACCTGGCTGCCGGCCTGGTGGTGGCGCATCACGTGCTCGCGGTCGCCGACGGCCAGGAAACGGCCGTCCTGGATGGCGACGGCGCTGGCTTGTGGGTTCTTGCGGTCGAGGGTGGCGAACTTGCCGTTGACGAGGATGAGCGGCGCTGCGGCCTGGGTGGTTTGTGCTTGCATGATGCTGACTCCCTGATGTGCCGGACGCTTGCCGCCCCGCGTGATGGATCGTGGTCCGCCGCCGCGGCGGACCTTACTCGCTTGCTGCTTAGCGGACCGGCGCCGGGACCGGGGCCAGTACTTCGTTCTGTCCCTGGTTGCGGGCCGGGGCCTTGTGGACCATGGTGTAGGCGTAGTCCACGCCCATGCCGTAGGCGCCCGAGTGCTCGGTGACGATCTTGATCACGGCATCGTAGGTGTCGCGGCGCGCCCAGTCGCGCTGCCATTCCAGCAGGACCTGCTGCCAGGTGACCGGCACCACGCCGGCCTGCACCATGCGCTGCATCGCGAAGTCGTGGGCTTCCTTGGTGGTGCCGCCCGAGGCGTCGGCCACCATGTAGATCTCGTACTCGCCCTCTAACATGGCGCACAGGGCAAAGGTGGTGTTGCAGACTTCGGTCCACAGGCCGGCCACGATGACCTTCTTCTTGCCGTTTTTCGCCAGCGCGTCGCGCACTTTCTGGTCGTCCCAGGAGTTCATCGAGGTGCGTTCCAGGATCTGGTGGTTTGGGAACACGTCCAGGATTTCCGGGTAGGTCTTGCCCGAGAAGGAGTCGGTCTCGACGGTGGTGATGATGGTCGGGATGTCGAACACCTTGGCTGCCTTGGCCAGGCCGACCACGTTGTTCTTCAGGGTCTGGCGGTCGATCGACTGCACGCCGAAGGCCATCTGCGGCTGGTGGTCGATGATGATCAGCTGCGAGTTTTCCGGGGTCAGGACTTCCAGTTTGGCGTTGCTCATGATGTGCTCCTTCAGTAAGTGGTTGGACTTCGTTGAGTTGCTTGGCTATCGGGTCAGCCTTGACGGGACTCGTCGGCGGCTTCAGGTTTGGCGCTTGACGACACGCCGGTGATACGGGGCTTGCATTCGCTGGCGAACCAGGCTTTGGTGATCGGTGCGCCGTCGATGAGGCGCTTGGCCACCGGCACGGCCTGTTCACCGATCAGCATGCCCAGCAGGCCGACCAGGGCAATCGCCGGCGGGGCCGGCGAGCGGACGTTGATCAGTCCGTAGACCACGCCTGCCAGGATGCCGGCGCCGAGAGAAACCAGGTACATATCGTGCTCCTTGTTCTGCGGTGGCCACAAAAATCATCGAAGCTTTCGATGCTTCAGGAACAGTGTTTTACTGTCTCGTCCGCTCGTTTGTTCGCTGCGATGAAGTCATTATGCGTGACCTGTTCGACAATGAAAAACGGATAATTTGCAGCTGTATAATCGATTTTTTCGAACATACGTTTGTGCGAAGACGAGCGGGGTGGTGTCGTCAGGAGGCGGGCGGCCGGGTAGGCCTGGTGGTGGACTGGATGCTGCAGCAGCCGGTCATTTTTGGCAAGATGGAAGGATGAACCGATCACGCGGCAGGCGGGCACCGGCTGGGCCCGCGCTGCGATGAGGCGGCAGCTCAGTTGCGCTTGACGATGGCGCCGCCCTGGATCACTACGGCCGGCGTTTCCAGCAGCTGCACGTTTTCCAGGGGGTTGCCCTGCACCGCCACCATGTCGGCGTAACGGCCGGCCTCGACGATGCCGACGTCGTTTCGCCCCAGTGCTTCGGACGCATTGAGGGTGGCCGTCTGGATCGCCTGCAGCGGCGTCATGCCGTACCTGACCATGACCGCGAACTGCTTACCGTTGCCGCCGTGCGGATGGACGCCGGCATCGGTGCCGTAGACCATCTTCACGCCGGCCGCGTGCGCCTTCCTGAAATTCTGGCGCTGGATCTCGGTCACTTCGCGGTCCTTGCGAAGGTTATCTTCCAGCACGCCGTTCTTCTTGCCCTCGGCGGCGGTGTAATCGCCGTTATAGATGTCCATCGACAGCCAGGCGCCGTGCTTCTTCGCGAGAAGGATGCCTTCGTCGTCGATCAGGCTGGCGTGCTCGATGGTGGTGATGCCGGCGCGGATCGCGTCCTTGATGCCGGCCGCACCGTGCGCATGGGCCGCCACCTTCAGGCCCCACTGGGCGGCTTCTTCGACCGCGGCGCGCAGCTCGGCATAGTTCATCTGCTGCTGGCCCGGCTCGGTATTGCGCGAGAACACGCCGCCGGTGGCGCATACCTTGATCACCTGGGCGCCGTACTTGCGCAGCGCGCGCACCGACTTGCGCACTTCCTCGGGGCCGTCGGCGTTGTACGGATTCTTCTCTTCCATCGAGGGCGGAAAGTAAGTGCTGTCGCAGTGGCCGCCGGTGGCGCCGAAGGACCAGCCCGCGGGAACGATGCGCGGCCCGCGCACCTTGCCGGCGGCGATGGCCTGGCCCAGGCCGACGTCGTTCCAGTCCGAGGCGCCGACGTTGCGCACGGTGGTGAAGCCCGCGTCCAGGGTCTTGCCGGCATGGGCGACGGCCAGGGCCGACCAGAAGCGGTCGTTGTATTCGAGGTAGCTGTAGCCGCCGTAGGTGGGGTCGGAATCGAGGTGGACGTGCATGTCGATCAGGCCGGGCACCAGCGTCATGCCGGGCAGGGCGATGCGAGTGCCGGCGTCGCCAGGCGCAGCGGCGGGCGTGGCGGACGCGGGCTTGACGCTGACGATGCGGCCGTCGCGCACCAGGATCTCGGGATTCTGGACCATGCGGCCGGTGCGCACGTCCAGCAGGCGGTCGGCGGTGATGGTGAGCTCGGCGGCCTGTGCGGCAGACCAGCTCAGGGTAGCCAGGCAGGACAGGACGATGCGCGAGACCAGGGGTTTGACGCGCAGGACATTCGGACGTTTCACAGGCTGGCTCCGGCATGATGAATTAACAAGATGCAAGCTTACACCGGGATATGCCCTGCCCGTCCAAAAAAAACGCCGCATCGCTGCGGCGTTACTGGGTCGGGTTCGGTTCTCCCACCGGGCTGTTCACCGCCCGGGTCGGGGGCGGCATCTGCACCTGGTTCGGCGGCGGCGGGTTCTGGCCCTGCTGTCCTTGCTGCTGTCCCTGCTGCCCTTGCTGCGGCTGGGTCATGGTCGGATCGGGCGGCGGCGGTGCATCCTGCGCCGGCAACGCGGGTTCCGGGGTGGTCAGCGCGACCCCGCCGCCCGGTTGCTGCTGCATGTTCCCCGGGGCGGCCACGACGCCCGGCGCGGTCTGCGGCTCGACACCCGGCGGCGGCGCGGCGGCCACCGGCTGCGGCATCGGCGGCGCCATGCCGGGCTGGCTGGAGGCGCCCGTGTCGGGCGCCAGGTCGACGCGTTTCATGACGCCGCCTTCGGACAGCATCACGTATTTCGGATGCACCTCGGCCACCGTCACGCCCGGCACGATCTCGCGGCCGATCCGCACTGCCTTCGGCGGCGAACCCTCGGCCACCAGGATCACGGCGCTGTTGCTGCCGGCCGAAACGACGCCGGTGAGCTGGTAATTGGAGATCGCCACCGCGGTCGGCTGGCCGCCGAACAGGTAGGCGGCGGCTTCCGGGTTCGGCTCGGCCATGGCCATGGCCGGCGCCGGCGCCAGCGGACGCTGCTCGGGCTTGTACAGCTGCAGGAACCAGTAGGCGCTTGATGCGACCAGCAGGATCAGTGCGAGCAGGGTGAGGAGGAGAGGCAGACGCTTGTTCATGGTTTCCTTCTTGTTCTTGTATTTAGCGCACCAGCTGGTTGATCTCGATGATCGGCATCAGGACCGCCAGCACGATCAGGAGCACCACCAGGCCCATGGCCAGGATCAGCACCGGCTCCAGCAGGCCGGCGATGGTGAGCGTGCGGCGCTCGAGGTCGGCCTGCTGCGAATTGGCGGCGCGCTCGAGCATGCTGGGTAGCTCGCCGGTGATCTCGCCGGCGCGGATCATGTGCACCAGCATCGGCGGAAAGTGCTTCTGCGCCGACAGGGCGCGCGCCAGGCTCACGCCTTCGCGCACGCTGCCGGTGGCCTGTTCGACCAGTTCGCGCATCGCCACGTTCGACAGGGTGTCGCGGCTGGTCTCGAGCGCGCGCAGGATCGGCACGCCGGAACCGGTGGTGATGGCCAGCGTGCTGGCGAAGCGCGCCGTGTTCAGGCTGCGCTCGAACTTGCCGTACACGGGCGCATTGAGCAGCCAGGTATGCCAGCGCCGCTTGAGGTCGGGGTTGCGCAGCGCGCGTCGCCACAGCCAGAACGCGCCGATGAGCAGGATGCCGACATAGATGCCGTAGGCCCGCACGAAGTCGGAAATCGCCAGCATCATGACGGTGAGGAAAGGCAGCTTCTGCTTGGTGTTGGCGAACACCGAGACGATCTGCGGCACCACGTAGGTGAGCAGGAAGATGACGATGGCAAAGGCCACCACGGTGACGATGGCCGGATAGGTGAAGGCCAGGCGCACCTTCTGCACCAGCGCGTTGCGGCGCTCGATGTAGTCGGCCAGGCGCGACAGCACGCGCGAGAGCTGGCCGATCTGCTCGCCGGAAGACACCAGGGCGCGGTAGATCTCGGCGAAGTCGCGCGGGTGGCGCGACAGCGCGCTGGAGAAGGCCACGCCGCCGATGACTTCGGAGCGGATCGAGGCGATCAGGTCGCGCACATAGGGGCGTTCGGCCTGTTCCAGCAGCGCGGTGAAGGCCTGTTCCAGCGGCAGGCCCGCCTCCAGCAGGCTGGCCAGCTGGCGCGTAAACAGCGCTAGCTCGACCTGCGACAGGCGCTCGCCAAAACCGCGCGAGCGCGCCACGCCGGCTTCGTCCACCTGGGCCGCGATCTGCTCGACCGACAGCGGCGTCAGGCCCTGGGTGCGCAGGTCGGCGCGCGCCGAGCGCGGACTGTCGGCGTTGACCACGCCTTTCTTGGTCGCGCCGCCGGCGTCGACGGCTTCGTAGCGAAATGCCGGCATGGGCTTCCCTTAATCCTTGGTCACGCGCACCAGCTCGGCGCGCGTGGTGGTACCGTCCGCCAGCCAGCGTTCGCCGTCTTCGCGCATCAGCCTCATGCCCGACTTCTGGGCGGCGACGCGGATCTCGGCTTCGGAGGCCTGGTTGTGGATCTGGGCGCGGATCTCTTCGGTGGTTTCCAGCAGCTCGTAGACGCCGACCCGGCCGTGGTAGCCGGTGTGGCCGCAGCGCTCGCAACCTACCGCGTGCCAGCCGGTGGCGTCGCTGACCTTACAGTGCGTGCACAGCTTGCGCACCAGGCGCTGCGCCATCACGCCCAGCAGCGAGGAGGACAGCAGGAACGGCTCGATGCCCATGTCCAGCAGACGAGTCACGGCCGAGGCCGCGTCATTGGTGTGCAGGGTGGCCAGCACCAGGTGGCCGGTAAGCGAGGCCTGCACCGCGATCTGGGCCGTTTCCAGGTCGCGGATCTCGCCGATCATGATCACGTCCGGGTCCTGGCGCAAGATGGCGCGCAGGGCCTTGGCGAAGCTCATGTCGATGCGCGCGTTGACCTGGGTCTGGCCGACGCCGTTGAGGTCGTATTCGATCGGGTCTTCCACCGTCATGATGTTGGTGGTGGATGCGTTCAGGCGCGACAGCGCGGCGTACAGCGTGGTGGTTTTACCGGAACCGGTCGGGCCGGTGACCAGCACGATGCCGTGCGGCTGGTTGATCAGGCGGTCGAACTGCGGCAGCATGTCCGGCGCCATGCCCAGGTGGCCCAGGTCGAGGCGACCGGCTTCCTTGTCGAGCAGACGCAGCACGGCGCGCTCGCCGTGGCCGGTCGGCAGGGTCGAGACGCGCACGTCGACCGGCTTGCCGCCGATGCGCAGGGTGATGCGGCCGTCCTGCGGCAGGCGCTTCTCGGCGATGTCGAGCTGCGACATGATCTTGATACGCGAGATCAGCGAGGCGTGGATCGCCTTCTTGGGGCGCACGATGTCGCGCAGCGCGCCGTCGACGCGGAAACGCACGACCGAGGTCTGCTCGAAGGGTTCGATGTGGATATCGGACGCGCCTTCGCGCAGCGACTGCGTCAGCAGTGCATTGATCATGCGGATGACCGGTGCGTCGTCCGAGGATTCCAGCAGGTCTTCGATGGCAGGCACGTCCTGCAGCAGGCGGGTCAGGTCGAGGTCGGCATCGAACTCGTCCACCACCTGCGAGGCGTCGCCGCCGGCGCCGGCATAGGCCTTGGCGATGGCGTCGTCGAGCTCGCCGCGATCGAGGCGGCGCAGGGTGATGCGGCCGAAGCGGCGCGAGACTTCCGCGATCGCGCTGGGCGCCGTGGCGCCGGACACCAGCACCTCGACGGCCTGGCCCGGTTCGTCACCACCGCGCGCCAGCACGCCGTGGTCACGGGCGAAGGCGAAAGGCAACAGATTGTTCATGGTCAGCTTATTTCTGGTTCGATGGCGTCACCGGACGAAACTGGGACTGCGGCGTCGCCGGCTGGTTCTGCTGGCGCTGCTGGCCTGGCGGCAGCGCTTGGCCGCTGGCCGCGCCCGGGGCGCTGCCGGCTGTCGGGGCCGCCTGCACCGGCGCGGTGGCCATGGTGCCGCCGACGGGCGGCTGACCACCGGTCAACGGCGGCAGCTGCGGCGCGCCGAGGTCGCGCATCAGGATCGTGTCTTCCTGGCTGGCCTGGCCCGAGGCGCCGACGGCGCGCATGTATTCGTAACGGTCCATGGCCAGCGAATGGGAAGCTTCCTTGCTGCGCACCACGACAGGACGCAGGAACACCATCAGGTTGGTCTTGACCCGGGTGCGGTTGCGGTACTTGAACAGGTTGCCCAGCACCGGAATGTCGCCCAGGCCGCGTACTTTCTCTTCACCGTCGCCCTCGGTGTCCTCGATGAGGCCGCCGAGCACGATGATCTGACCGTCGTCGGCCAGCACATTGCTTTCGATCGCGCGCTGGTTGGTGGTCAGGCCCTGCGGCGCGTTGCGGGTGGCCGGGTCGACGCTCGAATTCTCGTGGAGGATCGCCATCTTGATGGTACCCCCCTCCGATATTTGCGGGCGCACCTTGAGCAGCAGGCCGACGTCCCGGCGGTCGACGGTCTGGAACGGGTTGCCGCCGCCGGTCGCGGCGGTGGTCGTGTACGAGCCGGTGATGATCGGCACGTTCTGGCCGACCTTGATCGTCGCCAGCTCATTGTCCAGGGTGATCATGTTCGGTGTGGACAAGATGTTGGCATTGCCATCGTTTTCAAGGGCGCGCGCCACCGCGCCCAGGCCCAGCTCGCCGCCGACCTGGCGGAACAGGCCGAAGGTCAGGCCGCCCGGGATGCTCGGCACCGAGGTGCCGGACAGGCCCTGGCGGGCGGCCGCGGCCAGGTTGACGATGTTGCTGCCCTGGGCGCCGCCGGTGAAGGACTGGACGCCGCCGACGCGGTACTTGCTGTCGCTGTCGCCCGAGGCGCCGATCCACTGCACGCCGAATTCCGATGCCTTGTTGGAGGTCACTTCGACCACCAGCGCCTCGATGTAGACCTGGGCACGGCGCACGTCGAGCTGGTCGATGACGCTGCGCAGGTTGCGGTACACGGCGTCCGGCGCGGTGATGATCAGGCTGTTGGTCGAGGCATCGGCCTGGATGAAGCCCGAGCCCTGGCCGCCGCCGGCGCCACCCGCGGTGAGCTGGCTCTGCTGGCCGTAGGTGCCGCCGGTGCCGGACGTGGCGAGGCTGCCCTGCTGGCCCTGCTGGCTGCCGAGTCCGCCCTGGCCGGTGCCGCTTCCGCCCATGCCTGCGGAGCCCGCCTGGATCGAGCCGCCCGAGGTGCCCTGCTGCTGCACCGGCACCGCCGACGCATCCTGCGACACCACGGCGCGCAGGGTCTGGGCCACGCGGCTGGCGTCGGCATTCTTCAGGTAGACGACGTGGATATTGCCCTGCGTCGAGGTCTGCTGGTCGAGGCGCGCGATCAGGGACTTGGCCAGGTTGGCGCGCGCCTGCGAAGGAGCGCGGATCACGACCGAGTTGGTGCGCGGGTCGGCCAGCACGGTGACGCGGCCGGAATCGCCGCCGGCGCTCGGTTCCATCAGGCGGGTGACCAGGGCGGCGATGTCGCTGGCGATCGCGTTGCGGATCGGGATCACGTCGAGGTCGGCCGCCACCGGCGCGTCGAGCGCGGCGATGATCTTGGCCAGGCGGCGCAGGTTGTCGGCGTAGTCGGTGATGACCAGGGTGTTGTTGCCCGGGTTCGCCATGATCGAATTGTTCGGCGAAATCAGGGGGCGCAGCACGGCGGTGAGATTCGCCGCCGATTCGTAGGAGAGATAGAACACCTGGGTGGCGATCTGGTCGCCGGTGGCGCGGCTGGCGCGCACGCCGCCGACCTGGGTCGGCGAGGACTGGGCCTTGGCTTCGGCTTCCGGCACCACCTTGGCATAGCCGTCGCCGCTGGTGACCACGGCATAGCCCTGCAGGCGCAGGGTCGAGGTGAGCAAGCCGAAGGCCTGGGTCTTGGTCAGCGATTTTTCCGACACCAGCGTGATCGTGCCCTTGACGCGCGGGTCGATGATGAAGGTCATGCCGGTGTAGTGGCCGATCGCCTTGATCACCGATTCGATGTCGGCGTTGACGAAGCTCAGCGCCGCGGCGTTCGCACTCTCCTGGGCATGGGCAACTGCTGGAAGGAATGTTCCCGCCGTGGTCGCGGCGAAGCAACACAACATGGCGCCAGCCGCGACGCGGCGCAGGCTCGGCAGGCGGATGTCTGGGCGAGCAAAAGTGGTGAGAGTATTGTTGGTCATTATCTGAACTCGAGTGCGATTATGTTTTTGCCGTTCACCATGCGGCGCTGGCCCAGCAGGTTGAGCATATTGCCCAGCGTCTCTTCGTAACCTTCGGCAGCCGAGGCCTGGCCGGAAAAGCGCAGGCGACCATGTTGCAGCATACCCGAGCCTGTCAATACGAGCGCACCGCGTACGGTGCGCAGGTTCAGGTCGGCCTGGCTGCCGCGCCAGTCGAATGCCATTTCATAGCTGCCCAGCGGCCGGATGGGCGACATGCGCGAACCCATGTCGCTCATGGTCAACACCGTACGACCCTGTACCGCCACCGTATTGGGCTGGCGCAGCAGGTCGAGCGTATTCCACACCAGCCGGATGCTGCCGCTCGGCGCCAGCGTGTTGAGCGGCGCACCCAGCCCCGCCAGGCCCTCGGCCGGCAGCAGCAGTTCGCCGCTGCTCACCTGCCACTGCGACCAGCTGCCGTCGATACGTACAGGGCGTGCCAGCGCTTGCGGGTTTTCCAGTTCCATATGGACTTGGCCCAGCATTACCAGCGGCGACAGACGCCATGCGAAGCGCCCCGGCAGCAGCGGCGTCACCGCCCCCCCTTCGCCTGGCGCCCCGCCCACGAAGGCCGAGCCGTTCCAAAGCGTACCCTGCGCATCCCCCAGAGTCAAACGGCCGCCGGTCTGCTGTTCCACGATCGGCCCCAGCCAGGAAGCGGGCAGGAAGGCCAGCACCGTGACGAGCACGGCCAGCACGACCGGCACTGCCCACAACAGCAGGCGCCTCATTGGGCCGGCGCGCTGGCCTGGCGCAGCGTGAGGGTCGCGTCGACCTGTCCCACCGCGCTCAAGGCGGTGAACGTGGCGTCCTGCACCTGCACGCGGTTCTCGCGGCGCTGGGCGTCGAGCCAGGACACCAGGTTGGCGAAGGACACGCCGTTGAACTGGATCTTGGCGTATTCACCGGTCATGGTGAGCGAGCCGGCCTTAAGGCCGCGCTGGGCCATGCTGGCGTTCAGCGCCTCCGAGCTCATGGGCGCGACCGACGGCGCCGGCGTGGCGGCCAGGGCCTGGGCTTCGGCGGCCATGGTCTGCAGCTGCGCGGCCTGCTGGCGCAGCGCGGGCAGCGAGCGTTTCAGGCTGTCGCGCCCTTCGATGGCCGGCGCCAGCAGCAGCGCATAGACCAGCGACACCCCCACCACGGCGCTGCCGACGGCCAGGAACTTGCGCTCCTGGTCGGTACGGCCGAGCCACCAGCTGAGCGCACGCTCGCGCAGGGCGCCGAATTTCGCGCCGAACTGTGCGCCGATGTTTCCTGCTGCCTTCATTGTGCTGCTCCCGTGGTGGCTGCCTGCGCGGGCGCACCCGCGGCACCCGTGCTGCGGATGACCCAGGTAGCCGGTGCACTTTCTTCCAGACTCATGTTGCGTGCTTCCAGGATGGAGCGCAGCTGCACCGTGGTGGCGGGGTCGACGGTGTCAGGTTTGACGCGCACGGTGAGCGTGCGTTCGCGGAACTCCATTGACGCAAGCGTGGGCGGACGCCCGAGGCCGCGGACCGCCTCGCCGAGCTGGCCGGCGATCCAGCCGAACTCGTCCGGGCTGACCTGGCCGCTGGCGGCCTTGGCGCGCGCGATGTTCTGGCGCATCTGGGCCACCGGGTCGATCACCGGCTGGGCCGGGTAGGCGCTGCGGAAGGTCTGGGACATGCCCTGGCGCACCGCGTCGGCCTCGCGCTTCAGGCGCAGCCACTCGATGTTGACGCCGATGATGTTGACCACGATCGCGGCGATCGCGAGGCGGATCGGCCAGCGCCAGCGGCTCCAGTCGCGCTGGGCGACGCCGGCGGTGCCGAGGCCCGGCACCAGGTCCATGGTGCTGCTTTTGCTGCCTGCGATCCAGTGCTCCCAGGCTTCGCTTTCCAGCGTGATGCCGGGGCCGGCTTCGGCCAGCAAGGCCTGGTATTCGCCGAGCTGTTCGCGCGGCACGTACAGCACCAGCGGGGCGTCGCCCGCCAGCGCGCGTGCGGTCTGCAGCGCGAGCGTCGGGTTGCCGTCCAGGGCCAGGCCCATGCCCTCGTACTGGCCCTGGCGCAGCAGCAATTCGTTGTTGCCGATGGCGGCGCTGACGCTGCCCGGCAGCAGTGGCAGGCACAGCTGTGCCGGCACGGCGGCGACCGATCGCGCACCCATGCCGAGCAGGGCCTTCACTAGCGGTTCGAACCAGTCGCGCTGGACCACGCCGACCGGGCGGCGGCCATCCGGCAAGGGGGGGCCGGCCACCAGGACGCAATCGAGCGGGTCGCCCAGGATGTGTTCTTCGACCAGGGCCGGGAGGGCCGCGCGCAGGCGCGCGCCGGTGAGCGGCGGAGCCTGGACCGGGATCAGGGTGACGTCGGCGCCGGCCAGCAGCAGCACCACGCGGCGGCTGGCGGCGACCACGTCGCCCAGGTTGCGCAACAGGCCTTCGCCCTGCTGCGCGATGGTGCCGGCATCAAGCACCACAGCAAAGCGGCACAGCGCGCCCTCGCCTTCTGCGCGGGCCGGATGGCGGATATAAAGAGTAGTCAAGCTGTCTCGCTTTCTTCTAGTTCTGGCGGGTCCAGATCACTTGGGTGCCGCCGCCGACCAAGGGGGTGGGGTTTCGCCTGATCAGCGATTCCGCGTTCAAGGCCGCACGGTCGAGCCGAATGCGGCTCTGTACGATAAACCAGCTGCTTTTGACGTCCCAGGTCTCGGCCAGGTTTTGGCCATTGGCCACCTGGCTGGTAAAAGCCGCCGTGTCGCGCCAGGCCGCCGTCTTGCGGCGCGCCACCAGGCTGTTGGCCTGGGACAGCGACATCCCCGGCACGATCGCCGACAGCAGCTCGGCCGGCACGGTATTCACATTCAATTTCGTCGCCTCGGTTCCGTAGGGCAGCACGATCAGGAAGGGACGCAGCTTCGCCATCACTTCCTGGGTGACGCCCTGCACCGCCAGCAGATCGTCCACCTGCATCAGCGGGATCGGCACGCCGTTGGCCGGCGGGACCGGCGGCAGGACGGACGTCGGGTTCGGCGGGTTCGGATCCGGCGGGTTGGGATTGGGCGGATTCGGATTGTTCGGATCCACCGGCACCCCCACCTGCTGTCCCTGCGCGACGAAGTCCGCGATCCGGTTCGCCAGGCGCGCATCGAGGCGCAGGTTGTCCAGCAGGCGGCGGAAGATCTCCACCTGTTCCGGCACCTTCTGGCGCTCCCTTGCCAGGTTGACGAGATTGTAGCGCGACGTTGCGTCAATAATATTACCGGACAGGCTCGCATCAAAGCTTTCTCCTTCAACCCGTTCGCGCTCGATGTACTGATCGAGCCGGGTCTCGGCCAGCGGGGTAGCCCAGACCTGGTCGAGCGAGGTGTATTGCGAGGTGTAGGCATCCTGGCGCAGCACCAGGCTGGCCCAGTCGAGGGCGCCGCGCAGGATCCACTTGGTCTGCAGGTGCAGGCGCTGGTTTTCCATCGAGCGCACCTGCACCTGCTGCTGCCAGAACAGGCTGGCGACGATGGAGATGGCGAGCGTGGTCAGCAGCAGTGCCGTGACGACCGCGACGCCGCGCTGGCGGAGGGTAGATGGCGGCCGACGCATCAGGTGCCCCCCAGCAGGAAGAACTTGATCATCGGCACTTCCCGGCCCTGCACGACCAGGCCGACCTGCAGGCCGCTGGGGTCTTCGGCCTGGGCGCCGTCGGCGACCGGAGCCGGTTCGAGGCGCCACTGGTTGCCCTGCCACGCCAGGATGTTCATACCGACCAGGCCACTTTGCAGCACCACCGGCGTCGACGCTTCCGACGGCGCGTCGCTGCCGGCCGCCTGCCACAGCACCTCGAGCTGGGCCAGGTCGCGGGTGCCGCGCGATTCGCGCCGGATCAGATTGCCGTCCACCAGGCGGTAGGACACCACGACCAGCTGCGAGGGTTCGTTTTCGTTATAAACCTTGCGCACAAGCATGAAGCGCCCGTCTTCCCAGACCAGGTTGGGACGGCGGCCGATGATCTCGCGCCCGGCCAGGTGCTCGCAGTCGCTCTGCATCTGGGCGAAGGCCAGCTGCATGCCGCGCGTGGTTTCCATCTCTTGCGTCAGGGCGATGCGGGCGCGCACGATGCCGTCCAGACCGCGCCAGCCGAGCACTGCCAGGATGGCAAGGATGCTGATCGCCACCAGCAGTTCGACCAGGGTGAAGCCGCGGCGACGGCGCGAGCCTTGTAGGATGCCGGGTGTCATGTCCGCGAGGGCCTCAACACGAGCTGAACCAGTTTGACGATACGGCGCGTCGGACGTTCGGCGTCATACACCGAGACTTCGATCCGGCGCAATTGCGGGTTCGGGCTGGTCAGGACTTGCTCTTCGCAGACCAAGTTGAGCTCGCCTTGTGGGCAGGGAAAGTTGCGCTTGCCGACTTCGGGCCATTCGCGGCCGAGGCGGATCTGCACCAGCCGGTTCTCGGCCGACCAGGTGGCCATCATGGCGGCGCGCAGGCCGTCGCTGTTGGCGGTCAGGCTGCCGACGGCGCGCAAGCCGGCGCCGAGCGCGGTGCCGACGATGACCAGGGCCACCAGCACTTCGAGCAGGGTGAATCCGCGTGCGCGCATCGCTGTCACCTTCATTCGACGGTAAAGTGGCCGATGCCGTCGGCACGGATCGCGACCGCATTGCCGGCGGTGGCGAGGGTCAGCACGAAGGGCTTGTCGACCGGCTCGCGTCCGAAGGTGATGCGCACGGTGCCGGGATCGCTGCTCATGCTGGGTTCGAGCACCAGTTGCAGGGGGGCGCCGCGGAAGGTGCGTTCGCGCAGCAGGTCGTCGCGGGTGACCGGCTCCCAGCCGGTGTCGTTGCGCACCACGAAGCGGTAGCGCTCGCCGTTGGCCTCGAAGGCCACCTGGCGGTTGCGCACGATGGCTTCGTCACGCGCCAGCTGCAGCAGCAGGGCCAGGCGCTGGGCCTCCTGCTGCAGGTTCTGGCGCGGCGAGGGGATGGCGTTGAGCGAAGCCAGGCCCAGCGTGATGCCGATGATGACCATCACGACCAGCAGCTCCACCAGGGTGAAGCCGGCGCTCGCCGGGCGGCGAGCTGGGGCGCCCACGGCCCGCATTGGAGGCCTTATTCCCAGGAACCGACGTCGGCATCCTCACCGGTACCGCCGGGCTGGCCATCGGCGCCCAGCGAGAAGATGTCCACTTCGCCATGGATGCCCGGCGACAGGTACTGGTAAGCATTGCCCCACGGGTCTTTCGGCAGCTTTTCCATGTAGCCGCCGTCTTTCCAGCCGTTCGCGGCCGGGCCCGAGGTAGGCTTGCTGACCAGGGCCTGCAGGCCCTGCTCGGTGCTCGGGTAGCGCTGGTTGTCCAGCTTGTAGAGCTTGAGCGCCTGCGACATGGTGGCGATGTCGGTCTTGGCGGCGGTCACGCGCGCTTCCCCGGTGCGGCCCAGCAGTTTCGGCACGACCAGGGCGCCGAGAATGCCGATGATCACCACGACCACCATGATCTCGACCAGGGTGAAGCCGCGTGCGCGGCGCTGCTTGCGTTGCGAATCAATGTGCATGGATGCTCTTTGTAAGTATGTCGGTCAGGGCTGACAGTATAAGCCTACACGCAGGACGGGGCTACCGCGTGCACTGGAGAAATTGTAAGCCGAAGAGCAAGTTTAATTCTGTCTTAAAGCGGTCTTGTTTTTGTACTCATTGTCCTCCGCCGGACCGAACCTTGCACACCGGACAGGCAGGCTGGCGCGCCATCTTCAGGGCAGTCCACTCCATGGCGCGGCCGTCGAGCAGCAGCAGCCGGCCGGCCAGCGGCTCGCCGATGCCGGCCACCAGTTTCATGGCTTCGGCGGCCTGCATGGCGCCGACCACGCCGACCAGGGGCGCGAACACGCCCATGGTGCTGCAAGCCACGTCCTCGAACTTGCTGTCTTCGGGGAACAGGCAGGCGTAGCACGGGGCTTCCGGCCGGCGGGTGTCGAAGACCGACAACTGGCCGTCGAAACGAATCACGGCGCCGGAGACCAGCGGCTTGCGCGCTTCGACGCAGGCACGGTTGACGGCGTGGCGGGTGGCGAAGTTGTCGCTGCAGTCGAGTACGACCGTCGCCACACGGACGAGTTCCGCAAGGCGCGCGCCGCCCACGCGTTCGCGCAGCGCGGTGACCTCGATGTCGGGGTTGATGGCCAGCAGGGCCGCGCGGCCGGAGTCGACCTTGGGCTGGCCGATCCGCTCGGTGGTGTGCATGACCTGGCGCTGCAGGTTGGTCAGGTCGACCTCGTCGTCGTCGACCAGGGTGATGCGGCCGATGCCGCCGGACGCCAGGTAGAGCGCGGCGGGGGAACCGAGGCCGCCGGCGCCGATGATCAATGCGTGCGCGTCCAGGAGGCGCTGCTGGCCCTCGATGCCGATCTCGTCGAGCAGGATGTGGCGGGAGTAGCGCAGGAGTTGGGTGTCGTTCATCGGGCCAGGCCGATTATTTCTTGGCCGGCGCCTTGATCTCCGGCGGCTTCTGCTCCGTCCCGGGCAGGGTCTTCGGCGCCGCCGGCTTCTCGGCTTCCGGCTCCGACTTGGCCAGCTGTACCGGCTGTCCCTTGAAGTGCTTGATCGCCTGCGCCAGCTGGAAGTCGTCCTTGCTGCCGTAGTCGAGCGGCTTGCGGTCTTTCAGCTGGGCGATCGCGCGCTGCTGGGCGTCGAGCGCTTCTTTCTGGTCCTTGGCGGCCTGGGTTTTCCCGGCCTCGCCTTCGCCGGCCAGATGGCGTTGCAGGTCGGCCTCGCGCACGCGCAGCACGGCCAGCGCGTCGCCCTCGGGGGTCTCGTCCACGCGCATGTCGGGCACGATGCCGGTGGCCTGGATCGGGCGGCCCTTCGGGGTGTAGTAGCGCGCCGTGGTCAGCTTGACGGCGGTGTCGGGCGACAGCTGGCGCAGGGTCTGCACCGAGCCCTTGCCGAAGGTCTGGCTGCCCATGATGATGGCGCGCTTGTAGTCCTGCAGGGCGCCGGCCACGATCTCGGAAGCCGAGGCCGAGCCGCCGTTGACCAGCACCACCATCGGCACCGTTTTAAGGCCGGCGGGCAGGCCGGCCAGCGGGTCGGCGCCGCGCTGCGAATAGAATTCGCGGCGGCCGTAGAACTGCTGGTTGGAGTCCGGCAGCTGGCCCTTGGTCGAGACGATCAGCTGCTCAGGCTGCGGCAGGAAGGCCGCCGACACGCCGATCGCTCCCGGCAGCAGGCCGCCCGGGTCGTTGCGCAGGTCGAGCACCAGGCCCTTGATCTCGGGATTCTCGGCATACAAGGCCTTGGCCTTCTTGGCCAGTTCCTCGACGGTGTTTTCCTGGAACTGGCTGACGCGCAGCCAGGCATAGCCCGGCTCGATCATCTTGGCCTTGACGCTGGCCACCACGATTTCCTGGCGCTGCACCGGCACCACCCAGGGCCGGTCCTCGCCGCGGCGCGCGATGGTGAGCGTGACCTTGCTGCCGGCCTTGCCGCGCATGCGCTTGATCGCTTCGTCGAGGGACATGTTGCGCACCGGGACATTGTCGATGCGGGTGATCAGGTCGCCGGACTTGATGCCGGCCTTGTGCGCCGGGGTGTCCTCGATGGGGGCGACCACCTTGACGTAGCCGTCTTCGCTGGCGACCTCGATGCCGACGCCGACGAACTTGCCCTGCACCGCTTCCTTCATCTCCTTGTAGGCCTTCTGGTCCAGGTAGACGGAGTGCGGGTCGAGCGAGGCGACCATGCCGCCGATGGCTTCGGACAGGAGCTTCTTGTCGGAGACCGGTTCGACGTAGTCGGTCTTGATCAGGCCGTAGACGTCGGCCAGCTGGCGCAGCTCGTCGAGCGGCAGCGGCGAGCCGACGTCTTTTTGCGCATGGGCCGAGAACTGAAAGGAG
Organism: Massilia sp. BHUDP2; assembly: GCF_046236355.1. Classification (NCBI taxonomy): domain Bacteria; kingdom Pseudomonadati; phylum Pseudomonadota; class Betaproteobacteria; order Burkholderiales; family Oxalobacteraceae; genus Massilia; species Massilia sp. BHUDP2. Next base: position 554,958 of record NZ_JBJUVW010000003.1, read on the forward strand.
GCGGCCACGCCGGCCACCATGCCCAGTCCGATCAGCCCGATATTCTTTGCTTTGCCCATCGCTATTCCCTTGTTTCCTAGAATTTGATCCAGCCTGAAGGATCGAAGGCCTTGCCGCGATGCCTGAGCTCAAAGTATAGCCCCGATTCCTCGATACCGCCGGTATTGCCCGCGCTCGCGATCACCTCGCCGGCGCGCACCATGTCGCCGGGTCGCTTCAGCACCGCCGAGGTGAAGCCGTAGGTCGACAGGTATTCGCCGCCGTGGTCGATGATGATCATGTTGCCCCAGCCGCGCATCCATTCGGCGTGCACCACCCGTCCCGGTCCGACGGCGCGCACTTCGGCGCCTTCCGGCGCGGTGAAGAACATGCCTTTCCAGGTCAGGCTTTCGGTACGGCGGGCGCCGAAGCGGGCGCGGATGTTGCCGCTGATCGGCGCCGTCAGGCGTCCCTTGAGGGCGGCGAAGGCGCCGGCCGGCGCCGGCGGGGCCAGCGGGACCTCCCGCTCCACCTCGCTCGGACGGGTTTCAGGCGGCTTCTGCTCGGCCACCCGCGGCGGCGGCTCGGGCTCCGGCTTGGGCGCCGGCTTGCCGCTCTGGCGCGCGATGCGCTCGCGCTCGGCCCGTTCGGCGGCGGCCTTGACTCTAGCCAGGGCGCGCGCCTTCGCTTCCGCTTCGGCCTTGGCCTTGGCCGCGGCCAGGGCGGCCTGGCGGCGCCGTTCGGCCTCGGCCTGCTCGCGGATCAGGCGCGACAGGCGGTCCACCAGCTCGGTCATGCGCTGTTCGTCGCGCTGCAGGCGGTCGGCCTGCTTGCGCTGGTCGGCCAGCTTGGTCGACAGGTTCTGCAGCAAGCCGGCGCGCTTGGCCTTTTCCTTCTCCAGCGTTGCTTTCTGTTCCTGCTGCTCGCTGGCGATTTCCTGCAGCTCCAGCTGGGCGTTCTCGACCTTGTCGCGGTTGGCCTCGACTTCGGCCAGGTTGGCGCGCAGCGAGTCCAGCAGTTTTGCCTGGGCCTGCGACACATAGGCCATCATCTGCAGGTCGCGGTTGATGCGGTTCGGGTTGTCGCCGGACAGAAGGAGCTTGATCCGGTCTTCGTTGCCGGCCACGTAGTGTTCGCGCAGCAGTTGTGACAATTGTTTCTTTTGATTAACAATTGTTTGCTGCAAGCCTTCACCCTGTTTCGACAGCTCATTGAGACGCGTGCTGGTCGCGTCCTGTTCCTCGGCCAGGTCGCGCAAGGCGCGGTTGGCGTCGGAGATGGCGGCCTCGGACGCCGCCAGCTCGTCGGCGGCGTCGGCCCGCGCGTCCTCGGTGCGGGCGATGTCGCGCTTGATCGCTTCCAGCTTCTGCTGGATACCGGTGCGCTGCTTCTCCGCAGTCACCTTCTGGCGGCTGCGTTCGGTCTGGCGTTGGGCAAAAGCGGGTTCAAGCAGCGCGACGGCCAGCAGCGCGCCCAGGAGCGCGCTGCCGGCGAACTTCGTGAATGGCAAACGCAAGACTTATTTCGCCTTCCCTTGGCTGGCCACGGCCGCCACGGCGGCGGCGATCGCTTCCTGGTCGCCCAGGTAGTAGTGCTTGATCGGCTTCAGGTCCGCATCCAGCTCATACACCAGCGGCTGGCCGTTCGGGATGTTCAGGCCGACGATGTCGGTGTCGCTGATGTTGTCCAGCATCTTGATGATGGCGCGCAGGCTGTTGCCGTGGGCCGAGATCAGGATGTTCTTGCCGGCGCGGATGGCCGGGGCGATCTCCTCGTCCCAGCACGGCATGACGCGGGCCACGGTGTCCTTCAGGCATTCGGTCAGCGGGATCTGCTCTTTCGCCAGGGCCGCGTAGCGCGGGTCATTGAAGGAGGTACGCGGATCGTTTTCTTCCAGCGCCGGCGGCGGGGTATCGTAGCTGCGGCGCCAGACCAGCACCTGCTCGTCGCCGAATTTTGCTGCCGTCTCGCCCTTGTCCAGGCCCTGCAGGGCGCCGTAGTGGCGCTCGTTCAGGCGCCAGTCGTTCTTCACCGGCAGGTACATCATGTCCATCTCGTCCATCGCCAGCCACAGGGTGCGGATCGCACGCTTGAGCACCGAAGTGTAGGCCACGTCGAAGGTGAAACCGGCTTCCTTGAGCACGCGGCCGGCGCTCCTGGCTTCGTTGATGCCCTTCTCGGTCAGGTCGACGTCGGTCCAGCCGGTGAAGCGGTTTTCCAGGTTCCAGGTGGATTCGCCGTGGCGCATGAATACGATTTTGTACATAGATACTCTTCTCGCTAAAAGTGCAATTAAAATCCGGTCCGACATCTATTTTATAATGCCCCGATTCAGTACAACCAACGGAACCCTTGTGAATTTCATTCTCGATAATATCTTCATCGTAGCGATCGCCGTGATTTCCGGCGGCGCCCTGCTCTGGCCGGCCCTGGGCCCGCGCGGCAAGCGCGTCACCCCGCTGCAGGCCACGCAGATGATCAACCGCGGCAAGAGCCTCGTGCTCGACGTGAGGACTGCCGAGGAATATGCCGCCAGCCACCTGCGCGACGCGAAACACATCCCGCTGGCAGACTTGGACAAGCGGATCGGCGAGCTGGAGAAGTCGAAGAACCGCACCGTGATCGTCGTCTGCCAGACCGGCGCCCGTGCCGACAAGGCGGCGCGCCAGCTGCAGGCGGCCGGCTTCGAGGACGCACATGCGCTCGAAGGCGGCCAGGCGGCATGGATCGCGGCCGGCTTGCCGGTGACTAAATAATTTATGGGAAAGGAAGCATCATGACCGCACACGTCGTTCTCTACCACACTGCCAGCTGCCCCTACTGCGTCCGCGCCGAGCGCCTGCTCGAAGCCAAGGGCGTGACCGACATCGAACGTATCCGCATCGACCTCGATCCGGAGCAGCGCCAGATCATGATGCAGCGCACCGGCCGCCGCACCGTGCCGCAAATCTACGTGGGCGACACCCACGTCGGCGGCTTCGACGACCTGTACGCACTCGACCAGGCCGGCCGCCTGGATCCGCTGCTGAAGGGCCAGCAAGCTTGATTTGACGGGCTTTGGGGTCCGTGGCGCTGGGGGTATTGCATCAGAATTGATTTTGATACAATTGCCCTCGCGTTTGACCAAAGTACCGGGACGGCGCGTCCGTCCACCATCATTTAAAACGAAAGCGTTCCATGTCCGACGAAAACCTGCAACCAGTATTCCAAATCCAACGCGTCTACCTGAAAGACATGTCGCTGGAACAACCGAATTCCCCGTCGATCTTCCTCGAGCAGGAAGCCCCGACCATCGAAGTGTCGCTGGACGTCGGCGCCGAGTCGATCGCCGAAGGCATCTACGAATCGACCGTGACCATCACCGTCACCGCCAAGCTGAAGGACAAGGTCGCTTTCCTGGTCGAAGGCAAGCAGGCAGGCATCTTCGAAGCCCGCAACATCCCGGCTGACCAGATGGATCCGCTGCTGGGCATCGGCTGCCCGAACATCGTCTACCCGTACCTGCGCGCCAACATCGCTGACGTGATCAGCCGTGCAGGCTTCCCGCCGGTGCACCTGGCCGAGATCAACTTCGAAGCCTTCTACCAGCAGCGCCAGCAGGCAATGGCCCAGGCCGCTGCAACCCCGGCACAATAAGTTGTTCCCATCCACGGGCGCCGCTCCTTGCGGTGTCCGTGCCTCCGGCGCCCCGGTCACTTCGTCCTTCGGCCCGCCATGATTCCATCCCGTCTCCTTGCAAGCGTGCTCCTGCTGGCGGCACCGTCCGCATTCGCCTTCGACTTCAAGAGCGTGGGCGCGGCCCCGGTGATCCTGTACGACACCCCGAGCACCAAGGGCGCCAGGATGTACATCGCCCCGCGCGGCATGCCGCTGCAGGTGGTGTCGAGCTACGCCGAGTGGGTCAAGGTCCGCGACGCCAACGGCGACCTGGCCTGGACCGAAGCCAAGGGCCTGAGCCCGCGCCGCAACCTCGTGGTTCGCACGCCCGGGGCCAAGGTATTCGCCGGCCCCGACGAGACCAGCCAGGTCCTGATGACGGCCGACAGGGGCGTCCTGCTCGAACTGGTCGACCCGACCGCCCTCACCTGGATCCGGATTCGCCACCGTGACGGCATCGACGGCTATGTCCGTGCGAACGACGTCTGGGGCCTGTGATGCCCCGCAGTTTTAGCTAATGCGCATGCAACAACAGAAAACTCCTTCCAAGATCACCGTCCTGGGCGCCGGCGCCTGGGGCACGGCCGTGGCCATCGCCCTGGCCGCCCGCCACGACGTGCTGCTGTGGGGCCGCAATCCCGAGCAGATGGCCGAAACCCAGGCAGCGCGCGAGAACCTGCATTACCTGCCCGGCTACCCGCTGCCGGCGGCCTTGCGCGTGAGCGCCGACTTCGAGGCCGCGCTGGCCCACGTGGCCGGGGCCTCGATTGATGAAGCACCGCTCCTGATCCTGGCCTGCCCGGTGGCCGGCCTGCGCCCCCTGCTGGGGCAGCTGAAGGGCCGCGCCATTCCGAACGTGGTCTGGCTGTGCAAGGGCTTCGAAGCCGGCACTGGCCTGCTGCCGCACCAGGTGGCGGCCGAGGTGCTGGGCGACAGCGTGCCGGCAGCGGCGCTGTCCGGCCCCTCCTTTGCCCAGGAAGTGGCGCGCGCCCTGCCCTGCGCCCTGACCGTGGCCTCGACCTCGGCGCCGCTGCGCGAGCGCGTGGTCGCGGCGGCGCACGCCGACAACATGCGGGTCTACGCCTGCGACGACATGGTCGGCGTGGAAGTGGGCGGCGCGGTCAAGAACGTGATGGCGATCGCCACCGGGGTCTCGGACGGCCTGGGACTGGGCCTGAACGCCCGCGCGGCCCTGATCACCCGCGGGCTGGCCGAAATCACCCGCCTGGGCGTGCACCTGGGCGCGCAGGCCGGCACCTTCATGGGCCTGACCGGCATGGGCGACCTGATCCTGACCTGCACCGGCGACCTGTCGCGCAACCGGCGCGTCGGGCTGGCGCTGGCGCAGGGCAAGCAGCTGGACACCATCGTGGCCGAACTGGGGCACGTGGCGGAAGGCGTGCCGTGCGCGAAGGCGGTGCGTGAACTGTCGCGCAGGCTGGGCGTGGAGATGCCGATTACCGAGGCGGTGGCCGCGGTGCTGTTCGATGGGGTAAATGCGACGGAGATGGCGCAGAGGTTGCTGGCGCGGGATCCGAGGGATGAGTTGGCTTGAGTTAGTGGCTGCTCAGGCAAAATTGGGTACCGGCCTTCGCCGGTACGACGGTCTTTCAGTTAACTGAAGTGGGTAGCGCCAGCGTACTCGCACACTTAAACAACGTCATCCCGGCGAAGGCCGGGATCCAATTTCGTCGCGTACCGCTAACGTACCAGAGCGCAGCGCACCCTCAGTTACCCGACCCACGCGGATCATTCGTCGGCCCACCCGTGCGCACCGGCCCCAGCAGGATGGTCATCAAGGCCACCGCATCCTTGTTGGCGCGGATCGCGTGCGGCTCTCCGCCCGCCAGATACACCATCTCGTTCGGCCGCAGGATCGTGGTGCGCCCGTGCGCGTCGAAGGCGATTTCTCCTTCCAGGCACACCAGGGTCATCTCGCCCTCGACCCGGTGCTCGGGCATCGGCTTTTCCTTCGGCAGCACCAGCCGGATCAGTTCCATGTGCTCGGTCTTGATGAGCGCAATCGACGTGAAATGGGCGATGTCGTCGTCGCCGCGCTGTAATACGATGCGCTCGCCCGAAACTGCGTGTTGCAAGGCCATGGTCGCCCTCCTTATTCGTTTGTGTCCTCTTCTTCCCGCGTCTCCGGCACGCTGCGTAGCCAGGTGACAAGCGGGAACGCATCCTTCATTCCGCTCGCCAGCTGCGGCACCAGCAACTCGGGTGAGTTGAGCAGCAGCGGCACCTCGACCCAGACGAAATAGCTCTTCAGCTTCAGGTACTCGACCAGCGGGTGGTTCGGGTCGACGCCTTTCGGAGGCCGCTGCAGGACGTCTTCGAACTGCAGGTCGCCATAGGTCGCGCGGAGATGCTTATTCTTCAACATTTTGCTGAAGCCTGTCGCATCGTTGACCACGTGCTGGCGGATCGCCTTCAGGCGGTGCGCCGGCGGCAGGTATTCGCCCGCGCCGAACAGCAGGTTGCCGTTGGCCTCGATGTGGAAGTAATAGGTCGGGCCGCCCGCCGCACTCGGACGGCGCTTGTTGAGCGGCGCGATGCCGGCCGAGAAATGGGTTTTGTAGGGCCGCTTGTCCTTGGCGAAGCGCACGTCGCGGTGGATGCGGAACAGCGCCTTCTTGGGATCGCAGGCGGCCACCTGCTTGTCGAAAGCGCCCAGCTCTCCGATCAATTCGGTGACCACTTGCAGGAATTCGGCCCGCAGGATGTCGTAGCGTGGTTTGTTCCAGAGGAACCAGGGACGGTTGTTGTTCTCGCTGAGCTCGCTTAAGAATTGCGTCAGGTCACGCAGGTGCATGAAGAGGTCCGAAAAAAGTTACTGGGGCTGGCGCGGACGCTTGCCGACGGTGACGTCGAGCGTGGACTCGCGGTTCTTGCGCAGGATGCGCAGCGGCGCCTTTTCGCCCGGCTCGAGCTGGGCGATCAGGTTGAGCATCTCGCTGGTGTTGGCCACGTCCTTGCCGCCGACCGCAACCAGGATGTCCCCGGGACGCATGCCGGCGCGGTCGGCCGGGCCGCCGCGCACCACGCCGGCGATGATGGCGCCGCTCGAGCGGCCCAGGCCGAAGCTTTCGGCCAGTTCGGGCGTGATGTCCTGCGATTCGATGCCGATCCAGCCGCGCACCACCTGGCCATGCTTGACGATCGAATCCAGCACCATCTTGGCGGTACTGACCGGGATGGCGAAGCCGATGCCGACCGAGCCGCCGGTCTGCGAGTAGATGGCCGAGTTAATCCCGAGCAGCTGGCCGTTGGTGTCCACCAGCGCCCCGCCCGAGTTGCCGAAGTTGATCGCGGCGTCGGTCTGGATGAAATTCTCGAAGTGGTTGATGTGCAGGTTGTTGCGCCCCAGCGCAGAGATGATGCCGAGGGTGACGGTCTGGCCCACGCCGAACGGATTGCCGATGGCCAGCACCACGTCGCCCACCCGCGCGCTTTCCGGATCGCCCAGCACCATCACCGGCAGCTTGCGCTCCGCAATGCGGATCACGGCCAGGTCGGTTTCCGGATCGGTGCCGACCACGCGCGCCGCCGCCTTGCGCCCGTCCGCCAGGCCGACCTCGATGACGTCGGCGCCTTCGATCACGTGGTTGTTGGTCAGGATGTAGCCGTCGCCGCTGACGATCACGCCCGAGCCGAGGCTGGCCAGCTGCTCGTCGGGCGGCATCCGGTCGCCGAAGAAGCGGCGGAAGAAGGGGTCTTTCAGCAGCGGATGCGTCTCGCGCGTGGCCTTGCTGGTGAGGATGTTGACGACGGCCGGCATGGCGCGCCCGGCCGCCTCGCGGTAGCTGCCGCTGGCCGGCACGCTGGCCCCCTGCAGCACCGGCACCTGCTGGCCGGCCGGGCCGAGCGCCACCCGCGCGGGCGCGCGCTCCAGCCAGTCCGGCCGCATGGCGGCGACCACGAAATACAGCGCCAGCGCGACCGTGACGGCCTGCGCGAACAGCAGCCAGAAGCGCCTGAACGCTCCCGGCTGGCGCCGCGGGCGCATGCCCGGCGGCTTGAGTTCATGGACGCTGTCGCTCATGGCTTGCTTTCTCAGGGCTTCTTCAGGGAGTCGCGAATGTCGCGCAGCAGCAGGATCTCTTCCTTCTCCGCTGCCGTCGGCGCCTCGACCGGGCCGCGCAGGCGGTTCACGACGCGCACCATCTGGAAGATGACAAAGGCGAGCAGGATAAAGTTCAGCAGAATGGTGAGGAAGTTGCCGTAGGCGAGCACGGCGCCCGCCTTTTGGGCCTCGGCCAGCGGCAGCGCGGTGTCCTGGCCATTCAGGGGCAGGTAGTAATTCGAGAAATCGAGGCCGCCGAACAACATACTGATCGGCGGCATGATGACATCCTTCACCAGCGAATCGACGATGCGGCCGAAGGCGCCGCCGATGATCACGCCGACCGCAAGATCGACGACGTTGCCGCGCATGGCGAAGGTTTTGAACTCTCCCATCATTGACATGTTTGTTCCCCTTAGGTTGTTATTGAGTCATGCGATTTCATGATACCCCAAGCGACAATGCTACGGATGCACACGCAGCTTTGTGGTCTAACAGGAGGGTCAGTTCCGCGCGGATGTGTCCGCTTGATAATTTTTTTCCAATCGGTATTGCCGTTCACATATAATTTTGTGTTGCTGGAAGCTCTTTATTGATTCTTAAGATTCGTATTTTCACGGAGTGGGGTTGGTATGAGTATTGAAAAGCAGGTCGATTCAGGCCGACGCGGACTGCTCGTCGCGACATGCGCTGCTGGTGGCGTCGTCGGGGTGTCCACGGCGGGCGTTCTTGTGAGTACCTTCCAGCCGTCGGAGCGGGCGAAAGCCGCCGGCGCCCCGGTCGAGGTCGACATCTCCGACGTCAAGCCAGGCGATATGAAGGTGGTCGAATGGCGCGGCAAGCCGGTCTGGATCCTGCGCCGCACCCCGGAGATGATGGCCACCCTCGAGAAGGACACGGCCGAACTGGCCGACCCCAACTCCGAAAAAGAATACCAGCTGCCCACGCCGGAATACGCCAGGAACCCCTGGCGCGCGCGCGAAGACCACAAGGAAGTGCTGGTCACGGTCGGCATCTGCTCCCACCTCGGCTGCTCGCCCTCCTCGCGCCTCGCGTCCGGCCCCCAGCCGAATCTGCCCGACAACTGGCCGGGCGGCTTCCTCTGCCCCTGCCACGGCTCGACCTTCGACCTGTCGGCGCGCGTCTTCCGCAACAAGCCGGCGCCGACCAACATGGACGTCCCGCCGTACATGTACCTCTCCGATAACAAGCTGATCATCGGCAAAGACGAGAAAGGCGAGGCATAACATGGGCGGACCATTCAAAGAAACCCAAGTCCCGGCCAACGCGGGCGCAGGCGCCAAGGCCCTGGCCTGGGTCGACGACCGCTTCCCGCTGTCGAAGCTGTGGAACGACCAGTGGGGCAAGTACTACGCGCCGAAGAACTTCAACGTCTGGTACCTGTTCGGTTCGCTGGCCATGCTGGTGCTGGTGCTGCAGATCGTCACCGGCATCTTCCTGACCATGCACTACAAGCCGGATGCCAACCTGGCCTTCGGCTCGGTCGAGTACATCATGCGCGAAGTGCCCTGGGGCTGGCTGGTGCGCTACATGCACTCGACCGGCGCCTCGATGTTCTTCATCGTGGTCTACCTGCACATGGCGCGCGGCCTGATGTACGGCTCCTACCGCAAGCCGCGCGAGCTGATCTGGCTGTTCGGCTTCGGCATCTTCCTGTGCCTGATGGCCGAAGCCTTCTTCGGCTACCTGCTGCCGTGGGGCCAGATGTCGTACTGGGGCGCCCAGGTGATCGTCAACCTGTTCGGTGCGATCCCGGTCATCGGCCCGGACCTGTCGCTGTGGATCCGCGGCGACTACGTCGTGTCGGACGCCACCCTGAACCGCTTCTTCGCCTTCCACGTCATCGCCCTGCCGCTGGTGATCCTGGGCCTGGTGGCGGCGCACCTGATCGCGCTGCACGAAGTCGGCTCGAACAACCCGGACGGCATCGAGATCAAGGACAACCTGGACGCGGACGGCCATCCGGTCGACGGCATCCCCTCGCACCCCTACTACTCGACCAAGGACTTCTTCGGCGTGGCGGTGTTCCTGACCATCTTCTCGGCGGTCGTGTTCTTCGCGCCTGAAATGGGCGGCTACTTCCTGGAGTACAACAACTTCCTGCCGGCCGACCCGATGAAGACCCCGCCGCACATCGCGCCGACCTGGTACTTCACGCCGTTCTACTCGGTGCTGCGCGCCACCACCGCCGACTTCATGTACGTGCTGATGGCCGCGATTGCCGCCTACGTCGTGTTCATCTGGCTCAAGTCGCGCCTGGCCTACAAGACCAAGATCGCCGTGGCCGTGATCGGCCTGGTCCTGATCGTCGGCATGCTGCCGCAGGTGCTGGATGCAAAATTCTGGGGCGTGGTGCTGTTCGGTTCGTCGGTGGTGATCATCGCCTTCCTGCCGTGGCTCGACCACTCGCCGGCGCGCTCGATCCGCTACCGTCCCGACTGGCACAAGTACGTGTACATCCTGTTCGCGCTGTGCTTCGTGACCCTGGGCTACCTGGGCACCCAGCTGCCGACGCCGGCCTACACCATCATCTCGCAAGTGGCGACCCTGCTGTACTTTGCGTTCTTCCTGTTGATGCCGTGGTGGAGCACGATGGGCCGCTTCAAGCCGGTCCCGAATCGCCTGACCTACTCGGCACACTAATCACGGACCAAAGGACAGACACATGAAATTTGCGAAGAAACTGATCGCGGTCCTGGCCCTGGTGCCGGGACTGGCATTCGCCGCGGAAGGCGGCTTCCCGCTCGAGCCGGCACCGGAGCGCAGCGACCTGGCCTCGCTGCAGAACGGCGCCAAGCTGTTCGTGAACCACTGCCTGAACTGCCACTCGGCGTCCGCCATGCGCTACAACCGCCTGCGCGATATCGGCCTGACCGAAGAGCAGATCAAGAACAATCTGTTGTTTTCACAAGACAAGGTTGGCGGCATGATGACCACGGCCATGCGCCCGGACGACGCCAAGGCCTGGTTCGGCGCCGTGCCGCCGGATTTGTCGGTGATGGCGCGCGCCAAGGCATCGCCTTCGGGCACCGGTGCGGACTACCTGTACACCTACCTGCGCACTTTCTACAAGGACGACACCCGCCCGACCGGCTGGAACAACATGGTGGTGCCGAACGTGGCCATGCCGCACGTGATGTGGCAGGAACAGGGCGTGCGCCAGGCGAAGTTCCAGGACGTGCCTGACCCGCACGAAGCCGGCAAGACCCTGCACAAGTTCGTCGGTTTCGAAGCGGTACAACCGGGCACGATGACCCAGCAGGAGTTCGACACCGCGACCGCCGACCTGGTTGCCTACCTGGTGTGGATGGCTGAGCCAGCGCAAGACACGCGCAAGAAGTTGGGGGTTATCGTGTTGCTGTTCATGACAGGATTTGCCTTCCTAGCTTGGCTTTTAAACAAATCCTACTGGAAAGAAGTGAAGTAAATTCGCTTTCATTGCCCGGTTGGCTATAATACGGGCAATCATTTTTCGGGGTGAATCGCTAGGCGCTTCACCCCATTGTTTCTTAAGGAACTATAAACCATGATGGTTCTCTACTCCGGCACCACGTGCCCGTTCTCCCAACGCTGCCGCCTGGTCCTGTTCGAAAAGGGCATGGACTTCGAGGTGCGCGACGTCGACCTGTTCAACAAGCCGGAAGACATCTCGACCATGAACCCCTACGGCCAGGTGCCGATCCTGGTCGAGCGCGAACTGATCCTGTATGAGTCGAACATCATCAACGAGTACATCGACGAGCGCTTCCCGCACCCGCAGCTGATGCCGGCCGACCCGCTGATGCGCGCCCGTGCCCGCCTGATGCTGTTCAACTTCGAGAAGGAACTGTTCGTCCATGTGCACACGCTGGAAAGCGAGCGCAACAAGACGAACGACAAGAGCCACGACAAGGCCCGTTCGGAAATCCGCGACCGCCTGACCACGCTGGCTCCGCTGTTCCTGAAGAACAAGTACATGCTGGGCGACGAGTTCTCGATGCTGGACGTCGCGATCGCCCCGCTGCTCTGGCGCCTGGACCACTACGGCATCGAGCTGTCGAAGACCGCGGCCCCGCTGATGAAGTACGCCGAGCGCATCTTCTCGCGTCCGGCCTACATCGAGGCGCTGACCCCGTCCGAGAAGGTGATGCGCCGCTGATGCCATGTGCGGGCGGGTCCTCCCCGTCCGCATTTTCCGCATCTCGATTCGATACGCGCCGGTTTCGGACGCCGCCCAAGCGAATCCGGTAAACTGGCGCGGTCAGGTATAGCTTTTTTTATCACATCCATGTCAGAGATCTCCACCAAGCCCTATCTGCTGCGCGCCATCTACGAATGGTGCACGGACAGCGGCTACACGCCCTACCTCGCGGTCAAGGTCGACGCCGCCACGACGGTGCCGATGGAATACGTCCGCAAAGGCGAGATCATCCTGAACATCAGCTACGGCGCCACCTCGGGCCTGAAGATGGACAATGACGCGATCCACTTCCGGGCGCGCTTCAATGGCGTCTCGCGCGAGCTGTACATTCCGGTGCAGAACGTGCTGGCGATCTACGCGAACGAGAATGGCCAGGGGATGGCCTTCGAGGTGAACGTGACGGCGTCGGAGATGGCGCCTCCGTCTGCCGAGGAAGCTTCTGCACCGTCGCTGTCGGCGGTGCCGGGCAAGCAGGCGGAAAAGCCGTCGGCTGAAACCGCTTCCACGCCGAGCGATGACGACGAGCCGCCCAAGAAGGGTGGGCGTCCAACGTTGACACGCATCAAATAGCGTATAATCGTTGTTCCAAGATTAAGCCGACTTAGCTCATCAGGTAGAGCAGTTGATTTGTAATCATCAGGTGGCGGGTTCGAGTCCTGCAGTCGGCACCATGATTCTCGAGCACTGAGCCCAGCCATTTGGCTGGGCTTTTTGCTTTCTAGGGTTTATGTAACCGCTGTGCAAGCTTATTCTCATGTCAGTGTCGTGACAGGGAAAAGGCCTGAATGCCCTCGTTAGGCATGAAGGGCATCCTGCCAGAATGGGTCGGCGGCCCAGTTGACAGGCATCCCCATATGGGCCAGGGAAACGCGCGGATAACGCTGCATCAGTTCCTGCAGGCGTTGTGCCCAATGCGAGGAAGGGCTAATGGTATAGAGCAGGGTTTGTAGCGCAAAGATGTCATCGAAAGAGGTATTGGCGCGGAACTGGTGAGCTTGCGCCGGAGCCTGGCAATAGGGAATCGAGTAAGTCGACAGCCGATAGTAACTGATGTTCGATAAATAGCGCTCAGCTCGGTCCATGTCAGGGATGAGCAATCCACGCTGTTGCCATTGCTGCAAATGCTGGGCGGTGTTGAAAGCAGGCTTATTGTACTGAGCCATTCAAAATTCCAGGCATAAAAAAACCCGCCAATTTGTGCTTAACCGAAGTCATAGGCATGGCGGGTGTGTTGACAGCTATTATAGTGGTTGCGCAGGTCTGGCACAACTTTCTCTGTATAATTCTTTGCGACAATCAAGAGCGCCATGTGGTCTTGCCTTGTCCCAACGCCCTGGCATTACATCCAAAGAAGTATCAAATAGCCACCAGAACCGGACAATTCCGGACTGCGAAACGCCCGCAAGGCGGCGGACGCTGCGCTGGAAGCGCGCCATAGCGCCGACGAGGAACTCAAGCGACTCAGCACCCAGCTGTCGGCCGCCGACCGGCGCAAGGACGAATTCCTGGCGACGCTGTCGCACGAGCTACGCAATCCGCTCGCGCCCATGCGCAGCTCGCTCGACGTGCTCACGCTGAAATTCGCCCACGGCCTGCCGGACATGAACGGCTACGAACGGGCTCGCGGCGCACAATAGCTGATGGATCGCTTTGCCGCTCAGCCGACGCTGCCGCCCGCATCGCGGTAGGCGGAGAGAAAGCGATCGAAGCTGACGTAGCGTTGCGGCGGGTAGTGGTTGCGCTGCCCCGGTCCTTTCGGCAGCGCGGCCCAGATGCGCGCCGCCTTCGGCATGACCTCCGCAATCGCGCCCTGCTTGATCGCGTCGATGATGCCCAGGCTGCGCAGGATTTCCACCGCAATCAGGTCCTGCGTACGCGGCGAAAAATCCCGTAGTCCGAGCTTGGCGCCATGATGCTGCCAGGTGGGACGGGTGATCTGGTACATGCCGGCCGCGGTGGACTTGCCGCCGATGCCCGGCCCAGGATGGGTCGACATATCGGTGAAGCGCCAGCGGTCGTCCGACCTCCCCTTCAGCGCGCCATACCGGAAATCATAGCCGCCGCCTTCGGCTGCCGCGATCGCCTTCAGGAAGGCGGCGACGTTTGGATGGGTCAGGTGCTCCTCGCTCTCCGCCAGGAGCGCTGCAGCGCGCGACGAGGATCGGGGTGCCGCGTCCAGCGTCGCCGTGCGTTTTGAGATGGACATGATTTCCTCCCAAGGAGTGCTCGCAAGCGCCGGCGCCGTGCGTGGTCACCGGCTCTGAACTCATCATAGGAAAGGAGCGTGCCCGGCAGTTGAGGAGGCGCAGACAGGCTTCGCTCCGCACCCACATTCCTTGTGCAAACACCTTGCAGCCGGGTACCAGAATCTGGCAGGAAATTCCAGCCACCAAGAAAGAACAAGGCCGCCGGATCGGCGGCCTCGCGCATCAGGAACTGGCCTGTTCGACCAATCCCCGGTTCTGTACCCGGCTCAGCTTCGGATGCACGACCGGGATCGTCAGCATCGTGCTGGCCACCGCCATCAGGAGCAGCGCGGTGAAGGTCTCGCTGGTGATGATCTGCTTGTCGAGCAGGATGTTGGCGAAGATGATCTCGATCAGGCCCTTGGTCTGCAGCAGCCATCCGATGATGGAAGCCTCGCCCTTTTTCCAGCCCAGCGCCCGGCCGGCGATATGCGCGCCGGCGAGCTTGCCGCCCACCGAGGCCAACAACAGCAGCCCGGCCACGAAGAACACCGGATAACTGCCCACGTCCCACTTCGTGCGCAGGCCGGTGCTCAGGAAGAACACCGGCATCAAGACCAGCAGCACGTTCTTGAACAGCGCGTCCAGTTTCTCCTGCTCGAACCAGTCCGCATCCATCACCACACCGGCCAGGAAAGCGCCCACCATGTAGTGCAGGCCGGCCCAGTCGGCGCCGAGGCTGCAGGCGATCAGCCAGATCAGGGCGACATACCAGCGGTCCCTTGCGGGCAGGCGCAGCATCAGCCGGCGGAACAGGATGGTCAGCACGCCGAAGGCCAGCAGGAAGCCGAGCTGGCGTCCCACGCGTTCCCAGTCCAGCATGATCAGCGCCAGCACGCCCCAGATGGCGACGTCGTCCAGGCTGGCATAGCGCAGGATGCGCTGGCCCATCGGCTGACGCAGGATGTCGAGCTTTTCCATCAGGAGTACCAGTACCGGCAGCGCCGTCACCGCGCAGGCCATGCCGATGCCCAGCACGAACTGCCAGGGGGCGCCGCTGGGGCCGATCCAGCCCTCGTAGGCGAGCAGCAGCAGGGCTGCGCCGCAGCCGAACAAGAGCGGCATGCTCAGCGACAGGCCGGCCGTGGTCACGCTCTCGCGGCGGTACTGCCACACCTTCTTCAGGTCGAGCTCGATCCCAGCCAGCATCACGAACAGCATCACGCCCCACCAGGCGATGCCGTTCAGCGTCTTCACCACGTCCGGGTTGAAGACGAAGCGATGGTATTCGGGATAGACCGCACCCAGGATGCCGGGCCCCAGCAGGATGCCCATGATGATCTGGACGACAGCCAGCGGCGCGAAATAATCGGTCCTGCCAAGCCGCCACACCAGGTAGGGTGCAACGAAAATGAGCAGCATCGCGATCAGGAAAATCTCGGTGGTATTCATGGTCTCTCCAGGCCTGTCTCGTCTCTTGCATTGCGCAAGGCGGACATTGTAGTGCGCTGAACGCAGGCAATGACTGGAAACGATACCACATCATTTGGCTGTCAGGACATGGACTGTCGCCTACTTTTTTGGGCAGCTTTTATTACCTTGGCGACATCAGAAATGTGCCAGAATCCTGATTGCAATATTTGTTTGACCCCGATTTCACCCGGTGCTATAGTCGGGCAAAGCCGATGGTAACGTTTCCAACTTTACCAAAAATACAGGCACACACGGAGACACGATGTTCACACCACGCACCCTGGCGACGGCCTGCGCATGGCTCGCCGCTGCCATGACGCCTGCCGCGCCGGCGCATGCCGCGTCGGTGGCCGCCGGTCCCAGGGCGGAAGTCATCCACTGGTGGACCTCGGGCGGCGAATCGGCCGCGGTCAAGCAGGTCGCCCAGGCCTACCGCGATGCCGGCGGCGTGTGGATCGACACCGCGATCGCCGGCGGCGACCAGTCCCGTGCCGTGACCATCAACCGCATCGTCGGCGGCAACCCGCCCACCGCGGCCCAGTTCAATACCTCCAAGCAGTTCCTCGACGTGATCGAAGCGGGGATGCTGAACAACGTCGACGCCGTCGCGCGCGCCCAGAACTGGGACCAGATGCTGCCCACCCCGATCATCGACGTGATCAAGGTGCAGGGCCATTACTACGCGGTGCCGCTGAACATCCACATGCAGACCTGGTTCTGGTATTCGAAGGCCGCGTTCAAAAAAGCCGGCATCGCGAGGGAGCCGGGCAGCATGAGCGAATTCTTCGACGCGCTCGACAAGCTCAAGGCCGCCGGCATCATCCCCCTCGCCCACGGCGGCCAGTCCTGGCAGGAGACCGTGCTGTTCTCGGCGATCCTGGCCAACATGGGTGGCAAGGAGCTGTACCTGAAGGCCATCCGCGACCGCGACCAGGCCACCCTGCTCTCGCCGCAGTTCCGCCAGGTGCTGCTGGCCTTCAAGCGCCTGAAATCCTATGTCGACGCAGGCTCGCCGGGCCGCAACTGGAACGACGCCACCGCCCTGGTCATCAGTGGCAAGGCGGGCTTCCAGGTGATGGGCGACTGGGCCAAGGGCGAGTTCACCAACGCAGGCCAGGTCGCGGGCCAGCACTACGGCTGCATGGCCGGTTTCAGCCCGGCCACGCCCTACCTGATCCAGGGCGACGTGTTCGTCTTCCCGCGCACCGACAAGGGCCAGGCCGTCAAGGCGCAGCAGCTGCTCGCCAACGTGGTGTCGCAACCCGGCCTGCAAGTGGGTTTCAGCAAGCTGAAAGGCTCGATCCCGGTGCACCTTGATGCCGATGCGACAGGACTCGACCTGTGCGCGCAAAAGGGCATCGAGATCATGAAAGACCGCGCGCGCCAGGCCGGCGTCACCGAGGTGTACCTGACGCCGGACCAGAACGGCGCCATGCAGGACGTCCTGACCGCCTACTGGAACACCACTATGCCGGTCGAACGCGCCCAGAAGAGCATCGCCAACGCCCTCAAATACTGACCGCCATGCTGACCCTGCGCGCCCATAAACTCCGTCCCCGCGTTGCCCCGCATCTCGCCCTCCTTCCGATGGCGCTGACGGTGCTGGTCGCCTACGTCGGCGCGGCGCTGTGGACCTTGCGCACCTCGTTCACCGCCTCGCGCACCTTCCCGTCGGATAACTTCATCGGCGCCGCCCAGTACGTGCGCCTGTTCGACAACGAGCGCTGGCTGATCTCGCTGAACAACCTGGCCGTCTATGGCGCGCTGTTCATCGTCGCCTGCATGGTGCTCGGCTTCCTGCTGGCGGCCTTCATCGACCAGAACGTCAGCGGCGAGGGCTTCCTGCGCACCGTCTTCCTGTATCCGTATGCGATGTCTTTTGTGGCCACCGGCCTGGTGTGGCAGTGGATGCTGGCGCCCGACGCCGGCATCGAGGGCGCGGTGCGGCAACTGGGATTCCCGGGCTTCCGCTTCGACTGGATCATCGACCAGGAGATGGTCATCTACACCATCGTCATCGCCGCCGTCTGGCAGGCCTCGGGCCTGGTGATGGCGATGATGCTGGCCGGCCTGCGCGGCGTCGATCCGGAGATCTACAAGGCGGCGCGCCTGGACGGCATCGCGGCCTGGCGTGTCTACCTGCAGATCGTGCTGCCGATGCTGGGGCCGACCGTGGCCACCGTGTTCCTGCTGCTGTGCACTGCCGTCGTGAAACTGTATGACGCGGTGGTGGCCATGACCGGCGGCGGCCCGGGTACCGCCAGCGAAGTGCCGGCCAAGTTCATCATGGACCATTTGTTCCTGCGTTCGAACATCGGGCTGGCCTCGGCCGGCGCCGTCACCCTGCTCATCCCGGTGCTGGCCCTGCTGGCGCCCTATGCCTACGCACGCAGCCGGAGGAAACGCGCATGAGCTCTACTACCCTGCAGCCGGCCGTTCCCGTCATGCCGCTCGAACCCGTGAAAACCGCCCCGGCCGCGCGTCGCAAGCGCCTGTCGCCGGCGCGCATCGGCGTCTACGCCTTCCTCTTCAGCGCCGCGCTGTACTTCCTGCTGCCGCTGTACGTCATGATCATCACCTCCTTCAAGTCGATGGACGAGATCAGGAACGGCAACGTGTTCGCCCTGCCCCTCCTGGCCACCGTGGAGCCGTGGAGGAACGCCTGGAGCCAGGTCAGCGGCGGCTTCTGGAATTCGGTGGCGATCACGGTGCCGAGTACCGTCATTCCGATCCTGCTGGGCGCCATCAACGGCTACGCGCTGTCGTTCTGGAAGCCGCGCGGCGCCAATGTCCTGTTCGGGGTGCTGCTGGCCGGCGCCTTCATCCCGGTGCAGGTGATGATCTATCCGCTGGTGTGGATGATGGCGCGCGCCGGCGTGTTCGGTTCGCTGCCGGCCATCGTGCTGGTGCACGTCATCTTCGGCATGCCGATCATGACCCTGCTGTTCCGGAACTACTACGCTTCGGTGCCGCACGAGCTGTTCCAGGCCGCCCGCATCGACGGCGGCGGCTTCTGGCGCATCTTCCTGCAGGTGATGCTGCCGATGTCGCTGCCCATCGTGGTGGTCGCCGCCATCATGCAGGTCACGGGCGTGTGGAACGACTACATCCTCGGCCTGGTGTTCGCGGGCCGCGACAATGCGCCGATGACGGTGCAGCTGAATAACGTGATCAACACCACCACCGGCACCCGCCTGTACAACGTCAACATGGCCGCGACCATGCTCACGGCCGCGCTGCCGCTGGCGATCTATTTCATCTCGGGACGCTGGTTCGTGCGCGGCATCGCCGCCGGCGCCGTCAAAGGATAAACGAGCATGTCGAACGTCCACCTCCGCAAGCTGTGCATCACCCGCGGCAGCAATCAGGTCATCCGCGACCTCGACCTGCAGGTCGAGCCGGGCGAGTTCCTGGTCCTGCTCGGGCCTTCCGGCTGCGGCAAGTCCACCCTGCTGCACAGCATTGCCGGCCTGATCGACCTGGCCGAGGGCTCGATCGAGATCGGCGGGCGCGACATGAGCTACGCCGACCCGAGCGAACGCGGGATTGGCATGGTATTCCAGTCGTATGCGCTGTACCCGACCATGACGGTCGAGAAGAACATGTCCTTCGGCCTGCGCATCTCCGGCGCACCCAAGGCCGAGATCGGGCGCCGCGTGCAGAAGGCGGCCGCGATGCTGCAACTGGAGTCGCTGCTGGACCGCAAACCTGCCCAGCTCTCGGGTGGCCAGCGCCAGCGCGTGGCGATCGGCCGCGCCCTGGTGCGCGAAGCCGGGGTCTACCTGTTCGACGAGCCGCTCTCGAACCTGGACGCCAAGCTGCGCGCGGAACTGCGCCGCGAACTCAAGATGCTGCACCAGGCGCTCGGTTCGACCATGATCTACGTGACCCACGACCAGGCCGAGGCGATGACCCTGGCCACCCGCATCGTCGTGATGCAGGGCGGCCGCATCCAGCAGATCGGCACGCCGAGCGAAGTCTACGAGCGTCCGGCCAACCGTTTCGTGGCGGGCTTCCTCGGCTCGCCGTCGATGAACTTCGTCGACGGCCGGCTCGAGGGGGAACTCGACGTGCAGCGCCGTTTCAGCGCGGGCATGCTGGCCCTGAACCTGGCGCCGGACTGCGTGGCGCCCTCCGGCGCGGTGACGCTGGCGGTGCGGCCGGAAGACATCCATCTCGACGAAAACGGCTCCTTGCAGGCCTCGGTCACGCTGGTCGAGCCGATGGGCAACCACCAGGTCGTCTGGCTGGACTGCGGCGGCCACCAGCTCTCGAGCATCGTGCACGACCCGCGGCCGCTGGCCACCGGGCAGGCGGTGCGCTTCGACATCGACACGGCGCGGGTCTCGTTGTTCGACCCAAGCAGCGGCAAGCGCCTTTAAGACAGGTGCCAGTGTCAGATGAATGCAGTATGCTTCGGTGTTTATCGAATAACTAAACAACAGCTTAGGGATCCTCAGTGGCAACCATCAAGGACGTAGCGCGCCTCGCCGGCGTCGGCCTCGGCACCGCCTCGCGCGTGGTCAGCGGCAAGGGCTCGGTGTCGCCGGCCACGCTGGAACGCGTGCGCAAGGCGATCGACGAGCTGGGCTTTCGTCCCTCGCACGCGGCGCGCGCCCTGCTGTCCGGCACCAGCCGGATGGTCGGCGTTTACATCCCGGTCCTGAGCGGCACCTTCTACACCCCGATCCTGCAGATCATCGACACCGAATTGCGCGCCGCCGGCCTGCACATGGTGGTGGCCTTCGGCGTCGGCCTGGGCGACGCGCGGCGCCAGGCCATCGAGGGCATCGAGTTCCTGGTCGAGCGCGGCTGCGACGGCATCGTCATGATGACCAGCGCCCTCAGCGACGAGGACCTGGCCAACCTGGGCGGCAAGCAGAAGCAGATCGTCGCGCTGAACCACGAGTTCAAGCAGATTCCCGAGCAGTGCTTCACGGTCGACCACGTGCTGGGCGGGCGCCTGGCCGCGCGCACCCTGCTCGACTACAAGCACCGCGACATCGCCGTGATTGCCGGCCCGACGGCGCTGGCCGACAACGTGGCCCGCATCGACGGCTTCATGCGCGAGCTGCAAGCCGAGGGCATCGACACCAAGAAGGTCTGGATGATGGAAAGCGACTTTTCGCCCCAGGGCGGCTGGTCGGCGGCCAAGGCGCTGATCGATTCGGGCACCAAGTGCACCGCCCTGTTCTGCGCCAACGACGAGATGGCGGTGGGCGCGCTGGCCTACTTCCAGGAAGCCGGCATCAGCGTGCCGCGCGACCTGTCGGTGATCGGCTACGACGATACCCCGAGCGCCGCGTTCTCGGCCCCGCGCCTGACCTCGGTGCACATGCCCTGGCGCGAGATGACGCTCAATGGCCTGAACGCCCTGCTCAACCGCTGCTACGACCTGCACCGCCCGGTGACGCGCACCTTCCCGGTGAGCGTGACGCTGCGCGCCTCGCTGGCCAAAGGGCCGAGCGAGAGCGCGGCCGGACGCACGCGCAGCAGAAAGAAATAAGAGGGAGGGCCGCCCGTCGGCCTTTTTTTTAGATTGCAATTGGAAAGCTTTCCAAATATCCTAGCGTAACAAGCTCAACCAGACCAGACCATGACAAAAGCATCCCGTCCAGAGCCGAGCGCCCCATCGCGCGGCGATTTCGCCCCCGACTTCTTGTGGGGCTGCGCCACCTCGTCGTACCAGATCGAAGGCGCCGGCCAGGAAGACGGCCGGGTCGAATCGATCTGGGACCGTTTCGCCGCCACGCCGGGGAAAATCAAGGACGGCTCCAACGGATCGGTCGCCTGCGACCACTACCACCGCTGGCCGGAAGACTTCGACATCGGCCGCGACATGGGACTGAACGCCTACCGCTTCTCGATCGCCTGGCCGCGCATCTTTTCCGAGGTGGGCGGCAAGCCCAACGAAAAGGGCCTGGATTTCTATTCGCGCCTGGTGGACGGCATGCTGGAACGCGGCCTGCAGCCCTGGGCCACGCTCTACCACTGGGACCTGCCGCAGTATCTGCAGGACCGCGGCGGCTGGAACGAGCGCGCCACCGTCGACGCCTACCTCGCCTTTGTCGACGCGATGACGCGCCGCCTGGGCGACCGCGTGCAACACTGGATCACCCATAACGAACCCTGGTGCACGGCCATCATCGGCAACTACGAAGGCTGGCACGCGCCGGGCAATACCGATTTCAAGACCGCGCTGCAGGTGGCGCATCACGTGCTGCTCTCGCACGGCAAGGCGGTGCCGCTGATCCGCGCCAACGTCCGCAATGCGAAAGCCGGCCTCGCCCTGAGCCTGCATCCGGTGCGCCCGGCTTCCAGCCAGCCTGAGGACATCGCCGCCACCGAACGCCACGACGGCCTGCGCTACCGTTGGTTCCTCGATCCGCTCTACGGCCACGGCTACCCGAAAGCGATCCTGGAGGCGATCGGCGACGCTGCCCCCATCGTGCTGCCGGGCGACCTCGAGGCCATCGCGGTGCCGACCGACTTCCTCGGCGTGAACTACTACTTCCCCGAGACCATTCAGCACGCCCCGGGCCACGGCCCCCTGTCGGCGCGCGTGCTGCCGCCCGCGCCCGGCGTCGAGACCACCTACATGGGCTGGGAAGTGGCGCCGCAGGGCCTGGCCGAGCTCCTGCTGCGCATCGAGAAGGACTACCATCCGGGCCCGATGTACATCACCGAGAACGGCTCCTGCTATGCCGACGAGGTGGGCGCGGACGGCGAGATCGACGACGTCGAGCGCCGCCACTATTTGATGCGGCACCTGGCCGCCTTGAACGCGGCCATCAGGGACGGCGTGCCGGTCAAGGGCTACTTCGCCTGGAGCCTGCTCGACAACTTCGAATGGGCGGAGGGCTTCCTGAAGCGCTTTGGACTCACCCACATCGATTACGCAAGCCAGCAGCGCCGCCTGAAGGGCAGCGGCAAGTGGTACCGCTCCTTCCTGCGCGGCGAATAAAACGAACATACAACAAGACAGCGAGACGACCCCATGACACCCATGCTTCGCAACCCGGTACTGGCGCTGGCCATCGCGCTGGCCCTCCCTGCTACGGCAGCCCCCTTGAATGACTGGCCTGCCGTGCGCAGCGCCATCGCCAAGGACGCGGCGCTCGAACAGCGCGTCCGCGACATCGTCGGCAAGATGACGCTGGCGCAGAAGGTCGGCCAGATGACCCAGCCCGAGATCAAGAGCGCCACGCCGGAGGACGTCAAGCGCTACTACCTTGGTTCGGTGCTCAACGGCGGCGGCAGCTGGCCGAACGGGAACAAGCATGCCAAGGCCGCCGAATGGCTGGCGCTGGCGCAGCGCTACCACGAGGCTTCGATGGCCACCGACATGGCGGTCAAGGTGCCGGTCGTGTGGGGCACGGACGCCGTCCACGGCCACAACAACGTGTTCGGCGCCACCCTGTTCCCCCACAACATCGGCCTGGGCGCGGCACGCAACCCGAAGCTGATGGAGGAAATCGGCGCGGCCACCGCGAAAGCCACGCGTGCCAGCGGCATCGCCTGGGTCTTCGGCCCCACCCTGGCGGTGGTGCGCGATGACCGCTGGGGACGCACCTACGAGAGCTATTCCGAGAATCCGGACATCGTGAAAAGCTATGCCGGCGCCTACGTGCGCGGGATGCAGGGCATGCTGAAGGATGATGCCAACACCATCGCCACCGCCAAGCATTTCATCGGCGACGGCGGCACCGAGTTCGGCAAGGACCGCGGCGTCAACAAGGCTAGCCGCTCGCAGATGATCAACATCCACGGCGCCGGCTACTATCCGGCCCTGGAGGCGGGCGTGCAGACCGTCATGTCCTCGTTCAATTCCTGGAACGACGTGGCGGGCGGCACCAACTACGGCAAGATGCACGGCAGCCGCGCCTTGCTCACCGATGTGCTGAAGACGAAGATGGGCTTCGACGGCTTCGTCATCACCGACTGGAACGGCCACGGTGAAGTGCCGGGCTGCCGCAACGACAGCTGCGCGGCCGCGATCAATGCCGGCAACGACATGATCATGGTGCCGGACGACTGGAAGGCGTTTATCGCCAACACCATCAGGCAAGTAGAAAGCGGCGAGATCCCGATGGCGCGCATCGACGACGCCGTGAGCCGCATCATCCGCGTCAAGCTGCGCGCCGGCCTGTTCGACAAGAGCCCGGCGCAGAACGTCTACGCCGGCAAGGACGAGGTCATGCAGCCGCGCGAGCTGGCGCGCCGCGCGGTGCGCGAGTCGCTGGTGCTGCTCAAGAACGATCAGCCAGTCCTGCCGATCGCACGCGGGAAGAAGATCCTGGTGGTCGGCAAGACGGCGGACGACATGTCGAACCAGAGCGGCGGCTGGTCGATCACCTGGCAGGGCACGGCCAACACCAATGCCGACTTCCCGAATGGCGACACGGTATTGACCGGCATTCGCGAGGCAACCGGCAAGGACAATGTCACGTTCAGCGTAGACGGCAAAGGCGTCGACCTAGCGAAGTTCGACGTGGTGGTGGCGGTGATCGGCGAGCGCCCGTATGCGGAAGGCGACGGCGACATCGGTCCGAACGGCACCCTGCGCCATTCCAGCCGCTATCCGGAAGACCTGGCGGTGCTGCAGGCGGTTGCCGGCAAGGGCAAGCCGGTGGTCACCGTGTTCGTCTCGGGCCGTCCGCTCTACGTCAACGACCTGCTCAACCTGTCGGACGTGTTCGTGGCCGCCTGGCTGCCGGGCACCGAGGGCAAGGGCGTGTCGGACCTGCTGGTATCCAGCGCCAAACGCTACGACTTCAGCGGCAAGCTGCCCTTCGCGTGGCCGAAATCGGCCTGCCAGACCGACTTGAACGTGGGCGACAAGAATTATGCGCCGCTGTTCGCCTATGGCTACGGCCTCAAGGCCGCAACGCGCTCGAAAGTCGGCAAACTGGACACCACCTATCCGCAAGGCGGCTGTGGCGTCAGCAACAGCTTTCCGGTATTCAGCCAGGCCGACCGCGCCAGCTTCCCGCTGACGATCCGCAGCGGCGGGCAAACCCTGGTGCTGGGCGCCGACCTGAATTCGACCTTCAAGCTGCCGGGCGTGAGCGTGCAGACCTCGCAGGTCAATACCCAGCAGGACGCCAAGCTGGTCACCTGGACCGGCCCCGCCACCGTCGAGGCGCGCGGCCCCCGTGCGATGGTGCTGCCGGCCGCGGCCAGTGCCAATGCAGCGCTGCGCTTCGACACCATCGTATCAAGCGCACCCGCAGGCAAGGTCACGATGCGCATGGGCGCCGGCAGTCTCGACACCACGGCCCTGTTCAAGCGCCTGGCCGGCAAGGGCAAACAGACCGTCGCTATTCCGCTGGCCTGCTTCCAGGCCAAGGGCACCATTCTCTCCAAGGTGGACACGCCCTTCAGCGTGAGCAGCGACGCCGCCTTTGCCGCCGCCTTCACCAACATCGAGATCGCCGGCGGTGCAGCGAGCGAAGCCGATGCGGTGCGCTGCGAGGAACTGCGATGAGCGCAGAGCCAAGGCTGCTGGCGGACATTGGCGGCACCAACGCCCGCTTCGCCCTGCAGTCGGGAGAGGACTTCATCGATGTCGAGGTGCTGGCCTGTGCCGATTATCCAACCCTGGGCGAGGCCATGCAGGCCTACCTCGGCAAGGCAGCCGGCCGCGGGCTGGCGGTGGAGCGCGTGCGCCATGCGGCGCTGGCGATCGCCAACCCGGTCGAGGACGACCGGGTCAGCATGACCAACCACCACTGGAGCTTCTCGATCGAGGAGCTGCGCCGCCAACAAGGCCTGGCTAGCTTGCTGGTGGTGAACGATTTCGCCGCGCTGGCGATGTCGCTGCCGCACCTGGCGCCCGAGGGACGCGAGCGCATCGGCGGCGGCATCGAACTGGCGAACCGGCCCATCGGCTTGATCGGCCCGGGCACGGGCCTCGGTGTATCGGGCGTGATCCCGGCCGGGACGCGCTGGATCGCCCTGGCCGGCGAAGGTGGCCACGTGAGTTTTGCGCCCTCGACGAAGGAGGAAGTGGCGATCCTGGAAGCGCTGTGGGGAGAGTACGGCCACGTGTCGGCCGAACGCCTGCTGTCGGGCATGGGCCTGGAGCTGATCCACTGGGTCTTGAGCGGCAAGCGCGTCGATGCCCCAGGCATCACCGGCGCCGCGATCGAGGGCACGTCGAGCGACTGCGTCAAGACGGTCGAGATCTTCTGCGCGGTGCTCGGGAGCGTTGCGGGAAACGTCGCACTGACCCTGGGCGCGACCGGCGGCATGTATATTGGTGGCGGCATCGTGCCAAGGCTTGGTAAACTGTTCACCGAATCAGCTTTCCGCGCACGTTTCGAGGACAAGGGGCGTCTCAGTCCTTACCTCGCACGCATCCCGACCTACCTGATTACCGAGCAGTACCCGGCGCTGCGCGGCGTATCCGCGATGCTGTCGGACCATATCGCGACCCTGCAATAAACGGAGACCCCATGCAGAACACAGTCAAGAACCCGGCGCCGGCGGCGGCGCAGGCGCTCGAATCCGAGCACAACCCGCACACCGGCGCGCTCGTCATCGTCACCATCCTGTTCTTCATGTGGGGCCTGCTCACGTCGCTCAACGACGTCCTGATCCCGCACCTGAAGTCGATCTACACCCTCACCTACCTGCAGGCGATGCTGGTGCAGTTCTGCTTCTTCGGCGCCTACTTCATCGTGTCGCTGCCGGCCGGGGCATTGATCCGCAAGATCGGCTACCAGAACGGCGCCGTCACCGGCCTGATGATCGCGGCCGCCGGCTGCGCCCTGTTCTACCCGGCCTCGAAAGGCGGCTACGGCCTGTTCCTGTTCGCCTTCTTCGTGCTGGCGAGCGGCATCACGATCCTGCAGGTGGCGGCGAACCCCTTCGTCACCGTGCTCGGGCCGGCGCGCACCGCGTCCAGCCGCCTCACGCTCACCCAGGCCTTCAACTCGCTCGGCACCACGGTGGCGCCCGCGCTGGGCGGCATCCTGATCCTGTCCACGGTCGCGCTGAGCGCCGAGCAGCTGGCGGCGCTGCCGGCCGCCGAGCAGGCCGCGCACAAGGCGGCCGAGGCGGCCGCCGTGCAGGGCCCGTATCTCGGCCTGGCCGCGGCGCTGGCGCTGCTGGCGGTGCTGTTCGCGGTGGCCAGGCTGCCGAAGATCAGCCATGCGGACGACGGCAAGCCGGCCGTCGACGGCAAGGGCGGCGCCATGGCCTACCGCCACCTGGTGCTGGGCGCGGTCGCGATCTTCCTGTACGTGGGCGCGGAAGTCAGCATCGGCAGCTTCCTGATCAACTTCCTCGGCGAGGGCAACATCGCGGGCCTGAGCCACGCGGATGCGGCGCAGTACGTCAGCCTGTACTGGGGCGGCGCCCTGGTGGGCCGCTTCATCGGCTTCGCCGTGATGCGCTACGTCAGCCCGGGCAAGACCCTGGCCGTCAATGCCCTCGGTTCGATCCTGCTGGTGCTGGCGGCGACCTTCGGCGAAGGCCAGCTGGCCATGTGGGCGATCATCGCGGTCGGCCTGTTCAATTCGATCATGTTCCCGACCATCTTCAGCCTCGCGCTGCACGGCCTGGGCAAGTTCACCGGCCAGGGCTCGGGCATCCTGTGCATGGCCATCGTCGGCGGCGCCGTGGTGCCCTTCGTGCAGGGCATGTTCGCCGACACCATCGGCCTGCAGCCGTCCTTCCTGGTGCCGGCCGTGTGCTACCTGTTCATCCTGTACTTCGGCCTGAAGTACGCGAACCTGCACAAGCAGCCGGTGGTGGCGGCCTGAAGCCGTCAGCCCTTCCAGGAATGCCCGCCTGACAAGCGGGCATTTTTTTCGTCCTCGCGCAGCGCTTCCATCAGGGCGATGAAGCGGCGCGCCGCCAGGGCCGGCGGACGCTCGTTGTTCCAGATGACGTCGACGAAGAAGCGCAGCACATTGGTGAAGTTCGCGGTCGGGATCTCGACCAGTTCGCCATGCTCGAGGTGCTCGCGCACCAGGCCCGAGGGCAGCCATGCCCAGCCCAGGCCGGCCTTCACCAACGCCAGCGCCGCGGCCGGGTTATCGGTTCGCCATTGCATGCGCGCGACGGCGATGCGCTTGTCGACGTACTCGGTGTCGCGGCCGGCGACCAGCACCTGGCGCTCGGCCAGCAGGTCTTCGTCGCGGACGGCTTCCTTGCCCATGCGTTGGCACAGGGGATGGCCGGGCGCGACGACCGCGACCAGCCTTTCCTCGGCCACCTCCTCGAAGGCTTCGTTGGTTTCGCGTCCATAGCGCTCGTAGACCAGGGCAAGGTCCGCGCGTCCGCTCTGCAGCATGGCCAGCGCATCGGCCTGCGGCGCGGTCAGCACTTCCACCTTCAGCAGCGGGTATTCGAGCGCCAGCCGGCGCAGCGCTTCGCTCCACGGCGCCGCCGCCAGCAGCTCGGGCACCAGGGCGATCGTCAGGGAGGTTTCCAGTCCCTGGGTCAGCGACAGCGCATGGCTGTTCATGCGCTGCAGCTGCTCGACCAGCAGACGGGCCTGCGGCAGCAGGACCGCGGCATGCGCCGTGGGCCGCGGCTCGCGGCCGCTGCGGTCGAACAGCTGCAGGTCGAGTTCCGCCTCCAGGTTGGCGATCGCCATGCTGACGGCGGACGGCACGCGCCGCAGCGCCCGCGCCGCGGCCGAGAAGGAACCGTGGTCCACCGCCGCCAGGAAGACTTTCAAGTTGTCGAGGTCAAAGGCCATCTTTCAATTTTACTGACAGCTTCTGACTTTTTCTATCTCCGATACAGAAATAAGATGCCGTCTTTGTTTTTGCATGGAAAGGAAACATCATGGTCTGGGGAGCACTCCTCGTTGCCGGCCTGTTCGAAATCGCCTGGGCGGTCGGCCTCAAATACACCGAAGGCTTTTCGCGCCTGTGGCCCTCGGTCGGCACGCTGGCGGCGATGGCCGTCAGCTTCGGCCTGCTGTCCTATGCACTGAAGACGCTGCCGGTGGGGACAGCCTATGCGATCTGGACCGGCATCGGCGCGATCGGCACCGCAATCGTCGGCATCGTGCTGCTGGGCGAATCGGCCTCGCCGGCACGGCTGCTGTGCATCGCGATGATCGGCGCCGGCATCGTCGGCCTGAAGATGGTTTCACACTGAACGAACGATCATGGATATTTCTGAATACTTGCCGGTCCTGCTTTTCATCCTCGTCGGTATCGCCGTGGGCGTCGTGCCGCAATTGCTGGGCCGCGCGCTCGGGCCGCACCGGCCGGACGCGCAAAAGCTGTCCGCCTACGAGTGCGGCTTCGAAGCCTTCGGCGATGCACGGATGAAGTTCGACGTGCGCTACTACCTGGTCGCGATCCTGTTCATCCTGTTCGACCTGGAAGTGGTGTTCCTGTTCCCCTGGGCCGCGGCCCTGATGGAGCTCGACAGCGCCGGATTCTGGGCCGTGATGGTGTTCCTGGGCCTGCTGACGGTGGGCTTCGCCTACGAATGGAAGAAAGGAGCGATGGAATGGGACTGAGGAGCTGCACGACATGAACGCCATGCTCGTCTCGAATGGCCTGATCGGGCTATGCCTTGCCTGGATTGCATGGCGCGAGTTCAGGTCCCACAACCGGCGCGATGCCGGCATCCTCGGGAGCGCGGCCTGCATCGCCCTGGCGGTCAGCGCGGGCACCTGGCTGCACGTGCTGGAGCACGGCTGGTAGCCCTTGCTGGCCTACTTCAGCGTCGAGCAGTAGCGCTCCACATAGGACTGGTGCGAAGGCAGGCCGGCCACGGTGCGGTCGATCTGCCCCTTGATCGAACCGAGGAAGTGCGACAGCTCCTCGTCGCCCATCAGGTCGGCCGACTGGTGGTGCCGGTAAGGCATGATGCCCTGCCCCAGCATCACTTGGATCCACGAGTTCTCGGCGAACAGCTCGTTCGAAATGCGGAAGACCCGCCCGGTTTCGCGGAACAGGTCGATGCGGTGCTGCAGCGACTTCGGCACCTCCATGTTGCGTGCATCCACCCAGTAGGGCGCATCGATCCGGTTGTTGACCTTGTAGTGCAGGATGATGAAGTCGCGGATCTGGCTTACCTCTTCCCAGGCCTGCCGGTTGAATTCGTCGACGTCGCTCTGGACGATGCCGCTGGTCGGGAACATCTGCATCAGGCGGATGATGCTGCGCTGGATCAGGTGGATGCTGGTCGACTCGATCGGCTCCAGGAAGCCACTCGACAGGCCGACCGCGACCACGTTGTTCTTCCAGATCTGGCGCCGCTGGCCCGGCTTGAAGCGGATCACGCGCGGCTTCATTAAGGCTTCGCCTTCAATGTTCCCCAGCAGCGCCTCGATGGCCGCGCCCTCTTCCACGTAGCGGCTCGAGAACACGATGCCGTTGCCAACGCGGTGCTGCAGCGGGATGCGCCATTGCCAGCCGAAGGGGTGGGCGATCGAACGCGTGAGCGGAATCGCGTCGCGCACCGAACTCGTTTGCAGCGCGGCCGCGCTGTCGTTGAACAGCCACTCCGACCAGTCCTCGTACTCGACGCCCATCGCCTGCCCGATCAGCAGCGCGCGGAAACCCGTGCAGTCGATGAACAGATCGCCCTCGATGTCCGCGCCCGAATCGAGCGTGATCGAGCGCACCTGCCCGCTCAAGGCGCTGGTGCTGACGTCGACGATCTTGCCCTCGATGCGCTGCACCCCGAAGCGC
Organism: Massilia sp. BHUDP2; assembly: GCF_046236355.1. NCBI lineage: Bacteria > Pseudomonadati > Pseudomonadota > Betaproteobacteria > Burkholderiales > Oxalobacteraceae > Massilia > Massilia sp. BHUDP2. Next base: position 585,189 of record NZ_JBJUVW010000003.1, read on the forward strand.
TCGCTGAACTTGCGCAGGTAGCGCGCATAGGCGCTCGCATCGAGGTGATAGGCGTAGTTCATGCCGCCGCGCGGCAGGTGGGCGAACTTGTTTTCCTGGGAAGCGCGCAGCTCCAGGCAGTAGTCACCATACTCGCCGGCCAGGCCGCGCTCGCGGCCCTTGTGCCAGAAGTGCTGGAAGCCGGCGGTCCAGTGGTCGGTGCCGGTCAGGCCGAACGAGTGGATGTAGTCCTCGTTCACGTTGCGCCAGTTCTCGAAGCTGATGCCGAGCTTGAAGGTGGCCTTGGTCTCGGCCATGAACTCCTGCTCGTTGATCTCGAGGAGGTTGTGGAAGTTCAGCAGGGTCGGGATGGTCGCCTCGCCCACGCCCACGGTGCCGATCTCGTCGGACTCGACCAGCTTGATGTCGAGTCGCTTGCCCAGCACCTTGGAGATGCAGGCGGCCGCCATCCAGCCGGCGGTGCCGCCGCCGGCGATGACGACGCGGCGTATGGGCTTGCCGATACCATTCAGTCCTTGTTCCATGTCTCCCTCCTCAGCGATTCATTCTTTTCAGTAGTTGGGCGCGGATGTTGCGCACGCTCTCGGCATCCATCCGGGCCAGGGCGCGGCGCGCGTTCGGCGGGATGTGGGCCGCGGTCTCGTCGTCCGCTTCGAACACATAGTGGCGAAACAGTCCGGCCCAGGCCTCGCGCTGCGCCAAAGGCAGGTCGCGCACGCTCATCAAGGCGTGCATCATCGCGTTCATCGGCGTGTCCATGTAGTCGGGGGACTGGCGCCACCAGTAGTTCACCAGCACGTTGAAGTCTTCCAGCGCCTGGATGTGGTGCCACCACATGCTGGGGATGAACAGCGCGTCGCCCGGCCCCATCTCGACCGCCAGCGCATGCGCCATCGCCGTCGCAAAGCGCGGAAAGCGCGCCAAATCGGGCTTGACGAAGTCGACCAGGCTGATGGCCTGGCCGGCCGGCGTCAGGTCGAGCGGGCCGATGTACAGGTTCTCGACCTGGCTCGGCGGGAACAGGGTGAAGCGGCGCCGTCCGGCCACCACGCAGGCCAGGTTGTCCGGCAGGTCGTAATGGGCGGCGATGCGGGTGCGGTTGCCGATCCAGATCGAACCGAGTGCATCGCGTCCGCCCAGGTCGATGCGGTTCTCGTCGTGGAAACCGGGCAGGCAGGTGTCGATCGTGGTCGAGCCGACGTAGATCGCCGGCTGATTGTCGACGCCGCGGTAGCGCTCCAGCTCGGCCAGCACCTTGTCCAGGCGCACGCGCACCGGGGCGAAGTTGAAGCCGTCCATCGTTTCGTTGTAGAAGAAGCGGCCTTCGATCTCGGGCGGGCCGAGCATGGCGTTGACGGTGGCGTCGCGGTAGAAGCGGCGCAGGTAGGCGTCGGCGGCCGCCGGCGACTGACGCGCCGCCTGGACCATCGGCCACCCTGCCACCAGGCCGCGCAGCACGATCGGCTCGGTGGATTCGAGAATGCTTGGGCCGAGGTCGCGCGGCGTCAGGCCGCTGATTTCCCGGATGGGTTCAGGCGCGGGCAGCACGGCGTGCATTCTTGCGGTCGATCAGGGCGCGGAAGTTCGACAGCGACGCGACCTGGAAGTAGATGGCGGACAGCCAGCCAGCCTTGTGCAGGCTGTCGAGTGCAGCGGCGTCCAACGCGGCCAGGCGCTCTTCGTTGATGGTGTAGAAGCCGGCCAGGCGGTTCTCCGATCCGTCGTCGAGCGTGATGTCGAGCGAGAAGCCTTCCAGCAGCTCGTGCTTCTCCAGCGCTTCGATGAAGGCGGCGTTGGATCCCATGCCTTCGTGGATGGTGAGCAGCATCGAGTTCACATGCTCGAGGTAGGGGCTCATGCCCCCGTGCGGCAGGAAGATCGGCTCGCCCTCCGTGGTGCTGACGCGCGGGCTGTCGACGTCGATGTGGATCATCAGCTCGTCACCCTCGCGGCCGATCAGGAAAGGCAGGCGCTCCACCAGCAGCGGCAGGGTGGGCGCGTCCCAGCGGTCTTCTTCGAGGAACAGGTTCTCGTCGGTCTCGAAACCGAACAGGGCGATCGGCTCGTAGGCATGGGCTTCGCTTTGCTTGCGGAAGATGATCGGGTAGTGGGCCTGCAGGAGGCGGAATTCGCCGGCGAAGGTCTGCACGTAGGCGTGGCTGTCGTCCAGCTTGCTGCCGTGGCGGGTGATGATGCGCAGGTCCTTGTGGTCGATGTTATTCAGCAGTACTGGCTTGGCCATGTGGTGTCTCTTTCTCGTTGTCGTTGTCGTTGTCGTTGTCTTGTCAGGTCGGCAGGCCGTGGCGCACGATGTGCGCGATAAGCGCACGGTTGTCCGGCAGCGCCGGCAGCATCCGGCGCGTCAGCTCGGCCGCCTGGCGCAGGAAGCCGTCCGCCATGGCGCCGTTGCCCTCGCCGATGCGCTCGCGCCGCACCTGGCCGGGTTCCGGAAGGAAGCCCATGCCGTACAAAATATACTGGTAGCTCGCCGCCGGGAAGACTTCCTGGATGCGGTTGAAATCGTAGCGCGAGGGCGTACGGTGGCGCCACAGCGCCAGCAGGTCGGCCAGGCGCTGCGGGATGGTCTCGCTGCTCCGGTTGTCACGCCAGTAGCCATGCGGATCGAGCGCGCCCTCGCGGCGGCTCAGCACATAGTGCAGCTTCAGGAAATCGATCACCCGCTCCCAGCGGTAGGTGAAGGTCTCGTTGAAGCGCCGGGCGCTGATCTCCATTTGCGCGCGCGTGACCGGCATCTCGTCGAGCAGCATCGAGGCCGACAGTTCCACCATGGCCAGTGCCGACGCCTCCAGCGGCTCGATGAAGCCGGCGGACAGCCCGATGGCCACGCAGTTGCGGTGCCAGAAGCGCTCGCGGTAACCGGGTTCGAAACTCAGCTTGCGCGGCGCCGGGATGTCTTCCGGTCCGCCGGTGGCGCGGATGTAGGCGCGCAGGGCGCGTTCGGCCTGCTCGTCGCTCGTGTGCGCGCTCGAATACACGTGGCCGACGCCGCGCCGGGTCGGCAGGCCGATGTCCCAGATCCAGCCGGCTTCCTGCGCGGTGGAGGTGGTCTGCGAGGCGATCGGATCGTCTTCCGCCAGGTACGGCACCTGGACGGCCAGTGCGCTGTCGTTGAACAGGACGCCGCGCTGCGGGATGAAAGGCACGCCGTAGTGCTTCCCGAGCAGCAGCGACTGCATGCCGGTGCAGTCCACGAACAGGTCGCCCGCCAGCTCGCCGTGCGCCTTGGTCTGCAGGGCGGCGATGTCGCCGCTCATTTCGCCGAATTCGTGGGAGCGGATGCCGGTGACATGGTCCGCCACAAAATGAACACCCAGGCGTTCGAGGCAGTGCTTCTTTAGAAAGAGGCCGAACTTGCCGGCATCGAGGTGGTAGCCGTAGTTGGCCACCGCCGCGAATTCCGGCGTGGCGGCCTGCTTGGGCGCGCGCCCGTGCACGCACAGGTGCGGCTGGTAGGTCACCAGGTCGGCGAAGGGAATATCGGTATGGCGTTCCAGCCAGCGGCCGGCCATGTCGGCCTCGCCCCAGCCCTGCGGCAGCACGAAGGGATGGAAGTAGTAATCGTGGTCGCCGCCATGGACCCAGCGGTTGAAGCGCGAGCCCTGCTTGAAGGCGGCGTCGCACTCGCGGAAAAAGGCGGATTCGGACAGGCCGGCCGCGCGCAGGGTGTCGCGCATGGTCGGCCAGGTGCCTTCGCCGACGCCGATGGTCGGCACGTCGGGCGATTCGATCAGCGTCACGCGCAGGCCACCCTGCTCGAGCGCCTGGAAGCCCGATGCCAGGACGGCGGCGGTCAGCCAGCCGGCCGATCCTCCCCCTACGATGACGACATGCCTGATGGTGGTGCTCGCCATATTTGTTTTCAATAAAAACTAATGCTGGGCAAGTCTAACCTGAAAATGAACACAGCGGACCATGGCAATGGCCACGGCCCGCTGGTTTGCACTTTCCGTCCTGCTTAGAACTTGTAGCGGGCCGACAGCATGTAGCGCGGACCGGACTGCTCCACATACAGCGCCTGGCGCTCGTTACGGCCATGCAGGCGTCGGATCTCGTCGGTCAGGTTGATACCTTCGAACTGGACACTGATGTTCTTGTTGACGTTGTACCCGATGCTCAGGTCAAGCTGGCCGTAGGCTTCGACATACTGCGGATTCGCGCCGGCGCCGTCGAAGGTCGAGGCCAGGAACTTGTCGCGCCAGTTGTAGGCCGCGCGCACGTTCCACTTGTCGTTCTCGAAGATACCCACCAGGTTGGCCGAGTCGCTCATGCCCACCAGCGCGAATTGCTCGCCGATGCTGGCGTTGTTGTACCCCAGGCCCGAGTCGACCTTGGTGTAGTTGGCCTGCAGGCCGAAGCCGGAGGTGCCGAACATGTGCTGCACGTTGAACTCGAGGCCGCGCAGGCGCGCAGCCTTCTGGTTCGAGTAGCTCGTGATCAGGAAGTTGGCGATCGGGTCGTTCGGCTGGCCGGCGATCGAACCGGTGGCGTTGCCGTTGACGTCATCCGGTCCACGGGTCACGCCAGGACGTCCTGCCAGGTTACGGAAGATATAGTTGCGGATGCACATCGTGTCCGAGCTCGCGCAACCGGCGCCGATCGCCGCGTTCCAGTAGGCGCCGCCCACCGGGGTACGCAGGCCGAAGGGCTGGGCCGTGACCTGCGACACGCCGGCGTAATTTTCCAGGCTCTTGCGGAAGTGGCCGACCGAGACGAAGCTCGACTTGTCGTAGTACCACTCCCAGGCCAGGTCGATGTTCTTCGACTTGACCGGCAGCAGGCCCGGGTTGCCCTGGCTTCCGCGGCCGCCTTCGATACGGCCCAGGGTCTCGAGCACCTGGCCGCCGGTCAGCTGGTCATAGCGCGCGCGGCCGATGGTCTCGCCGTAGCTGAAGCGGCCCTTCATGTCGGAACGCAGGTCGATGTCGGCGTCGAAGCTCGGCAACCAGTGATGGTACTTGCCGGTCAGGGTGGTGAAGGCCGGCGTGCCCAGGCCCACCGCGAACTCGTTCTGCGACACCCAGGTGTAGGACGAGGCGATCGGCACCAGCGCGGTCGAGGTGACTTCGGTCGTCTCGTAGCGCGCGCCCACCGAGGTGTGCACCGGCATCGCGAAATCCCAGTCGGTGTTGAATTGCAGGTACAGGCTCTTCGACTTCTCGCGGGTGCGCTGGTCGGTGGTATAGCCCGGCTTCGGCATGTACAGCTCCGGCTTGCCGGTCACCTGCGCGGCCAGCTGGCGCAAGGCGGCGAAGTCGAAGGTGTAGAAGGTGTTGAACAGGTTCGGGTTGTCGTGGCCGTCGATGTTGTCGAAGTACTGGCGCAGGCTCTCCTGGTGGAAGTAGCTGGCCGGGTAATCCGACGCCTTGGTCGCACCGCCCCAGGTGTCGTCACGCTGCTGCACCGAGAAGGCCGAGCGGTTCTTGGCGTCGGTGGTGGCGAGGCCGAACTTGAGCTCGGACGCTTCCATCATCTTCCAGCTGCCATGGGTCTGGACCTGGCTGATCTCGCTCTTGACGTAGGCGTTCTCGAACACCGAGCCGGTCACCTGCTGCGGTGCGCGCTGGAAGTCGGCGCCCTGGATGCTCAGGACCGGCAGGTCCTGCGAGAAGTCGACGCTGGTGGTGCCGCGGCTGAAGCTGGCGGTGCCGAGGGTGTTGCTGGAGCCGAAGGGGCTGTCCGGTTTCGATTCGGCGGTGGAACGGTGGGCGTCGAGCTCGAGGCGGATGTCGCTGTTGACCTTCCACGCAGCGTTGAAGCCGAGCGAATTGTTCTCGGTCCTGGTGGCGAAGTCGGCGCCGCCCATGGCAATGTCGCTGTTGGCCGGGTTGATGATCTCGGTGTACACCAGCGGCGCGGCGACCGGACCATCGGTCCAGGTGCTCGACGAGGGGCCAAAGTTGAACCAGGCCGACAGGTCCTGGCGGCGGGTCTGGATCTTGTTTTGCGAGTAGGTGTAGTCGAGGGTCGTGGTCAGGGCCTTGCTCGGCGCGTACTGCAGCGTCAGCTGGCCGTTGGTACGCTGGCGCTGGATGCCGTTCATGGCGTAGTTCATGTTCTGCGGCACCTGGTACAGGTCCGTCGGCTTCGGACGGTTGGTGATGTTTTCCGAGCCCGGCGTGCCAGGTTGCGGAATGGTGCCCCAGTTGTTCTCGTCGCCGCGGAACGGGCCTTTCCAGCCGTTGCCGACGGAAGCCACGTTGTAGCCCAGGTTGCGCTCCTGGTAGCTGCCCGACAGGGCGATACCGAAGCGGCCGTCGGCCGAGGTATTGCTATACAGGCCGGACACTTCGGGCGTGACCTTGCCGCCACGCTTGACGTCGCCCGGCAGGTTCTCTGCCGAGGTGTCGTGCACGCCCTTGATGCCGATCGTGGCCTGCAGGCCGGGACGCGACAGCGGACGTGCGGTAATGACGTTGATGGTGGCGCCGATGCCGCCGGTCGGGGTCTCGGCGCGCGCCGATTTGTACACCTGCAGCTGGGAGATGCCTTCGGACGCGATGTTGGCGAAATCGTAGGCGCGGCCCGGACGATCGCCCAGGATCGAGGTCGGCATCTGGCGGCCGTTGAGCAGCACCAGGTTGAAGTCGGGACCGACGCCGCGCACCGTGACCTTCGAGCCTTCGCCGATGCTGCGGTCGATCGACACGCCGCTGATGCGCTGCAGCGATTCGGCCAGGTTGGTATCCGGGAACTTGCCGATGTCTTCGGCGACGATGCCGTCGACGAAGCCCTGCGCGTTGCGCTTCAGGGCCATCGACGATTCGAGGCTGGCGCGCAGGCCGGTCACGACGACGGTCTGGACGCCGGCCGGCGAGGATGGGGTGCTGGCCTCTTGCGGGGTAAGGGCGGCCGGGTCGGTGGTCGCGGCGGCGCCGGAGGTCGAGGCGACTTCCTGGGCATGCGCCGGGATGAATGCCGCGCATGCGCTGGCTACTGCCAGGCTCATCAATGTCTGCTTAGCCTTGGGGTAATACATGGTGCTCTCCTGTTTTTTTTAAAATGACCGTCACCCAATCCAACGGTGTCTCCACTACCTGTGCCGGCTGAATCCAGGCTGCACGCGCCGGCGGTCCTTGCTGTCGTCCCTGCTGCCGTCCCTATCGCTGGGCACCTCCTCGCCGCGGCGCCCTCGGGCGCCGGTCCTGCGCATGGCGCGTCCTGCCACCAGACGGCACAGCGAGGACATGCGGCCAGTGCCGATGTCCTCGCTGCCAGGTAGCGGGTAAAGCGGTGCGCGCTGCGCTCGTTCATCTGTAATCGCTCAGGCTCGCATCTTGCGATGCTTCGTTGATCAAGCAATTCTTCAACCATCTTTCAGGTGCATGGAAACGTTTCCATGTAAAGTTGTTTGAATATTAGGGTTAGCAAAAAAAATTGTCAACGGAATATTCCGCGTAGGTATGCGTCGAAATGCGGCTGATTTGCAACATTGCTCGTATGTGAGAGTGAAGACTGGCCTTCGTTCCTGCCTGTCTCCTGCGCCGCCGCTCAATTGACACTGAAAAATCCTCAGTGCTATAGTCGGGTTGACATTCTGGTAACGTTTCCAAATAACGGCTGAAAGGATGAGCGTGGAGCGAGCTGAAGACGCGGACGACGTGGCCGGCAGCGCGCCGCGTGCGGACCTGCTGGAGAGAGGAACATGGCGCCGCCGCGTGCTCGCATGTGTGCTGGCCGCAGGGCTGCATGGTGCCATGCCTGCCGCCGCGGCAGCCGACACCCGCAGCGGCTTCGCCTGGCCGCACGGGGCGCGGGCCGCCGTCAGCCTCGCCTATGACGACGCCCTCGATTCCCAGCTCGACCATGCCCTGCCCGCCCTCGACAAGCTCGGCCTGAAGGGCAGCTTCTACCTGACCCTGTCGAATCCGGCGGTGGCGCGGCGCATGGAGGAATGGCGCGCCGCCGCGCGGGCCGGGCACGAACTGGGCAACCACAGCCTGTTCCACCAGTGCGCGCGCAGCAAGCCCGGGCGCGACTGGGTCGAGCCGCACCGCGACCTCGATGCCATGAGCGTGGCGCAGATGGGCGACCAGGTCCTGCTGGCCAATACCATGCTGGCGGCGATCGACGGCCGCCAGAAACGCACGTTCACGCTGCCCTGCGGCGATACCCAGGCCGGCGGACGCGACTACCTGCCCGCGGTGCGCGCCGCCTTCGTCGCGATCAAGGTCACCGGCGGCAGCGGCGTCATCGATGCGATGCACACGCTCGATCCGCTCGCGGTGCCGGTGGCGACACCTAGCGGCAGCAGCGGCGCGGAGCTGATCGCCATCGTCAAGCAGGCGATTCAGCGCGGCACCATGGTCAATTTCACCTTCCACGGCATCGGCGGCGACTACCTCAGCGTGTCCGCGCAGGCCCACGCGGAACTGCTGCGCTTCCTGGCGGACAACCGCCAGCTGGTCTGGACCGATACCTTCATCAACATCATGCAGCACGTCAGGCAGCAGCAGGCCCGTCCCCCGGCGGCGCCCTGAGGCCACAAGGAGACCCATGAAACCGATCCGCCTTTTTGCCGCCACCCTGTCCACCCTGCTTGCACTGGCCACCGCCGGCTGCGCCTCCACGCCCGCAGACGCAGTTGCCGGCTGGACGCTGGCATGGGGCGACGAATTCGACGGCAACCAGCTCGACCGCACGAAATGGGTGGCGGAGACCGGTGGCCATGGCTGGGGCAACCAGGAACTGCAGCATTACACCGGCCGGGCGGAGAACGTCCGGGTGGAGGATGGCATGCTTGTCATCGAGGCGCGCCGCGAAGCCTACGGCGGCAATGACTACACCTCGGCACGCCTCAAGACCGCCGGCCTGATGGAACAGATGCATGGCCGCTTCGAGGCGCGCATCAAGGTGCCGAAGGGCCAGGGCATCTGGCCGGCCTTCTGGATGCTGGGCGCGGACATCGGGAAGGTGGGCTGGCCGCGCAGCGGCGAGATCGACATCATGGAGATCATCGGCAAGGAGCCGTCGAACGTGTACGGCACGCTGCACGGTCCCGGCTATTCGGGCGCCAAGGCCTTTAGCACCCACTCGACCCTGGCGAGCGGCATCTTTGCCGACGACTTCCACGTGTTCGCGGTGGAGTGGGAGCGCGGCGAGATCCGCTGGTATCGCGACGGCATCCACTACCATACGGCGCGGCCGAACCTGGTCAAGGGAGAGTGGGTATTCGAGCATCCTTTCTTCGTGCTCCTGAACCTGGCTGTCGGCGGCGCCTGGCCCGGCAATCCGGACAGCAGCACGGTCCTGCCGCAGCGGATGCTGGTGGATTATGTGCGCGTCTACCGGCGCGCCACGCCGGCACGGTAAGCCCCTGGCCGCAGGCTGCGCCGCTGCCGGCGCGCCATGCGTCCTGTTCGCGCCATGCCGGTTTTTTTACGCTCCAGACCGTGGTTTGCGCAGTTCATCGCAATCGGCTCGGAGGCGCCACGACAGCGGCCTATAGTGCCTCCATCGACAACCTACCGGAGAACAAGCATGAAAAAACTGTTGAGTGCCGCCGCCGTCGCCGCCACGCTCGCACTGGTCGCCAGCCCCGTCATCGCCGACGACGTCGTGCGCGAAAACCGCAGCGTCGATGCCAGGGTCACCAAGGTGAAACTAGGTGGCGTCGTCGACCTGGTCCTGCGCCAGGGCAATACGCCGTCCCTGGTCGTCTCGGGTGACCGCCGCTTCGTGCAACGCATCACCACCGCCCAGCGCGGCGACACGCTGGAAATCGGTACCGAATCCTTCAATACCCGCCGTGGCGACATGAACGAGAAGCTGCGCGCCGAACTGACCGTGCCCAACCTCGCCGAGTTCACCTCGCAGGGCGTGGGCGCATCGACCGTCACCGGCTTCTCGGGCAATACGATCCAGCTTGCCCTCGACGGCGCCGGATCGGTCACCATGAACAGCAATTACCGCACCATCGACGCGCGCCTGGGCGGCGTCGGCGGACTCGCCCTGAACGGCGTGCGCGCCGAACGCGTCGACCTCAGCCTGCGCGGCGCCGGCCGCATCAGCGTCAATGGCGAGAGCAAGCTGCTGCGCGCCAAGCTGGCCGGTGTCGGCAGCCTGGAAGCCCAGGGCCTGCGCGCCGAATCGGTCGACCTCGACATGAGCGGCCTGGGCGGCGCAACGGTGCACGCGACCCGCGCGGCCGAGATCGACCTGAGCGGCATGGGTTCGGCCACCGTCTACGGCAACCCGGCGACGCGCAATGCCAACACCAACGGCATGGGCAAGGTCAGCTGGAAGTAAGCTGCCCGGGAACGGCCCTACTGGCGGAGCCGATCCCTGACGACCATGCTGTTCCGCACTTCCTTCACCCCGGGCACCTCCCGGGCGAGCTGTGCCGCCCGCGCGACGCTCTCGGACGAATCGACGAAGCCGCTGAGCTGTACCGTTCCCTTGTAGGTTTCGACCTGGACCTCGGTTGCCTTGACCTGCGGATCGGTGGCCAAGGCGGTCTTGACCCGGGTGGTGATGGCGGCATCGTCGATGTATTCACCGGTGCCGCGGTGCGTGCCGGAGGGCGCGCAGGCACTGAGGATAGCCAGTACCACGCCGAGCAGGATCAGATGGATGCGGTAGGAAAGGTTCATGGAGGGCTCCCAAGAGAAGGCAGACCAGCCCATTCTCTCGGGTGCCAGCGCTCGACGTTTGATGCCGGCCAAACGTGCAAACGGACCTTTTTTCAGTCAGCTTTGTTCAATGCCAATACCGGCGCTGCCGCATCGCCACCCGGAGCCGCCGGACGCAAGGCGAAACCTCGGTGGGCGACGTCGCGCCCGAGCACCACGCGCAGGTTGGCGGGGGCGCAGCTGGGCACCTCCTGCAGCTGCGCGCTCCCGAAGCGGCTGGCCAGGCGTTCGGCCGCCTCGCGGTAGGTCGCTTCGTATTCGATGCGGGTCTGGCGCACGCCGAAACCCTTCTGGTTCGACAGGCGCGTCACTTTCAGCCCGCCCGTGCCGACCTGGCGTGCCAGCGAGCGTGCCATGCCCGAGACGCCATTGCCATTGCGCATCTCTACCAGTGCGAGGATTGGCGCGTCCCGCCCCGGCGTGGCCGGCGCCGGCGCCGGTTCCGGCAGCCGTGCCGGAGCGGACGAGCCTGCCGGCGGCGGCGCGCGGCGCAGCTCCAGCATGCCATCCGCACCGACGAGCAGCTGCACCTGGCTCCAGCCCGCCTCCTCGCGCGCCGGCGCCTTGAGCGCGCGGTCGATCGCCGCCACCTGGCTCTGGCTGCCGGCAGCGGCATAGTCCGCGCGCAGGTCGTGGGCGCGCAAGGCATCCGCCTGGCTCAGCATCTGCTGCGCGCGCTCTTCCTGCCCGAGCTTGCGCAAGGTTTCGCCGAGCAGTTGCCAGGAACGGTGGTTGAGCGGGTCGAGCAGGCAGGCTTTCTCGAGCGCGACCAGCGCATCGTCATACTCCGCGTTGAGGAAATGGGCCTGCCCGAGGTTGCTGAACAGGTAGGCCTTGCCGGGACCGGAGGACATCGTCAGCGATTCGGTCAATGCGCGCCACAAGGCGATCGCGGTGGCGAACTCGCGCTGCTCCGCATACAGCGTGGCCAGCCCGTTGCGGGCGTTCACGTGTGCGGGCGCCATCTGCAGCGCGGCCTGGTAAGCGGCGCGCGCTTCCTCGTAGCTGCGCGCCAGGTGGTGATTGCGGCCGGCAAGATAGGCGTCGTCGGCGGCCGGCGCGGCGCCGTCGAAGGCGGGACGGGCGCCGAAGGGCGCGCAGGCCGCCAGGGTAGCGCCGGCGCACAGCAGCGCCAGACGTGCGAACAAGGTAAGGCTAGGCATGGGGGCTCCTTCGTGTTCAATCCGCACCGGCCACTTTGCCCAGGGTCCGCGAAATCTGGATCATGGCGGGGCCGAGCAGTACCATCAGCAGCATGGGGAATATGCAGAAAATCAGGGGGAACAGCAGCTTCAGGCCGATGCGGGCAGCGCATTCCTCGGCCACGATGCGGCGCTTGTGACGCAGGCTGTCGGACTGGACGCGCAGCGCATCGCCGACGCTGGTGCCGAATCGCTCGGACTGGATCAGCATGGCCACCAGCGTGTCGACATCCTCGACACCCGAACGCAGCGCGAAGTTGCGCAGCGCTTTCTCCTTGGAGAAACCGGCGCGCATTTCCATCAGGACGAGCTGCAGTTCCTGCGCCAGCACTGCGCTCTTGATGTGGATCTCGTTCGCCACCTTGACCAGCGCACGCTCCAGGCTCAGGCCTGCCTCGACGCACACCGTGAGCAGATCCAGCGCATCGGGGATGGTTTCGAAAATCTCGCGGCGGCGGCGCTGCACGATACGTTCGAGGATCATGTTGGGCAGGTAATAGCCGATGGCGGCCGCGGTGAGCAGCAAGGCCATCATCCGCCAGCCCAGCAGCGCCTTGCTGTAGACGATGGTCAGCGGCACCACCAGTGCCGGCAGCACCAGTGCGAGCGCCGTCTTCGACGCGAAATACAGCGACAGGGCGGACGGATTGCGCCAGCCGGCGTTCATGAAGCGCGTGCGCAGGCTGGATTTCTCCCAGCCCTCCTCGGGCACCGACAGCTTGGTCAGGGGCTTGGCTGCGCTCGCAACCCGTTCGACCCAGCCGCCCCCGGCATCGAGCTGGCTCTGCTCTGCAGTGCCGAGGAAGCGGCGCAGGCGATCGCGCAGGGCCAGCGGCGCAAACAGCACCAGGCCGAGCCAGGCCAGGCCGGTGACGACGCACAGGACGACAAACAGGAAGATCAGCTGGGAGGATGTCATGTTCACCTCTGGAGGGATGCGTGCCCGACTCAGATGCGGATGCGGATGATCTTGCGCATCCAGACGACGCCGACCAGCATCATGCCAAGGCCGTACCACATCATGCGCACGCCGTTCGGGTCGGTCCAGAGCACGCTGATGTATTTCGGGTTCATCGCCAGCATCATGCCCAGCACGGCAAACGGCAGCACGGTCAGGATCATCGCCGACATTCTTCCTTCCGCCGACAGCACGCGCACGTGTGCCACCAGTTTCAGGCGGGCGCGGATGATCTGGCTGATGTTCCCCAGGATCTCGGCCAGGTTGCCGCCCGATTCGCGCTGGATCAGCACCGCGATGATCAGGTAGCGCAGGTCGGTCAGCGGGATGCGCGCAGCCATGGCGTGCAAGGCCTCGTTCATCGGGGCGCCGTAGTTGATCTCCTCGCGGGCGATGCGGAACTCCCCGCTGAGCGGCTCTGGCAGCTCGTTGCCGACGATCTGGAGGACGTTGCTGAACGAGTGGCCGGCGCGCAGTGCGCGGGCGATGAAATCGGCGGCATCCGGCAGTTGCTGCTCGATGCGGATCAGGCGCCGCTGCCGCGTGCGGCGCAGCAGGACCCACGGCACGCCCAGCCCGAGCAGGGCCACCAGGGCGCGCAATGCGGCCGGCAGTTGCCAGCCGAGCGACACCACGGCGGCGAGGGCCATGCAGCCTAGCGACCAGGCCAGGAATTGACCGACCGTGTTGGTGGTGCCGGCCTGCACCAGCAGGGCATCGATCCGGTCCGCCAGCGGAATACGATGCAGGAAGCGGTCGAAGGCCGCGTTGCGGCTGTAGGGACGCTGCTTGAGGATCGAGATCCGCTCGCCGCCGCGCCCGGACGAACCGGACATGACCTGCAGCCGGCGCGCGATGCGCCGCGCCGCCGCGCCATGCGTGCCCATCCACCACAGGTAGGTGCCCTCGATCGCGAGGACCGCGGCCGCGAACAGGAATACCACGAAAGCGTAGAACAGCACGTCCATGCTGCCTCCTCAGTCGAAAATCCGGTCGGGATCGAAGGTGTCTTCCGGCACCGGCACGCCGAACATCTTCAGGCGCTCGGCGAAGCGCGGACGGACGCCGGTGGCGCTGAAACGCCCTTTCACCTTGCCGTCGGCGTCCACGCCGCTCTGCTCGAAGCGGAAGATCTCCTGCATCGAGATGATGTCGCCTTCCATGCCGGTGATTTCCTGCAGGCTGACCACCTTGCGCGTGCCGTCGGTCAGGCGCGATACCTGCACTACCACCGTCACGGCGGAAGCGATCTGCTGGCGGATCGCACGCGCAGTCAGGTTGACGCCGGCCATGCTGACCATGTTTTCCAGCCGCGACAGCGCGTCGCGCGGCGTGTTCGAGTGGATCGTCGCGAGCGAGCCCTCATGGCCGGTGTTCATCGCCTGCAGCATGTCGAGCGCCTCGGCGCCGCGCACCTCGCCCAGGATGATGCGGTCGGGACGCATCCGCAGCGCGTTGCGCACCAGCGCGCGCTGGGTCACCTCGCCCTTGCCTTCGATGTTCGGCGGACGCGTTTCCAGGCGCACCACGTGCGGCTGGCGCAGCTGCAGCTCGGCCGCGTCCTCGATCGTCAGCACGCGCTCGGTGGCCGGGATGAACCCGGAGATCAGGTTCAGCAAGGTGGTCTTTCCGCTGCCGGTGCCGCCCGAGATCAGGATGTTCACCTTGGCCCCACCCAGGCTCTCCAGCACCCGGATCATGGGTGGAGTCAGGCTTTTATAGTCGAGCAGGTTCTGCACCGACAGCGGCGAAGAGCCGAAGCGGCGGATCGAGAGCAGCGGCCCGTCCACCGCCAGCGGCGGGATGATCGCGTTGACGCGCGAACCGTCCGGCAGGCGCGCATCGACCATCGGGCTTGATTCGTCGACGCGCCGGCCCACGCGCGAGACGATCTTTTCGATGATCTTGATCAGGTGGGCATTGTCGTGGAAGCTGATGTCGGTGAGTTCGAGCTTGCCGCGCCGCTCGACATACACCTTGCTGGCGGTATTGACCAGGATGTCGGAAACGCTCGGGTCGTTCAGGAGCGGCTCGAGCGGACCGAAGCCGAGCATCTCGTGCTGGATATCGAGCACCAGGTGGTGGCGTTCGTGCTGATTCAGCACGATGCGCTCCTCCTCGATGATGCGCTGGATCAGCAGGGCCAGCTCGTGCTTGAACTGCTCGGCGGTGAGCCGCTTGAGGCGCTCGAGGTCGATGCGGTCCAGGATCATCTGGTGCATCTGCTTCTTGAGCTCCTGATAGGCCTGGTTGGCGACTTCCGGCACGACCGCGCCGGGCTGGCGTTCCTGACCGGTACTCGCAAGGCGTTCACGTAAGGACATGGGTGGCTCCGTGTCGTTCTGTTTCGTGTTGATCAGTCGTCTTCGCCGCGGCCGAACAGGCGGTCGAGCAGTCCCCTGCTCTCCTGGACGCGCCGCGTCGTCACCAGTTCGACCATGTCGGCCAGGCTGCGCGCGGCCGCGCTCGAGCGCGACAGCTGCAGCACCGGGACGCCCTGGTTGACCGAGTCGGTGACGGCGACGTAGTCGTTGGGGAAGGTGTGCACCACTTCGCACCCCAAGGCCGCGTGCAGGTCCTGCAGGCGCAGCTTGCCGCCCTTTTCGTAGCGGTTGACGATCAGGCGGATGTGGTCCAGCACGTAGCCGAGCGAGCGGAAGATGTCGAGCAGGCGGCGCGCGTCGCGGATATCGGGCAGCGCCAGCTGCAGCACGGGATAAATCGTGTCGGTGACGTCGAGGGCGCGCAGCGA
This sequence comes from Massilia sp. BHUDP2, assembly GCF_046236355.1. NCBI lineage: Bacteria > Pseudomonadati > Pseudomonadota > Betaproteobacteria > Burkholderiales > Oxalobacteraceae > Massilia > Massilia sp. BHUDP2. Next base: position 600,750 of record NZ_JBJUVW010000003.1, read on the forward strand.
CACCGCGTCGATCTGGCGGCCGACGTCGAGCAGCACGTAGTCGTAGTGCTGGCGCGCGACGCGCAGGATGGTGTCGATGTGCTCCGGCTTGGCTTCCTTTGCGTGGGCGGCGTCGTCGGCCGCTGCCAGCACGCCAAAGCCCGGGGTCACATGGACCACGCAGGAATCGAGGAAGGGCCCGTCCACGCGCGCGATCTGGGCGCAGACGTCGGACAGGGTCATGCTCGGCTTCTGGTCGGACACGTACAACGCGGCGTCGCCGAACTGGCCGTGCAGATCGATCAACAGCACCTTCTTGGCGGCCAGGGTGGCGAGCGCGTAGCCGAAATTGGTCGAGATGAAGGTGGCGCCGCTGCCGCCCTTGCAGGCGATGAAGGCGAGGATCTTCCCGTCGCGCAGGCCCGACACCCCGGCCGCGGCCGAAATGCGGTCCATCGACTCGTGAAAGGCACGGTGCACCAGAGGCAGCTGCAGCACTTCGCGCACGCCGGCGCGCATGGCGTGGATCAGGAGGTCCGGATGGTTATGGTCGGTCAGCAGCATCAGATGGGCTTCGGGATACTGGCGGCCAAGGCGTTCAAGCAGGGGGGCTTCCGAGGGTTCGGTCTGGGTGGCGTCGATGATGACCAGCTGCGGGGTGTCGGCTTCGGGGCGGTCGAGTGCCTCGCGCAGGCTGGCGCGAACGGCACCGAGGTTCAGCGGCGGCACGCGGGCCGCCCCCTGGGAGGCGATCTCCGCATAGAGCTGGCTGTCGCGGCTGATAAGTAGCGCTTTCATGGCGGGCCTCGTTGCTGGCGCATCTGGTCAAAGTGGAAGGCAGGCGCTCATCGCACGCTGCCAGCGGTGACGAAGATCGGCGCCGGTGCCGCTTCCGGCTGGGCGAAGCTGCGCTGGTAGCGCTCATGCGCTCCCTTGGCCGCGCGGCCGTCCACCCCGACGGCAGGATCGCGGTTGCTGGCCGCGGCCGGGTCGAGCACCTGGACGGCCAGGTTGGCGCGCGTGGCGGTGCCGAATTGCCTGTCCCACTCCGGCGTGGTATGCATGCAGCCCTGCAGACAGGCGGCCACCAGCGCCGGCAGCAGAAAGTAGGTCGGGTTCTTCACGGATGCCTCCTATTTGAGTTCGAAGCCGCCGGCGGTCTGCGCAGCGGGGGGCGCGACTTGCAGCGTGGACGCGGCGGCAGTGGTCGCGGCCGGGGCATCGCCCTCGAGGCGGCCGCCGAGCATCACCTCGCCACGCGTCGGTATGCCCACCTTGTCGGTCGGCAGCGAATAACCGGCGCCCGCGATCGGCTTGACCAGCCGCGCGGTGATCACGAACACCAGTTCGGTGCGGTCCTGCTGGAAGTCGGTGCTGCGGAACAGCGCGCCCAGCACCGGGACTTCGCCCAGCATCGGCAGGCCCTTCAGGCTGGCCACCAGGTTGTTCTTCACCAGGCCGCCGATGGCGAAGCTCTGGCCGTCATACAGCTGCACGGTGGTGCTGGCGCGGCGCGTGGTCACGACCGGCAGGATCGAACTGCCGGTAATGCCGAACGCCGACACGCCGATCCCTTCGCGCGACAGCTCGGACACTTCCGGCGCCACCTTCAGGTTGATGCGCCCCCCCGACAGGACGGTCGGGGTAAAGCGCAGGCCGACACCGAATTCCTTTTCCTCGAGCGTGACCTTGTTGTTGTCCTGGGCGACCGGGATGTAAAACTTGCCGCCGGCCAGGAAGGTGCCCTCTTGGCCGCTGATGGCCAGTACGTTCGGCTCGGCCAGCACGCGCACCAGGCCGTCCTGCTTGTCGGCCGCCCCCACCAGCCGGTTGCCGTTATCCTTGTCGAAGCGAATGCCGTTGGTTGTCCGTCCGGTCAGGAAATTCGACACCAGCCGGGTAGTCCAGCTGCCCGAGCCGAAGCTGAACGCCGCGTCGGTCTCGAGCCGCTCGAGCAGGGTCTTCGACACCTCGGCTACCTTGACTTCAAGCTGCACTTGCTGGGGAGCGCTCACATTGAGCAGGTTGATCACGCGCGTGGCTGCCGCGGCGGCGCCGCCGGCGCTGCCCCCGCCGTTGTTGTTGGCCAGTGGAATGACGCCGTCGTTATCATTGGCCTTGTCGGCGGACGGCAGCTGGCGCAGCGGACGCCGCACATACGCCGTCGCCAGCTCGACCGCGCGGGTGAGTGCGCCGGCGTCGCTGACGGTGCCGGTCAGCACCAGCGAATCGGCGGCGGCCATCACCCGGATATCCTTTTCCTCGGGCATCGCTGCGGCCAGGGTCGCCTGCAATACGGCGGGGTCCATCGCGACCACGATGTCGACGACGCTGCACAAGCCGCTTTTTCCCTGCACGATCATGTTGGTGGTGCCGACGTCGACAGCGGCGATGTACAGCGTGTCCGGCGACACCAGCATCGCCTGCACGATCGCGGGATTGCCGACGCTGCGGTTGAGCACCCGCTCGGGCAGGCGCAGCATGGTGGACTTGCCCATGTTGAGCGACAGCGTGGCAGGGCGCGCGGCTTCGCCGCTGCAGCCCATCGCGGGCTGGGAACGCGTTTCCGCTTGCTTGGCGGCTGCCGGTTTGGCAGCGGCACTGTCCGCTGGTTTGGCGGGAGCGGCAGCTGCAGGCTTGGCTGCGGAAGCCGCTTGGGAAGGCGCGGCGGCGGCCAGCGCCAGGCCAGCGGCAAACCGTGCAAGATTGAGGCGTCTGTTCATGGCATCCATCCCGGATCGATAAGGTCAGAAGCATTCTTGTGAAGCGTGCAGGCCATTGATGACCTTGACGCAGTCACGCCGCGGTGCCGCTGCAGGGACCGGACGCGGCGCCTGCGCCTGCGGCCGGGGTGCGCGTACCGGCATCGCCACGGCCCGCACGGGCGAGTCCGGCGCCGGCAGCAGGTTCTCCTTGGTGGCGCCAAGGGTCTCGGCCGGCGCCGGGTCGATCTGGTTGCGCAGCGCCAGCGACAGGGTGCCGACGCTACGCGCCAGGTCGAGCTTTTCGGCCTGCTCGGGCGTGACTTCGAGCGTGACGGCATTCACGACCTTCGGTTTGGTCTCGTCGCGGTTGACTTCCTGCGCCACCGCCAGCACCAGGATCCGCTCCAGCACGATCTTGGAGATGCTGCGCTCGCGTTGCTGTCCGTCCTGGGCCTTGGTCTCGGTCTGGGTACTGACGATGATGTCGACGTAGTTGCCGGGCAGCGCGAACCCGGCCACGCCGATCACGTCGTTCACGCGGACCGTGATGGCGCGCTTGCCCTCGGTGATCAGGGCCGACAGGCCACCCACCGTGCCGACTGGGGCCAGCTTGGCCTCGCTCAGGGGTTCACCCATCAGGATGCTCGATTTGAGCACCCGGTCGCCAAGCTTCTGCGGATCGTCGAACGCGCCTTTCGGCACGCTGTGGGCCGGCCATTCGACCAGCTTGAGCATCTCGGGCGTCAGGCGCTGGCCGATGCTGATGTCGGCCCCCGCCACCACGATGTGATCGGCGCGCTTGGCTGGTTGTGTCAGCAGCCAGCGCGAGGCCAGCAGGACGGCCGTCAGGCCGAACAGGATCGCGAGCGTCATCACGATCACGGCACGCTTGTTTTTCATCGAGCATCTCCCAGGTTACCGGGTTCGAGCGCCGCGCAAGAACCGAACAGGCTGCTCCACGCCTGGACCACGCTGTTCACGTCGAGACGTGGCGTGTGGTCGGCGAACCCGGCGAAGTCGGCAATCCGGCCCAGCAGCTCATGCGGCCAGGCAGCCAGCAACGGACGCCGGGTGCGGCGGTGCAGTTCGTTGATCAGGTAATCGACCGCGTCGTCGTCGGCCTCGATGCCGCGCATCCGGCACTGGCGCCGCAGCAGCGCGCGGTAGCCGGCTTCGGAAAGCGGGCCCACTGGAATCCGGTAGCCGACGCGGCGCATGCAGGATTCATCCAGCACAGCCTGGGGCGCCAGGCTCGTGACCAGTACCAGGGACACGTCGAACGGCAGGGCATGGCTGGCCCCGCCCGGCACCGCGACATGGTCATTGCCGCTCTCGAGCGCGCTCAGGCAGCGGTGCAGCACCTCGGCAGCCGGCACCCGCTGGCGGCCGATGTCGTCGAGCACGAGCAGTCCATTGTTAGCCAGCAAGTGTGGCGGTGCGCGCAGCACGCCGCTGGCGGCGTCGATGCGCAGTTCCAGCATGTCGCGCGCCAGTTCGGCGCCCACGTGCACCAGCGGGCGCTGGCATAGTGCCCAGCGCGCGTCGCAGCTGCGCCGTTCTTCCAGGGCGCGCGGCTGCAGCGGCGCGGGATGCAGGTCGGGGGCGTATATCTGCACGATCTCGTGATTGACCAGCACCGCGTACGGAATGGCCACCGGCTCCTGGCGCAGCCGCGCGAACTTGCGCGCCAAGGTCGTCTTGCCGCTGCCGGAAGGTCCGTACAGCATCAGCGGACGGTTCGAATGCAGCGCCGCGCCGATCAGCTCCTGCACCGCGGGCTCGATGCCGTCCTCCGCCAGGGTGGCCTGCAGCTCTGCGGGCGTGACGTGGGGGGCGCCGGGCTGGCGCAGCGACTGCTTTTCCACCATGCCGCGGTAAGCGTCGAGCGTTACCGGGGCCGGCCCGATGTAGCGCGATTCCGCCAGGTACTCGGCAGCGGCGCGCAGCCCGAAGGCGGTCAGCTGGTAATGCACGTCGATGTCGGAATCGCCCTGCCAGGCCACCTCGGCCAGTTGCTCCGCAACCAACCCCTGCAGCACTTCACGTACCACGCTGACCGACAGGCGCAGCCGTCCGGTAAGGAGCGATAACGGAATCTTGCCGCTGGCATGCATGATCTTGACCGTGAGTGCGGTGACCAGACGCGGGTCGAGGCCGATATCGCGCACTGTACGCGGCTGGCGCGGCAGGACGGGAGAGGGATCCGCCTCCGGCCCGCTGCCGGCTCCGGCTGCCGGCCGCGCGTCGCAGGGAGCGCTTGCCCTGGGTGGTGAGAACACTTCCATAAGGAAACCTCCTGATGAGGTGCGGATATTTCTTACATTTGTTAAATTGATTCTAACCATCGCTTCCCCCTCCCCGTTTGACTTCCGGCAAGGAAGGGGGAGCAGCAAAAACAGCGCTTAACGGCTCATCAGGAAGTAGATCGTTCCGGCGGCAATCGCGACCCCGTAAGGTATGGAACCGGCGCTCGGCTGCGCCTCCATTCTTGTGATGGGAAAACGCAAGGCAGCCTGGCGCACCATGCTCCAGACGTTGGTCAGTGCCAGCCGCAAGCGGCCCTGGAAAAGGATGAAGGCCAGGGCCATGACACCGCCGGCGCACCAGGCGAAGATCGCAATGTGCAAGGCGGCTGCCGGACCGGTAAAGGCGCCTACCGTGGCCATCATCTTGACGTCGCCGGCGGCCATGCCGCGCATCAGGTAGAAGGGAAGAAAAACCAGCAGTCCGACGGCGGCGCCACCGAAACAGGCCAGCAAGGCTGCGCCGGGCTGCGGTGATACTGCGTGAAGGGACAAGGCGGCGATAAGGCCTGCCAGCAGCAGGAGATTCGGAATACGTCGGCTTGCGAGGTCGTTGATCGCAGCGACGGCGACGAGCAGCAGGAGCAGTATGTCGAGGTAAGGGGCGACAACCATGATCGGCTCACAAAAAAAAAAGCCCCCGGGGCCGGATGGCGCCGGGGGCGTTAGCGATAATTAACCGCCGCTTGCAGGCGGAGTCGGATTCAGCTCTTCGCCAATCTTGTTGAACAGCGCGGTAATATCAGCGCCGAGAGCCTCGGCCGCCCCTGCCAACGCAATGCCGACCAGTGCAGCGATCAGGCCGTATTCGATGGCCGTCACACCGTTTTCATCGGCAATGAAGGTTTTGATGGCGGAGGTAATGGTGCTCATGATGAACTCCTTGTGATGGTTGATGGAACAACGACTACCGGGTCTTACTGACAGACGGGGCCCCGTCTTTTGCTGCTTTCGACTGCGTCTGTCAGTGAGTTCACTGTACCGAATAGTGCCGCACGGCAAGTTGACGTCGGGCAAGTTTGCCATGTGGAAAGCTCTGTTTCTGCATGGACTTGCGTATGCACAAGCAGACGGCCACCAAGCATGAGCTTCCAGGCATTAAAAAGATAAATATTGTTAAGAATAGTTGCCTACAATACAAAAACGCTTTATGCTGTCCCTCTTGCCCGCCTAAAAAAGCGGCAGCCGTACTACCGACCCGACCGTGCTCTTGCGTGACTCAGTTTCTCTGCGTTTCTGAAAAAAACCGACATGGATTCCCTGCTGCGACACATGGTGGACATGACTGGCCACCGCGATCACACGATGCTCGACATCTCCGTGATTTCGGCGGTACAGGAACTGGCGGGCGCGCTGCAGACCCGGGTCTTGACCATCACGACGGTCTGCGGGCAGAGATTCGTGCGTTCGCGCGCCTGCATCCGCGCCGGCGGGGTCGCCTGCCCGGAAGAGCAGCACGATGGCGGCAGCCCGGGCGAGCCGCTCTCGGCCTTTCCCGAACTGGCACACTGCCTCGAACACCATGATTCGCGTGCCGAAGGCCTGGGCAGCGACGGCCTGCGCCGCCTGTGGCTGCCGATCTGGTTCGGCGACAAGGCCGATACCTGCCTCGAGATCGTGCACGCACAAGGCTTCACCGCCGAATCGATCTACACGATCAGCGGGATCGTCGGCGTCTACCGCAATTTCCAGAACCTGCTCGACTACAGCGAGCGCGACTCGCTCACCGGACTCCTGAACCGCAAGACCTTCGACGACCAGCTGGCGCGCATGCTGCACAGCGGCGACACCGAACCCCTGGTGCCGGGCCAGCTGGAACGGCGCCAGCACGGGGCCGAGGAAAAGCAGTGGCTGGCCGTGGTCGACGTCGACCATTTCAAGATGGTGAACGACCGCTTCGGCCACCTGTACGGCGACGAAGTGCTGATCCTGGTCGCAAACTTGCTGCAGTCCTCGTTCCGTTCGCAGGACCGCGTATTCCGCTTCGGCGGCGAAGAGTTCGTGGTGCTGCTGCGCTCGACCACGCTGGAGAATGCCCGCAAGATCATCGACCGCTTCCGCACCAACGTCGAGGCGCACGTGTTCCCGCAGGTAGGCCGCGTCACCGTGAGCGTCGGCTTCACCAGCATCAGCGCCACCGATTCGCCGGTCGTGACCCTGGGCCACGCGGACCAGGCCCTGTACTTCGCCAAGGCCAACGGCCGCAACCGCGCCTGCCATTACGAGGAGCTGGTGGCGAACGGCCTGCTGCAGACCGTCGCCACCAACGACACCGCCGAGTTCTTCTAGGTCGCCTGCCTGGCCTGCGCGAATTCGAGAGCGTCCTCCAGGCGGTCATCGCCCCAGAACAGCTCGCCCTGCACGATGAAGCTCGGCGCACCGAAGATGCCAAGGCGCCGCGCGGCCGCGGTCTGCGCGCGCAGCGCCGCCTTGTTGGCCTCCCCTTCCGCCTCGCGCAGGACCGCTTCCGGCTCGGCGACCAGACCCTCCAGCGCCGCCAGCACGGTGCCGGCGTCGTCGATGTCGGCATCCTCGGACCAGTTGCGCAGCATGATGCGGCGGCAGTATTCGCCCATCCAGGCTTGCTGCGCGCCGAGCAGCGCGACCCGCATCGGCAGCAGGGCCCGGCGCGGGAAGGCCGAGGGACGCGTAAAAGGAATTCCGTATTTCGCGGCGCGGCGCGCCATGTCGCGCCAGACGTACTCGCCCTTCTCCTTCTGCTCCGCGAAGGGCGAGCTTTGCCAGCCGAGTTCACGGAAGATCGGCCCCAGCAGGAAGGGCTTCCAGTGCAGCGGCACGAAGGCAGCACGTGCGAGCGCCTCGATGCGCATGGCCGACAGGTAGCTGTAGTTGCTGCCGAACTCGAACCAGAACTCGATGGGTGGGTGCATGGCCGCCTTCCTCGCTTGGTATAGTGTGCAAGGAGTATGCAGGCAGTTGCCTGCCACCACAACAGGAGGGTCGGGATGAGCAAGGTACTGATCGTGACAGGCGCCGGGCGCGGCATCGGCGCCGCCATCGCCAGGCAGGCGGCCGCCGGCGGCCATGCGGTGGCGGTCAACTACCGTCATGACGAAGCCGCGGCGCAGGCGCTGGTGGCGGCGATCCGCGCCGATGGCGGGCAGGCTGCCGCGATCCAGGCCGACGTCGCGGCCGAAGCGGAAGTGGCGCAGCTGTTCGCGCGCACCGAGCAGGAACTCGGACCACCTGCGGCGCTGGTCAACAATGCCGGCATCACGGGGCGCATCGCGCGCTTCATGGATACCGATTCCGCCACCATCGAAGCGGTATTCCGCACCAACGTGTACGGCACCATGCACTGCTGCCGCGCGGCGATCGACGCCTTCCGGCGCCATGGCACACGCGGGGTGATCGTCAACCTGTCTTCGATCGCGGCCAGCACCGGCAGCCCGCGCGAGTACGTGCACTACGCCGCCAGCAAGGCGGCGGTCGAGACCTTCACGCTGGGACTGGCGCGCGAGATGGCGCCGGAGGGTATCCGCGTGTGCGCGGTGGCGCCCGGGTCGACGCTGACCGGCATCCATGCGGCGGCCGGCGAGCCGGGCCGGCCGGAGCGCGTGGCGCCGGCCATCCCGATGGGTCGCCTGGCCACGCCCGACGAGATCGCGGAAGCGGTGCTGTGGATGCTGTCGCCTGCCGCGTCCTACGTCACCGGGACGACCTTGCGCTGCGCGGGCGGCTTGTAAGGCGCGGCCTGGAGCTCAGGCGATGTTCATGAACTGCAGCGGATTGACGTTCCACTTCTCGGCCGACTCGTGACGCAGGATCTTGTCGCCGCCGCCGAAGCCGAGCGGCTTGGACAGGTCGAGGGTCTGCGGCTTGATGTAGGTCTGGTTCTTGGTGCTGAAGAACACGTTGACCTTCGGCGTGAGCAGGCTGGTTTCGTGCGGCTCGATCACCACGCCCAGGCGACCGGATTCGAGCAGCACCAGGGTGCCGACCGGGTAGATGCCGACACAGCGCATGAACTCCTGGACCAGCGTGGGGTTGAAGTGGAACTTGCTCCACTCGTAGATCTTGCGCAGCGCTTCGGCCGCCGGCATGCCCTTGTGGTAGCAGCGGTCCGAGGTGATGGCGTCGTAGACGTCGACGATCGCCGCCATCTGCGCCAGTTCGCTGATGCTGCCTTCGCCCTGCTTGTCCGGATAGCCGCTGCCGTCGCGGCGCTCGTGGTGATGCAGCGTGATGTCGAGCGGGATCGGGCCGATCTCCGGGGTCTTGGCCAGGATGTCGTAGCCGTCGCGCGGGTGGCGCTTGATGATGTCGAATTCCTCGTCGGTCAGGCGGCCCTGCTTGTTCAGGATGCTGTCCGGCACCAGCGCCTTGCCGGTGTCGTGCAGCAGGCCGCCCAGGCCCGCCTGGTAGATCGTGTCCTCGTCCATCTTGCGCGAACGGCAGAACGCGACCAGCAGCGCGCACACGCTGACCGAATGCAGGAAGGTGTAGTCGTCCTTGTTCTTGATGCGCAGGAGGCCGAGCAGCGCGCCGGAATTGCGCAGGATCGATTCGGTCACGCTCTCCACGACCGGCCCCACCTTGTCCAGCTCGACGGCCTTGCCGAGGCGGGCGTCGGCCATCACGGTGCGTACCAGGCCGGCGGCCTGCTTGCGGACATGCGCGGCACGCTGCAGCTCTTCACCCAGGGACACACGGGTGACGATCCGCGGTGCGGCGGCGATCGCCGTCACTTCCGCTTCGGTGGCGGCATCGGCCTGCGCCAGGGTCGGCGCGTCGTCCACGTCCAGGCCCTTGCTGCAGTCGATGACGACAGCGCGGATCTTGGCATTGCGGATCTTGTAGATTTCTTCGTCCGAGGTGAGCTCGAAACGGGCGCGCACGAAGGGATGGTCCATCCAGCCGCAATCGAGATCGTGGATATACATACCAATCCTCAGCTGCGAGGCATCCACCTTTTTCAACATGTCGCTACTCTGCTCTGTAATAATGTCGGCGCCCATTGGCCGCGGGGCAGTATAACAATTTTGTTGCAGACAATCATTATTTGTTGCTTTCTGGACACAACACTGCAGGATGGAACTTCGTCAACTCCGGTATTTCGTCGCCATTGTCGATCACGGCTCGCTATCGCGCGCCGCGCTGGTCCTGCACGTGGCGCAGCCGGCCTTGACCCAGCAGCTGCGCCAGCTCGAAGAGGAACTGGGCGCGCAGCTGCTGCACCGCTCGGCTCATGGCGTCGTCAGCACCGACGCCGGCAAGATCTTTTACGAACACGCGCAGGCCATCCTCAAGCAGGTAGCCGACGCCCGTTCGGCGGTGGTGCAGTCGACCACGCGGCCTTCGGGCAGCGTGTCGCTCGGCCTGCCGCACAGTATTTCGGGCGCGCTGGCGCTGCCGCTGCTGAAGGCCACCCGGGCCAGGTATCCGGAAATCACCCTGCAACTGACCGAGGAAATCTCGGGCAGCCTCACCGAACAGCTCAAGTCGGGCCGCCTGAACCTGGCGGTGCTGTTCGAGGTCGTCCCGGCCGGGCATTTCACCGCCACCGCCCTGGTCGAGGAAGACCTGATGTTCATCTGCCGGGCCGGCTCGAACTTCGCACCGACGGTGGACAGGCTGAGCCTGCGCGAGGCCCTGGCCAGCACCCTGATCCTGCCGGCGCGCCAGCACGGCGTGCGGCCGCTGGTCGAGCAGGCGGCGCAAGGCGCCGGCCTGGCGCTCGGCACTGTCCTCGAAATCAATTCGCTCGCCATCCTGCGCTCCGCCCTGCTGGCCGACCTGGGCGCCACCCTGCTGCCGGTCGCGCCGCTGCTGGCGGACATCGAACGCGGCGCGATGGCCGCCTGGCCGGTGGGCGAGCCGGCGGTGACGCGCCGCGTGACCCTGTGCGCCTCACGGAATATCCCGCTGACGAATGCCTCCGCGGCGATCGCGAAACTGGTGCGCGAAGTGACCGAAGACCTGTGTGAACGTGGCGCCTGGCCGGGTGCACGGCTGGTCGCATAACGGTCATCAGATTTACTTATACCCCCATCCGCATTCCCTATTGGCCCTGGCGGGTCGAAGTCCCTACACTCCACGCGAATAAAAGTGCCTTAGCACGCCTTGTCGCTACCGCGACCCCGTTCCATCCGCCCTGCCTACCCGGCAGCCAGCCCGGAACACCCGATTCACGATCTTGGAGACACCCATGCCTGATACCGTCACGCCACAAGCGGCGACGCCGGACTATTCGTCCCGCCTGACCACCGTTACCCTCGACGACAAATACACCGCCAGGACCGGCAACATCTTCCTGTCCGGTATCCAGGCCCTGGTGCGCCTGCCGATGATGCAGCGCGAGCGCGATGCCGCCGCCGGCCTGAACACCGCCGGTTTCGTGTCCGGCTACCGCGGCTCGCCGCTCGGCGGCCTTGACGAGACCTTGTGGAAGGCTAAGGGCCACCTGGAAGCCAGCCACGTGCAGTTCGTCCCCGGCGTGAACGAAGATCTGGCCGCCACCGCCGTCTGGGGCACCCAGACCGTCGACCTGATCGGACCAAGCAAATACGACGGCGTGTTCGCCATGTGGTACGGCAAGGGCCCGGGCGTGGACCGCTGCGGCGACGTCTTCAAGCACATGAACCACGCCGGCACCGCGAAACACGGCGGCGTGCTGCTGGTAGCCGGCGACGACCATGGCGCCTACTCCTCGACCCTGCCGCACCAGTCCGACCACATCTTCTCGGCCTGCATGATCCCGGTGCTCTATCCCTGCAACGTGCAGGAATACCTGGACCTGGGCGTGCACGGCTGGGCCATGTCGCGCTACTCGGGCTGCGCGGTGGCCTTCAAGGCGCTGGCCGACACGGTCGAATCGAGCGCCTCGGTCGACGCCAACCCCTTCCGCGTCGAGGTCAAGTATCCGAAAGACTTCGTGATGCCGGAAGGCGGACTGAATACCAGGCTGTCGTCGGTCCCGCTGGGCCAGCAGGCGCGCGCCCAGGAAGCGCTGATGCAGGACTACAAGATCTACGCGGCCCTGGCCTACGCCAGAGAAAACAAGCTCAATCGCACCACCATCGACAGCCCCAACGCCAAGCTGGGCATCATCGCCTCGGGCAAGTCCTACCTGGACGTGCTGGAAGCGCTGGAAGAACTGGGCATCGACGAAGCGATGGCCGAGAAGGTCGGCCTGCGCCTGTACAAGGTGGCGATGATCTGGCCGCTGGAGCCGGAAGGCGTGCGCGAATTCGCGCAGGGGCTGGAAGAGATCCTGGTGGTCGAAGAGAAGCGCCAGGTCGTCGAGTACCAGCTGAAGGAACAGCTGTACAACTGGCGCGACGACGTCCGCCCGCACATCGTCGGCAAGTTCGACGACAAGGGCGAGTGGGTCGCGCCGCGCGGCGACTGGCTGCTGCCGCCGAAAGCCGACTTCTCGGTGGCGCAGGTGGCGCGCGTGATCGCCGGCCGCATCGCGCGCCTGGTCTCCGATGACACCACCCGCGATCTGATCCGCGCGCGCCTGGCCTTCCTCGAAGCCAAGGACGCCGTGCTGCAGAAGGCGATCACCACGCCCTTCCGCCCGGCCTTCTACTGCTCGGGCTGCCCGCACAACACCTCGACCAAGGTGCCGGACGGTTCCTTCGCGCTGGCCGGCATCGGCTGCCACGTGATGGCGACCTCGATCTACCCGGAGATGAACAAGCTGACCACCCACATGGGTGGCGAAGGCACGCCCTGGATCGGCCAGGCTGCGTTCTCCAAGGTGCCGCACGTGTTCCAGAACCTGGGCGACGGCACCTACTTCCACTCGGGCTACCTGGCGATCCGCGCGGCGGTGTCGGCCAAGGTCAACATCACCTACAAGATCCTGTACAACGATGCGGTGGCGATGACCGGCGGCCAGCCGGTCGACGGCACGACGTCGGTACCGCACATCGCCCAGCAGATGGCGGCCGAGGGCGTGAAACGCATCGCACTGGTGACCGAAGACCTGTCGCGCTATGCCGACCGCTCGAACCTGCCGGCCATGGTCACCCTGCACGACCGCAAGCACATGGACGATGTCCAGCGCGAGCTGCGCGAACTGCCGGGCGTCACGGTCATCATCTACGACCAGACCTGCGCCGCCGAGAAGCGCCGCCGCCGCAAGAAGAACGAGTTCCCGGACCCGAACCAGCGCATGGTGATCAACGAAGCCGTGTGCGAAGGCTGCGGCGATTGCGGCATCCAGTCGAACTGCGTCTCGATCCTGCCGAAGGAAACGGAATTCGGCCGCAAGCGCCAGATCGACCAGTCCTCGTGCAACAAGGATTACTCGTGCGCGAAAGGCTTCTGCCCGAGCTTCGTTACCGTCGAAGGCGGCACGCTCAAGAAGAGCAAGACCGGCGTGTCGAAGAGCGGCAGCGAAGACGGCTGGGGCATGCTTCCCGAGCCGAAACTGCCGAGCGTCGAGCATCCGTACAACATCCTGATCAACGGCATCGGCGGCACCGGCGTGATTACCGTCGGCGCGCTGATGGGCATGGCCGCCCACCTGGAAGGCAAGGGCGCGTCGGTGCTGGACATGACCGGCATGAGCCAGAAGAACGGTTCCGTCACATCCCACGTCAAGATCGCCGCCACCCCGGACCGCCTGCGCGCCCAGCGCATCGCCACCGGCGAAGCGGACCTGATCCTCGGCTGCGACATCCTGACCACCGGCGCCGCCGATGCGGTCTCCAAGATGCGCCCGGGCCGCACCCTGGCCATCGTCAACCTGCACGAGCAGCCGACCGGCACCTTTGCCCAGCAGCGCGACTGGGAATTCCCATCCGGCGACGTGCGCTCGCTGATCCTGGAAGCCGTGGGCGGTGAATCGGGTGTCGACTTCGTCGATGCGACCAAGCTGGCGACCGCGCTGATGGGCGACTCGATCGCGACCAACCTGTTCCTGATGGGTTACGCCTGGCAGAAGGGCCGCATCCCCTTGACTGAAGCCGCCCTGCTGCGCGCGATCGAACTGAACGGCGTGGCCGTCGCGTCCAACAAGATGAGCTTCCTGTGGGGCCGCCGCGCAGCGGTGGACGTCAAGCGCGTCGAGAAGCAGGCGATTCCGGCACAGGCCATCGTGGTGCAGATGCCGCAAAGCCTGGACAGCGTCATCAAGAAGCGCGTCGAGCACCTGACCGGCTACCAGGATGCCGCCTATGCGGAGGTCTACAAGAAGCTGGTGGAGCGCGTGCGCGCGGCCGAATCGGCGCAAGGCCTGGGCAACAAGATGTCGATGGCGGTGGCGAAGAACTACGCCAAGCTGATGGCCTACAAGGACGAATACGAGGTGGCGCGCCTGTACACCGACGGCCGCTTCGTCGAGCAGCTCAAGACCCAGTTCGAAGGCGACTTCTCGCTGAAGTTCAACCTCGCCCCGCCGATGTTCGCGAAGAAGGACGCCAAGGGCCACATGGTCAAGGCGCAGTACGGCTCCTGGATGTTCGGCGCCTTCAAGCTGCTGGCCAAAATGAAAGGTCTGCGCGGCGGCGCCTTCGACGTCTTCGGCAAGACCGCGGAGCGCAAGATGGAGCGTGCACTGATCGTGGAATACCGCGAGATGGTGGAAGCGCTGGTCGCCAGGCTCGACGCTTCGAATTATCTCGAAGCGACCGAGCTGGCTTCGCTGCCCGAGCAGATCCGGGGCTTCGGCCACGTGAAGGAAAAGGCCGTGGCCGAGTTCCGTGCGCGCAAGGCTGAGCTGCTCTCCGGCAACGTCAAACGCCGCGCTGCTTGAATAAACACTAACGCTAAACAACGTCATCCCGGCGCAGGCCGGGATCCAATTTCCTCGCCGCGAGCCACAATCATTTGATTGGCTCGCAACAAACTTGGGTTCCCGCCTTCGCGGGAACGACGTTCATAGGCACGTAGCCTTCTTGACGTTAACGTTAACGTCATATACCGTACCGAGATACCCCCTGTCCTCCCGAACTCCCAAGGACCCAATCCAATGAACGACATCACCCCCGCCGCGAAACTCGACCTGCCGGAGCAGCCGAAGCTGGCCAACAAGGTGCGTTTCGTCACCGCCGCCTCGCTGTTCGACGGCCACGACGCCTCGATCAACATCATGCGCCGCATCCTGCAGTCGAACGGCGCCGAAGTGATCCACCTCGGCCACAACCGCTCGGTCGACGAAGTCGTCACCGCGGCCCTGGCCGAAGACGTGCAAGGCATCGCCATCTCGAGCTACCAGGGCGGCCACGTCGAATACTTCAAGTACATGATCGACCTGCTGCGCCAGCGCGGCGGCGCCCACATCAAGGTGTTCGGCGGCGGCGGCGGCGTGATCGTCCCGAGCGAGATCGAAGAACTGCACGCCTATGGCGTCACCCGCATCTTCAGCCCGGAAGACGGCCAGCGCATGGGCCTGGTCGGCATGATCCGCTCGATGCTGGAAAGCTGCGACGTCGACCTGTCGTCCTACGCCCCGACCTCGATCGACGCCTTGCAACAGGGCGACATCGCCGCGCGCCATCGCCCGCTGGCCCAGCTGATCACCGCGCTGGAGAACGGCAAGGCCGACGAAGGCCTGCGCAAGCAGATCGTCGAAG
Source organism: Massilia sp. BHUDP2 (assembly GCF_046236355.1). NCBI lineage: Bacteria > Pseudomonadati > Pseudomonadota > Betaproteobacteria > Burkholderiales > Oxalobacteraceae > Massilia > Massilia sp. BHUDP2. The sequence continues at coordinate 616,284 of NZ_JBJUVW010000003.1, forward strand.
CCGCCGACAGCGTCAAGGCGCCGGTCCTCGGCATCACCGGCACCGGCGGCGCGGGCAAATCCTCGCTGACCGATGAACTGATCCGCCGCATCCGCCTGGACCAGGGCGACCGCCTCAACATCGCCGTCATCTCGATCGACCCGTCGCGCCGCAAGTCGGGCGGCGCCCTGCTGGGCGACCGCATCCGCATGAATGCGATCAATCCCTGGAACGGCCAGGCACGCGTGTTCATGCGCTCGCTCGCCACCCGCGAAGCGGGCTCCGAGATCTCGCAAGCGCTGCCGGACGTGATCGCCGCCTGCAAGGTGGCCGGCTTCGACCTGGTGATCGTCGAGACTTCGGGCATCGGCCAGGGCGACGCCGCCATCGTGCCGCATGTCGACACGTCGATGTACGTGATGACCCCGGAATTCGGCGCCGCCTCGCAGCTCGAGAAGATCGACATGCTCGACTTCGCCGACTTCATCGCCATTAATAAATTCGACCGCAAGGGCGCCCAGGATGCGCTGCGCGACGTCTCCAAACAGTACCAGCGCAACCGCGAACTGTGGAGCAAGCAGCCGGACGAGATGCCGGTCTACGGCACCCAGGCCTCGCGCTTCAACGACGATGGCGTCACTGCCCTGTACCACGGCCTGCTGCCGAAGCTGGCCGAGCTGGGCCTGCAGGTGGAGGCAAGCCGCCTGGCCGCGCCATCGCAAAAATACTCGAGCGGCAAGAACGTGATCGTCCCGCCGGCGCGCGCCCGTTACCTGGCCGAGATCGCCGACACCGTGCGCGGCTACCACCGCAACGTCAAGAAGCAGGTGCAACTGGCGCGCGAGCGCCAGCAGCTGAGCGAAACCAAGCGCATGCTGGCCGCCGCCAACCGGGAGGTAGTCCTGGACGACCTGATCACCGAGCGTGACAACGCCATGGAAGGCAGCGCGAAAAAACTGCTGGCCATGTGGCCGGACATGCAGGCCGCGTATGCGGGCGACGACTACGTCGTCAAGATCCGCGACAAGGAAATCCGTACCCGCCTGGTGCAAAAGACGCTGTCGGGCAACCCGATCCGCAAGGTGGCGCTGCCGAAGTTCGAGGACCACGGCGAGATCCTGCGCTTCCTGATGCTGGAAAACGTGCCGGGCTCCTTCCCCTACACCGCCGGCGTGTTCGCCTTCAAGCGCGAAGGCGAAGACCCGACCCGCATGTTCGCGGGCGAAGGCGACGCCTTCCGCACCAACAAGCGCTTCAAGCTGGTCTCGACCGGCATGGACGCGAAACGCTTATCTACTGCTTTCGACTCGGTGACCCTGTACGGCGCCGACCCCGCGCTGCGTCCGGACATCTACGGCAAGGTCGGCAACTCGGGCGTGTCGATCGCGACCCTGGACGACATGAAGGTGCTGTACGACGGCTTCGATTTGTGCAGCCCGTCGACCTCGGTGTCGATGACCATCAACGGCCCGGCCCCGACCATCCTGGCGATGTTCATGAACACCGCCATCGACCAGCAGATCGACAAGTTCGTGGCGGACAACCATCGCCAGCCGACCGACGACGAAGCGCAGAAGATCAAGGACTGGGTCCTGATGAACGTGCGCGGCACGGTGCAGGCCGACATCCTGAAGGAAGACCAGGGCCAGAACACCTGCATCTTCTCGACCGAATTCTCGCTGAAGGTGATGGGCGACATCCAGGAATACTTCGTCCACCACCAGGTGCGCAACTTCTACTCGGTGTCGATCTCGGGTTACCACATCGCTGAAGCGGGCGCGAACCCGATCTCGCAGCTGGCCTTCACGCTGTCGAACGGTTTCACCTTTGTCGAAGCCTACCTGGCACGCGGCATGCACATCGACGATTTCGCGCCGAACCTGTCCTTCTTCTTCTCGAACGGCATGGACCCGGAATACACGGTGCTGGGCCGCGTGGCGCGCCGCATCTGGGCAGTCGCGATGCGCGACAAATACGGCGCCAACGAGCGCAGCCAGAAGCTGAAGTACCACATCCAGACGTCGGGCCGCTCGCTGCACGCGCAGGAAATCGACTTCAACGACATCCGCACCACGCTGCAGGCGCTGATCGCGATCTACGACAACTGCAACTCGCTGCACACCAACGCCTACGACGAAGCAATCACCACGCCGACCGACGAATCCGTCCGCCGCGCACTGGCCATCCAGCTGATCATCAACCGCGAATGGGGCCTGGCGAAGAACGAAAACCCGAACCAGGGCGCCTTCATCATCGACGAGCTGACCGACCTGGTCGAAGAGCAGGTGATGCAGGAGTTCGAGCGCATCGCCGAGCGCGGCGGCGTGCTGGGCGCGATGGAAACCGGCTACCAGCGCGGCAAGATCCAGGAAGAGTCGATGCTGTACGAGCACAAGAAGCACGACGGCTCGCTGCCGATCATCGGCGTGAACACCTTCCGCAACCCGAACGGTCTGGGTGCCCCGGCGACGATCGAGCTGGCGCGTTCGACCGACGACGAAAAGCAGTCGCAGCTGACCCGCCTGGAAGCCTTCCACGCTCGCAATGCCGACAAGGCCCCGGCCGCCCTGGCCGCGCTGCAGCAGGCCGCGATCGACAACGAGAACGTGTTCGCCAAGCTGATGGACGCCGTGCGCGTCTGCTCGCTGGGCCAGATCACGACCGCGCTGTTCGAGGTCGGCGGGCAGTATCGCCGCAATATGTAAGACCTTCGCCGCCCACGCCCGTGGGCGGCGCACGGTGAGCGTTGGTATTACGCGAAACTCACCGCATACACCGGCGGCAGCGTGGTGGACAAGGTCCGCCAGCTGTCGCCGCCGTTTTCCGAGATCCACACCCCGCCCGTCGTCGACCCCATCAGGAGGGTATGGCCGTCGCTGCTCACCGCCAGCCCGTGGCGGTACACCAGGTCGTAGCAATGCTCCTGTGGCAGGCCGTGGCGCAGCACCTCGAAGCTCTTGCCGCCGTCGCGCGTGCGCAGCACCGCCATGGCGGCGCCGACCGGGATGCGGCGCTGGTCCGCCTCCAGCGGCACGAACCAGGCTGTGTTGCCATCCATCGGGTGAACCGCCACCGCGAAGCCGAAGCGCGACAGCGGCGCCGCCGTGATCTCCTGCCAGCGCCGCCCGCCATCCTGCGAGCGCCACATGCCATTGTGGTGCTGGCACCAGAGCACGTCCGGCTGGCCGGGACAGCGCACGATGCGGTGCGGATCCTGGATTTCCTCGTTCTCGTTCATCTCGGGCGGCATGTAGTCGGCGCGCATGCCGGTCGAACTGACGCTCCAGCTGGCGCCGCCGTCCTCGCTGCGCCAGGCGCCGCCGCAGGAGACGCCGACCAGCAGCTGTCCGGCGTCACGCGGGTCGACGCTGATGCTGTGGATGCCGGGCACGTCGTAACCGCCGCCGAACCAGTTGGCGCGCTGCGGCACGTCCCACAGCGGGCGCACCAGTTGCCAAGTATCGCCATGGTCGCGCGAGACGAACAGGCCGCCGGGCAGCGTGCCCGCCCACAGCAGGCCGGGCTGGCCGGCATGGCCCGCCTCCAGCGCCCAGATCATGCGGTTGTTCCAGTCGGTCTTGTCTTCGCTATCCTCCGGCTTGGGCGGGTAGCTTGGTGCGGGCAGCTCGGTCCAGGTTTCGCTGCCTTCGCGGCGGCGGTGCAGCTTGACCCCGAAATGGCCCAGGTTCAGGGCAGCATACAGGCTGCCGTCGCGCGGGTCCGGCAGCGCCATCGACACCGGCTCGCCCAGGAAATGGACCGGGCCGAAGTCCCAGCGGCCCTCTACCTTGCGCAGTTCGAACAGGCCCTTGCGGGTCGACAGGTAAGCACGCTCGCTCATGTTCAGCCTCCGGAAAGGGCCTGCAGCACGTAGACCTGGCTGCCGGGCTGCAAGGGGTCGTCCAGGCGCGCCGGATCATGGCAGCGCCGGCCGTCGATAAAGATAGTCACATTGGCGCGCAACCGGCCCTGGTCGTCGAGCACGTAGCCGCGCAGCAGCGGATTGATGGCAAAGGCATCTTCCAGGGCGGCGCGCAGTGCGCCTGCCGAGGTCTCGACCTGGGGCACGCTGGTAAAGCGCGCCAGTTGCTGGGTGAAGAACAGCCGTGCCATCGCCTGCGCTCATCATTTCTCATGTGAAAGGCCATTCTATGCCTGTCTGGCCGGCGCCGCATCTGTCCAATTCCGTGGGTCCTGCATCCGCGGCTGGCCTAGAATGGACTGGACAACCATCCATGGAGTTCATGTATGCCGATCCAGCCCGAGCAACTTGCCGCCCTGATGGCCGAAGTCGAACAGGAAGATCCGATCGACTTCGCCGACCTCCCCTTTCCTGAAGACGAGCTGCGCACCCTGGTGGCCAGCCACCTGTGCGAAATGGCGGCCGCCATGGAAAACTTCAGCACCGAAGACCGCCTGATGACCCTGCTGGCGGTGTCGGCCAAGCTGGTGCTCGAAAACCTGGTGTTGCACGTTCAATTGCTGCGCCGGCATGGCCTTCCCGTAGGCGACAACGTCGAGGAATTGCTGGGCCGCTTGCGCAAAGGCAACGCACCAGAATAGCGCTTGTACCACCCGTCCAACAGTAAATTTTTTGAAAGCAACAATCAGGAAAATTTTGCAACAATGTATCATCCATGTTGCGTTGGCACAGGATTCCATCATGTATTATTGTTGTCGAGTTAATTCTTCGCACCAACATGCGAACGCCAGACAACCCACAAGGAATTCCTATGCCGCGCCACGCCTCCAAGCTCAAGCTTTCCGCCGCACTTCTTTCCAGCGCCTTCCTGATGGCGGGTTTGTCCGCCTGTAGCAATAACCAGTCGACGGAAACACTGCTGGCGGAAGCCAAGCAGTATCAGCAAAAGGGCGACGTCAAGGCGGCGATGATCCAGCTCAAGAACGCGGTGGCCAAGAGCCCGGAGGACGCCGAAGCGCGCATCCAGCTGGGCATGCTGTACCTGCAAACAGGCGATGCTATCTCGGCGGACAAGGAACTGCGCAAGGCCCGTTCCCTCGGCGCCGATGCAGGACGTGTCCTGCCGCTGCTGGGCAAGGCCAACATGCAGCTGGGCCGCGCCAAGGAATTGCTGGACGACATTTCTGCCGACCAAGCCAAAGGCTCGGCGCCGCTGCTGTCCCTGCGTGGCGACGCCCTGCTGGTAACCGGCAAGCCGGAGGAAGCCAAGGCCGCCTTCGAGGCCGCGCTGGCCATTGACCCGAACCTGGGCAGCGCCTTCCTCGGCCTGGCGCGCCATGCGATGCTGAGCGATGACCGCTCAGGCGCGGAGCGCCTGCTGGCCGAGGCGCTGGCCAAGGACCCGAAGAACCCGGACGTCTGGATGGCGCAAGGCAGCATGCTGCGCATGAACAACAAGGCTGACGAGGCCGTGGCCGCGTATGACGAAGCCCTCAAGCTCAAGCCGAACGACCGCGATGCCTTTATCGAAAAGGCCTACGTCGAAATCGGCCGCGGCAAATTCCCGGCCGCCAAGCTGGCCGTGGAAGGCGCCGAGAAAGCGGCGCCGGGCAACCTGCTGGTGGTCTACGTGCGCGCCCTGTACGAGTTCTCGCAAGGTAAATATGCCGTAGCCCAGGAATCGCTGCAAAAGATCCTGAAAGTGGCGCCGGACCACATGCCGACCCTGCTGCTGGCCGGTGCCTCCGAGATGAACCTCGGCGCGGTGAATCAGGCTGAACAGCACCTGCGCAAGTATCTCGAGAGCAATCCGAACAATGTCTATGCACGCAAGCTGCTAGCCCAGACCCTGCTCAAGAGCAGCCAGCCGGCCGATGCGGCCGCGGCGCTGGCGCCGGCACTGAAGGACGGAACCCAGGATGCGCAGCTGCTGGCCCTGGCCGGCCAGTCGCACATGCAGGTGCGTGACTTCAACAAGGCCAGCGATTACCTGGAAAAGGCGGCCGAACTGGCGCCCAAGGCGGCCGGCGTGCGTACCTCGCTCGGCATCTCGAAACTTGCGCAGGGTGACCAGGCACGTGGCCTGAAGGAACTGGAACTGGCTGCCACGCTCGATCCCAAGTCGGCGGAAGCCAATGTCGCCCTGATCCAGACGCACATGGGCCTGAAACAGTTCGACAAGGCCTTGCAGGCGGTCGCCAGCCTCGAGAAACAGCAGCCGGACAGCCCGCAGGTGCAGAACCTGAAAGGCCAGGTCTATCTGGCCAAGGGCGACGTCGCGGGCGCACGCGCCGCCTGGGACAAGGCGGTGGCGCTGCAGCCGACCTTCCTGCCTGCGACCGCCAACCTGGCACGCCTGGACATGCAGGCGAAGCAGCCCGACGCGGCCAAGGGCCGCTTCCTGAAAGTGCTGGAAAAGGACAAGAACAATGTCGACGCGATGACGGCGCTGGCCGAACTGGCCCTGGTGCAGAACCGTCCCGACGAGGTCACGAGCTGGCTCGAGAAGGCCAGCAACGCCAATCCGGAAGCGGTGGCGCCGGCCCTGAACCTGGGCATGCACTACATCCGTACCAATCAGGCGCAGAAGGCCCTGACCCTGGCGCGCAAGCTGCAACCCGCCAACCCGACGCATGGCGGCTTGCTCGAAATGATGGGCCAGGCGCAGATGGCGACCAAGGACACGGCAGGCGCCCTGGAAACCTATGGCAAGCTGGTGAACGTCATGCCGAAGTCGGCGCTAGCGCAGCTGCGCCTGGCCGGCGTGTACACGGCCATGAAGAACGAGGCCTCGGCCGCCAGCCATCTCAAGCGCGCCATCGAGCTGGAGCCGAATTTCGTCCCGGCCCGCCTGGCCCAGATCGACATGGCCTTGCGCGCCGGCCGTGCTGACGAGGCACTGCAGATCACGCGCGATCTGCAGAAACGCGAGCCCAGGTCGCCTGCCGGCTACATGCTCGAAGGCGACGTGATGCTGGCGCAAAAGAAACCTGCGCAGGCCGTGGTGGCCTACGAAAAGGCCCAGTCGCTGTCGAGCTCGCCGGAACTGCTGCTCAAGACGATGCAGGCGATGAACCTGGCCGGCAAGGGCAAGGAAGCCAGTGCGCGCGGCACGCAATGGTTCAATCAGCATCCGAACGACGTACGCGTCGCCTTGATGGCGGCGGAAATCAACCTGGGCAACAAGGAATACAAACAGGCGATTCCGGTGCTCGAGCGCGCGCTCAAGGCGGCGCCGAACAATCCGCAAATCTTGAACAACCTGGCCTGGGCCTATCAGCAGGAAAAAGATCCGCGAGCACTGGCGACGGCCGAACAAGCCTTCAAGCTGGCGGGCAACCATCCCGGCGTGATGGATACCCTCGGCTGGCTGCTGGTGGAAAAGGGTGATACCGCGCGTGCCCTGCCGCTGCTGCAGAAGGCTGTCGAGAAAGCGCCGAATGCACCGGAAATCCGTTATCACCTGGCGGTCGCCCTGCATAAATCGGGCGACAAGCAGGGAGCACGCAAGGAAATCGACAAGGCGCTCGCCCAGAATGCGCCTTTCAGTGAAATTGATGCCGCGCGCGCATTGCTCAAGGCCCTGTAAGTTTGATAATATATTGATATCAAACTGGTTTCGGTTCCGCTGCGCCGCTGGTGCGGCGGAATCGCCCCGATCGACGGAAACCGGGGCAGACTCCACATAAGCCACGCCTCGATGCAAGGACGTGGCACGCCAACCATCTCGGGCTTTCCTGAACCATCGCATGCCGGCATTCGGCATGGGATGGCGCTGTCCTGTTCCTCATCGGCCCAGGTTTCATTGGCTGCTTCCCTAGCGAACGCGCGATATATGTCAGTCGCGATACTATGGCAGCCTCTACTTTCGAGGATGTTTTATCGTGAACGACGATTCGTACGGAATTCGTCTACCGGATACTGCTGAGGGCCGAAATTCGGCCAGCATGCTTGTGAAACGCATGTATGCCCGTCGCGGGTATACCGGTTCGCGCCATGTCCTCGATGAGCATAATCGCGTGACGCTGACCGCCACCGACAAGGGTGAGGTCGTGGGCACGGTGACCATCGGCATCGATTCGGAACTCGGCCTGATGGCCGACGAGTTGTTCAAGGACATTCTTGACGAGCATCGGGCGCGTGGCGCACGGCTGTGTGAATGCACCAAGCTGGCGTTTGACCTCTCGGAACGCTCCCGAGTTCCCCTGGCCAACGTATTTCATCTGGCACTCATTTACGCGCGCGACCTGTACGACTGCACCGACGTCGTCATCGAAATCAATCCGCGCCATCGCCGCTTCTACGAGCGCATGCTCGGTTTCCGCCAGCAAGGGGAATTGAAAATCAATCCGCGCGTGAATGCCCCGGCTTACCTGATGCACCTGAGCCTCGATTACGTGAGCGAACAGGTCGAGCGCCTGGGCGGAACCTTCGATACCCCCGCCGGCAGCGCGGAGCGCTCGCTCTACCCGTATTTCTTTTCCCCCCGCGAGGAACGCGGTATTATCAACCGCCTGTTGCGCATGGATGAGCACCACATTTCCTCATAGCGCAATATAGCGGTACCTGTATCGATAAGGCCGATGACGCGCATGCGCGGCAGCGGCGCTTTACGTCAACTATTCCCATCCATGATGAAAAATCCGTTTCGCTACGAGCAGGCTTTTGCGCGCAATATTGGCTGGATCACTCCGGAAGAACAACAACGGTTGCGCAACAAGCGTGTGGCGATTGCCGGTATCGGCGGTGTCGGCGGGGTCCACCTGCTGACATTGACGCGCCTCGGTATTTCCAGATTCAATATCGCCGATTTCGACCGCTTCGATATCCCGAATTTCAACCGCCAGGTGGGCGCGATGATGTCCACGCTGGGCCAGCCGAAAGCAGAAGTCCTGGAGCGCATGGCGCGCGACATCAATCCCGAAGTCGAGATCCGCGTATTTCCGGACGGCGTCGATGCCGGCAATCTCGACGATTTCCTGGGAGATGCCGACCTGTATGTCGACGGCCTGGATTTCTTCGCCTTCGATGCACGCCGCCAGACCTTTGCAAGGTGCGCAGAGCTGGGCGTGCCGGCCACCACCGCGGCGCCGCTGGGCATGGGAGCCGCCCTGCTGAACTTCATGCCGGGCGGAATGACTTTCGAAGAGTATTTCCAGTGGGGTGACTTGCCGGACATCGACAAGGCGATCCGTTTCGCCATCGGCCTGGCGCCGGCCGGGCTGCACCGGCCCTACCTCGTGATGCCGGAAGCGGTGAATTTCGACGAGCAGCGCGGCCCGTCGACCTTCATGGCCTGCCAGTTGTGTGCAGGCATCGTCGGGACCGAAGCGCTGAAGATCCTGCTCGGTCGCGGCAAGGTGCTGGCGGCGCCCTATGGCATGCAGTTCGACGCCTACCGCAACAAGCTCAAGCAGACCTGGCGCCCGGGCGGCAGCAGCCATCCGATCCAGAGGCTAGCGATTGCGATCGGCAAGCGCCAGTTCGCCAGCAAGATGCGCTGAATTTGTTTGAGCCAAAAAAAATCCACTGCCGAGGCAGTGGATTTTTTTTGCCGAACCTGGCGAACCAGGCCCCGGACAAGATTACTTGGCTTGCTTGCGGCGACGTGCGGCGCCCAGGCCCAGCAGGCCGAGACCCAGCAGACCCAGCGATGCTGGCTCAGGTACACGTGCGCCTTCTTCGAAGGTGATGTCCATCGAACCGTTAATGGTCTGGGTACCAGTCACCGGGAAGTTGTTCAACTGACCGCGCTGCAGCGAGATGTTGTAGAACGGCTTCGGATCGATGAAGAACGCGCGACCATCGGCGGTCAGCTCGAAGCTGGTGACCGAGCCGAAGGCACCGCACTCCAGGCCACGGCGGCAGTTGAAGCTGGTTGGGGTCAGGTTGCCCTCGCCTTCAATGCCGGTGCCGGTTGCCAGCAGCAGGTCATCGCCACGGTTGATGTAGTCGGTTGGCAGGACGCCTTTCGCGACCGACGACACGGTGTCGTTGTTACGATCCAGCCAGACCGACAGGCTCGAGCCAGTGCCTGGCAGGAAGGTGAACACGGTGTTGACGCCGTCTGGGGTATAGGTGCCGGTTGCGGTGTAGAAACCGTAGACATCGTAGTTCGAGTTCAGGCCGGTATTGTCGAGGGCAGTAGCGCCATCGTTCTTGGCGAAGCCTTCGAGGTCGAAGAACAGATTGACGGTGAAGGTACCCGAACCATCGGCGCCACGCTCAGAGAACGTGATGCGTTCGATATAGTTCGACACAATTTTGTCAGCGGTGAACTGACCAGCGGCATCAGTAGTACCCGGCTTCTGCACGGTGAAATCCGGATAAACTGCTTGTGCCTGTGCGCTACCTGCGAACAGGGAAGTTACGGCGATTGCGCCGGCCAGAATGCTCTTCGAAAACATTGCTTTCATTTATGATCTCCTGGATGAATTCGGAACTTACGCAAGCATATAGAGCAAACACCGTGCCAGCTCTCAAATTCTCCTTAAAATCAATGACTTAAGTTTTTATCAATGCTTGAGTTATCTGCACGTGTAAAGTAAACCGACACATTTACTTTGTTAAATTTATTTAGTGCAATTATCGGATCGAAGGTTTTCTTGCAACCACGTTCCAAGTGTTTCCAGATTTAAATTCTGAAGCGATTTCGTAGCCGGCGTCCAGCATCTTCTGCCGGATGTCCTGTTCGCGGAACGGGCTGTACAGGATGCCTTTCTTGATACCCCAGTCGTTGATCTTCTGGGCTGCCCAGCGCAGCGGTGCGAAACCGCTCGGATACAGCAGCACATTGGCCGCCAGCGTTCCGCCCGGCTTGAGCACGCGCAGAATGTCGCGCAACGCCCCGTCGACGGTCGGGAAGCAATGGATCGAGTTGGCGATGTTGGCCGTATCGAAGTGATTGCTCGGGAAAGGCAGGTCGGCGGCGTCGGCATGCTGCACCTTCACCTGGGGATCCTTGGCGAAGCGCTTCTTGGCGCCGGCCAGCATCGAAGGCGCGTAGTCGATGCCGACCACGTTCACCTTGGGCAGCTTGCGGCGGCGGCGCCAGTTGAGGATCATTTCCAGCAGGGTTCCGGTGCCGCAGGCGACCTCCAGGTGATCCGGGCCGAAATTGGGGCCGAAGAAACGCATCTGGGTGCCGATCGTGCTGTTATAGGCGAACGTGAGGATGAAGAAGCCGCGGATGTCATACCACCACGGCTCGGATGAGTAGGCTTCGGCGATTTCATCGCGGGTTTTACCGCTCGTCATGGGCGTTCCTTGCTGTAAATGGTGAAAAGAAGAAAGTGAATATAGGAGCTTCTGCAGCCAGGAGCAAGCTGCAGATGACTGCCAGGAAGAATTTTGGGGCAGGAATCAGCCAATGCGTTTCAAGCGCGCAATGATACCGGCCTCTTCGCGGGGCGAGAAAAAGTAGGGAAACAGGGAGCGGTCGCCAAGCGCGTGGTCGCCCTTCCCCGCCACCTCGGCAATACGCTGGGTGCCGCGGGCGATATGCCCGCGCAACAGCACGGCCGGCGCGTCGACGCGCGGATTCGGCCGCGATTCGCATTCGACCCGGAAGTCGAGCATGACTTCATAGAAGCGGCGGTGGCGCGGATTCACTTCGATGAAGATGTCGCTGCACTGGTGCAAATCCCTGGCATAGATGAAGGCCACATGGAACAGGGAGGCCAGCACCGCCTTGGATTTGATCGCCGGATCGAAGGCGAGCTTGATGATCTCGCACACCTTGCCCTGGGCGCGATAGGGATCGATATGATCCTGGAATACCTGGTCGGCGAGCAGGCCGACGTCCGAATCGAGGTTGAGGCTCAGCGTACCGATGACCCCATTCTTGTTCGACGCCGTCAGGGTAATCCGGTTGGGGTCCTCGCCGATATGGTGGTTGCCGCTATAGCCGCGCCACGCATACATCTTGCTGATGAGCATGCTGGCGGAACTGCGCTGCTCGTCGACGTCGGCGGCACGGATGCCGAACACGCTCTCGTTGATGGTGACGTCGACAATGCTGGGCGAGTACGCATCTGTCCCGTCGTCAGCCGGTGCAGGGCTGACGGGTTCTGTCGTTAGGGTGTCGAACATGTGTACTCTCCTGGCGGAATGGACGCGTCATGCCGCAGTCGGGACTGCCTCATATCATAGCACTCGAAATTCTAATTTAGCAACAAATTGTTCTAAAGAATTTTATCTACATCATATCGAACAGAATGCGCCTTCTCCACCCCCATGCTTGGGGCGACAGGAGATGGCCCAAATCTGGGTTCTGTACCGTTGGGAATTGATCACGCCGCCGCAGTAAGGCCGTGGGCTCAGTGCCCCTGCTGCTCTTGCTGGATGTCGTGATTCAGCTGGCCGATCAGCTCGGAAGCCGCAGACAGAATCTGGGCCGAGCCAAAGCCCGCCCGGTGCATTTCGCGAAAGAACGAACGCGCCAGTATCTTCGCGACCTGTTCAGGGTTACGGTAAGCCAGCCTTGCCGTTTCCGGCGGCTCCCCTTCCGTTTCCTGCAGCAGCGCCAGCTGGGCGAAGCGCGAGTCGAGCAGGTGTCGCAGGTGACGTACCTGCAGGTAGCCGCCCAGGGACGAGGCCAGGAGCTGGAGCAGGCATAATGCCGTTTCGTCGAAGGCTGCGGCGTCCTTGCCGTTGGCGGCATTGACCACCCCGACGATGCGCCCCTCGACACGGATCGGCGCACAGACGAGGCTGCTTCCGAGCGCCGTCCCGCGCCGTGCCAGCGCTGCGAATTCCGATTTCCGGATGTCCGCGACCAGCAATGCATTCCCGCTGGCCAGTACGCGGCCCGAAATGCCTTCGCCGCGCCGGATGGCCGCCTGCAGCGCGGCACTGGGCAAGGGACCATGATGGGCATGGATGCTCATGCACGGCTCGCCTTCCCCTTCGCTCCCCAGCAGCATGACCGAACAGCTTGCCGCGCCGATCACGCCGGCCGCGCGCCGGACCTGGTCCTGGAGGCTTGCCTGCTCCGGGCCTTGCGCCAGTGCCTGTTGCAGGGCTTGTAAACGGATCAGGGGAAGGGATACTGCCTGCATGCTTTCCTCGCGCAAGGATGAGTTGGTGAGACCGATTTCAACATATTTCATTTATAGCATGCTATTGAAACCGGCCGTGTTATCACATTTGCTCTGCCCCGGCGGTGCGCGGTGAGATGAAGGCCTTGTGAAACAGGTGGCGCGCCAGCATCGGTAGCGGCATGCGCAGCCAGTTGCCGCGCAAGTAGAGCGCGCCCTGCGCCAGTGGGCTAAGGCGGTCGGCGCAGCTCGGGTGGAGCGGGACCAGGTTACGCAGGAAGATTCCGTCCATCAGGGCCAGCAGGGGTGCGGCAGGCCGGCCTGCCGCCGCGGCCTCGGCCAGCACCGACGCCGGCACCGGGGTCCCGAGCAGCCGGCTGCAATAGCGCAGCGCATAGAACAGCGGCCGCGCCAGGTGCAGCTGGACGGCGCGCGCCGCCAGTCCTTCCCAGAAGCCGGGCGCGGCGCCGAAGTGCAGCAGCAAGCGGTGCAGGTCGAGCAGGTCGCGCAGGCCATGGTCCGTTTCACCTTCGGAGAACAGGTGCACCGCACTGTGCAGCACCAGGTCGTGCGGCGCCAGCATCCACAGATGCTCGCTTCCGGGGATCGGTTGGGCCGCGGCACGCAGCAGTGCCGGATCCGGCCGCGCACGCGCGGTTTCCGGCAGGATGGCATGGTGCACGTCGATGGTACTGCCGCGCTCGACATGATCCATCGGCGGCAGTTCGTGCATCCATTCGCGGTAGTAGCGCTGGTCGTAGGGGTCCTGCTTTGCGCTGGCCCAGCCGTGCAGCATCAGCGCCGCCTCGACTTCGCCGATGCGCTCCTTCGGCACCAGGACGTCGACGTCGGAAAAGATGCGTCCCTGCGCCGGCGGCAGCCCGGCCAGGACATAGGCGGCCCCCTTCAGCAGGATCAGCGGCAGGCCGAGGCTGGCCAGGGCGCGCCGGATCTGATCCACTTCGAAGCGCACGGCGCGCTGGTGCGCCTGCAGCACGACGCCGGCCCATTCCAGATGCCGGCGCGGGGCCGGCGGCAGCGACGCCAGGAGGCCTGCTTCGGCGAGGCTGGCTCCCAGGGTAGCAGTCAGGCCGGCATTCGCCGCCTGGCGCAGCAGCAGGTCCCAGTCGGCCAGGCCGAGTCCTTCGACCCGCGCCGGATCGCGCAGGACCTCGACCAGCAAGGGCAGCGGCTTCATGACGTGCCGCCTGCGAAACTGTCGAAAACGGCCATGGCATCGTCGAGCCGGCCGTAGCTGAACGTGTATCCGCTGCAGCCCTCGACCAGGCGTCCGAGGACGTCGAAACCCTGCCCTCCCAGCACCGCGTAATTGAAGGCGTTATCGACCATGCCGGTGAACAGGCGCGCCTTCGGCATCGGCACCAGGCTGGCCGGGGCGTCCGCTTCGTATCTGGGAAACACGACGTGGGTCGCACGCGCAGGTTCGGCAGCGGCGGCGACGCTGGCGCCCGGCGCCCGCATATGGGCGATCGTCCCCTTGGAAGTGCCATGGACCTCGGGGCCGAACAGAGCGCCCGGCGCATAGCTGCGCAGCACGCCGATCGACGCGTTCTTGAGGCTGACCGGGCGCGCCAGCGGCAGCAGCGCCAGGTCCTGCGGCCTGACCAGGGTCAGCTCGTCCGACAACAGGCGCCAGCCGCGGCTGGCAAGGGCGGCGCACAGGGTGCTCTTGCCGGAACCCGGCGGCGCCGGCAGGATCACGGCGGCATTGCCGCGCTGGAGCACGGCGGCGTGGATGATCAGGTAGCCGTGCGCATGGTGCGATACGCACCAGTTCATCACCCATTCGAACATCGGCAAGGCCTGCTCCAGCGGCAGCGGCTGGAACGGCGCCTGGCCGTCGCTGTCGAATCGCACCTGCGGACGGTACCAGCGGCGCAGGCCGCCCGAGCGGCGGAAGGCGAGCTGGAAGTCGGCAAAGCCGTCCTCGCCTTCGACGGGATAGTCGGCATACAGCAGCGCGATGGCATCGGCCAGGTGGGCGATGTCGGTATGGATACGGCTGCGAAAAGGCCCGGTGCGCAGCACCAGGCCGGGGCCGGACAGGGCAAGGCGGCGCAGCATTTCCCCGCGGCCGAGGCTGGCCAGCGTCAGCATGGACAGGATTCGATCAGGCTGAGCTGCGACATTTCATCGAGCAGGACATGCAGTTCGGCACCGACGCTCGCGTCGTCGATCTCGAATTCATCGAGCAGCCTGGATGCCAGTGCCGCCATGGATGCAGGGCCTGGACGCAGCGCCTCGAGCACGCACAGCGCTGCCGGTCCGAGCAGGTGGGTCGCTCCGGACAGGTCGTTGTACAACACGGCCTCCTCGTCCCAGCAGCGGTAACGAAGCGACTGGCCCTCGATCAGACGCCATACCGCATGCGACAACTCGACCGGCAACATCCTTATGTGCGATCGCCCTTGTAAGTGGACTCGAGGTAATTCTTGGTAGTTTCAATATCCCAGAACACACCTCGTGCCGGCTCGTAGTGACCAGAAGTCTGCAACTCACGCCACATTTGCTGCAAGGTGCGCTCCGACAGGAAGCCGATTCTGCCGGACTTGACGTTCAGGTAAGCTGCCGTCAGGTGCATGCCCAGGTTCGACTTGTCGAAATCGCGCTTGCTGAGCATCTTGATCAGCGTCGTCGCACCGTACGTGCTTGTCGTCCTGCCGGAACAGCTGAACACGTCGCCGAACAGCGTCGTCGTCGACACCGGCCAGCCTCCGTGGTTCTTCCAGTAGCCAGGCGACTTGCCTGCGCAAGCCACCGAGTCGTCCGAAACTTTACTGTTCAGGCCTGCGGAAAGGGCCGCCGATGCGGAAACGCATTTGAAATCGAGCGCATGGCTCCGGGTCGTCCACAGCACGCCGGCCGCACCGAGCCCGGCCTTCGCCAGACGGCGCCGCGCCGCGCCCTGCGGGGTCATCGGAGCAGCCTCGGCAGGGCGCCCTGCTTGGTTTTCGGTGGACACGGTGTCTATCCTCACATTGATATGATTTGCCACGACGGCATGCGTTTCAGTTAAGCAAAAAACATGCCGTGTTGCACTGCTTCCTAAAACTCGCTAAAAAACAGGAAGATACGAGAACTGCTCATCGTTTAAGCATGCAGTCTAGCGAGATTTTAGATCGTTGTGTCAGATTTTTCGACAGCGGCTAAGAATGTCTTAAAGGAAACTCTCAGGAATGACCAGCACGTCGCCCGGGCGCATCTGGATGTTGGCCGAGATGTCACCGTCCTTGATCAGGTCATCGAGGCGCACGCGGTATTGCTGCTGCTTGCCGTCCACGGTGCGGATCAGGCTGGCGCGGTTGCCGGACGCGAATTCGGTCACGCCGCCCACGGCAATCAGCACATCCATCAGAGACATGTCCCTGCGATACGGCAGAGCCTGCGGACGGGCTGCCTGGCCGATGACGCGGATCTGCTCGCTGTAATTGCCGACAAAGTTCGTGACGACCACGGTCACGACCGGCTGCTGGATGAACTTGGCAAGAGCCGCTTCAATGTCGCGCGCCAGCTGGGTCGATGTCTTGCCGGCGGCCGGCAGGTCTTCCACCAGCGGCGTGGTGATTTTGCCATCCGGACGGACCGGCACCGACATCGACACTTCCGGATTGCGCCACACGATGATGTTGATCGCATCACCCGGGCCGATCAGGTATTCCGGGTTCACTGCTTCGGTTGAAGGCAGCGCCGGCAGGTTGCTGGCGCAGCCGCCCAGGATAAACAGGCAGCTGATCGCAACAGCCTGGGCCGCGCGCTTGATCTTGGGGGTCATGTTCGTGCTCACGTCAAAATCCTCGGGTTGGCATGGCGCCTGGTCGGCTGCCGCATGCATGCAATATTGTTGAGCATAATTCTATACCATAGCACTTCGGCAACACCTGCACAATTGAAATACTTGTGGCGCGCGCGCCAGTCCTGGCTTGCCGCCTTACTGCGGGCGCTGCAGGAGCTCGCGCACGTGGCGCACCGGAATCGCGTAGGTGATGCCGCTCGGGTCCGACACTGCGCTTTCCCGCAAACCCTTCAGGAATACCATATTGATCACCCCGACCACGCTGCCGTCGTCGGGCCGGAACAGGGGGCTGCCGCTGTTGCCGGGATAGGCGGTGCCGTCGAGCTGGTAGATCCGGAACGGCGAGCGCTGCAGCTGGGTGATCGCGCGCGCGTCGAGCTGGCGCGAATTCAGCGAGGGCCGCACCACCGGCGTGATCGCGGCCAGCAATGCGCGGTGGGTCGCCGCATGCAGGCCCAGGCGCATGCCCAGCGGGTAGCCGGTAAATGCCAGTTCCTGCCCTTCGGCCACGCTGTCGTCGGCGGCCAGGGCCAGCGGGGCCAGCGGCGTTCCGGACAGGCGCAGGTGGGCCAGGTCGTGTTCCGCGTCCAGCGCCACCAGGCGCGCCGGACGGAAGCTGACGGAGGCGCCCTCGCCGCCGATCACGATTCCCAGCTCTTCCTTGCGCGCGGTATCCAGCTGCTTCGGGATGGCGTGGGCATTGGTAATGATGCTCAGGCCATCGCCGACGGCGAAGCCGGTGCCGACGAACACGACGGCGGGCTGACGGGTCTTGAGCAAGGTGCCGACGCCGACCACCGAAGGCTTGATCTGCGCCACCGTACGGGGCAAGTTCTGGGCCCTGGCCGCGCCTGGAACGGTAGCGGCGACGGCCAGGACGAGGGAGTGCAGGAGCACTTGCAGCGCGATTCTCCTGGCCGTTTTGGGCGCCGCAGCAAGGTTTCGAACAAGAATCAATCGTGTGGGCACTTTTGTCTTTCCGACATTAAAATACGTATTTGACACAGGGCAATTTTCGTTAAAGAAACGGTCATGAGTGTACGCGAGCGGAGGGATGAGGTGGCAACACAATGTACAGCCAAACAGCATTTCCACGGCTAAATGTTGCTATCACATAACTTTTGAATGCTGAATTCATGGAAAAACCGTCAAATGTTTATTGCGGTTAGGAATTTGTGTTGCATGGACCACCATTTTTGTCGCGTCTGCCGCCTATTTTTCCGACCCGCAATTGCAATTGCTCAGTCAACAAGCGATCATGCAGACTATTTGACATTTTTATTGATTGATGAGCTTGCCAAATCACCGGCAATCTCTTAGGCGAGAATCCACACATGGCAGATATCACAGCCGCAATCCTTAACTTCCTCAAGGCAATCGGGAAGTACCGCTGGCATGCAGTCTTCATCACCTGGGCCGTGGCCATTGTCGGCTGGGTGGTGGTCCTGAAACTGCCCAACCAGTACGAAACCTCGGCGCGCGTCTACGTCGATACCCAGAGCATCCTCAAGCCTCTGCTGTCGGGCATGACCACGCTGCCGAACCTCGACCAGCAAGTGCTGTACATGCGCCGCACCCTGATCAGCCGGCCGAACGTGGAACGCGTGATGCGCATGGTCGATCTCGACGTCAAGGCCAAGAACGCCAAGGAACACGACGAGATCGTCGAAGAGCTGATGGAGAAGATCAAGATCGCCGGCACCGAGCGCGACGACATCTATACCATCAGCTACACCGCCCCCGATCCGAAGCTGGGCAAGGACGTGGTGCAGTCGCTGTTGGCTATCTTCATGGAAGGCAGCTTCGGCGGCAAGAAGCAGGATTCCGAGAAGGCGGTCCAGTTCATCGACGACCAGATCCGCAATTACGAGGAAAAGCTGGCGGCGGCCGAGAACAGCCTGAAGGAATTCAAGATCCGCAACATGGGCATGCTGCCGTCGGAAGGCGGCGACTTCGGTTCGCGCATGATGGCTGCCAGCGAAACGCTGAACAGCGCACGCCTGGAACTGGCCGAAGCCGAGCAGGCGCGCAACGCGATCCGCCGCCGCATCGCCGGCGAAGCCGCCCCGGGCGAGACCGCGCCGATCCCGATCACCGACCCGGAACTCGAATCGCGCATCGCTGCCGTCACCAAGACCCTGGACGGCCTGCGTACCCAGTACACCGAAGCGCACCCCGACATCATCGCCAATGCCCGCCTGCTCGACCAGCTCGTCGCGCGCAAGAAGGAACTGGCCAAGAACCGCAAGCCGAGCGCCGACCCGGGCGCCGGCTATAGCCCGATGCTGCAGCAGATGAACGTGGCGCTGTCGGAAGCCGAAGCGCGCGTGGCCGCGCTGCAGGCGCGGGTCAGCGAACACTCGGCACGCGTGGCGCGCCTGCGCGCCCAGAGCAGCCAGGCGCCCGAGATCGAGGCCCAGCTGGCCCAGCTCAACCGCGACTACGCAGTCAACCGCGAGAACTACCAGCAGCTGGTGCAACGCCGCGAGTCGGCCAAGCTGTCGGGCGACCTGACTTCGGCCACCGACATGCTGGCCTTCCGCGTGATCGAGCCGCCGACCGCGCCGCTGCTGCCGTCCGGGCCGAACCGCCTGCGCCTGTTCTCGCTGGTGTTCGTCGGCGCGCTGGTCGCCGGCCTGGCCTCGGCCTTCCTGATGAGCCAGCTGCGTCCGACCTTCCTGAGCCAGGCCGCCCTGCGCGAGGTGACCGGCCTGCCGATCCTCGGCTCGATCAGCATGAACTGGACCGAACAGCAGACCGTCCGCCGCAAGCGCCGCCTGGTTGCCCTGGGCGCCGCCGTGGCGGTGCTGCTGGCCATCTACGGCGCCGGCGTGACCGCCATCCTGGTCCGCCCGGGCCTGTAACCGATCAAGGAGCAGACGTGAGCATTATCGAAAAAGCGGCGCGCCGCATCGACCAGGAACGCGGCCAGGCCGCGCCGGTCCAGGCGCCGGCGCCGATGCCGGCGCAGCTGGCTGTATCGCACGCCGTGGAAACGGCCGACCTCGACGTCCTCGAACCGGTCGTCGCCACGGCGCCGGTGCTGCCGCCTCCGCCCCCAAGCGCCCCGGCCTCCAGCGCATCCGCAGCGGCTGCCTCGGCCCCGGTCCTCGAAGCCGATGCCGCGCCGCGGCGCCAGACCCGCAAGGTGGAACTCGACCTGGCCAAGATGCGCGCCAGCGGCATGGTGACCGCTGCCGGCGGCCGTACTTCGCTGGTGGAGGATTTCCGCATCATCAAGCGCCCCCTGCTCAAGCGCGCCTTCGGCGAACGCCAGCCGCGCGAGAATCCGGCCAACCTGATCATGGTGACCAGCTCGCTGCCGGGCGAAGGCAAGACCTATTGCGCCATCAACCTGGCGATGAGCATCGCCATGGAACTCGACCACACCGTGCTGCTCGTGGATGCCGACGTGGCCCGCCCTTCGGTGCTGGGCACGCTCGGCCTGCCGGCCCAGCGCGGCCTGATGGACCTGCTGGTGGACGACAAGCTCGACGTCTCCGACGTCCTGCTGCGCACCAACGTCGACACCCTGAGCATCCTGGCCGCCGGCACCAGCACCCCGCGCGCCACCGAGCTGCTCGCCAGCTCGACCATGGCCAACCTGGTGCAGGAGATCGCCAACCGCTATCCGGACCGGGTCGTGATCTTCGACTCGCCGCCCCTGCTGCTCACCAGCGAGGCGCGCGCCCTGGCCAGCCACATGGGCCAGATCGTGGTGGTCGTGGAAGCCCAGAAAACCACCCAGCACGCGGTCGGCGAAGCGCTGCGCCAGCTCGAGGGCTGCCCCAACGTCAACCTTATCTATAACAAGACCAGGGACATCCCCGGCATCGAAGAAACGTATGATTACCACTATGGGTGAGCTGCGTGCCGGCGTGGCGCGCATGCCACGCCTGGCGCCGCTCGCAATCGCAGCGATGCTGCTGGCATCCGAGTGCCGCGCCGACTGGCGCGTGGTGCCGGCGCTCACGCTGACCGAGCGCTACACCGACAATTTTTACCAGGAAGGCAAGGACCTGAAACGGTCGCAGTTCATCAGCGAGCTCACGCCCTCCTTATCCTTCCTCAAGACCGGCCCGCGCCTTGTCCTCAACGGCACGGCGCAATGGCGTCACTTCGATTACCGTGACGACGACCTGCGCGACACGCTCGACCACAGCTTCGAATATGCCGTATCGGGCCGTGGCACGCTGGCCAAGGACTTCCTGTACGTCGACGCCAGCGCCTCGGCCAGGCCGAACAACATCTCCGTCTTCGGTCCCCGGGTCGAGGATGCGCCCTACCTTTCGGCCAACCAGGCCAAGGTCAAGACCTGGCGCGTCAGTCCCTATCTCGAACATCGCTACGGAAGGACGGCAACCCTGGCGATGCGCTATGCGCGCGACCGGGTGGAAGGTGGACGGGGTGCACGCGGCTTCGGCAGCAGCAGCAGCGACAGCGTCACTGCGAACCTGGCCAGCGGCCCGGCCTTCAATCAGGTAGGCTGGGGCCTGACCCATGTGCGCCAGGACCTGGACGATACCTACAATGGCGAGACCTCGAGCGAGAGCACGACCGCCAATGTGCGCTACGCGCTTACCAGGCGCTTCGCCCTGACCGCCACGGTGGGCTACGACAATTACCAGTTCGTAGGCCTTGGCAACGACACCGCCGGACGCAACTGGTCGGTCGGCTTCAACTGGACGCCGTCACAGCGCACCAACCTGAGCGCGGCGCTCGGCCGCCATTTCTACGGCCAGACCGGCAGCTTCTCCCTGCTCCACCGCAGTCGCCGCACCTCCTGGAACCTCGCCTACAACGATGGCGTGACCACCGCGCGCGAACAGTTCCTGCTGCCTTCCACGATCGACACCACCGAACTGCTGGACCGGCTGTTTGCCGCTTCCATCACCGACCCGGTCGCACGCCAGCAGGCGGTCGCCGCCTACATCCGCGACACCGGCCTGCCTCCCAGCATATCCGAGAACGTCAACTTCCTGAGCAACCGTTATTTCCGCCAGAAGCAGCTGCTGGGATCGATGGCTTTCAAGATGGCGCGTACCAGCGGCGTGCTGTCCCTGTCCAGCAGCGAACGAATTGCCCTGTCGAACGAGCAGAGCGACAGTGTTCTGCTGGGGACCCAGGTGGGTGGACGCAACGACAACGTCCGCCAGCATGACGCGACCGCCAACCTCAACTACCGCCTGAGCCCACGCACCAGCGCGCTCGCCGTGATCGGCTGGGGACGCAGCCGCTCACTGACTACCGATGTCGTCGACACCCGGCGCGACTTCAGGCTCGGGCTTACACACCAGTTGAGCCGCGAGGTGCGCGCGGCGGTCGACCTGAACCGCCGCTTCGGCACCTATGGCCGTCTCGGCCGCAGCAGTGGGCCGTTCTACGAAAATTCCATTTCCGCCAGCCTGTCCGCCCAGTTTTAAGGAGCCGCACGCGATGTACGAGACTTACTACGGGCTGTCCGCCAAGCCTTTCCAGCTGCGCCCGGACCCCCACTTCTTCTTCGGCAGCAAGGGCCACAAGCGCGCCATGGCCTACCTCGAGTACGGCCTGTCGCAGGGCGAGGGCTTCATCGTCATCACCGGTGAAGTCGGCGCCGGCAAGACCACCCTGGTGCGCAACCTGCTCAACAAGATCCCGACCGACCAGATCGTCGCCGCCCACATCGTCAACACCAGCCTCGATCCGGAAGATACCCTGCGCATGGTGGTGTCGAGCTTCGGCCTGCCGTATGAAGACGCCAGCAAGGCCGAGCTGCTCAATCGCCTGGAACAGTTCCTGCGCGGGGTCGACCGCCAGGGCAAGCGCGCCCTGCTCGTGATCGACGAAGCCCAGAACCTGAACGCGCGCACGGTCGAGGAACTGCGCATGCTGTCGAACTTCCAGACCGACGACCGCTCGCTGCTGCAGACCTTCCTGCTGGGCCAGCCGGAATTCCGCGCCACCCTGCACAGCCCCGGCATGCAGCAGCTGCGCCAGCGCGTGATCGCCAGCTACCACCTGGGACCGATGGACGCGCAGGAAACCCGCGCCTACGTCGAGCACCGCCTGGCCACGGTCGGCTGGCAGGGCGACCCCGCCTTCGACGACGGCGCGCATGCGGCGATCTTCGGCTACAGCGGCGGCATCCCGCGCAAGACCAATACCTTGATGGACCGGGTGCTCCTGATGGGCTACCTGGAAGAGATGCACGCGTTCGGCGAAGCCGACATCAGCACCGTGGTGCGCGACATCGCCGAGGAATACCAGCTGCCCGAGGTCATGGGCACGCCGGACGCCGGCGCCCTGCAGCAAGGCGAGCTGCGCACGGTCGATACCCGCATGGGCGACCGCCGCGCCGCCAGCGTGGAGGTGCTCGACGAACGCATGATGCGTCTCGAGAAGTCGATCGTCTCGGTACTGTCGATCCTGAAGAAAATCGTCGCCACGCCCCAGGGCGCGGCGGCCCAGCACATGGACAACCAGGAATGAAACCCTACGAACCCGTCGCCCGCCCCGCTCCCGCTCCGGGCGAGCGCATCAGGAATGCGATGACCTGCGACGTCGAGGACTATTTCCAGGTCTCGGCCTTCGCTCCCTACATCGACCGCGACTCCTGGCCTTCGCGCGAATGCCGGGTCGAGGCCAACATGGAACGCATCCTGGCCATCTACGAACGCCACGGCGTGAAGGCCACCTTCTTCACGCTGGGCTGGATCGCCGAGCGCTACCCAGCCATGGTGCGCAGGATCGTCGCCGCCGGCCACGAGCTGGCCAGCCACGGCTACGGCCACCTGCGCGCCTCGGACCAGAGCCGGGAACAGTTCGACAACGACATCCGATCCAGCAAGGCCCTGCTGGAAGACATCGGCGGCCAGGCCGTGCTGGGCTACCGTGCGCCGAGCTTCTCGATCGGCCACGCCAACCTGTGGGCGCTGGAGGCGCTGCAGGAAGCCGGCTACCGCTACAGCTCGAGCATCTACCCGATCGCCCACGACCACTACGGCATGCCGGATGCGCCGCGCTTCGCTTTCTACCCGCACGGCCCGGACGGCCTGCTGGAAGTCCCGGTCACCACCGTCAACATGCTGGGCCGGAACCTGCCGGCCGGCGGCGGCGGCTACTTCCGCCTGCTGCCCTACGCGCTGTCGCGCTGGATGATGCAGAAGGTGAACCGCGAAGACCGCCAGCCGGCCCTGTTCTACTTCCATCCCTGGGAACTCGACCCTGGCCAGCCGCGCCCGCAAGGGCTGGATGCCAAGTCGCGCTTCCGCCACTACGTGAACATCGAGCGCATGGAAGGCCGCCTCGAGCAGCTGGCGCGCGACTTCGCCTGGGACCGCATGGACCGCATCTTCCTCGACCAACGATAACCACCCCTGCAGCACCGACGCAAGACAACAACACCAACAAGGCATAGCACGGCATGAACTCGATCATTGAAGCGGCACAGGCCAAGCGCGCCGCCCCGGTGCTCGCCACCGGACCGCAAACCCTCCACCTCCTGCAGCCGCACGAACGCGCGCGCTGGGATGCTTTCGTACGCGCCTGCCCGGACGCGACCTTCTTCCACCTGTCGGGCTGGCAGAAGGTCATCGAAGAGTCCTTCGGCATCAAGACCTGGTTCTACTACGTCCAGCAGGACGGCCAGATCCAGGGCGTGCTGCCGCTGGCCGAAATCAAGAGCCGCCTGTTCGGCCACTCGCTGGGCGCGATGCCCTTCTGCGTGTATGGCGGCGTGGCCGCCATCGACGATGGCGCCCGCCTGCTGCTCGACGAGGCCGCCGACAAGCTGGCGCGCGAGCTGGGCGTCGGCCACCTCGAGTACCGCGGCATGACCCGCGCCCACCCGGACGACGCCAGCTGGCACACCAAGGAGCTGTACGTCACCTTCCGCAAGGAGATCAGCGCCGACGACGAGGCCAACATGAACGCCATCCCGCGCAAGCAGCGCGCCATGGTGCGCAAGGGGATCAAGCTGGGCTTGAAGGGCGTGGTCGAGGATAACGTCGACCGCATGTTCGAGGCCTATGCCAACAGCGTGCTGCGCCTGGGCACCCCGGTGTTCCCGAAAAAATACTTTGCCCTGCTGCAGCAGACCTTCGGCGACGAATGCGAAGTGCGCAGCATCTACACGGAAGACGACCGCCTGGTGGCCTCGGTGCTGTCCTTCTACTGGCGCGACGAGGTCGTGCCCTACTACGGCGGCGGCATGGACCTGGCGCGCGAAGTGGCAGGCAACGACTTCATGTACTGGAACCTGATGCAGGCTGCGGCCGCGCGCGGTTGCCGCATCTTCGACTACGGCCGCAGCAAGCTGGGCACCGGCGCCTACGATTTCAAGAAGAACTGGGGCTTCACCGCCACGCCGCTGCCCTACGAATACAAGCTGTATGCCTCGGACAAGCTGCCGGACAATAACCCGCTGAATCCGAAGTACCAGCTGTTCATCAAGATGTGGAAGAAGCTGCCGCTGCCGGTGGCGAACTTCCTCGGCCCCTATATCGTGCGCAACCTGGGATAAGACGTGGAAGACCTGCTGCTGCTGATCCACCGGATCCCCTACCCGCCCAACAAGGGCGACAAGATCCGTTCCTACCACCTGCTCAAGCACCTGGCGCGCGACTACAAGGTGCACCTGGCGACTTTCGTGGACGATCCCGACGACTGGCAGCACGTGCCGACCGTCGAGAAGATGTGCGCAAGCAGCCATTTCGCGGCCCTCAATCCGACCTTGGCCCGCGTGCGCAGCCTGGGCGCGCTGGTCAAGAAGCGCTCGCTCTCGCTCGACTACTACCGCGACGCCGGCCTGGCGCGCTGGGTCGACCAGACCGTCGCCGCCCACAGGATCCAGCGGGTGCTGGTGTTCTCGTCGGCGATGGCCCAGTACGCCGACAAGTACCCGAACGCACGCCGCGTGGTCGACTTCTGCGACGTCGACTCCGACAAGTGGCGCCAGTACGCCGACAAGAAATCCTGGCCGATGAGCTGGCTGTACCGCCACGAGGCGCGCCAGCTGCTGTCCTACGAGCGCCAGGTGGCGCGCGAATACGATGCCTCGCTGTTCGTGTCGGCGCCGGAAGCGGACCTGTTCCGCCAGCTGGCCCCCGAGAGCGATGCGCGCATCGGCTTCTTCAGCAACGGCGTCGACACCGACTACTTCTCACCCGACGCCGCCGGCCCTTCTCCCTTCAAGGACGGCGAGCAGGCCATCGTGTTCACCGGCGCCATGGACTACTGGCCGAACGTGGATGCGGTGCAGTGGTTCGCAAGCGAGGCGATGCCGCTGCTGCGCGCGCGCTTCCCCGAACTGCGCTTCTACATCGTCGGCGCCCGTCCGGCGCCAGCGGTACAGGAACTGGCGAAGCAGCCGAACATCGTGGTCACCGGCACCGTGCCGGACGTGCGCCCGTATATCAAGCATGCGCGCGCCGCGGTGGCGCCGCTGCGCATCGCGCGCGGCATCCAGAACAAGGTGCTCGAGGCGATGGCGATGGCCACGCCGGTGGTGGTGACGCCGCAGGCGCTGGAGGGCATCGAGGCCGAGCCGGGCCGCGAACTGGTGCTGGCGCAGGATGCCGCCGGTTTCGTCGAGGCGGTGGCGCAGCTGCTGGCCCGCAACGGCAACGACATGGGCCTGGCCGCACGCGCCAGGGTTGAACGCAAGTACAGCTGGCCGAGCAACCTGGCCTGCATCGGGGAGCGACTCGAATGTTCCTGAAACCTCCGCCTGGCATCGACCAGGCCGCCGCACATGCCGTACCTGGCTCTGTCCCGCTCCCGGCCGCGCAGGCGCGCGCCAGCATCGTCGCGCTGGCCGTCGCCCTGCTGGCCCCGATCCTGCTGTTCTACGGCACCGCGGCGTCGATGGTCGGGATCTGGAACAGTTCCGAGACCTTCGCCCACGGCTACGTGATCCTGCCGGTCAGCCTGTGGCTGATCTGGCGCCAGCGCGCCTGGTTCGCGCACATCCCGGCGCGTCCCTGGTGGCCGGGACTGGCGCTGATGGCCGGCGCCGGCGCGGCCTGGCTGGCCGGGCGCATGGGCGACGTCGGGGTCGTGATGCAGTACGCCTTCGTGGCGATGATGCCGCTGGCCGCGCTCACGCTGCTGGGCCCGCGCCTGGCGGCGAAATTCACCTTCCCGCTGCTGTTCCTGCTGTTCGCGGTGCCCTTCGGCGAGGTGTTCGTCGGCCCCCTGATCCAGCATACCGCCGACTTCACGGTGTGGGCGGTGCAGGCCACCGGCATCCCGGTGCTGCGCAACGGCACCCGCTTCGAGCTGCCCACCGGCAGCTGGTCGGTGGTCGAGGCCTGCAGCGGCATCCGCTACCTGATCTCCTCGATCACGCTGGGCTGCCTGTATGCCTACCTGACCTACCAGTCGAACCTGCGGCGCGCCGTCTTCATCGGCATGGCGATCGTGGTGCCGATCATCGCCAACTGGCTGCGCGCCTACGGCATCGTGATGATCGGCCATACCAGCGGCATGGAACTGGCCACCGGCGTCGACCACCTGGTCTACGGCTGGCTGTTCTTCGGCCTCATCATGTTCCTCATGTTCTGGGTCGGCAGCTACTGGCGCGAGGACGACAAGCCCGCAGTCCCGGCTGCGCCGCAGCCCGGCCACGCCACGGTCGCGGCACCGCGCGTCTCGCCTGGCCCGGCAAAGTCGCTGGTGCCGGTTGCGGTCGCCGTTGTGGCGGTCGCCGCCGCCTGGCCGGCCTTCGCGGCATTCAACGACCGCGCCAATCATGATCCGCGGCCGGTGGCGCTGTCCGTTCCGGAGCTGGCCTGGCCGGTGGCGGTGGGATTCCCGGACTGGCAGGTCGACTACATGGAGCCGGACGCACGCGTGGCACGCGCCTACCGGTCGCCCGAAGGGCGTCCGGTCCTGCTGCAGGTGCTGTACTACCGCAACCAGAACAAGCAGAAAGGCCTGATCAGCTCCGTCAACCGCCTGGCAGGTGAAAAGAGCCCCTTCCACCAGACCGCCACTAGCCAGCGCACCGAGCAAACCGGCGCCGGCCGGCTGCCGCTGCGGGAAGCCGTGCTGCACGGGCCGGGCGGACCGCTGCTGGTCTGGCAAGTGCTGTGGGTCGACGGCCGCTACACGACCAGCAATGTCGCAGGCAAGCTGCGCCAGGCGCAGGGCAAGCTGCAGTTCCGCGGCGACGACGGCGCCATGGTCGCGATCGCCGTGCCCTACGAGGGTACGGACGCGGAAGGCGCTCGCGCCACGCTGCGCGCCTTCCTCGGCCAGAACTTCGGCACCGTGGACCGCGCCCTCGTGCAGGCGCGCGGGAAATAAAGGAAGGCAGCATGCGCAACGACCTTGTCCACCTGGAGACTCCCGGCATGCAGCGCCCGCTGGTCGTGCACCTGACCTACTCGCTCGATGTCGGCGGGCTGGAAACCCTGCTGGTGGACTGCATCAACCGCATGCCGCCGGAACGCTACCGTCATGCGGTGGTCTGCCTGACGCGCTATACGGATTTCGCCAAGCGCATCACCCAGCCCGGCGTCGAGCTGTACGCGCTGGGCAAGCCGCCCGGCCTGGGGCTCGGCACCCACCTGAAGTTCTGGAAACTGATGCGCCGGCTGCGTCCGGCCATCCTGCACACCTACAACCTGTCGGCGCTCGAGTACAACTTCAGCGGCGCGCTGGCGGGCATCCCGGTGCGCATCCATGCGGAACACGGGCGCGACGCCAGCGACCCGCACGGCCTGAACCCGAAGCACAACTTCCTGCGCCGCCGCCTGGCGCCCTTCATCGACTGCTTCATCCCGGTGTCGGAAGACCTGCGCCGCTGGCTGGGCGAGAAGGTAGGAATCCCGGCGGAGCAGACCCTGTTCATCCGGAACGGCGTCGATACCGAGCGCTTCGCCGCCGCTGCCGCCAGCCAGGCCTCGCCATGGGGGCCGGACGACATCGTGATCGGCACCGTGGCGCGCATCCAGGACGTCAAGAACCACCGCGGCCTGGTCGAGGCCTTCGCCCGCCTGCGCGAACTGGAGCCGTCGCTGCGCGAGCGCCTGCGCCTGAGCATCGTCGGCGACGGTCCCCTGATGGGCGCCGTGCGCGAACAGGTGGCCAGCCTGGGCCTGCAGGAGGTGGTCTGGCTGCCCGGCGCGCGCGCCGACGTGGCGGCGCTGCTGCACGGCTTCTCGCTGTTCGCCCTGCCCTCGCTGGCCGAGGGCACGCCGGTCTCGATGCTCGAAGCGATGGCCTGCGGCTTGCCGGTGGTGGCATCGAAGGTCGGCGGCATTCCCGAGGTCGTGACCGACGGCGTCGAGGGCAGCCTGGTGCCGGTCCAGGACAGCGAGGCGCTGGCCCGGACGTTAGCGAGCTACGTGCGCGACCCGGCCCTGCGCAGGCAGCGCGGCGAAGCGGCGCGCGCACGGGTCGAAGCGGCCTTCAGCATGCGCGCCATGCTGGCGGAGTACGGCAAGCTGTACGACCGCCTGTGCCGGCAGAAGATTCGCCAGCCGGCTTGATTAAGGCGGGCTGAAGCAATTCAGAAAAAGATCAAAGAAACTTAAGGAACACCTACCATGTGCGGAATTGTCGGCATCCTGGATACCCGCGGCGCTCGCCCGATCGACCGCGAAGCGCTGCGGCGCATGAACGAAAGCCAGTTCCACCGGGGCCCCGACGAGGGCGAACTGTACCTGGAGCCGGGCCTGGGCATGGGCCACCGCCGCCTGTCGATCATCGACATCGCCACCGGCCAGCAGCCCTTCCGCAGCGCCGACGGCACCATGACCCTGGTGTTCAACGGCGAGATCTACAACTACCGCGCGCTGCGCGACGAGCTGGTGGCCCGGGGCCACGTGTTCCGCACCAAGTCGGACACCGAAGTCATCATGCAGGCGTATCAAGCCTGGGGCGAGGACTGCGTGCAGCGCCTGCGCGGCATGTTCGCCTTCGCCCTCTGGGACCGCAACAAGCAGCTGATGTTCATGGCGCGCGACCACGTCGGCGTCAAGCCGATGTTCTATTCGCTGCTGCCGAACGGCCTGTTCGTGTTCGGTTCCGAGCTGAAGTCGATCATGACCTTCCCGGAACTGTCGCGCGAGCTGAACCCGCGCGCGGTGGAGGATTACTTCGCCTACGGCTACGTACCCGAGCCGAACACGATCTACCACAACGCCTTCAAGCTCAGCCCCGGTTACTGCATCACCCTGCGCATCGGCGACACCCAGGTCAAGCCGCGCCAATACTGGGACCTGCCCTTCAAGCCGCAGCCGCAGCGCCCGCAGGCAGACATCGAGCGCGAGCTGATCGAGCGTCTGCGCGAGTGCGTGGGCAGCCAGATGGAATCCGAAGTGCCGCTCGGCGCCTTCCTGTCCGGCGGCGTCGACTCGAGCGCGGTGGTGGCGATGATGGCGCAGCAGGACACCAAGGCGGTGCAGACCTGCTCGATCGGCTTCGACGACCCGGACTACGACGAATCGGTCTACGCCAACGAGGTGGCCACGCGCTACCGCACCAACCACTTCTCGCAGATCGTCGACAAGGACGACTACGGCCTGGTCGACACCCTGGCGCGCCTGTACGACGAGCCCTTCGCCGACAGTTCGGCGATCCCGACCTACCGGGTCTGCCAGCTGGCGCGCCAGCGCGTCACGGTGGCGCTGTCGGGCGACGGCGGCGACGAAAACTTCGCCGGCTACCGCCGCTACCGCTTCGCGATGGCCGAGCAGCGGGTACGCGACAAGCTGCCCCTGGGCCTGCGCAAACCCGTGTTCGGCGCCCTGGGACGCCTGTACCCGAAAGCCGACTGGGCGCCGCGCGTGCTGCGCGCCAAGACCACCTTCGAGGCGCTGGCGCGCGACACCGTCGAGGGCTACTTCCATGGCGTCTCGCGCATGCCGGACCGCATGCGCGAGGAACTGTTCTCGGACGGCTTCAAGCGCCGCCTGCAGGGCTACAGCGCGATCGAGGTGTTCCGCGAACACGCGGCGAACGCGCCGACCGACGATCCGCTGGCGCTGATCCAGTACCTCGACTTCAAGACCTGGCTGCCGGGCGACATCCTGACCAAGGTCGACCGCGCCAGCATGGCCCATTCGCTCGAGGTGCGGGTGCCGCTGCTCGACCATACCTTCGTGGAGTGGGCGTCAAGCCTGCCGGGCGACATCAAGCTCGGCGGCGGCGAAGGCAAGTACATCTTCAAGAAGTCGCTCGAGCCCTTCCTGTCGCACGACGTGCTGTACCGCTCCAAGAAAGGCTTTTCGATCCCGCTCGCGGGCTGGCTGCGCGGACCGCTGCGCGACAAGCTGCGCGCCGCGGTGCGTTCGCCGCAGCTGCTGGACACGGGGATCTTCAACGCGGACTTCCTGAGCACGATGGCCGAGCAGCACATCGCGGCTACCCACGATCACAGCGCGGCGCTGTGGCAGGTGCTGATGTTCGAGACTTTCCTGCGGGTGAACGCGGCGTCCTGAAAAAGGCAGCCGCCAAAAACGGCGATGCCCGCATCGGCGGGCATCGGGTCTAGCTGCGGTCGTTGCCGAGCGCGCCGGAGCGCGCGCCCAAGCCCATCCGGTCGAGGTAGTAGCGGCCGATCGACAGCCAGCGCTTGCGGGTCTGGCGCAGCCAGGCCGCCGGCGGCTTGATCGGGTGCCACAGCACGTCCTTGCGGCGTCCCGCGCGCAGCCGGATGTTCATGGTTCCGAAGCTGCCGTTCTTCTCGAAACGGTCACCGGCTTCGCCGTAGTAGCGCAGGCCGCGGTCCTGCTCGCCCACGTACTTGCCGTTGCCTCCGATGTCGACCACGCTCATGCCGGCGTGCTTGAGGATGGTGGCCCACATGTTCTCGCTATGCCCGCTCCAGCCTTCGCGGTAATAGCGGTCGATGGTATCGAGCGCCTGGCCGCTGATGCGGACGAAGGTCAGGAACACCAGCCAGCTCTGCGAAGGCGTGACGTCGCCGCCGGGAGAGCGCAGCATCGAGGAATACGTCCACTCGTCGAAACCCCTGGCCAGGTGGGTCGCCAGCAGGTCGCCCTCGCGGCCGGCCAGTCCGGCGAACAGCGCGTGGGCATCGCCGGAGTACTCGACGTCGTCCTCGATCACCCAGTACTGCGCGTAGTCCGGCAGCGCCTTGCGGGCCAGCACGGCCACCAGGTCACAGTTGCCCGGGATCAGGCGGAACGGCCGCGCCGCACCCTTGTAGGGATAGGCCAGGGTGTCGATCGCGTCCGGCCCGAACACATAGTGGTCGAGCGCGATCCCGTCCAGCACCACTTTGCGCACCTCGGTGCGCGCGTCCGGCACATAGGACACCAGCGCGAAATGGAAGCCGGGCCCCAGGCGCAGGAAAGCCTCGCGGAAACGCAGCAGGCGGCGCCGCACCTTGGCCGGATCGGTGGTCTGGAACAGCAGTATTTCAGCCGGCATTCGATTCTCCTTCCTTGCCGCCGGCTTCAGGACTGGCGTCCCGGCCAGTCGCGGTACCACTCGTAGAAGCGCGCCAGGCCATCCTTGAGCGGCGTGGTCGGCGCGAAACCGACCCAGGCCCTGAGCTTGTCGATCGAGGCATGCGTGGCGGGCACGTCGCCGGCCTGCATCGGCAGGAATTCCTTGCGCGCCTCGATGCCGGTGACTTCCTCGATGCTGCGAATGAAGTCCAGCACCCGCACCGGATTGTGGTTGCCGATATTGAAGACGGTATGCGCCGCCTTGCCTTGCTCCGCCGGGGTCGGCTTGAACAGCAGCCGCACCACGCCTTCGACGATGTCGTCGATGTAGGTGAAGTCGCGCGTCAGCAGGCCTTCGGCGAACACCGGAATCGGCTCACCCTTCATCATCTTCTGGGTGAAGCTGAAATAGGCCATGTCCGGGCGGCCCCAGGGACCATAGACCGTGAAGAAGCGCAGGCCGGTGGCCGGCAGGCCGAACAGGTGGCTATAGGAATGCGCCATCAGCTCGTTCGATTTCTTGGTGGCCGCATACAGCGACACCGGTTCGTCGACCTGGTCGTCCTCGCTGAACGGAACCTTGGCATTGGCGCCGTACACGCTGCTGCTGCTCGCGTACAGCAAGTGCTCCACCTTGTGGTGGCGGCAGGCTTCGAGGATGTTACCGAAACCCACCAGGTTCGACTGCACGTAGGCGGCCGGGTTCTCCAGCGAGTAGCGCACCCCGGCCTGGGCCGCCAGGTGCACCACCAGGGTCGGGCGCACGCGCTCGAACAGCGCCTGCACTGCCGCCGCATCGGCCAGCTCGACGGTTTCGCACGCGACGCCGGCCGGGGCCAGCAGCGCGGCGACCCGGTCGTGCTTCAGGCGCGGCGTGTAGTAGTCGTTGAAATTGTCGCAGCCGACCACCTGGTGGCCCATGGCCGCCAGGCGCGCGGCGACGTGGCTGCCGACGAAGCCGGCCGCGCCCGTCACCAGGACGCGATGCGTCCCACCGATCATTGCACCGCCTTCCGGCTGACGCGCCCAATCCCTTCATAGGCCAGGCCGGCAGCGGCCACTTCGGCCGGATCGTAGATGTTGCGGCCGTCGAAGATCGCCTTGGCGCGCAGGGTCGCGGCCAGCGAGCGGAAGTCCGGCGCGCGGAATTCCTTCCATTCGGTGACCAGCACCAGCGCATCGGCGTTGTCGCATGCCGCTACCGCCGAGCTGGTGATGGTCAGGAGTTCCTCCACGCGCGAGGCGCCGTGCTCGCGCTGCAGGATGTGCAGCGCTTCCTTGCTTGCCACCGGGTCGTAGGCGCGCACGCGGCAACCCAGCGCGAACAGTTCGCGGATCAGGACCAGGCTCGGTGCTTCGCGCATGTCGTCGGTGTTCGGCTTGAACGACAGGCCCCACAGCGCGATGGTCTTGCCGCGCAGGTTATCGGTGCCGCCAAAGAAGCGGACCAGTTTCTTGAACAGGACGTTCTTCTGGGCTTCGTTGACGCGCTCGGTGGCTTCCAGCAGGTGCAGGACCTGGTCGTGTTCGGCGCCGGTCTTGACCAGGGCCTTGACGTCCTTCGGGAAGCAGGAACCGCCGTAGCCCATGCCGGCGTACAGGAACTGGGAGCCGATGCGCGGGTCGAGGCCCATGCCGTGCCGCACCGCTTCGATGTCCGCGCCCAGCCGCTCGGCCAGGTTGGCCAGCTCGTTCATGAAGCTGATGCGGGTGGCCAGCATGGCGTTGGCGGCGTACTTGGTCAGTTCGGCGCTGCGGATGTCCATCTCGACCAGTTTTTCATGGTTGCGGCTGAAGGGCGCGTACAGCTGGCGCATCAGCTTGGTCGCATCGGCGTCGTCGCTGCCCACCACGATGCGGTCGGGGCGCATGAAGTCCTCGATCGCCGCACCTTCCTTCAGGAATTCCGGGTTGCTGACCACGGTGAACGACACGGTGGAACCACGCTTGTCGATTTCGCCCTGGATGGCGGCGCGCACCTTGTCGGCGGTACCGACCGGCACGGTCGACTTGTCCACCACCACGATCGGCTTCTCGATGCGCTGGCCAATGCTGCGCGCCGCGGCCAGGATGTGGGTCAGGTCGGCGCTGCCGTCTTCGTCCGGCGGGGTGCCCACCGCCAGGAACACGACCTCGGCGTGCTGCACCGCTTCGTCGTAGCTGGTCGAGAACAGCAGGCGGCCAGCCGCGGCGTTGCGTTCAACCATGCTGTCCAGGCCCGGTTCATGGATCGGGATCACACCATTTTTAAGGGAGGCAATCTTCTGTTCGTTGACATCCAGGCAAAGAACGGTGTTGCCGACATCGGCGAAGCAGGCGCCGGAGACCAGGCCCACGTAGCCGGTTCCAATGATCGTGATCTTCATAGTGTTATCTCAGTAAGCGGGTGATGGATAAGCAGGTGATAAGCATGAAAGCGTGAAAAGCGCGTGTTGAACGGGGCGCGGAGCCAGTCCCTGCAAGGCTTCCTGTGTGCCTGAGGGGCGAGCACGATTGCCGCGTAACAATGCTTAACAGAACTTGAATTATAGTATCATGGTTGTCAAATTTTTATGGGTTGCGATTCAACCGTGCTGCCCCCCGGCAAAAAAATTCTCGTTTCCACAACACTCATATTTTCCAGCGGCCCCCCCGTAGTATCGTTGTCAACTCAGCGGTTCCGGACGCCCTCCCAAGCGACCCAAGATGAAGCTACTTACCTTTAGCACCCTGTACCCGAATACGGAGCAGCCCAGCCATGGGATCTTCGTCGAGACCCGGCTGCGTTATCTCGTTGCTAGTGGAAAAGTCGAATCGCGCGTCGTCGCGCCGGTCCCATGGTTCCCCTCGGACAATCCACGCTTCGGCCATTACGCCAAGCTGGCCCGGGTGCCTCGGACGGAAGTACGTCATGGCTTGTCGGTGGCGCACCCACGCTACGTGGTGCTGCCGCGGGTCGGCATGAATGTCACGCCTTATTTCCTGGCCCATGCAGCCAAGCGGGAAATCGGCCGCATCCTGGACGAGGGCTACGACTTCGATGCCATCGATGCCCACTATTTCTATCCGGACGGCGTGGCCGCGGTCATGCTCGGCAAGTATTTCCGCAAGCCGGTCGTGATCACTGCGCGCGGCACCGACATCAACCTCATTCCCCACTTCGCGCGTCCGCGCAAGATGATCCTGGAAGCGGCTGGCCAGGCCGACGGCATCATCACGGTGTGCCAGGCCCTGAAGGACGAGATGGTGGGGCTGGGTGTCGCGGCCGACCGCATCACGCCGCTGCGCAACGGGGTCGACCTGGAGCGCTTCCAGCCGATGGACCGGGCCGCCGCCCGCGCGCAGCTGGGCCTGACCCGCTTCACCCTGCTCTCGGTCGGCCTGCTCGACCCGCGCAAGGCGCACGACCTTACCATCCGGGCCCTGCCCGCCCTGCCCGACGTCGAGCTCCTGATCGCCGGCACCGGTCCGGAAAAGAAGAACCTCGAAAACTTGGCGCAGGAACTCGGCGTGGCCGACCGCGTGACCCTGCTGGGTCCGGTGGCCCAGACCGAACTGAAGACTTATTACAATGCCGCCGACGCGATGGTGCTGTCCTCCAGCCGCGAAGGCTGGGCCAACGTGCTGCTCGAGGCCATGGCCTGCGGCACGCCGGTGGTCGCCAGCAACGTGTGGGGCACCCCGGAAGTGGTGGCGGCGCCCGAAGCCGGCGTCCTGATGCCGGAGCGGACCCCGGAGGGCCTGGTGCAGGCCCTGACCCAGCTGCGCGCCAATTATCCCGACCATGGCGCCACCCGGCGCTATGCCGAAGGCTTCGGCTGGGAGCCGACCACCCAGGGCCAGATCGACCTGTTCGGGCGCATCCTGGCAAGAAAACAAGACATGGCAAGGAAAGCTGCGTGAAAATCCTTTATCACCACCGCACCCGCTCCAAGGACGGCCAGTACGTCCACATCGAAGAAATGATCAACGCCCTGCGCGCGCAGGGCCATGAAGTGATCATCGCCGCCCCGCCCAGCGCCGAGACCGAATCCTTCGGTTCGGACGCCGGCCCGGTGGCGCTGCTCAAGCGCTACATGCCGAAGACCTTCTACGAGCTGATGGAATTCGCCTATTCGCTGGTGGCCTACCGCCGCCTGGTGAAGGCGATCCGCGAGCACAAGCCGGATTGCATCTACGAGCGCTACAACCTGTTCCTGCCGGCCGGCATCTGGGCCGCGCGCAAGTTCAAGCTGCCCATGCTGCTCGAAGTGAATGCCCCGATCCTCGAGGAGCGGGCGCGCTATGACGGCCTGGCCCTGACCCGCCTGGCCCGCTGGTCGCAATCCTATTGCTGGCGCAATGCCGATGTCGTGCTGCCGGTCACCCAGGTGCTGGGTGACATCGTGGCTTCCTACGGCGTCGATCCCAAGCGCATCGTGGTGATCCCGAACGGCATCAACCCGGAACGCTTCGACAGCGCCCCGGACGTGCAGACCGCCAAGCGCGCGCTCGGCCTGGAAGACTACCTGGTGCTCGGCTTCACCGGCTTCGTGCGCGACTGGCACGGTCTGGACAAGGTGATCGCGCTGATCGCCCAGGATCCGCCGGAATCGCGCCGCCACCTGCTGGTGGTGGGCGACGGCCCGGTGCGCGCCGAGCTCGAGCAGCAGGCGCGCGACCTCGGCATCGAGCACCGCGTCAAGTTCACCGGCATCATCGGACGCGACGAAGTGGCGCGCTACGTGGCCGCCTTCGACATTGCCCTGCAGCCGGCCGTGGTCAGCTACGCGTCGCCCCTCAAGCTGTTCGAATACCTTGCCCTGGGCAAGGCGATCGTCGGCCCGGACCAGCCGAACATCCTGGAAATCCTGCGCGCCGACGACAATGCCGTGCTGTTCGACCCGGCCAGGCCGGACGGCCTGGCGGCCGCTGTCAAGCGCCTGTGCGAGGATGTCTCACTGCGCAGCCGGGTGGCAGCCAACGCGCGCGCCACGATTGCGCAACAGCAGCTCACCTGGCACGCGAACGCGAATCGCGTTACCGACCTGTTCAGGGGATTGTTGAGTCGTGCGTGATATCCCGCTCTTCCTTGGACTGATTCTCGTCATCCCCTTCATTTTCATCAGGCCGGTGGTCGGCGCGCTGGCCTATGCCCTGGTCAGCCTGATGAACCCGCACCGGCTGAGCTACGGTGCGGCCTACGAGTTCCAGTTCGCGCTGGTGATCTTCGTGGTCACGCTGATCAGCGTGCTGATATCGCGCGAACCGAAAAAGATCCCCTTGAGCCCTCCCGTCGTCATGCTCGGGCTGTTCTGCCTGTGGATCGTGGTGAGCTACCTGTTCGCGCTCGATCCGGAGCGGGCCTGGCTCGTGGTCGACCGGGTTTACAAGATCATGCTGATGATCTTTATCACCATCCTCACGGTGCGCACCAAGCGGGACATCCAGGCGCTGGCGCTGGTCATCGTCGTGTCGCTCGGCTTCTGGGGAGTCAAGGGCGGCGTGCACTCGATCCTGTCGGGAGGGCGTGGCGGGGTGCTCGGTCCGGCAGACAGCTTCATCAGCGACAACAATACGATCGCGCTGGCCCTGCTGGTCACCGTACCGCTCCTGGTCTACCATTTTTCGCAGTCG
Organism: Massilia sp. BHUDP2; assembly: GCF_046236355.1. NCBI lineage: Bacteria > Pseudomonadati > Pseudomonadota > Betaproteobacteria > Burkholderiales > Oxalobacteraceae > Massilia > Massilia sp. BHUDP2. The sequence continues at coordinate 654,036 of NZ_JBJUVW010000003.1, forward strand.
CGTACGAAGCTGGGCAAGCTGATTGCGCTGGGGGCGACCTTGTTGACGGTCGTCGCCACCATCGGTTCCTACTCGCGCGGGGCCTTCGTCGGCTGCGCGGCCATGACCCTGTTCCTGTGGCTGAAGTCGACGTCGAAGCTGAAGACCGGCCTGATGATCGCGGTGCTGGCTCCGGTGATGCTTCTTTCGATGCCGGAAGAATGGACCGGACGCATGAACACCATCAACAGCTACGAAGAGGACGAGTCGGCCCAGGGGCGCCTCAATGCCTGGATGTTCGCGCTGAACGTCGCGAGCCAGCACCCCCTGGGCGGAGGGCCAGGTGTTTTCTCGCCAGAGATGTTCCACAAATACGCGCCCAACCCGGATGTCTATCACGTCGCGCACAGCATCTATTTCCAGATGCTGGGCGAGCACGGCTGGTTCGGCCTGGCCCTGTTCCTGATCATGCACGCCTGTGCCTGGCGCACCGGGACCCGGGTCATCCGGCATTGCGAGAACAAGCCCGAGCTGGCCTGGGCATCGATGCTGGCGCGCATGTGCCAGGTCAGCCAGATCGGCTACCTGGTGGCCGGTGCCTTCTTGACCCTGGCCTATTACGACCTGGCCTACTACGTGATGGCGATCGTGATCACGCTGGACAAGGTGCTGATCAGGATGCCCCCTGCCGACGATACGCCGCCCATCCGTCTGCCGTTCGGGAAGCGCCGGGCGGTGCCGGGGCCCTTGAAGGCGCCCGGCTGAACAATCAGACGAGCACTTCCAGGGCCGCCGGATGGCCCAGGAAGTTGGCCGGGCTGGCGCTGGGACCATAGGCGCCGGACTGGAACACGACGATCAGGTCGCCTTCCTCGGCATGGGCCAGGTCGAGCCGGTCGGCCAGGATGTCGAGCGGCGTGCACAGCGGTCCGGTCACCGAGGCCGGACCGGTCTGCTCCGGGTTCATGCGGTTGCCCACGGCCACCGGATAATTCTTGCGGATGACCTGCCCCAGGTTGCCCGAGGCGGCCAGGTGGTGGTGCATGCCGCCGTCGGTCACCAGGAACACTTCCCCGCGCGAGAGCTTGCGGTCCAGCACCCGCGCGACATAGATCCCGCACTCTCCCACCAGGTAGCGTCCCATTTCCAGGGCGAGGCGTGCCTGCGGCAGGCCGGATTGCAGGCGCGGCAGCCAGCCTGCCAGCTGTTCGCCGATCGGCGCGATGTCGAGCCGCGCCTCGCCCGGGAAATACGGGATCCCGAAGCCGCTGCCGATGTTCAGCTGGCGCACCGCGAGCGGGCTGTCCCCGGCCAGGCGCAGCGCCAGCTCCAGGCTCTGCGATTGCGCCTCGACGATGGCCTCGGGGCGCAGGCTCTGCGAGCCGCTGAAGATGTGGAAGCCCTGGAAGTCCAGGCCCAGGCTTGCCACCTGGCGCAGCAGCGCCGGCGCCTGCTCGGCGTCGATGCCGAACGGCTTGGCGCCGCCGCCCATCCGCATGCCCGAGGATTTCAGTTCGAAGTCCGGGTTGATGCGCAGCGCCACCCGCGGCGCGATGCCGAGGGCCTCGCCCAGGCGCGCCACGCAGGCCAGCTCGCGCGCCGATTCGAGGTTGATGCAGACCCCGGCCGCGATGCCCTGCGCCAGTTCGGCCTCGGTCTTGGCCGGGCCGGCAAAGCTGATGTGGCCCGGCGCCATGCCGGCATCCAGGGCAGTGCGCAGTTCGTTCGACGAGGCTACATCCAGGCCGTCGACCAGGCCGGCCAGGTGCTGCACCAGGGCCGGCATCGGATTGGCCTTGACCGAATAATGCAGGCCGACCGCTTCCGGCAGCTGGGTGCGCAGCTCGCGCACCCGCGCCGTGCACAGCGCACGGTCATAGGCGAAGAAGGGGGTGCGGCCGACCCGCTGCGCGAGCCGGGTCAGCGGGATGCCGCCGACCTGGAGCTCGCCGTCGACGACGGGAAAATGGATCTGGGGCGCGTGGCGCGGTTTGGCGGTGCTCATGGTGTTGCCTGTGCTTCGGTATAAAGGGTCTGGCGCAGCAGCTTGCGGTCGATCTTGCCGTTCGGGTTGCGCGGCAAGCCGTCGCCCTGCAGCTTGACGAGGTCCGGCGCCGGCAACATGTAGGCCGGCAGGCGGCGCCGGCATTCCGCCAGCAAGGTCGCCGGATCGAAGGCGTCGGGGTCGGCCACCTGCGCGACCAGTGCGATCGCCTGGCCGAGCTGGCCGTCGTCGACGCCGAAGGCGGCCGCTTCCAGCACCATGCCGGTGGCCTGCACCACGCTTTCGATCTCGGTCGGGCTGATGCGGTAGCCGGACACCTTGATCATCTCGTCGCTGCGGCCGATGAAATACAAATAGCCTTCGCTGTCGCGGCGCACGGTGTCGCCGGACCACACCGCCAGTTCCGGCAGCGGCAGGCCGGCTTCGCGGCCGGGGGCCGGACGGAAGCGCTGCGCGGTGCGCTGCGGGTCGTTCCAGTAACCCATGGCCACCAGCGCGCCGCGGTGCACCAGCTCGCCGGGCTCGTCGTCGTCGCAGAGGCTGCCGTCGGGACGCACCACCAGCACCTCGGCATTCGGGATCGCCTTGCCCATCGAGTCCGGCCGGCGCTCCAGTTCGGACGGCGGCAGGTAGGTCGAGCGGAAGGCCTCGGTCAGCCCGTACATCAGGAAGATCTGGGTAGACGGCAGGCGCCCGCGCAGGGCCTCGACCGTGACCGGCGGCATGGCGCCGCCCGAATTGGTGATGAAGCGCAGGCTGCAGCCGGCCGGCCATTCCAGGCGTGCCAGCGCGTTCCACAGCGGCGGCACCGCCGCCAGCCCGGTGATGCGCTCGCTCGCCACCATGGCCACGATGTCCTTCGGGAACAGGTAGTTCATTAGCACCACGCTGGCGCCGCGCAAGAAGGCCGTGGTCAGCTGGCTCAGGCCATAATCAAAGCTGAGCGGCAGCACCGACAGGATGCGGTCGCTCGCGCGCAGGTCCAGGTAACTCGCCACGCTGGCGGCGCCGGCCACCAGGTTACGGTGCGACAGCACCACGCCCTTGGGCGCACCGGTGCTGCCGGAGGTATACAGGATGGCCGCCATGTCGGCATCGATGCGGCGCGCCGCCGTCGGGTCGAAGGCGCCGGCCGCGCAGGCCGTCACGGCGTTCCAGTCCAGGGTGCGCAGGGCCGTTCCCGGCGCACCCTGCGCATCGGCTTCGGCCAGGAGCACGGTTTCCAGATCGGGGCAGGCCTCCAGCGCCGGCGCCAGGCTGGCCAGCCGGTCGGCCGTGGTGGCGAGCAGGCGCACGTTGCAGTCGGCCAGGATGTAGGCCACCTGCTCCGGCTTGAGCAGCGGATTGACGGGAACGAACACGCAGCCGGCGGCGGCGGCGCCGAACATCGCCGCCACGTTCTCGATGCGCTTTTCCATATAGACGGCCACGCGCGTGCCGGGCGCCAGGCCCTGCTCGCGCAGCAGCAGCGCGACCGACGCGACCAGGCCGGCCAGGTCCGCATAGCTGCAGCGCCGCGCGCCGTAGGCCAGGGCCGCGGCATCGGGCGTGCGCCGTGCGGCCTCGAAAATGCTGTCGTGGATCAGAGTGTTCATCAATGCCTTGTTGTTCCGCCCGGCTGGACGCTGCGGGCAGGCGCCATCTTACCAGTTCACGCCAGGCAAGTCCCGGCCGCCCGGCACACGCTATCCGACGCGTTGCCGGAGATAACGCATGTTATATTTAATGCATGTCGACAATAGATCACCAGGCGCCCCCGCACCGGGCACTGCCTTCCGTTCCCGTCCTGTCGCCGGCCTCCTTCTTCCAGCGCGGCGGCGCATCCCTTCCCAGCCTGCTCGATGCGGCTGCGGTGCGCATGGTGACGAGCGGACGCATCGCGATCGGCCTGGCCTTGCGCGAGATGGGCGTGGGCCCGGGCCACACCGTGCTGGTGCCGGCCTATCACAGCCCCTCGATGATCCCGCCGGTGCACTGGTGCGGCGCCTCCGTCGTGTTCTACCGGGTGCGCCCGGACAGCACCATCGACCTCGAGGACATCGCCGCCAAACTCGACGGCAGCGTGAAAGCGGTCATGGCGACCCATTTCTTCGGTTTTCCCCAGGACCTGCGCGGGCTGCGCGCCCTGTGCGACGTACACGGCGCCATGCTGCTGGAAGACTGCGCGCATGCCTTCTTCGGCCACCATGCGGGCACCCCGGTCGGCAGCACCGGCGACTACGCGATCGGCAGCAGCATGAAGTTCTATCCGATCTACGAGGGCGGGTGCCTGGTGTCGCACCGCCGCCCCCTTGGCATTCCCCTGCGTTCGGCCGGCCTTGGCTTCGAGGCCAAGGCCGCGCTGGCGGCGCTCGAGATGGCCTTTGCCCATGGCCGCCTGCCGGCCTTGCGCCTGGCGCTGTCGCTGCCGCTGCGCCTCAAGAGCGCGCTCTGGAATGCCCTCAAGTCGCGCCGCCCTACGGGTGAAGCCGCGCCGGCCCTTGCCCCGGACTCCTCGGACAGCAGCTACAACTTCGACCCGCGCTGGCTCGACAAGCGCTCCTCGCTGTTTTCGCGCCTGAGCGTGCGCCTGGCGTCGCGCGCGCGCATCGTCGCGCTGCGCCGCCGCCATTACCTGCAGCTCCAGCAGGCCCTCGACGGGCTGCCGGGCTGCCGGCCCCTGCACCCGACGCTGCCCGAGGGCGCATGTCCCTGGATCTTCCCGCTGCTGGTGGACCAGGCCGACGCGGTGGCGGCCAGCCTGCAGGCGGCCGGCGTGCCGATGGTGCGCTTCGGTGCGAGCCTGTGGCCCGGCGTCGACGCCGCCACCTGCGCCAACAGCATGGCGCTGGGACGCCAGCTGATCGGCCTGCCCTGCCACCAGGAACTGCGCGCGGACGAACTCGATCGGCTGCGCGACGCCCTCCGGCGCGCACTCGGCGCCACACCGGCATTGGCGGCATGAGCTGGACCGTCGTTCCCGCGTCCCGGTTCGGCGACCACCTTCCCCGCTGGCAGGCGCTGCATGCCGACTGCGGCGGCTCGCCCCTGCTGGCGGCCGACTTCCTGGCGGCCGCGCTGGACACCCTCGGCAGCGGAGAAGAACTGCTGGCCTGGTACGAAGAGGCCGGCCTTACCCGCGTCATGACCGTCGTGGCGCCCGCCGGCCCGGGCCGCTGGGCCACCTTCCAGCCTTCGCAGGCGCCGGTCGGCTTCTGGCTGCAGCGCGATGCCGGCTCGCCGGAGCCTTATATTCCCGGCCTGCTGCGCGTCCTGCCCGGCGCCGCCCTGGTGCTCGGCATCACCCAGTGCGACCCGATGCTGTTGCCGCGGCCGGCCGCCAGCGCCCGCACGCGCACCCTCGACTACATCGAGACGGCCCGCATCAGCCTGGCGCCCGGCTTCGAGGCCTACTGGAATGCGCGCGGCAAGAACCTGCGCAGCAACCTCAAGAAACAGCGCAAGCGCCTGCAGCAGGAAGGCTGCGCCACCCGCCTGCAGGTCCTGCGGGCGCCGGAGGAGATGGCGGCGGCGGTGCGCGACTACGGCATGCTGGAAACGCAGGGCTGGAAAGGCGCCGCCGGCAGCGCGGTGCGCGGCGACGACGCGCAGGGCCGATTCTACCGGGCCATGCTGGAAGCCTTTGCCCGGCGCGGCGCAGCGCGCGTCTACCGTTACTTCATCGGCGACCGGCTGGCGGCCATGGACCTGTGCGTCGAAGGCGGCGGCTGCGTGGTCGTGCTCAAGACCGCCTATGACGAAAGCCTCGGCGGCACGCTGTCGCCGGCGCTCCTGATGCGCGAGGAAGCCTGCCGCGACATTTTCGAGGACGGCCGTTTCGAACGGATCGAGTTCTACGGACGGGTGATGGAATGGCACCTGCGCTGGACCGACGAGATCCGGACCATGTACCACCTGAACAGCTACCGCTGGCCGCTGCTGGCGCGCCTGCATGCGCTGGCGGCGCGGCGGCAGCGCCCGAGTGCGGTTCGCGAGGCCGGATAACGCCCGCGCTCAACCCAGCATCTGCTTCAATGCCGGGGTTTCCAGCTCTTGCTGCAGCCTGGGCCGGGTAAGGGCGATCATGTCCCGCAACTGCGACAGGCTCGCGAACTGGCCGCCCAGTTCGTCGCGGAACCAGCTGCAGAAGTCATGCACGGTCGCGATGAAGCGCTCCAGGTCAGCCGCGCTGCGGACATAAGGCGTATGGCCGACCGCCATCGACGGACTGTGATATGTCAGTGTGAATACTTCGCAGCCGCCGCCGTGCAGGGTCGCGGCCAGGCGCCGCATTTCGGCGCCGCTCGCCACTTCGGGGCTGAGGCGGATACGCTCGAGTGCGCGTACATGCGCCAGCATGCCCCCCATCCGGGCACGGCGCGCCAGCGGTTGCTGCGCCAGTTCATAGAGTGGCCTGCCCAGTGCGCGCAGCCAGCCGGCATAACCGGTCGTGACCGGCACTTCGAGCAGTTCGCGCCGGCCGGCCTCGAACCAGTAGGGATGCTCGTCATGTTCCCGGAAATCGGGACCGCTGTCATAGGCGAACGACGTGTACGGCACCACGCTGGTGTCGATGGCATAGCCCAGGGACGCGATCGACTCGGCCGTGTGGGGACCAAGCCCATAGCGGCCCGCCTTGAACGCGAGCGGCACGTGGCCGAAGGAGTCGCCGATCGCCTCGGTCAGCCTGCGCAGCTTTTCGTATTCCAGCTCGCGCGGCAGATTGCCAGCATAGGAATTGAAGCGCGTAACCTGCTCGACGTGCGGCGGGGATACCCAAGGATGCAGGTGGGCGCCGATGTCACAGCGTCCCTCCTCCATCAGGCGTCGCAGCGTCGACGCCGAGGCCGGCGCCGTGGTGACCGGCCAGTCGCACATGTAGGTGGGGACGATGCCGAACTTGTCGAACACCCGCTCGTGCATCAGGGGCTGGCCTGCGATCGAGGTAGTGCCGACATTGACCCGGTCGAAGGGGCGATCCCAGGCAAACTCCTCCTCGGCATCCACGACCACGACCAGCACCGGAGGGGAGCCGGATGGCAGGCAGGCCCGGATACGGTTCTCCTTTCCTAGCATGGAAGCAGATCCTGTCCATGACCAGGGCGCCGCTTCACGTCGGCATGGCGCGCGCCCCGCATGCTGGAAGCAGCGTTCCCGGCGAGGGCGGGAAGCACATCGCCATGTCGTACAAGAGCGTGATAGGGAAAACCTTTGCCGGAGAGTGACACGTTTCTCGCCTTATGCGGTTGAGCGCAGCAGCCCATGCTGCTCGCTGTATTTCCATCTTAACACATCGATCTTGTTGCTCAGCGCACAACAAGAACAGGGCCGGATTGGCAAGCGGCGGGAAAAACAGGAAAACTTCGCTGATCGAAAACAGGTTTTTATTTAATCAAAAATAAATAATATAATCTTTGCCTGATCTTTTAACCTTAGGAAACTTTTTCATTCATGCTACAGGCCTTTACTGATTATCCACATTAATCATCCATCTAGCTGGCCGCGTATCCTTTTTTTCAACACAAACGTCAATATATGACCATTTAAGTGCCTGAATATAAAAGAATTTGTTTTAGATCCCGCGTTCCGGCAGCTACGTGTCGTTTTCCTTACAATTTCTTTAAAACTGCTTGACTTCATTTCTTGATTTAGATAGCAAAATATCGATTTTCTGTTGTTTTTGCGTGGAAATTGCCTAAATATTGAACACAGGATTTATTGAATCAGGTAAAGTAAAATTCCTCAAGGAAATTATTTCCTCAAAGAATACTTACCTATAGTCATGAATCCTGAAATGATTGACCCGAAATCGACCAACAACAGCGAGACCGGTCATGTATCCGCCAGGGTCTTCGCCCCTCGCCATGTAAAAGGCATGAGCATACTGTTTACTGCAATCCTGCTGGCCGCCTGCGGCGGCGGAGGCGACCCGGCGGCGGAAAGCAGCGTCACGCTGGCCACTGTCACGTCCGCCTACGCGCCCAAACCGATCACACCAATTATCGCGACCCCGATTCCAGGCACTACCGCACCGGCGATCGTCGTCGGTGCGCCGATCACTGACATTCGCATCCAGAACACCGGCACCGCCCAGACCAATGTCCCCTTCACCTTCGGTCAGGTCATCGCCGCCGGAGAAATGGCGCGTACCGACGGGCTGGCCGCCAAACTGGCCGACGGCACCGTGATCCGCCTGCAGGCCGACGTCAAGGCCACCCATGCCGACGGGTCGGTGCGTCACGTGATCGTGTCGGGGGTGCTGCCCTCGCTCACGGCAGGCCAGACCCAGACGCTCACCCTGGTAAAGTCGAGCACGTCCGAGCCGAGCAATGTCAGCCTGCAGCAGCTTGCTTCGTCCGGCCTGACCAGCAAGGTCAGCATTCTCCTGGACAATGTCGAGTACACGGCATCGCTGGCCGATGCATTGGCGGCGGCAAATCCGATCAACTGGCTATCGGGCACCGTGGCCAACGAATGGATCATGGCGGTACCGCTGAAGAACGCTGCGGGTATCGCTCATCCACTGCTGAACGCCCGCTTCGACGTGCGCTGGTATTCGTCCCTGCCGAAGCAGGCCCAGGTCTCGGTCAGTATCGAAAACGACAAGACTTTCACCGCCGGCGCCCGCAACCTGACGTATGACGTCAAGCTCGAGGTCGGAGGACGCCTGGCGTATGCCCAGACTGGCCTGACGCATTATCACCACGCGCGCTGGCGCCAGTCGGCATGGTGGGATGCGGCAAGCACGCCCGCGATCCATATCAAGCACGACACCGCCTATCTGATCGCCAGCAAGGCCGTGTCGAACTACGACCGGTCGGTCGTTCCATCCGAGAAAGAACTGGCCCGGTTTACCACCGATCTCAACGACACGAATACCGGCCCGATGAAGATCGGCCTCATCAAGGCCTACATGCCCACCACCGGCGGCCGCAACGACATCGGTCCGCTGCCGGGTTTCTCGGTCATGTACCTGCTGTCGCAAGACAAGCGGGCCAAAGATGCCATGCTGGCCGTGGCGGAAGGCTCCGGCGCCTGGTCCATGCACCTTCGCGACGAGAAAACCGGCTATCCGGTGCGTACGGACAACGCTGCGAACAGGGAACTGACCACCCACATGAACCTGGCGCACAAGGGCCCGCTGCCGGTACCGCGCTGCGCCAACAATGACGGCAACCTGTGCAAGACGCCCTATACCCACGACACCGCGCACCAGCCGTCCATGGCCTACCTGCCCTACCTGGTCACGGGCGACTATTACTACCTGGAAGAGTTACAGTTCTGGGCAGCAAGCAATCCCCTGGAAGTCGCGCCGGGCAGCTCCGGCTATGGGCAGGGCCTGGTCCGCTGGCAGCAGCTGCGCGGCCAGGCCTGGTCGCTCCGTACGCTCGGCCATGCCGCGTACATCACGCCAGACCAGCATCCGCTCAAGGCCTATTTCACCCAGCAGCTCGACAACAACCTCGCGTTCTACCACGCCACTTATGTGGTCGGGAATCCGAACAACCTCGGCGCCTATGACGGCTCGGGCGAGGCAGCTTTCGCGGTGACCGCGTCGGCACCGTGGCAGGACGACTACTTTACCTGGAGCTTCGGTTACCTGAACGAACTCGGCTTCACCAAGGCGCTGCCGATCCTGCAATGGAAAGCCAAGTATGTCCTCGGCCGCATGGCGGATCCGGGCTTCTGCTGGATCCAGGGCGCTTCGTATTGGCTCAAGTTCCGGGACAGCATGAGCACCCCGGTCTATTCCAGCTTCGAACAGCTGTACCGTGCCAACTTCAGCGACCCCGGCATCCCGAACGATGACCGCAAGATCATCACGGATCCGCTCGGCACCAGGTATATCGACCAGCCATGCGGCACCCAGGCCCAGGCCGACTGGCTGACGCGTGCGGATGGGCATACCTGGGTTGCGGGGCGCATGGCGGGCTATGCAAGCTCGACGCTTGGGTATCCGTCGAACATGCAACCGGCCCTGGCCGTCGCGGCGGGCGCGGGCATCACTAGCGCAGACCAGGCGTGGTCCACGTTCATGGCCCGCAGCGTCAAGCCGGATTACAGCACCGCACCGCAATTTGCGATCATTCCGCGCAAGTAAGACTTTGCTGCGCAAAAAGGGCGCCCGGAATGTCTGGGCGCTTTTTTTTTGAGCATGCAAAAGGACGCCTGATCTTGCAGAGTGGCAACAAAATCTGTAGAAAAAGCCAACACTATTGAAAAATTGTTACGTGTAACGTGTGTGCGCGGCAATGCGTCATATAATGTTGTGCGTTGTGGCAAGGAAGTTGCCGAAGCAAATCCTACAGTCATCGATTCTTTACTTAGCCGGCAACCATGGGCTGCCGGCGGAAACCGACACAGGAGCCAGCAGGGATGTCTTTAGTGAACAGGGTAATCCAGCGCGTCAAGCGGGACTATTTTCGCGGCCAGTACAACAAGGCCGTTCGCCAAGTCCTGGATACCGCACCTCTGAAACAGGGGACGCTGCCCTTCATGCTCTTGTCGATGGTGCACCAGCGCGACGTACAGTCCTACCTGGTGGCGGTGAAATCCTTCGTCTACTTCCTGAATCCGGAAAGGATCGTCGTGGTCTGCGATCCGTCGATCACGCCTGCCGACCGGGCAACCCTGAAACAGCACGTGCCGCACATCGAACTGCGCGATGCCGACGAGTTCACCCATCCCGACATGCCGCGCGGCGGCACCTGGGAGCGTCTTTTTGCTATCGCAAATTTCTCTCCCGACAACTATGTCGTGCAGCTCGACGCCGATACCTTGACGGTGCGCCCGATTCCGGAAGTGCGCGAGGCCATCCAGGCGGGCCATGGTTTCGTCCTCGGCGAGTTGCCGGACACGCCGATCCGTTCGCTGGCCGAGACACGCCAGAATGCCCTGCCCAAGCTGCGCCCTGGCGCGCACATCCAGAGCATCTCCGAGGCAGAAATGGCCCAGGTCGGTCTGCCGGCGGACGCCCGCTATATCCGTGGCTGTTCCGGGTTCACCGGTTTCCCGCGCTCGGCCGGGATGCGCGAGCAGATGATCGACTTCTCGCGCAGGATGGGCGGCAAGCTCGGCGATGACTGGAGACGCTGGGGCACGGAACAGGTCACCTCGAACTATCTGATCGCGAACGCGGCCGGCACCCGCGCCCTGCCGTTCCCGAAGTACGGGACGCCGGACTGCGCCACTGGCGATACTGCCTTCTTCCACTTTATCGGCTCGATGCGCTTCATCAACAGCAAGTATGAGGCGACCTCGCGCCAGGCGATCGAACTGATCGGGAGCGTTCCGGCCTGACAGCCCGGCGTCACCGTATTCAGGAACAGGCAATCCATGGCAGATCTGCGTCGCTCGCTGGTTATCACGTTCTTCTCGTCGTCCGGCGCAACCCTCATGCGATTCGCGGTCAGCGTCGTGCTGGCCTACCTCCTGACCCCGAGCGAGATCGGCATCTATTCGATGACGGTCGTGTTCGTCAACCTGGCGCACGTGTTCCGCGACTTCGGCGTCTCGACCTATCTCCAGCGCGAACCGGAGCTCACCCCGGACAAGATCCGTTCGGCCACCGGCGTGGTATTCACGACCTCCTGGTTGATTGCCATCGGACTGTTCCTGTCGAGCGAATCCATCGGACTCTGGTTCAAGGAACCGGAAATGATCCCGGTGATGCAGGTATTGTCGATCGGTTTCCTCCTGATCCCGTTCGGCGCGATCACCAACGCCCTCCTGACGCGCGAGTTTGCCGCGGAAAAGCAGGCGATCGTCAACATCATCGGCACCACCAGTTTCTGCGTCGCCTGCGTGGCATTCGCCGCCCTCGGCCACGGCCCGGTCAGCCTGGCCTACGCCAACCTGGTCAACATCATTGTCTGCGCCATCGCGTACATACCGTACCGTCCGAAGGGCATTCCGTGGCTGCCCTCCTTCGCCCATTGGCGCAGCGTCACCCATTTCGGCCTGGGTTCCTTGTTGTCGAGCTGTATGGTGGCCTTGAACAATGCCCTTCCCGACCTGCTGCTGGGCAAGCTCGGCAGTGCGCACCACGTCGGCCTGCTCAGCCGTGCCAACTCGACGGTGACGATCTTCACCCATATCGCAGGCTCGACCGTCAGCTACGGCGCGGTATCCTACCTGGCGCAGGCCCACCACCGCGGCGAATCACTGGTGCCGGTGCTGAGCCGTGCCACCAGCCTGCTGACCGGGGTCGGCTGGACCGCCCTGGCCCTGACCACCGTGCTCGGGAAGGACATCGTGCAGGCCCTGTACAGCGACGTCTGGCTCGAGTGCGTGCCGGCGATCCTGCCCCTGTCCCTCGCCGCCGCCGTGACGATGGCCTTCCACTACGTGCCGTTTGCGGTCACCGCCATTGGACGGCCCTACCTGAGCGCATTCCCGGTGGCGGCAACCCTGCTGGCCAGGATCGCTTTCGCAGTCGTCCTGTTCGACGGCACCCTGGCCGGCTTCGGCTGGGTACTGTGCCTGGCGACCGTGGCGGCTGCGCCGATCACCTTGTTGCAGCAGCGGCGCCACCTCGGCTTCGGTGCGCTGGACCTGCTGCGCGCCCTGTTGCCGAGCGCCCTCGTCGCCGCCGGCACCGCCGCCGTCGCGGCCCTGCTGGCGCTGGCGCTGCCGTCCCAACTGGCGCCGCTGGTACGCCTGCTGCTGATGTTCCCGGTGCTGGCCCTGGCCTGGTACCTGCTGCTGCGCGCCAGCAGCCATCCCGTGCTGGACGAGGTGCACCGCCTGGGCGGCATGGCACGAGCGCGCCTGGCCCTGCTGCGCCCGAATGTATAATCGACCCATGGTGCGCACGGCGCACCGCCTGCGTGGAATTGCGACATGTACCTCGACGAAGTAAAGACCATCCTGATTGACGTGCTGAGCCTGGGTGAAGCGGGCCAGCGCCTGCAGTCCGATTCTCCCCTGCTGGGCAGCCTGCCTGAACTCGACTCGATGGCCGTGGTGAGCCTGGTCGGAGCGCTCGAAGACCATTTCGGCATCGTCATCGACGACGACGACCTCAGCGCCAGCACCTTCGAAACCCTGGGCAGCCTGGCCGATTTCGTCGCCCGGAAGAGCGCCGGATGACCGCTGGCGCGATTGAAGCGCGCGCCCAACCCTTCTTCCTGCAGCGCACCAGGGGCCAGCTGTTCTGCCTCTACCATCCGCCGCGCGGCGACTGCCGCGGCGCCATCCTCTACGTGCCGCCGTTTGCCGAAGAAATGAACCGCGCGCGCCGCATCGCGGCGCAACAGGCGCGCGAACTGGCGGCGCTCGGCTATGGCGTGCTGCAGCCCGACCTGGCCGGCACCGGCGACAGCAGCGGCGATTTCTCCGACGCCCGCTGGGAAACCTGGAAGGACGACCTGGCGGCGTGCTGCGCCTGGCTCGGCGAACGCATCGCCCACCCGCCGGTGCTGTGGGGCATGCGCCTGGGCGCCCTGCTGGCGCTCGACTACGCGCAGGCGGCGCCGCATCCGCTGCGCGCGCTGCTCCTGTGGCAGCCGGTCACCAGCGGCCAGGCCTACCTGACCCAGTTCCTGCGCATGCGTACCGTCAATGCCATGCTGGCCGACAGCGCCTCCGAGCAGACCGGCACCCGCGCCCTGCGCGCCGCGCTGCAGTCCGGCGACATCCTCGAAGTCGGCGGCTACGCGCTGGACCCGGCGCTGGCCGCGGCCATCGACGCGCTGGCTCCGCTCGAACGGCACACGCCGCCCTGCCCGGTGCACTGGTTCGAGATGGCCGCGCATTCCGCCGACAAGGCCGGCCAGGTCCTGCCGCCGGGAGCGGCCCGGACCGCGGAGGCCTGGCGCAGCCGGCATGCGCGGCTGCAGGTCCATCCGGTCGATTGCCCGCCCTTCTGGGCGGCCGGCGAAGGCGTGGATGCCCCGGCCCTGCTGGCGGCGACCTCGACGCTGTTGCGGGAGGACCGCCTTGGGCATTGAAGAACGCGCGCTCAGCTTCCCCTGCGGCGGCGACTGGCTGGTCGGGGTAGCGAGCCTGCCTGCCAAACCCGCCAGTCGCGGCGTGCTGGTCGTGGTCGGCGGATCGCAGTACCGCGCCGGCAGCCACCGCCAGTTCACCCTGCTGGCGCGCGCGCTGGCGCAGGACGGCATCCCGGCCATGCGTTTCGACTACCGCGGCATGGGCGATAGCGAGGGCGAGCTGCGTTCCTTCGAGAGCGTCGACGACGACCTGCGCGCCGCCATCGACGCCTTTTTCGCCGCCGCGCCAGGCTTGCGCGAAGTGGTGCTGTGGGGCTTGTGCGACGGCGCCTCGGCCGCGGCGCTGTATGCGCGCTCGGACCGGCGTGTGGCCGGCCTGGTGCTGCTCAACCCCTGGGTGCGCACCGACGACGGCCTGGCGCGCACCACCCTGCGCCACTATTACCGCCAGCGTCTGGGCGAATCGTCCTTCTGGCGCCGGCTGCTCAGCGGCCGCCTCGACCTGGTGCGTTCGATCAAGTCGGCCATCGGCCTGGTGCGCGCCGCGCTGGCCCCGGCATCGCCGGCGCCGGCGCTGCCCGAGCGCATGCATGCGGCCCTGGCCGCCTTCGGGGGGCGCGTCATGGTGGTGATCGGGGGTGCCGACCTGACCGGACGCGAATTCTGCGACCTGGCAACGGCCACGCCGGCCTGGAAAAAGCTGCTGTCCGGTCCGCGCGTGACCCGTCATGAGCTCGACGGCGCCGACCATACCTTCTCGCGGCGCGCCTGGCGCGACCAGGTCGCGGCCTGGACCAGCGCCTGGGTGCGTTCCTGGTGAGTCAGCGCGCCGCCGCCTCCATGCGCGACCGGCAAGCGCCGAAACTGTCGAAGGCGCCATAGGCCGGCGGCTGCTGGCGGCGTCCTCCGCACAAGTCGAGAGCGGGCTCAGCGCGTTCATGCGCACGCAGCGGCGCCTCGCCGCTCCAGCGGAAGTCGCCGCTGCCTGGCGCCACGAACAGGCTGCGCACCGGATGCAGGCCGGCGAACGCCTGCCATACCGCGGAGGTGCGGTTGTCGCCCTCGTGCACCAGGCCGCCGTCGCGGCTGCGGATCGGTCCGTCGACCAGGTTGCCGTCCAGGCGCGCGCTGCTGGCGGGGAAGCGCACGTCGATGCCGGTGGTGTCGATCAGCGTATTGTCCTCGACCCGGGTAGTCGCCGCGCTGTTCAGGTAGACGCCGGCGTCGGAGCAGCCGACCACCAGGTTGGCGCGCAGGATGCCGCCATCCTGCTCCGTGATGCAGCGCCCGTCGCGGCACAGCGCCTTGCCGGTACCGCCGCCGCCGAAGGACAGGCCGATCCGCTGTCCCGGCAGGCCGCGCAGGCGGCGCTCGCACCACACCAGGTTACGCTCGAAGACGTTGCCGCTGCCGCCGCCCTTGGCAAAGGCGCCGTAGCTGACCCCATTGCCGCCCTCCTTGATGAAGTCGCTGATCACGTTGGCGCGGACTGTCCAGCCGCTGGCCGCCACCAGGTCGATCGGGGTGACCGGGTTGGCGGTGCGGCGCGGGCGGCTGGCGTCCAGGGTGTTCGATTCGATCAGGCCGGCGTCGGGAAAGCGCCCGCGCAGGGCATTGATCTTGAAGTGGGCGTTGAAGTCGCTGATGGTGTTGTTGCGCGCGACAAAATGGCTGGCGGCGCCGACCACGTGGAAGGCGTGCTCGCAATCGTCGTCACGCCCGCACACCCCGCGGATGTCCAGGTTTTCGAAGCGCCAGTGCGGCGCGCTGACGCGAAAGCCCTCGAGCATGTCGAATTCGAGCCGTACGCTGCCGGGCCGCGCCGCCCGCACCACGATCGGCGCGTCGGGCGCGCCGGGACGGTCGGCGTTCAGTCCCGCACTGCCGGAAAAGCGGTAAGTGCCGGGCGCGATGGTGATGACCTCGCCCTGGCTTGCTCGCGCCAGCGCGGCGCGCAGCGCGTCGGCGCTGGCGACCACCGTGCCGGCGTGGCGCGCGTCTCCCGCGGCCCTGGCCTGGGCGCCGAGCGCCAGTCCGGACAGCTGCGGGTCTTCCGGCGCCGCCGGCGTCCCGCGGTCGAGACGCTGCAGGGTGCCGGCCGTGAATTGGCCGGCGGCGACGATGGCCGCATTGTGGCCACTGGTACGTTTTTCGATGTAGGGCGCGAGCTGGCGCGGCGCGATGCCGGCGCTGTCGACGGCGATGGCGGCAATGACGCCGCCTGCCACCAGCAGCGCCGCGGCCGCGGCCAGGCGACGCCTGGTCCGGCCACGGCGGCGGGCATGCCCGCCCCCCTGCTGCGCCTGCTTCATGCGGCGCTCTTGATGCCGTGACGGTTCATCAGGTCATACATGGTCGGGCGGCTGATGCCGAGCATTTCGGAAGCCTTGACGATGTTGCCGTCGACCCGCGCCAGCGCCTTGACGATCGCCATGTACTCGGCCTCGTCGCGTACCTGGCGCAGGTTCAGCGGTTCGTCGACCGGCTTGTCGCCCTCCGGCAGGCCGAGGTCGTCGGCGACGATGGTATTGCCGTCGGCCATGATGACGGCGCGCTTGATGCAGTTCTCCATCTCGCGCACGTTGCCGGGCCAGTCGTAGCCCTCGATCGCCGCGATCGCGTCCGGCGCGAAGTGCAGCGTCGAGCGCGATTCCTGGGCGCAGAACTTGTTCTTGAAGTGGTGGGCCAGCAGGGCGGCGTCGCCGTGGCGCGTGCGCAGCGGCGGAATCGTCACCACGATCTCGGACAGGCGGTAGTACAAGTCTTCGCGGAAGCGCCCGGTCGCGCACAGTTCCTTCAGTTTCTGGTGGGTCGCACAGACGATGCGCACGTCGACCGGGATTTCCTCGTGGCCGCCGATGCGCTCGATCACGCGCTCCTGCAGGAAGCGCAGCAGCTTGGCCTGCAGGGCCATCGGCAGGTCGCCGACCTCGTCGAGGAAGAAGGTGCCGCCGTGCGCCAGCTCGACCTTGCCCTTGGTCTGCTTGGCCGCGCCGGTGAACGCGCCCTTTTCATAGCCGAACAGTTCGCTCTCGAGCAGGTTTTCCGGAATCGCAGCGCAGTTGATCGCCATGAAGCGTTCCTTGGAGCGCGGCGACAGCGCGTGCAGGGCGCGCGCCAGCACTTCCTTGCCGGTGCCCGATTCGCCCAGCAGCATTACCGAGGCCGAGGTCGGCGCCACCTTCTCGATGTTGCGGCAGACCTTGAGCATGCCGGCGTCGCGGCTGATCACGCCGGCCATGGGCGAATCGGCCTGCGACTGCTGCATGCGGCGGTTTTCCATCTGCAGGTTGTACAGGAAGAAGGCGCGCTGGATCACCAGCTTCAGCACTTCCGGCTCGCAGGGCTTCTGGTGGAAATCGTAGGCGCCCATGCCGATCGCCTTGACCGCATTGCCGTGGTCCTGGTTGCCGGTCAGGACGATGACGCGGGTGTCCGGGGCCAGCGCCAGGATCTGTTCCAGCGTCGCCAGCCCTTCGGTCGAGCCGTCGGGATCGGGCGGCAGGCCCAGGTCCATGGTGACCACGGCCGGCTCATGGCGCCGGATCTGGGCCAGCGCGGTCTCGCGGTCGCCGGCGACGACCACGTCATAGGCATCCAGGCTCCAGCGCAGCTGTTTCTGCAGGCCCGGATCGTCTTCGATGATCAGGAGTTTCGGTTTGTTTTGCGTCACGGCAGTCCTCGGGTCATGCGGCCTGCCCCACGTTGCGGGCTTCCTCGCTGTAGAGCGGCAGGCTGACTGTGAATGTGGTTCCGGCGGCAGGAGCGCTGGCGAGTTCCAGCTTGCCGCCCAGCTCGTTGATGTATTCGCGGCTTTCGAACAGGCCGATGCCCATCCCGGCCGGCTTGGTCGATTCGAAGGGTTTGAACAGGCGTTCGCGGATGAATTCCTCGCTCATGCCCGAGCCGGTGTCGGCGATCTCGACCACCGCGCAGCCGTCAGCGCGCCGGATGTCGACGGTGACGCGGCCGCTCTTGGGCGTGGCCTCGATCGCATTCTGGATCAGGTGGCCGAGCACGCGCTCGAGGCGCTCGCTGTCGGCCAGCACCTGCAGGCCGCCGTTCTCGACCCGCAGCACCGGGCGCGGCTCGAAGGCGTCCTTGAGCGCGATCGCCTGGCGCACCACGCGGTCGACCGTCAGCGGCAGCGGCTTGACGGGAGCGTCGTTGCGGCTGAGCTTTTGCAGCATCATCTTCATCTTCTGGATCGAGTGCGTCACGGTGTCGAGCATGTCGCGCTGGAATTCCGGATTGTCGCGGTGCTTCTCGGCATTTGCGTTCATGAGCGACAACTGCGACACCAGGTTCTTCAGGTCGTGTACGACAAAGGTCGACATCCGGTTGAAGGATTCGAATTGGCGCGCCACCATCAGGTCGTTGGCGGCATCCTGCAGGGCCAGGTAGCTGGCGGCCTGGCTGCCGGCGATTTCCAGCAGGTCGAACACTTCCCAGTTCAGGGCTACCGGGCTGCGCGAATCCTGCAGCACCACGAAGCCGAACAGCTTGCCGTGCAGGATCAGGGGCACCACCACCCAGGCACGCGGGATGGCGGCCAGCCAGTCCGGCAGCACCAGGTCGCCGTATTTCTCGGGCAACGCCCGGTATTCATGCAGGTCGATGACCCACTGGGTGCTTTCCAGGAAGCGGCAGAAGTTCGAGTCCGCCGGCTCGTTGTCGCTGGCGGTCGCCTCCCAGAAGGCCACCGGTTCGTAGACATCGTTGGCGCGGCGCTGCCACAGCACCCCGCCCGGGCTTTCCACCAGGGCCGCGACCGCCTCGACGGCGCGCTCGCCCAGGTTGGGGCCGTGCTCGGACAGGGTGCGGGTGAAGCGCATCCATTCCTCGCGGTAGTCGTAGCCGTAGCTGTAGAAATGCTTGCTGATGAAGACCTTCAGCCAGGCGCGGAAGGCGCCGGAAAACAGCACGCCCGCCAGCAGCAGCAAGGCGCCGCACAGGAACACCACCTGCATCAGGGTGCCCCAGTCGCCGCCGAAGAATTTCAGGTAATAGCCGGCCGAGCCCATCGCCAGCAGGTAGATGGCCGAGCCGAGCAGCGCGGCGGAATGGAACATCACGCGCCGCGACAGCGCCAGCGGGGTCACCATGGACTTGCTGCGCTTGACCGCGGTGCCGACCAGGGGCACCGCCAGGGCATTGACCACGCCGCGCGCGTCCCAGACTTCCGGGCTCATCTCGTGGAACAGCATCGCGTGGGTATACATATAGAAGTCGTAGCCGAACATCGCGCCGATGCCCAGGCAGGCGAACTTCACCATCCAGCGTTCCTGTACCGTCTTGTTGCGGTACACCTGCTCGACCAGCAGCATGCCCAGCACCGCCATGCACACGCGCGCCATCACGTTCGGCACCAGGCCGGCATCGGTCTTGTACATGAGGTCGAGCTGCAGCACGAGCTTGGCCAGCAGCAGCAGCAGGTAGGCGGCAATCCCGAGCAGCACCGGGCGGCGCAGGCCGAGGAAACCGTCCGGATCGCGGTAGTGCCCGAGCATGAGCACCAGCACCGCCGACCAGGCGCCGTTGCGCACGATCTCGAGGGCCTCGGTCCAGACCGACACGGCCGTTCCCTGCGACGCTTCCCAGGCGACGGCGCCGGCCCACAGCGCGGTGAGCGCGCAGGCGGCCGTCACGGACGTCACATGGGCGCCGCCGCGCCACAGGGCCAGCAGCAGCACGCCCAGCAAGAGAAATGCGGCGGCAGCGACGCTATAACTATAGACAGCAATACTGGTCAACGTGCGCCACCCAAAAAAACAGCCGTCAAAGGCATGGGGATTCGGGAAATGGCGGCGGCGCCACGGGGCGCCACCGGAAAATCAACGGCCGCTGCGGAACAGCACGACCTTCAGCGTATCGATCAGCACCAGCACGTCGAGGAACAGGCTGTTGTTCTTGACGTAGTAGAGGTCGTACTGCAGCTTCTGCAGCGCGTCCTCGGCCGAGGAGCCGTAGCCGTAGCGCACCTGGGCCCAGCCGGTGACGCCTGGCTTGATGCTGTGGCGGACATTGTAATACGGCACCACCTCGATCAGCTGCTCGACGAAGTAAGGACGCTCCGGACGCGGGCCGACGAAGGACATTTCGCCCTTGAAGACGTTCAGGATCTGGGGCAGTTCGTCGATACGGGTCTTGCGCATGAAGTTGCCGACGCGGGTAACGCGCGGGTCGTTCTGGGCGGCCCACTGCGGCTTGCCGCCTTTTTCGGCATCGACGCGCATGCTGCGGAACTTGTGCACGAAGAAGGTCTTCCCATCCTTGCCCACCCGTTCCTGGGAATAGAACACCGGGCCGCGGTCTTCCAGCTTGACCGCCAGCGCCGCCAGCAGCATCAGCGGGAAGGCCATGATCAGGATGATGGTGCTGCAGACCAGGTCGAAGCCGCGCTTCATGAAGGTGCGGATGAAGCTCTGGTCGAAGCCGCCGCCGAAGATCAGCCAGCTCGGCTGCAGCGAGTCGACCCGGATCTGGCAGGTTTCGCGCTCGAAGAAGGTGGCGGCGTCGGTCACGCGCAGGCCGCGCAGCTTGCAGTCGAGCAGTTCTTTCATCGGGAAGCCGCCGCGCCGGTTCTGGACCGAGACCACGATTTCCTGGACGTTGTATTTCTTGGCCAGCGCATGCAGCGAGTCGCCGTCGCGTACCTTCAGCAGCCCGTCCTCGGGCACGCACACTTCCTCGTGCGCGATCGGGATGTAACCGGCGATGTGGTAGCGGTGGTAGTTCGACTTGCGCTGGGCCAGTTCGCTGCATTCCTTGGCCAGCGGGCCGCTGCCGAGGAACATGATGCGCGACTTCAGCAGCTGCAGCTCCGAGGTCTTGAAGAACAGCATGCGCGCCAGGAAGATGCCGATTGCCGACAGTGCGAACACCAGCAGCAGGATGCCGCGGCCGAAGGACAGGTCCGGCGCCACGTAGAACACGATGGTCAGGATCAGGAAGCCCATCAGGAAGGACGGCATCAGCTTCATGAAGAAGGGATGGCGCAGGCCTTCGTCGGCGTCGAGCTGGTACATGCCCATCGCGCTCATGCTGAAGATGATGGCGGTGGCGAAGGCGATCGCCGACGTCAGGAAGTGCTCGACATGCGGTGTGCTGATCGGCGCATCCATGTCCAGGAAGCGCAGCGACGCCCCGGCATAGGCCGCGCCCAGCAGGATCAGGGCCTCGATGAACAGCAAGACGAAGACGATCTTCGACACGTAGTGGTTAGAGATCTTAAACACGGTATCCCCCGAATTTCGTATTTTTAACTGCTTGCAGAAGACGATTCATACTTGTTCCAGATGCCCGGCATACCAGTCGAGCGCACGCTCCAGGCCTTCGCGGATGCGCCAGGCAGGTGCATAACCCAGCAGCGCCGCGGCCTTCGAGATGTCGGCCTGGGAATGGCGCACGTCGCCTGGACGGAACTCCCCATGCTCGGGACGGTGGGCGGCCACATGTGGAAAGCGCGGGGCCAGCAATTCGCGCAGCATCGCGTACAGCTGGTTCAGGCTGGTACGCTCGTTCAGCGCCACGTTGTAGACCTGGTTGGCGGCCTCGTCCCCGGCCAGCGCGGCCAGCAGGTTCGCCTGCACAACATTGTCGACGTAGCAGAAGTCACGGCTGGTCTCGCCGTCACCATTGATCTTGACGGGGCGGTTGCCGATCAGGGCAGCCACCCATTGGGGAATCACGGCCGCGTAGGCGCCATGGGGGTCCTGGCGCGGGCCGAACACATTGAAATAGCGCAGTCCGATCGACTGGGTGCCATAGGTGCTGGCGAACACGCCCGCATACAGTTCGTTCACGTACTTGGTGACAGCATACGGAGACAGCGGCTTGCCGATGACGTCCTCGGTCTTCGGCAGGGCGGGATGGTCGCCATAGGTCGAGCTGGAGGCGGCGTAGACGAAGCGGCGCACGCCGGCGTCGCGCGCCGCGATCAGCATGTTCAGGAAACCGGTGACATTGGTGGCATTGCTGCGGGCCGGGTCGGCCACCGAGCGCGGCACCGAGCCGAGCGCAGCCTGGTGCAGGACGAAATCGGCGCCGCGCACCACGGCCGGGCAGGTGTCCGGGTCACAGATATCGCCTTCGGTGAAGCTGAAATTGTTCCATGCGGCAGGGCCGACGAGCTCGCGCACCCCTTCCAGGTTGCGCCGGTGGCCCGTCGCAAAATTGTCGAGCCCGGTCACACGCTGGCCCAGCCCGAGCAGGGCCTCGACCAGGTGGGAGCCGATAAAGCCGGCCGCGCCCGTCACTACCCATTGGTACTGGTGCTGGTGCAGGTGCTGCCTGACATCTTGAAACTTGTTCACAGATCCAATACTTTCTTAGTGAATACTTACCCCGGTTGCGCCTTGCAACGCCCCCGGGGGAACCCGGATTTACAGCCGCCACACCGAGATGCCAGCCCGGCTGATTGCATCTCGATCAAACTTCGATTTCACGTCGATGAACAGGCCACCGTCATTCAGTTTCGACATCAGTTCGTCTGCCGGACGCGACAGCAGATCCTGGTGCGGAACCGCCGCCACCATCGCATCGGCCGGCGGCAGGCTGTCCCAGTCTTCCAGCCTGATCCCGTACTCGTGCTCGGCTTCGTCCGGCTCCGCGACCGGGTCGTAGACGTGCACGTCGACCCCGTAGGACTCGAGTTCGTGGACGATGTCGGCCACCTTCGAGTTGCGCAGGTCCGGGCAATCTTCCTTGAAGGTCAGGCCCAGCACGTTCACCTTCGAACCCTTGACGTGGAAACCGGCCGCGATCAGGGACTTGACGGTTTTCTCCGCGACGAACTTCGCCATCCCGTCGTTGATCCGCCGTCCCGCCAGAATCACCTGCGGGTGGTAGCCGATCATTTCCGCCTTGTGCGTCAGGTAGTACGGATCGACACCGATGCAGTGCCCGCCGACCAGGCCTGGACGGAAAGGAAGGAAGTTCCACTTCGTCCCGGCCGCCTGCAGCACCTCGAGCGTATCGATGCCGATCTTGTCAAAAATAATTGCCAGTTCATTCATCAACGCGATGTTCAGGTCGCGCTGCGTGTTCTCGATGACCTTCGCCGCTTCCGCCACCTTGATGCCGGAGGCGCGGTAGACGCCCGCCCTGACTACCGCTTCGTACAACTTAGCGACCTTGTCGAGCGTCTCTTCGTCATCTCCCGAGACGACCTTGAGGATCGTCGTCAGAGTGTGTTCCTTGTCGCCCGGATTGATGCGCTCAGGCGAAAAACCAACGTGGAAATCCTGCTTCCATTTCATCCCCGACCATTCTTCGAGGATCGGGATGCAGACCTCTTCGGTCGCTCCCGGATACACCGTCGATTCGTACACGACGATCGCGCCGCGCTTCATGTGCTTGCCCACCGACTGGCTGGCACCCCGGAGCGGCGTGAAATCCGGGTTGTGGGCAATGTCGACCGGGGTCGGCACCGCCACGATGATGTAATCCGCAACCGCCAGGGCTGCGGGGTCGGTGGTCACGTCCAGCCATTGGGATGCCCTCAACTCTTCCGAAGACACTTCACCCGTTGGGTCGCGAAACTGCTTGTAGTGCTCGATCTTCGCGGCCGACAAATCGAAACCGATTGTCCTGAACTTCTTACCGAACTCAACTGCTAAAGGAAGGCCGACATACCCCAGGCCCACCACTGCGACGATCTGATCTGCTTTCATTGGGCTTCGCTCCAATTTTTGCAATTTTTTTAACAAATATAGCACGGAAACAAGAAGCTTCTCAACGGTATCTAAACTTTTCTCCCAATTAACAACATCTTGATAAGGTATCCCGTGCCGGCGTGTTGCCACTATTTCTACAGTTCAAGGCACCTACTCCGTCATGGAGCAAGGCGTGACTCCTCCAACTGCAAAACTGGCAAGAAATTTTAGCATTTTAAAAATAAATGACTCGTGCTCATCAGTAACGTGCGCACCCTTTTTGCGTGGACGCGACGAGGCAGCGAGCAGGAATGTGTTGCGTAATTGCAATAGAAATTTACCGTCACGTAGGAAGAGACGGAACAAATGCTTGAACGAATAGCAAGTTTTCAGGGCGATGCGCGCACTGAGAAAAAAGATGAATACGTGGTGCTCAGGTGCGAGCAATCCACATGCGACCTGATCGGTCTTGGGAATTCCTGGGGGAGTGGCGCGGCTGGCGGGGATCGAACCCACGACCCTTGGCTTCGGAGGCCAATACTCTATCCACTGAGCTACAGCCGCGTAGAGTGAAGTGTCCGAAGAATACAGTCTTTCGGCCCTGCCGTCCATGGCGGGCAAGCGAATTTCGTTACATTTTGGCAGCTTTACGTCTATAATCAGCTGCTTGAGGGCATTTCAAAAAAGGCACGAGATGCCGCGGTAGCAGGTTTTTTTATTGAATTAAGGAAATCATGAGCGACGCACACAACGAACATCAATCCCTGATCCGTACGCCCAAGCAGCTCGTCGCCGCCGTAACAGGATTCTTCCTGGTCATTGTCATTGGTATCATCCTACTCGTCGTCTTTGCCACCAGCGACCGCCTGACCGGCGCCGGCACCGACAGCCAGGCCAGCGGCGCAGTCGAAAGCCGTATCCGCCCACTGGCCGATGCAGGTTTCACCCTGGTGGATGCCAACGCCCCCCGCGTGCTCCAGGCCGGCGCCGCCGTGTATGCCGCCGTCTGCGCCGCCTGCCACGACAGCGGCGCCGCGGGCGCTCCCAAGACCGGCGACACCGGCTCCTGGTCCGCACGTCTCGGCCAGGGTTACGACACCCTGGTGAAACACGCGATCGAAGGCATCCGCGCCATGCCTGCCAAAGGCGGCAATCCGGACCTCGACGATGTCGAAGTCGCGCGCGCCGTCGTCTTCATGACCAACAAGAGCGGCGCCAGCTTCAAGGAACCTGCCGTCCCCGCCCCTGCCGCCGCACCGGCCGCCACGGCCACCGCAGCCGCACCGGCTGCAGAAGCGGCCACCCCGCCGGCAGCACCGGCCACTGCTGCTGTTGCGCCTGCGGCAGCACCTGCGGCGGCCGCGCCGGCAGTCGCCAGCGCCGACGCCGGCAAGAACGTCTTCAATACGGCCTGCATCGCCTGCCATGGCGCCGGCATCGCCGGTGCTCCCAAGCTGGGCGACAAGGCAGCGTGGACGGCACGCGTGGCGCAGGGCAATCCTGTCCTGTACGAACACGCCATCAAGGGTTTCCAGGGGAAAGCCGGCGTCATGCCGCCGAAAGGCGGCGCTGCCGTCAGCGATGCCGACGTCAAGGCTGCCGTCGACTACATGGTCGCTGCCGTCAAATAAAACAAACAAGGGCGGCACGAGCTGCCCTTGTTGCATGAGGCATGTCGCGCCTGCTGGCCGACATGCTTTTTTTACGCGCGCTTGCGCCTGCGTGCGGCGACCAATGCCAGCAGGCCGATTCCGCTCAGCAGCACGATGCCCGGCTCCGGTACGTCGAGCTCGGTGCTGACCAGGAACTGGAACGAGATCGTCTGTACGTTCTTGCCACCGATTCCTTCGATACCGACCAGTTCAAAGTCGTTGGGGAAAAAGCCGTCCCATGGGTTGGGCTGGCTAACCTGGGAAACCAGGTTCTCGGTATTGTCGACCAAGTTGCCGCCCGGCTGGAGAAAGCTGATGCGGGCGTCGACGAGCCGGACCGGCATCAGCAGGTCGAGGCCGTCATTGAAAATGCCGATGCCGAGCAGCGCCACGTCGTCGATCGCGGGGAACAGATCACGGTCGGCAGACAGCGTAATGATGATCAGGCTGCGCGTTGAATCCACATCGGTTTCGGTTTCGTTCACAGCCAGGAAGCCGCCCGCACGCGGGATGGCTTCCGGCCTGCCATCGAAACGGAAGATACCCGCGACATCATTACCGCTTTCCGTCCCGCCGACGTAAATGGAATACGTCGTGTCACTTGCAACGATCGGCGCCGCACTGGCCGGTGCCGCCAGGCCTGCCAAAAACATGAGCATAAAAGCAAGAATCTGCCGATAGTTTTTCATTGCCCTCTCCCGTTGTTAGCTTTGCAGTATGCAGAGCAAAAAACATGCCTGCCGAGAAAAGCGCGATGAATCAATAGGCTTCCTGCTCTTCCATCCATACGTTACCTGTTTTGTAAAAAACTCCGACATTTATTGCAAATTAAACATAATTATAAATGTATAAACATAACTTCAAATTTGTGTCAACCTGCTGAGCCCAAACTAATGTTTCCCAATGTATCGAAACTGTTTGTCAGCTTTACAGCAAGGCCAGAAGGCATGCGTTCCAACTATAGCAATCAAATTTGCCAAAAAACACGCAAGATGCCAGCAAATTGCAGCATGATCGCAACACATTTGTAGGCAATGGAAATTCCTGTGAGAACAAATTTTCCTAGGAAAATATTGTTTTCGGAGGATTTTTCTTACAATTGGTTACGTATTTTCCCGCTCGCATCATATACTCTGGAACAAATGTGTCGCTGAGAAATTTCCTACAGACACAAATGTTAGACAAAAGACTAGAGGATTTTATGCGTCAACTCCGCCTTACCTTCACCCGAACCGCACTCGCGCTGGCATGCGCTGCCGCCGTGGCGCCGGTGTCGGCTGCCACCCTTTCCGTCGGCGCAGGGAAAACATATGCTCGCCCTTGCCAGGCGTTTGCTGCCGCTAAAAGCGGCGATATCGTCGAAATCACAGGCAATGCAACCTATAGCGGCGACGTGTGCGGTATCAGCGTCAGCAACTTGACCATCCGCGGCGTCAACGGCCGTCCAAAAATCGATGCTGCGGGCAAGAATGCCATGGGCAAAGGCATCTGGGTCGTCAGCGGCAGCAACGTCGTGATCGAGAACGTCGAAATGTACGGCGCCAAGGTGCCCGACCACAATGGCGCTGCATTGCGTCTCGAAGGCACTAACTTCACGCTGCGCAATTCCTATCTGCACGACAACGAGAACGGCATCCTGACCGGCGCGAATACCAGCAGCAACATCCTTGTCGAGTATTCGGAATTTGCGCGCAATGGCTATGGCACCGGCTATACCCACAACCTGTACATCGGCAACGTCGGCAGTCTGACCTTCCGCTACAACTACTCGCATGATGCGCATGGCGGCCATAACCTGAAATCGCGCGCCCGCGTCAACACGATCACCTATAACCGTTTCTCGAGCACGCCCGCTGGCCAGGAAGGCGCGCGCAAGCCGAGCTATGAGATCGACATTCCGAACGCCGGCACCGCCTATGTCATCGGCAACGTCATCCAGCAACCGGCGAGCCACAACAATCCGAACCTGCTGGCCTTCGGCATGGAAGGTGCTTCCAATCCGACTCAGGACCTGTACGTCGTCAACAATACCTTCCTGAATGAAGACAGCTCGCGCGGCACCTTCGTCCTGGTCGGCAGCGCCGTGACCAAACCAGTCCTGATCCAGAACAATATCTTCGGTGGGGTTGGCACGATGTCGTCCCAGGCCAGCGCCATCAAGAAGTCCAACTACGCTGCCCTCGCACCGGCATTCGTCAACCGCGCAGCCTACGACTTGCGTCCGACATTGGCCGGGCTGGTCATCGATGCAGGCTCGGATCCGGGCAACAGTGCTGCCGGCGTGTCCCTGAAGCCAGCCGCGCAGTACCACCATGTGGCAGCTTCCGAAACCCGTCCGGCAGGTAGCCTGGATATCGGCGCCTACGAAGCCGGGACGGCGGTGACGACGGCTCCGGCTCCGGCACCGGCACCGGCCCCGGCGCCGGAACCAGAACCGGCACCGACGCCGTCGGCCGATGGCTGGACCCACTGTGCCAACGAAGGCGGCACCTGCTCCTTCACCGGCACGCGCCAGGTCCGCTACGGGGCTCCGGGCTATTACAACTACAAGACGGTCACCGCTTCGACCCCATGCACCAATGCGGTGTTCGGCGATCCGAAGAAGTCGACTGCCAAGACCTGCAGCTATTCGAACACGACCAGCGGAACGACGCCGACCACGACCACCCCGACCACGACCACCGTAACCTGGACGTTCTGTGCGAATGAAGGCGGCGTATGCTCGTTCAGCGGCACCCGTGAAGTACGCTATGGCGCCCCTGGCTACTACTTCACCAAGGTCATCACTGGCTCGACCCCGTGCACCAATGCGGTGTTCGGCGACCCGAAAAAGTCGACCGCCAAGACCTGCAGCTACTCCAGCGTGACGAAGTAATCCCGGCGGCGCCCGCAGGCGCCGCGCCAACGAAAAATGCCGCCCGGTTCACACCGGACGGCATTTTTTTATGGCGCCGCGACGCGGCGCCCATGTGCCAGCCTGCGCTTACCAGATGATCACGCGGTCCTTCGGCGCCAGGTACATCTTGTCGCCTTCCTTCACGCCGAAGGCTTCGTAGAAGCCCGGCTGGTTCTTCAGCGTGCCGTTGGCGCGGAACTGCGCCGGCGAGTGCGGGTCGGTCTTGACCTGGTTGATCTGGGCCGGCTCGCGCATCTTCGCGCGCCACACCTGGCCCCAGCCCATGTAGAAGCGCTGGTCGCCCGACAGGCCGTTGATGACCGGGGCCTTCTTGCCCTTCAGGGACAGCTTGTAGGCCTTGTGGGCGATCGCCAGGCCCGAGTTGTCGCCGATGTTCTCGCCCAGGGTCAGTTCGCCGTTCACGTGGTAGCCCGGCAGCGGGCTGTAGGAGGCGTACTGCTGCACCAGCACCTTGGTCTTCTCGGCGAAGCGCTTGCCGTCTTCCTCGGTCCACCAGTTGCGCATGTTGCCGTCGCCGTCGTACTGCGAACCCTGGTCGTCGAAGCCGTGGCTGATCTCGTGGCCGATCACGGCGCCGATGGCGCCGTAGTTCACCGCGTCGTCGGCGGCCATGTCGAAGAACGGCGGCTGCAGGATCGCGGCCGGGAACACGATCTCGTTCAGTTCCGGGTTGTAGTAGGCGTTGACGGTCTGCGGCGTCATCATCCATTCGTCGCGATCGATCGGCTTGCCCAGCTTGTTCAGCTCGCGGTTGTACTCCACTTCGCGCGAACGCATCACGTTGCCGACCAGGTCGTCGCGCTTGACGCTGAGCGCCGCGTACTCCTTCCACTTGTTCGGATAGCCGATCTTCGGGTTGAACTTGGCCAGCTTGGCCTGGGCTTCCTTCTTGGTGGCGGGGCTCATCCAGTCAAGGGTGTCGATCGACTGACGGTAGGCTTCCAGCAGGTTCTTCACCAGGGCTTCCATGCGCACCTTGCGCTCGGCCGGGAAGTGCTCCTTCACGTACAGCTTTCCCACCGCGTCGCCCAGCGCGCCTTCGACGGTCGACACGCCGCGCTTCCAGCGCGGCTCCAGCTTCGGCGCGCCCGACAGGACCGTGCCGTGGAAGGCGAAGCGCTGGTCCACGAAGGCCTTCGACAGGTAGCTGGCGTAGCCGTTGACCAGGTGCTGCTGCAGGTAGACCTTCCAGGTCTCGAGCGGCACGCGGTTCACGATCTCGGCCATGCCCTTCAGGTAGCTCGGCTGGCTGACGATGACGTAGTCGGTCTTGCCCGCGATGCCGGCGGCGCCCAGCCAGGCGTTCCAGTCGTAGCCCGGCGCGATGTCGGCCAGCTTGGCCAGCTCGACCTTGTTGTAGGTCTTGATCGGATCGCGGTTCTCGACCTTGGTCCACTGTACGCGCGCCAGCTCGGTTTCCAGGTCGACGATGGCCTTGGCGTTCGCGGCGGCGTTCTTGTCGCCCGACAGCGCCAGCATCTTCTCGACGTGCTGCTGGTACTTGGCGCGGGTGTCGGCCAGCTTGGCATCGTCCGCCTTCAGGTAGTAGTCGCGGTCCGGCATGCCCAGGCCGCCCTGGTACAGGTCGGCCACGTATTTGGTCGAATCCTTGGCATCCTGGTGGATGTAGAAGCTGAAGGGCACATTGACGCCGAGGCGGCCCAGGCGCGCGAAGATGGCCGGCAATTCGGCCTTGTCCTTGATCGCGGCGATGTTGGCCAGCTCGCCCTTGAGCGGGGCGATGCCCAGCTGCTCCAGGCGCGCTTCGTCCATGTAGCTGGCGAAGAAGTCGCCGATCAGCTGCACTTCCGAGCCCGCTGGCGCGCCCTTGCTTGCGGCCGACTTCTCGATGATGGCGCGCAGCTGCGGCTGGGTGTCGTCGTGCAGCTTGTAGAAGGCGCCCCAGCTCGACTTGTCGGCCGGGATCTCGACGGTTTTCAGCCACTTGCCGTTCAGGTGCTGGAAGAAGTCGTCCTGCGCGCGCACGGTCGGCTCGACGTATTCGAGCGCGATGCCGGCCGACAGGGTCTTGGCCTTGGTATTGCCGGCAGCGCTCTTGGCTGATTCTGCCTGCGCCATCGAAGCCACTAAAACGAGCGCCGCGGCGCTCAGGATGTGTCGTTTCATTCTTTCTCTCCGTGTCTGTTTTGTTGTCGTTGTCGTGGATGGACAAACGGGCCGGCTTGCGCCGACCCGTCCTGTGTTACTCCCTGCCGCTTACCAGATGATCACGCGGTCCTGCGGCGCCAGGTACATCTTGTCGCCCGGTTTGACGTTGAAGGCCTCGTAGAACTCAGGCATGTTCATCACGGTGCCGTTGGCGCGGAACTGGCCCGGCGAGTGCGGGTCGGTCTTGACCTGGTTGATCTGCTGCGCTTCGCGCATCTTCGAACGCCACACCTGGCCGAAGCCCATGAAGAAGCGCTGGTCGCCGGTCAGGCCATCGATGACCGGGGCCGGCTTGCCGTTCAGCGACAGCTTGTAGGCCTTGTAGGCGATCGACAGGCCGGCGTTGTCGCCGATGTTCTCGCCCAGGGTCAGTTCGCCGTTGACGTTATAGCCCGGCAGCGGCGAGAAACCGTTGAACTGCTTGACCAGCTTGTCGGTGCGGGCCTTGAAGGCGGCGCGGTCCGACTCGGTCCACCAGTTGCGCAGGTTGCCGTCGCCGTCCGACTGGCTGCCCTTGTCGTCGAAGCCGTGGCCGATCTCGTGGCCGATCACGGCGCCGATCGCGCCGTAGTTGACCGCGTCGTCTGCGCGCATGTCGAAGAACGGCGGCTGCAGGATCGCGGCCGGGAACACGATCTCGTTGGTCGTGCTGCGGTAGTAGGCGTTCACGGTCTGCGGCGTCATGCCCCACTCGGTGCGGTCAACCGGCTTGCCCAGCTTGTTCAGCTGGTAGTTGTAGCGGAAGGTCGCGGTGCGCATCGCGTTGCCGACCAGGTCGTCACGCTTGATGCTCAGCTTCGAGTAGTCGCGCCACTTGTCCGGATAGCCGATCTTCGGGGTGAACTTGGCCAGCTTGGCACGGGCTTCCTTCTTGGTGTCCGGGCTCATCCACTCGAGGTTGTCGATCGACTGGCCGTAGGCGACGATCAGGTTCTTCACCAGTTCTTCCATGCGCGCCTTGCGCTCGGCCGGGAAGTGCTCCTTCACGTACAGCTTGCCGACCGCTTCGCCCAGCGCGCTTTCCACCGCGCCCACGCCGCGCTTCCACAGCGGCGCCTGTTCCGACACGCCGCTCAGCGCGGTGCCGTAGAAGGAGAAGCTCTGCTCCACGAAGGCTTTCGACAGCAGCGGCGAGAATTCACGCAGCAGCTGCCATTCGAAGTAGGACTTCAGGGTCGACAGCTCGGTCTTGGCCAGCACCTCGTTCAGGCCCTGGAAGTAGCTCGGCTGGTTGACGATGATGGTGTCGACCTTGTTGCCGATGCCCGCCGCGCCCAGCGCCGCCTTCCAGTCGTAGCCCGGGGCAAGCTTGCCCAGCTCGGCCACGCTCATCTTGTTGTAGCGCTTGACCGGGTCGCGGTTCTCGACGCGGGTCCACTGCACCTTGGCCAGCTCGGTCTCGAAGTCGACGATCGCCTTGGCCTGGGCCGCGGCATCCTTTTCACCGGCCAGCGCCAGGGTCTTCTCGACATGCGCCAGGTACTTGGTACGCACTTCCGCCAGCTTGGCGTCGTCCTGCTTCAGGTAGTAGTCGCGGTCCGGCATACCCAGGCCGCTCTGCGAGATGTACACGACGTGTTCGGTCGAGTTGCGCATGTCCTGGCTGACGTAGATGCCGTACGGGGTCGACACGCCGATCTTCGACAGGTGGGCGACCAGGTTCGGCAGGCCCTTCTTGTCCTTGAGGGTGCGGATTTTCTGCAGCTCGCTGCCCAGGGGCTTGACGCCCAGGGCTTCGCGGCGCGCTTCATCCATGTAGCTAGCGTACAGGTCGCCGATCTTCTGGGTTTCGGAGCCGGCCTTGGCCGACTTGTCGGCCTGTGCGGCCTCGATGATGGCCCGGATCTGCGGATTGGTGTCGTCACGCAGCTTCATGAAGGTGCCCCAGCTTGCCTTGTCGCTCGGGATCTCGGTTTCTTTCAGCCACTTGCCGTTCAGGTAGGTGAAGAAGTCGTCCTGCGGGCGCACGCTGGTGTCGATGTATTGGGTGTCGACGCCCGAGATCGGCGCGGCGGCGGCCTTGGCGTTTGCTGCGGTAGCGGCGGCTGGGGCGCCGGCCGGCTTGTCCGCCGCGTTGGCAAAGGCTGCCGCCAGGGACAGCGTCAGGGTGCTCAGAAGGATACGCTTCACGGAATGGTCCTCGATTGCTGGGATTGCTGGGTTGGGAAAAAGCGGCCGGCTTGTGGCCGGTCTGTCGTTGTATGCCGTCAGTGTTCGACTGTCGGCCGTCTCAGCCGCCGTCCTCGACGGTACAGGCTTCAGGCATTCTAGCGGCTGCGCAAGGGGCAATAGGGGCCTGCAAGGCTTTTTTACTTTTCGATACATGCAGACCGGGGCATATCGTATATGCATGTGTTGGTACGTCACAACAACATGCGCTGCCTGCGGGGAGGCTTACTCTCGGGAATGTACAATTCCGGCAGCGAGGTGGGCAAGGGGGCATAAAAAAGCCCGCGGAGGGGGCCGCGGGCAAAGACCACTTCAAAAAGTGGAGAGAGAGAAAAACTGAGATTGACTATAGGTCCGCTCCCTCGCGTCCGCTTCGACTCTTACAATTACTTACCAAGCTGGACATTCCGTAACAGGGCTTAATATTGCCCTAAGTTTTCAGCTTGCTTGCTCAGGGTTTGGCCTGCTTCGCAGCGCCCCCTGGCGTTCAGGTTTATACTGGACTTGCGCTAACTCATGTGCAATCCCGGCCGCAGCGCTCACATTGGGTGAACCATGGGCTCCACTTTCAAGAATTCCTGTCTCGTCGGCCTGGGCGCCATTGCCGGGGTCGCGGTGACGATGCAGTTTTCCGCGCTGGCCCAGAAGCCGGTCGACGCCGGCATGCCCCTGGCCGAGCTGCGCCAGCTGGCCGACGTCTACGGCGTCATCAAATCCACCTATGTCGAACCGGTCGAGGACAAGGCCCTGCTGTCGCAAGCGATTTCCGGCATGGTGGCCTCGCTCGACCCGCACTCGGCCTACCTCGACCCGCGCGCCTACCGCGAGCTGCGCGAAGGCACCGAGGGCCGCTTCGTCGGCCTGGGGATCGAGATTTCCGAGAGCGAGGACGGTTTCGTGGAAATCGTCGCTCCGATCGAGGACTCCCCCGCCTGGCACGCCGGCATCAAGGAGGGCGACCTGATCACCCAGATCGACGGCCACCCGGTGCAGGGCCTGCCGATCGACGAGGCGATCAAGCGCATGCGCGGCGAGCCCGGCACCCGGGTCACGCTGACCATCGCGCGCAAGGATAGCCCGGCGCCGCTGCGCTTTACCATCGCGCGCGGCGAAATCGTCCAGAAGAGCGTCAAGGCGAAAATGGTCGAGCCGGGCTACGCCTGGCTGCGCATCGCCCAGTTCCAGGAGCCCACCGTGGACGACATGGCGGCCAGGCTGCAGGCCCTGTACCGCGACAACCCCGACATGAAGGGCCTGGTGCTCGACCTGCGCAACGACCCGGGTGGCCTGCTGCAGGGCGCAATTGGCGTCGCCGCGGCCTTCCTGCCCAAGGATGCAGAAATCGTCTCGACCAACGGCCAGCTGGCGGACTCGCGCCAGCGCTTCTACGGCCGCCCCGAGTTCTACATGCTGCGCAGCGGTGCCGATCCGCTGTCCAGCCTGCCGCCGGCCTTCAAGAAGCTGCCGATGGTGGTGCTGGTCAATACCGGCTCGGCCTCGGCCTCCGAGATCGTGGCCGGCGCCCTGCAGGACTACAAGCGCGCCACCATCCTGGGCAGCCAGACCTTCGGCAAGGGCTCGGTGCAGACCATCCGCCCGATCGGCCGCGACGCCGCCGTCAAGCTGACCACGGCGCGCTACTACACCCCGGCCGGACGCTCGATCCAGGCGCGCGGCATCGTGCCCGACTTCCCGGTCGACGAAACGCCCGACGGCGACGGCCTGAATGCGCTGCGCATGCGCGAGGCCGACCTCGAACGGCACCTGTCCAACGACCGCGACAAGGAAGCCGCCACCCGCCAGGAAGACATCGAGGAACAGATGCGCCTGTGGGCCGAGGCGCGCGAGCGCAAGCCGCTCGACTACGGCAGCGCCGACGACTTCCAGCTGGCCCAGGCCCTGCGCCATCTCAAGGGCGAGAAGGTGCAACTGTCCAAACGTGCGGGGTCAAGCGGCACGACGCTGGCGCAGCATGCGCGCTGAGCTAGGTTTTCCCTTCTAAACTGCCGGTTTCGACAATTCCCAGCCCCGGTATGAGGGTGTAGAATCGGCGCATCTCCCGGGAAACTCCGGTTATTTCCTTTGAAAGTCCCCCACATGAAACCTGTCGTGATCAGCGGCACCGGCCTGTTTACGCCGCCCTACTCCATCTCCAACGATGAGCTGGTGACGGCCTACAACGCCTACGTCGAGCTGTACAACCA
Organism: Massilia sp. BHUDP2; assembly: GCF_046236355.1. Taxonomy (NCBI): domain Bacteria; kingdom Pseudomonadati; phylum Pseudomonadota; class Betaproteobacteria; order Burkholderiales; family Oxalobacteraceae; genus Massilia; species Massilia sp. BHUDP2. The sequence goes on from NZ_JBJUVW010000003.1 coordinate 688,717, forward strand.
GGAACACGCCGCCGCCATCGCCGCCGGCGAAACCACCGCGCTCGAGCCCTCGAGCAGCGCCTTCATCGAAAAAGCCTCGGGCATCAAGTCGCGCTACGTGATGGAGAAGGAAGGCATCCTCGACCCGGCCCACATGACCGCCCGCATCCCGGAACGCGCCGACGAACAGGTATCGCTGCAGGCCGAGATGTGCGTGGCCGCCGCGCGCGAGGCGCTGGAGCGCGCCGGCAAACAGGCATCCGATATCGACATGGTGCTGGTGGCCTGCTCGAACATGCAGCGTCCCTACCCGGCCATGGCGGTCGAAGTGCAGGACGCGCTGGGCATCGAGGGCTTCGGCTTCGACATGAACGTGGCCTGCTCCTCGGCCACCTTCGGCATCCAGACCGCGGTGGACGCCGTGCGCAGCGGCCGCGCGCGCGCCGTCCTGATGCTGAACCCGGAAATCACCAGCGGCCACCTGAACTTCCGCGACCGCGACAGCCACTTCATCTTCGGCGACGCCTGCACCGCGGTGATCGTCGAAGCCGCGGACACCGCGACCGGCGCCCACCAGTGGGAAATCCTGGACAGCAAGCTCAAGACCAAGTTCTCGAACAACATCCGCAACAACTTCGGCTTCATGAACCGCTTCGACGAAGCCGGCATCGGCGCGCCGGACAAGCTGTTCCGCCAGCAGGGCCGCAAGGTGTTCAAGGAAGTGTGCCCGATGGCGGCCGAGATGATCGCCGACACCGTCACGAATGCGGGCCTGAAGATCGAGGACGTGTCGCGCTACTGGCTGCACCAGGCCAACCTGAACATGAACCTCCTGATCACCCGTACCCTGCTGGGCCGCGATGCCGAGCCGAACGAAGCGCCGGTGATCCTCGACACCTATGCGAATACCTCGTCGGCGGGGTCGATCATTGCGTTCCACAAGTACCAGGATGACCTGCCGAGCGGCGCGAATGGGGTGATCTGCTCGTTCGGGGCGGGTTACTCGATCGGTTGCGTGGTGGTCCGCAAGAAGTAAGCGGAGAAGAAAAACGCCGGGCACATGCCCGGCGTGGTTTAACCGAAGGCCCGGTGTATCCGGGCCTTCGTCCATGCGTTTCCTACGCTGCGACGGGCATTGCCGGCAACGCATCCCCCAGTTGGGGTGCCAGACTGGTGCCGCGGCGCCCCACGGCCGCAGCCTGGCTGGCGCCGAGCATGTCGAGAACGGTCGGGTAGACATCGAGGATCGAGACTTCGGTGGCGTGGCGGCGGCCGTTGCCGCCGGCGACCCAGAGCGCTCCCTGCGGATGATGGCAGCCGCTCTTGAGCGCATCGATCACGTACAGCATCTCGCCCAGTTTCACCTGCTTGCCGCCGGCATGCTTGACAAGCGTGTCGCGCGCCAGCGTTCCGTGCAGGCCGCATCCGAAGTACAGGCCGCCGTCGGCCGCATCCCAGTGGTCGATCACGCGCTGGCCGCTTTCGAGATGGAAACCGGCCAGCTGCTCGCGTGCGAACTCCCGCTGGGCTTCATTTTCGAACAGCACCATGTACTGGTTCGTCATGGTCGGACTGACGTCGGTGTACGCAATGTTCCACTGCTGCAGGAAGCGCTCGACGTCGTGCAGGCGGTAAAACTTCTGGCCGCCCTTGGCTTCATGTTTCAGGAAAGGCTGCTGGCTCAGCGCCGTCATGAAGATCAGGCGCGCGCCGGTCTCTTGCGCCAGGTCGAGGAAATCGCCGACCAGCTTGTCCATCGCCTCGTAGCCGAAGCGCACCGCGTCGCCGTACACGGCCATTTCGTCGGCGTTCGGCTTGACCTCGAACGCGTCCGGATCATGGTGGCGCCAGTAGGCGTGCTGCAGGTGGGCCGTACTATTGATGAAGAAGGTCGCCAGGGCCGGACGATTACGGCGGTAGTACCAGCGGAACACGTCGAACTGCATCAGGTCGAGCAGGGCGGCGCGGCGATACGACAGGCGGCGGTCGGTGGTGCGCTCCTTGATCAGCTGGCCACCCAGACGTTTGACGGTCGACAGGCGCAGGCCGCGCGCGAACATGAAACGCAGGAACTTTGCGTAGTCGGCGGCGCCCAGGCGCGCGTTCGTGTTCGAGTACTCGCGCACGTTGCGGCTGATGAAGCCATTGTAGGTTTCCAGCTCGGCCGGATAAGCGTCGCCGTTTTCCGACCACGGATCTCCCACGAACAGCGAACCCTGCTCGGCGAAGCCACGCACGTTCATGCCGGCAAAGCACATGACCTTGCGGCCGGTCTTCAGCAAGCTGCGGTAAATGTCCTCATGCTCCGCACGCGCACCCTCGGTCAGGTGAAACACGCGATGCTGGTCATAGGCAAGGCCGGTGTGCGTCGAATACCACTGGATCCAGGGCTCCAGCTGAGCCGGATCCTTGACGTCCGCATTGGTGATGAAGACATCGCTCTGGCGCTGCAGGCGCACGAAGTTCGGCAGGCGTCCCTCGCCCATCCAGCGCTCGAGGAGCGATGGACAGAGTTCATTGAACTCCATCATGATGACAGGACGGGCTGGCGAATTGGAGGATTGTTGGGTGGCTTGAGCGGGGCTGATGATCGCCTCCATCTGGTTGGTATGAACAAACCACGAGCCGAGCTCTGCTGTGGACCAACCAAGAGTAACACAGCCCAAGTGCAAAATCTACAATAAAAGTTGCAAATAATACAGCAAAATGACGCGTACTGACAACACCATCACAGCCGCGCCGCCAGCTCCGCTCCTTCCCTGATCGCCCGCTTCGCATCCAGCTCCGCCGCCAGCGCCGCCCCACCGATCTTGTGGAAGCGCGGCCCGCCTTGAACAGGCTCTGCCGGCATCAGCTCCGCCAGGCTCTCCTGCCCGGCGCACACCACCACGTTGTCCACTTCCAGCAGGCGCCGTTCGCCGCCGACCGTGATGTGCAGACCCGCGTCGTCGATCCGTTCGTACTGCACCCCCGCCAGCATCTGCACGCCGTTGCGCACCAGGGTCGCGCGGTGCACCCAGCCCGAGGTCTTGCCCAGCCCTGCACCCGGACGCGTGCTCTTGCGCTGCAGGAGCCAGACTTCGCGCGGCGGATGCGGCTTCGCGGGCGCCTTCAGGCCACCCGGCGTGGAAGACGACGGATCGACGCCCCATTCCCCCATCCAGTGCACCTTCGGCACCGGCAGCGGCACTTCGGGATCGTGCACCAGGAACTCGCCCATGTCGAAGCCGATCCCGCCCGCGCCGATGATGGCCACGCGCCGTCCCACCGGCCGGCCCTCGCGCAGCACGTCGAGGTAGCTCAGCACCTTCGGGTGGTCGATCCCGTCGATGGCCGGCTTGCGCGTGGTGATGCCGGTGGCGACGACGACGTCGTCGTAGCCTTGCGCCAGCAGCTCCTCGCGGCTGACGCGCCGGCCCAGGCGCAGGTCGACGCCAAGGAGTTCGATCCTGCGCCCGAAATAGCGGATGGTCTCCGCGAATTCTTCCTTGCCCGGCACGCGCATGGCGACGTTGAACTGGCCGCCGATGCGGTCCAGCGCATCGAACAGCGTCACCCGGTGCCCACGTTCGGCCGCCACGGTGGCCGCGGACAGTCCGGCCGGCCCGGCGCCGACCACGGCGACATGGCGCGGCCTGGCGGTCTTGCGGAACACCAGTTCGGTCTCGTGGCAGGCGCGCGGGTTGACCAGGCAGCTGGCGCGCCGGTTCGAGAAGGTGTGGTCGAGGCAGGCCTGGTTGCAGGCGATGCAGGTGTTGATCTCGTCGGCGCGGCCGCCGGCCGCCTTCGCCACCCAGTCCGGGTCGGCCAGGAAAGGCCGCGCCATCGACACCAGGTCGGCCTCGCCCTGCGCCAGCAGCGCCTCGGCGTCACCCGGCATGTTGATGCGGTTCGATGCCACCACGGGGATGCTGACTTCCCGGCGGAGGCGCCCTGCCACCTCGGCAAAGGCCGCGCGCGGCACCGAGGTGACGATGGTCGGCACGCGCGCCTCGTGCCAGCCGTAGCCGGTGTTCAGGATCGTGACGCCCGCCTCTTCCAGGGCCTTGGCCACCGCCACCACCTCGTCCCAGGTATTGCCGCCTTCGACCAGGTCGAGCACCGAGTGGCGATACATCAGGATGAAGTCCGGGCCGCTTGCTGCGCGGATGCGGCGCACCACCTCGACGGCCAGGCGCATGCGGTTCTCGATCGGGCCGCCCCACTCGTCCGTGCGCTTGTTGGTGCGCGCGCACAGGAACTGGTTGAGCAGATAGCCTTCGCTGCCCATCACCTCGACGCCGTCGTAGCCGGCCAGCTTCGCCAGCTTCGCGCAGCGCGCATAGGCGGCGATGGTGGACTCGATGCCGGCGGCGTCGAGCGCTTTTGGTTTGAACTTCGAAATCGGCGACTTCAGGCTGGAAGCGGACACCACGAAGGGCTGGTAGCCGTAGCGGCCCGCGTGCAGGATCTGCAGCACGATCTTGCCGCCCTCTTCGTGCACGGCACGCGTCACGCGCCGGTGGTTGGGCACGTCGCCGAGGAAATTGAGGGTGCCGCCGAAGGGCAGCAGCCAGCCCTGGCGGTTCGGCGAGATGCCGCCGGTGACGATCAGGCCGACGCCGCCGCGCGCGCGTTCGCGGTAGAACGCGGCCAGCTTGCCGTAGTTGTAGAAGCGGTCTTCGAGCCCGGTGTGCATGGAACCCATGATCACGCGGTTCTTGAGGCTGGTGAAACCGAGGTCGAGCGGAGCGAGGAGCTGCGGATAAAGTGAATGCGTCATCACGGCATTACACCGTGATTTCGTGGAGACGTGGCTCTAAACGGGTCCTGGTCAGTTCAGGCCAGGTGGCTTTCGCGGTCGCGCAGCTCGGCGAAGCCTTCGATGCTGCCGATGTTCACCGTAACCGGCCGCAGGACCGCGCTTGGGGACATCGAGCGCCAGGCGAACTGCCATTCCTGTTCCAGCGCCTGGCCGGCGCTCTTGGTGAAGGCCGCGCCCAGGCGCGAGCGCGCGCCGTACTCGACCGGCCCGTCGATGCCGGCCCAGTCGGGCAAGGTACGCTGCACCGCGCGGTGCAGGCGTTCGCCGAACAGCTCGGTGTTGTGGATCACCAGGCAGCTGTCGGCCGGGCCAAGCACGTCGAACAGGCGCTTGTCCCACACGGTCGAGAACGACACGGTCAGGAAGAAACCGCTGGGAACCAGGCGGAACTGGCCGCGCAGCGCGGCTTCGAGTTCGGTGCGCGTCGCGTAGCGGTGCAGGGTTGGGGGGCGTTCGTAGTCGTGCATGTTCGGTTCAATCTGTGAAAGTGGCGCGCTGGCGCGGCTGCCGGAGCGAGTGCAGGTGCTGCATGCGCATGAAGCGCGAAGCGATCAGGACTTCGCGCAGGAAATAGACGAAGCTGCTGATCAGGCCGATCATGGCGAACACGAACAGGCCGGCGATGTACTGGTCCAGCGGGATGTTCATGGTATCGCCGAGGAACAGCGTCGCAATGACCAGGCAGATCAAGAGGCCGCAGGCGGTGCTGGAGCCGATCGCCGTGTTGACCAGGTGCGAGCGGACGTAGAGGATCTCGAGTTCGGCCGAGTATTCGGCGTCCGGGCCATCGCGCAGGCGGTCTTCGAGCACGCGGGTGCGGTCGATGATGCGCGCCAGCCGGTTGGTCAGCACGGTCAGCTTGGTCGCCACGCCAGTCAGCAGGAATACCGGGGCGATCGCCAACTGGATGACGTGGCCGATGTCGCTAAGCTGGAGATTCATGAGAGTGCTTCGTCTTCGTTATTCTAGGTTTTCTTCACAGTGTAACAGCCCTCAATCAAAGCGGCCGTGGCGCTTGAACTGTTCGGTGGCGTTCACCAGCGCCCGCGCGATGCCGGTCTCGAGGGCGCCGTGGCCGCCGTCGGGAATCATGTGCAGCTTCGCGCCCGGCCAGGCCTGGTGCAGGCGCCAGGCCGACAGCGGCGGGCAGATCACGTCGTAGCGGCCCTGTACGATGGTGGCCGGCAGGTGGGCGATGCGGCCGATGTCGCGCACCAGCTGATCTTCGTCCAGGAAGGCGCCGTGCAGCATGTAATGCGACTCCAGGCGGCCGACGCCGAGGTCGAGCGCGTCCGACGAAGGTTCGTCCGGCTGCGGCAGCAGGAACACGCGCCGGCCTTCGAAGCGGCTCCAGGCGCGCGCGGCCGGCCAGTACACGTCGGGATCGTTGCACAGCAGGCGCTCGCAATAGGCCTTGAGCAGGTCACCGCGCTCGGCCTGCGGGATCGGCGCCACGAATTCCTCGTACAGCTCGGGATAGAACCACTTGACGCCGTTGATGAACCAGTCGACTTCGGCCTTCGTGCACAGGAAAATCCCGCGCAGCACGAAGCCGAGGCAGCGCTCGGGGTGGGCCTGGCCGTAGGCCAGCGCCAGGGTCGAGCCCCAGGAGCCGCCGAACACCAGCCACTGCCTGATACCGAACATCTGCCGCAGGCGCTCGATGTCGTCGATCAGCAGCTGGGTCGTGTTGTTGCGCCATTCGCCCAGCGGCGTCGACTTACCGGCCCCGCGCTGGTCGAACAGGATCACGCGGTAGGCGCTCGGGTCGAAGAAGCGCCGGTGCTGCGGCGACAGTCCGGCACCCGGCCCGCCGTGCAGGAACAGTACCGGGATGCCGTTGGGGTTGCCGACTTCTTCCCAGTAGATCGTGTGCAGCTCGTCGACGGCGAGCATGCCGTGGCGGATGGGCTGGATCGGCGGGAAAAGGGACGGCGGTGTGGCAGGCATGGGACTCTACTCTCTCGGCGGGCTGGAAGCCGATTGTAGCTTAGAGCCTATCCTTTCAGAAGAAGGTATTCAGCGCCTGCGTCACGTTGTAAGCGTCGTCCACGGCCAGCAGCAGCTGCCACTTGTCGAAGGTGGTGCACGGATGCGAAATGCCGCAGCCGACCAGGTCGCCCACGCGCAGGCTGTCCCGGATGTCGCCTTGCGGCAGCGATAGGTAGGCGTGCTGGTCGTTCATCTTGAAAATCTCGCAGCCGGCCGGCAGCGCCGTGGGCTGGCCTGCCTCGCTGCCAGGGCAGTGCATGAACAGCGGCGTCGGCAGCGCTTCGTCGTAACCCGCGTCGCGCTTGCCCATCGTGAGGATGGCCAGGCCCGGCTCGGGGCGCGACTGCACCATACTCCACACTTCCAGCGCCGGACGCAGACCTTCGCCATAAGCTTCGCGCGCGTCGAGCTGGGCCAGCAGGCGTCGATAGGAACCATGGTCGCTGGTCAGGTAGCAGCCGCTGCGCAGTACAGGGCGCACCGGCCGCGACAAGCCTTCCATGCCCGCGAAACCGCGCGCCACCAAGTCGAAATACGAGGAGCCGCCGGCGGAAATCAGGATCTCGGCAGCGCCGAACAGGGCTTCGCCGTCGGCCGTTTCCACCAGGTCCACCAGCTCGGCCAGGAAGGCCTTGACGGCGCGGATGTCGGCCTCGCGGTCCTGGGTCACCAGCAGGCCCTCGTAGCCTTCGAAACCGGCCAGCACCAGGCCTTCTGCGCCTGCGACCACGCGTGCCACCGCCAGCGCCTCTTCCGGCGTGCGGCAGCCCGCACGCTTGCCGGCCAGGCCGAGTTCGACCAGCACCGGCAGCGGGCGGAGCAGACTGCGCGTGGTGACAGCTTGCGACAAGCGTGCTACGCCATCCAGCGAGTCGGCCAGCACGAAGCATTCGAAATCCGGATCGTCATGCAGCAGCGCCAGCACGGCCTCGATATCGGCGCGTGCCACCAGCTGGTTGGCCAGCAGCACGCGGCGCACGTTGAAGCGGTGCGCCACCTGCACCTGCGTCGCGCTGGCCAGCGTGATGCCCCAGGCGCCGTTGGCCAGCTGGGCCGCGAACAGCTGCGGGCTCATCGTGGTCTTGCCGTGTGGGGCCAGGGTGGCGCCGTGGCGCGCGCAGAAGTCGCGCATCCAGGACAGGTTGTGCTGGAGCGCCGAGGCCTTCAGCACAGCGACCGGGAAGGAGGTGTCGCCGCGCAGGACGTTCCAGCCCTGCACGCCGACCGCGCCCTGGCGCAGCGGCTCGGTCAGCGGCAGGCCCTTGGTGCCGGGCAGCAGGAGTTGTTCGTCGAGGCTGGACAGGGCGAGGCCGTCGCGGGGCAAGGTGTGCATGGCGTAAGGAATCAGTTCGTCGATATCGACACTATTGTAGCGGCGCTCGGACGCCAGCACGCGGCCAAAAAAAAGCACCGCCGCAGCGGTGCTCTTCGCGTGCCATGGGGCAGCAATTACTGCATGTGCTGCCCGCCGTTGATGGCGATGTTGGCGCCAGTGACAAAGGCTGCCTCTTCCGACGACAGGTAAGCCACCAGGCCGGCGACTTCTTCCGGCTTGCCCAGGCGGCCCATCGGAATCTGCGGAATGATCTTGCTTTCCAGCACTTCGCTCGGGATATCCATCACCATCTTGGTGCCGATGTAGCCCGGCGAGATGGTGTTGACGGTGACGCCCTTGCGCGCCACTTCCAGAGCCAGGGCCTTGGTGAAGCCGTGCATGCCGGCCTTGGCCGCCGAATAGTTGGTCTGGCCGAAGGCGCCCTTCTGGCCGTTCACCGACGAGATGTTGATGATCCGGCCCCAGCCGCGTTCGACCATGCCGTCGCAGACCGGCTTGGTCATGTTGAACACGGAATCCAGGTTGGTCTTCATGACCGCGTCCCAGTTCGGCTTGTCCATCTTCTTGAAGGTCATGTCGCGCGTGATGCCGGCGTTGTTCACCAGTACATCGACCGGGCCGACTTCCTGCTCGACCTGGCGCACGCAGGCCTGGGCCGAATCGTAATCGGCCACGTCGCAGGGATAGGCCCGGAAGTCGTAGCCCTGCTCTTTCATCTGGCTCAGCCAGCTTTCTGCCTTCTTGTTACCCGGCGAATACGTAGTGACGACCTTGTAACCCAAAGCGGCCAGCTTGATGCACACCGCTTCGCCCAGACCGCCCATGCCGCCCGTCACCAATGCTACTCGTGCCATTGTCTTCTCCAGTTTTGTTGTCAGTCACTGCTGTTCGAGGGACGGCCCCGGGCCGTCCCGGGTATCGCTTCAGTCGCGCTCGACCGCCAGCGCCACGCCCATGCCGCCGCCGATGCACAGGCTGGCCAGTCCGCGCTTGGCGTCGCGGCGCACCATCTCGTGCAGCAGGGTCACCAGCACGCGGCAGCCGGAGGCGCCGATCGGGTGGCCCAGCGCGATCGCGCCGCCGTTCACGTTGATCTTCGACGTATCCCAGCCCATTTCCTTGTTGACTGCGATGGCCTGGGCGGCAAACGCCTCGTTGATTTCCATCAGGTCGATGTCTTCATGGGTCCAGCCGGCCTTCTTGAGGCACAGCTGGGTGGCCGAGACCGGGCCCATGCCCATGATCGACGGGTCCAGGCCGGCCGATGCGTAGGCCTTGATGCGCGCCAGCGGGGTCAGGCCCAGCTCTTTCGCCTTCGAGGCGCTCATCATGATGACGGCTGCGGCGCCGTCGTTGATGCCGGAGGCGTTGCCGGCGGTGACGCTGCCTTCCTTGTTGAAGGCCGGACGCAGGCCGCTCAGCGCTTCCAGGGTCGAGCCGTGCTTCGGGTATTCGTCGGTGTCGAAGATGGTCGTGCCCTTCTTGGACGGGATCTCGACGGGGATGATCTCGTCCTTGAACTTGCCGGCCTTCTGGGCGGCTTCGGCCTTGAGCTGCGACTGCAGCGCGAACTCATCCTGCTCGGCGCGCGACACGTCATACTTGCGCGCCACGTTCTCGGCGGTCACGCCCATGTGGTACTGGTTGTACACGTCCCACAGGCCGTCGACGATCATGGTGTCGACCAGCTTGGCGTCGCCCATGCGGAAACCGTCGCGCGAGCCGTTCAGCACGTGCGGCGAGGCGCTCATGTTTTCCTGGCCGCCGGCGATGACGATCTGGGCGTCGCCGCACTTGATGGCCTGGGCCGCCAGGTGGGTGGCCTTCAGGCCGCTGCCGCAGACCATGTTGATGGTCTGGGCCGGCACCATGTCGGGCAGCCCGCCCTTGATGACGGCCTGGCGGGCCGGGTTCTGGCCGGCGCCGGCGGTGAGGACCTGGCCCATGATCACCTCGCTGACCGAGGCGGGATCGATGCCGGTCTTGGCCAGCAGTTGGCGAATCACGTGCGCGCCGAGCTCGGCGGCAGGTATCTTGGCCAGCGTGCCGCCGAATTTACCGACAGGCGTGCGGCCGGCGGCCACGATGACGACATCTTCCATATTGCTCTCCCTAGGTCCCGGTCTGGCCGGGGAATGTTAAAAACTGAAGACGGCTGGGCCGAAAAGCATGCATCTTACGGTTTGCGCAAAGCCCATGTTTAATCGAAATCAATCTTATCAGCTTATTCACCGATTACAACCGCGCCATAACAGGCTGTCACCATCTTGCGCGCATATTTTTGAACGTGCATCACTCAGTCGTGGCAACACTCATTTCTACTAGGAATCATGCGTACGTAAATGTCCTTTCGGTCAAATTTCACAGTAGAATGCACGAGCGCAACGCCAACCAGACTGTTTTATGCTGAAGACCCCATCCTCACTGCCCATCGAAATCAAGATTTCCACGGTCGTCGCCATTTCGACGATCCTGCATTCGGCCGACCCGGCCACGATCGACGCGGCACTGAACCAGATGACCGGCGGGGTCTCGGACTTCTTCGAGGACGAGTTCGCGGTGATCGACATCGCCGCCATCGCCCACGAGGCACCAAGCATCGACTGGCCGGCCCTGGTGGCGCTGCTGAAGAAATACCGGCTCAATGCGGTGGCCGTGCGCGGCGCCGGTCCGGAAATGGCGGACGCGATCCGCGCCCATGGCCTGTCGCTGGACGACGGCTCGAGCGGCGTGCGCGCCCCTGAAACGAAAGAAGTGCCGGCCGCGGCGGCGCCGACCCCGGCACCCATGCCTGAGCCCACCCCGGCGCCCACGCCGGCGCCTGAACCTGCCCCGGCGCCTGCGCCGGTGGCGGCCATGATCATCGACACCCCGGTGCGTGCCGGCCAGCGCGTCTACGCGCGCGGCACCGACCTGATCATCACCGCGGTCGTCAACAATGGCGCGGAAATCATCGCCGACGGCAGCATCCACGTGTACGCGCCCCTGAACGGCCGGGCACTGGCGGGCGCATCCGGGAATCCGGAAGCGCGCATCTTCGCCCTGTCGATGCAGCCGGAACTGGTGTCGATCGCGGGCGTGTACCGCACCTTCGACGACGGCTTCCCGAATGACCTGACGCGCCAGCCGGCGCAGATCAAGCTGGTCGGCGACCGGCTGGCGATCTCGTCGCTGGCGCCGGCATCCCGCGCATAAACCTTCGACCGCAGATACTGCTAGAACTGTAAAGGACCTTTTTGTGGCAAGAATTATTGTTGTGACGTCCGGCAAGGGCGGTGTGGGCAAAACCACTTCGAGCGCAAGCTTTTCCAGCGGCCTGGCCCTGCGCGGCCACAAGACCGCGGTCATCGACTTCGACGTCGGCCTGCGCAACCTCGACCTGATCATGGGTTGCGAACGCCGCGTGGTCTATGACCTGATCAACGTGATCAACGGCGAGGCGACCCTGAACCAGGCGCTGATCAAGGACAAGCACACCGACAACCTGTTCATCCTGCCGGCCTCGCAGACGCGCGACAAGGAAGCGCTGAGCGAAGACGGCGTCGAGCGCGTGCTGAACGAGCTGGTCAAGATGGGCTTCGAGTTCATCATCTGCGACTCGCCGGCCGGCATCGAGCACGGCGCGCTGATGGCGCTGACCTTCGCGGACGAGGCGATCATCGTCACCAACCCGGAAGTGTCCTCGGTGCGCGACTCGGACCGCATCCTCGGCATCCTGCAAGCCAAGTCGCGCCGCGCCCAGAGCGGTTCGGAGCCGGTCAAGGAACACCTCCTGATCACCCGCTACTCGCCGAAGCGCGTGGAAGCCGACGAAATGCTGTCCTACCAGGACGTGCAGGAAATCCTGCGCATCCCGCTGATCGGCATCATCCCGGAATCGGAATCGGTGCTGCATGCCTCGAACCAGGGCAACCCGGCGATCCATTTCAAGGGCACCGACGTGGCCGAGGCCTACGAGGACGTGATCGCCCGCTTCCTGGGCGAAGAGCGTCCGCTGCGTTTCACCAACTACGAAAAGCCGGGCCTGTTCCAGCGTATCTTTGGAGCCAAGTGATATGGCACTTCTCAACTTTCTGTTTCCGGAGAAAAAGAAGAGCGCTTCAGCCGCCAAGGAGCGCCTGCAGATCATCATCGCCCGCGAGCGCAGCAGTGTGACCGGTCCGGATTTCCTGCCGGCCCTGCACCGCGAGCTGATCGAGGTCATCTCGAAATACACCAAGGTCAGCGCGGACGACATCAAGATCTCGCTCGACCGCCAGGGCAACCTGGAAGTGCTGGACGTGAACGTGGTGCTGCCGGACGCCTGAGCGATCCTTCTCTGATAAACAAATGTCCGCTTAAGCGGACATTTGTTTATCCGCCTGCGCCGTCCCCGCATCGATCACTTGCAGCTTCTGCAGCTCGCGCGCCACCTTGGCGCAGGCCTCCACGTGCTGGTAGCCCATCTTGCGGAACAAGGCGAAGCCGATCGCCGCCGAGGCCACCTGCCCCGCGACCGGCACCACCTTGGCCACCGTCTTGGCCGCGATCTTCACGCCGGCGCGCTTGAACAGCACCAGCACCAGCCGCTTGGTCACCAGTTTCCCCACCAGCATGCCGCCGACCGAGGCTGCCGCCTGGTAGGCCAGTACCCGCAGGCGCGGATGCAGGCGCTCGATCTGTTTCTGGCTCAGGCCGAACTCCTTGTTCACCTCTTCCACCAGCAGCGTGAAGGTGCTCAGGTCCGACAGCACGTCCAGGCCCGGCAGCGGTACCGCCGCCACCCCGGCCGACACCAGCGCCCGCTTTCGCACCATCTCGCGACAGCGCTCGCGCACCGCCTCGATCTCGGCCCCGCTCACCGGCGTCGCCGGCGGTTCGGCCGCGACGACGTCTTTATTTTTGCGTCGAAACAACATATCGCCTCCCGGTTACTTCGTACCGACAAGTGTAGCGCGCGGCCCGGGTTCGCCTGAACACAACAGAACCGCATTTCCTGACGAAAATTCGTCAATTTGCTGTAGCGCCATTTTGTGAAAGTCTGCTATATTCGGTTTAACCCTTGTAGGAGCCTTCCTACAAGGCTAACCTGACCAGTAGATGTCCCATGAAGATTGCCGTTCTCGAACAAGACCGCAGCCAGGCTGAACTCATTTGCCAGGTGCTGAGTGCCGCGGGCCACAGCTGCCAGCCGTATGACAGCGCCAAGGAATGCCTTGCGCAACTGCGCAAGGAAAATGCCGACATGCTGGTCATGGACTGGAACGTCCCCGACATGGAAGGCGTCGAAGTGCTGCGCCGCGCCAAGGAAAAGATGGCGGCCAACGCGCCTGTCATTTTCCTGGTCGGTAACAATGCCGAAGACGACATCATCGCCGGCGTCACCGCGGGCGCCGACGATTACCTGGTCAAGCCGCTGCGCCGCGGCGAGCTGGTAGCCCGTGTCTCGGCCCTGCTGCGCCGCGCCTATCCGTCGCAGAACAGCGCCGAGCAGCTGCAGTTCGGTCCGTTCACCTTCGAGACCCGCCCGGGCCGCCTGCTCAAGGACGGTTCGATCATCGACGTCACCCAGAAGGAATTCTCGCTGGCGCTGCTGTTCTTCCGCAACATCGGCCGTCCGCTGTCGCGCGCCTACATCCATGAATCCGTGTGGGTACGCGATACCGACGTGCCTTCGCGCACCATGGACACCCACGTCTCGCGCGTGCGCAACAAGCTCAGCCTGCGTCCGGAAAACGGCTTCCGCCTGGTGCCGGTCTACAGCTACGGCTACCGCCTGGAAAAGCTGGGCGCCTGATCATTGCGTCAACACGGGCGGCCGGCCCCGGCCGTCCGCTGAAACCCTTCTCGCACAAGGGTATAATGGGTGCATACCTGTCGACCCCGTCCCACCATGCAACTGCTTGCCGTTGGCCTGAACCACACGACCGCACCGGTCTCGCTGCGCGAGCAGCTGGCGCTCGCGCCTGACCAGCTCGGCAAGGCGGTACAGGCGGCGCGCAGCTGGTTCGCACGCCAGGGCGCGCATGGCGCTTCCGGCAACGAGGCGGCCATCCTCTCGACCTGCAACCGCACCGAGATGTATGCGGCCAGCGACATCGCCAATCCGCTCGACGCCTCGGCCCAGTTCCTGGCCCACTACCACGCGCTCAATTTCGCCGAACTGCGCCCGCACCTCTACATGCTGCCGCAGGACAGTGCGGTGCGCCACGCCTTCCGCGTCGCCTCCGGGCTCGACTCCATGGTGCTGGGCGAGCCGCAGATCCTGGGCCAGATGAAGGACGCGGTGCGCACCGCCGAGGAAGCCGGCGGCCTGGGCACCTACCTGCACCAGCTGTTCCAGCGCAGCTTTGCCGTGGCCAAGGAAGTGCGCAGCACCACCGAGATCGGCGCCCACAGCGTCTCGATGGCGGCCGCCGCCGTGCGTCTGTCGCAGCGCATCTTCGACCGCATCGCCGACCAGCACGTGCTGTTCATCGGCGCCGGCGAAATGATCGAACTGTGCGCCGCCCACTTCGCGGCCCAGAACCCGAAATCCGTCACCATCGCCAACCGCACCATGGAGCGCGGCCAGCAGCTCGCCACGCGCTACAACGGCGAGGCGATCCGCCTGGCCGACCTGCCCGAACGCCTGCAGCATTTCGACATCGTGATCTCCTGCACCGCCTCGTCGCTGCCCCTGATCGGCCTCGGCATGGTCGAGCGCGCGATCAAGGCGCGCCGCCACCGACCGGTGTTCATGGTCGACCTGGCCGTGCCGCGCGACATCGAACCCGAAGTCGCGCGCCTGGACGACGTGTTCCTGTATACCGTGGACGACCTGGCCCAGGTGGTCCAGACCGGCATCGAAAGCCGCCAGGCCGCCGTGGCCCAGGCCGAAGCCATCATCGAGACGCGTGTGCAGTCCTTCATGCACTGGGTCGGCGACCGCGCCATGGTGCCGGTCATCCGCGACCTGCACGAGTCGAGCGAAGCGCTGCGCCTGGCCGAACTCGAACGCGCACGCAAGCTGCTGGCGCGCGGCGACGACCCGGAGGCCGTGTTAGAGGCGCTGTCGAAGGGCCTGGCCGCCAAGTTCCTGCACGGCCCCCAGCAGGCGCTGCACCACGCCCAGGGCGACGAGCGCGCTCGCCTCGCCAGCCTGCTGCCCCAGCTGTTCCGCGGCCGCCGTTAGCGGCCCTCTTCCTTTCGTCGTGCGCTTCCCGCGAGGCGCGTTCCGGCCGCCCCGCGGCTATCTAGACTCTACCGAGCACCCATGAAACCATCCATGCTGGCCAAGCTGGACCAACTGGCCAACCGACTCGTCGAACTGGACGAACTCCTGATGTCCGAAGGCGCCACCGCCAACATGGACAGCTACCGCAAGATGACCCGCGAGCACGCCGAGCTCTCGCCCCTGGTCGCCCTGTACCGCCAGTACGGCGCGGCGCAGGAAGACATCGTGGCTGCCCAGGAGATGGCGCAGGACCCGGAGATGAAGGACTTCGCCCAGGAAGAAATCGAAGCCGCGAAAGCGCGCCTGGCCGAGCTCGACCTCGAGCTGCAGAAGATGCTGCTGCCGAAGGACGCCAACGACGAGCGCAACATCTTCCTCGAGATCCGCGCCGGCACCGGCGGCGACGAGTCGGCCCTGTTCGCCGGCGACCTGCTGCGCATGTACACCCGCTTCGCGGAGCGCAACCGCTGGCAGGTCGAACTGGTGTCGGAGTCGCCCTCGGACCTGGGCGGCTACCGCGAAGTCATCGTGCGCATCATCGGCAACGACGTGTACTCGAAACTGAAATTCGAATCGGGCGGCCACCGCGTGCAGCGTGTTCCCGCCACCGAGACTCAGGGCCGCATCCACACCTCGGCCTGTACCGTGGCCGTGATGCCGGAAGCCGACGAGGTCGAGGACGTGAACATCAACCCGGCCGACCTGCGCATCGACACCTACCGGGCCTCGGGCGCCGGCGGCCAGCACATCAACAAGACCGATTCGGCGGTGCGCATCACCCACCTGCCGACCGGCATCGTGGTCGAGTGCCAGGACGACCGCAGCCAGCACAAGAACAAGGCGCAGGCGCTCAAGGTGCTGGCGGCGCGCATCAAGGACGTGCAGCTGCGCGAGCAGCAATCGAAGGAGGCGGCCACCCGCAAGAGCCTGATCGGCTCGGGCGACCGCAGCGAACGGATCCGCACCTACAACTTCCCGCAGGGCCGCCTGACCGACCACCGCATCAACCTGACCTTGTACAAGCTGGACTTCATCATGGATGGCGACCTGAGTGAACTGACCAATGCGCTGGCGGCGGAGCACCAGGCGGAACTGCTGGCCGCGCTGGGCGATTGATGGGTTAAGCAAAGATTAAGTAGCCATCGGGGCTTCATGCGAGAATGCCTCGTCTCGAACGAACTACACTACAAGAACCATGATGCTGCCTTCCAACCGCCAGATCCTGTTCGCCATCTCCTCGATCTGCTTTGCCCTGATCGGCGTCGCCCTCTACCTGCAGCATGCCCACGACATGCTGCCCTGCCCGCTGTGCGTGATCCAGCGCTACATGTTCCTGGCGATCGGCGTGGCCAGCCTGGTGGCGGCCATCAGCGGCAAGGTGCGCGAAGGCACGGTGCTGGCCCTGCTGGCGGCGCTGGGCGGCCTGTATACGGTCGGCAAGCACCTGTACGTGATCGCCAACCCGGGCTTCAGCTGCGGCATCGACCCGATGGAGACCTTCCTCAACAAGATCCCCACCGCCGAATACCTGCCCTGGCTGTTCCGCGCCGACGGCCTGTGCGAAGGCGCCACCGACGGCATCATGGGCCTGGCGATCCCGCAGTGGTCGGCGATCTGGTTCGTGGTATTGACCGTGCTGCTGGCCTTCGTCCTGCTGCGCAAGAAACGCACATGACGCAAGCGATCCAGGCCGGGGCGACGATCCGGCAGCTGCTGGCCGCCTTGCCGCTCGAGCCGCTGGAAAACCGCATCCTGCTGTGCCACGCGCTGGGAGTGTCGCGCGTGGGCCTGATCACCCAGTCCGAACGTGCCCTGAACAGCGCGGAAGCCGCGCACCTGGACGCGCTGGTGCAGCGCCGCCTCGCGGGCGAACCGATCGCCTACATCGTCGGCGAACGCGAATTCTTCGGCCTGCCCTTCCGGGTCGGCCCGGGCGTCCTGATTCCGCGCCCCGACACCGAACTGATCGTCGAACTGAGCCTGGAGCGCCTGCCGCCGCGCGGCCGCCTGCTCGACATGGGCACCGGCAGCGGCGCCATCGCCGTGGCCTGCGCCCACTCGCGCCGCGATGCCAGCGTGACGGCGCTCGACCTCAGCGAAGAAGCGCTGGCCATCGCGCGCGCCAACGCCGCGGCCAACGGCGCGCAAGTGCGCTTCCTGCGCAGCGACTGGTTCGCCGCCATTGGCGAAGAACGCTTCGAACTGATCGCGTCCAACCCACCCTATATCGCCGCCGGCGACGCGCACCTGTCGCAGGGCGACCTGCGCTTCGAGCCGGTCGGCGCCCTCACCGACCATGCCGACGGCCTGACTGCGCTCCGTAGCATCGTCGGCGGGGCCCCCGATCACCTGGTGCCGGGCGGCTGGCTGCTGCTCGAGCATGGCTACGACCAGGCCGAGGCCGTGCGCGCCCTGCTGGCGGCGCGTGGTTTCCTTGAGGTACAAAGCTGGCGCGACCTGGCCGGCATCGAGCGTGTCAGCGGCGGCCGCCTATCCTGACGGGCGCGCCGCCGGGATCAGTCTTGCTAAAATGACCAGACCATTCCTTGGGTCCGGCATGCGCAAACTGTTCGCCTCGATCGTCCTGCTTGTTCCCTTCGTCTGCGGCGCCGCCGATACGACGACGGATGCCGCACGCCGGCTGTTCGAGCGCGAATGGCAGTGGCAGCTGCGCCAGCAGCCCGAGTATGCGACCACCATCGGCGAACACCGCTTCGACGCCAGCCTGAGCGACACCAGCCTGGCCGCCCGCGCCGCCGCCGCCGAGCACGCGCGCCAGGTCCTCGCCGAAATACGCCAGCTCGAGCGCGCGGAACTCGAGGGCCAGGACCGGATTTCCTACGACCTGTTCATCGCCCAGCGCGAACGCCTGCTGGCGGCCGACGCCTTCACGCCCTTCGATCCTCAGCCGCTGAGCAGCGTCGACGGCCTGCAGGTGCGCCTGCCGCGGCTGGTCGCCGCGATGCCCTTCACCAGCGAGCTGGATTACCGCAATTACCTGGGACGCCTGGCCGCCCTGCCCGCGCACGTGGACGGCCTGGTCGAGCAGCTGCGCGCCGGCATGGCCGCAGGCTGGACCCAGCCGAAAACCGTAATGGCGCCGGTCCCGGCGGCCCTGCACGCGCTGCACGAGGAGATCGCCACGGGCCCGCTGTTCGCGCCCTTCCTGCGCATCCCCGCCACGATCGAGCCGGAGACAAGGGAAAAGCTGCTGGTGGACGGCATCTCGGCGCTGGCGAATGGCGCCCAGGCCCTGCACCGGCTGGAGGAATTCGTGCGCACCGAATACCTGCCGGCGGCGCGCGAGACCATCGGCGCTTCCAGCCTGCCCGGCGGCGCGGACTGGTATGCCTTCCTGGTGCGCCATGCCACCACCACGCGCCTGACTCCGGGCCAAGTGCACGAGATCGGCGTGCGCGAAGTCACCCGCCTGCGCGCCGAGATGGGCGCGCTGGTGCCGCGCACCGGTTTTCGCGGCAACCTGGCGCAGTTCCTGAGCTTCGCGCGCACCGACCGGCGCCTGTTCTTCCCGGACCAGGAGGCCCTGCTGGCCCGCTACCGCAAGGCCGTGGCGCGCGCCAGCGCGAAGCTGCCCCGGGTCGTGGCGACAGTGCCGGAAGCCGGCATCGCGGTCAAGCCGATGTCCGCGGAGGGCGCCGGCCAGCCGCTCGCCTATTACGAAGGCGGCAGCGAAGGCCGCAGCGCGGCGCTGGTGGTGAACGTGTCGCACCCGGGCCTGCGGCCGGCCTGGCAGGTCGACAGCGTGGCCCTGCACGAAGCCCTGCCGGGCCACCACCTGCAGGTGGCGCGCGCCCAGGAGCTCGCGCTGCCGGCCTTCCGCCGCCACGCCTGGTACCAGGCCTTCGGCGAAGGCTGGGCCACCTATGCCGAAGGCCTCGGCCCGGAACTGGGCTTCTTCGGCGACCCGTTCTCGCGTTTCGGCCACCTGAACGAAGAGATGCTGCGCGCGGCGCGGCTGGTGGTGGACACCGGCATCCACACCCTGGGCTGGTCGCGCAAGGCGGCGATCGACTACCTGAACACCCACACCGCCAATCCGCCGCCCGATAACGAAGCGGAAGTCGACCGCATCATCGCCCAGCCGGCGCAGGCGCTCGGCTACAAGATCGGCCAGCTGCGCATCGCCGCGCTGCGCGAGCGCGCCGCCACCGTGCTGGGCCGGCGTTTCGACCTGCGCCGCTTCCACGACGTGGTGCTGGGGAACGGCGCCCTGCCGCTGGACGAGCTCCAGCGCCAGGTCGAGCGCTGGATCACGGCCGAACAGGCGCCCCCCACCCCTGCCGCAAGCTCCTCGAAAGAATGAGGCGGTCGCCGACGCACTCCGCATTTTTCGGTTACTCTCTGCTCCAATCGAATTGGCAGTAAAAGAAAGGAAACACCCGTGGGTATGCAACCAGAGTCGAACCAACTACAGCGCCGCCTGGCCCTGCTCGACGACGATGAGCACCGCGCCCTGCTCGGCCAGGGCCTGCGCGGCATCGAACGCGAAACCCTGCGCGTCAACCACAGCGGCCACCTGGCGCGCACCCCGCATCCGGTCGAGCTCGGTTCTGCACTGACCCATCCGCAGATCACCACCGACTATGCCGAAGCCCTGCTGGAATTCATCACGCCGGCCGAGCACGACATCTCCGTGGTGCTGAACCACCTGGACGCCATCCACCGTTTCGCGCATGCGCGCCTGAAGGACGAGATGCTGTGGAGCGTCTCGATGCCGGGCGAACTGCCGCTTGAAGAAGACATCGAGATCGCCTGGTACGGCAAGTCGAACATCGGCATGCTCAAGCACGTCTACCGCCGCGGCCTGGCGCTGCGCTACGGGAAGGCGATGCAGTGCATCGCGGGCATCCACTACAACTACTCGCTGCCGGAAAAACTGTGGCAGCTGGTGGCCGCCAGCGAAGGCATCACGGAAGAACGCCGCCATGCGCTGCGCGACTTCCAGTCCGAAAGCTACATCGCGATGATCCGCAACTTCCGTCGCTACAGCTGGCTCCTGATGTACCTGTTCGGCGCCACCCCGGCCCTGACCACCAGCTTCCTGCGCGGCCGCCCGCACAAGCTGGAAACGCTGTCCGACGACACGCTCTACCTGCCCTACGCGACCAGCCTGCGCATGAGCGACCTCGGCTACCAGAACGACGCCCAGTCCGGCCTGCGCCCGCACGAGAACAGCCTGGAGAGCTACGTCACCAGCCTGATGGCCGCCGTGAACACGCCCTACGAACCGTATGCGGCGCTCGGCACCAAGCGCGACGGCGAGTGGATCCAGCTCTCGACCAACGTGCTGCAGATCGAGAACGAGTACTACTCGACGATCCGTCCGAAGCGCGTGATCCGCACCGGCGAGCGTCCGGTGCAGGCGCTGTGCAACCGCGGGGTGCAGTACATCGAGGTGCGCTGCCTCGACGTCGATCCGTTCGAGCCGGTCGGCATCAGCCTGGAAACCGGCCGCTTCCTCGATGCCTTCCTGCTGTTCTGCGCCTTCGAGGAAAGCCCCCTGATCAGCGCCCACGAAGGCCAGGTCCATGCGCGCAACTTTGCCCGCACCGTCAAGGAAGGCCGCGACCCGGCCCTGCTGCTTACCCGCGACGGCACCGACGTGCCGCTCAAGGACTGGGCGCTGGAACTGATCGAACGCATCCGCCCGGTGGCGCAGCTGCTCGACGACCAGCACAACGAGGGCAATGTGCACGAGTCCTCGCTCAACCTGCAGAAGGCCAAGATCATCAATCCGGCGCTGACCCCGTCGGCGCGGGTGCTGGAAGAGATCCGCAGCCTCGGCTCGGCCACCGCCTTCGGCCTGCGCCAGAGCGAGCTGCATGCGGCGAGCTTCCGCGACAGCCCCTTGATGCCGGCCGAGGAAGCCCTGTTCGACGAACTGGCCCGCAAGTCGCTGGACGAGCAGGCCGCGATCGAAGGCCAGGACAGCGGCAGCTTCGACGATTTCGTCGCCGCCTACAACTGCAGCAAACTGTGTAGCAACCAATAAGCATCCTCTTGCCCGCGCATGCTCACGTTCTACAACGAACACCACGCCCAGCAAGCCGCCAGCGGCGAGACGGCACCGTGGGACGAGCAGCCTGACGCGGTCGCGCTGACGCTGGCGGAATTCGAGCGGCGCGGCCTGGGGCGCATCGTCACCCCGCACGGCGTGCCGCTGGTCTCGCTCGAGCGCGTGCACACGCCGCGCTACCTGCACTTCCTGCGCACGGCCTGGGGCATGTGGAACGCGCTGGATGCATCGAACGCCGACAAGCCGCTGCTGCCGGTCCTGTGGCCGCCGCGCGGCGCAGCGGGCGAGCCCGAACCGGAGGACTTCTTCGCCCGTCTCGGCCTGTTCGCGTCCGACAGCCGCACGCCCATCGCGGGCGGCACCTGGACCGCGGCCAGGCTGGGGGCCGACTGCGCCATCAATGCGGCGCACGCGCTGCGCGTGGGCGAGCGCGCCAGCTTCGCGCTGACCCGGCCCGCGGGCCAGCATGCGCGCGCCGAGGGCTACGGCGGCGGCTGCTTCCTGAACAATGCCGCACTGGCGGCCCAGCACCTGCTGGACGACGGTTTGGCGCGAGTGGCGATCCTCGACATCGCGCGCCACCACGGCCACGGCACCCAGGACATCTTCTACGCGCGCAGCGAAGTGCTGTTCGTGTCGATCCACCTCGACCCGCGCCAGGCCTACCCTTTCTATGCCGGCCATGCCGGCGAACAGGGCGTGGGTGCGGGGCTGGGCGCCAACATGAACCTGCCCTTGTTGCCGGATTGCGGCCGCGGCCCCTGGTTCGCGGCGCTGGAAACGGCCTGCGTCAAGCTGGCCATGTTCCGGCCCGAGGCCCTGGTGGTCTCGCTGGGCGGCCTCGCCCCGGGCTTCGGCCTGCAGGGCGGCGACTTCCTGCGCATCGGCGAGCGCATTGCCCATCTCGGCCTGCCCACCACTTTCGTGTTCGAGGGTGGCGGCACGGGCGCCATCAGCATCCTCGAAGGTTTCGAAACCGCCGCGTGAGCATCCCGCCGCGCGGCCCCACCATCCCGACTTATCCCATGATCGACTGGCAGTTCTCCCATTTCAACGACCTCACTCCCGCCGAGCTGTACGCCGTGCTGGCCCAGCGCCAGGACGTGTTCATCCTCGAGCAGACCTGCCTCTACCCCGACATCGACGGACTCGACCCGGTGGCGCACCACCTGCTGGGCTGGCGCACGGTCGACGGCGAGCGCCGGCTGGCCGCCTACCTGCGCGTGCTGGGCCCGGGCGTGAAATACCAGGAGATGTCGCTCGGCCGCGTCATCACGACCAGGGCCGCGCGCGGCAGCGGCGCCGGGCGCGCCCTGCTGGTAGAAGGCATCGCGCGCGCCGAAGCGCTCTATCCGGGCCACCGCATCCGCATCGGCGCCCAGCAATACCTGGAAAAGTTTTACCAGGGCTTCGGCTTCGAGACCGTCTCCGCGCCGTATGACGAAGACGGCATCATGCACATCGATATGCTGCGCTAGTTGGTGCCCGGCTCGAGCAGCACCGCGCGGCATTCGCCGTATAAGGTGCAGGCATAGGCGGCGATCTGCTGGGCGTCGTTGATGCCGACCGCATCGAGCACCGTCCAGATGCCGTGCTTGGCGACCAGGTCGTTCAGGTCATGCATCACGCCGTCGCGGTACAGGAAGGCGTGCGAAAAACTCGCCCCGGGCACGTGGTTCGCCTGGGTCGAATAACCGACCACCATCCCGGCATTGTTCAGGGCCCGCGCGTCGGTGTAGGGGCCGCCTAGCGAGCCGATGTCGGCCATCGCGCCGCCGCGGTACAGGAAGGCGTGCTGGACGTCGTCGTTCACGAAGCTCATGCCGGCCACCTCGCCGCGCTCGTTGATGGCCGCGGCCGTGCTGGTGGGGCCACCGAGCGTGCCGAGGTCCTTCATCACGCCGTTCGCGTACGTAAAAGCGTGCTGGGCCGTGAAGCCGCGCAGGAAGGACATGCCGGCCACGTTGCCGGCGCCATTGATCCCGGTGGCGCGCGCGACGCCGCTGCCGAGGCTGCCAATCGCGCTCATCTTGCCGCCGGAAACCACGAAGGCGCGGTCGTTGCCGTTGCGGTCCAGTGCGTACCCGGCCACCTGGCCGCGCGCGTTGATGGCCGTGCCGAAGCTCGGCCGGCCGTTCAGCATGCCGAGGTCGCGCAGCACGCCGCCCTGGTACATGAAGGCGTGGGACACCCCGTTCTTCGCCTCCGACGCACCGGCAACCTGGGCGTTCGCGCCGATGGCCGCGGCCGCGCTCCCGTTGCCGCCGAGCGTGCCCAGGCGCGTGATCACGCCGCGCGCCCACAGGAAGCCGCGGCCGTTGGCGCCGACGCCCACGATGCGCCCGCTGGCGTCGATGGCGTGGGGCGTGGTGTCAGGCGGGAGAAAAGTCATTTTGTAGAGAGTCTGGCTGTGCGCGGTCAGCGGAGCGGCAAACGAGGAGGACAGGACGAGGGCGAGCAGGGAATGACGCATGACTTTCCTTTGATGCTTGAGTGAAGAGGACTTTCAGCATCTCGAATAGCCGAGCCAGCAGGTTTGAGATAAATCAATGTCTAAAATCTCATTTCTTCAACGCGTAATCGGGTTCTGGCTGAGTAGCGGAATAGCGACTCATCAGTTCCGCCGCGCCGCCAGCCGCCCGGCCATGCACACGACCAGCCCCGCCAGCAGCAACCAGCCGTCCGGCTCGCCCTGCACGGCAGGCGGTGGCATGCATG
Organism: Massilia sp. BHUDP2; assembly: GCF_046236355.1. Lineage (NCBI taxonomy): Bacteria > Pseudomonadati > Pseudomonadota > Betaproteobacteria > Burkholderiales > Oxalobacteraceae > Massilia > Massilia sp. BHUDP2. Next base: position 712,778 of record NZ_JBJUVW010000003.1, read on the forward strand.
CCGGGGGCGCCGTGGGCGGCGCCGCGCCGGCGGACGATGAACACAAGAAGAAGATAGGGAGGAAAAGAAGGGTTCACATGGCGCACGGGAGCTTTGTCGGGATCAGCAGATTCAGGCATGAAGCGGACCCGGCCTGTGCGCCAGCGCAGGCGTGCGCGCAAAAAAAAACCGGGGCAGCGCCCCGGTCCTGGCCAGCAAGACGTTTACTCGATCTTGGTCAGGGTGATTTCGAAGATCAGGCCGTTGCCGCCCGGAATACCGTTCGAGCCTTTGTCGCCATAGCCCAGGCTTGCCGGCACTTCGATGGTGCGCTTGCCGCCTACCTTCATGCCGAGCACGCCCTGCTGGAAGCCGGGGATGACGCTCGTCGAGCCGAGCAGGAAGGAGAAGCTGTTCGACTCGAGCTGGGTGCCCTTGTGGTCGGCGAGCGCAGCGTTGTACAGCCACAGGGTATAGGTGACGGTGGCGGTCTTGCCGTTGACGGCTTCGGCGCCAGTGCCCAGGACGTTGTCGGTCTTGACCAGTGCGGTCGGGTTGTTCGGGTTGACGACAGGCGCATTGGAATCGCCGCCGCCGCCGCCGCAGGCGGTCAGGCTCAGGAGGGCAACAAAGGCGGCAATCAGGGGGAACTTCAGTTTCATGGGCGGGTCCTTGGGTACGCAGGTGCGGAAAGTTTATGCAGCGAAACTTCAAACCTTACCCGAGCCCTCGACGGGCGTCTATCCCTGGACTGTCCGCCTTTTGTATTTTTCTGTAATTAATATTAGATTTCCACTTGCGTGCCGAGCTCGATGACCCGGTTGGGCGGGATCTGGTAATAATCGGCCGCGGCGCGTGCATTGCGCGACAACATCACGAACAGGTGCTCGCGCCATGGCGCCATGCCGCCGCCCGGGGCCGAGATCACGGTCTGGCGCGCGATGAAGAAGGAAGTCTCCATCATCTCGAAGGTCAAGCCCAGTCCGCCGCACTGGCGCAGGATGCCGGGAATGTCCGGCTCGTCCTTGAAGCCGTACTGGACGTCGAGCTGGAAGCAGTTGTGGCCGAGCTCCGCCACCGCGACCTGCTCTTCCGCCGGCACCCAGGGCACTTCGCGCATGTGCACGGTGAGGAAGACGACGCGCTCGTGCAGGACCTTGTTGTGCGACAGGTTGTGCAGCAGCGCATGCGGCACGCCGTCGCTCTCGCCGCGCAGGAACAGCGCGGTGCCCGGCACGCGCGCCGGCGGCGCCACGAACAGCGACTCCATGAAGGCGTCCAGCGGGATCGCATGCTTTTCCAGGTTCTCGAACACCAGCTCGCGGCCGCGCTTCCAGGTCAGCATCAGGGTCAGCAGGATGGTGCCGAGCAGCAGCGGGAACCAGCCGCCGTGCAAGAGCTTGAGCGTGGTCGACGAGAACAGCAGCACGTCGATCACCAGGAAGAAACCGGTGGCGCCCACGCACACCACCAGCGGCAGGTGCCAGCGGTAGCGGGTGACGAAGAAGGTCAGGATGGTGGTCGCCATCATGGTCGCGGTCACGGCGATGCCGTAGGCGCCGGCCAGCCCGTCCGAGGAACCGAAGCCGATCACGGCGATCAGCACGATGGCCAGCTGCAGCCAGTTGACTGCCGGGATGTAGATCTGGCCGATCTCGCTTTCCGAGGTGTGCAGGATGCGCATGCGCGGCAGCAGGCCCAGCGCGATCGCCTGCTTGGTCATCGAATAGGTGCCGGAGATGGTCGCCTGCGAGGCGATCACGGCCGCCATGGTCGACAGGATCACCAGCGGGATCACGCTCCAGGTGCCGAGCTGGTGGAAGAAGGGATTCTCGACCGCGCTCGGGTCATTGATCAGGAGGCCGCCCTGGCCGAGGTAGTTCAGCACCAGGGCCGGGTAGGCGATCGCGAACCAGGCCAGGCGGATCGGCTTGCGCCCGAAATGGCCCATGTCGGCGTACAGGGCCTCGGCCCCGGTGATCGCCAGCACCACCGCGCCCAGCGCCACGAACGCGAGCAGCTTGTTCTCGAGCATGAAGTGCAGCGCATGGTAGGGATTGAGCGCGTTCAGGATCACCGGCGTGGCGATGATGTTGATGACGCCCATGGTCGCCAGCGTGATGAACCAGACCAGCATGACCGGCCCGAAGAAGCGGCCGATGCCGGCGGTGCCGTGGCGCTGCACGCTGTAGAGAAGCACCAGCACCACCACCGCCAGCGGCACCACGTAGTGCGACATGCCGGGCGCCGCCACTTCCAGGCCCTCGATCGCGCCCAGCACCGAGATCGCCGGCGTGATCACGCTGTCGCCGTAGAACATGGTGGCGCCCAGCACGCCGATGACCAGCAGCGGGAAATGCCAGCGCGAGGCCTTGGTGACCGAATTGGTGGCCAGGGCCATCAAGGCCATGATGCCGCCTTCGCCGCGGTTGTCGGCGCGCAGCACCAGCGTGACGTACTTGAGCGAGACGATGATCGTCAGGCTCCAGAAGATCAGGGAAATGATGCCGAGGATGTTGGGGGTGTTGAGGGGGAGGCCGTGCTCGTGGTGGAAGATCGCGCGCAGGGTGTAGAGCGGGCTGGTGCCGATATCGCCGTAGACGATGCCGATGGCGGCCAGCGTCAGCGCCGCGACGCTGCTCTTCTTGTTTTCGGTACTCAAGTTTGCACCATTGTTCTGTTCTTGGTGCAGCGCACCATAAAATAACAGCAAGAAAATTGCAAGAAGATTTCGTATTGATAGTACACCCTCTCAACACCGCTTGCGCCAGCAGAGAAATTGCGCATCAGGGATAATGTCACCTCAGCAATCGCCCTCCCTTTTTCCCCATGCGCTCCGGTATCCTGTCCGCCGCCCTCGCCTTCCTGTGCTGGGGCCTGTTCCCTATTTATTTCCATGCGCTGGGCGACGTGCCGCCAGTGCAGATCCTGGCGCATCGGGTGCTGTGGTCGCTCGGTTTCCTGCTGGTCGTGCTGGCCTTGCGGCGCCAGTGGAAATGGCTGTCTCAGGTACGCCAGCCGCGCGTGTTCTGGAGCTTCGCCGCCTCGGCCCTGCTGTTGTCGGCCAACTGGCTGGTGTATATCTGGGCGGTCAAGAACGGCCACGTGATCGAAGCCAGCCTCGGCTACTTCATCAATCCGCTGGTGAACATCATGTTCGGCTATCTGCTGCTGAAGGAACGCATGCGTCCGGCGCAATGGGGGGCGATCGCGATCGCCGCGCTGGGCGTGGGCTGGCTGACCTGGCAGTCGGGCTCGGTGCCCTGGATCGCGCTGGTGCTGGCCGCCACCTTCGGCGCCTACGGCCTGCTGCGCAAGACCGCGGCGCTCGGCGCCCTCGAAGGCCTGTCCTTCGAGACCATGGTGCTGTTTCCGTTCGCGGCCGCCTACGTCGGCTGGCTGAGCGTGACCGGCGAGAATGCCTTCGTCAATGCGCCGCTGGACGCGACCCGCATCCTCCTGGTCCTGGCCGGCCCGATCACGGCGATCCCGCTGCTGCTGTTCGCCACCGGCGCGCGCAAGATCCCCCTGTCGATCCTGGGCCTGCTGCAGTACCTGTCGCCGACCATCCAGTTCCTGCTGGGCGTCTGGCTGTTCCACGAAGCCTTCAGCAGCGACCGCCTGGTCGGCTTCCTGATGATCTGGGCTGCGCTGGCGCTGTTCGCGGGCGAAGGCTTGCTGCGTAGCCGCAGCAAACCGACCTGATCCCCTGCCGGACGCAAGAAACACTGTGTCCGGCGCGGGTTCTGTCGTATCCTGTGCACCTTAAACAACACCAGAGTTAAAGCATGGCCAATTACGTCTATACCATGAATCGCGTGGGCAAAATCGTCCCGCCAAAACGTCAAATCCTGAAAGATATTTCCCTGTCCTTCTTCCCGGGTGCGAAGATCGGCGTGCTGGGCCTGAATGGCTCGGGCAAGTCGACCCTGCTGAAGATCATGGCCGGCATCGACACCGACATCCAGGGCGAAGCGCGCCCGATGCCGGGCCTGAACATCGGCTACCTGCCGCAGGAACCGCAGCTCGATCCGGAAAAGACCGTGCGCCAGGAAGTGGAAAGCGGCCTGGGCGAAGCCTTCGAAGCGCAAGCCAAGCTGGAAGCCGTGTACGCCGCCTATGCGGAAGAAGACGCGGACTTCGACGCCCTCGCCAAGGAGCAGGAGCGTCTGGAAGCCATCATTTCCGCCGCCGACGGCGGCAACCTGAACCTGCAGATGGAAATGGCCGCCGATGCGCTGCGCCTGCCGCCGTGGGACCAGAAGATCGGCGTGCTGTCGGGTGGCGAGAAGCGCCGGGTGGCGCTGTGCAAGCTGCTGCTGAGTAAACCGGACATGCTGCTGCTGGACGAACCGACCAACCACCTGGACGCCGAGTCGGTCGAGTGGCTGGAGCAGTTCCTGCTGCGCTTCCCGGGCACCGTGGTCGGCATCACCCACGACCGCTACTTCCTCGACAACGCCGCCGAATGGATCCTGGAACTGGACCGCGGCTCGGGCATCCCCTGGAAGGGCAATTACTCGTCCTGGCTGGACCAGAAACAGGCACGCCTGAAGCAGGAAGAAGCGACCGAATCGGCACGCCAGAAGGCGCTGGCCAAGGAACTGGAATGGGCGCGCCAGAATCCGAAGGCACGCCAGGCCAAGTCCAAGGCCCGCCTGGCCCGCTTCAACGAGCTGAGCGAATTCGAATACCAGAAGCGCAACGAGACCCAGGAGATCTTCATCCCCGTGGCCGAGCGCCTGGGCAACGAAGTCATCGAGTTCAAGAACGTCTCGAAGGCTTTCGGCGACCGCCTGCTGATCGACAACCTGTCCTTCACCGTGCCGCCGGGCGCGATCGTCGGCATCATCGGCCCGAACGGCGCCGGTAAGTCGACCCTGTTCAAGATGATCGCGGGCAAAGAGCAGCCGGACAGCGGCGAAGTCGTGATCGGCAAGACCGCCAAGGTCTCGCTGGTCGACCAGAGCCGCGACGAGCTGGCCAACAACAAGACCGTGTTCGAAGACGTCACCGGCGGCGCCGACTTGCTGAGCGTGGGCCGCTTCGAGATGCCGTCGCGCGCCTATCTCGGCCGCTTCAACTTCAAGGGTTCCGACCAGCAGAAGGTGGTCGGCAACCTGTCGGGCGGCGAACGCGGCCGCCTGCACCTGGCCAAGACCCTGCTGCAAGGCGGCAACGTGCTGCTGCTGGACGAACCGTCGAACGACCTCGACGTGGAAACCCTGCGCGCGCTGGAAGACGCCCTGCTCGAGTTCGCCGGCAGCGTGATGGTGATCTCGCACGACCGCTGGTTCCTGGACCGGATCGCGACCCACATCCTGGCCTTCGAAGGCAACTCGCAAGTCACCTTCTTCGACGGTAACTATCAGGAATACGAAGCCGACAAGAAAAAGCGCCTGGGCGAAGAAGGCGCCAAGCCGAAGCGTATCCGCTACAAGCCGCTGACGACCTGAGCTCATCTTAAGTGCTTGTTTCGTAAAGGAAAGCCCCGCTTCTGCGGGGCTTTTTACTAGCGGAAACGAACGCGGCGAACAAACCGCCGTGTGTAAAATCCTTGGCGATTAGGCCCTATGGCCTGCGATGTCCGCTGCCTTTGCAAGGCGTGGACTGACGACGCCTATGATTGATTACCGCAACAACCGCGTCCCGGGCGGGACCTTCTTTTTCACGGTGCGCTTGCTCGAACGCGGCAGCACCTTGTTGACAGACCATATCTCCGCCTTTGGCGAAGCGATGCGCCTGGCGCGCGTGCGCAAGCCCTTCCATGTCGATGCCTGGGTGGTCCTGCCGGACCATGCGCATGCGATGTGGACGCTGCCGCCGGGCGACCACGACTGCTCGAGCCGCTGGCGCGCGGTCAAGATCGCCTTTTCCAAAGCCTTGCGCAAGTCCACCATGCCGGAGGCGGCCGACGGCACGATCTGGGAACGCCACTACCAGCACTACCGGGTCGGCGACGACGACGAGTACGCGGCGCTGGTCGACTACACCCACCTCGATGCGGTACGCCACGGCTTCTGCAGCCATCCGCGCGAGTGGCCGTGGTCCTCGCTGCACCGCTTCCTGAGTAGCGGCCACGCGATGCCGGCGCCGGAACTGGTCGTGCCGCCCTGGGTACACCGCCCGCAGCCGCACGGTTACGCGCGCTTGTAGGAAAAACAAAAGGCCCCGCAGGGCCTTTTGTCCTTAAAGCGATGGGCGTTTAGAAAGCGTACTTGGCGCCGATGGTCCAGACGTCGGCCTTCGCACCGAAGTCCTTGCTCTTGCCATAGCGCTCGTATTCGCCGATCAGCGACACGTTCTGGTTCAGCTTGTACTCCGCGCCGAGCGCGCCATAAGCCTCGGTCTTGCTGCGGCTCATGTTTTGCGAGGCATTGATCAGTTCCAGCTCGCTCTTGGTACGCGCCGCGCCGAGCTTGCCGTAGACCGAGAACTGTTCGTTGACCGGCAGGGTGGCCTTGGCCGCCAGGTAGAAGGCGTGGCCATCGGTCTCGCCGCGGTTGTTCACGCCGCCGATCGAATAATTGACGTCCGACTTGCGGAAGTCGGTATAGCCCGCTTCGACACCCCAGTTCTGGTCGAACTCATAGCCGCCGAAGATCTTGCCGGAGGCCTTGTAGCCTTCGGTATCGACATTGGTCGCGCCGGACATCTTGAAGTCATGATCGGCGCTTGCCACACCGGCGCCGACATAGGCGCGTGGCGCGGTGGTCTGGGCCTGGGCCGCCGACATGGCGGCCGCGGATGCGATCAGTGCAACGATGAGCTTTTTCATGCGAATCCTTTTACTTTGGCTGGTTCGCGATTCCCATTGAATCGCGATACTGCCAAGGTAGCATCGGTTCCGCTTTATTAAAGTCCCAGGGCCGTAAAAACTGTAAGCAGTTGTAAATTACTGACTCAAGCGTTAGATAATTCTCCGAAAAGATACGGAAAGTAGCATGCTGATTAGGCGATGTTGCGGAAAGTTAGGTTCAGGCGCGCGCCGACGGGCTTGGCCGTTTTGTTGATCCCGTGCATCCAGTTGGCCTGCATCGGGCCGGCCATGAACAGCAGGCTGCCATCCGTCAGCGGCAGTTTCAGGGTCTCTTTCGTGCGTTTGTGGCGCAGGACGAAGGGCCTGGTCGCGCCGAAACTGACCGAGGCGATGGCCGGCTGCGGGCCCAGCTCCGGTTCATCGTCGCTGTGCATGCCCATGCTGTCCCGGCCGTCGCGGTAATAGTTCAGGAGTACGCTGTTGTAGCGCCGGCCGGTGGCGGCCTCGGCTGCGCGGCGGATGGTGTCGAGCAGCGGCGTGAACGGCAGCGGCGCCAGGCTCAGGCCCGAATAGCGGTAGCCCTTCTCGCCATGCCAGGCGCTCAGGCGCGGCTGCAGGTGGCGTTTGCCGTAGACGACGACGGTTTCCTCGCGCCAGGCGGTTTCTTCGATCAGGCGCGCCAGCACCACCTGGTTCGGCCAGGGCAGCGGCAACTGGGGCAGGAAGGCCAGTTCCCCATCGCGGATGGGAATCGGGGCAAGCGTGCTGGCTGAGGTAAACAAGTCCATTGTGCAATATCTGTGGCTATGATGACGGTTTTCCGCCATCACCTTATTTTCGCATGGACAAACGTCACTTCCTGGGCGCGGCACTTGCCTCCGGCGCCCTGCCCGCCATTGCCGCGCCGGCCACGGCGCCGGCCGGCGGACCTGCCCTGCTCACCATCACGGGGGATATCAAGCGCAGCAACCGCGCTGCCCTCGACCCGGTCCGCGACCAGATGATGTTCAAGCAGAAGCTGGCATTCACGCGCGCCTTCGCGCTGGATTTCGCGGCGATCGCGGCCTTGCCTGTCCAGACGATCCGGCCGACGCTGGAATACGACGGCAAGCCGCATACCCTGCGCGGACCGCTGCTGCTTGAGGTACTGGCCCTGGCCGGTGTGCGTGCCGGCGACACCGGCAAGGTCCTCCTGCGTGCGGTGGACGGCTATGCCGCCGCCGTCCCGATGGGCCAGCTGCGTGCCTGGAAATTCATCCTCGCGACCCATCTCGACGGGCAGCCGATGGCACTGGGCGGATTGGGGCCCTTGTGGGCGGTGTACGACGCGGACCGCGTGCCGGAGATGGCGGCGCGGCCGGTCAGGGAGCGCTTCGGGGCTTGCCCCTGGGCGCTGTATCACATCGAGGTATCAGCGGATCAGGCGTAGGCTTCCGCCAAACTCATGACGCGCGGCGTGACGGTCACGCCGACATTGCCGAACAGGGCTTCGATCGCCGCCAGGTTGACCTTGCATTCCTCGGCTTTCCAGCCGTTGAACAGGTCGGTGCCGTCCTTCTGGAAGTGCAGGTCTAGCACCTTGCCCTTGTCCTTGTGAACATAGCTCTGCTGGTGGGTGTTCTTGAAGCCGAGTTCGGCCAGGCCCGCCAGCACGGTTTGCGGCGGATTGTCCGGATCGGTCGCCAGGAAGACACCGAAGGTCTTGCCCGGCGGTTTGGCGGCAACGTCGACTTCATAAATGCCAGGGGCCTTGGTGACGCTGGTGCTCTTCAGGAACAGCATAGGTTCTCCTTCTCCTCTTGCCCGCGCGGCCATGCTGGCGGGCGGACCGGTTATTGGTATCAGCGTCCTAGCTTATTGCTCTACGGGAACTTTGTCGATGACTGTATGCACTTTTTTGGCGTTAGCGCAGTAACAGGCCCGATACGGTGCCGCCAATTAACAACGCGCAAGCCAGCATCCCCGTAATAAAGCCCAGTTCGCGCTTCGCCGGATCGCGGTAGTAGCCGAGCGCGTAGGCGATGCGGCCCAGGCACCACAGCAGGCCGCCGGCCGCCGCCCACAGGTCGCCCAGGTAGAAGGCGCACAGCCACAGCGGCACCAGCACCAGGGGCAACTGTTCGAGGGTATTGGCCTGTACGCGCTGGCAGCGCAGGAACTCTTCCGGCCCTTCCATCATCGGCGCCGGCACATCGTGGCGGATGCGGGCACGGCCGGCATTCACGCCGGTCCAGAAATAGACGCCGAGCGCGGCCAGGGTGGCCCAGGCGGTGAAGAACATCGGAACTCCTGTGGATAAAGCTTTGGATAAGAACATGGAAAGGCCTTGGAAAAACCGGGGAAAAGCGCGTGGATAAACCTTGGATAAGGGCCTGGACAAGCGCTGGATAAGGGGTGGGATATCCCGTGGAAAAGCGCTGGACAAGCCCTGGATAAGTTCAGGATTCGCCGTGCTTGCGGCGCGCCAGCTCGGCGGTCGGCGGCACCAGCGCTTCGTACAGGCGGCCGGTGGCGGCATCCCAGCGCGTGACTGCCTCCTGCTGGCGCGCCACGGTGGCGAAGTCGCCGCGCGCCACCGGTCCGCTGAGCGCCGCTTCCGGGCCCAGGCGGAACACGTTGGCCAGGGCTTCGGTGGCGAGCGGCCGCGCCAGTTCGCGCGCCACCTCCGCCGGCACGCCGGACGCCTCATAGGCGCGCAGGGCGGCGTCGACCACCGTCACCAGGTAATTCGACGCGAACACCGCGGCCGCGTGGTAGACCGTCTTGGCGGCCGGGTCGATGCGCACCAGGCGCGCACCGATCGCCGCAAAGGCCGGCTCCAGCAGCGCCAGCGCTTCCTGGTCGCCCTCGATGCCGCAGAAGGTACCGGCGAAATCCGCGGCCACGGCTTGCGGGTCGGCGAAGCTGCGCACCGGATGCACGCTGGCGACGTGGGCGCCGGCCGCGCGCGCCGCCTGCAATTCGCCGGAGGCCTTGGCGCCGCTGCAGTGGAACACGACCGCTCCCGCCAGCTGCCCGCGCGCCGCCAGCGCCTCGCAGGCGGGCACGATGGCGTCGTCGCCCACGGCCAGCATCCACACCCGGGCCGGGCGCATCTGCGCCAGCGTGGTGCAGGCCTGGCCGGCGCCGATGAAATCGACCGCCTCGCGGGCGCTGGCGGCGTTGCGGGTCAGGACGTCCTGCACGGTGAAGGCGCCGCCGGCCGCGAACAGGCGCCCAAGCGCGCGGCCGACGTGGCCGGCGCCCACCAGGTTCAGCGTCGCCACCTCAGAAGCCGGAGCCGGGAAGCGCGAGGTAGGCCAGCTCTTCCGGCGAGGAGGCGCGGCCGAGGATGGTGTTACGGTGCGGGAAGCGGCCGAAGCGGGCGATCACGCCGCGGTGGCGGTGCGCGTAATCCAGCGCCTCGGCGAAACCTTCGTGCTGGCCGGCCAGCTCGGTGAACAGGGTCACGGCCTGCTCCTGCATGCGCGCGTCCTCCGCATGCTCGAAGGGCATGTAGACGAACTGGCGCTCGACCGGAGAGAGCATCAAGTGCTCGCCCGAATCCACCAGCTGCTGCGCGCTGGCCAGCGCCAGCGTGTCACCGGCGAAGGATTCCGGCTTGCCGCGGAAGGCGTTGCGGGTGAACTGGTCGAGCACGAGGATGCGCGCCAGCGCGCCGCGCGGCCCGAGCTCGTCCCATTCGCGCAGCCCGCCCGCCAGCGCCTGGTGGATGAGGGCGCCGAAGCGCTCGCGCAGCGCCGCGTCGAAGGCCTCGTCCTTCCGGAACCATTCGATGCGCTGTTTGCCATGGCCTTCGCTGCCTTCCGGCAGGAACCAGAAATCGAGAACGTCTTGTGCTTGCATTGATGACCCCAGTTCTGAATAAACTGACTTATTGTTGTTGGATTTTTCTTAATTACGGGCGTGCGACAGCTGGAAGGCTTCCAGTCCCTCGAAGGCGGCCAGCTCCTGTGCCAGTTCCGACAAGGGCGCGCCGCTGCGGTTCGACAGCGCCAGCGCCACGAAGCGCCATTCCTGGCGGCCTTCGTCGCTGCTGATGGTGAGGGAGCTGCCCGCGATCTCGTAGCCGCGCTCCAGCGCGGCCTGGCGCAGGATCTCTTCGCGCGGCATCACCTGCGGCTTGAAGCGCATGCGCACCGCCACCGCATGGCGCGAAGGCAGGATGGTTTCCAGGCGGTTCAGGTAGATCATGATCATGCCCGAGAAGAAGGCCAGGCCCATGGCCGCCAGGTAGAAGCCGACGCCGACCAGGATGCCGATCGCGGACGAGGCCCAGATCGAGGCGGCCGTGGTCAGGCCGCTGATGTTGAAGCCCTCGCGCATGATGACGCCGGCGCCGAGGAAGCCGATGCCGGTCACTACGCCCTGGATGATGCGGGTCGGGTCGACCGGCGCCAGCACGCCGCCATGGCCGCCGTACCAGAAGTCCGGGTAGCCGGCCAGGATGGTCAGCGCGGCCGAGGCCATGCACACCAGGCCATAGGTGCGCATGCCGGCGGCGCGGCCGTGGTAGGCGCGTTCATAGCCGACCAGCAGGCCGAGCGCCAGCGCGCCGGCCAGGTGCAGCAGGATCAGGCCATTGGTGATGATGCTGGATTCGGACCAGTAGGCAGCTAGCAGGGCATTCGAGGGCATGGCGGGTCGTCACGCTCCCGGCTTCTTGCGCACCAGCTGCTTCTCGAATGCCTCGTCGTGCTTGCTGATCCGCTTGACCTCCTGCGGGCCGAGGCCGTTCACGAAGGCGACGAAGTCGTCCAGCTCGAGCGGCGCATTGAGCGCGGGCGCGCCCGGGGCTTCGGACAGGTAGAACAGCCCGTCGCCGGTGCGCGCCATCGAATACGCGGCATTCCCGGTGCGCTTCTTGAGGCGCTCGACCGCCGCGCTGGCGCGGGTGGAACGGGAGCTCGCCATCAGATCGCCTCCGTGCGTGTCAAGAGCCAGTCGCGCGCCGTGCCGGTCACGTGCTGCTCGAGGCGTGCACGCACCGTGGCGTGGTAGGCGTTCAGCCACGCGATTTCGTCTTCGCGCAGAAGCGAGCGATCCAGCGGACGGGTGTCGATCGGGCACAGGGTGAGCGTCTCGAAGCCCAGGTATTCGCCGAACTCGGTATTGTCCACCACCCGGTTCAGCACCAGGTTCTCGATGCGGATGCCCCAGCGGCCCGGGCGGTAGATGCCCGGCTCGATCGAGGTGATCATGCCCGGCTCCATCGCGGTGTGCGGGTCCGGCGGCACTGCTGGCGAAATGGTCTGCGGACCTTCGTGCACATTCAGGAAGTAGCCGACGCCGTGGCCGGTGCCGTGGCCGTAGTCGATGCCGGCGGCCCAGATCGGCGCGCGCGCGATCGCGTCCAGCATCGGCGAACGGGTGCCGCGCGGGAAGCGCGTCGCGGACAGGTTGATCAGGCCCTTCAGCACCAGCGTGTAGTCGCGCTTCTGCGCTTCGCTCGGGGTGCCGACCGGGATCACGCGCGTGATGTCGGTGGTACCGCCCAGGTACTGGCCGCCCGAATCGATCAGCAGCAGGCCGTCGCCCTCGATCGTCGCGCAAGTCTCTTGCGCGGCGCGGTAGTGCATGATCGCGCCGTTGCTGTTGAAGCCGGCGATGGTCGAGAAGCTCGGGCTGATGAAGTTGGGACGGCGCGCACGGCTTGCCGTGATGTGGGTGTCGATCGCGACTTCGTCCAGCGGCGCACGGCCCGGGTTGGCCAGTTCGGCTTCCAGCCAGGAGAAGAACTCGCACAGCGCCGCGCCGTCCTGCTCCATGGCGGCGCGCACGTTGACGGCTTCGCTATCGAGCTTGCGCGACTTGGCGAAGGTGGTCGGGTTGATCGCTTCCACCACGTTCACGCCCTGCGCAACCGCGGCGCGCATGCCGGCGGTCACCCGGCGCGGGTCGAGCAGCAGGGTGGCGCCGTCCGGCAGCGCCGCCAGCGCGGTGGCGGCATTCGCATACGGCGCCAGGTGTACGCCGTCGGACTCGAGACGCGCACGCACCTCAGCCGGCACCTTGCCTTCGCCCACGAACAGGGTCGCATCGGCGCGGCCGATCAGCGCATGCGCCAGGAACACCGGATTGAAGCTGACGTCGGCGCCGCGCAGGTTGAACAGGTAGGCGATGTCGTCCAGCGTCGAGATGACATGGAAGCCGGCGCCGTGCTGCTCCATCGCGGCGCGGGTCGCGGCCAGCTTGTCGGCACGGCTCATCGTCGCGTAGGGCGGCAGGTGCTCGAACACCGGGTCGGCCGGCAATGCCGGGCGGTCCTGCCACACCTCGTCGAGCAGGTCGATATCGGTACGCAGCGCGATGCCCTTGGCCGACAGTGCGTCCGACAAGAGGCGCGCGCCGGCCAGGCCGAGCACGCGCGCATCCACCGCGACGGTCTGGCCGGTGCTCAGGTTGGCCGCCAGCCAGTCCACGTGCATCTGGCTTGCCGCACCCGGAATCTTCATCAGGGCGATCTCGCTGCCGGCCAGCTCGGTCTCGGCCTGGGTCCAGTAGCGGCCATCGGTCCAGACGCCGGCAAAGTTGGCGGTGGCGATGAAGGTGCCGACCGAGCCGGTGAAGCCCGACAGCCACTCCCTGCCCTTCCAGTGCCCGGGCAGGTATTCCGACAGGTGCGGGTCGCTCGAAGGCACGACATAGGCGTCGATGCCGGCACGCGCCATTGCGCTGCGCAGCTGGGCCAGGCGCTTGCTGCGGACTTGTTCAAATTCAGTGGACATGGCTTGGGTCTTGGGTTGTTATCCTAGCCACGTATGATACGCCGAACGGCGCGTTACAATGTTGTCCGAGACGAACAAACGACCGGCGCACACGCCGGCACAGGAGACAGAATGGATTTTGAAGCGGCAAAGGCACTCTGCCGCAGCTTCCCCGGCTGCACTGAAGACACCAAGTGGGACCACGACACCGTCTTTTCGGTCGGCGCCAAGATGTTTGCCGTCACCAACAAGGACGGCCCCTCGACCGGCTTCAGCCTGAAGGCCGACGACGAGCGCTTTCTCGAACTGACCGACCGCCCCGGCATCCTCCCTGCTCCCTACCTGGCGCGCGCCAAGTGGGTGTTCGTGACGCCGGAGGCCCGGCTCGACGACGAGGAGTTCGCCGCCCTGCTGCGCCGCTCGTACGAGCTCGTTTTCGCCAAGCTCACCCGCAAGCTGCAGCGTGAGATCCAGGGCGCCTGATTCCAACAGGAACGCGCCCGCCTACCTGATTGGCGCATAATCGCAGCGCCATCCCGACACCAGAGACAGAACGACCATGCAAGACTACCACCATGACCGCGCCCGCGCGCTGCTCGCCAACGCCACCCAGATCGTCACGCCCGAGGAAGTCCAGGCCGCGGTGGCGCGTGTCGCCACTGAGCTGAACAAGCGCTTCGGCAATCCCGACGAGAAGTCCTTCCCGCTGGTGCTGGGCGTGATGGGCGGCGCCGTCGTGTTCACCGGCCACCTGCTGCCGCAACTCGACTTCCCGCTCGAATTCGACTACATCCACGTGAGCCGCTACGGCGACGCCGACCGCGGCGGTCAGATCGTGTGGAAGGTCATCCCGCGCCAGGACGTGGCGGGCCGCACCATCGTCGTGGTCGACGACATCCTCGACGAAGGCGAGACCCTCGCCCACGTGAAGCAGCGCCTGCTCGACATGGGCGCGGCCGAAGTGGTCGTCGCGGTGTTCGCCGACAAGGATTTGAAACGCGCCAAGCCGATCAAGGCCGACCTGGTCGGCCTGACGCTGCCGAACGAGTTCGTGGTCGGCTTCGGCATGGACGTGTACAACTACTGGCGCAACCTGCCGGGGCTGTGGTCGATCAACCAGGACGACCTGAGCGCGGCGAACGAACCGGCCCCGCCGTTCCCTACCCCCGACGCGAAGCGCCTCGACTGATTTCGTAGGGTGGTCGGCTTCGCCGACCGCGCGTTCAACCAGCTAAAGAATAGCCGCAGTATCTGCTCAAGCCGGATTTGAACGCGCGGACGGCAGAGCCGTCCACCCTACGACAAACCGAGGCGCGCACGCGCCGCCGCGTATTCGGCCTTCAGGCGCTCGACCATCTCGGCCACGCTCGGCACGTCATCCATCAGGCCCACGCCCTGGCCGGCGCCCCAGATGTCGCGCCAGGCCTTGGCGCTGCCGGCGCCAAAGCTCATCTTGCTCTTGTCCGATTCCGGCAGGTTGTCCGGATCGAGCCCGGCGGCCACGATCGATTTCTTCAGGTAGTTGCCGTGCACGCCAGTGAACAGGTTGGTGTACACCACGTCGGCCGCCGCCGATTCCACGATCGCGTCGCGGTAGGCGTCGCTGACGTTCGATTCCTTCGTCGCCAGCCAGCGCGAGCCGATGTAGGCGAAGTCGGCGCCCATGGCCTGGGCCGCGAGGATCGCGTCGCCGGTAGCGATCGAGCCGGACAGCGCGATCGGACCCTTGAAGAACTTGCGCACCTCGCCCACCAGCGCGAAGGGCGACAGCGCGCCCGCATGGCCACCGGCGCCGGCCGCCACCAGGATCAGGCCGTCCACGCCGGCTTCCAGCGCCTTTTCCGCGTGGCGGATCGAGACCACGTCGTGCATCACGATGCCGCCGTAGGCGTGCACCGCATCGAGCATCTCCTTCGGCGGCGCGCGCAGCGAGGAGATGATGATCGGCACCTGGTGCTTCACGCAGACCTCGACGTCGTGCGCCAGGCGGTCGTTCGAGGCATGCACGATCTGGTTCACCGCGATCGGGCCGACCTTCACGCCCGGATTCGCATCCTGGTAGGCGGCCAGTTCGCGCTGCAGGTCCGTCAGCCAGGTGTCCAGCAGCTCGGCCGGGCGCGCGTTCAGGGCGGGGAAGGAGCCGACGATGCCGGCCTTGCACTGGGCCGCCACCAGCGCGGGACCGCTGGCGATGAACATCGGCGAAGCGATGACAGGGAGGGACAGGTCTTGCAGCACGGGTGGCAGCGTCATGGATGGCTCTCGATGGTCGGTTAACTGATCGGTTGATCAAACGTAGTCAAGGCATTATGCCGTGAAAAAAGAACGATCGTGCTAGATTTTTGTCTCTAAACGTCAGTCAAGGCGCCGCCATCGGTGCGGGCGGCGCCGGCGCGCACCAGTGCCGCGCAGGCCCAGTGCGCCAGTTCGTCCTTGGCCATCGCCAGCACCCCGGTGCGCACCCGCTCCACCAGCGGGATCGATGCCAGCAGGCCAGGGAGCGCGTCTAGCGCCAGCGTGCGCCGCTCCAGCAGCAGGAATTTCAGCAGCACCTTGACCGCGTTCTGCGCATTGCGCACCGGGTCGGCGCTCAGGTAGTCCAGGCGCGTTCTGGCCCGCGCCAGCGCCCCCGGCACGTCGCCGAACACCGCGCCATGGCCGGGAATGACCACGCGCGCATCCAGGGTGGCGATCAGGTCGAGGGTCGCGCCGACCTCGTCGAAGCCCGGCTCGCCCGCCAGTTCCGGGAACACCACGCCGAAGCCGTTTTCCCACAGCGCGTCGCCGGAAATGAGGATGCCTTCGCTTTCGCAGAAGAACACCAGCGCATGCGGGTCGTGCCCGGGGGCCGCCGCTACCACCCAGTGCAGGTCGCCCAGCACCAGCGTGTCGCCCGGCGCCAGGGTGGCGTCGAAACCGAAGCGCGCGCACTGCTGGCCGGTGGCGCGGTAGCTGAGCGCCTCTTCGTCCCATGCCGCTACCTTGGGGGCGTCCAGCGCCGGGATCGCGACCCGGCAGCCATAGGTATGCGCCAGCAGGGCGTTGCCGCCGCAGTGGTCCGAGTGCAGGTGGGTGTTGAGCAGGCGGTCGAGCGGGCGCGAACCGAGCACCTGGCGCACCAGCGCCAGGGTCTGCGCCGCATGCGTCAGGTAGCCGCTGTCGACCAGCGCCGTGTCATCGGCGCCGGTGAACAGGATGTTGTTGGACGAGAGCCAGCCGCGCTCGAAGACGTGGATCGACGGGGGCAGGCGCAGTTCCACCTCAGCCCCAGTCGATCTCGGCTTCGCGGCGCCGGATCTCGGCCCACACGGCGCGCTTGTCCTCGTCGCTGGCGCTGCCCCAGGCGACGATTTCATCGATCGTGCGCAGGCAGCCCCGGCACAGGCCGGTGGCGGGCTCCATCTGGCACACGTTGATGCAGGGAGAGGGGACGGGGCTTTGCAGTTCCGGCTTCATTGCAGCAGCGCCGAGACGTCGATGAAGTGGGCGCAGATGGCGACCAGCACCATCAGGCCCACGACCAGCCGGCTGCCCCGGTCCTTCAGCGCATACAGCACCGGGTCGTCGTCCATCTCGCCGCGCGCGGTCTTGATCCACAGGCGGCCCAGCCAGTAGATCATCAGTCCCGCCAGGCCCCACAGCAGCATCGGGCTGGCGTAGCGCTGTTCGGTCTCGGGCGCATTGATGAACAGGCCCAGCACCACCACCGCCGCCAGCGCCGAGGCCAGTCCCATCGGCCACAGCACGGCCAGGTCGACCACGCGGTAGTCGCGTCCGTGCGCGCTGGCGTGGCCGCGCTGCTGCAGCGACTGCAGCTCGGAGCAGCGCTTGACCAGCGCCAGGCTGAGGAACACGAACAGCGAAAAGGCCAGCAGCCAGGACGTCGTGTGGATACCGACCGCCACCGAGCCGGTGACGATGCGCATCGTGTACAGCAGCGACAGCATCAGGACGTCGAGCAGCACGCGCTCCTTGAGCCACCAGCTGTAGGCCGTGGTCAGGATGACGTAGGCCAGCAGCATGGCCACGAAACCGGTATTGATCGTGAACGCGAGCCCGAAGGCGCCGCACAGCAGCAGCAGGGATGCGGCCACGCCCGAGGTGATCGGCAGGGCGCCGCTGGCGAAGGGGCGCAGCCGCTTGCGCGGATGGACGCGGTCGCTGCCGAGGTCCCACAGGTCGTTCGCGATGTAGGTGGCCGATGCCGCCGTGGAGAAGCACAGGAAGGCGAGCAGCATGGTGGCGAGGTCGCCCGGCAGGAAAGAGAAGGCGGTCAGCAGCGGGACGAACAGCAGCAGGTTCTTGGCCCACTGGTGCATGCGCAAGGCCTTGCGCCAGGTACCCAGGCCGGCCGCGGGCTGCTCGAATTCCTTTTCGATCGGATGCCTGCTGCGCACGGTGCGCGCCAGGCTGTCCGATGCGCCCACCAGCACGGCGGCCTGCGCGCCTTCCCACACCGCCAGGTCGGCCGTGCTGTCGCCGGCATAGGCGAAGGCCGGTCCCACTTGCTCGCGGATGGCGGCCAGCTTGTTGGCCCCTTTCAGGTTGCGGCTGCCGTCGGTGGCCAGCACGCGGTCGAACAGACCGAGGTGCTGCGCCACCCGGTCGGCGATCGAATGGTGCGCGGCCGTGGCCAGCACCAGTTCGCGCCCCGCGGCCTTCTCGGCGCGCAGGTAGTCGAGCAGTTCTTCGCGGTAGGGCAGTTGTTCCGGCGCCACAGTCACGCGGCGGGCGATTTCGGACTTCATGGTCTCCCGGCCGCGCGCCAGCCACAGGGGAAGCCTGAACAGGTCGAGCGGGGACTGCTTGGCCAGCAGGAGCAGGGACTCGACCAGGGTATCGGTCCGGGTCAGGGTGCCGTCGAGGTCGACCACCAGGGGGATGGGCGCCTGCCGGGAATCCAGCATGGAAGTTTCAGCCGAGGTCATGGAGAGCCAAAAATATCAATCATTGCAATGTGACCGCGCATTATCGCTCATCACGTGAACGCAGGCATCGCGCCACGTCAGGCCTGCTGCTTGCCGCGCCACTGCGCGTGCTTGCGTGCCAGCTTGTCCCTGAAGCGCGCCGGGTCGATCAGGTGACGCTCGTGGATGCCTTCACAGACTTTTTCCACCTCGTCCCAGGCATCGACCCGGAAACGCACCCGGCGCCCCTCCACTTCCAGCACTTCGCCCTCGATCCGCAGGCGCATACCGGGCGGCGTCGGCGCCAGGTGGCGGAAGTTCACCATGGTCCCCAGGCTCTGCTCGTGCGGCCAGTCGACGTAGGGCATCATTCCGTGCAAACAGGCAAGTTCCATCATGCCAACGAGATAACCGGTGGCCAGCACATCCGGCATATCGCGGCAAAACAAGGTATCGTGGTAAAGCTGGGGCACGCAGGCGCGCTCCGGGACGGTGTAGTGCCATTCGAAGCGAAGGCCGGGCTGGAAAGTAGGATGCATGGGTGCAGCTTAGCGCATGCGGCGCTGCCTGGCTTGCTGCACGGACATGGGGGCAAGGCTGCCGTAAGCCTGGGCAGGGAGATTGCAAGCAATGGCACGAACAGGAGGGCCAATGAAGCTGAACAAGAAACTGATGGCACAGATGCGTGCCGCCACCCGCTCGACGGTGCGCTCTTTCCTGCACACGGGACCGGCGGCGGCAGACACCATGATCCAGGAAACGCTGAAGAACGCCACTGCCCTGCAGCGCGAAGCCCAGCGCCGGATGCGCAGCGTCGGCGTGGGAGCCGCCGCGGCGGCAAGCGATCCTTTCGAAGCGGAACTCGGCGCCAGCCTGCCCGGCAAGTTCATCGACGGCAGCCACACCAACCCGGCCGGCACCCGCGACTACAAGCTGTACGTCCCCGGCAGCCATGGCGGCAAGCCGCTGCCGCTGCTGGTGATGCTGCATGGCTGCACCCAGGATCCGGAGGATTTCGCCAACGGCACCGGCATGAACGAACTGGCCGAGGAAGCGCCCTGCCTGGTGCTGTATCCCGCGCAGAGCAAGGCGGCCAACCCCTCGCGCTGCTGGAACTGGTTCAACGCGGTCGACCAGCAGCGCGACCAGGGCGAACCCGCGATCATCGCCGGCATGACGCGTGCGATCATGGAACAGTACCCGGTCGATCCGGAACAGGTGTACGTGGCGGGCCTGTCGGCCGGCGGCGCGATGGCGACCATCATGGGCACGCTCTACCCGGACCTGTACGCGGCCGTGGGCGTGCATTCGGGCCTGCCGTTCGCATCGGCGCACGACCTGCCCTCGGCGCTGGCGGCCATGAAGGGCGAGTTCCGGCGCGCGCAAGCGCAAGCGCAGCTGCCCGGACGACAGCTCCCGATCATCGTCTTCCATGGCGACCAGGACACCACCGTGCATCCGGTGAATGCCGACGAACTGATCGCCCAGGGCGCGCGTCAGGCGGCACGCCGCGCCGCGGAGCCGGGACGGGTGCCCGACGGCCATGCCTACACGCGCACCCTGCACCACCGCGAAGACGGGGCGGTGCATGCCGAACACTGGCTGATCCACGGGGCAGGCCATGCCTGGTCGGGCGGACGCGCACGCGGCAGCTATACCGACGGGCGTGGGCCGGATGCAAGCCGCGAAATGCTGCGCTTTTTCCGCACCCGCCGTTGAACCTCAGCCGGCGCGGCGCTTCGCCTCCTCGGCCTCGATGTGGGCACGCAGGCAGGCCGGGCACCAGCAGCCGACGGCTTCCTGCGGCACCGGCACGGCGGGCGGCAGAGCCGTGCACCAGCACGGTTCAGGACTGCCGCTTACCATGGCACAGCCGAATTCGGCGCCACAGCGGCTGCATGTACTCGGGGTGGAAACGCTACTCATGGTTCTTTACGGTGGGGATCGAGCCCATAAAATACAACAAGACGCCATATAATCAGCACAAGTACTACCCTGTTGCCTTAAAATCTTGCGACATTTATTTTGGACCCTCCATGAACGCTACTCTGACCAGCCTGAACACCGACGACCAGCCCAATGATCTGACGAAAGTATCGCCGCAGATCAAGGCGCAGATCCTGGCGGAGGCGCTTCCCTACATCCGTAATTTCCACGGCAAGACCATCGTCATCAAATACGGCGGCAACGCCATGACCGACGAACGCCTGAAGCACGGCTTCGCACGCGACGTCATCCTGCTCAAGCTGGTGGGCATGAATCCGGTCGTGGTGCACGGCGGCGGTCCGCAGATCGACAACGCGCTGAAAAAGATCGGCAAGCAGGGCACCTTCGTGCAGGGCATGCGCATCACCGACGAAGAAACCATGGAAGTGGTCGAGTGGGTGCTGGGCGGTGAAGTCCAGCAGGACATCGTCATGCTGATCAACCACTACGGCGGCCAGGCCGTGGGCCTGACCGGCAAGGACGGTGGCCTGATCCGCGCACGCCGCATGAGCATGCCGGACAAGGAAAAGCCGGGCGAATTCCTGGACATCGGTTTCGTCGGCGAGATCGAGGCGATCAACCCCGCCGTCGTCAAGGCGCTGCAGGACGACGCCTTCATCCCGATCATCTCGCCGATCGGCTTCGGCCAGGACGGCCAGGCCTACAACATCAATGCCGACGTCGTCGCCGGCAAGATCGCCGAGATCCTGAAGGCCGAAAAGCTCATCATGATGACCAATATCGCCGGCGTGCAGGACAAGGCAGGCAACCTGGTCACCGACCTGTCGGCGCGCGAGATCGACGAGATGTTCGAAGACGGCACGATTTCGGGCGGCATGCTGCCGAAGATTTCGTCGGCACTGGACGCCGCCAAGTCGGGCGTCAATACCGTGCACATCATCGACGGACGCATCGAGCACAGTTTGTTGCTGGAAGTCTTGACCGAGCAGGCATTTGGCACTATGATCCGGTCTCACTGATTTTTTGTGGCGGGAAATTCCACCACATTAAATGACAAGATGCCCTTGTAGCTCAGTGGTAGAGCACTCCCTTGGTAAGGGAGAGGCCACGTGTTCAATCCACGTCAAGGGCACCACCTCCCCCCTGCAATACCTCCCCCTTAGTAGATCCGCTCCACCTTGATGCCGCGCTTGCGCAGCAGTTCGGGCAGTCCGCCTTGTCCCAGCAGGTGCAGCAGGCCCACCGCCACCACCGCATTGTTTTCGCGCGCCAGCAGCGCCGCCACCTTGTCCGCCATCGGTCCGTTGCGCTCGTCGAGCAGGATGTCGCGCATGAACTTCCCGGTCAGGCTGTCGTCGCTTTCCACCCGCCGCATCAGGTCTTCCTGGGCGCGGCGGTCGGCGCGCTCGTAGGCATCGAGCATCTCGCGCGTTTCGCGCAGCTGGCGGCCCGAGGCCATGTCTTCCAGCGTTTCTTCCAGCAGGCGCCACTGGTCTTCGTCCGACAGGCGGTTCAGCAGCCCGGCCTGGTAGTGCATGGTCTCGAGCTCGGCGATGCGGGTCTTGCCCTGGCGCGCCAGCGTGGCGAGGTGGTCGTCGACGCCGAGGGCCGGGTCGTAGCCCAGCTTGGCGGTCTCGAACACGGCAAGCATGGTCACCAGCATCCAGGGTTTCAGCTGCGCCACGGCGGCCGGCTCCAGGCCGTGCTTGCGCAGCGCGGCTTCGATGCGCGCGCGGCGCTCGGGCGCCAGGCCCGCGTAGCCGGGGCTACCGGGCGGGAACATGCCGTGCTGCCGGACGGCGGCCGCGATCGCGGCCGGATCGCCCTTCATGTCGATTTCCAGCGCCAGCGTGGGAGCAGCCGCGATCGCCGCCCGGATGCGCGGTTCGAGGGGATAGAAGTCGGCGCGGCCGACGTGCATGGTGCCGTACAGGTACAAGGTATTGCCCTTGTCCGTGGCCTTGAACAGCGCACCCCGCGCTATGCCCACGTCGGCTGCCAGCGCCTGGAAGGCCAGCAAGAACAAGCTGAGGAACACCACTATAATCGGACGTCGTCGCATTCATTTCTCCTTGTTGTATTCGCGCTGTTAATCTGAAATTGTGGCAAATCATACCCTCCCCTCCCCCGTCTGGCTCTTCGACCTCGACAATACCCTGCACGATGCCTCGCATGCCATCTTCCCGGCCATCAGCGCCAACATGAACACCTACATCGGACGCGTGCTGGGCGACGGCCTCACTCCCGCCACCCAGGCGCAGGTCGATGCGGCGCGCCTGGGCTACTGGAAGCGCTACGGCGCCACCCTGCTCGGCATGATCCGCCACCACGGGGTGTCGGCGGCCGACTTCCTGCACGTCACGCACGATCTCGGCGCCCTCGACAAGCTGGTGCGCGCCGAAAAGGGCCTGGGTACGCTGCTGCGCCGCCTGCCGGGCCGCAAGATCCTGCTCACCAATGCGCCGACGCGCTACTCGACCGACGTGATGCGCCACCTGGGCCTGAGCCGCCACTTCGCCCACCACGTGGCGATCGAACACATGCATGTGCACCGCCAGCTGCGCCCCAAGCCTTCGAGCCTGATGCTGCGCCGCCTGCTGCGCAAGCACGGCGTGGCGGCGCGCCGCTGCATCCTGGTCGAGGACACGCTGGCCAACCTGAAAAGCGCCAGCCGCCTCGGCCTGCGCACCGTCTGGGTGACGCAGTACCTGCGCATGAGCGATCCGATCGGAAAAGCGCCACTGCCAAGGACCCTGAAACGCCCCGGTTACGTCGATGTCAAAGTAAAATCCGTGCGGCAGCTTCCGGCGCGTTTGCACCGGCTGCGCTAATACCAACAACAACACGAAACTAGGGATCACATGGCAACCAAGCCAGGTCAGCGCAAGCTGCAAATCCTCCAGGCCCTGGCCTCGATGCTCGAGCAGCCGAAGGGCGAAAAGATCACCACGGCGGCGCTGGCGGCGCGCCTGTCGGTATCGGAGGCGGCGCTGTACCGCCACTTCGCCAGCAAGGCGCAGATGTACGAAGGCCTGATCGAGTTCATCGAGTCGAGCGTCTTCGGCCTGATCAACCAGATCGCCGAACGCGAGGAAGACGGCGTGCACCAGGCGCACGCGATCCTGCAGATGCTGCTGTCCTTTGCCGCCAACAACCCGGGCATGACCCGGGTGCTGATCGGCGACGCGCTGGTGGGCGAGGACGAGCGCCTGCAGCTGCGCATGAACGGGTTCTACGATCGCGTCGAAATGGCCTTCAAGGGCGCACTGCGGATCGCCGTCACCCAGGGCCACGGCCTCGAGACCGACGTCGCGGCGCGCGCCAGCCTCCTGGTGAGCTACGTGACCGGACGCTGGCACCGCTTCGCCAAGAGCGGCTTCAGGCAGAACCCGGCCGAAGGCACGGCCCTGCAGCTGTCGCTGCTGCTGGCGGCATAAGGACAAGCGCCAGGCGATCATGGACACCCAGGAAGTATTCGCGCTGCTGGACGACGCCGGGGCAGCCGGCGAGGCCCGTTCGCGCCTCTACAGCCGCCACGCCGGCACGCTGCATTGCCTTGATGCCGCCGGCTGGCCGCAGCTGCTGCGCGAACTGCAGGAGGCGCTGGGACGCGGCCTGTACGCGGTGCCGCTGTTCAGCTACGAACTGGGCGCGCACCTCCAGGGAGTGCCGGCGCAGCCGGTGCAAGGCGCGCTGGCGCAGGTGCTGCTGTTCGAACAGTGCGAGCACCTGGACGCAAGCCAGGTCGAGGCCTGGATCGCCACCCGCGCACCCGCCGACGAACTGGCGGGCGTGGCCGGCATCACGCCCAATGTGGACGAAGCGGCCTTCACCGATGCGATCCGGCGCATCCGCGACTACATCGCCGCCGGCGACACCTACCAGGTGAACTACACCTACCGCCTGCGTTTCGACACCTACGGTTCTCTGGTCAAGCTGTATGCGCGGCTGCGGGCGCGCCAGCGCGTGCCCTACGGCGCCCTGGTGGCCCTGCCGGACGGCGGCGCCGTCTTGTCCTTCTCGCCCGAGCTGTTCGTGCGCCACGAGGCCGGCAGGCTGCTGGCGCGGCCGATGAAGGGCACCGCGCCGGCCAGCGGCGACGATGCGGTGGATGAGGAGCGCTCCCGGGCGCTCTCTTCGGACACCAAGAACCGCGCCGAGAACCTGATGATCGTCGACCTGCTGCGCAACGACCTGGGACGGGTCGCCGTCACCGGCAGCGTCGAGGTGCCGGCGCTGTTCGAGGTGCGCCGCTATGGCGCCGTGCTGCAGATGACCTCGACCGTGCAGGCGCGCCTGCGCGAGGATGCGAGTCTGGAGGAGGTATTCGCCGCGCTCTACCCCTGCGGCTCGATCACGGGCGCGCCGAAGCGCCGCAGCATGGAGATCATCCACGAACTCGAACCGAGCGCGCGCGGCATCTATACCGGCGCGATCGGCTGGTTCGATCCACCCGCGCCAGGCAGCGCCAAGGGCTTCGGTGACTTCTGCCTGTCGGTCCCGATCCGCACCCTGGCGCTGGGTGCGCCGGAGGGCGGCACCCGCAAGGGAGAGCTGGGGGTCGGCGCCGGCATCGTGTACGACAGCGATGCCGCCTCCGAATACGCCGAATGCCAGCTCAAGGCGCGCTTCCTGACCGGCCTGCCCAACGAGTTCGAGATCTTCGAAACCCTGCGCGCTTCCTGGGACGACGGCTGCCGCCACGTCGAGCAGCACCTCGACCGCCTGGCCGCGTCCTGCCGCTACTTCGGCTATCCGTTCGACTATGGCGCCGCCCGCGCGGCATTGAACGAGGCCTGCCTGGCCCTGCCCCATGGCCAGCTGCACCGGCTGCGCCTGGCGGTGGCTCCCGGCGGCGCGCTGACCGTGCAGGCGGCGCCGATCACGCCCTTGAGCGAACCGGTGGCGCTGTTGCTGGCGCAGGAAAGCACCCATTCGGGCGACGTCTTCCTGCGCCACAAGACGAGCGTGCGCAGCCGCTACGACGCGGCCTGGCGCGCCGCCGAGGCGCAAGGGGCGTTTGACGCCTTGTTCTTCAACGAGCGCGGGGAACTGACCGAGGGAGGACGCAGCAACGTGTTCCTGCGTTTCGGCAGCGAGTGGATCACGCCGCCCTTGTCGAGCGGCCTGCTGCCGGGCGTGATGCGCGGCGTGCTGCTGCAGGCGCCGGCCTGGCGCGCCAGCGAACAGCTCATCACGCGCGAGATGCTGGCGGAGGCGGACGACATCGTCGTCTGCAATGCGCTGCGCGGGCCGCTGCGGGCGGTCCTGCTGGACGACCCGCAGGGCTAAGCTCTTCAGAAGCGGTAACCGAACCCCAGGCCGAACAGCACCGGATCCACCTTGACGGCGCTTGCCTTGGCGCCGCCGACCATCACGTCGCTGCGGATGTTCACTTTTTTCACATCGAGGTTCAGCGACCAGCGCGCATCGAGCCGGATGTCCACGCCGGCCTGCAGTGCCAGGCCCCAGCTGTCGTTCTCGAGATCGGCCGCGCCGTCCAGCAGCTTCACGCGCGAGATGCGCGTGTAGTTCAGGCCTGCGCCCACGTAAGGATTCACTGTCGACTGCGGTGCGAAGTGGTATTGGGCCGTCAGGGTCGGCGGCAGGTGGCGGAAGCTGCCGATGCGGGCGCCGTCCAGGGTGACGTCGTGCTTCTGTGGATAAGTCAGGATCAGCTCGGCCGCCAGGTGCGGCGTGAAGAAGTAGGAGATGTCGACTTCGGGGATAGTCTTGCCGGCCACGTGGATGCGGTCCGCGGCGCCGCTGCCGGCCACGGGCGCCGATTCATTCGCCGGGTCGATATGGACGGCGCGCGCACGCACCATCCAGTTGCTGTCCTGTGCCAGGGCCTGGCTGCCGGCAAGTGCGAGAGACATGGCCAGCACAGGCTTCAACAAGGTTTTCATTTCTTTTTCCTTTCGTCATAGTAACGAGAGGAAGAATATTGATGCAGCGCAAAAAAATCGTTGATGTGGATCAAATAACCATAACGCTAGAAAGGTTATTCGATCCCTGCCTTACATGGCGAGCGCCTGCTCGATCTTGCCGACCAGGGCCGGGTCTTCCGGCGTCACCTTGCTCGGGAAGTGTTCAAGCACCTTGCCATCGCGGCCGATCAGGTACTTGGTGAAGTTCCACTTCGGCGCCTGGCCGGTCGCCCTGGTGAGGCTGGCGTGCAGCGGGTTGGCTTCCGGCCCCGTCACCGAGCTCTTGGCGAACATCGGGAACTTGACCCCATAGGTGTTGAAGCAGAAGTCCGCGATTTCTTTCGCATTGCCCGGCTCCTGCTTGCCGAAGTCGTTCGAGGGGAAGCCCAGCACCACCAGACCGCGCCCGCCGTACTTCGCGTACAGCTTCTCGAGTCCTTCGTACTGCTTGGTGAAGCCGCAGTAGCTGGCCGTGTTCACGACCAGCACCACCTTGCCGGCGTACTGGCACAGGTCCTGCGGCGCGTCGTCCTGCAGGCGCTTGAAATTCTGCTTGAGGATGGCGGGGCAGCTCATCGGCATGCGGGCGGCAGCCGGAGCGCCCGGCGCGGACGTGGCCTGTGCGGCGGCAGGAAGAGCAGCGCTGGCCGCGGCAAGGGCAGCGAACAGCAGGGCGGTGGTCTTGATCATGGCGGGAAGTTCCCTGGTTGGTGATGCCACGATTGTAACGCAGCCGCCGCCTGTAAAGATGGCCGGATGGCCGCGGCGCCCGGACGATTTCCGTTCAGCCGGCGTTCAGGCTGCGGTGCTCGATCTTGATGCAGTGGTTCATGACGACGTCGAGGCCGGCGGCGCGCGCCAGGTCGGCGGCGGCCTGGTTCTCGATGTCCAGCTGCATCCACAGGCAGCCG
Source organism: Massilia sp. BHUDP2 (assembly GCF_046236355.1). Lineage (NCBI taxonomy): Bacteria > Pseudomonadati > Pseudomonadota > Betaproteobacteria > Burkholderiales > Oxalobacteraceae > Massilia > Massilia sp. BHUDP2. The sequence goes on from NZ_JBJUVW010000003.1 coordinate 739,919, forward strand.
GCGCGCACGGCGATCGCGTCGCGTGCGATCGGCGGGATGTCTTCGGACTTGCGGAAGCAGTCGACGATGTCGATCCGCTGGCCGTTGCTTGCCAGGGCGTCGGCTGCTTCCTGCAGCGTGGCGTACACCTGTTCGCCCAGGACGGTCTCGCCGGCGTAGCTCGGGTTCACCGGCACGATGCGGTAGCCGTTTTGCTGCAAGTAAGCGGCCACTTCATTGCTGGCGCGGTCGGGCTTGTTCGACAGGCCGACAATGGCGATGGTCTTGCTGTCGTTGAGGATCTGGGCAATGCTTCTCATGGTGGTTTGGCTCGATGTGGATTCGGTATCTAGCTTATCAGATGTGCATCATCGCTGGCGTCGCGGGCGCAAACGTGAAAAGATGCGGGCAGATCCGATTTCCATTCCAAGCATGCGCCCTACCGCCCTCTCCTTTCTCACCGCCCTGGCCCTCTCGCTGCCTCTTCACGCGGCCGAACCGCTGGCCGCGGTCGAACGCGCCATCGTGCCCGTCGCCAGCTGGGGCGGCACCCCGGCCGACGCTTCGAAAGCGCGCCGCCACACCATCAGCCAGATCACCCTGCACCACCAGGGCGAGCCCTTCAAGCCCGGCACCGATCCGCAGGGCTACCTGCGGCGCCTGCAGTCGTGGTCGCGCGCCAGCAAGGGCTGGCTCGACATCCCCTACCACTACGTCATCGACCTCGACGGCCGCATCTACGAGGCGCGCAACATCGACTTCGCGGGCGACACCAATACCGAATACGATCCGAGCGGCCACGCCCTGATCGAAGTGGTCGGCAATTTCGAGGAAGTGGAGCCGAACCAGCAGCAGCTGGAGGCCGTGGTCGACCTGATGGCGCTGCTGGCGGCCAAGTACAAGGTCTCGCTGGACGACATCAAGAGCCATCGGGATCACTCCGACAAGACCGTATGCCCGGGTGCGAACCTGTACCGCTACGTGAAGGAAGACTGGTTCCGCCACAAGGTGGCGCTGCGCCTGGCGGGTGAACAGGCCAGGCGCTGAACCCTTACAACTTGCGCGCCGGGATGCTGCGCCCGCCCTGCTTCAGCACGAAGCCCTGGCCGGCCGCCGGCTCGAAGCTGATCTCGGCATCGACGTCGTTCGAGAAGAACACGGTTTCGCTCATCGCGAAGATCTCCAGCTTGGGCTGCCCGGTGGGCTGGGCAAAATAGCGCTCGCCCTCGCGGCTCAGCTCGATCGCGAAGCCGGGATGCAATTCGTAGCGGCCGACGCGGGTATCGAAGGCCGCGTTCGCGATCTTCACCGCCTGGCGGCCGGCCGGCGCGTCGCCGATACGCGGATTGACCAGCGCATTGCCATCCTGGTGCAGCGTCACCGCCGTCACCTTGCCCCCCGCGTCACGCTGGAATTCGAACCAGTCCAGGCCTCCCGGCACGAAGAAGGTATTGTTCGACGCGGCCTTCAGTGCTACCTGCGGCCGGCCGCTGCGCTGCATCACCAGGCCATCGGCGCTGCGGCGGAATACGCGCTGCACGTCCTTCTCGACCTCGTAGGTGCCGGTGACCGCGTCGAGCGCCGCGCCATCCAGCGCCACCTCCTTGAACTCGCGATAGGGCTTGCCGATGGCGATGCCGGCCGCCTTGCGCGCCACCAGGCCCGGATTGACCGGCCCGCTGTCGCTGTTGGTCAGCACCGCGACATACACCTTCTGCTCCGGGAAGCGCAGCGCGTGCGTCGAGAAGCCGTTGATGCCGCCGCCGTGGCCCATGCTGGTCGCGCCCTGCACCTTGCTGACGTCCCAGCCATAGCCGTAGCCGGTGGCCTTGCCGTCGCTCAGGCGATATGAAGTGAACGCTCGCTCCCAGCTGGAAGGCTTGAGCAGGCGGCCCGCGGCGATCGCCGCATCCCAGCGCGCCAGGTCGTCCACCGTCGACACCAGCGAGCCGGCGGCATAGGGCTGGGTCATGCTGAGCGGAGCGGCGGCGGCATAGCCCTTCTCGGCGCGGCGATGACCGGCCGCCACCGGCGCCTTGCTGTGCCCAAAGCCTTCGTAATAGGTGTCGTGCATGCCGAGCGGCTTGAAGATGCGCTGCTCAAGGAATGCCGCATAGGTCTGGCCCGAGATTTTCTCGATGATGGCGCCGAGCAGGAAGTAACCCGAGTTGTTGTAGCGGTACTGGCTACCGGGTTCGAACTCGAGCGGATCGTTCTTGAAGGTGTCGATCATCTGCGCCACGCTCATGTCCTGGGCCATGTTGACGATGTAGCCCGGCTTGCCCGTATAGCTGGGGATGCCCGAGGTATGCGTCAGCAGGTGCTCGATCGTGATCTTCTTTCCCTTGGCCGGGTAGTCCGGCAGGTGCTTCGTGATGTCGTCGTCCAGCGACAGCTTGCCTTCGTCCGCCAGCATCAGGATGGCGGTCGACGTGAACTGCTTGGTGATGGAACCGAGGCGCAGCGCCATCTCCGGGCTCATTTTCACGCCCTTCGCGGTATCGGCCATGCCGTAGGCACGACGCAATACGGGCTTGCCGTCCTTGACCACGATGACCGTGGCGCCGGGCGCGTCGGCCTTGAAATACGGCGCAATGGAGGCGTCGATGCGGCTGGCCAGGTCCTGCTCCGCCGTCGCGGATTTGACGGCATCCTGGGCGAACGCAGCCTGTGGATGGCACAGCAGCAGCACGGCGGCACAAATGGCGGTACGAAGCAGCATGGTCGGTCCTTTTCCTTGTTGTAGGGGCCCGAAAAGAATAGGCCCGGCTTGCCTGGACGGCAAACGCCGGGCGACGAACGGCCGTTTAACCGGCCCAGGAGGTCAAATCCGGCGACCGGTGAAGTTGCGGCTGCCCTGCTTGAAGCTCAAGGCCTGGCCTTCGAAACTGAGCTCGGCATCGACGTCGCGCGAAAAGAAGCGGGTTTCGCTCAGCGGGAAGATCTCGACCCGGCGCTGGCCGGTCGGCTGTACGAAATAGCGGCTGCCCTCGCGCGTCACCTCGAACACCATGCCCGGCTGGATCTCGTAGCGGCCGGCATGCGCGTCAAAAGCGGCGTCCGCGATCTTCGCCACGATCCGCGGCGCCGGCGCCTCGCCGCTGCGCACGTGGTTCAGCGCCCTGCCGTCCTGGTAGTAGGTCACGCCCGTGACCTTGCCGACAGTGCCACCACCCTCGCGCTGGAACACGAACCAGTCCGCCGTATCCGGCACGAAGAACTCGTTGGCCGACATGGGCTTCAAGACCAGGGGCCCGCGGCCGGCGCGCAGCAAGGACAGGAACTCGCCGTCGCGGCGGAAGACCCGTTGCGTATCCTTGTCGAGGCTGTACACGCCCGCCACCGCGTCCAGGGCCGCGGCATCGAGCGCCACCTCGCGGAATTCCGGCAATGGCTTGCCGATGGCGACGGCGGCCGCCCTGCGCGCCACCACGTCCGGCACCACGGTGCCGGCGTCGCCGTTGGTCAGCACCGCCACGTACACGCCCTTAGCTGGCAGGCGCAGGCCATACGAGCGGAAGCCCCGGGTCGACCCGCTATGGCCGATGGTCGGCTCGCCCTGGATCAGGGTCAGCTCCCAGCCATAGCCGTAGTGGCTGTCCTTGCCGTCGCTCAGGCGGTAAGAGGTGAAGGCGCGCTGCCAGGTGGCCGGCTTGAGCAGCTTCCTGCCCACGGCCGCATCCCATTTCGCCAGGTCGTCCACGGTCGACACCAGTTCGCCGGCGGCATAGGACTGGTTCTTGCCGAGCGGCCGGGCCGGACCAAACCCTTTCTCGAGCGGAGAATGGCCGGCGGCGCTCGGCCACGCGCTGCGCTCGTGGCCTTCGTAGGCGGTGTGGTCCATCCCGAGGGGTACGAAGATGCGCTGCGCCAGGAACTGGTGATAGGGCAGGCCGGAGACCTTCTCGATAATGGCCCCAAGCAGGTAGTAGCCCGAATTGTTGTAGCGCCAGGTGCTGCCCGGCTCGAATTGCAGCGGGTCGTTCTTGAAGGAGGCGATCTGGGCCGCCACCGTGATGTCCTGCGGCGCTCGCTGGGGGAAGCCCGGCTTGCCGGTATAGCTGACGATGCCCGAGGTATGGGTCAGCAGGTGTTCGATGGTAATCTTCTTGCCCTGGGTCGGATAGTCCGGCAGGTATTTGGTGATCTCGTCGTCCAGCGACAGCTTGCCCTCATCCGCCAGCAGCAGGATGCCGGTGGCGGTGAACTGCTTGGTCATCGAACCGATGCGCATGGCCATCTCGGGCGCCATTTTCACGCCCTTGGTCGTGTCGGCCATGCCGTAGGCGCGGCGCAGGACGGTCTGGCCATTCTTGACCACGAGGACGATGCCGCCCGGCGCCTCGGCGGGGAAATAGGGAGCGACGGTCGCGTGCATGCGGAAGGACAGGTCGTCGAGTGCGCGCTTGCTGAGCGGCTTGTCGGGGGTGGAGTCGGCGGCGAAAGCGGCGTGCGGCACGCACAGGAGCAGCGCGGCGGCGCAGATGGCGGTACGGATAAACATGGTCGACATTCCTTTCTTGTTATGGACTGCCGTGACTGTACGTACGGGGCCCACCCTGCCGCAATCAGGAGCCGATCAGTGGTCGTTCGGATGGGTCAAGTGGTGGCTATGCGGGGGCGAACGGGGCCGCCCCGGCAGGCGTCAAGGCAGGCGGGCGGCGAGGAACAGCCAGATCACGGTCATCACAAGGATGCCGGTGATGGTCACGCAGGTACCGGTGAAGAACAGGGCCGACAGCATGGTGGCGGACAGGACGCGCTCGAACAGGAAGCCGAGCGCGAAGTCGAAGGTGGCCAGCACCGACCAGCGCCGCATGTAAACTGGAAGGTACCGGCTCATGCGGCGGTTGTGCTCGCGTGCGGCGTGACGCTCATACAAATTGCGCGCCCTGCTGACGTCGCGGAACAGCCAGTCGAAGAAGAGGAAGCGGTACAGGGTCTGGCCGAAGCGGTCGTCCGCCGGCAAGGTTTGCTGCTGTTCGCGATGGTCTGGAGGGCTTGCCATGGTCGGCTCGAGCTGTCTCAACACACAGGAGGCCATACTAAGCCCAAAACACCCATGCACTCGTGCGCCAGCTAACCGTGCCCCGCAATCTTCATCCCTAGCTCTTGCGCAAACCGGGGTCAGGTCTGACATTTGGACACGACCTCGACCGTGCACGCAGTCCAGAGTAGCGACAATGCAATAAACAAGTAGGCGCCAAGGCAGAGCCTGTGTCCAAATGTCAGACCTGACCCCCATAAGAAAAAAGGCAGCCCGAAGGCTGCCTCTTTGTGCCGCAAACGCGGATGCTGCTTAGCGTCCTTTCGAACGCAGCTTCTGGATCGCCGCCAGCTGCGCGATTGCCGCGGCCATTTCGGCCTGGGCTTTCGCGTAGTCGATCTTCGATTCCTTGTTCAGCATCAGCTCTTCGGCCTGCTTCTTTGCTTCCAGTGCCTTCGCTTCGTCCAGGTCGCCACCGCGGATTGCGGTGTCGGCCAGCACGGTCACGCCGTTCGGCTGCACTTCGAGGATACCGCCTGCGACGAAGACGAACTCTTCGCCGCCGGCAGCCGTCTGGATCCGGACGGCACCTGGCCTGATGCGCGTGATCAGCGGGGTGTGGCGTGGGTAGATACCCAGCTCACCCGCTTCACCCGGCAGCGCGACGAAGGTAGCCAGGCCGGAGAAGATCTGCTCTTCGGCCGAGACCACGTCCACTTGAATGGTGTTTGCCATGTCTGTCCTTCGGGTTAAGAATCTGGCTTAGGCAGCCAGCTTCTTGGCCTTTTCGATTGCTTCCTCGATGGTGCCGACCATGTAGAAGGCCTGCTCCGGCAGGTGGTCCAGTTCGCCCGATGCGATCATCTTGAAGCCCTTGATCGTGTCCTTCAGCGAAACGTACTTGCCCGGCGAGCCGGTGAACACTTCAGCGACGTGGAACGGCTGCGACAGGAAACGCTGCATCTTGCGAGCGCGTGCGACGACCAGCTTGTCTTCCGGCGCCAGTTCGTCCATGCCCAGAATCGCGATGATGTCGCGCAGTTCCTTGTAGCGCTGCAGGGTGCCCTGCACTGCGCGCGCGGTGGCGTAGTGCTCTTCACCGACGACCAGCGGGTCCAGCTGGCGCGAGGTCGAGTCCAGCGGGTCCACTGCCGGGTAGATACCCAGCGAAGCGATGTCACGCGACAGAACGACGGTCGAGTCCAGGTGGGCGAAGGTGGTTGCCGGCGACGGGTCGGTCAAGTCATCCGCAGGGACGTACACGGCCTGGATCGAGGTGATCGAACCGGTCTTGGTCGAGGTAATACGCTCTTGCAGGCGGCCCATTTCTTCGGCCAGGGTCGGCTGGTAGCCCACCGCGGACGGCATACGGCCCAGCAGTGCCGACACTTCGGTACCGGCCAGGGTGTAACGGTAGATGTTGTCGACGAAGAACAGAACGTCCTTGCCTTCGTCACGGAAGGCTTCCGCCATGGTCAGGCCGGTCAGCGCGACGCGCAGACGGTTGCCCGGCGGTTCGTTCATCTGGCCGTAGACCATCGCCACTTTCGAGTTGGTCGGGTTTTCCAGGTCGACGACCTTGGCGTCCGCCATCTCGTGGTAGAAGTCGTTACCTTCACGGGTACGCTCACCCACGCCGGCGAACACGGACAGACCCGAGTGCGCTTTTGCGATGTTGTTGATCAGTTCCATCATGTTGACGGTCTTGCCGACGCCGGCGCCGCCGAACAGGCCGACCTTACCGCCCTTGGCGAACGGGCAGACCAGGTCGATCACCTTGATGCCGGTTTCCAGCAGGTCGGTCGACGGCGACAGCTCGTCGTAGGCCGGCGCATCGCGGTGGATCGATGCCATGCGCTCGTGGCTGACCGGACCGCATTCGTCGATCGGGTTGCCCAGCACGTCCATGATGCGGCCCAGGGTCGGGGTGCCGACCGGAACCATGATCGGGTTGCCGGTGTTCTGGATAATCATGCCGCGACGCAGGCCTTCCGAGCTGCCCAGTGCAATGGTACGGACCACGCCGTCGCCCAGCTGCTGCTGGACTTCCAGGGTCAGTTCCGAACCTTCCATTTTCAGTGCGTCGTACACTTTCGGCATGGCGTTACGCGGGAATTCCACGTCGACCACTGCGCCGATACACTGAACGATTTTGCCATCAGCCATGTTCGTTCCTTCAGATATATAGTTAAATTCTTGTGCTTTGATCGCTTAGACGGCTGCTGCGCCGGAAACGATCTCGGAGAGTTCTTTGGTAATCGCTGCCTGGCGGGTCTTGTTGTAGACCAGCTTCAGGTCGCTGATGACACTACCGGCGTTGTCGCTCGCTGCCTTCATCGCCACCATGCGCGCCGACTGCTCGGACGCCAGGTTCTCGGCGACGGCCTGGTACACCAGCGCTTCCACATAACGCACCAGCAGTTCGTCGATGACGACGGCCGCTTCCGGTTCGTAGATGTAGTCCCAGCTGATACCGCCCTTGTCCGCTTCCATGTGCTTGGCCGGCAGCGGGAGCAGCTGCTCGACCATCGGTTCCTGTTTCATCGTGTTGATGAACTTGGTGTAGCACAGGTAGACAGCGTCGAGCTTGCCTTCCTGGTACGCGTCCAGCATCACCTTGACCGGGCCGATCAGCTTGTCCAGGTGCGGCGTATCGCCGAGCTGGGTCGCTTGCGAAACAACTTTCATGCCCATGCGGTTCAGGAAGCCCAGGCCCTTGTTGCCGATGGCAACTGCCTCGACGGTGTTACCTGCCTGCTCCATCTCGCGCGCCTTCAGCGTCACCTGGCGCAGCACGTTGGTGTTCATGCCGCCGCACAGACCCTTGTCGGTCGTGACGACGATGAAACCCACGGCCTTCGCCTGCACGTGCTTGGCTTGCGCCATGAACGGGTGCGTGTATTCCGGGTTTGCGCCGGCCAGATTGGCGGTGATGGTACGAACCTTGTCACTGTAGGGACGGGCGGCGCGCATACGGTCCTGCGCCTTGCGCATTTTCGATGCGGCGACCATTTCCATCGCCTTGGTGATCTTCTTCGTATTCTCTACGCTCTTGATCTTGCCACGAATCTCTTTGCCTACTGCCATGAGTCCTTACTCCTTCCGCGCACCGGCGCCGCTCTACAGCAGCGCCGGCTTGACGATTAATATGCGCCGGATTTCTTGAAATCAGCAATGGCGGCCGACAGCGCAGCTTCGCCGTCCTTGTCCAGTTGCTTGGTTTCGTCGATCTTCGACAGCAGCGCAGCGTGGCTCGACTTCAGGAAGTTGTGCAGGCCCTGCTCGAACGGCAGGACTTTCTTGACTTCGATGTCGTCCAGGTAGCCCTTGTTGACGGCGAACAGCGATGCGGCCATCAGCGAGGTCGACAGCGGCGAGAACTGCGGCTGCTTCAGCAGTTCGGTCACGCGTGCACCGCGGTCCAGCTGCTTGCGGGTCGATTCGTCCAGGTCCGATGCGAACTGCGCGAACGCAGCCAGTTCACGGTACTGCGCCAGGTCGGTACGGATACCGCCCGACAGGCCCTTGATGACCTTGGTCTGGGCTGCGCCACCGACGCGGGAGACCGAGATACCGGCGTTGATCGCAGGACGGATACCGGCGTTGAACAGCGAGGTCTCCAGGAAGATCTGGCCGTCGGTAATCGAAATCACGTTGGTCGGCACGAATGCCGAGACGTCGCCTGCTTGGGTTTCGATGATCGGCAGTGCGGTCAGCGAACCGGTCTTGCCGGTGACGGCGCCGTTGGTGAACTTCTCGACGTAGTCGGCGTTCACGCGTGCTGCGCGCTCCAGCAGACGGCTGTGCAGGTAGAACACGTCGCCCGGGTAGGCTTCGCGGCCCGGCGGACGGCGCAGCAGCAGCGAGATCTGGCGGTAGGCGACTGCCTGCTTCGACAGGTCGTCGTACACGATCAGCGCGTCTTCGCCGCGGTCGCGGAAGTATTCGCCCATGGCGCAGCCCGAGTAGGCCGAGATGTACTGCATCGCAGCCGATTCCGAAGCGGAAGCGGCGACAACGATGGTGTACTCCATCGCGCCGTGCTGTTCCAGCGAGCGGACGATGTTCTTGATGGTCGAAGCCTTCTGGCCGATTGCGACGTACACGCAGGTGACGCCCTGGCCCTTCTGGTTGATGATCGCGTCGACTGCGACAGCGGACTTACCAGTTTGGCGGTCGCCGATGATCAGCTCACGCTGGCCACGGCCGATCGGCACCATCGCGTCGATCGACTTGATGCCGGTCTGCATCGGCTGCGAGACGGATTCACGGGCGATGACGCCCGGAGCGATCTTTTCGATCGGTGCGGTCAGGGTGGTGGCGATCGGACCCTTGCCGTCGATCGGCTGGCCCAGTGCGTTGACCACGCGGCCACGCAGTTCCGGACCGATCGGCACTTCCAGGATGCGGCCGGTGGTCTTGACGGTGTCGCCTTCCGAGATGTGCTCGTAGGCGCCCAGGATGACGGCGCCGACGGAGTCGCGCTCGAGGTTCATCGCCAGGCCGAAGGTGTTGCCAGGGAATTCCAGCATCTCGCCCTGCATCACGTCCGACAGACCATGGATGCGGCAGATACCGTCGGCGACGGAGATCACCGTGCCTTGATTGCGAACTTCAGCCGAACCTTCCAGACCCTGGATGCGGCTCTTGATCAGTTCGCTGATTTCAGAAGAATTAAGTTGCATGAGTGCTAACTCCAAATGTTTTTGATGCGTAGGGCAAGGGCACTAGCGCCGGCGCGTGCTGCTAGATATCGATCGATTAGGACACCAGCGCAACATGCATCTGTTGCAGCTTGGCGCGTACCGAGGTATCGAGCACTTCGTCGCCGACGACCACGCGCACACCACCGATCAGCGAAGGATCCACTGTTACCGTTGGGTTCAGCTTGCGGCCAAATTTCTTTTCCAGCGTTGCGACCAACTGGGCCAGCTGGTCACCCGAGATCTCGAAGGCGCTGACGATCTCCGCATCGGCGGCACCTTCGTTGGCGTTCTTCAGTACCGCGAACTGGGCGGCGATTTCGGGCAGCAGGGTGATGCGGCCGTTTTCGGCCAGCATCGCGATAAAGTTCTTCGCTTCAGCATTCAGCGGCGACTTGACCAGGGACGCAATCGTGTCGGCCAGCTGGGCGTGCGTGACGTTCGGGTTGCCGGCAAAAGCCTGCACTTCCGGGTTGGCGCCGATCTGGCCCAGCTCGGCAGTGACGGCCGACCAGGCGGCCATGTCGCCCGACTGGGCGACACGGAACAGCGCTTCGGCGTAAGGGCGGGCGACGGTTGCGAGTTCAGCCATGATCAGAGCTCGGTCGACAGTTTCGACAGCAGATCGGCGTGGACCGCTGGGTTCACTTCACGCTTCAGGATCTGCTCGGCGCCTTGCACTGCCAGCGAGGCGACCTGTGCGCGCAGTTCTTCGCGGGCGCGGGTCACTTGCTGCTCGGCGTCGGCCTGGGCGGCAGCGACGATACGGGCGGCTTCTTCGGCAGCGGTTGCCTTGGCTGCGTCGATGATCTGGGCAGCGCGCTTTTCAGCGTCGGCGATGCGCTTCTGGACTTCGTCACGGGCGCCGGCCATTTCGGCCTGCACACGCTTTTCTGCGGCGGCCAGGTCGGCCTTGCCACGGTCAGCGGCGGCCAGGCCATTCGCGATCCTCTCGGCGCGCTCGTCGAGCGCTTTCATCAGTGGCGGCCACACGAATTTCATCGTGAAGCCCGCCAGGATGAAGAAGACCACGAACTGGACAAACAAAGTTGCGTTCAAGTTCACGGTAAATTCCTTCTCACAAAAACGGATGCCGAACCAGGGACGGTTCGGCTCTTCAGATCAAGTCGTGCTTGATTAGCTGAACGGACGTGCGAAGACGAACAGCATGGCGATACCGACGCCGATCAGGAATGCCGCGTCGATCAGACCAGCCAGCAGGAACATCTTGGTCTGCAGGGTGTTCATCAGTTCTGGCTGACGTGCAGAAGCTTCCAGGTATTTACCGCCCATGATTGCGATACCGATGCAAGCACCGATAGCGCCGAGGCCGATGATCAAACCGCAAGCCAGTGCAACAAAAGAAAGGTCAGTCATGTGTAACTCCAAAAGTTAATTTAAAAACTAGATTAAAAACTACAACTTCTTTACAACCACTATCTGTTCGATGCTTGCGGCGCCGATCAGTGGCCTTCATGGGCCTGACCGATATACACCAGCGTCAGCATCATGAAGATGAATGCCTGCAGGAACACGATCAGGATGTGGAAGATCGCCCAGATCGAACCCGCGATGATGTGACCGATCACACCAAATGCGGTGGCCATGGAGCCGAGCAGAGCAATCAAGAGGAACAGCAGCTCACCGGCGTACATGTTGCCGAACAGTCGCATACCGAGCGACACGGTTTTTGCTGCATATTCGATGATGTTCAGGAGCAGGTTGAACGGCGCCATCCAGATGCCGAACGGTGCTGCGAACAGTTCGTGGATCCAGCCGCCCAGGCCCTTGATCTTGACGCTGTAGTACAGCATCAGTGCCAGCACGCCGAGGGAGATACCCAGGGTGCCGTTCAGGTCGGCGGTCGGAACGACGCGGTGGTACGGGAAAATGTTCTCGACACCCAGCAGGCCGAACAGGCCAGCGAACATGTCGACCGGCAGGAAGTCCAGCGAGTTCATGATGGCGACCCACACGAACACGGTCAGGGCCAGCGGCGCGATGAAGCTGCGGTCGCCGTGCACGATCGACTTCGACTGGTCTTCGACCATCTCGACCAGCATCTCGACGGCAGCCTGGAAGCGGCCCGGGACGCCCGAGGTGGCCTTGCGTGCGGCCATCCACATGAACAGGCAGCCGACGACGCCGGCGAAGATCGACCAGAAGATGGTGTCGTAGTTGAAGACACTGAAGTCAACCACGAAGTCCTGGTGCTTGTTCGACAGGTGACCCAGGTGGTGGGTGATGTATTCTGATGGGGTGGGCGCGTGTGCTGCGCCTTCTACGGTTGGAGTCGCCATTGTCAGTGCCTAAATAATAAGATGATGTAACTCTTCAGCGCCACGATGAAGCCGCCGATCAGGGCGAACCAGTTCAGATCGTGGTACAGCTTCGCGACCGCGAACAGAAGCGCGACCGTCAGTGCAATCTTTACAAATTCCCAGATGAAGAATGCTGCAGGACTGGCGCCACCGGCCCGATGGGCGTTGGCGAACAGCCGTACTGCCATGATCCCGTTGGGCACAACACAACACAAACCGCCCAGTACTGCCGAAAACATCGCAGACCATCCCCCCAGTAGAGCGGCGATGACGCCTGCGACTACTGTTGCAATTAATTGCAGGGAGACGATGCGCAACATTTTTGTTCTGGTTTCTCGCCGCGCAATCGGACAGTTACGATGTGGTAATTACATGAATCAGCGGGATTATAAGTGGTTATACGGACGCGAGTCAAACGATTCCGCGCTTATAACTGCTGCGTAAAGATGTGATGGGAGCAACATTGGCATTTCTGTTTTTCCCATATTTTCAGTCACTTAACTGATGAGCCAGTACTGACTTGCGCAGCGCGGCCAGGTCTCCTGCCCACGCGTGCAAACAGTCTCCGCGGTGAGCGAACGTGGCATGCATACGTCAGTTCCGGCGCGGGCTTGACAAGATCGGCGGGCCCGCGCCAAGACACATTTCAGGCCCGCAGGCGGGCCAGCACGCCGTCCAGGATGTCGAGGTCGGCAAAGTCGATGATCAGCTGCCCCTTGCCCTTCGCGCCCATCTTGAACATCACCGGGGTGGCAAGCTTGTCCGACAGCTCCTCTTCCAGGCGCACGATGTCGCCGGGCTTGTCCTTGGCGCGCGCCGGGGTTGCCGGGCTCGACTGCTCCTCGAGCGCACGGGCCACCAGCTTCTCGGTCTCGCGCACCGACAGGCGCTTGGCGATCACCTGGTTGGCCAGGGTGATCTGGTTCGCGCTCTCCACCGCCAGCAGGGCACGGGCATGGCCCATGTCGATGTCGCCGGCCATCAGCATGGTCTGCACCGGCTGGGCCAGGTTGATTAGGCGTAGCAGGTTCGACACCGCGCTGCGCGAACGACCGACGCTGGCTGCCGCCTGCTCATGGGTGAAGTTGAAGTCGTTGATCAAGCGCTGGATGCCCTGCGCTTCTTCGAGCGGGTTCAGGTCTTCGCGCTGGATGTTCTCGATCAGCGCCATGGCCGCGGCCGACTGGTCGTCGACCTCGCGCACCAGCACCGGGATCTCGTCCAGGCCGGCCATCTGGGCGGCGCGGAAGCGGCGCTCGCCGGCGATGATCTCGTACGGAACCGGGGCGCCCTCCTCAAGCGGACGCACCAGCACCGGCTGCATGATGCCCTGGGTCTTGATCGAGGCCGCCAGCTCGCTCAGCGAGGTTTCGTCCATGCGGGTACGCGGCTGGTACTTGCCGGCCTGGATCTGGGTGATCGGCAGCGACGAGGGGGCTTTACTAGGCGCGGGCTGGCTGTCGCCGCCGAGCAGTGCGTCGAGGCCGCGCCCCAAACCTTTGAGTTTTTTGGTTGCCATAGTTATGTCAGCTAGTTTTGTAATCACATGGTCTTGATGCGCTCGACCATCTCAGCGCCGAAGGCGATGTACGCCTGCGCGCCTTTCGAGGACGGGTCGAACACCACGCCCGGCATGCCATACGACGGGGCCTCGGCCAGGCGCACGTTGCGCGGGATGATGGTCTTGAACACCTTGTCGCCGAAGTGCTGCTCGAGCTGGCTCGACACCTGCTGCGACAGCGTCATGCGCGGATCGAACATCACCCGCAGCAGGCCGATGATGCGCAGGTCGGTGTTCAGGTTGGCGTGCACCTTCTTGATCGTGTTGACCAGGTCGGACAGGCCCTCCAGCGCGTAGTACTCGCACTGCATCGGGATGATCACGCCGTGCGCCGCACACAGGCCATTGAGCGTGAGAAGCGACAGCGCCGGCGGGCAGTCGACCAGGATGAAGTCGTAGTCCTTGTCCACCGCCGCCAGCGCCTCCTTCAGGCGGCGCTCGCGGTTCTCGAGCGCCACCATTTCGACTTCGGCGCCGGCCAGCTCGCGGTTGGCCGGCAGCACGTCGAAGCGCCCCGACTCGGAACGCAGGCGCGCCGTGGGCACATCGAGCTCACCCAGCAGCACCTGGTAGATCGAACCTTCGAGCGAGGCCTTGTTGATGCCCGCGCCCATGGTGGCATTGCCCTGCGGGTCGAGGTCGACCAGCAGCACGCGCTGGTCCAGCTTGGCCAGGCCTGCCGCCAGGTTCACACTGGTGGTGGTCTTGCCGACCCCGCCCTTCTGGTTCGCTACGCAAAAAATCTTCGCCATCTATTCTTGTCCGTGGAAGCCAAGGTGGTATATCGTTCATATCGTACAAACAATTTAAACGGTTTGTACTTTATAAACGATATAAACTGTTTATACGGTTTATTTTGTTTACGCCGATCTCTCGACAAATATGAGGTGGCGCTCCGCGCCCAGCCTTGGAACCTGCAATGGCTGTAAACCGCTTATTTTCCATTCCGCCGGTATGCGCTCCTGCTCTTCCGCCGGCGCCGTGCCTTTCAAGGCGATGAATTTCCCGCCCTCGGCCAGCAGATGCCCCGACCAGTTCAGGAAATCCGTGAGGTCGGCAAACGCGCGGGAAGTAATCACGTCGAATTTGTCGCTCACGTCGAGTTCCTGCACCTTCATGGTGTGCACGGTGACGTTGGCCAGCTCGAGTTCCGCTTTCACCTGCTTGAGGAAGGCGGTTTTCTTGTGGACCGTGTCGATCATCGACAATTTCATGCCTGGCCTGCAGATTGCGAGCACCACGCCCGGTAATCCGCCCCCTGCCCCGACGTCCAGCACATTGCGGGCGTCCGTAAAGGCCGGCACCGCCGCGAGCGAATCGAGCAGGTGGTGAGTCACCATCTGCATCGGGTCGCGCAGCGAGGTCAGGTTGTAGACGCTGTTCCACTTGTTCATCAGCGCCAGGTAATCGAGCAGCTTGTCCTGCTGTGCTGCCGATACGTCGAGATGCATGTCCTTGATGCCGTCAGCCAGCACCTGCGCCAGTGCGGCGCGGTCGAAATATTTCATTCAGCCTGCTCCGCCGGCGCGTTGGTAAAGCCCTTGGCGCCGCGCTTTTTCAGGTGCACCAGCAGCAGCGAGATCGCCGCCGGGGTGACGCCCGAGATGCGCGAAGCCTGGCCCAGGGTTTCCGGACGCTGCTTGTCGAGCTTCTGGCGCACCTCGAAGGACAGGGCCTGGATGTCCAGGTAGTTCAGGTTTTCCGGCAGCTTCAGGTTCTCGTAGTGGTCGTGACGCTCGACTTCGCGCGCCTGGCGGTCGATGTAGCCGGCGTACTTCAGCTGGATCTCGATCTGTTCCTTCACCGCCGGGTCTTCCACGCCAGGGCCGGCCAGCGCCTGGCCTTCGACCCCGGTCATGCTCATCAGGATGTCGTACTGCACGCCCGGGCGGCGCAGTAGGTCGGCCAGGTTGTACTCGCGTTCGATCGCCTGTCCCACCACGCGCTCGGATTCGGCCGCGGCCAGGATGCGCGGGTTGACCCAGGTCGAGCGCAGGCGCTCGAGCTCGCGGGCCACCGATTCGCGCTTGTTCTCGAAGGCGGCCCATTGGGCATCGCCGACGATGCCGAGCTTGCGGCCGATCTCGGTCAGGCGCATGTCGGCATTGTCCTCGCGCAGGGACAGGCGGTATTCGGCGCGGCTGGTGAACATGCGGTAAGGCTCGGCCACGCCCTGGGTGGTGAGGTCGTCGACCAGCACGCCGAGGTAGGCTTCCGAGCGGCCCGGCGTCCAGGCATCCTTGCCCTGGGTCTGCAGCGCGGCGTTCAAGCCGGCCAGCAGGCCTTGCGCGGCCGCTTCTTCATAGCCAGTGGTGCCGTTGATCTGGCCGGCAAAGAACAGGCCCTTGATCGCCCTGGTTTCCAGCGAGGCCTTCAGGCCGCGCGGATCGTAGTAGTCGTACTCGATCGCATAGCCGGGGCGCAGGATGAAAGCGTTCTCCATGCCGCGCATCGAGCGCACCAGTTCCAGCTGCACGTCGAACGGCAGGCTGGTCGAGATCCCGTTCGGGTAGAACTCGTTGGTCGTCAAGCCTTCCGGTTCCAGGAAGATCTGGTGCGACTCTTTCGAAGCAAAACGGTGGATCTTGTCTTCGATCGAGGGGCAGTAGCGCGGGCCCACGCCCTCGATCACGCCGGTGTACATCGGGCTGCGATCCAGGCCGTTGCGGATGATCTCGTGGGTCTTCTCGTTGGTATGGGTCACCCAGCACGGCACCTGGCGCGGGTGCATGGCGGCATTGCCCATGACCGAGAACACCGGCACCGGATCGAGGTCGCCCGGCTGTTCCGACAAGACCGAGAAGTCGATGCTGCGGCCGTCGATGCGCGGTGGCGTGCCGGTTTTCAGGCGGCCCTGCGGCAGCTTGAGTTCTTTCAGGCGGCTCGACAGCGAGACGGCGGGGGGATCGCCAGCGCGGCCGCCCGAGTAGTTCTGCAGGCCGACGTGGATCTTCCCGTCCAGGAAAGTACCGGCGGTGAGGACCACGGCGCGGGCACGGAACTTCAGTCCGACCTGGGTGACGGCGCCGACCACGCGGTCGCCTTCCAGCATCAGGTCTTCCACGGCTTGCTGGAACAGCCACAGGTTCGGCTGGTTTTCCAGGCGCGAGCGGATCGCCTGCTTATACAACATGCGGTCGGCCTGGGCACGGGTGGCGCGCACGGCCGGGCCCTTGGACGAGTTCAGGATGCGGAACTGGATGCCCGACTCGTCGGTGGCGATCGCCATGGCGCCGCCGAGGGCGTCGACTTCCTTGACGAGGTGGCCCTTGCCGATGCCGCCAATCGATGGGTTGCACGACATGGCGCCGAGGGTTTCGATGTTGTGGGTCAGCAGCAGGGTCTTCTGACCCGTGCGCGCGGACGCAAGTGCGGCCTCGGTACCGGCATGGCCGCCGCCGACGACGATGACGT
Source organism: Massilia sp. BHUDP2 (assembly GCF_046236355.1). Taxonomy (NCBI): domain Bacteria; kingdom Pseudomonadati; phylum Pseudomonadota; class Betaproteobacteria; order Burkholderiales; family Oxalobacteraceae; genus Massilia; species Massilia sp. BHUDP2. Next base: position 756,884 of record NZ_JBJUVW010000003.1, read on the forward strand.
CGAATTCAGTAGGAAATAGCATGATGGAGAGTGAGGCGAGGAGTCTAATGCGCGATTATAGATTCTTTTTTCTTGCGGAAGCTTTTAGGGGGCTGAAAACGACAGATTTTGTTTCACGTGGAACATTTAGCCGGGCCATCGCCCGAGTGTTTCACGTGGAACAAAAAACAAAAAAGCCGGGCGAACCCGGCTTTGCTGTTTCACGTGGAACAATCACCAACCGATCTTGATGAAGGCATCGTAAGCGGTTTTCAGGATCAGTCCCGACACGACAACCAGGAACAGCTTGCGCACAAACCCGCTGCCATGCTTCAGCGCCAGCCTGGTGCCGATCAGCGAACCGGCGACCTGGCACGCCGCCATCATCAAGCCGAGCTGCCACAGCAAATGGCCGCTGTAGCCGAACCACAGCAGGGCCGAGAAGTTACAGGCGACGTTAACGATCTTCGCCGCTGCGGACGCGCTCAGGAAATCGAAGCCGAAGAAGCGCACGAACAGGAAGATCAGGAAGCTGCCGGTGCCTGGACCGAAGAAACCGTCATAGAAGCCGATCGCGGCGCCGATGCCGATGGCCCAGTAGCGCTCCGCGAGTCCGCTGTGCACCGGTGCATGCACCGAACCGAGGTCCTTCTTCTTGAAGGTGTAGACGGCCACCGCCACCAGGATGATCGGCAGCAGCGTACGTACAAAATCCGCCGGCACCCGCGTCACGGTCCAGGCGCCGGCGAAGGACAGCGCGAAGGCCGCCAGCGCAGCCGGCGCGGCGGTGCTCCACGCCACTCTCACCCGCCGCGCGTAATTCACGGCGGCGGCACTGGTGCCGAAGATGCTGGCGAACTTGTTGGTTCCCAGCAGCGTCGCGGGAACCTCTTTCGGCAGGACGGAGAAAATTGCGGGAATCTGGATCAGGCCGCCGCCGCCGACGACGGCATCGACCAGCCCGGCGGTGAAGGCAGCAACGCCGAGCCAAGCAAAATCAATCATGGGGAAAACGTGGAGGAATGCAGAGGCTGCATTGTACGGCAGTGGAATGGGAATGGATGGGGTAAGCTTGTCCGATAAAAACACAGGAGACACGCCATGACCGCCTTCGCCTTCAGCACCGTCCCCAGCATCCTGTCCGAACCGGGCCTGACGCACCGTCTCGGCGCGATCATCGCGGAGCGCTTCCCGCAGGTCCGCTGCCCCTTCATCGTCACCGATGCCGGCTTCCTGCGCACCGGCCTGCTCGCACTGCCAATGCTCAGCCTGGAGCAGGAAAGCATGAGGCCCGCGGTCTTCTCCGCCGTGGTCGCGGACCCGCCCGAGGCAGTGGTTCTGGACGCGGTCGAAGCGGCACGCCGCCATGAAGCAGACCTTGTCATCGGTTTCGGCGGCGGCAGTTCGATGGATGTGGCCAAGCTCGTTGCGGTCCTGGCCGGCTCGCGGCAGCCAATCGGCGAGATCTATGGCATCGGCAAAGTCAGCGCTCATCGCCTGCCCCTGGTGCAGGTGCCGACCACGGCCGGCACCGGATCGGAGGTGACCAATATCGCCATCGTCACCACCGGCGCCACCACCAAGAGCGGGATCGTCGCGCCCCAGCTGTACGCCGACCTCGCCATCCTCGATGCGGCCTTGACCCTGGGGCTGCCGCCGACGGTCACGGCCACGACCGGCATCGATGCGATGGTGCATGCCATCGAGGCCTACACGAGCAGGCACAAGAAGAATCCGCTGTCCGATGCGCTGGCCCGCGAAGCGTTGTCGCTGCTGTCGCGCAACCTGCTGCGCGCCTGCGAGCAGGGCAGCGACATCGGCGCGCGACAGGCCATGCTGCTCGGCGCCTGCCTGGCAGGCCAGGCCTTTTCGAACGCACCAGTCGCCGCCGTACATGCGCTGGCTTACCCGATCGGAGGCATTTTCCACGTGCCGCATGGCCTGTCGAATTCGCTCGTCCTTCCGCACGTGCTGCGCTTTAACCTGCCTCAGGCGAGCCGGCTGTATGCCGAACTGGCGGGCATCGTCGTGCCCCATGCGAGCGGCAGTGAGGAAGCCCGAGCGGAAGCACTCATTGTTGCGACGCAACAAATAGCTAAGATGACGGGGATCGAAACGAGCTTGCGCCAGGTCGGCATTACGGAAGCCGACCTCGAGTGTCTGGCCGACGAGGCCATGCTGCAAACCAGACTGCTCGGCAACAACCCACGGGAAGTCACGCGCGCCGATGCGCGTGCCATCTACGCCGCTGCTTTATGAACTCCGCAGGAAGTCGAGCAGCAGGGCGTTGAGGCGCTCCGTCGCCGACAGTTGCATCCAGTGCCCCGCCCCGCTCAGGCGCTCGTAGCGAAATCCCGCGCGGCAGTGGTGAACCGAATCCAACATCTGCTTCTCTCCCAGCGCCGGGTCGCGGTCGCTCCAGACGCCCATCACCGGCACTTCGACCGGACGCCAGTGGTGCGGCCTGCCCAGCTTGAGGTTGGCGCGGTAGTAGTTCAGCGCCGCCGTCAGGCGCCCTTCCGGCTCCAGCGCGGCCCGCCAGATTGCGACCTGTTCCGGACGGCGCGTCATCTGGCGCAGGAAGAACCAGTCGTTGGCGCGGATCGCGTGTTCGGCCACCACCGGCATCAGAAAGCCCAGGATGTACCAGAAGCGCATCTGCTGGGTGACGCCGGCATTGGCGATCGCCGCCGGGTGTCCGGTGGACAGGGCGACGAAACGCTCGAAGCGCTGCGGCGCATTCATGCACAGCTGCCAGCCGACCAGCCCGCCCCAGTCGTGGCCCACGAGCGAGGCTTTGTCCAGGCCGAGCTGGTCCATCAGGCCGAGGATGTCGGCGCACAGGAATTCGATGGCGTAGGCGCCGGTAGCGGGCGGCGCGTCGGTCTTGCCGTAGCCGCGCATGTCGGGCGCGATGACCCGGAAACCTTTGGCAGCCAGCGCCGGGACCTGGAGCCGCCAGATCGCATGGGTGTCCGGAAAGCCGTGCATCAGGATCACGGCCGGGCCTTCGCCCGCGCTGACGTAATGCATGCGCAGGCCGTGTACGTCGACGTAATGGGATTCCAGCTTCATGTCCGCTCCGCGTGCAATGGGCAGCCGCCCTTCCCTACGTGGCGACCTTGCGGCCACGCTCGAGCAGCGCACCCAGTTCCCCAACGATACCACGACGGAACAATAGAACACAGACAATGAAGATCAGGCCCGTCACCATGCCCACCGACTCGCCGAGCGTCCCGAACCACGCCACGCCCGACTGTTCCGCCAGCCAGCTGCCGACGTCGCCCAGCTTGTTCTCCAGCGCGATGACGAGGAAGGCGCCGAGGATGGGCCCGGCCAGGGTTCCCATGCCGCCCACGAGCGTCATCAGGACCACCAGCCCCGACATGGTCCAGTGCACGTCGGTCAGCGTCTCGAAGCCCAGCACCACCGTCTTGGTGGCGCCCGCAAGCCCTGCCAAGCTTGCCGAGAGCACGAAGGCCAGCAGCTTGTAGCGGTCCACCTCGTAGCCCAGCGACACGGCGCGTGCCTCGTTTTCCTTGATCGCCTTGAGCACCTGGCCGAAGGGCGACCGGACGATACGAACGATGAGCAGGAAGCCGGCCACGGCGATCGCCAGCACCAGGTAGTACATCGCCAGGTCGTTCGACAGGTCCAGCAGGCCGAACAAGCGCCCGCGCGGCACGCCCTGCAACCCATCCTCGCCGTGGGTAAAGGGGGAACGCAGGGCCGCGAAATAGACCATCTGGGCCAGCGCCAGCGTGATCATCGAAAAGTAGATGCCTTGCCGGCGGATCGCCAGCGCGCCGATCACCAGGCCCAGTAGGCTCGAGGCAGCCACGCCCAGCACGATGCCGAGCTCGGTCGGCAGCCCCACCACCGCCAGCAGGTGTCCGGTGACGTAGCCGGCGCTGCCGAAAAAAGCGGCATGGCCGAAGGAGAGCAGCCCGGTAAATCCGATCAGGAGGTTGAAGGCGCAGGCGAACAGGGCGAAGCACAGCAGCTTCATCAGGAACACCGGATAGGCCAGGAAGGGCGCGGCCAGGAACAGCGCCAGCGCGAGGAGGTAAGCGATCTTCTTGTTCATCTCATCGTTCCTTGCCAAACAGTCCGGCCGGACGCAGCAGCAGGACGATCACCATCACGACGAACACCACCACTTCCGAGCCTTCCGGATAGAACACGCGGGTCAGGCCTTCGATCACGCCGAGGGCCAGGCCGGTCAGGATCGCGCCGAGGATCGAGCCCATGCCCCCGATGACGACCACCGCGAAGACGACGATGATCAGGTTCGAGCCCATCAGCGGCGTGACGTTGATGACCGGCGCCGCCAGCACGCCCGCGAAGCCGGCCAGCGCCACGCCGAAGCCATAGGTGAGCGTGACCATCAGCGCCACGTTGATGCCGAAGGCCTCGACCAGCTTCGGGTTCTCGGTACCGGCGCGCAGGTAGGCCCCCAGACGGGTCTTTTCGATCACGAACCAGGTGGACAGGCACACGCACAGCGAGGCGGCGACGACCCAGGCGCGGTAGTTCGGCAGGACCATGAAGCCGAGGTCGGTGGCCCCGGCCAGCTGTTCCGGCACGTCCAGGGTCTGGCCCGACACCCCGAAGAAGGAGCGGAACACGCCTTCCAGCAGCAGCGTAATGCCGAAGGTCAGCAGCAGGCCGTAGAGGTGGTCGAGCCGGTACAGCCAGCGCAGCATCGTGCGCTCGACCAGGATGCCGAACAGGCCGACCAGCAGCGGGGCGACCAGCAGCATCACCCAGTAGTTCAGGCCGAAACTGGTGACGCCGATGTAGGCGGCGAAGGCGCCCATCATGTACAGCGCACCATGCGAGAAGTTGATGACGTTCAGCAGGCCGAAGATGACGGCCAGGCCCAGCGAGAGCATGGCGTAGAAGGAGCCGTTGACCAGGCCGAGCAGGAGCTGGCTCAGCAGGGCCTGGAGGGGGATGCCCAGGATCTCCATGCGCTAGCGGCTCACTTCCACAGTGCGCACTTGGTCTCGGCCTTCTTCGTATAAGCCTGGTCCCCCGGAATGGTGGCGACTACCTTGTAGTAGTCCCACGCGCCCTTCGATTCCTGCGGCGTCTTCACCTGCATCAGGTACATGTCGTGCACCATGCGCCCATCCGGGCGGATCGTGCCGTTCCTGGCGAACATGTCGTTGATCGGGGTGGCCTTCAGGTGCGCCATCACCTTCTCGGCATTGTCGGTACCCAGGGCTTTCACCGCATTCAAGTACTGCATGGTGGCCGAGTAGTCGCCGGCCTGCAGCATCGAGGGCTGCTTCTTCATCTTGGCAAAATAGCGCTTGGCCCAGGCGCGGGACTCCGGGGTGCGGTCCCAGTACCAGCCATCGGTCAGGTACATGCCCTGCGTCGTGTTCAGACCCAGGGTGTGCACGTCGTTGATGAACACCAGCAGGCCGGCCACCTTCATCTTCTTCGTCAGGCCGAACTCGTTGGCCGCCTTCACCGCATTGATCAGGTCACCGCCGGCATTGGCCATGCCCAGAACCTGCGCCTTGGAAGCCTGCGCCTGCAGCAGGAAGGACGAGAAGTCCGAGGCCGACAGCGGGTGCTTGACGCTGCCCACCACCGTGCCGCCGCCCGCCTTGACGACGTCGGCCGTGTCCTTCTCGAGCGACTGGCCGAAGGCGTAGTCGGCGGTCAGGAAGTACCAGGACTTGCCGCCCTGCTTGAGCATGGCCGTGCCGGTGCCGCGCGCCAGCGCCACGGTGTCGTAGGCGTAGTGGACGGTGTAGGGCGTGCATTGTTCGTTGGTCAGCTGCGCGGTGCCGGAACCGATCGCGATGAACAGCTTTTTCTTTTCCGCGGCCACCTTGGCCATCGCCAGGCTGGCGCCGGAATTGGTGCCGCCGATGAGCAGGTCGACGCCCTGCTGGTCGAACCATTCGCGCGCCTTGGAGGCGGCGATGTCCGGCTTGTTCTGGTGGTCCGCCACCACCAGCTGGATCTTCTTGCCGTTGATGGCGCCTTTCACGTCGGCGATCGCCATGCGGATCGCTTCCGCCCCGCCGTTGCCGTCGACGTCCGAATACACGCCGGACAGGTCGGTGATGAAGCCGATCTTGACGACGTCGCCCGAGATCTGGGCCTGGGCGGACATGGTGACAAAAGCGGCAGCGAGGGCAAGGGCGGTGCGTTTCATGTTGTCTCCGTTTGGTGTGTGCGGGTTGTTCACATGTTCAGACGCCGAGCAGCTCGTTCAGCAGCGGCATCTTCTTGTCCAGTTCGGCGGCGCCGAAGGTCTCGACCACCTGGCCGTGCTCGACCACGTAGAAGCGGTCCGCGAGCGGCGCGGCGAAACGAAAATTCTGTTCGACCATGACGATCGTGTAGCCCTTCTCTTTCAGGGTCCTGATGGTGCGCGCCAGGCTCTGCACGATGACCGGCGCCAGCCCTTCGGATATCTCGTCGAGCAGCAGCAGGCGCGCGCCGGTGCGCAGGATGCGGGCGACGGCCAGCATCTGCTGCTCGCCACCCGACAGGCGCGTGCCCTGGCTGTGGCGGCGCTCGTACAGGTTGGGGAACATCCGGTAGATCTCGTCGACGCCTAAGCCCGGCCCTGCCCCCTTCAGCTGCGGCGGCAGCAGCAGGTTTTCCTCCGCCGACAGCGAGGAAAAAATGCCGCGCTCCTCGGGGCAGTAGCCGATGCCGAGATGGGCGATAAGGTGGGTAGGCAGGCCGATCGATTCGACCCCGTTCACCCGGATCGCGCCGCTGCGCCGGCCGGTCAAGCCCATGATGGCGCGCAGCAGCGTGGTGCGCCCGGCGCCGTTACGGCCCAACAAGGTCACCACTTCGCCCTGCGCCACGTCGAGGCTGATCCCGTGCAGGATGTGCGATTCGCCGTACCAGGCGTGCAGGTCGCGGATCTCGAGGGCGGCGCTCAATGCTGCGCTCCCGCCAGACTGCCGTCGCCCGTGCCCATGTAGGCTTCCATGACCTGTGGATTGCGCGACACCTCGGCATAGCTGCCTTCGGCCAGCACCGCGCCGCGCTGCAGGACCGAGATGCGGTCGCAGATGCCGGCCACCACGTTCATGTTGTGCTCGACCATCAGGATGGTGCGGCCCGCCGACACCTTCTTGATGAGCTCGGTCACCCTGTGGACATCTTCATGGCCCATGCCCTGGGTCGGCTCGTCCAGCAGCATCAGTTCCGGCTCCATGGCCAGTGTGGTGGCGATTTCCAGGGCGCGCTTGCGGCCGTATGGCAGGTCGGCGGTCATGGTGTCGGCAAAACTGTCCAGGCCGACGTCGGCCAGCAGGGCGAGTGCGCGCGCGTTCAGGCGATCCAGCGAGCGGCTGCTGCGCCAGAAGTGAAAGCTGGTGCCGAGCTGGCGCTGCAGGCCGATGCGCACGTTCTCGAGCACCGTCATGTGCGGAAAGACGGCGGAAATCTGGAAGGAACGGATGATGCCCATGCGCGCGATCCGCGCAGGCCGTGCGCCCGTGATATCGCGCCCGTTGAAGAGGATCTGGCCGGACGTCGGCGCCAGGAAACGGGTGAGCAGGTTGAAGCAGGTGGTCTTGCCGGCGCCGTTCGGGCCGATCAGGGCGTGGATGTGGCCGCGTTCTACTTGCAGGCTGACCTCGCTGACTGCCGTGAATCCCTTGAACACCTTGGTGAGCTTGTTCGTCTCCAGGATGACATCCGCCATTGGGTCTCCAACACGCGATGCTGCAGATTGATAAAACTGCGGACCGGACTGCGAGGACTGCTTGCCTGATGATACATACAAGCCCCGGCCCTCACAATACGGCCGGGCTGGCGTGCGTGGTGCGGATGCGCCATATCAGCGCAAGCCGGGTGTGCGTTTTTGCACGAGCCTGCTTCAAGCCTGGTCGCCGAGGATGTCCTGGGCGGCCTTTTCCGCAATCATGATGGTCGGGGAATTGGTGTTCCCGGAGGTGATGAAGGGCATGATCGAGGCGTCGACGACGCGCAGTTTCCCCACGCCGCGCACCCGCAGGCGGCTGTCGACCACTGCCAGCGGATCGTTCTCCTTGCCCATGCGGCAGGTGCCGACCGGATGGAAAATCGTGGTGCCGACCAGCCCTGCCGCGTGGGCCAGTTCTTTCTCGCTCTGGTATTGCGGGCCGGGCATGAACTCTTCGGGGCGGTATTTCGCCAGGGCCGGCGCAGCCACGATGCGGCGCGTCAGCGCCAGCGCCGCGGCGGCGGTTGTGCGGTCGGCCTCGGTACTCAGGTAGTTCGGCGTGATCCTGGGCGGCGCGTAGCTGTCGCTGGAAGCGATGCGGACATGCCCGCGTGAAGTGGGCTGCAAGTTGCACACGCTGGCCGTGAACGCCGGGAAGCGGTGCAGCGGATCGCCGAACTTGTCCAGCGACAGGGGCTGGACGTGGTACTGCAGATTCGGCGCCGCCAGGTCCGGCGACGACCTGGCGAAGGCGCCCAGTTGCGAGGGCGCCATCGACATCGGCCCGCTTCGAAAGAACGCATACTCCAGTCCAATGAGCGTCTTGCCGAACCAGTTGGTGGCGCGCGTGTTCAGGGTGCTCACGCCCTGGACCTTGAAGATCATGCGCAGTTGCAGGTGGTCCTGCAGGTTAGCGCCGACGCCGGGCAGGTCCGCGACCGGCGCGATACCGTGGCGCTGAAGTTCTTCCGCTGCCCCGATGCCGGACAGCTGCAGGATCTGCGGCGAACCCACCGCGCCCGCCGCCAGCAGGGTCTCGCGGCGTGCCGTCGCCGTGTAGGCTTGGCCTCCACCGGTGAAGCGGATGCCGGTGCAGACTTTGGCTTGCTCGGTGTCCTCGAACAGCAGGCGCTCGACGTGGCAGCCAGTCATGATGGTCAGGTTGGGCCGTTTCGCCGCCGGTTTCAGGAAGGCCTTCGCGGTATTCAGGCGAATGCCGCGCCGCTGGTTGACCTCGAAATAAGCCGAACCTTCGCCGCGGCCGGCGTTCAGATCATCGATCTTCGGAATGCCGGTCTCGGCTGCCGCTTCACGAAACGCGTCGAGGATCTGCCATGACAGCCGCTGCTTTTCGACACGCCATTCGCCGCCCGCGCCATGCAGTTCGCTCGCCCCCAGGTAGTGGTCTTCGCTGCGCTTGAACAGCGGCAGCACCCTCTCCCAGCGCCAGGAATCGTCGCCGGTCACCGTCGCCCAGCGCGCGTAATCCGCCGGTTGGCCACGCATGTAGATCATGCCGTTGATCGACGAACTGCCACCCAGCACCTTGCCGCGCGGGTAGATCAGCGCCCGTCCGTGCAGGCCGGGATCGGCCTCGGTGCGCAGCAGCCAGTCCGTGCGCGGATTGCCGATGCAATGCAGGTAGCCGACCGGGATGTGGATCCACATGTAATCGTCACGGCCGCCCGCCTCCACCAGCAGGACCTCGATCTTCGGGTTACTGCTCAGCCGGTTGGCCAGCACACAGCCGGACGTGCCGCCGCCGACGATGATGTAGTCGTACTCGCCGGCCGATTCCAAGGCTAGCGTTCCCGCACACCGCTGCCATTGCCGCGCTCGCCACGCTCCTCATGGCGGAGCGAACGCGAACCGCCGCACTTCGGCTCACGTGGCAAGAGCTTACGAGACAGCGCGTCGAGATCCACCAAGGCCTCCGTTCGTCATTCGTTGAGGCAAGCTTACCAGATCGTAAACGGAAGTCTAGGGCCCCTCTGTGGATAAGCCTCTTGATATCCACAGGTCTGATTTGTGCAGAACCAAAAGGTTTAGGGGGTGCTCAAAAACTTGTCCAGTTTTCAGGCCGCCTTCACGCGCCAGTGATGCACTGCCTTATGCGCTCGCTAAACCAATGATTTTCCGGGCGTTAACCGTGTTGTCCACAAGCTGGGGTCGCCGTTAACCACTACTACTACCGTTGTATACAAACTTTGGTTGTAAACCTGTAGAAATTTTTTCGAAATTTTTTTTAGCCTGCGTCGCAGTCTGCCGACAACCCCGAAACACAGCGACGAACATAGGCATACGCCAGCTGAAGCCCTGGATGCAAAGTCTGGTCGCAAGCTTCAACTCCGAACTTGGTTCAGCGCGCGACCACATCCCGGATGCCACCTGCCGATCCTGCTGGCAGGTTCACGCGCACCGCCAGCCTGAAAGCACGCCAGACCACCCGGTTCGTCCTTCTGGCCTGCAAAACTCCCACTTTCGAACTCATCTGTGGAAAACAGCTGGGATATCCACAGGATCGAATGTGCAGAACAGCCGGTTAACCCGGTCAGCCAAAATTCTGTCCAAGTTTCCTCCAGTTCAAACACAAGCCTTGTTCAGCAGGTTAACGCGACCGTAAACCATTGACGCTGTGGAGAAAACCCTTGTTATCCACAATGGATTGCGCGTTTACTATTACTACCAGTTTGTATACAAACTTGTTTACTACAACAACAAAACCAGCAGCGCGAATCCAGCAGCGACAGCGTCGAGCCCGGAAACCTGTCGACCGCCAGCACGGTTTGCCAATAACTGGCCAACACCGTCCGTCAGGATCGATCCTGGACCACCGCTTGCCTGCAAATCGCCTGCCAAACCGCTTCTCAACGCAATGTTGACGACGCGACTGTGGAAAAGTCGATGTATATCCACAGGATCGGATGTGCAGAACGCTGCAATTCCTGCTTCGCCCAAAAACTGTCCACGTTTCGTTCAAACTCCACACAGCCTTTGTTCAGCCGGTAAACGCGTCTGCAAGTCATTGATGCTGTGGAGTAAACCTGAGTTATCAACAGAAGAGGCCGCGTTTACTATCTACTACCAGTTTGTATACAAACTTTAGTTAACTAATACCGTGAAGTGCTGCGCGTCCGGAAAAGCCGGTAAAACCAGGTTTTCACTGGCCTCACGCTCGTAAGACAAGCAAAATGGACACTCAAGCGTAAGAATTGGCAGCCTCATGAGCTCGATCAAACCGTGTACAAGCCCTGAACAAGCCGGCTGGCTGCAGCTGCGCATGGCCTTATGGCCTGCGGATCGCGCCGAACATCTGCAGGAAATGCAGGAGCTGTGTGCACAACCCGAGCGTTATGCACAGTTCGTCGCGTATTCCAGCCTTGGAGAGCCTCAGGGATTGGTCGAAGTGACGCTGCGCAGCGATTACGTCAACGGCACCGACTCGTCTCCTGTCGGCTTCCTGGAAGGCTTGTACGTCGCTCCAAGCTTCCGCCGGCAGGGCATCGCTGCCATGCTGGTGAACACTGCGCAGCGATGGGTCAAGCAACAGGGCTGCACCGAGATGGCGTCGGATGCCTTACTCGACAATACGAGCAGCCATGCGATGCACCGTGCGCTTGGATTCGAGGAAACCGAGCGGGTGGTCTACTTCCGCAAGCTGCTTTCATAACAAAAACGCAAGAAAAACAAGGGAAAACATGCGACTGGGGATCATCAGCGCGCTGTACGAAGAACAGCTGGGGCTCGTAGAAGCCATGCAAGGGCCCGCCAAGCTCATCCATGGCATGCGTGACTACTGGGCAGGGACGCTGTGGGAAATCGACGCTGTGTGCGTTCTATCGCGAATTGGCAAGGTTGCGGCTGCGATGACAGCCACAAGCCTTGTGGAAAAGTTCGGAGTTACCCACATCCTCTTCACCGGCGTGGCCGGCGCCGGGGATAAAACGGTGCAAGTCGGCGATATCGTGGTCGCGGAAGCCCTGGTCCAGCACGACATGGATGCGAGCCCGCTGTTTCCCCGTTTCGAGGTGCCGCTCACCGGCCTGACGCACTTCCAGCCGGACCTGCAGCTGTCGCTGCGCCTGTCGCGCGCCGCCCATGACTTCCTCGAGCAGGATCTGAACAGCGCGATCAGCGAGGGCGAGCGGCGGGAATTCCGCCTGGCGCAGCCGCGCGTGCACCGTGGCCTGGTGGCAAGCGGCGACCAGTTCATGAGCGAGCGCCTGCGCCTGAATGCGCTCAACGAGGCCTTGCCCGGCCTGGTGGCGGTCGAAATGGAAGGCGCCGCGGTGGCGCAGGTGTGCTACGAGCTGGGCGTGCCCTGTGCCGTGATCCGCACCGTGTCCGACAACGCCAATGAAAACGCGGCCACCGATTTCATGCGATTCGTGAAATCGGTGGCCGCGCAGTACGCTTTCCACATCACCCGGCGGGTATGCCGGGACCTGGCGAGCAGGCCGCTCTAGCCCAGCAGCGATTCGGCCGGCACGTAGTCGTATTGCAGGTCCCGGGCTACGGCTTCGTAGGTGACCTTGCCCTGGCAGACATTCAGGCCGTTGCGCAGGTGGACGTCGTTCGATAAGGCCTGGCGCCAGCCCTTGGTGGCCAGCGCCACCGCGTGGCCGATGGTTGCGTTGTTGAGCGCGAAGGTGGAGGTGCGCGCCACCGCGCCCGGCATGTTCGCCACGCAGTAGTGGATCACGCCGTCGACGACAAAGGTCGGGTCGGCATGGGTGGTCGGGTGCGAGGTCTCGAAGCAGCCGCCCTGGTCGATCGCCACGTCCACCACCACCGCGCCCTTCTTCATGCGCGCGATCATGTCGCGGGTGACCAGCTTGGGCGCCGCGGCGCCCGGCACCAGCACGCCGCCGATCACCAGGTCGGCGTCCAGCACCGCTTCTTCGATCGCATGCGCGTTGGAATAGAGCGTGGAAATGCGGTTGCCGTAGACCAGGTCCAGCTGGCGCAGGCGGTCGACGTTCTTGTCGAGCACCGTCACGCGCGCGCCGGTGCCGACCGCCATCTGCAGCGCATTGGTGCCGACCACGCCGGCGCCGATGATCACCACATGGCCCGCCGCCACACCCGGCACGCCGCCCAGCAGCAGGCCCATGCCGCCTTTGGATTTCTCCAGGTGCGCGGCGCCGGCCTGGATCGCCATGCGGCCGGCCACTTCGCTCATCGGCGCCAGCAGCGGCAGGCCGCCGCCCGGGCCGGTGATGGTTTCATACGCGATGCAGACCGCGCCCGATTTCACCAGGGCGGCGGTCTGTTCGGGATCCGGCGCCAGGTGCAGGTAGGTGTAGAGCACCTGCCCTTCGCGCAGCATCGCGCATTCGGCAGGCTGCGGCTCCTTGACCTTGACGATCATGTCGGCACGCGCGAAGACTTCGCCGGCGCTGGCCACCATGCTGGCGCCGGCCGCCATGTACTGCTCGTCCAGGAGCCCGATCTGCTCGCCGGCGCCCTGTTGCACGATGACGTCGATGCCGCGTGACGTCAGTTCGCGCACCGAGGGTGGGGTCATCCCGACACGGTATTCGTGATTCTTGATCTCCTTAGGTACGCCAACAAGCATGTCTACCTCCAAGATTTATAAGAATGTGAAGCTACGGCTACTACGCTACTCCTGCTGCAAAAAAAAGGGAGCTTGCGCTCCCTTGATGATTACACTCCCAGCGTCATCAGGCTTGCGTTGCCGCCAGCCGCGGTGGTGTTGACGCACACCGCCCTTTCCGCCACCAGCCGCCACAGGGCGACCGGCTCGCTGGCGCCCGTGTCGACAATGCCGACGATGGCCCCGGGCCGCGCCGCCAGCTTGCTGCGCAGCGAACCGGCCAGGCCGGCTTCCAGCAGCGCGATCTGGAACTCGCTGGCGTCGATTTCATCGTCTCCGATGAAGCGCACGCGCTCCTTGACCAGGGCCGGCAGATTGGCCGGGATCAAATCCGGCGCGGCCAGCACCAGCGCGCGGTTACCGTTGGCGAGGCTGGCGGCCAGCTGGTTGAGCAGGCCACTCGCCGTCTTCGGCGCGCACAGCACGGTGCCGCGCGGCGTGAAGGCCAGGGTATTGCGCTCGCCGGTCGGACCCGGCAGGGCAATCTCGACACCGTTGAGCGCAGTGCGGCCGTAGCCCTGCGCCAGCGTTGCGACATCCGCATGGCCGTTGTTGCGCAGCCAGCCGAGCAAGGCATCCAGGCCCGCATCGAAGACACGGCTGTGTTCCATGAGCGGCGCCGCCCGGCGCTGCAGGCGCTTCAGGTAGAGCGGACCGCCGGCCTTCGGGCCGGTGCCCGATTTGCCTTCGCCGCCGAAGGGCTGCACGCCCACGACCGCACCGACGATGTTGCGGTTCACGTAGATGTTGCCGACATGGGCGCGCGAGACGATGAAGTCGATGGTCTCGTCGATGCGCGAATGCACGCCGAGGGTCAGGCCGTAGCCGGTGGCGTTGATGGTGTCGACCACCTTCCCTAGGTCCGCACGGCGGTAGCGCACGATGTGCAGCACCGGGCCGAAAACTTCATGCTTGAGTTCGGCCATCGAGCCGATTTCCAGCACGGTCGGGGGCACGAAAGTGCCGGCATTGTTCACGCTGTCCGGCAGCGCGAGCGCGAAATGGCTGCGCGCGGTGGCGCGCATGCGTTCGATGTGGGCCAGCAGGTTGCGCTGGGCTTCGCTGTCGATCACCGGGCCGATGTCGGTGGCCAGGCGGTCCGGCGAGCCGACGCGCAGTTCCAGCATCGCGCCCTTGAGCATGGTGACGGTCTTGTCGGCGATGTCTTCCTGCAGGAACAGCACGCGCAGCGCCGAGCAGCGCTGGCCGGCCGAGTCGAAGGCCGAGGACAGCACGTCCTGCACCACCTGCTCCGGCAGCGCCGAGGAATCCACGATCAGCGCGTTCTGGCCGCCGGTTTCGGCCACCAGCGGGATGTCGATGCCTTCCTGTTCGGCGCGCTTGGCGAGGGTACGGTTGATCAGCTGCGCCACTTCGGTGGAGCCGGTGAAGATCACGCCTTTCACACGCGAGTCCGAGGTCAGGGCGGCGCCGACCACTTCGCCGCGGCCCGGCAGCAGCTGCAGCGCGGCGCGCGGGCAGCCGGCTTCCAGGAACAGCTCGACCGCGCGGTGAGCGATCAGCGGGGTCTGTTCGGCCGGCTTGGCCAGCACCACGTTGCCGGCCGCCAGCGCGGCGGCCACCTGGCCGGTGAAGATCGCCAGCGGGAAGTTCCAGGGGCTGATGCAGGTCACCGGTCCCAGTGCGCCTTCCGCTTTGGCTGCGCGGATCTCGACCGCGTAGTAGCGCAGGAAATCGACCGCTTCGCGCAGTTCGGCGATCGCGTTCGGCAGCGATTTACCGGCTTCGCGCACGGCCAGCGCCATCAGTTCGGTGCCGTTCTGTTCGAACAGGTCGGCAGTACGCTCGAGGATCGCGGCGCGGGTCTCGACACCTGTGGCTTCCCATTCGCCGGCGAAGGCGGCAGCCGCGGCCAGCGCGGTGTCGACATCGGCGCGCGTGGCTTCCTGCACCTGGCCGACGACGTCGCTCGACATGGCCGGGTTGACGACCCTGGCGGTTTCACTCGCTTCCACCGGGCCGGCGATCAGCGGCATCGCGTTGTGCTGGCGCTGCTTGGCCAGGCCTTCGGCGGTCGCGGTCAGCATGTGTTCGTTGACCAGGTCCAGGCCGCTCGAGTTCTTGCGCTCGGCGCCGAACAGCTGCAGCGGCAGGGCGATGGCCGGGTGCGGCTTGCCGCCGGCGGCGCGCGCCTGCTCGAACGGATCGGCCAGCAGGGTGTCGATGGCCACCTTCTCGTCCACGATCTGGTTCACGAAGGACGAGTTGGCGCCGTTTTCCAGCAGGCGGCGCACCAGATAGGCCAGCAGGGTTTCGTGCGAGCCGACCGGCGCATAGATGCGGCAGGCCTTGTCCAGCTTGTCCGAGCCGACGACCTGGTCGTACAGGGTCTCGCCCATGCCGTGCAGGCACTGGAATTCGTAGTTCTTGACACCGTCGGCCTTGGCCCAGGTGTAGATCACCGACAGCGAATGCGCGTTGTGGGTGGCGAACTGCGGGTAGATGATGTCGCTCGCCGCCAGCAGCTTGCGCGCGCAGGTCAGGTAGGAGACGTCGGTGTAGACCTTGCGGGTATAGACCGGATAGCCCGGCATGCCGTCGACCTGGGCGCGCTTGATCTCGGCGTCCCAATAGGCGCCCTTCACCAGGCGCACCATGAACTTGCGGCCGCTGCGCTTGGCCAGGTCGACCACGAAGTCGATCACGAAGGGGCAGCGCTTCTGGTAGGCCTGCACCACCAGGCCGATACCCTCGAAGCCGGCCAGTTCAGGGTCGAAAGCGAGCGACTCAAGCATGTCGAGCGAGATCTCGAGGCGGTCGGCTTCTTCCGCGTCGATGTTGATGCCGATGTTGTACTGCTTGGCCAGCAGGACCAGGCTGCGCACGCGCGGCAGCAGCTCGCCCATCACGCGCGCATACTGCGCGCGGCTGTAGCGCGGGTGCAGGGCCGACAGCTTGATCGAGATGCCCGGGCCGTCCTTGATGCCGCGGCCGTTCGAGGCCTTGCCGATCGCGTGGATCGCGCTCTCGTAGGAGGCGTAGTAGTTCCTGGCGTCCGCTTCGGTGAGTGCGGCTTCGCCCAGCATGTCGTAGGAATAGCGGTAGCCGCGCGTTTCGTTCTCGCGGCTATTCTTGAGGGCTTCCTCGATGGTCTGGCCGGTGACGAACTGGTTGCCCAGCATGCGCATGGCCATGTCGACGCCCTTGCGGATCAGGGGTTCGCCGCCCTTGGCGATCAGGCGGGTGAGGGCCGATCCCAGGTTCTTTTCGCTATTGGTCGAGACCAGCTTGCCGGTGATGAGCAGGCCCCAGGTGGCCGCGTTGACGAACAGCGAAGGCGATTCGCCCAGGTGCTTCTTCCAGTCGCCGCGGCTGATCTTGTCGGCGATGAGGCGGTCGGCGGTTTCGCTGTCCGGGATGCGCAGCAGGGCCTCGGCCAGGCACATCAGCGCCACGCCTTCTTCCGACGACAGCGAGAACTCGTGCATCAGCGCGTCCACGCCCGAGGAACGGGTGCGCTTCTCGCGCACGCTCGAGACCAGGCGGTGCGCCAGCATGTAGGCGTCGGCATTGGCGCTTGCCCCCTGGGCCAGCAGCCACTGCACCGCCTCGGTTTCATCGCGACGGTAGGCGGCGGTGATGGCTTCGCGCAGCGGGGTCTGGTCCTGCTTGACCTCGCGTTGGAGTGCATCGAAGGGAACGAAAGCGGAGGCCAGGGCGGCGTCAATGTGCATGGTGAGTCTTCTAAAAAGGAATCAAACGTAGGCTCGGCGCAGCAAAAAACGCCGCACCGCGAGAATGGCGGCCGGCGTACTGCGCAATACTTTGGAATGATTCGATTGTAGAAGGAAATCTTCTGGATTAATTCTGTTTTTACGACAGACTAGCAAAAGATAGTTTTTGGTGCGACAATCTGACCGAATAATATTTACATGGCTGGAGAGAGACCATGCTCGACAAGATCAGTAAGAAAATTCTGGCGGAACTCCAGAACGACGGGCGAATCAGCAACGTCGAGCTGGCGGCGCGTGTCAACCTGTCTCCCGCGGCCTGCCTGGAGCGTGTGCGCAAGCTGCACGAGTCCGGCTACATCATGGGCTACACCGCCCAGCTCAACCCGCAGCTGCTGGATGTGTCGCTGCTGGTGTTCATCGAAGTGGTACTCGATCGTACCACTCCGGAGGTGTTCGATGCATTCAAACAGAGCGTCCAGATGATTCCGGAAGTGCTGGAATGCCACATGGTGGCGGGCGGCTTCGACTACCTGGTCAAGGCGCGCGTCAAGGACATGGCGGCGTACCGGGAATTCCTGGGCAAGACCTTGCTGCAGAAGGGTGTGCGCGAAACGCACACGTATGCGGTGATGGAAGAGGTCAAGAACACGACCAAGCTGCCGATCCGCTGAGCGTGCTGTTGTAGGGTGGGCGGGTTTCCCGCCCACGCGGCGATAGTCAGCGGATAAATCGCCCTATGCGATGATCTTGCCGCCGGTTGAACGCGTGGGCGGCGGAGCCGCCCACCCTACGAACAACCATCAAACGACCTTGCGGGCGCCGGTCTTCGGCGACGCACTCTCCGCCATGTTTTCCAGGTTCTTGCGCAGCCAGCGGTGCGCCGGGCTGCGGCCGTCGCGCTCGTGCCAGAGCATGTCCAGGTGCACGGCCGGCAGCTGGAAAGGCAGCTCGCGCCAGACCAGCGCATCCGTCATGCCGGTCGAGACCATCAGGTGCTTCGGCAGCACCGTGATCAGGTCCGAATTCGCCACCACCCGCCCCGCCGTGAAGAACTGGTTCACCGTCAGCAGGATGCGGCGCTCGCGGCCGATCTGGGCCAGCGCCTCGTCGACCAGGCCGTGCGCGCGTCCTGAAAAACTCACCAGGAGGTGGTTGGCCTTGCAGTAGGTATCGAGGTCCAGCTTTTCCTTGGCCAGCGGATGGTCCTTGCGCATCACGCACACGTAGACGCCCGAATACAGGCGCTCATGGCGGATCGGCGAGCCCGTCTCGTACGACAGCTGGGCCGCCACGCCCGGGAAGAAGCCCACCGCCAGGTCGATGTCGCCGCGCAGCAGCATCGGCCGCGGTTCGCGCGTGGTCAGCGGCACCATGCGGATGTTCACGCCCGGCGCTTCGCGCTCGATCGAACGCATCAGCGAGGGCAGCCACAGGGCGGCGGTCGCGTCGGCCATCGCCATCCGGAAGGTCGCCTGGGCCTTCGACACGTCGAAGGTTTCCGGCATCACGGCCGCCTCCAGCGCGGCCAGGGCCTGGCGTACCGCCGGCCACAGCGCTTCCGCACGCGGCGTCGGCTTGACGCCGTAGGCGGTGCGGATCAGGAGTTCGTCCCCGAGGCTTTCGCGCAGCCGCTTGATCGCGTTCGAGACCGCCGGCTGGGTCATGGCGAGGTGCCCGGCGGCGCGGGTGAGGTTTTGCTCGGTCATCACTGCGTCGAAGACACGCAGCAGGTTCAGGTCAAGCGTCAGGAAGCTCATGGGAACTGGTTGATGGCAATACAGGTGTTCCCAGTGTACCTCAAGTATTCACAGAATGCATAAGCGTCATCAGTGAACAGAATTAGATTTATATGTTGCATCGCACTATATTGTGCGCAACTGAACAATTTCCACATCATGTCCGCCTCACTGACCCTCATCCAGACCGCCGTTGCCGCCGTTCCCGTCGGCCAGGTCCTCCGCGCCGCCAGCGGCCTTGCGCTGCTGGGTGGCGTTGCCATGTTTTTCCGTCCGCTGCTCGTCGGTATCGGCCGTGCCGCCGTGTTGACCGTGCGCCCGCGCCCGCCGAAAGCCCATCTGGCCAAGCGCCACTGATCCTGTTTTCCTCCGTTTGAACGCGGCCTCCGATACGGACGCCGCGTTTTTTTTCGTCCGTCCTCCCCGCCTCTCCCGCTTTCCGGGCCATTCCTGCACCGTTGCCGACCATACGGCGTAGCGCGCCTGGTGACTCTTCGTCACCAGGGTTTTCTCGCACCTTTGATTTAACAAAGTTCACGAAGAGTCAACAATAGAAAGAAAGAAGATTTTTGCATGATTGAATGATAGGTGCAAGATAGAAGAAGTTAGCTTCACAATATCGAGAGAAGAAGCAAGATATCCACCAGCTCGGCATCAAGCGAAGCCCTGCATCGACACGGTCGCAAAAGAGCCACTTGGCAGAGATTAGCTGCATAAAGTCAGCATATTGATGAGCAATGCATGAGGTTCCACACAATTCAACTTCTATCATATGAAATGGATGAGTATTGGTAGTCACGCATGTGAAAGCACCCATGTCCCCGCCCTAGGGCGTTTTAGGGGCCTTGCGCAGTAAATTATTTCCGCTCGCAGTTGAGCTGCTCGGAGGACGCTTCGATGATGGACAGGACGGCTTCGGTATCGGTCGGTCTGGACAGTTCTTCGGCCTCGGGATCGGACTTGTCGCGGACGTTGGGCAGGTCGCGCCGCAGTTCTTCCAGCATGCGGATGATCTTGCTGTTCTTTTCTTCCGCCAGCAAGTTGACCTGCAGGTCGAGGTGGGAGTGTTGGCTGGCGAGGGTGGACATGCGATTCTGGCGAATCAGCACGGTGGTGGAAATCACGAAGGCATTCAGGGCAATGAGCCCCTGCAGCCAGAAGAATGGCGGCTCGTCCCACTGGTCGAAGCCCAGCTCGGGCGCCGTCAGGTTCCAGGCGATCCAGAGCACGACGAACACCAGGTTGCCGACCACATAGCCCGGGCTGCCGAGGAAGAAGCTGATTCTCTCCACAGCCCGTTGTGCCGGAGACAGGTCCTGGTTATGCCGCGCATAGAATTCCGCCACCGTGCCCAGGTGTTCCTGGAAGGCGGAAGGGAGGGCGTCCTTGCTGTGGTCTGGCGTCTCCATCAAACCAGCATAGCACCGGCGGCGCGCGCCTTGCGTGCGCACGTTACCGGGGACATACAGGAATAAAAAAAGCCGGCAGAACAGCCGGCTCGGGGATCAGGCCTCTGCCTTGGCGGCAGTCAGGCGTTCATATTTCGCGTGCAATTGCTCGCGCGTTTCACGCCACTCGGGGTTGAGGGGAATGCAGGCGACCGGGCACAGCTCCGCGCAGGTCGGCTGGTCGAAATGGCCGACGCACTCGGTGCACTTGTGCGGGTCGATCTGGTAGAACTCGGCGCCCATCGAGATGGCGTCGTTCGGGCATTCGGGTTCGCAGACGTCGCAGTTGATGCAATCGTCGGTAATCATCAGTGCCATGGTCTTGCTCGTTCCTTGCTGCGGGTTATTGCTGGGTCAGGCCGCCGGCGCCGCCTTGATGGATGCAATCTTCTTCTGCAGCCAGCGGTCCACCGATGGGAAGACGAATTTCGATACGTCGCCGCCCAACATGGCGATCTCGCGCACGATGGTGCCCGAGATAAACTGATATTGGTCGGAAGGGGTCAAAAACAAGGTTTCGACATCGGGAAGCAGGTAGCGGTTCATGCCCGCCATCTGGAACTCGTATTCGAAGTCGGACACCGCGCGCAGGCCGCGCACGATCACGCGCGCATCGTGCTGGCGCACGAAATCCTTGAGCAGGCCGGAGAAGCTTTCGACCTGCACGTTCGGATAATGGCCGAGCACTTCGTTGGCGATTTCCAGGCGCTCGTCGAGCGAGAAGAAGGGTTTCTTGTTCTTGCTGTCGGCTACACCCACTACCAGGCGGTCGAACAAACCCGATGCACGGCGCACTAAGTCTTCGTGCCCGCGCGTGAGCGGATCGAAAGTACCTGGATATACGGCTACAACCATTGCGGCTCCCTGGAGAATCAGAGGGTATGAAAATTCCGCCACGGCGGCGTTGCCTCGTCTCGCCGTACTAGCGTACTGTCTTCGACTCGGCGCCTTGCCGTGCCGGTTTTTCACACCCTCGTTGTTAGAACGCGCATTATGCCTGAAAATCCGGCAGCCGCCCCAGCCTGGGGCGGCTTTTGCCCAATCTTTGTGCAGGTTTTGTTACCGCGGGGCGCGTCAGGTAGCGGCCCCGTTCAATTTCAGCAGGTAGTAATAGACCATGCCGGCCTTGTCGGCGCGAATCGCATCCCAGCCGGCCAGCCATTCGGGCAGCTCGGCGTCCAGCGGCAAGGCTTCGCCCGTCTCCGCATAGACCAGGCCGCCTTCGTTCAGGATGGCCGGGCACAGCGGCAGGATCTGGGTGAGCAGGCCCAGCTGGTAAGGCGGATCGAGGAAGATCACGTCGAAGCGCTGGCCACGTGCGGCCAGGTCTTTCACCAGCGCCAGCGCGTCGGCGCGCAGCACGTTGACGTTGCCGGCCTTTAGCTTGTCGCGGTTAACTTCCAGCTGGCGCGTTGCCGCGCCATGGCTGTCCACCATCGTGACCGAGGCCGCGCCGCGGCTGGCCGCTTCGAAGCCGAGCGCGCCGGAGCCGGCAAACAGATCGAGGAAGCTGGCGCTGTCCCAGTCGCCGCCGAGCTGGTGGTTGATCCAGTTGAAGACGGTTTCGCGCACCCGGTCCGGGGTCGGGCGCAGGCCTTCGGCATCGAGCACCGGCAGCAGGGCGCGCTTCCAGGCGCCGCCGATGATGCGCACCTGGCGCGGCGCCAGGCGGGGAGCCCCATGGGCTGGTTTGGAGGGTTTGGAGGACTTCTTTTGCATGGGCGGCACTATAGCACCCTGCCGCCCTGCCCGGCCTTCTCGGCTGCGCTACTTGCCGGAAGCCAGCGCCTGGAAGTCATTGATCCAGCCCTGCATGCGCTCGTGTGCGTGCTTCTTCTGTGCCGGCGTGGCGATCCGGATCGCGGTGAGCATGAACTTCGTGGTCTGGTCGAGATAATTATCGTAGAAGACCTTGCGCTCGGGCGACTCGGTGCGGTTGAAGAATTCGCGCTGCATCGCCGTGATCTGGGCTGCGGCCTGCTCGCGGTTTGGCTTTTCCTGCTGGAACTTGCGCAGCAGGGAGAGAATGCGGCGCTGGCGCCAGACGCGTTCTTCCAGCCAGATGTCGCTGTCGAGCGGGCGGGCGTCGGACGCCTTGCGCAGGATGGCTTCCTGCTCGCTGCTGAAACCGCCAAACCACAGTTCGAGTTGGCTCATGGCCTTCTTGAAGCGTGCACGCTGGCGTTTTTCGGTGCTGCCCTCAATAAATTTCTTGCGATACTCTGCGTTTTTTGAAATGAATTTGCGCTCGATATCGGCGATCTGCTCCGGTTTGATGGACAGTGCGAGAGTGGTCATTTCCGGCACGGCGCGGGCCGCCAGCCGTTCGCCGCGGACACGGATTTCCTTGTAGATGCCGATCAGGTCGGCCTGGGTCGGGTTGCCGGCAAGTTCCTTCTGCATGGTACCGAGCAGCGCCGCATAGTCGCGCAGCTGGGTCTGGCGGTGCCACTGGAACAGCTTGTCGATGTCGCGCTTGGCAATGTCGGCCTGCTGTCCTTCCAGATCGGCATAGGAATCCAGCCACCAATACAGTAAGGTATCGCCCTGGTTATAGGTGAAACGCACCGAGCTGCAGCCAGTAACGAAGGCGAACAGTGCGATCAGGCAGATGGTCATGGTGCGCCGGAACAAGGTATCCGGCGTGATAAAATTTTTCATATTATCAATTATTTGAGGACGGCTTTATGAACGTTGTAATCCTCGCCGCCGGCATGGGAAAGCGCATGCAATCCGCGCTGCCGAAAGTCTTGCATCCACTGGCGGGGAAACCGCTGTTGCGGCACGTCATCGATACGGCCAGCAGCTTATCGCCGAGTAAATTATGCGTCATTTACGGGCATGGAGGCGCAGCGGTGCCCGAGATGGTGGGCAAGCTGGCCGAGCAGACCGGCACCCGGATCGACACGGCGCTGCAGCAGCCGCAGCTCGGCACCGGTCATGCGGTGATGCAGGCCGTGCCCGAGCTGGACGAGAGCGTGCCGACCCTGGTGCTGTACGGCGACGTGCCGCTGACGACGAGCGCGTCGCTCGGCCGCCTGGTCGAGGCCGCCGGTACGGACAAGCTCGCCATCCTGACGGTCGAGCAGGCCAATCCCTTCGGCCTGGGCCGCATCGTACGCGAGAACGGCAGCATCGTGCGCATCGTCGAAGAAAAGGATGCCAGCGAAGCCGAGCGTGCGATCCGCGAAATCAACAGCGGCATCATGTGCATCCCGACCGCCCACCTCAAGCGCTGGCTGGCGGCGCTGTCGAACAACAATGCCCAGGGCGAGTACTACCTGACCGATATCGTGGCCCAGGCTGTCGCCGATGGTGTCCCGGTGGTGTCGGCCCAGCCTTCCGCCGAATGGGAAGTGGCTGGTGTCAATAGCAAGGTGCAACTGGCCGAGCTCGAGCGCCGCCACCAGCTGAACATCGCCAATGCGCTGCTGGAAAAGGGTGTGACCCTGATGGATCCGGCCCGCATCGACGTGCGTGGCGAACTGGTCTGCGGCCGCGATGTCGTGATCGACGTCGGCTGCGTGTTCGAAGGCCGCGTGGAACTGGCGGACGGCGTGACGGTCGGCCCGCACTGCGTGCTGGTGAATGCGAAGATCGGCGCCGGCGCCCAGATCAAGCCCTTCTGCCACATCGAGGATGCGGTGGTCGGCGACAAGTCGCAGATCGGTCCCTACGCGCGCCTGCGCCCGGGCACCGAACTGGGCGAAGACGTCCATGTGGGTAACTTCGTCGAGATCAAGAACAGCCAGGTCGCCGCGCACAGCAAGGCCAACCATCTGGCCTACGTAGGCGATGCCACGGTGGGGTCGCGCGTCAACATCGGCGCCGGCACCATTACCTGCAACTACGACGGCGCCAACAAGTTCCGCACCGTGATCGAGGATGACGCCTTCATCGGCAGCGACAGCCAGCTGGTGGCGCCGGTCACGGTGGGCAAAGGCGCGACCCTGGGAGCGGGCACGACGCTGACCAAGGATGCGCCGGCGGGCAAGCTGACCATCTCGCGGCCGAAGCAGATGACGATCGAAGGCTGGTCGCGTCCGGTGAAAACGAAGAAGTAATCCACCGGGTATCGACAGGCTAATCACAGGAAAGGCACAGGAAAAACACAGGCTAATCACATGCTTATCCTGTGGTTCTCCCGGTGCCAATCCACAAACTTATCCACAAGCCTTACACGGCGATCCGGGTGTCGAACTTGGAGCGGTGCGTGGAAAAGTAGGCTTTTACGTTGCGCACGTTGGCGTGCGCCGTGAACAGGCGGTGCGCCAGCGCGTGGTAGGCCGGCATGTCCGCCACCTGCACGATCAACACGAAATCCGGTCCCGGACTGACCCGGTAGCACTGCAGGACCGCGGCGTCCTGCGCCACCAGGGCCTCGAACTCGTCCATGCGCTCGGCGGCCTGCACGTCGAGGGTGATCTCGACGATGGCGCTCAGGCGGGCGCCGACCTTGGCCGGATCCACGATCGCCACCTGGCGTTCGATGACGCCACTATCGGTCAGCTGTTTCACCCGGCGCAAACAAGTCGGCGGTGAGACGTGTACGAGTTCCGCCAACTCCGCATTCGTATGCGATGCATCAGCCTGCAGTGTATTCAGAATGCGACGATCTAGCTCATCAAGAAGTGGTTGATCTGACATCGAATGAAATAAAAATAAAGAAATCTGTGTTAAATGAAAGAATATTTCGACATTAAAGGACCGTGAAATAATCTATCAAATTACGCGGAATTCTGAAAGCTTATTTCAACAGTGTTGTTCTACGATTCGTTTCATTGCAAATCTTTCAGATGAGGTCCAACCATGTGCGGTATCGTCGGCGCTGTCGCCAAGCGTAATATCACCCCAGTCCTGCTCGAGGGCCTGAAGCGTCTCGAATACCGGGGCTACGATTCCTGCGGCGTGGCCGTGCACCTCGATGGCAAACTGACCCGTGCGCGCAGCACCTCGCGCGTGGCCGAACTCGAAGACCAGGTGCGCGAAGCCCATCTGGACGGCTTCACCGGCATCGCCCACACCCGCTGGGCCACCCACGGCGCGCCAGCTTCGCACAATGCGCACCCGCACTTCTCGCCGAGCGAAGACAATGCGCGCATCGCACTTGTCCACAACGGCATCATCGAAAACCACGACGAGCTGCGCAGCGAACTGAAGGGCCTGGGCTACGAGTTCACCAGCCAGACCGACACCGAAGTCATCGCTCACCTGGTCGACCACATGTACAACGGCGACCTGTTCGACACCGTCCAGCAGGCCGTCAAGCGCCTGCACGGCGCCTATGCCATCGCCGTGTTCTCGCGCGAAGAGCCGCACCGCGTGGTCGCCGCCCGCCAGGGCTCGCCGCTGATCGTCGGCGTGGGCGAGAACGAGAACTTCGTGGCCTCGGACGCGATGGCGCTGGCCGGCACCACCAACCAGATCATCTACCTCGAAGAAGGCGACGTGGTCGACCTGCAGCTGGCGCGCTACTGGATCGTCGACGTCGACGGCCGTCCAGTCGAGCGTGAAGTGAAAACCGTGCACGCCCACACCGGCGCAGCCGAGCTGGGCCCGTACCGCCACTACATGCAGAAGGAAATCTTCGAACAGCCGCGCGTCATCGGCGACACCCTCGAGGGCGTCACCGGCATCATGCCGGAACTGTTCGGCGACGGCGCCTATGGCGTGTTCAAGGAAATCGACCGCGTGCTGATCCTGGCCTGCGGCACCAGCTACTACGCCGGCCTGACCGCGAAGTACTGGATCGAATGCATCGCCAAGGTCCCGGTCAACGTCGAGATCGCCAGCGAATACCGCTACCGCGACAGCGTCCCGCACCCGCAGACCCTGGTCGTGACCATCTCGCAGAGCGGCGAGACGGCCGACACCCTGGCCGCGCTGAAGCACGCACGCAGCCTCGGCATGCCGCACACCTTGACCATCTGCAACGTCTCCACCAGCGCCATGGTGCGCGAGTGCAAGCTGGCCTACATCACCCGCGCCGGCGTCGAAGTGGGCGTGGCCTCGACCAAGGCCTTCACCACCCAACTGGCCGCGCTGTTCCTCCTGACGCTGACCCTGGCGCAAGTGAACGGCCGCCTGAGCGACGCGGAAGAAGCGGAACACCTCAAGATGATGCGCCACCTGCCGGTCGCGCTGGGTTCGGTGCTGGCGCTGGAGCCGCAGATCATGGCCTGGGCCGAAGAATTCGCGCGCAAGGAAAACGCGCTGTTCCTGGGCCGTGGCATGCACTACCCGATCGCCTTGGAAGGCGCGCTGAAGCTCAAGGAAATCTCGTACATTCACGCCGAAGCCTATCCGGCGGGTGAGCTGAAGCACGGTCCGCTGGCGCTGGTGACCGAAGAAATGCCGGTGGTCACGATCGCACCGAACGATGCGCTGCTGGAAAAGCTGAAGTCGAACATGCAGGAAGTGCGCGCCCGCGGCGGCCAGCTGTACGTGTTCGCCGACGTCGACTCGCGCATCACCTCGGGTGACGGCCTGCACGTGATCCGCCTGCCGGAGCACTATGGCGACCTGTCGCCGATCCTGCACGTGGCGGCGCTGCAGCTGCTGGCTTACCACACCGCGCTGGCGCGTGGCACGGATGTGGACAAGCCGCGTAACCTGGCGAAGTCGGTGACGGTGGAGTAAGCGAGGCCGCTTATTTTTCCGGCATCATCGCCGGCGAACGGTGGCTCGTGATGAGCCACTTCGCACCAGCAACGGCGTCGCTCAAGCCGCCGTTGCCGCCGGATCCGGGGGAGTTGGGAAGCGTTCCTGAAGAATCCGCCGATATCCTTCATCCAGCGGCACCACGTATCCCGTGCGTTGCCAGGATTGCGACGACGCTGCAAAGCCGTGTTCATACGACCATTGCGCAACACGCAGCGTGGTCGGCTCATCGCAGACGAATTGCCCCTCCAGCTCCCTTTTCAGGGTGGCGCCCTGCACGACGTTCCTGTTTCGCCATCTCTCCAGGTGCTCGGTCGCGGCCAGGAGGTCGCGCTTGTCACCGTTGCACCGTCTGTGTGCCAGCACAAAATTATGGCCGAGGTCGCGCGGGTATCGGGACCAGGCAATGAAATGGTCGACCTCGCCCATCTCGCCAAGTCGTCGCTGGCAATAGAAGCAGGTATCGCCTTGCAGGTCCTTGAGGATCGGTTTCACCAGTGCCAGCGAAGCCCGGTCCGTTCCGAACAGGACTTCTTCGAGGTCGTCGCGATCGCCAAGCAGGGCAGCGTTCTTCGGGTTGCTGCGAATATGGCTGGTCCAGGCGGCACGGATGAGCTGTTGCAGCAGGCCGTGAAAGCGCCGCAGGTTGAACATCACGCCCGGCAACAGCCTGATAAAGGGACCGGCGCCCGGAATATAGAGAAAGCGGCTTTCCTGGCGCCGCAAGATCTGCAGCCGCCAGAGCGGCATCTCTTTCAATAGCCTGACCGTTTCCCTGACTGCCACCCGCCATTCTTGAGAAGCGCGCGCCTTGGGCAAGGTCCCATGACGGCCACGGATGTCCTGCAACAGGACGATGACGGCGGCCTGCCTGCCTTTGTTCTGGATGAGTACGCCGCCCTCGTCGTTTGCCCGATAGGGAATGACTTGTCGCCAATACACTTCCAGGAACTTGTCCGCGATCTGGGAATGAAACAGATCGAGCGTATCCCCGCTATCGGTGCCGAATTCGATTGCCAGTTCGGTTATCGCATGCAGCAAGGCGTACTTGTAGGTAGCAACGAATTCCCCTTCCTCGAACAGGCGCTGGATATGGTCGAGGAAAACCAGCTGCTCCTGCGCTGACGGCGGCGGCAGCACTTAGGGCTTGCTCCAGTAGTCGGCTTTTTCCGGAATGACCCATCTGACTCCGCCACGCGGGTCCGCTACGTCGGCAGCAAAGCGCGGGACCAGGTGCATGTGCAAATGCGGAACCGTCTGCCCGGCCGCAGCGCCATCGTTGATGCCGATGTTGTAGCCCGCCGGATGGAGCTCGGCCTTCAAGCCCGATGCGGCCTTGTCCAGGAGGCTCAGCATTGCGCTTCGTTCTTCCGATGTGATCTCGAAAAACGAGGCCACGTGGCGCTTCGGAATGATTAATGTGTGCCCGGGCGAGATGGGATAAGCGTCCCTGATCGTCATCGCCAATGCGTTGCTGTCGATGATGCGCTCTTGAGGAAGTGAGCAGAAAACGCAAGACGTGAGAGTGGACATGGATGTGCAGGGACATAGGGAAGTGTTCCTATACTACCCCGCAATTTTTCTCGTTAGCAAGATGATCGTCGACGCGGCCAAACCATGAGCAAAATTGTAACAAGATGTGTATGGTTCTGCTTCTTCAGTCCTGCCACCGTGCTTCACGAAGATACGCGTGAGCGGACGAAGAATGCCCTGCGTTACTCCTCATCTGCCTGTCCCCATCCTGACTGCAGAGTGAAACAACGGCCAGACCCTCGCCCAGAAAGTTGCACTAAAGATTGTTAATAGTCTGCAAAATGTGTTCTTTTTTGGTTTATCTGTACGCTTCTTGCAGGCGCACGCAAGCGGGAATTCGGTTGACTTCCCAATTGAACAAACTTATCGTAATTTCATCGATGAGCGTCCGGAACTGGTGCTCATTTGATAATTTTCAATTCGTGCGGTGACGCAGAGAGGCATTGTGACTTCTCTTCGGAAGCGTTTGCGCGACGTTCCATACGGTTGCCGCCTTGATGAACCCGATGACCGGGCCGCCGCCTCTGGCGGAACCCGGCACTGACGCTCGCCGCGTCGTGCCGTCCGGCCGGTCGAATGGAGGACGCATGAATGTGTTAATGGTAGGTGCAGGCAATGCGGGATGCGCGCTCGGCGCGATCCTCGCACAGGACGGGCACCGGGTCGCCTTGCTGAAAACCTCGCACTCGCTGCACGACCAGAATTTCGATACCGTGCGCGAGACCCGCACGATCAAGCTCATCAGCAATCCCAAAGGCGGCGAAACCAGCACGGCGTCGATTGCCCTGGCTACGCGCGATGTCGGCGAAGCATTTGCCGAGACGCCGGACGCGATCATCATCACCACCCAGACCCAATGCCATGCCGAGATCGCCGAGCTGATCGGCCCCTACCTGAAGGCGCACCAGCTGGTGCTGCTGGCGCCGGGCTACATGGGATCCTGCTACTTCCTGCCCTACCAGCAGAAGGAAGGCTTCCTGCTGGCGGAAGGCGAAAGCCTGCCCTACGACGCGCGCATCGTCGAGCCGGGCGTCGTCAACGTCCTGTTCCGCAACACGCGCAATGCCCTGGCCTTCCTGCCGCGCGAACGCGCCGCCGAAGGACTCGAACGAGCCGCCCGCCTGTTCCCGACCTATGTCGCGACCCGCACCAATGTGGTCGAGTCCGCAATGCATAATCCGAACCTGATCGTGCACACCATCGGCACCCTGCTGTCTGCCAGCCGCATCGAGCATTCGGAAGGCGAATTCTGGATGTACCGCGAGGCGTTCACGCCCTCGGTGCTGAACCTGCTGTACAAGCTCGACGCCGAGAAGAACGCGGTCATCGCGGCCACCGGCGGCAAGCCCTCGCCCTATTTTGACGAGTGCAAGTTCCGTAACGAAGAAGACCTGTCGCAGCCCTCGATCTCCGTGTTCCGCCGCTATGCGCGCGAAGGCGGGCCGAAGGGCCCGGCCACCCTGCAGACGCGTTTCATCACCGAAGACGTGCCGATGGGCCTGGCGCTGCTGTCCTCGATCGGCCGCCTGATGAAGGTGCCGACGCCGACCGCCGACGCCCTGACCGTCATCGCCAGCGGCCTGCTGGACCGCGACTTCGCCGCCGAGGCGCGGACCCTGGACAAGCTGGGGCTGGGCGACAAGTCGCCGGAAGAATTCAAGCGCGTACTCAACGGGTGAGGCCATGAGCATCCACGACCTGCTCGCCAAACCCTACTACGCTTGGCGCCGCTACATTCCGAGCCGCGTGCTGTACCACCCGGACTTCTTCAGCGTGCTCGACATGCTGTCCCGGGACCAGGCCAGCATCGCCGATCTGGCCCGGCAGCGCCTGCGCAAGATCCTCGTCCACGCCCTCGAGCACGTGCCTTATTACCAGCGCACCGTCAAACTGAGCATCGAGGAGGCGAAGAACGAACCGGTGCAGGACGTGCTGGCGGCATTCCCCTTCCTGGCCAAGGAAGAGGTGATGGCGCAGCAGCGCGAATTCCTCGACCGCCGGCTCGATCCGCAAAAGCTGATGTATGCGACCAGCGGCGGTTCGTCCGGACAGGGCATCGGCCTGTGGCGCACCAAGCGCCTGGCCGACATTGAGAAAGCCTTCTTTACCCATGAATGGGGCAAGCTCGGCTTTTCCTTCGACAAGTCGCGCATCCTGCGCATCGGCGCCGATGCGCGCCGCCTGGCGCACGAAGAACCGGCGCGCGTGGTCGGCAACCGCCTGATGCTGTCGCCCTACCACGTGCATGAACAGCACAAGGCCGCCATCGTGGAGGCCATCAGGCACTTCCGGCCCGAATACGTGCACGGTTATCCGAGTTCGGTGACGGCGCTGGCCGAACTGGTCGACTCCCGCGAACTCGATGTGCAGGTGAAGGCGGTGCTGCTGGCTTCCGAACCGGCGACGCCGGCGCAGCTCGCGTCGATTCGTCGGCTGTTCCGTGCACCGGTGTCGCTGAACTACGGGTTGTCCGAACGAACCAACTTGGCCTTCCTGCAGGTGGATGATCGCGGCACCTCGGATTACCAGTTCCAGCCGCTGTATGGCTGGAACGAGAACCGCATGGACGGCGATCGTCCCGAGATCGTCGGGACCTCGCTGTGGAACGACGTCATGCCGCTGATCCGCTACCGGACCAATGATTACGGCCTGATCGATGCGGACGGCCGCTGCCCGGGCATCGACGGCCGCGGCCACGAATACCTGGTCGACCGGTCGGGCAAGCGCATTCCCGGGCTGTCGATTGTCATCGACGAAGTCACCTGGGACTTCGTGCGTTTGTACCAGGTGCGGCAGAAGAAGGCGGGCGAGATCACGCTGGCGGTGGTGCCGCGCCATGGCAGCCTGAACGACGAACAGCGCGCCTTCGTGCTGGACGCCCAGCAGCGCCGCTGGGGTGGCTTCTTCGATATCTCGCTGCAGGAAGAAAGCGATATTCCGCTGGCGCCGAACGGCAAGCGCAAGCTGGTGGTGAATTCGCTCACGACCTGATGCGCGACCCCGGCGGCTTAGGCCGGGGGACGCACCAGGGCCGCACTGCGCAGGTAAGGATCCTCGTTGCCGATGCAGAGGATCGGCGCGCTGCGCTCCAGCGCATAGTACCGTGCCAGTGCCAGTACCGTCACGAAGGGCACGGCCCCGCAGCTTCCACTGCCCAGACCAACGCGAATGATGTCGTCCGCGGCATCGACTTGCGGGATCGCCAGCGCGCTCAGGCCCATCAGCTCGAGGACGCGGTTGGGACGGTGCGCAGTATCGGCCACGACCATCGTGATCTGGGAGATATCCACAGCCGCCGCCTTGCTTGCCTGCTCGACCAGCTCCAGCAGCAGGCTTGCATCGACGCGTTTGGTGTCGTCGGCCGAGGTGTCGCGGCGGCGCTCGCTGACTGGGTCGAGCAATGTGAACTCGGCGCCGCAGGCATGGGCCAGTTCCAGGTCGGTCAACAGCAAGCCAGCAGCACCTTCGCCCGGAATCTGGCCACGGGCTTGCGAGGAGGTGAACAGGGACGACTGCGCAGCCAGGCGGTCGATGCTTTCCTGTCCGATCAGCGAAGCGCAGGCGATGACGAGGGCTAGCGTTGGGGCCTTGCTCGATGAGGTGCCCGGCATGAGCTGCGTGATGATGGTTGTCGGTGAGACGTGCTCCTGTTCAGGGATGTCCGGGATGACGATGCTGGCTTCCGGCCAGCCGTATTGGCTCACCGTATGCTTGAGCCACGTCGTCGCCGCGCGCCGGATGTCGATGGGCCAGTCCCTGGGGAGCATCAGCCTGAGCTGGAGCGTTGGCGGACTTTCCTCGTAGGGCAACAGGTCGCTGGCGGCGATGCTGGCGAGTTCGGCTGCGACGCCGCTGGCCATGGTGAGCGCACGCCATTGTTCTTCAGAGAGATGGATCTGCAGTTCCTGGCTGGACAGCCAGTCGGCGATCTCGTCCTGCAGCGCTTCGTCGTGCGCATCGTCGCTGCGTGCGGTCATGACGGGGAACCCGTTGTCGTCGACCAGTTCCTTGTCCAGGTCGGCGCGCGCTTCGTTGTCGGCGATGGCGCAGGCGAGTTCTTCAGCAGAGCTGCCGTGTGGGGAGCGCAGTGCCGTGGCGACGATTGCCAGCACAGGTGTGCCAGGTACCGCATCGGC
Organism: Massilia sp. BHUDP2; assembly: GCF_046236355.1. NCBI lineage: Bacteria > Pseudomonadati > Pseudomonadota > Betaproteobacteria > Burkholderiales > Oxalobacteraceae > Massilia > Massilia sp. BHUDP2. The sequence continues at coordinate 789,381 of NZ_JBJUVW010000003.1, forward strand.
TCGCGATGTGGCAGAAGCCGGCTTGGCGGTGCTGGCAGGAATGGATGCGGCACGGGCCACGATGGCTTTCTGGCTACCCCATAAGGCGAACAGGACGCCCAAGGGGAAAACGAGCAGGGCCAGTGTCAGTTCGCCAGTTCCAGGATTCTGATCCGTCTGATGCCAATACCAGAGCGCGATTGCCCAGCAGACGATAAAGGTGGTGATAACGATGGCGCCTAGTTTGAACCACTCGGCAGTCAAGCGTGCCGGTGTTGTTGTAGTTGTTGTCATGTTCGTCGCTCAGATGTTGTCGATCGTTGCTTGTTGGCCGGCGATCAGGGTGGCGCCGCAGGCTGTTTTGTCTCCGTGACGGGCTGCGGGTTTGCCGTCGATGATCAGGGTTGAGTCGCCGCTGATGATCGGGTTGGATCCGTGCTTGGGACAGCTAGTCTTGTCGCCCATCCGAGCGATACCGACGCCACCGGTATCGCTATGCGGGGATGCTTCGACCACTACTCCTCCATGCGACGTTTTGTCACCGAGCTTGATCAGTGGACCTGCCATAGTTCCTCCTTAAGAAAGCTTGGCTACTTAAAATGTTCCTGCCAATACCTAGTCCTGTTTCTCATCCCTCTGCCATATCGTATTCCCGTAGGCTGAATCCATTTTCGGAAAGATATCTCCCTGGCTAAAAAATCGACGTGAGCCTAAAGATGCTGGGCTGAAATAAAAGCCACTCAACTCGCAGTGCTTTCCTGCTTCAACAGCTCGTACTTTAAGTTCTACCTGCTCGTCCTCGGTACCAATTTTCTCAAATTCCCCTTTCAGAAGTTCTACGTAAAACCACCTTGAAGGCGCAGATGTGAAAGCATTATTTGCGATCAGACTCGGTGCAAGATCCGGAGTAAAAGATTCAGAATAAAACGGATCTTCTTTCAATTCTGGGGCGTCCGCGTTTTCCTGAACAAACTCAAGCATTGCTTCTTCATCAAGCCATAATTTAGATCTACCAACGGCAGCTAGAGCTTTTTGACCTAGTTCGTTAAAAATAGAACACTCTAGGAGTTCACCATACTTGTCGCCATTCCACGCAAATTGTAAGGCACCATGAGGATAGTCAGCAGATATATATACGCCAGTTTTAGGAGGAATATCCCCTGTTTTACAGCTAATGTCTTCGCGAATTATAAATTTGGGCAAATGGGAAAAATTTGATGCATGTTCTTGCCATGCTAAAGCAAAACAGAAATCGTCCCACCTGCTGTCGATTTGGCCTTTTTCCATTGTGTCATCAATGTATCCAGCGTATCGCGTAACAGATGCAAACATCGCATCAAATTGTTCTTCCTCGGCAGGCAAAGCCCACTGCATTGAAAACTCTGCCATTCCTCGACCACATTGATAAGCTCCAGTTACATGATAAATTTCTGAAGCGCGATCTGCCATGTGTCTCGCAACTGACATTCCAAAGTCGGCTAAAAAAGACCAGGCGTGATTGGACCAATTCTCACTTGTGTCGCGATCACCCCACTGTGAACTCTTCAGGAAACGATCCCTGCCTTCGTCTCGGCTCTTGTCTAATAATCCGTCGACAAAGATCTGAAGTTCACGAACGCGCTCATGAAGGCCCTTCAAGTACTCGTCAGATGCAAAAAAGTAGAGCAGCGCTGCTTGCTTCTTTTGCCACGTGGTCAAGGTTTTTTTCGATGTCATATTGTATTCCCCTCTCAATTTCGAGAACATAAGTTACGGCTTGAATGAAGTCACTTGCCCAGGTAAGGCAGGCAAACCAATTTTGTCCGGAAACCCAGTGCCTTCAAAATCTGTGTAACCCCATCCGGTTTCAAACGGGCCACTTATGTTCGGATGCGCGATCTTCTGCCGAATCCCCAAGTATTCTTCTTGCTTAGGTTTTGGTAACTTGAAAAACTCTTCTTGGCTGATTGACTCGTTCAGAGTGCTTTTATCGTTCGTCTTGTAATATCTCATTATGTCATTGCGTTGATCGTTCCTTTCGACGTTGAATACTATCTGTTCCCAACCTCCTTCCAGATGTCTGTCCGCTAGCGCATCTTTTTTCTGACTGGATGCTGGACCTCTCCATACCTTCAATGTTTCACCTGGTTTGACGTCATAGACGACAAATTGGCCGTTCACGTTCCAGTCGGGCCAGACAGCTAAATATTTCCGCCACGCGGCACGCGGATCTGGAGAGTTTTGAATATCATTGAAAATTTTTTCGCTGATCCAGCAATCACTCATCGCTCGACTGTTTGGCGACAGAATCCGAATAAGACGCGCTGGTCCTTTTATTTCATCAGCGCTCAATTTGTGAAAGGATTTGATATTTTGTTCTGTCAGATTCGGCCAGCCTTCCTTGACCTTGCTTGCTACTCTTTTGGCAGCATTTTTTGGATTTGCCTCAGACCAACGGCGATTATTTCCTTCATTAAGCCATTTCGGGCACGGACGGGGCCGGCGCATTAATGTAACGGCAGTCGCCTTAGGCAGTGCGCCGCGATAATGCACATTGTTCAGGTTGACAATCGCTTTCTTGCTTAATGCTGTTTCTCCTAGCAAGCGCATAATGACCGCATCAAATATAGCGTCAATGGTAAGATTGACCTTGGCGATCCCCTCGGTCGCTCTAGCGCGTACCCACATTACTTGCTCTAATGCTTGAGTGGCCTTAGGACCGACTACTGGAATATGAGCGACCTTGGCCGTAAGTTGTCGCAATGTTGCGATTGCGGAATCGAATGCTTTGATAAGTTCTGTAGCACCAGTTTTCGATTTGACTTTCTTGATTTCGTTAGCCAGCCAAGAAAAAACATCATCGATTTTGTGTTCTCGCAGATATTTTTGAAAAACTCTTCGACGGAGCAGCGCTACAACCCATGTAATAGCCTTGTCTACGGCGCTTATAATGGCGTTTCCGCCGGCGCGTCGAATAAAGGCAAAGAAGATCTTTAAAACACCTTTCACAAACGAACCGAGGAAAGGAACCAAGCCGATCAGTGTCAGAGCAAGCGCTACCCAAGCCCAGGTATCAGAGGTGTCTTGATGGAGCTTCTTGCAATTAGCAATCAGGTCGCGCACATCGCAGATCTGATCAACCAAAGGAATCATCGATATCGCCGCATCGGCGACGATCTGCCCGGTAGAGCGGTTCTCATTGAAGTCCCCCTGAACCGCCTGCCAGAACCATTCCCATGGATTGGAACTTACCTCTTCCTCGGGGCGCTGCTCGTTCGTGGTCCAGGCGAGGGCATCACGCATCTGTGTCGTATTAATGTCAGGCATGGATTACTCCAACGAAGACAGTGGGCAGATGTCGCGATCAACCAAGTAACTTTTGCAAGGGGTCATGTGGTTTTTCGTCCTTCGGCTTGCGCGGTTTGTACACCACCTTTTTCACTGGCTTGTTGTCGACGTTCTTATGACGTGCTTTCCCGTTCGCGTCCAGTGTCCCCGTCAGCACAGGCCCCTTATCGAAATGGATTTCGTACTCCACGTCAGGGATGCCTTCCCCAACCTCTGCATCCAGGTAGTTGAGTGAAATCCAATTAGGCTCTTCTTTGCCCAGCTCACTCGGCAGGTTCTGGAGATTGGCAGTCTGGCGACCGCCCTTATCAAACACGTGCTGTCCACCCTTGACGGAAAACGTCCCCGGACACGCAAACGTAATATCCCCACCTTCCAGCGTGATCGACGACTCCCCCGCCTGTAGCACGATCTTTTCCTTCGCCTTGATCTCGATGCAGTCATTCACCGAGATCACGGTGATCTCCTTGTCCGCCAAAATCTCCAATGCATCCGTATGCGCCTGCAAGGACACCGGCCCGTTCGCCGCAATCGCCTGAATCCCACCTGAGTGTGTAAACAAACTGGTCGCCCCGCCGGACACCGACGAAAACGTATGCCCCGCCGTCATGTGCAAATCCGACTGCGTGGTCCAGTGCAGATGCTTCCCCGCGTACAGCACCGTCGACGCCGGCGTCGCCCAGTTGATGCTGGCCGCCGAATCCATCAGCACGATCGGCGAGCCGAACTTCTCCACAGGCTGCGACGCATCGAGCTCGCGCGACCCCGGCTTGGCCTTGAGCGCCGGCTGCCCATTCACCGGCCCTTCGTACTTGCCCTTCGCTGCCGGATCGATCTGCTCGATGAACGCCTCGTGCGCCTTCAAGGCATCCTTGCTGAACAAGGTCTGCTGCTGCGCCGCTGCATCCGCCAGCGTGGTTGACAGCTCCTGCGCACGCTTGAACTGCGCCACCGCCTCCGCCACGTCCATCTGCGTCGAGGTCACGCTGGCTCCCAATGCAGGCCGGGCGCGTGTGGATAACAACACACCTTCTCCACCGCGAATCACCGCCCACGCATCGGTACGCAGTTCAAACCCACTGCCGCGATACCCACCACGCTGCGAAGTCCCGGGCTCCTGATGGATCAGGTAGCCGAGATTGAGTTGACTAAGCCCGACGCTGCTCGCCAGCCGCATGCGCAGCTGTCCGGTCGTGTCGTCGATCTGCCACTGGTTGTAGCCGCTGCCGTCGAAGTTGCGGGTATGGATCCCCGACAGCACGCCCGCATGGTTGGCGTTTGAGTCGACGCCGGCCGAGAACGGCGGCAGATCCGACCCGTTATAGAGCTGCGCCACGATCACCGGCCGGTCGATATCGCCTTCGATGAAGTCGACCAGCACCTCGGTCCCGATACGCGGCGTGAACACCGTGCCCCAGTTCGGCCCGGCCAGCGCCTCGGCCACGCGCACCCAGGTGCCGGACGTCTCGTTCCCCGGTGCGCAGCCCTTGTCGTCGGTGTTGTGCGCCATCCCGCCCGGGTTCGGACGCGCGCCCCGCTGCCAGGCGAACTGGATCCGCACCTGGTGATCGCGGTTGGTGGTCGATACCGCATCCCCCAGCCCGACCACCAGGGCACACTGCGGCCCCGGCGCCGTGGTCCGGTGCGGCGCAAGCGTCAGGCGCGGCACGAGCGGCACCACTTCGCGCACGCAGGAAAACGTATTGCGGTAGGTCCCATGCTCGATAACGGACGAGACGGCGCCCGCCACCCCGGTCCGGAAGTTGTTGCGCGCCTTGTGCCGCACCGACAGCACTTTGAAGGCGTTCTCGCCGTCGGGATAACGCTCATGCTGGCTCAGGTAAAACGCATGACCGGCCGTCAGCCTGCGCACCGCTCCGGTCCCGTCGAACACCTTGTTATGGAGTTCCAGCGCCTGCAGCATCAATTCGCTGTGCGTATCGGCGGCGCCGCGTTCGGTGGCGATGCGTTCGCCGCTGCCGTCGTAGAGGTGCAGCGGCGGCAGGTCCCCCGCATCGAGATGCGAGACGTGTTCGTACGCGGGCGCCAGCAACTGCGCCGGATCCCAGCTGCTGATCGCGACGCTGTTGGCCTGCACGCTGCGGCGCGCCCGGAAGCCGTCGATCGCATCATCCTGCTCGGTAGCGCGCACGCCGTGGAAGCGCAGGACCTCACCGCCCGGCGTGGCAGGCGCAATCGCCCTGCTGTCGAACACGATCAGCCGGTGCTTCGCCTGACCGTGCGCGCCGTCTTCCGCATCTTCCGCCTGCTCATGCTCGAAGCGCCAGCTCAGGCCTTCCGATGCCAGCAGGCGCGTGAAGAAATCCAGGTCGCTCTCCCGATATTGGGTGCAGACCGCGCGCGGCAGCAGTTCCTGCGTGATGTCGAAATCAAAACGCAGCTGTGGATAATCCGCGAGTAATTCACAGACGATGTCGCGGACGTTCTTGTCCTGGAAGATGTAGCTGTCGCGCCGCAGCGCCAGCATCGATAGCGCCGGCTCCAGCCGCAGGCGGTAGCGCGCCACGCCGCCATCCGCTCCCAGCCAGGAGGCCGACGTGCACAGCCCGTGCCACATGCGCCGCGAACCGTCCGGCTGCAGCAGTCCGATGCTCAGCTCTTCGCCGATGAACAGCCCCAGGTCGAGGTCCGTCGAGGTGCTGAGCGCATCCACGTCGAACGCGAACAGTGCGTTGACCGCCTCGACCCCGCTGAACGCTTCCGCCACCAGGGATTCGGGCAGGCCGCTCTCCTGGCTGCTTGCCAGGGTGATGAGCCGTGCGTGCTGGCTCAGCCCCGTGCCGAACATGCCCAGGGCGGGAAAATCAAGCGCTGCGTTCATGCGGCGACGGCCAGCAGCTCGAGCCGCAGTTCCTTCAGGCCGGCCGGGACGTAGATCGAGATCGACTGGGCCTTGAGCATGCGCTCGTACATCGGCCCCTTCGCCTCCAGCACGAAGTAGCAGGTCTCGGGACGCACCGGCACCGCCGCCGGCAGTTGCGGCGCGTACTGCAGCCGCACGCCCGGCAGCGCCGACAGGACGAACTTCTCGACGTCGTCCGGCGCGCCGACCTTGAAGCGCAGCGGCACCACGTCCACCAGCTCCACCGCGGGAATGGCGGCCGATACGGCGATGTAGAAGGTGGTCCGCTCGTCGATCTTGCCGGAGTCGAGCGCGCCGATGTGGTAGGACGGCCGCACCTCGCTGAGGGCGATGGCGAAGTATTTGGAAGAGATCACCGTGTCGAGCAGCTCGCGGATGATCGCATGCAGCTTGGTGAAGGACGGTCCCGGGTCATTGTGCTGGTAGGGCGGCAGGTCGCCCAAGGTCCAGCTCTTGGAGAAGGTCATCAGGCCACCCGCCAGGTCGAGCAGCTGCTCGTACAGGCGTTCCGGATGCAGGGCCGGATGGTGGAAGTGGTGGGTCAGCGTCGCATACGCGGAACTGGCCGTGTGCAGCAGCCAGAACGAGGACATGTCGCCCGAGCGGAACTCCACCACATTGCGGCTCGGCTCGCGCTGGTGCCCGTACAGGGCGGCGGTCTTGGCCTGCAGCGCGTCGAGCAGGCGGCGCAGCTGCTGGAACAGCACCGGCGCGGCGCCGGTCGACAGCGTCGGCGGCACGAAGCTCTCGTCCATCTCGAAGCCGCCGGTGGAGGCGCGCCGCAGCCGCAGCAGCGGGAAGTGGATGTAGGAGTCGCGCGGCTCCGCCTCCGACACCAGCCGCACCGCCTTCTTCAGGTAGGCCAGCTGCACCGGCGCGGCCTGGGTGTACAGGTCGGGCGTTTCCTGGTTCGCCTGCACGAAGCGCGCCGTGTTGCTGGCCTGCCCGGGCGGCGTGAAATTGCCGGTGAACGGCTTCATGCCGGGCAGGGCGACGTAATAGGTGATGGTCTGCTGCGAGGGCGGCAGCAGGCTCAGGTCCACCGTCTCGGGCAAGGCGTCGAGGTCCGGGGCGTCGACCAGCTCCCCGTCCTGGAAGCGCACCGCCAGGGCCAGCAGCCGCAGCACGCTGTTGGCCAGGGCTTCACGGTCGACCTGCAGGGCTTCCACGCCCCAGGCATAGGGATGGACGGCCTTGATGCTCTTGTGGAGGCATTGTTCGTGATAGTGGTCTTGCCGCTGGAAGTGCTGTGGACGCAATAACAGGCCTTCGCCCCAGAGAACTTTGCTAGTCATCTCTGCCTTCCCTCAATGTTTGGTTTGATTTGGCGGAACCTACCCGAGAAACCATAACAACTGGAAAGGGTTGCCCATGTGAAGTTGATCAAACGTTGACGCTGCCCGGCATGGCAACATCGAATTTCGTTTTTTGCCGTCCACACGGCGGCACAAAGGGGAGTGCGATGAAGGGTTACACGCCAGGCTTGTTCGACCGCCTGCTGGGCATGCCGAGCCGCGGGCCGGGCAAGCCTGCCGCGCAAAGGCTGACGATCGACGAGCTGAAGGACACGGTGGCGCGTGACCTCGAGTCCCTGCTCAACACTCGTTCCAGCATCCCGGAGGGCGCGCTCAAGGCGTACCCCGAATGCAGCCGCTCGATGGTCACCTATGGCTTGAACGACTTCGCCGACCGCTGCCTGTCCAGCCCGACCGACCGCGCGTCCATCTGCGCCAGCATCGAGAAGACCATCGCCTGCCACGAGCCGCGCCTGCGCAACATACGGGCGAATCTCGACCTGCACGGCGAGTCGGTGAACCGCCTGAATTTTTCGATCACCGCCGTGCTGGTGGCCAGCGTGTCGCAGGAGCCGGTCAACTTCGACGCCGTCCTGACGCCGTCGACCCTGCAGTACAGCATCAGCAAGGCCGGCAAGGCAGCGCGCGCCGCAGCGCCAGGGGCTTGAAGATGGACCAGATGCTGCCCTATTACGAAAGCGAACTCGGCTACCTGCGCCGCGACCTGCGCGAGTTCGCCGAGCGCTATCCACGGATCGCCGGGCGCCTCCTGATCAGCGGCGAGGTGTGCGAAGACCCGCATACCGAGCGCATGATCGAATCCTTTGCGCTGCTCAACGCACGCATCGCCAAGCGCCTCGACGACGACTATCCGGAGTTCACGGAAGCGCTGTTCGAGGTGCTATATCCGCACTACCTGCGCCCCTTCCCTTCGTGCTCGATCGCGCGCATGGACTTCGGCGGCGCCGCCAAGCAGGCCGGCTCCAGCACCATCGCGCGCGGCACCCAGCTGAACACGCGCCCGGTGCGCGGCGCGGCCTGCACCTTCCGCACGGTTTACCCGGTCACGGTGGCGCCGCTGGCGCTTGCCCGCGCCGCCTTCTCGGCCATCATCGACGCCCCCGACGCCGTGCGCCTGCCGGGGAATGCGTCTTCCAGCATCAGCCTCACCGTGTCCTCTACTTCCGAGCAGGGTTCGATCGCCCAGCTCGCGCTGCCGATGCTGCGCGTCTTCATCGACGGCGAGCCCTCGTTCTGCGCGGCCCTGCGCGATGCGCTCTTCATGCGCGGCGTCGCGGCGTACGTCGAAGCCGACAACAGCGGCAGCTGGACTGCGCTGCCCGCCATCCCGGTGCAGCCCGCCGGCTTCGGCGAAGAGGAATCGCTGATCGACTTCCCGGCGCGCTCGCACGCTGCCTACCGCCTGCTGACCGAATACTTCTGCTTCCCCGAGAAGTTCAACTTCATCGACATCGATCTGCAGGCGCTGGCCGCGCATGCGCCTCCCGGTGCGCGCACCCTGACCCTGCACCTGGCCTTGTCCGGTGTGCGTTCCGATTCGAACCTGGCGCGCATGCTCGGCACCCTGTCCACCAACAACGTGCTGCTGGGCTGCACCCCGGTGATCAACCTGTTCCGCCAGCGCGGCGAACCGATCCGCGTGACGCACACCAGCGCCAGCTACCCGGTGCTGGCCGACGCACGGCGCGCCTTTGCCTACGAGGTCTATGCGATCGAGTCCCTGAGCCTGATCCGCCAGACCCCGCAGGGCGAGAGCCTGGTGCAGTTCCGGCCCTTCTACGCGCTGAAGCACGCGCAGATGCCGGACGACGCCGGCCACTACTATGCGGTGCGGCGCGACGCGTCGCTGGCGGAGCGGAGTCCCGGTTTCGAAACCCAGGTGTCGATCGTCGACATCGACTTCGACCCGGGCGAGGTGGAAACCGACACCCTGAACATCGAACTCACCTGCACCAACCGCGACCTGCCGGCCAGCCTGAGCTATGGACAGCAGGGCGGCGACCTGTTCCTGGAGGGCGGCTCGAGCGTGCGATCGATCGCCTTCCTGCGCAAGCCCACGGCGTCCTACCGCTTCGCCAGCGGACGCGGCGCGCACTGGCGCCTGATCTCGCACCTGGCGCTGAACCACCTGTCGCTGGCCGACGGCGGGGTCGATGCCTTCCGCGAGATGCTGGCCCTGTACGACCTGCCCCGCTCGCCATCCTCGCAGCGCCAGATTGGCGGCATCAAGGCGATCGCCCAGCGGCCCACCACCGCCTGGCTGGCCGGGAATCCTTTCACCTGCCTGGTGCGCGGCGTCGAAGTCCGGCTCAGCATCGACGAAGAGGCCTTTGTCGGCAGCGGCATCCATGCCTTTGCCCAGGTGGTCGAGCGCTTCCTGGCGCTGTACGTGCATGCCAACAGCTTCACCCAGCTGGTGATCGCATCGAGCAAAACCGGAGAACAGATATTGACATGCCAGCCCCGCAGCGGCGATTTGAGCCTGCTGTAATCGAGCGCCTGTTCCGCGAGCCCTACCGCTTCGAGTACGTCCAGGCGGTACGCATGCTCGAGCTGTGGCTGCGCCGGCGCGGCAAGCCCTCGCGCGACCTGGTGGCGCAGTACCTGCGCTTCCAGAATTCGGTCTCGCTCGGTTTTCCGGCCAGCCAGCTCGAGGCGGTGCAGGCCGAGCCGCGCGACATCGATACCAGGCCTGCGGCGCTGGCCGCCGCGCTGGACGCGGGGGCGCTCAAGTACGTGCGCCTGACGCCGTCCTTCATGGGCCTGCTGGGCGGCCACGGCGTCCTGCCGCTGCACTACACCGAGCGCATCGCCGAGCACCAGTCGCTGGAAAAGGGAGAATCGGAAGCCGAAGGCGCGCGCGCCTTCCTCGACACCTTTTCCAACCGCACGCTGGCCCTGTTCTACGAGGCCTGGCGCAAGTACCGCCTGGCGCTGCAATACCAGCGCGACGGCCACGACGCCTTCCTGCCCCTGCTCCTGAGCCTGGCCGGTCTGGGCAGCGGCGCACTGCGGCGGCGCCTGGCCGGCAGCGAGGATGGGGCGGTGCTGGACGAGTCGATCGCCTACTTTGCCGGCGCGATGCGCCAGCGCCCGGCCTCGAGCGTGCAACTGGGGCGGGTGTTGTCGGAATATTTTGGGCAGCGCGTCCATGCCGAGCAATTCGTCGGCTGCTGGTACGAGGTGCCGCCAGGGCAGCAGACCATCCTGGGCAGCGACAATGCGGTGCTCGGTGGGGGCGCCATTGCCGGCGCGCGCGTCTGGCAGCGCGACCTGCGCCTGCGCCTGGTGGTGGGGCCGCTGGACCGGGCCGGCTTCAACGACTTCCTGCCGGGCGGGCTGGCCGCGCGGGCGCTGCGCAGCATGCTGGCGATGTTCACCGGGCTGTCGCTCGAATACGAGGTGGAACTGGTGCTGCTGGCGGCCGACGTGCGCAACGTGCGGCTGGAAGGCGATGAAGGCCGGCTGGGCTGGGATGCCTACCTGGTCGAGGGCTTGCAGACCGAGGACCGGCGCGACGTGCGCTACGAATTAAGCCTCTAGCGCCGGCTCAGCTCGCGCTCCAGGTCCATCCGCAGCATCGTCGCGGTCGGCGTCAGGCCACGGTCTCCCGGGGTGTAGAAAATGCCCGGCAATACCCCATCCTCTTCCAGCTGGGGCAGCAAATCGCTCATCAAGTCGTCCAGCGGAAAGGCTTGCGGCTCGTAGCCATCCCATTCGTATTCCGCGCACAGGTCGGCGAATTCGCTGGCGGGCCACATGGCGAACACCAGGGTGCCGTCGTCGGTCTTGGCCAGCGCCCAGCCGTCGCGGTACAGTCCCCACACTTCGCCCGATTCCGCCACCTGTTGCACGAAACGCGTATAGCGCTGCCGGGCGGGCAGGGTGACCACGTCCGCCAGCTGCTGCGCGCCGAGCTTGATTGCTGAAAGTGTCTGCTCGCTCAAGGTATCCACCGCCAAAATAAGGTCTGTCCCCGGGAGGATACGCCGGATCGCGAATCGGTGGCGCAGGCACCGGTCACCATTACCTGGCAGGTAATCGCCAGCCCCCAGCCGCCTGCGGAGAATGGCGCCTGTCGATACGACAGCACCCACAGGAGATGATCATGAACAACGCAAGCACGATTGCCCGCCAGTACCTGGCCGCCTGGAACGAAGCCGACGGCGCCGCGCGCCGCGCCCACGTCCGCCAGCTGTTCACCGCCAACGCCCGCTACGTCGACCCGCTGATGCAGGGCAGCGGCCACGAAGGCATCGAGACCCTGATCGCCGGCGCCCAGCTGCACTTCCCCGGCCACCGCTTCGAGCTGGTCGGCGTGCCGGACGGCCACAACAACGTGGTGCGCTTTTCGTGGACCCTGCGCGCCCCGGATGGCGACAGCGTGGCACATGGCACCGACATCGCCGTGGTGGCGGGCGACGGCCGCCTGGCCAGCGTCACCGGTTTCCTCGACAAGGCGTGAAGCCTGGGCCACAATCGGCCGCAAACCGGATCGGGAGGCAAGCCATGGATACCGCAGCGCGCGCAGTGGACAACCAGTACTTCAGCGATTTCGCCGCCGCGCTGCGCTATTGGCGCGGCAAGCGCGGGACCAGTCAGCTGAAACTGTCGGTGGATGCCGGGATCTCGCAGCGCCACCTGAGCTTCCTGGAGACGGGCAGGGCGGCTCCCAGCCGCGAGCTGATCCTCAAGCTCGGCCTGGTGCTCGACATCCCGCTGCGCCAGCGTAACGCGATGCTGCTGGCGGCGGGCTTCGCGCCGGCCTACCGCGAGCGCAGCCTGTCGGACCCGGAGCTGGCGGCCGTGATGCAGGCGCTCGACTTCATGCTGGCCCAGCAGGCACCCTATCCGGCCCTGGTGGTCGACCGCCTGTGGAACCTGGTGATGGCGAACGAGCCGGCCGCCCGCATGATGCGTTTTTTCCTCGGCATGCCGGCCCATGCCCCGATCCCGCGCGACGGTTCGGTCAACGTGCTCAAGCTGACGCTCGATCCGGACGGCCTGCGGCGCCATTTGCTGAACTGGGAAGACGTCTGCACCGACCTGCTGCAATGGGTGCAGCGCGAGGCGATGGGCGATGGTCCGGGCAGCGAGGCCAGTGCATTGCTGGACGAGCTGATGGCCTTTCCCGGCATCGCCGGGGCGGCCAGCCAGCCCAACCTGGACCGCCGCGCCCTGCCCTTCCTGCCGGTCCAGCTGCGCAAGGACGAGGTGACGCTGAACCTGTTCACCACCATCACCACGCTGGGCACGCCGCACGACGTGACCGTGCACGAGCTGCGCCTGGAATCCTTCTTCCCGGCGGATGCGGCCAGCCGCGCGTGGTTCGAGGCACAGGCGTTGTGCTGAACTGAGCTGAGGATAAGATGGGCGTTTTCCACAAGCGCGTCCATCCATGCCCTTCGATCTCCTGCCCTTCAGCCGCATGGCCGGCCTGTTCTTTGTCACCGCCATCGCCGAGCTGCTCGGCTGCTACCTGCCCTTGCTGTGGCTGACCGGGAAGGGCTCCGCCTGGCTGCTGGTTCCGGCTGCCCTCAGCCTGGCGGTCTTCGTCTGGCTCCTGACCCTGCACCCGGCCGCCAGCGGGCGCGTCTACGCCAGCTACGGCGCGGTGTATATCGCCACCGCGCTGGCCTGGTTGTGGATCGTGGACGGCATCAGGCCGGTGTGGAGCGACTATCTCGGCGTTGGGCTGGCGCTGGCGGGCGCCGCCTGCATCGCTTTAGGCCAGCGTCAGGCTTGAACCTTCAGGCGGCGAGCCTGGCCAGCAGGTCCTGCACCACGTCCAGCTGCACCGGCTTGGTCAGGTGCTGGTCGAAGCCGGCCTCGTTCGACTTGCGGCGGTCGCTTTCCGCGCCCCAGCCGGTCAGCGCCACCAGCCTGACGTCTTCCAGCCCTTCCAGCCTGCGCATCGCGCGTGCGGTCTCGTAGCCGTCCATGCCGGGCATGCCGATGTCGAGGAAGGCCACCTGCGGCCGGAAGGCGTGCGCGGCCGCCAGGGCCTCGATGCCACCATGCGCCACCTGCGTCACGTAGCCGCAGGCTTCCAGGATCATCGACAGCGTCATTGCCGCGTCGACGTTGTCGTCCACCACCAGGATCCGGGTGCCGCCGGCAGCGCCGTCCGCGGTCTCCGGGGCGGTCCGCTGCGGCGTATCCTGGGCGCCCTCGGCCAGCGGCAGGCGCACGGTGAAGGTACTGCCGGCGTGCGGCCCGCCGCTCGCTGCCGCCACCGACCCGCCGTGCATGTCCACCAGCCGCCGCACCAGCGACAGGCCGATCCCCAGCCCGCCCTGGGCGCGTTCCAGGTGGTGCCCGACCTGGCTGAACATCTCGAACACCGAGCTGAGTTCCCGGGGGATGCCGATGCCGTTGTCCGATACCGCGATCAGCGCCTCGGATCCTTCGATGCGCAAGGACAGGCCGATGCGTCCGCCGTTAGGGGTGTACTTGGCGGCGTTGTTGAGCAGGTTGGCCACCACCTGGGCGATGCGGGTGACGTCGGCCTCGACCGGCACCGCATGCGCCGGCAGGTCCACCGACAGCTCGTGGCGGCCGGTTTCGATCAGCGGCAGGCTGGTCTCGACGGCGCTCGCGAGCACGCCGCGCAGGTCGGCACGTTCCTTCTTGAGTTCCAGCTTGCCGCCGCTGATGCGGGCGACGTCGAGCAGGTCGTCGATCAGGTGCACCATGTGGCTGACCTGGCGTTCCATCATCTCGCGCACCCGCGCCACCGAGGCGGCGTTGTCGCCCTTCAGGCGCATGACCGACAGGCCGCTGCGGATCGGCGCCAGCGGGTTGCGCAGCTCGTGCGCCAGGGTGGCCAGGAATTCGGTCTTGCGCCGGTCGGCCTCTTCCAGGTCCCTGGCCAGCTTGCGCAGGGTTTCCTCGGACTGCTTGCGCGCCGTGATGTCGCTGAACAGCAGGGCCACCCGCCTGCTTCCTTCTCCGCCGATACGGGTGGCGTAGACGTCGAACCAGCGGCCCATTGCAGGGGCTTCGTTCTCGAAGCGCACCGGCTCGCCCGTTTGCGCGACCCGGCCGTAGGTCTCGAACCAGAACGCGTCGAGGGTCGGGATCATCTCGCGCGCCGTCCTGCCCACCGCGTCGTGCAGGCCGGTATGGGCCTCGAACATCGGGTTCATCTCGAGGAAGCGGTAGTCGACCGGCCGGTCCTGCGCGTCGAAGATCATCTCGAAGATGCAGAAGCCCTGGTCGACCGATTCGAACAGGGTGCGGTAGCGCTCCTCGCTGGCGCGCAGCTTCTCGGCGGCGCGCCGGCTTTCGGTGGTGTCGACCACGATCGCCACCAGGCCCTGGAATTCGCCGTTCGGGCCGCGCAGCGCGTTCACGCTGCTGGTGGCCGGCATACGGCTGCCGTCGCGGCGCAGGTATTCCTTCTCGACGACTACGCCCGACTCGCCGCCAGCCAGCAGGCGCACCGCCTCCAGCGTCACCGGCACCGAATCGGGTGCCGTAACGTCGAGCACGCTGGCGCCCAGCAGTTCCGATTCAAGGCGCTGCACCATCTCGCAGTACTTCTGGTTGACCAGGGTGATGCGGCCCTCGTGGTCCAGTTGCACCACGCCGGTGGCGGCCTGGCTGACGATCTTCTGGAAGCGTTCGCGGCTTTCGTACAGCTCGATCTCGGCGAGCTTGCGGTCGGTGACGTCGATGCCGTGCACCAGGATGCCCGTCACCCGGCCGGCGGGGTCGCGCAGCGGCATGTAGACCTGGTCGACGAAGCGGCGCTCCAGCGGCGCATCCGGGCGACGCTGCAGCATCACCGGCACGTCGTTGCCGAATACCGGTTCGCCGCTGCGGTATACGCCGTCCAACAGTTCGAGGAAACCCTGGCCGGCGAGTTCCGGCAGCGCCTCGCGCAGGGGGATGCCGATGTTGGAGCGGCCGCCGACCAGCTGCAGGTAGCGTTCGTTTTCCAGCTCGAACACGTGATCGGGGCCGGTGAACACGCACATGAAGGCCGGCGCCTGGCGGAACACGTCTTCCATGCGCTGCTTGGCGCCGCGCAGCTGGGCCAGCAGGCCTTCGCGCTCGGCCTCGGCGCGCACCTGGCCGGTGATGTCGCGCGAGTTCGCCAGCAGGCCGTCGTGGCCGACCCGGCTGACCGTGACCTCCCACCATTTGACGGTGCCGCCAGCGGTCGGGCAGGGTGCGCGCAGGCGGCCGAGGCCGGTGCTGCGCGCCGCCGCCATCGCGGCTTCGACCTCGGCACGGCTCGCCTCAGGCCACAACGCGGACCAGGGCTGGCCGCGTACCGCTTCGATACCGTCGAGTTCGAGGGCGCGCAGGCCGTTGCTGTTCATCGCGACGATATGGCCGTTCCCATCGAGCAACTTGACGCAGTCGGGACTGGCTTCGAAGAGCTGGTGGCCTAGGGTGGCCGGGTCGAGCGCCTGCAAGGCGGCGCGGCTGTCCTGCATAGTAGGGTCCTTGTTGGGTACCCGGCAGTATATCTGCATGCTCCTGGCATCGTCGCCAAATTCGGCAAATTTGTCACACAACTGTTATCGAATGGTCACAAGGAAGTCATCTTCGCTCCCTACCATGCACGGACTTTTCCTAACAACCAACAGGATTACCCGTGAACAAGCCGACCGACCTCGCCCGCATCCCTGTCGACCATGACGACATCGATACGAACGTTTCGTCGAATGAACACTTCAGCACCGTCCTCGAAGCCCGCCTGAGCCGCCGCAGCCTGCTGCGCGGCGGCGCCGCGACGGCTGCCTCCGCCCTGCTGGGCGCCATCGGCCTGAGCGGTTGCGGCGGTTCGGACAATGACATCGCCACCGCCCCCACGCCGCCAACGGGCAGCACCCCGCCGCCGGCAACGGAAAAACTGCTCGGCTTCGGCGCCGTCTCCAAGAGCCTGGCCGATACGGTCGTCGTCCCGGCCGGCTACACCGCCAGCGTCCTGTATGCGCTGGGCGATCCGCTGACCGCGAACACCGCCGCCTACAAGAACGACGGCAGCGACGGCGACTTCGAGAACCGCGCCGGCGACCACCACGACGGCATGGAGTTCTTCCCGCTGTCCGGCACCGGCACGGCGTCGACCAGCGTCAACGACCGCGGCCTGCTGGCGATGAACCACGAAGCCACCACCGACGAAAAGCTGTCCTCGTTCTTCGTGCACGCGAACGGCGGCACCATGACCCTGCCGCGCCCGGCGGCGGAAGTAGACAAGGAAATGGCGCTGCACGGCCTGTCCGTGGTCGAAGTGCGCCAGAGCGGCGGCAAGTGGGCCTACCAGAAGGATTCGTCGTTCAACCGCCGCGTGCACCAGCAGACCGACGTCGAGATCTCGGGCCCGGTACGCGGCAACGCGCTGGTGGTCACCAAGTACTCGACCAACGGGACGAAAATCCGCGGCACCCTGAACAACTGCGGCACCGGCAAGACCCCGTGGAACACCTACCTGTCGGGCGAAGAGAACTGGTCCGGCTACTTCACCCGCGCCACCGGCGACGATGCCGCGCGCGGCGACAAGAGCGTGGCCTCGCTCAACCGCTATGGCCGCAGCCAGGGCGCGGCGTCGCGCCACGGCTGGGAAACCGGCGGCGCCGACGACAAGTACCAGCGCTGGGACATCAGCAGGAAGGGCGCGTCGCTCGACGGCAGCGACGACTACCGCAACGAGATGAACGGCATGGGCTACATCGTCGAGATGGATGCCTACGACAAGACCAAATCCATCAAGAAGCGCACCGCGCTGGGCCGCTTCGCCCACGAAAGCGCCGTGTTCGGCAAGCCGGTCGTCGGTCAGCCGCTGGCCGTGTACATGGGCGACGATTCGCGCAACGAATACATCTTCAAGTTCGTCTCGAATGCCGTGTGGGCCGCCGCCGACGCGACGCCGCTTGACCGCATCGCCACCGGCGACAAGTACCTCGACAGCGGCAAGCTGTACGTGGCCAAGTTCTCCGCCGACGGCAGCGGCCAGTGGATCGAACTCTCGATCGGCAATCCGGCGATCGCCTCCTACGCCGGCTACAAGTTCGCCGACCAGGCCGACGTGCTGGTGAATGCCAGATTAGCCGGCGACGCCGTGGGCGCGACCAAGATGGACCGCCCGGAATGGTGCTCGGTGCACCCCGGCACCGGCGAGATCTACTTCACGCTGACCAACAACAGCAACCGCCGCGTCGAGCCGAGCGGCTCGAGCCAGGCCGCGCCGGACGCCGCCAACCCGCGCGTCTACACCGACATGAAGGGCAGCACCGCGCAGCAGGGCAACCCGAACGGCCACATCATCCGTGTCAAGGAAGGCAGCGCCGGCTCCACCGCAACCGGCTTCACCTGGGACGTCTACCTGTTCGGCGCCGAATCCGGCGCCCCGGCGGGAACCGTGAACCTGTCGGGCCTGACCGCCGACCAGGATTTCTCGAGCCCGGACGGCCTGGCCTTCACCCCTTCCACGGGCATCTGCTGGATCCAGACCGACGACGGCGCCTACACCGACGTCACCAACTGCATGATGCTGGCCGGCGTGCCGGGACGCGTGGGCGACGGCAAGAAGGTCACCCTGAACTACCCGCGCGCCAACGGCAGCACCCTGAGCGTGGACACCTACGTCGGCCTGAACGCGACCCAGGATACCCTCAAGCGCTTCCTGGTGGGCCCGGTCGGTTCCGAGATCACCGGCATCGCCGAGACCCCGGACGGCAAGGCGCTGTTCGTGAACATCCAGCACCCGGGCGAGAACACCGCCTCCGCCAACATCGCCGACCCGGCCAAGTACACCAGCCAGTGGCCGGCGAACGCCGGCTACGGCGCCGGCAAGCGCCCACGCTCGGCCACCATCGTGATCACCAAGAACGACGGCGGCCGTATCGGCACCTGAACCTGAAGCGGCGCTGACACAATCTCCATCCTTTGGGGCTGGACGTCCACACGTCCAGCCCTTTTTTTCGTCCATCGCAAAGAGTATTGATGCGAGGCATGCCAGCATCGTGGATGCGCCCTTCAACGCCGCAGGAGCACGCCATGCCGACCGTCACGCTGTCCACCTATCTCCGCATCACGCGCGCCAGCGCCCTGTTCGATATCCTCATCGTGGCGCCCTTCGCCACGCCCTGGACCTTCCAGCTGCTGTACCCGCAGCTGGGCAAAGTCAATCTCTGGCTGGGCGGCGCGGCGCTGCCGCCCTTCGCCCAGCTCCACATCATGATTACCTGCCTGATGGGCAGCCTGGTGCTGCTGTGGTCGGTGCGGCGCCTGCTGGAACCGAGCCTGGCGCTGGGACGCTACGACGGCGCCGGGCGCTTCCTGTTCGCGACCTGGATGCTGTGGGCGCTGGCCCAGGGCGGGCTGCCGCTGGTCTGGCTGTTCCTGATGCCGGAATTGCTGTGGGGGGTGGCGCAATGGTGGCCGGTGGCGCCGGCGCGCACGGCCCAGCGCAGCAACGGGCCGGGCCTGAAACTCGTGCATGCTTCCTAAGGCAGCGGCAGCAGCACCGCGCGCGCGGCCTTGACCAGCGCCGCACCCATGCGTTCGAGCCGGGGCGGCTGGATGCGCCAGGCGTGCCAGTAGAGCGGCACGTCCACGTGCAGCGCGGGCGCCAGGTCCACCAGGCTGCCGTCCTCCAGCATCGCGCCGCACTGCTCCAGCGGCAGCATGCCGTAGCCCATGCCGACCCGGATCGCCGTCACGAAGGGGTCGCTGGCCGGCACGTAGTGGAACGGGTAGGAGCCCTCCGGCAGGCCGAAGTGCTTCAGCAGGAAGGCCGACTGCAGCGAGTCCTTGCGGTCGAAGACCACCACCGGCGCGCGGCGCGCGGTCTCGCGGTTGAAGCCGTCGGCGAACCACTGCCGGGCGAAGGTGTTCGATGCGACCATCCGGTAGCGCATCTGGCCCAGCGGGCTCACGCTGCAGCCGTGCATCGGCATCGCCTCGCCCGATATGCAGGCCACCACGCGGCCCTGCTCCAGCAGCGCGAAGGTATGCCCCTGGTTGTCGAGCACGAATTCCACCAGCAGTTCTTCCTGCGCGAGGATGGGCGCCAGCACCGGCAGCAGCCAGGTCGCCAGGGTGTCGTTGTTGACCGCGATCGCCACCCGGGCCGGGCCGTCGTCCATGCCCATCTCGGCCAGGAACTCCGATTCCAGCAGGGTCGAGCGGCGCAGGTACTGCAGCAGGCGCGTGCCCGGCCCGGTCGGCCGGCAGGGGCGGCTGCGCACCAGCAGCGGCGTGCCGAAGTCCTGCTCCAGCGCCGAGATGCGCTGCGAGACGGCCGAGGGGCTGAGCGACAGCTGGGCGGCCGCCGCTTCCAGGCTGCCGCTGTCGACGGCGGCGATGAAGGCCGCGCTGCGGCGGGGATCGATCTGCATGGATCAGTTTTGCTTAACTAAGTTTAGAAATCATGAATATATTTGAATTTAGCTGTGCGGTAAGCAAACATGGCGGTTTTCGTCGAGGTGCATCATGTTTTCCCAACAGGTTTTCCTGCAGGGGCTGGGTTTGGGAGCCAGCCTGATCATGGCCATCGGTGCGCAGAACGCGCACGTGATCCGTACCGGCGTGCGCGGCCAGCACGTGCTGGCCACGGTCGCCGCCTGCATCGCGGTCGACGTGCTGCTGATCGGGCTCGGCATCGCGGGCCTGGGCGCGCTGGTGGAAGCCTCGCCCACTCTCATGGCGATGGCGCGCTACGGCGGCGCCGCCTTCCTGGTCTGGTATGGCTGGCGCTGCTGGACGAGCAGCCTGCGCGGCGGCGCGTCGCTCGCGGCGTCGCCGGACGAGAAGGCGCAAACCCTGGGCCGCGCCCTGGCCACCGTGCTGGCGCTGTCGCTGCTCAACCCGCACGTCTACCTTGATACCGTGGTGCTGCTGGGTGCGGTCGGCAGCAGCCTGGCCGGCGAGGCGCGCCTGTCTTTTGCCCTCGGGGCGATGACGGCCTCGGTGCTGTGGTTCTCGGCGCTCGGCCTGGGCGCCCGGCGCTTCGCGACGGTGCTCGGCCGTCCGGCGGTGTGGCGCGCGATCGAAGCGGCCACCGGCACGCTGATGCTGGTGCTGGCGTATCTGCTGGTACGCGGCGCATAAGCGCGCGGCTCTCGCTATACTCATGATGTCACCTTGACGGAGCCGCAACCATGAGCCACGACCTGCTGTCGAAGCTGGACATCCGCTACCCCATCATCCAGGCCCCCATGGCGGGCGTTTCCACCCCGGCGCTGGCCGCCGCCGTCTCGGAAGCGGGCGGGCTTGGCTCGATCGCCCTGGGCACCTCGACCGTGCCAGCGGCGCGCGCCGCCATCGCGGCGGTGCGCGAGAAGACCGGCCGGCCGTTCAACGCCAACCTGTTTACCCATATGCCAGCCCAGGCCGACCCGGCGCGCGAAGCCGCCTGGCTGGCCTGGCTGCGTCCGCACTTCGAGCAGTTCGGCGCCGAGCCTCCCGCCGCGCTGTCGGAAATCTACCGCAGCTTCCTGGCGGACGAGGCGATGCTCGAGCTGCTGCTGGAAACGCGCCCGGCCGTGGTCAGCTTCCATTTCGGCCTGCCGCCGCAGGACTGGATCGACGCGCTGAAGGCCGCCGGCATCGTCCTGTTCACCACCGCGACTTCGCTGGACGAGGCGCTACGGATCGAGGCGGCCGGCATCGACGTGATCGTCGCCCAAGGCATCGAAGCGGGCGGGCACCGCGGCATCTTCGATCCTTCCGCACCCGACCCGGCCTTGCCCACCTTCGAGCTGCTGGAACAGTTGCGCGACAAGCTCACGCTGCCGCTGGTCGCGGCCGGCGGCATCATGGACGGAAAACAGATCCGCACCGCCTTCTATCACGGCGCCAGCGCGGTCCAGATGGGCAGCGCTTTCATCGCCTGTCCCGAGTCCTCGGCCCCGCCGCACCACCGCGCGCTGATCGCGCAGGGCAGCGCACTGCAGACCGAACTCACGGCCGTCATCTCCGGCCGGCCGGCGCGCGGCATCGTCAACCGCTTGTTCCTCGAGGTCGGGGCCGACGGCCATCCGCCGCTGCCGGACTACCCGATCGCCTACGATGCCGCCAAGGCCCTGCATGCGGCCGCGTCCAGCAAGGGCAGCCAGGATTACTCGGTCAACTGGGGCGGCACCAACTTCGCCCAGGCGCGCGTCATGCCGGCGGGCGAACTGGTGGCCACCTTGGCGGCGGAAATCGACGAGGAAGCCTAGGCTTCGCGCGCCAGCGGGCGGCAGCGTTCTTCGACCAGGGCATGCAACAGCTTCACCGCGGGCGAGAACTGCCTGCGGTGCGGGCAGACCAGGTTCAATGGGGTGGGCTCGCCCGGCAGCTCCGGCAGCAGCACTTCCAGCCGCCCCTGCGCCACGTCCTGGCTGACGTCGAGCCAGGATTTGTAGGCAATGCCCTCGCCGGCCAGCGCCCAGCGCCGCACCACCTCGGCATCGTCGCTCACCAGCCGTCCCGACACCTGCACCAGCCGCGCGCCCGCAGCCAGCGGGAAGGACCAGCGGTCGTAGGTGCGGCCGCGCAGCCGGTATTGCAGGCAGTTGTGATCGGCCAGCGCGTCGAGCGAGCCCGGGCGCCCATACTGGGCGAGGTAGGCGGGCGAGGCCACCAGCACGCGGCGGTTATGGGGCGCGACCGGCAGGGCGACATAACTCGCGTCGTCGATCTGCCCGTAGCGCAGGGCGATGTCGACCGGGTCGCGGAACACGTCCGCCACCTGGTCCGACACCAGGAGCTGGATGTCGAGCCCCGGATGGGCGCGGCGAAATTCCGAGATCCAGGGCAGCAGCAGGTTGCGCCCGAAGTCCGAGGGCGCCGCGATCTGCAGGGTGCCGGTCAGGCAGTTGGCGTCGCCGCGGATGCCGTCGTAACCCTCGCGCAGGGCATCCAGCGCGTCCTGCGCGAAGGGCAGGTAGCGCTTGCCTTCCTCGGTCAGGCGTAGACTGCGGGTGGAGCGCGCGAACAGTCGGATGTCGAGCTCGCGCTCCAGGCGCTGAATAGCCGCGCTGGCCTGCCCGGGCAGCAGATTGACTTCGCGCGCGGCCTTCGAAAAGCTGCCCAGGGCAGCGGTACGGACGAACAGCGCCAGGTCATCCAGCCTGATCATTTTCTCTCCAGCTGTGAAAGTGAAATCGCTCCAGCCGGGTTTTTCATCCCCGGCCTGCTACATAGAATCGTCATTGACCTTAAAACTTACCGGAGATTCAACATGAAAGCAGTAGTGTATACCCAGCATGGCTTGCCCATCAGCGATCCCCAGTCCCTGCAGGAGATCGAGCTGCCGATGCCGCTGGCCGGTCCGCACGACCTGCTGGTGGAAGTGCGCGCCGTCTCGGTCAATCCGGTCGATACCAAGATCCGCCTGGGCAGCCCGGTCACCGAACCGCGCGTGCTGGGCTGGGACGCGAGCGGCATCGTGCGCGGCGTCGGCAGCGCCGTCACCCTGTTCAAGGAAGGCGACGAAGTGTTCTACGCCGGTTCGCTGCTGCGTCCGGGCTCGAACAGCCAGTTCCAGGCCGTGGACGAGCGCATCGTCGGCCGCAAGCCGGCAACGCTCGATTTCGCCCAATCGGCCGCCTTGCCCCTGACCGCGATCACGGCCTGGGAGCTGCTGTTCGACCGCCTGCGCATCGCCGAGGGCGGCGCTAGCGGGAAGTCGCTGCTGGTGATCGGCGCGGCCGGCGGAGTCGGCTCGATCCTGTTACAGTTGGCACGCAAGCTCACCGGGCTCACCGTGATCGGCACCGCCTCGCGCGAGGAAACCCGCAACTGGGTGCGCGAGCTCGGCGCCCACCACGTCATCGACCACGCGCAGCCGCTGCGTCCGCAGCTCGAAGCGCTGGGCTTCCCGGCGGCGGACATCGTCATCAGCCTGACGCACACCGACAAGCACTATCCCGCCATCGTCGACGTGCTGGCGCCGCAGGGGCAGTTCGCGCTGATCGACGACCCGGCCACCCTGGACGCCGTGCCGCTCAAGCGCAAGTCGATCTCGCTGCACTGGGAGCTGATGTTCACGCGCTCGATGTTCGAGACGGACGACATGATCAAGCAGCACAAGCTCCTGAATCTCGTCGCGCAAATGGTCGACGAGGGTAGCCTGCGCACCACGCTCGGCGAGCATTACGGCAGCATCTCGGCGGAGAACCTGCGCCGCGCGCATGCCCTGATCGAGAGCGGCCGCGCGGTCGGCAAGATCGTGCTCGAACATTTTCAAGTCAATGTAATGTAACAAGCTAAGGAAACGAACAAGATGGATATTCTCGCAAGCGCCCGCAAGCGCCACACCGCCAAGGCCTACGACAGCGAACGCCGCGTCCCCGAAGAACTCATGCAGAAGGTGTACGACCTGCTGCGCCACAGCCCTTCGTCGGTGAACTCGCAGCCCTGGCACTTCATCGTCGCCAACACCCCCGAGGGCAAGGCGCGCGTGGCCAAGGCGGCGCAGGGCGGCTATGGCTACAACGCGGCGAAGATCCTCGATGCCTCGCACGTGATCGTGTTCTGCTCGCGCATCGACATGGACGACGCCCACCTGGAGCGCCTGCTGGCGCAGGAAGCGCGCGACGGGCGCTTCCGCGACGATGCGGCCCGTGCGGGCCAGGACGCCGGCCGGCGCGGCTATGTGCGCACCCACCGCTACACCACGCGCGACCTGCCGCAATGGCTGGAAAAGCAGGTCTACCTGGCGCTGGGCACCGCCCTGCTGGGCGCGGCCTCGCTCGGCATCGACGCCACGCCGATGGAAGGCTTCGACCAGAAGATCCTGGACGAGGAATTCGGCCTGCACGAGCAGGGATTGGCCAGCGTGGTGCTGGCCAGCTTCGGCTACAGCTCGGACGCGGACTTCAATGCCGGCCTGCCGAAGTCGCGCCTGCCGGAAGAGCTGACCTTCACTTTCGTCTGATGTCCGCCCGTGCCGCCACGCCTTGCGGCGCCGGCGGCCCGTAGTGGTAATCCGCAGGATCTCGGGGCGGAACCGGGCAACGCTGCATCTCCAGCACCGCGCGCCGGTAGGACTCCAGCGGCGCCATCCCGAGCCGCGCGCGGCGCGCCTCGACCTGCGCGCGGTCGTCCATGCGGTCGAACGCCAGCGCGCAGTAAATTCCGGTCGGGGCCGACAGCTGCGTCCCGTAATGCTGCGGGCGCTTCTCCATGACCGCGATGCGGTCGTACAGGTAGGCGAAGGATTCGTCCAGGCCGTCGCCGCCCGCGCCGGCGGCCTGCTCGACCAGGGCCAGCGCCTGCTTCTGGAAAGGCAGGTCGCGTTCCGCCTGCTGGACCACCAGCCAGGCATCCTTGACTGCCCCTGTGCCATGCGTGGCCGCAGATGGCCAGCCACAGCGCGCCATCAGGGCCTTCAGGCGTTCCTTGTTGGCGCGGTCGACCAGCTCGACGTGCTGCAAGAGCTTTTGCTGAACAGGGCTCTCGGGGTCGAGGTAGTCGATGCGCTTGCGCAGCGCCTGACCGGCCTCTTTCATGACCGCGAGTTCGCCGGCCAGCCCGTCGCAGGAGTCGTCGGCCAGGGCGGACAGCGGCAAGGCCAGGCAGGCGGCGAGCAGGGTGGCAGTCAGGCGCATCGTGTTCTCCAATTTATCGTGAAACCAGTGTAGCGGGACGCTCCGCTAGCGTCCATGCGAGGCGCATGGCAAGGTTTTTTCCATGTAGACCGATTCCAGCTGGATGCCGCTGCGGTGCGGGTAGATCTCGCGCCGCAGCGCCACGTAGCCGGCACGCTCGTAGACCGGCACCGCATTCAGCGAGGACG
Source organism: Massilia sp. BHUDP2 (assembly GCF_046236355.1). Lineage (NCBI taxonomy): Bacteria > Pseudomonadati > Pseudomonadota > Betaproteobacteria > Burkholderiales > Oxalobacteraceae > Massilia > Massilia sp. BHUDP2. The sequence continues at coordinate 814,630 of NZ_JBJUVW010000003.1, forward strand.
ACAGGAACAGCCGGCGCAAGCCGTGCGCCAATGCCATCGCGTCGAGTGCCGCCAGCAGGCGCCTGGCGATGCCGCGCCCCTGCTGCGCCGGGTCGACGAAGGCAGCATCGAGTTCGCTCGTTTCCAGGTTGAGGATGGCGTAACCCAGGACCTGCCCATCTTCTTCTTCCAGCAGTGCCCCACCGGCTTCCAGCAGGGCTTGCAGCTTGGGCGGCGGGGGCGCGGCGCACCAGGCCTCGATGATGTCGCCCGGATAATGGTCCGCGCAGGTGGCGCGGATCGCGCGGGTGCGCAGTTCCCACAGGGCATGGAGGTCGGCCGGTCCGGCCCGTCGCTGATTCGGCATGTTCGTCAGCTTATCCCGCAGCCGTGCGCTCGTCCAGGTGCCGGGGCAGGATAATGCCCACAGCCGATCCGAGGGGACAAGCATGCTGCGACGAGGCTTCCTGGCAATATCTGCCCTGCTGGCCAGCGGCCGCCTGGCTGCGGCCGAGCGCGACCTGTGGCAGCGCCTGCAGGAAGGCGGCTACGTGCTGCTGATCCGCCATGCCGCCACCCATCCCGGCATCGGCGATCCGCCCGGCTTCCGGCTGGCCGTGTGCAGCACCCAGCGCAACCTGTCGGACCAGGGCCGGCGCGACGCACGGGCGATCGGTGTCGCCTTCCGTGAACGCGGCATTCCGCTGGGGCCGGTGCTGTCGAGCCGCTGGTGCCGCTGCCTCGACACCGCCCGCCTGGCCTTCGGCCGGGTGGAAGAAGCGCCGATGCTCGATTCCCTGTTCCGCGACAGCGAGGCCGCGGCACGCGCCAAGACCCGCGAAGTGCTGGACCGGGCCGCTGCGTGGCGTGGAAACAAGGCCAACCTGGTACTGGTCACGCACGACGTCAACATCCGCGCCCTGGTGAACGAATATGTGGCGCAGGGAGAGATCGTGGTGGCGCGGCCGGGACCGGAGCGGCTGGAAGTGCTTGGAAGGCTGAATGCACAAGATTTGGGCGTACAATAATTTGCCTTTTCCTTGACGGGAGACTGTCCATGAAACGCTGGTTTTTACTCGCTGCACTGGTCGCCACCACCGCTTCCGCCCACCATGGCTGGAGCGAATACAACGCCGACAAGCCGCTGACGCTGTCCGGCACCATCGAGGAGTCCGGGTACATGCAGCCGCACGGCTTCGTGCGCCTCAAGACCGCCGACAAGACCTGGCTGGTGGTGCTGGCGCCGCCGGGACGCATGGAAAACCGCGGCCTGCCGAAGGAAAACCTGGCAGTGGGCGGCCAGGCCACGGTTGTTGGTTATCCACACCGCAGCAATGCCACCGAGCTGCGCGCCGAACGCATCACCATCAAGGACAAGACCACGGAGCTGCGCTGATGCTGCAAGACGCGGCGAGCTTCGCCGCGTCCTTGCCGCTGGCGCAGGCCCTGCGCGAAGGCGCCTGGCTCTACCCGGCCGTCGAGACGCTTCACATCATCGGTTTCACGGTGCTGGTGGGCGCGGTGGCGATGTTCGACCTGCGCGTGCTCGGCTTCGGCCGCCAGCTGCCGGTCAGGGCGCTGGCGCGCCACCTGCTGCCCTGGTCGGCCGGCAGCATGCTGCTGGTGGTTCCCACCGGCCTGCTGTTGTTCGTGGCCGATCCGCTGGCGCTTCTGGCCAACCGCGTGTTCCTGCTCAAGCTCGGCCTGATGGTGCTGGCCGGCCTGAATGCGCTCGCCTTCCACGCCGGGCCTTACCGCCGGGCCGATGCCTGGCCGGAGCGGGCGCCGCCCCGAGCCATGCTGCATGCCCTGCTCTCCCTGGGCCTGTGGTTCGGCGTGATCGCCTGCGGACGGCTGCTGGCCTATTTCTAGCGCTTGCACTATGCTGGACGGATCATGTGCGTCAACTACCATACCCCCACCCGTGAACAGTTCGGCACGCTCGGCGCCTTCAGCGAGCTGCCGGCCGACTGGCGCTGGCCCGACGAAGTCTGGAAGGACTACAGCGCGCCGATCGTGCGTCGCGGCCGCGACGGCAGCCCTGAAGTCTGCCTGGCCAGCTACGGCATGGTGCCGCGCCGTCACATCCCGCCTGGCGTGAAACCCTTCGACACCATGAACGCGCGCGCCGAATCGCTGGGTGAGCGGCGTTCCTTCGCCCCCGCCTGGCGCCGCCTGCAGCTGTGCGCGGTGCCGATGACCTGGTTCTACGAGCCCTGCTACGAAAGCGGCCGCGCGCTGCGCCATGCGATCGGCATGCACGACGACAGCCCCTTCCTCGTTGCCGGCCTGTGGCGCGAGTGGACCGAGGCCGACGGCCGGGTCGAGTCCTCGTTCACGCAGATCACGATCAACGCCGACGATCACCCCTTGATGTCGCGCATGCACAAGCCCGGCGACGAGAAGCGCTCGCTGGTGGTGGTCAGGCCGGAAGAACTCGAGGACTGGCTGGCCTGCCGCGACGTGGAGACGGCGCGCAGTTTTCTCCGCCACTATCCGGCGGCAGGGATGAAGACCTGGGCGGCGCCGCAGACGGTCAAGAAAACGCCCGAGCCGTCGCCGAACCTGTCCTTGTTTTAGTAGGGTGGGCGGGAAACCCGCCCACCCTACGGTCGTGCTACAGTTCTCAGCATCATGCTGAAACCACTCGCCACCTTCGCCATCGCCGCCGCCATTGCCGTCCCGGCCCAGGCAGCCGTCCCGGTCTACGGCTTCGTCGTCAAGAACACCTATCCGCACGACCCGAAGGCCTTCACCCAGGGCCTGTTCTTCCGCGACGGCCACCTGTACGAGACGACGGGCCGCAACGGCAGCTCCTCGCTGCGCAAGGTCGACCTCAAGAGCGGCAAGGTGCTGCAAAAGGCCGACATGCCGGCGGAAGTCTTCGGCGAAGGCTCGACCCCGGTCGGGAACAGCATCCTTGCCCTCACCTGGACCTCGCAGGTCGGCTACGTGTTCGACATGAAGACCTTCAAGCTGAAGCAGACCTTCAAGTATGTCGGCGAAGGCTGGGGCCTGGCTAGCGACGCGAAAGCGGTGTACATGAGCGACGGCAGCTCCTTCATCCGGGTCCTGGAACCGAAGACCATGAAGGAAGTGCGGCGCGTCCAGGTGACGCACCAGGGCCAGCCGATCGCCCAGCTGAATGAGCTCGAGATGGTCGAGGGCGAGCTGTTCTCGAACGTCTGGGGCACCGACCTGATCCTGCGTATCGATCCGGACAGCGGCAAGGTGAAAGGCGTGATCAACCTCGAAGGCCTGCTGCCCCCGGCGCAGCGCGGCACCCTCGATCCGGACGCGGTCCTGAACGGCATCGCCTGGGACAGCAAGGGCAAGCGCCTGTTCGTCACCGGCAAGCTGTGGCCCAGGCTGTACGAGATCGAACTGGTGCCGCAGAAGCGCTAGCTCAGTGGTCCTGGCTGGTGACGTCGATGACCACCTTCCCGAAGTGCGAACCTGATTCCATGTAGCGGTAGGCCTCCTGGGCCCGCGCGAACGGGAACACGCGGTCGATCACCGGCTTCAGGCCGGTGACGTCGGCGAAGCGCATCACGTCTTCCAGCATCGCGCGGCTGCCCACGAAGATGCCGACCATGCGCTTGGCGGTGGCCAGCAGCGAAGCCGGGTTCACCTCGCCGCCGAAGCCGCTGACGCCGCCGATGATCGCCACCGTCCCGCCCATCGCCGCCGCCGACACCGAGCGGTTGACCGTGCCCTTGCCGCCGACTTCCAGCACCACGTTCGCGCCCCTGCCCTGCGTCATGGCCAGCACTTCCTCGTGCCATTCGGGGATTTCCTGGTAGTTGATCGTGTGGTGCGCCCCGAGGTGGCGGGCGCGCTGCAGCTTCTCGTCGCTCGAGGAGGTGATGATGGTGCGCAGGCCGGCGGCCTTGGCCAGCTGCATGCCCAGCACCGAGACGCCGCCGGTCCCGAGCAGCAGCACGGTGTCGCCCGGCTTGAGCCCGTTGCTGGACACGAAGATCGCATTCCACGCAGTGACGCCGGCGCAGGGCATGGTGGAAGCCTCGACGAAGCTCAGCGAGGCCGGGATCTTCGCCAGCGCGTCCTCGTGCAGTACCACTTCCTCGGCCAGCATGCCGTCGATGTCGCCGCCCAGGGCGTGGCGGATCTTGTCGGCCGAGGTCATGCCGTCCTGCCAGTAGGGGAAGAAGGAGCCCGCCACGCGGTCGCCGACCTGCACCCGCGTGACGCCCGGCCCGATTTCCAGCACTTCGCCGGCGCCGTCCGAGCAGGGGATGATCGGATCGTCCACGGTGACGAGGTAGTTGCCGCTGGCGACCATCAGGTCGCGGTAGTTCAGCGACACCGCATGCACGCGGATGCGCACTTCGCCGTGGCCGAGGTTGCGGTCGGGGTAGTCGATGCACTGCAGCCCGTCGATATTCGCGCCGGGAAGAATCTGGTATGCCTTCATGAGGGTCTCCTGAGGATGAAAGAGGTCACATCGGCTTGGCCACCATCAGCCAGAAGATCACCACGAAGGCGATGAAGGCCGGCACGCCGAGCGTGACCCAGATGCGGAAGTAGCGCCAGTACTGCGGCGTGAGTTCGGTGCCCGTGCGCGCCGCTTCCTGGGCGATGTCGCGCATGCGGATCTGCAGCCACACCACCGGCAGCCAGCAGGCGCCGGCCAGCACGTACAGCGTGATCGACCACATGATCCACTTGCTGTGCAGCGGGTAGCCCGCCAAGTGGATCAGGTAGAAGCCGGTGAGCGGCTGCGCGATCGCGGTGGTCGCCGTGAACAGCCAGTCGGCCACCACCACGTACTTCGCCACCACGGCGATCGCGCGCACGTCGCGGCTGACGTTGGCGAACAGCATGTACCAGGCCGAGCCGATGCCGGTGCCGAACAGGAAGGTGGACGACAGGATGTGCAGCCACTTGACGACGACGTAGTCCATTTATCTTTCCTCCAGTTCGTAGAGCAGCCAGATGGCTGCCAGCATGGGCAGGTTCTTGGTGAGCGGGCCGTAGGGATGCAGCAGGAATTCCGGCAGCTTGATGGCGATGACGACGGTGTAGAAGCCGATCAGGCCGAGCTGCGCCAGCCACAGCCAGCGGCGCCGCGCCAGCAACAGGATGCCCAGGCCCAGCGCCAGGTCGAAGGTGGCGGCGCCGTACAGCATCAGGGGCTGCAGGTCCGGCGGAATGCCGGTGCGGGCCAGCAGGTCGTAGCTGGCCTCGACCGGGTACAGGCCGTAGGAGACGATCGCGGTGATGATCCACACCGCCACGATCGAGAGGCGCAGGACCGGCAGCAGCCAGCCCAGCTTGGCCTGGGTGCGCTCGGCGCCGGGATGGCGGATGAAGTCCTGTACCGGGCGCGGCGGATGGCCGAGCAGCTGGGTCGTCATCGACACGTCGCCGGCATTGCCGCGGTCCAGCATGCGCAGCGCCTCCTCGTCGAGCAGTCCGCCCGGCAGCACGCGGCCGAACTTCGCCATCAGGCGCGCCAGCGCGCCGGGCAGCGGCAGTACCGGCTGGCGCCCCATTCCCATGCTTGTGCGCAGTGCCTGCAGATAGTCGGTGAAGGGCATCGCCTGGGGGCCGACCAGGGGCACGCGCAGGGCCGTGCCGTTAGCGGGCGGCAGCGGCAGGCGGTGCTTGAGCAGCCCGGTGACGGCCGCCACCAGGTCGTCGATGTGGATCGGCTGCACCAGCTGGGGCGCGCTGCCGAAGCGCAGCGTGAGCGGCATGCTGGCCAGGGTGCGGAACACCCTGGCGCTGGTCCCCTCGCTGCCGTATACCAGCGAGGGCTGGACGATGTAGGCGCGTACGGAAAGCGAGGCCAGGTAGTCGTCCGCCGCCTTCTTGGACAGGTGGTAGCGGGTGTCGGCGGCACGGTCGGCGCCCAGGGCCGAGAGCTGGATCACCATCTGCACCTCGTGCGATTCGGCGCAGGCGGCGAACAGGGCGCGCGGCGCTTCGGTGTGCAGGCGCTCGAAGGTCTGGCTGCCGGTTTCGCGGAAGATGCCGACCGTGTTGATCACCACGTCGATGCCGCCCAGTTGATTCAAGCGCGCCAGCCAGACGGATTTATCGGTATCTTGGACGAAGTCCGCATGGATGTAGGCGAGGCGTGGTTCCGTACTGCTCCTGGGCCGGCGCACCGCGCAGACGACGTGGTGGCCTTCGGCCAGCAATGCCTGCAGCAGGTGTTGTCCGATGAAACCGCTGGCTCCCGTCAGCAAGATCCGCATCCATGCTTCCTTTCACGCAATTCAACTGTAACCCGATCAAGAGGACCCTATGCAAACGCAAGCCTGGAACTCGGCACTACAGCGCGGCCTCGTCGGTGGCGCCACCTCCAGCATCCTGTCGACGGTGGCGCTGGCGGCCCTCGGCAAGAAGGAAGTCGGCAGCGCCTACGCGCCCACCAATGCGGTCAGCCACTGGCTCTACGGCGACAAGGCGGCGCGCCACAGCGGCCCGTCCATGCGCTACACCGTGCCGGGCTACCTGATCCACCATGCCAGCGCCACCTTCTGGTCGATCCTGTTCGAGCGCTTCGCCGGCAAGTATCTCGACCGCAATACGCCGGTCGGCATGCTGACGGCGGCGGCGGCCACCTCGGCCTTCGCCTACTTCGCCGACTACAACTTGACGCCCAAGCGCTTCCATCCCGGCTACGAAAAGCACCTGTCCAAGCCTTCGCTGGCCGTCGTGTATGCCGGCTTTGCGCTGGGCCTGGCGGCGGGCGCCGCGCTAATGCGTCGCAAGTAGTCTAGAGCAGGCAGAGAAAACGTGCCGCCCTATGTCTATGCGTTAATAGTGCACGGGGTCATCGGCTTCCTCGACGTGGCGATCAACCACGAATGGCTGGCGAAACTGCCCTCGCGGCCCGAGTGCGTGTCCGAAGAACGCCTGCACAGCGCGCGCGAATTCCTGTTCGCGGCGCTGTTCGCCTCGCTCGCCTGGTGCGAGTGGCACGGGGCCTTCGTCTGGTGGATCGCGGCGCTGTTCGCCGGCGAGCTGCTGGTCACGGCGCGCGACGTGGTGGTGGAAGGGGAGGTGCGCCAGCTGCCGGCCAGCGAGCGCTTCCTGCACCTGTTCCTGTTCATGAACCTCGGCATCATGTACACGCTCACCGGGCAGGCGCTGCTGGCCTGGCAGGCACTGCCCACCGGGCTGGCGCCGGTGAGCCATGGCTGGGCCAGCTGGTTGCTGAGCGCGATGGCCCTGGGGGCGTTTGCCTGGGGCGTGCGCGATGCACGCGCGTCGCTGCGCCTTGGCAGTAGGCCGATATCGGCCTGACGCGGAAATAAAAAAGGCCGCCCGAAGGCGGCCTCGAATCACTGATTGGAAAGCATCAGAATTCGTAACGTGCCGTGAAGCGCACGCCGCGCGGCGTCTGGTACGAGGTCGGACGGCGCCAGTTCAGGTTCAGGCGGCCCTCCACGTCGCTGGTAGTGGCACGGCTGTAGTCGCGTTGCTCGTCGACCTCGGTCACTTTCTGCGAGTTGAAGACGTTGAACACGTCGACCTGCAGGGTCAGCTTGTGCGTACCGAATTTCGGCAGGTAGGCGAAGGACATGTCCAGCGACGAGCTCCAGGGCGTGCGGCCGAAGGTACCGCGGTTGTGCAGCTCGCTCTTGCCCTGCGCATTCAGGCAGTAGTACGAGGACGCGACGTTATAGCCCGAGGCGTCGTCGTAGTCGAACGCGTCGTAGGGCACGTAGCCGATGCAGCTGATCGGACGGCCGGAAGCGACGGTGGCGTTGAAGCCCAGGCGCATCCGCTCGTTGAGCATGTAGTTGCCGAAGGCTTTCAGCACGTGGCGGCGGTCATTCGACAGGTAGCCTTCCGAACCATGGGTCAACGACGGGAAGTCGAAGTCCTGCGACACGCCTGCGTCTTCCTGGTTGATGACCGAGTTCACATAGCCTTCCGCCGAACCTTTCGATTTCGACAGGGTGTACGAAGCGTTCAGGCTCCACTTGCCGTCGAACGGGCGGTCCAGCGAGAACTCCAGCGCCGCGTACTTGCGGGTGTACTTTTCCAGGCCGATGTAGGCAGCCGGGAAGGTAACCGGCACCAGCTTGCCGTTGTTGTCGAGATCGACCTGCAGCGTGACGTCCTCGCCCGGATTGACCATCATGCACTGCGCCATGGTGCCCGAATCGAAGTTCGGGTGACCATTGTCTTCAGCCCATCGCTGGAATGCCGAGTGAGAACAGTAATCGTCCATGCCGTTGTTGACCTTGCGGAAGACGGCGCGCGCACCGAAGTTCCACCCCTTCATCACCGCTTGCTGGAAGCCCAGGATCAGCTCGTCCTGCGACATCGGCTTGAGGTTCATGTCGGCCACGGTGGCCGGATTCGGCAGCTTGCCGTCGCCATTGACCAGCGGGGTACCGACTTCGGTCAGGCCAAGCGGGGCGGCGGTGACCGGGTCCATGCCGGTGTAGCGGTAGAAGCGGTCGACCGAATATTCACCGCGGGTGGCGCGGATGTTGGTGTTGGACGCGACCGGGATGAAGTAGCGGCCCAGGGTGCCGTACAGCTTGGTGGTGGCGTCACCCTTGACGTCCCACGAGAAGCCCAGGCGCGGCGCCTTCAGGTTCTTGGCCTCGACGAAGCTGACGCCCTCGCCGTTCATGTTATCGAAGGATTCCCAGCGCATGCCGCCGTACAGCAGGAGGTTGTCCGTAACTTTCCAGTTGTCCTCGATGTAGTAGGCATCGTTCTGGACTTCGAATTCGCCCGTGGTACTGGTGACGGTGCGGCCGCGCACGTAGAGCGAGCCCGGCGCCACCGCATTGGCCACGCCGTTGACGGCGCCGGTGGTGCTGCGCAGGTAACGCCAGTAGATGCCGCCCGAGAAGGCGTCGCCGGCCTGGCTGGATGTGAATTTCTGCGAGTCGATACCGCCGCGCAGCGAGTGCGAACCGATGGTCCAGTCGGCGTCGATGCGGAAGGCACGGCGCTTGTCTTCGTCGAACTTGGGCGCGTTCGGGTCACGGGCGCTCAGCAGGAAGGGTTCGTTCCAGCAGCCGAGCTTGTTGACGTCGACGTCGTACACGGTCGGGCAGTCCAGGGCCGCCACGCGGTAGCCGGTGGTCCTCGGCTGCTTGTCGTCGACGGCGCCCACCAGGGCCGACAGCGTGAAGTTGTCGGTCAGGTAGCCGGTGTACTTGCCGATCAGGGTGTGGCCGCCCGATTCGATCGTACCGGTGCCTGGCGTGCCGACGTGGCTGGTGGCCCATTCCTGGCCTTCGGCATGGACATAGTCGATGTAGTCGGTCTTGCTCTTGTTGCTGATGCCGGTGAACTCGAGGCGGTGCGTCTCGTTCGGCGTGAAGTCGACCTTGATCATGCCGTTCGGCTGGGTCGACTTGGTCTCGGTGCTGCGGTTCTGCAGGAAGGTGTCGGTGGTATCGCGGCGCCCTTCGAGCACGCCGAAGACGAACAGCTTGTCCTTGATGATCGGGCCGCCCGCATAGACGTTGGCATTCAGGTCCGTCTGCTTGTTGTACTTGCGGAAGACCTTGTACTTGGCGTTGTCGGGATCGAGATCGAGCAGGTTCTGGCCGCTGGCCTGCAGCGACTCCGGCGAGAAATAGACCGAAGCGCCGCCCTTCCAGGTGTTGGTGCCGCGCTTGGTGACGATGCTGATCACGCCGCCCAGGGAACGGCCGTACTCGGCGCCGTAGCCACCGCTCTTGACCTGCTGCGCGCCGATGGCTTCGAACGGCAGGTTGGAATACGAGAGGAAGTTACGGATATTGGTGACGTCGAAGCCGTTGATGTAGTAGCCGTTTTCGGCAACCGATGCGCCGGCGAAGGACGGCAGGCTGCCGCCGCCCAGGTCCGGGTCACCCCGGACCACGCCCGGGGCCAGGATCGCGATCGCGTTGATGTCGCGCGCCACCGGCAGCGCAGCGATCTGGTCGGCGGTGAAGACGGTGCTGGTTTCCGCGGTCGAGGTGTCGATCAGGCTGCGGCTACCCTGCACGACCACGCGTGCCACGGTGTCGCCTCCCAGGTCGACCGCGGTACCGGAACCGATCGACACGTTCACGTCGCGGGTGATGCCGCCGCCTTCGACGCGGTACGAGCCCGGCTGGAGCTTGGCAGCGGTATAGGTGCCGTTCGCATCGACGGTGATCTGGCGCGTCGCGCCATTCTCGATGCTGGTAATCGTGATCTTGTCACCGGGCTTGCCGCGGCCATAAATCGAGCCTTCGGAACTCTGCGCGATGGCGACAGAGGAAATCAACATGCCAACTGCAATTGCGGCGGCGCTAAGCTGACAGCGCCCGGATGAGAAACGCATAGATGCTCCTGGTTGTTATAAACATTGTTTTATCAGTCGCGGTCAACATATTGCTACCGCGAATGATTTATTGGCGGAGTATCCATGCTGGCAATTTGTCAAATAGTTGTCTATTTACGCAGCATGTTTTGTAAATATCATGCACCGTGAGTGCGTTTTGACGCGGGGAAGCGCCAGGCCGCAGTGCGGCCTGGCGTTTTGTATGCAGGGTGACTGGCCGGGGCGGCCATGGGAGGAGGAAGGACGGGCGGGATCTGGTCCCGCCCTGTTTGATCAGTGGGCGGCTTTCTTGCCGCGCATGCGCTGCACGAGGGTCACGACCATCAGCACGAGGGCGCCGAGCACGACGCCGGCCAGTGCATCGACGATGGTCGGGGTGATCGCCGCCAGCACGCCGCCGACGCCCGGCACGCCGGCCGTCACCTGCGCCGCGCCTTCGGCGAAGTGGTGCAGCGGCTCCCAGGCGTGGGCGATGATGCCGCCGCCGACCATGAACATGGCCGCGGTGCCGGCGATCGACAGGAATTTCATCAGCTTCGGCGCGGCGGCCAGCAGCAGCCTGCCGGTACCGCGCGCCAGGCCGCTGGCCTTCTGGCTCAGGGACAGGCCGGCGTCGTCCATCTTGACGATGGCGGCCACCAGGCCGTACACGCCGGCCGTCATCGCCAGCGCAATCGTGGTCAGCACCAGCACCTGCTGGCTGAACGGCGCGTTTTCCACGGTGCCGAGGGCAATCACGATGATCTCCGCCGACAGGATGAAGTCGGTGCGCACCGCGCCCTTGATCTTCTCCTTTTCCATCGCACACATGTCCACCGCCGGGTTGGCCACGGCAGCGGCAAGCTCGGCACGACGCTGATCGTCTTCTTCCTTACTGTGCAGGAACTTGTGCGCCAGCTTCTCGAAACCTTCGTAGCACAGGAAGGCGCCGCCGATCACCAAGAGCGGGGTGATCAGCCAGGGCACGAAGGCCGAGATCGCCAGCGCCGCCGGCACCAGGATCGCCTTGTTCTTGAACGAGCCCTTGGCCACGGCCCACACCACCGGCAATTCGCGCTCGGCGTTGACGCCGGTGACCTGCTGCGCATTGAGCGCCAGGTCGTCGCCGAGCACGCCGGCGGTCTTCTTCGCCGCCACCTTGCTCATCGCCGCAACGTCGTCGAGGATCGTCGCGATATCGTCCAGTAATGCCAGCAAACTGCCTGCAGCCATTGTTCATGCTCCAATCATGTCAAGTTCGCCACATCTTACCTGAGCCCGTAAAGCTGGTCACACGGTTCAGCGCGGCTTTATGCATTTCAGTCGCGTAAATCTGCATCTCGTCGCTTTTGCCGGGCATCCGGAAAATCGCGTACGTATAGTGCAATCTGTTGGCTGCGGTACTGCAGCCTCGCCACCGAAGGAGATGCCATGAATACCGAATCGACCCTGCAAGCAGCACAGATCGCGGCACCAGTGCGCCGTGCTCGTCCGCCGAAACGCAAGACCCGCATCACGATCTACCTCGACGACGAAGTCCTGAACGAATTCCGCAACCTGTCGGAACGCTGCGGCACCGGTTACCAGACCCTGATCAACGCCGCCCTGCGCCACCGCCTGGCGGCGCCGAGCGTGGAAAACAGCCTGGCCTGAGGCTGCGCGTCGCTTCGCCTCCGGACGGGATTACATAGAGCAATTCTTTTGTGCTAATCTTCCCGCTCTTTTAACCCCGGAGGGACTTATGAAAAAAGGCGAACTGATCGCGGAATTCGCGAAGCGCACCGAGATGTCCGGCGCGGCTGCCAACACCGCCGTCAACACGATCATCGAGATCATCACCGAGCGCCTGAAGAAGGGTGACACGGTCGGCATCACCGGCTTCGGCACCTTCTCGGTCACCAAGCGCGCTGCGCGCAAGGGCCGCAACCCGGCAACCGGCGATGTCATCAAGATCGCAGCATCGAAGACCCCGCGCTTCGCTGCCGGTGCGACGCTGAAAGCAGCTGTCAACCCAAAGAAGAAGTAAGCAGTACCCTGGCCTTGCGCCGCGCTCCGGTTGATCCGGACGCGCGCGCTGGCCCGTTTTGCATTACCCTCCTCCCCCTTTCCCTTCCTTTTCCCCTAGCAGCATGAGCTTCGCTACCTGGATCGCCTTCGTCATCGCCGGTTCCCTGATCGCCATTTCGCCCGGTTCCGGCGCGGTGCTGTCGATGTCGCACGGCCTCGCGTATGGCCTGAAGAAAGCCAGCGCTACCGTGCTGGGCCTGCAGCTCGGCCTGATCCTGGTGCTGGTGATCGCCGGCGCCGGCGTGGGTTCGCTGCTGCTGGCGTCTTCGGTGGCGTTTACCGCGGTGAAGATCGTCGGCGCGCTGTACCTGATCTACCTGGGCATCGCGCAGTGGCGCGCACCGGCGGCCCCGGCCGCCGATGCCGGCGCGGTGAGCAGCGCCGGCCTGCCCGCCCATCCGGGCTTCGGCAAGCGCGTGATGACCGGCTTCCTCACCAATGCCACCAACCCCAAGGGCATCATTTTCATGGTCGCGGTGCTGCCCCAGTTCATCAACCAGAAAGCGCCGCTGCTGCCGCAACTGGCCATCCTCGGGGTGACCATGGTGACCATCGATTCGATCGTCATGCACGGCTATGCCGGCATGGCATCCATGATGCAGCGCTTCCTGCGCGACGTGCGCGCCGTGAAGCTGCAGAACCGCATCTTCGGCGCCGTGCTGGTGGTGATGGGCACGCTGTTATTCCTCGTTGAACCGGGCCGCCGCGCCTAAGGGGACGAGGCACCGCTGCCGCTGCTTGTGTATCTGTCACTCAGCAGTTGAAACTTTCTGTAAGTTGCGTATTCCCCGCACGCTTTTGTGCGTTGTAATCAGGTAGCCGTCCTTCGTCCACCTAGCGGAGCTCCCATGAACAAGCGATTCGCCCGTACCGCCGTGATGCTCGCGCTCACGGCTTTATCCACTGCCGCCCTGGCGCAGGGCACGCTGGAGACCGAGCCGCCGGGCCGCGTCGGCCGCGTTTCGCTGGCCCAGGGCAAGGTCAGCATCAGCGGCGATGTGGGCGAGTCCGCCACCGCCGCCCTGGTCAACTGGCCGGTCACCAGCCGCAACCTGATCACTACCGAACCGAACGGACGCACCGAAGTGCGGATCGGCTCGACCGCGATCCGCATCGACGGCGACAGCTCGCTCGAAGTGAGCGAACTGGACGACGACAGCCTGCGCCTGCGCCTGCACTACGGCAGCGCCAGCATCCGCATCCTGAGCGAGGACGTGCTGCCGGAATTCGAACTGAGCACGCCCCAGGGCCGCGTGCGCATGCTCAAACCCGGCCGCCTGCGCGTGGACGCCGAGCGCGTGCGCGATACCAGCGTGGTCAGCGTGTTCGACGGCGAGGCCCAGGTCGATGGCGGCGGCGCCAGCCTGACCATCCGCGCCGGCCGCAGCGCCGAGCTGCGCGACGACGACGTGCGCACATTGCAGGCGCAACGCGACGCTTTCGACGACTGGGCATTGGGGCGCGACCGGGAGCTCGACGGTGCGCGTTCGGCGCAGTACGTCACCACCGAAATGACCGGCTACGAAGAGCTGGACCGCCACGGCATCTGGCAGGACGACATCGAGTACGGCCCGCTGTGGATCCCGTCGGTCACCTCGAGCTGGGTGCCCTACCGCGACGGCCGCTGGACCTGGATCGCCCCCTGGGGCTGGACCTGGGTCGACAATGCGCCCTGGGGCTATGCGCCCTTCCACTACGGCCGCTGGGTGCACGTGAAGAACCGCTGGGCCTGGGCCCCGGGCCGCAAGGAACACTACGGCCGCCGTCCGATCTGGGCGCCGGCGCTGGTCGGCTGGGTCGGCGGCAGCGGCTGGAGCGCGAGCTTCCACCAGCACGGTTCGCGTCCGGCCACCGGCTGGTACCCGCTCGGCCCGCGCGACCACTACGTGCCGCACTACCGCCTGTCGGACGAGCGCCTGCGCCGCCTGAACTCCTGGGGCTGGCGCGACCGCAAGGACGGCGACCGCCGCGACCGCGACCGGAATCGCGACGGCGTGCCCGACTACCGCCAGCGCGGCCTGACCGTGGTCCCGCATGCGAACTTCGGCCAGCGCGGCCAGGTCGTGGTGCCGGACGTGCCGCGCGCCACCCTGCCGGGCGTCATCCCGAGCGCTCCGGGCACCGCGCCGTCGGCGCCGCTGGCTTGGCGCGACCGCGCGGCCCGCCGCGACAGCGACCGCGACGGCATCCCCGACCGCATCGACCGTGACCGCGATGGGGACGGCATTCCGAACCGGGTCGATACCCGGCCGGGCGGCATCCGCGACCGCGCCGACCGTGACGGCGACGGCATCCGCAACCGTGTCGACCGCGATCGGGATGGCGACGGCATCCCGAACCGCGTCGACCGCGACGGCTGGGGCCGCGACCGCGCCGAACGCGGCCAGCGTCCGCCGGTGCTGACGACCAATCCGGCGCCCCGTCCACCGGTGGCGGCGACGCCGGGCCAGCAGCCGTTCCAGCCGGGCGCGATCACCACTGCCCCGCCGCCGGCGCCGGCAGTGGTGCAGGAGCCCGCCCGTCCGCAGTGGGGACGCGGACGCGAGGACGAGCGCCGCGAACGTCCCGAGCGTGCCGAGCGCTGGGACCGTGGCGAACGTGGCGACCGGGGCGAGCGATTCGAGGGCCGCCGCGAGCGTCCGCAGCCGGTGGCGGCGATGCCGCAGCCGGCCGCGCCGAGCATGCCGCCGCCACAGGCGGTCGCGCCCCCGCCGCCACGCGTGATGGCGCCGCCGCCTGCGCCGGTGGCAGCCCCGCCCGCGCCGCCGCCGGCGCGCGCCAGGCTCGAACGCCGCTCCGAAGCCCTGGACCACGGGCGGCCCAACGAAAGGGAGCGCTGATGTGAAGGCGGCGGCGGCGCCGTCCATGCCGCCGTTTGCGCCGCCCGTCACGCCAGGCTGCCGTTCGTCACATGGCGCTCGCGATCTGGACGGCGGAGGAATACAGTCGCATCACTCGCTCGCAGGCAGCAGCGCTGCTCCGAGCGACCCCATGTCCCGCTATTCTTCCCATTCCAAAAAGAATAGTTCAGGCCGGCCACAGCGCCGGCCTTTTTTTTCGCCCCTGCAGCACCATATGGGATTGGCTACAATGCCGCTTTGCACAGGACAAATACCATGGACCAGAAAGAATCCCTCATCGAATATCCGAGCGACTTCCCGATCAAGGTGATGGGCGCGACGCATGTCGATTTCGCTTCGACAATTGTCGAAGTGATTACGCAACTGGATCCGACTTTCCATGCCGGCAAGATGCAAAGCCGTCCATCTTCCAAGGGCAACTACACCGGCCTGACCGTGACCGTGCGCGCCACCAGCCGCGAGATGCTGGACGACGTCTACCGCGCCCTGTCCTCGCACCACATGGTCAAGATGGTGCTGTAAGGGGTCAAAGGGATGGACGGCCGGCGGGCACGATGCATCGCGCTGGCTTATAATGACAGGGCTGTCCATATTCCCGCCCTATACCCACATGTCCGCTACCCGTCCCGCCACGCCGCTGATCCGTGAGCTCGGCCGCGCCGACTACGAACCGACCTTCGCCGCGATGCGCGCCTTTACCGACGCGCGTACGCCCGACACGCAGGACGAGCTGTGGATCGTCGAGCATCCCCCTGTGTACACGCTGGGCCTGGGCGCCGACCGCGCCCACGTGCTGGCGCCCCACGACATCCCCGTGGTCCAGACCGACCGCGGCGGCGAGGTCACCTACCACGGTCCCGGCCAGGTCGTGATCTACCTGCTGATGGACCTGCGCCGCAACAAGCCGGGCGGCAAGCTGTACGCCCGCCAGTTTGTGGCAAAAATCGAACAGGCGGTCATTGAGGTGCTGGCGGCGTATAATCTCGCGGGCGAACGCGTTGCCGGGGCGCCCGGCATCTATATCTCGCAAGGGCCACGCAAGGGCGCGAAGATCGCCGCCCTCGGCCTCAAGGTGCGCGGCAACGGCTGCACCTACCATGGCGTGTCGCTGAACGTGGCGATGGACCTGGCCCCGTTCACGTGGATCAACCCGTGCGGATACTCCGGGCTGGCCACGGTCGACATGCGCACCATGGGCGTGGAAGTCCCGCTGGCGGATGTCCAGCAGGCGCTGGCGCAGCAGCTGATATATCAGCTGCGTGCGCCAACCGGGACGGTTGAAGCAACCGTGCCGGCAACGAACAACCTCTGAATGGAAGCCCCTTCCGGGCTCAAGCCAATGACCACCGACACCAACACCGGTACTGCCCAAGCCTACGACGCCACCGAAAAGCAGAAGGGCGCCAGCAAGACCTCGCGCATCCCGATCAAGATCGTTCCGATCGCCGACACCGAGCGCCTCAAGAAGCCGGACTGGATCCGCGTGAAGGCCGCGACCGCCTCGTCGCGCTTCTACGAGATCAAGGACATCCTGCGCGCCAACAATCTGGTGACCGTGTGCGAAGAGGCGAGCTGCCCGAACATCGGCGAATGCTTCGGCAAGGGCACCGCGACCTTCATGATCATGGGCGACAAGTGCACCCGCCGCTGCCCGTTCTGCGACGTCGGCCACGGCCGTCCGGATCCGCTGGACGTGAACGAGCCGGGCAACCTGGCCAAGACCATCGCCGACCTGCGCCTGTCCTACGTCGTGATCACCTCGGTGGACCGCGACGACCTGCGTGACGGCGGCGCCGGCCACTTCGTCGAGTGCATCACCAAGACCCGCGCGCTGTCGCCGAACACCAAGATCGAAGTGCTGGTGCCGGACTTCCGCGGCCGCCTGGAAAAGGCCCTGAACATCTTCGCCGACGGCCTGCCGGACGTGATGAACCACAACCTGGAAACCGTGCCGCGCCTGTACAAGGAAGCGCGTCCGGGCGCCGACTACAAGCACTCGCTGGTGCTGCTGCGCGACTTCAAGAAGATGTACCCGACCGCGGTCACCAAGTCCGGCCTGATGGTCGGCCTGGGCGAGACCGACGAGGAAATCCTGGAAGTGATGCGCGACATGCGCGAGCACGATATCGACATGCTGACCATCGGCCAGTACCTGGCGCCGTCGAACTCGCACCTGCCGGTGCGCCGCTACGTGCACCCGGATACCTTCAAGATGTTCGAAGAGAAGGCCTACGAGATGGGCTTCGTGCACGCCGCCGTGGGCGCGATGGTGCGTTCGTCCTACCACGCCGACCAGCAGGCGCACGAGGCGGGCGTCGCAGCGTAAGCACCTGCGGACCTGTCACAAGGGCCGGCCCGCGCATGCGGCGCCGGCCTTTTTCGTTAACCAGTCTTTCGTTTGACTCCTTGCCCGGACAATAATAGACTCTGATGATTGCGCTAACATTTATTGTTGGCTATAACAATCGGAGGCGACATGGCAGCACCAGCGAGGCCCGGCAGCGGGATCGGAACACGCATCATGCAGCGGCTGCTGTGCTGCCTGGCGCTCGGCCTGTGCCTGTCGCTGCCGGCCGAGGTTCATGCGCTCGGTACCCCGCGCTTCGTCGACGTGCAGGGCAAGGATGGCGTCCAGCTCGTGGGCAAGGGCCGCGCCGCCCCGATCGTGGTCGGCAAGGACGACTTCCCCGGCGTGCTGCGCGCGGCGCGCGACCTGCAGCGCGACATTCAGCGGGTCACCGGCAAGACGCCACAATGGCAGACCAGCGCAGCCGGGAGCGACGTCATCATCGTCGGCACGCTAGGCCGCCACCCCCTTATCGATGAACTGGCCAGGCAGGGCAGGATCGATACGCGCACGCTCGCCGGCCAATGGGAGGGTTTTCTGATCCAGGCGGTGACGGACCCGCTGCCCGGCGTGAAGCGCGCCCTGGTCATCGCCGGCAGCGACAAGCGTGGCAGTATCTACGGCATCTACGCGCTGTCCGAGCAGATCGGCGTCTCGCCCTGGCACTGGTGGGCCGACGTGCCGGTGTCTCGCCACGCGGCGCTCAGCGTCCCGCTGGACACCCGCCTGATGGACAAGCCGGCGGTCCAGTACCGCGGCATCTTCCTGAACGACGAAGCGCCGGCGCTTACCAATTGGGCCAGGCAGCGCTTCGGCGGCTACAACCGCAAGTTCTACGAGCAGCTGTTCGAGCTGATGCTGCGCATGCGCGCCAACTACCTGTGGCCCGCCATGTGGGGTTCGGCCTTCTACGATGATGACAAAGGCAACGGCGAACTGGCCGACACCATGGGCATCGTGATGGGCACCTCGCACCACGAGCCGATGATGCGCGCCCACCAGGAGTGGCTCCGCCACGGCAAGGGCCCGTGGGATTACAGCCGCAATGCCGACACCCTGCGCGCGTTCTGGGCCCAGGGCCTGCGCAACACGCGCGACTACGAAAAGGTGATCACGATGGCGATGCGCGGCGACGGCGACGAGCCGATGTCGGAAAGCGCCAACGTCGACCTGCTGGAGCGCATCGTGCGCGACCAGCGTTCGATCATCAGGCAGGAACTGAACCGCGATCCGGCCACCGTCCCGCAGTTGTGGGCGCTGTACAAGGAAGTCCAGGAATACTACGAGAAGGGCATGCAGGTGCCGGACGACATGCTGCTGCTCTGGTGCGACGACAACTGGGGCAACATCCGCCGCCTGCCCACGCTTGACGAACGCAAGCGCAGCGGCGGCGCCGGGGTCTACTACCACTTCGATTACGTGGGCGGCCCGCGCTCCTACAAATGGCTGAACGTGACCCAGATCGCCAAGGTCTGGGAGCAGATGAACCTGGCCAACGAGTACGGTGCGAACCGGCTCTGGATCGTCAACGTGGGCGACCTCAAGCCGATGGAAGTGCCGACCGAGTTCTTCCTCGCCTATGCCTGGAATCCGCAAGCCTGGCCCGCCGAGAAACTGCCGGCCTATCTGGAGGCCTGGGCCGCGCGCGAGTTCGGCGCCCGGCACGCCGGTCGCATCGCCTCGATCGTCGAGCGCTACACCCGCTACAACGCGCGCCGGCGTCCGGAACAGCTGGAACCGACCACCTACAGCTTGAGCGCCTACGACGAAGCGGAGCGGGTGGTGAACGACTACAAGGCCCTGGTCGACGAAGCCCGCCAGGTCGGCCAGGCCCTGCCGAAGACGATGCAGGACGCGTATTTCCAGCTGGTCGAGTATCCGGTGCGCGCATCCGCCAATGCGCTCGACATGTGGGTGTCAAGCGGCAGGAACGCCCTGTACGCGCGCCAGGGACGCGCCACCACCAACGACCTGGCCGCGCGCGTGCAGCGCCTGTTCGACCGCGACGCCGAACTGACCCGCCAGTACCACGGCGCTAATCGTGGCAAGTGGAAGCACATGATGTCGCAGAACCGCTTCGGCTACACCAACTGGGCCCAGCCCTATCGTGACGTCATGCCGGCGGTATCGCGGCTGCGCCTGCCGGAACCGAGCGCGCCGGGCGGCATCCGCGCGGCCGACCAGATGGGCGTGGTGGTGCAGGGCAGCCAGGCGGTGTGGCCGGCCTACGGGCTGCAGCACATGAGCGTGCCGGCGCTGGACGTGTTCGACAGGCAGCCGCGTTACATTGAACTGTTCAACCGCAGCAGGGAACCCTTCGACTACGCGCTCAAGGCGAGCCATCCGTGGGTCCGGCTCAGCCATGCGGCAGGGCGGGTCGACAAGGAACAGCGCATCCTGGTGGACGTGGACTGGAACGCCGTCCCGGCCGGCAGCATGGAGGCCGAGCTGACGGTGAGCGGGCCGGAAGGAGCGAAGCTCATCGTCAAGGTCCCGGTGCACAAGCCGGAAGGCTTGAGTCCGCAGTCCGCGCAGGGGCACGTGGAGAGCCGCGGCGTGGTCGCCATCGAGGCCGAGCACTTCAGCCGCCAGCATGCGCCGCAAGGGCGCCGGTGGCTCAGGATTCCCGGCTACGGCCATACCCTGTCGGGCATGACCACGATGCCGGCCGCCGCGCCGGCGCTGAGGGTGGAAGACGGCATGCGGCTGGAGTACGACGTGCACCTGTTCAAGGCCGGCGAACTGAAGCTGCATGCGACCCTGGGACCGACGCTCAAGTTCCAGCCAGGGAAGGGCTTCCGCTTCGCCGTGTCGATCGACGACGGTCCGCTGCAGGAAGTCAACGTGCACGCCGACGAATCCGAACAGTACTGGAACCAGCTCGTGTCCGATGGTGTGGCGAAGTTCGTCACCACCCACCGCGTGGACCGCCCCGGGCGCCACACGGTCAAGTTCTGGGCCCTGGATCCGGGACTGGTGCTGCAGCGCCTGGTGATCGACGCGGGCGGGCTGCAGCCGAGCTATCTGGGGCCGCCGGAAAGTCCCTACTATCCGGCCAGGCGGGAGGCTGCGCTGCGGTAGCGGCCGGGCGGCGGCAGGCCGTGCTTGCGGAAGTGGTGGCGCAGCGATTCGGCGGAGCCCAGGCCAGCCAGGTCGGCCACTGCCTCGATCGCCAATCCCGGCCGCGTTTCCAGCACCTGCGCCGCCAGCGTGACACGTTCGCGCACCAGCCAGGCCAGCGGCGTGAGTCCGGTACGGTCCTTGAAACGGCGCTGGAAGGTGCGGGTGCCGAGCCGCGCCTGCACGGCCATCGAGTCCACCGTGTGCGGCGCGCGCAGGTTCTCGCGCACCCAATCCATCAGCTGGGCGATGCCGTTCTCCCCGGGCGAGGGCAGGGGACGCGCCACCAACTGCGCCTGGTCGCCGTCGCGGTGGGCGGGAATGACCAGGCGCTGGGCGACCCGGCCCGCGAGTTCGACCCCATGGTCGCTGCGTACCAGGTGGAGCAGCATGTCCAGGCCCGCCGCCGAACCGGCCGAGGTGACGATGCCATCGTCCTCCACGTACAGCACGCCCTGCTGTACCTTCACTTCAGGGAAATCCTGCGCGAGCCGGTCCAGGTAGCGCCAGTGCGTGGTCGCCTTCTTCCCGTCCAGCAGGCCCGCGTGGGCCAGCACGAAGCTGCCCGAGCAAATAGTGCAGAGGCGTACGCCGCGTGCGCGGGCGCGCCGCAAGGCGTCGAGCAGGGCAGGGGAGGGCGCCTCGGCGGCATCGCGCCAGCCGGGGATGACGATGGTGTCCGCCGCTTCGAATGCCTCCAGGCCGTGCGCCACCTGGACGCTCAGGCCGCCCAGGGCGCGCAGGGGGCCGGGTTCGTCCGCACACACCGCATGGGTGTACCAGGGAACGCCGAGTTCGGGCCGCTCGAGGGCGAACAGTTCGACGGCGCAGCCGAATTCGAAGGTGCACAGGCCGTCGTAGGCGAGGATGGCGACATGGTGCGGCATGGCGCGATGTTACCAGTTTCTGTCAGGCCGGCTACTAGGGGGGGTTGGCCCCGGCTGCCACACTGTGGACTCTTCAACAAGGAGGTTCACATGACGTCAGCCGTTTCCGCCGTACCCGCCGCAGCGAGCGACCGGGCCCTTGCCCACTTCAGCGCGGCCTTCGCTTTCGAGACCGACTGTGCCGACGTCCACGGCGCCATCGCCGCCGGCCAGCAGGATTTCGTCCTGCTCGACACCCGCAGCCCGGAACTGTACGCACAAGGACACGTCCCCGCAGCACTCAACCTGCCGCATGGGAAGATCGTCGAGATCAAGCTGCGCGAGTATCCGATGGACACGCTGTTCGTGGTCTACTGCGCCGGCGCGCACTGTAACGGCGCGCACCGTGGTGCCGAGCGCCTGGCCAGGCTGGGTCGGCCGGTCAAGCTGATGATCGGCGGTATTACCGGCTGGCTGGACGAAGGATTTGAGCTGGAAAAGCGCGAGGCCTGACAGGATGCTGGCTTGCGCAGGGGAACCGGAGCCGTGCGTGTTCGCGCGCTGCGCTATAGTGATGTCAACCAGACATCACGCAAGCAACCATGAATCAATCCCACCCTCCACTAGATGACACCGAACACGACGACGCCTTCCTCGAACGCGAGCTCGACTTCGCCGAGCGCGGCATCGAACTGGTCAAGATGGAAGGCCGCGTCTTCCTGCGCTTCTCGGGCGAAGTGCGCTACGAAGGCCTGCGCGTGCCCTACCGCCTGGTGCCTTCGCGCGGCGTGCTGGCCAAGCCGAGCAAGTGGCGCAAGATGGACGTGCTGGCGCGCCGCGACCTGCTCGAGGAACGCGCCACTCCCGACGCCATCGAAGAGCTGCAGACCGAAGCCGAGGCCTTCGTGCGCGACATCGCGGAAGAAGCCGACGACTTCGGCTGGGACCCGATGCTGTTCCTGCACGTGCTCGACGAGCTGGAAACCTCGGAGCCGGCCGAATACGTGTTCCAGCGCATCTCGCAGCGCCTGACCCATGCCATCGAGCGCGAGCAGGAAGAGCGCCACGCCGCGCGCACCAAGGAAAGCATCAACTTGGCCGAGTACCCGGAATCCTTCGAGGTGGCCAGCCGCATGCAGCGCAAGTTCATCGCCCTGCTCGGACCGACCAACTCGGGCAAGACCCACCGCGCGATGGAGGCGCTGGCCAAGGCCGCAAGCGGGGTCTACCTGGCTCCCTTGCGCCTGCTGGCGCTGGAGAACTACGAGCGCCTGCAGAACGCCCGTCCGCACGGCGCGCCCATCAAGGTCAGCCTGATCACCGGCGAAGAGCGCCGCATCGCCGAAGACGCGACCCACGTCGCCAGCACCGTCGAGATGCTGGATACGAAAACGCAGGTCGAAGTGGCGGTGATCGACGAGATCCAGATGCTGGCCGACCGCGACCGCGGCGCCGCCTGGACCGCGGCCGTGTGCGGCGCGCCGGCATCGACCGTGTTCCTGGTCGGCGCCCCGGAAGCGCGGCGCGCGATCGAGGCGCTGGCCGAACGCCTGGAAGTGCCGCTCGAAGTCCACGTGCTGAAACGCATGGCGCCGCTGGCGATGGAGCCTTCGCCGGTGCGCAAGCTCGGCAACCTGCGGCGCGGCGACGCCGTCATCGCCTTCTCGCGGCGCGACGTCCTGATGTGGCGCGACATGATCACCGAGAAGGGACTGTCGGTCGCCACCGTGTACGGCAACCTGTCGCCCGAAGTGCGGCGCGCGCAGGCCGAGCGCTTCCGCGAAGGACAGGCCGACATCGTGGTCGGCACCGACGCGCTGGCGATGGGCCTGAACATGCCGATCGCGCGCATCGTGATGACGACCGCCGTCAAGTACAACGGCTATGAGGAAGAAGAGATCTCGGCGGCGCTGGCCAAGCAGATCGCCGGCCGGGCAGGGCGCTACGGCGTACACGAGGAGGGTTTTGTCGCGGGCTACGACGACGACACCCACGAGGTGATGCGCGCGCTAATGAAGGAAAAGATTCCGCCGGTGGCGGCAACCGGCTTCGCGGTCGCGCCTTCGCTCGAGCAGCTGCACCGCATCTCCTCGGTGACGGGCGAGACCTCGCTGGTGAAGCTCTTGAAGCGCTTCGTGCACAACATCGACGTGCCGGACGGTTTCTTCTATCCGCGCATCACGGAGGAGCAGAACGAGCGGGCCGAATGGCTCGACACGCTGCCGCTGTCCGTGGCCGAGAAGTTCATGCTGTCGCTGGTGCCGATCTCGAGCCGGGTGCCGGTATTGCAGAGCGCCTGGGAGCACTGGGCGCTGTCGCTGGCCAAGAAGAAGGTGTGCAAGCTGCAGCCGCCTACCCAGGAGCTGTATTACATGAACCTGCAGGAGGTCGAGGATACCTGCCGCATGTATTCCGCCTATGCCTGGCTGGGCTACCGGGAGCCGGAACACTTCCCGAGCATCGAACTGGCGCAGCAGCTGGCACGCGAGGCATCCGAACGGGTCGATTCGATGCTGCAGCAGCAGAACACGGCGGCGCGGCAGCGCGGCGGTTCTAGCGGGGGCAAGCGCAGGCGCTAGTGGCCCGCTTCACCCCGGGCAGTGTACGATGCCGCTTTTTTTAACGACAGTACCCGCCATGAACCCCAAGTACACCCCTGACTCCTTCAACGACTTCGGCAAGTCCTTCCTGCCGGGCCACCTCGGCATCCGGATCACCGAAGTCGCCGAAGGCCGCGTCGCGGCCGAGCTGCCCGTGCAGCCCCACCTGCTGGCCCCGAACGGCTACCTGCACGCCGGCAGCGTGGTCACGCTGGCCGACACCGCGGCCGGCTACGCCTGCATCGCTCACCTGCCGGAAGGCGCGCACAGCTTCACCACCATCGAATTGAAGTCGAACCACCTGGGCACCGCGCGCCAGGGAACCATCGCCGTGGTGGCGACCGCCGTGCACCTGGGACGCACCACGCAGGTGTGGGATGCTGTGGTCACCGACAAGGACAGCGGCAAGACCATCGCCCTGTTCCGCTGCACCCAGATGATTTTGTACCCCAAGGCTTAAGAAGCCAGCTCTTTCTCGATCAGCTTGTGCAGGGTCGGGAAGTCCGGCTCGCCCACGTACTGCTTGATGATCCTGCCCTGCTTGTCGATGACAAAAGTGGTCGGGGTCAGGGTGACGTCGCCGAACTGCTTCGCGATGTCGCCGGCCGAGTCGATGGCGACCTTGAAGGGCAGCTGGCGGGTCTCGGTGAAGTTCAGCACGTAGTTGGGCGGGTCGTACTGCATTGCGACCGCCACGAACTCCAGGCCCTGTGCCTTGTATTTGTTGTAGGTCTCGACCATCTGCGGCATCTCCTTGACGCAGGTGACGCAGGAAGTCGCCCAGAAGTTCACCATCACCACCTTGCCGCGCAGGGACTCGGTACTGATCTTGTCGCCGGCAATGCTGATGAAGGTGACGTTCGGCGCGGGCGGGGCGCTCGTGAAGGAGGCGTAGCCGATGCCGGCCAGGGCCAGCACGACGGCGGCAGCGGCGGCGGGCTTGATCCAGGAACGGGAGAAAGTCTGAGCGGTCATGATGGAGGCGGATGAGAAAACGGCAGGACCGCAGTCCTGCCGTTGGCATTAACCCTGGCTTGGCGCCGTTTGGTTGGCGCGCGGGTCTTCGTCGGCGATGTATTCGAAGATCTTGACGACCTTGACCACGCCCGGCACGCCCTTGGCGACGTCGGCGGCGATATTGCCTTCACGCGCGGTGACCAGGCCCTGCAGGTAGACGATGCCGCGCTCGGTGGTCACCTTGAAGGCGGTGGCCGAGACGGTCTTCTTGTCGACCAGGCTGGCCTTGACCTTGGTGGTGATCAGGGCGTCGTTCGAACGCGAGGTATAGCTCGACGGGCCGGCGATTTCCAGCTCGTTGATCACCGAGACCACGTTGTCGATCGCGCGCACTTCGCGCTCGGCCGCCTGCTTCATCGCGTCGTCGCGCACTTCGCCGGTCAGCAGCACCTTGCGGTTGTAGCTGGTGACGTTGATGTGGCCGTTCTCGCCGGTGAGCTCGCGCAGCTTGAGCTCGGCCTTGACGTTGATCGCCTTGTCCTCGGTCTGCATGCCGAGGGTGCGGCGGTCGTTGGCCGACAGGACGGCTGTGGCGGCGCCGCCCACGGCCATGGCCACGCAGCCCGACAGCGATGCCGCGAGCGCGGTACCCAGGACGATTTTGGACAGCAGGCCGGCCAGCGGGCGCAGTTTGGTCATTCCTCTTCTCCTCCGAACAGTGCGACGTCGATGCCGTCGCAGATGCAGTGAATCGCGCACAGGTGGACTTCCTGGATGCGCGCGGTGCGTGCGTGGGGCACGTTGATATGGATGTCGGCGTCGGTCAGCATCTTCGCCAGCGCGCCGCCGTCCTTGCCGGTGAAGGCGACGATGCGCATCTCGCGCTCCAGCGCCGCCTCGACCGCGGCCAGCACGTTGGCCGAATTGCCCGAGGTCGAGATCGCCAGCAGGACGTCGCCGGCCTGGCCGAAGGCCTGCACCTGCTTCGAGAAGATCTCCTTGAAGCTGTAGTCGTTGCCGACCGCCGTCATGATCGAGGTGTCGGTGGTCAGCGCGATCGCGGGCAGCGGGAAGCGCTCGCGCTCAAAGCGACCGACGAGCTCGGCAGCGAAGTGCTGGCAGTCGGCGGCGGAACCGCCGTTACCGCAGGCCAGGATCTTGTTGCCGTTGGACAGGGCGCCGAACATGAGTTCGACGGCCTGCGAAATGGGTTGTGCCAGGGCAGCAGCCGATTTCATCTTGAGATCGGCGCTCTCCTGGAAGTGAGCGAGGATGCGTTGAGTGTTCATAGCCGAGAATTATAGTGCAGTGGCAACCCAGGTCGGGCAACCACGGTAAAAATTGCTTACATTTAAATAAGCGCCGTAGATACAGTTAGTCGATGACATTTTGCAGCCACTCCAGCTGTTCGCCATCGATGGCGACGACATCGAAGCGGCAAGGCGGCGTAACGGGAAAACGCAACAGGTACACCTGGGCCGCGCGCACCAGGCGGCGGATCTTGGCGGGAGTGATGCTGGCGGCAGCGCCGCCGTGTTCGCGATCGGCACGCTGGCGCACCTCGACGAACACCAGGGTATCGCCATCGCGCATGACCAGGTCGATTTCGCCGCCCTTGCAGCGAAAATTCTCTTCGACCGGCTGCAAGCCGTGGCGTCGCAGGTGGAGCAGGGCGACCCGCTCCCAGTCGCGGCCCTGGGCCTGCCGCGGTGACAGGCGCAGCGGCCACATGATTAAAAAGCGACCGTTTCGTACATGCCGTCACGGTACACCGTGCCGGTTTCGACGCGCCGGAAGCCCCCTGCACCGGCGCCCATATCGATCGACAGGCGGCCGGTCACGCCATCCAGTTCGAAGCGGGCGTCGGGACGTGCGGCCAGTTCGCGGGCGATGCGGTAGGCGTCGATGCCGAGGGCGTACAGACGCTTCATGTCGTAGCCGCCGGTCTCGCCGCTCCAGCGCGGATAGCTTGCCACCAGGGGATTGTCCGGCTGCACGGTCCAGGGCAGGTCGAGGATGCGCACCCCGGCCAGTTCCGGTCCGCCCACGGTCGGGTCCGGGCCCGGGTTGATCGAGCCGGTACCATAGGTCGGCAGCGAGGTGCCGATGGCGCTGCGCACCTGGCGCAGCTGGACCGGGTCGAGGGCGGCGAACACCAGTTGCGGCTGGTCGACCTGCATGCGCGCGCGCAGCTCGGCCAGCGCGTTGGGATCCACGTAGCCGTCGCTGCTGGGCAGTTCGACGGTAGCATTGTTCAGGCCCAGCTGCGCCCAGCGCGCGGCGAAGGCGCCCGACAGGCGTTGCTGCCATGCGGCCTTTCCGGTCAGCACCAGGGCGCGCCCGCCCGGCTGTTCCGCGGCAGCCCAGTCGGCCACCTGGCTGGCTTCTTCTTCGAGCGACAGGCCGACCACCAGCATCTGGCGCGGCAGCGGGCCATTGGTCTGCGGGTGATTCAGGGCAATGGTCGGCTTGCTCACGATGCCGCTGGTGGCCAATGCGGCCACGGCAGGGCGGGTGAGGGGGCCGACCACGATGTCGTTCTGTTCGCTGGCACGCGCATAGGCATCGAGCGTGGCCTGCGCGGAATCGCTGGTGGGAACCAGGTTGACGGTCACGCCGCTGCGGTCGCGTTCGTAGCCGGCCATGAAGCCGGCGCGCAGCGCTTCGGCAGGCTGGGCGAATGCGTCGGATTGCATGGGCAGCAGCAGGGCAATACGTACTCCTTGCACGCCCGTGCGGGGGAGGCTCGATGCCAGCGGACGGCCATCGGAAGGCCCGAGTTCGACCGGATTGGTGCGGACCGGGGCGGACGCCGGCGGGGGCGTATAGCCGGGTTCGGCAGGTGGCGGGCTTGCACTCGGCGCTGCGGGCGCGCAAAATCCGCCCGGTACGCCGCAGCCCCTGTCCGGCGGCATTGGCGTGCTGCTGCAGCCCGCCAGTGACGAGGCCAATACGCCCAGCGCGGCCGTCGCCAGCAGCGCCCTGATATTCTTCTTCTTCAACATCGGAATCCCTTATGACAGAACAGCAGACCATCGACATCGCCCGGCTTCCCGTCATGGGCGAAGCGGCCCAGCAGTCCTATCCTACCGCAACGCTGTATGTCGTGGCTACACCGATCGGCAACGTCACCGACATCACGCTGCGCGCATTGCACCTGCTGGCGCTCGCCGATGTCGTGGCCTGTGAAGACACCCGCAAGACCGGCGCGCTCCTGCAACGCTTTGGCTTGAGCAAGCAGACCATCGCCGCGCACATGCACAACGAGCGCGAGGCGGCCGACAAGATCGTCGAGCGCCTGCAGGCCGGACAGCGCGTGGCGCTGGTGTCGGATGCGGGCACGCCGGCCGTCTCCGACCCAGGGGCGAAGATCGTCGATGCGGTGCGCGCGGCCGGGCTGAACGTGGTGCCGCTGCCGGGACCGTCGGCGGCGATCGCGGCCCTGTCGGCCAGCGGTCTGGTGAACGACCGCTTCCATTTCGTCGGCTTCCTGCCGGCAAAATCGAAGCAGCGCGAAAGCGCGCTGGCCGAGCTGGCGCGCGAGACCTCGACCCTCGTCATCTACGAAGCGCCGCACCGCATCGTCGAGTGCGTCGAAGGCTTGATGAGCGTGTTCGAGCCGACCCGCCAGGTGGTGTTCGCGCGCGAGCTGAGCAAGATGTTCGAGGAAGTGCACCGCTGCCCGCTGAGCAAGGCACGGGCCTGGGTCACGGCCGACCAGCACCGCGAGCGCGGCGAATTCGTCGTGCTGGTGGAAGGGGCCACCCTGGAAACCGATGCGCAGGATGCGGAAGCGGAACGCATCCTCCAGATCCTGCTGGGCGAATGCTCGGTCAAGCAGGCAGCGAACCTGGCGGCGCAGATCACCGGGCGCAAGAAGAATGCGCTGTACGAGCGCGCCCTGCAGATCAAGGGCGAGTGATGGTCCCGGCCGCCCGCTTGCAATAGTCCCACCCCCTTCTTCCCTGGCCTGGGCTGTCCGCCCAGGCCTCCTTCCTGTTTCCCTCTCCATTTCCTGTGCCGGGCAGCGCAATGCGTTGTCACGTCGCCATGTGAATGGAAATTTAGTTAAGCAATTTTTGATTCAGATCAAGCAATTGGTTTGATCGGCACAAATTGCGTACCTACAATATTGCTCTGTATTCACTTAAATATCTTGTGGGAATCATGAATTAAGGTTTTAACCGCGAGAACTCGCATCGCTACCGTAGTTCACTCAAAGCCAGTGGCATTCCCGCTCGTTCGAGCACCCTTCCGGATCGATTGCTGAGTAATCAACGACATGCCTGGTGGCAATGGCGTTCTTTTGTGGCTTCAATCAACGACGATGGGTATCGCTATGGTGCAGCATGTGCAGCAGCTTGTGAGGTCAATGCCGACGAACGCATTGGATGAAACGGTCGACACGATCGGACGCGAAATTGGACTCGACCAGCAAGAGGTGGCCGAACGCATGGCCTTCCTCGACCTGCGCCCGGACGATCTCGCCCTGCTGCGCGAGCTGCACGGCCTGGCCGTGGAAGACACCGACACCTTCTCGGACGATTTCTACGAGCACATCCTCGGTTTTCCCCAGCTGCGCCAGCTGGTGAAGGACGACGGCACCGTCCAGCGCCTGAAGCACTCGCAGGCCGCCTATTTCCGCAGCCTGACTTCGGGCGACTACGACGGCGCCTACATCCGCGACCGCCTGCGGGTCGGACTGGTCCACCAGCGCATCGGGCTGGAGCCGAAATGGTACATCGGGGCCTACCGCAAGTACGTGGCGGGCATGTTCGACCTCCTGTGGAAGCAGTTCCACGCCGAGCCGGAACGCTTCCGGGCGATGTTCAACAGCGTGCTCAAGGTCGTCTGCCTGGACATGGGCCTGGCCCTCGACACCTACGCCCACGCCGACCGGCGCAGCGTGGTCCAGCACCAGAACTACCTGGAACAGGTCATCGGCGGCATGCCGGCCGGGCTGATCGTCACCGATGCTTCCGGCCGGATCCGCTCGATGAATGCGACGATGCGGGACATGCTCGGCATCCCGGACGATGCGCTCGAGGCGAGCCCCTGGCTGGAATCGCTGCTGCCTTCGCCCGAGCTGGCCGAACGCATGGCCACCGCGCTGGCATCCGGCGCGCCGCAGGACGGGATCGTCGTCACGGTCGACGGCCATGCCGACGGGGTGCGCTATTTCGAATTCAACATCCGCCGCACCAGGCAGGCCGACGAGAAGATCCTGCTGCTGATCGGCCACGACGTCACCTTCAAGCGCCAGGCCCGCCTGCGCCTGCAGGAGAGCGAGGAATTCTTCCGCCTGACCTTCTCCCAGGCCGCGGTCGGCATTGCCCTGCTGTCGCGCGAAGGCCGCTTCGTGCGGGTCAACCGCAAGCTGACCCAGATCGTCGGGTTTACCGAGATCGAGCTGCTCCAGCGTTTCCTTTACCAGATCACCTACCAGAGCAACCTGCTGGAAGACCGTGCGCTGTTCCGGCAGCTCATCGACGGCGAGATCCGCGACTTCCAGCGCGAGACACGCTTCATCTCGAAGCGCGGCAACCCGGTCTGGGTGACGGTCAGCGCGTCCGCGATGCGCGAAGCCGTCAGCGGCCAGCTGCGCCTGATCATCGCGGTCGAGGACATCTCGCGCAGGAAGGAGGCCGAGGAGGCCTTGCTGCGCATGGCGAACCACGATGCGCTGACCGGCCTGCCGAACCGCATCCTGCTGCAGGACCGGCTCGCGCACGCGATCTCCCAAGCCCAGCGCAGCGGACGCCTGGTCGGGGTGATGTTCGTCGACCTCGACCGCTTCAAGCACGTCAACGACAGTCTCGGGCACGAGGCAGGCGACCAGATGATCATCGAGATCGCGCGCCGCCTGAGTCACAGCCTGCGCGAGAGCGACACCGTGGCGCGCCAGGGCGGCGACGAATTCGTCGTGGTGCTGCCGGACCTGGCGAGTAGCGGCGACGCGGCCCTGGTGGCCCAGAAGGTGCTGTCGGAGCTGTTCCAGCCCTTGATGCTGGCCGGGACCGAGCTGTTCCCCACTGGGAGCATCGGCATCGCGCTCTATCCGCGCGACGGGCAGGACCCGACGGCCCTGCTCAAGGCCGCCGATACCGCCATGTACCGCTCCAAGGCGAACGGCGGCAATCACTTCCATTTCTATACCGAAGACATGGGCATGCGTGCCGAAGAGCACCTGCATGTCGAGGCAAGGCTGCAGCGCGCGCTGCAGCGCGAGGAACTGCACCTGTACTACCAGCCCCAGGTCGACATCGCCAGCGGCCGCATCGTCGGGCTGGAAGCCCTGCTGCGCTGGGAGGTCGACGGCGTCGAGGTCCTGCCGGCCGCCGACTTCATCCCGCTGGCGGAAGAAACCGGCCTGATCGTGCCGATCGGCGAGTGGGTGCTGGCCACCGCGATGCGCCAACTGGCGGACTTCGCCCGCATGGGTCTCGCGCCGCTGCGCATGAGCGTGAACGTCTCGGCGCGCCAGTTCCACCAGCAGGACATCGCCGCACAGGTGGAGCAGCTGCTGGAAGCGTCGGGCTGCGACCCGAACGCGCTGACGCTGGAGATCACCGAGACCCTCCTGATGGAAAGTCCGGGCACCGCGGCCGAGGCCATGGTGCGCCTGTCGAACATGGGCATCCAGCTGGCCATCGACGATTTCTGTACCGGTTACTCGAGCCTGGCCAATCTCAAGCGCTTCCCGATCCATGGCCTGAAGATCGACCGTTCCTTCGTCGCCGATATCCCGGGCGACAGCGACGCGGCCGCCATCGTCCATGCGGTGATCGCGCTGGCCGGCTCGCTGCAGCTCGACGTGGTCGCCGTGGGCGTCGAGAGCGCGGAGCAGCAGGCCTTCCTGGAAGCGCACGGCTGCCGCCACCTGCAGGGATACCGGTTCGGCAAGCCGGCGCCGGCAGCCGAGATCGAGCGGCGGCTGCGCGACGGATACGTGGACGCGTCGGCATGAGGACACTGCTGCACCGTATGCCGGGCGGCCTGCGCCTGGTGATCCTGGGCGCCCTGCTGGCCGTGCTCACCCTGGGGCTGGCCCTGAGCTGCGCGAGCTTGCTGGCCTTCGCGGTCGGCGTGAGCGCCGGCGCGGCCATCATCCTGGTGTTGCGGGCGCGCCGCGTGCCGGAACCGGGTGTGGGACACCGTCCGGAACCTGCCTCGTGCTCTCCATCCGCGCCGGACCCACCGGCCCCGTTGCCGGACCGGCGCCACGCGCTGGACGTGCTGGCCGAAGCGATCGATGCCGCACGTCGCGGCGGCGGCTCGGTGGCCGTGATCGTGCTCGACATCGACGGCTTCAGGAAGATCAACAGCCACTATGGCTGGGCCGGGGGCGACGAGGTGCTGCACGAATGCATGGCGCGCCTGGCTGCGCGCCTGGGCCCGGACGACCTGCTCGCGCACCAGGGCGGCAACGAATTCATCGTCGTATGCAGGCAGGCCGACCGCGACGGCGCGACGGCGCTCGCCAGGGGACTGCAGGAGTGCATGCGCCTGCCGTTCGCGCCGGGCGGGCACTGCGTGTTCCTGTCGGCCAGCGTGGGCATCGCGGTCCTGCCGCCCGAGCCCTGCCAGGCACCCCAGCTCCTGCACATGGCCCAGGTGGCGAGCGCCTGCGCACGCCACGAAGGACCGGCGCACCTGTGCTTCTATACGCCCCGCATGGGCGGCGCGATCCGCGAACGGGTCGACCTGGAAACCATGCTGTGCCATGCCATCAAGCGCAAGGAATTCGTGCTCCAGTACCAGCCGCGCATCAGCATGAAGGACGGGCACATGGTCGGCGTCGAGGCCCTGGTGCGCTGGCGCCATCCGGAACTCGGCCTGCTGTCGCCGGCGCGCTTCATTCCGCTGGCCGAGGAGAGCGGCCTGATCAACGAGCTCGACCTGTGGGTGCTGCGCGAGGCCTGCACCTGCGCCGCCGCATGGCGCGCGCAAGGCCTGTTCGGCGGCCGCGTGTCGGTCAACCTGTCGGCGCGGCAGTTCCAGCAGCCCGGGCTGGCGGGGCGGGTGCGCAGGGCCCTCGAGGACAGCGGCCTGGCGCCGGCCGGACTGGAGCTCGAGATCACCGAGAGCACCGTCATGCACGACACCGAGGACGCCGCCGACGTGCTGCGTTCGCTGAGGGAGCTCGGCGTGACCGTGTCGATCGACGACTTCGGCACCGGCTATTCCTCGCTGAGCTACCTGAAGCGCTTCCCGCTCGACGTGCTGAAGATCGATCGCGCCTTCGTCAGGGACATGGAAGGCGATGCCACCGGCGCGGCCATCATCCGCGCCATCATCACCCTGGCCCATTCGCTCGGCCTGTCGGCGGTCGCGGAAGGCGTCGAGACGGCGGAGCAGGTGGCCTTTTTGAAGGAAAACGGCTGCGATGAAATCCAGGGGTATTACTTCAGCCGGCCCGTCTGGCCCGACGAGGTAGCGCGCCTGCTGGCGGAGGAAGCGCCGGCCCTGTGTTCAACCATGTAAGAGTCCATCCTATGCGTCTATTCAATCAACTCAGCATCAAGCTCCGCCTCCTGCTCGTGCTCTCCCTGCTCGGCATCGAACTGGTCATCGGCGCGACCGTCGGGCTGTTCAGCCTGGGACAGGCCAACGACGAGCTGCAGTCCCTGTACGCCGACCGATTGGTCCGCCTGGGTCAGCTCGACCAGATTGTGCGCAGGCTGAACCGCAACCAGTTCAACGTCTCCGAAGCCTTGACGGCCGATGCCGCCCGCGTGCCGGCCCTGCTCGACGACATCGAGCGCAACAAGGCCGTGATCGACGAACAGTGGAAGGCCTACACCGGTTCAGGCCTGGCAGGGCAGGAGCAGGAAGCCGCCGCGCGCTTCCTGCAGGCGCGCGCGGCCTTCGTCGAGCGTGGTCTGCAGCCCGCCGCCGCGGCCCTGCGCGCCGGGGACCTGGAGCTTGCGCGCCAGATCGTGCACGGCCCGCTGGTCGAACTGTTCCGGCCGGCCGCCACCGCCATCGATGCGCTCATCCAGCTGCAGCTCGACGAGGCCAGGAAGTCGAACGAGGCCTCGCGCCACCAGTTCGAAGTGGTGCGCGCGGTCTGCCTGGGCGGCATGATCCTGGGCCTGCTGCTGGCCGGCACGGTCGGGGTGGTGCTGGTGCGCGGCATCGTCGGTCCGCTCGAGCAGGCGGTGCGGATCGCCGGTGCGGTGGCCGACGGCGACCTGACCCGGGACATCGATGTCCAGGGGCGGGACGAAACCGGACGCCTGATGCAGGCGCTGAGCGACATGAACGAAGGGCTGGCCGCCATCGTCAGGCGGGTGCGCGGCGGCACCGACACCATCGCCACCGCCTCCGGCCAGATCGCGGCCGGCAACCTGGACCTGTCGGCGCGTACCGAACAGCAGGCGGCTTCGCTGGAGGAGACCGCGGCCTCGATGGAAGAGCTGACCTCGACCGTCAAGCAGAATGCCGACAATGCGCGCCAGGCCAACGGGCTGGCGCAGTCGGCGTCGGCGGTGGCGAACCAGGGCGGGCAGGTGGTGGCGAAGGTGGTGGACACCATGGCCGCGATCGACGCCTCGGCGGCGCGCATCGGCGACATCACCGGCGTCATCGACGGCATCGCGTTCCAGACCAATATCCTGGCCCTGAATGCCGCGGTGGAGGCCGCGCGCGCGGGCGAGCAGGGACGCGGCTTCGCGGTAGTGGCCGGCGAAGTGCGCAACCTGGCCCAGCGCAGCGCCGCCGCTGCGAGGGAAATCAAGACGCTGGTCGAGGATTCGATACGGACGGTGAGCGAAGGCTCGACCTTGGTGGAGCAGGCCGGCGCCACGATGGAAGAGATCGTCCGCAGCGTCGGCCGCGTCACCGACATCATGGCCGAGATCATGGCGGCCAGCCAGGAGCAGGCCACCGGCATCGAACAGGTGAACCAGGCGATCATCCAGATGGACCATGCCACCCAGCAGAACGCGGCCCTGGTCGAGCAGGCCTCCGCCGCAGCCCAGGCGCTGCGCGAGGAAGCGGACAGCCTGGCGCAGGCGGTCGGCGCCTTCCGCCTGCGTGCGCAGGGCCTCAAGGGTGCTGGCGCGGCCGCTTATGCCGGCGCAGGCAGGCCGCCTGTCCAGCTGCTGGCGCAGGCCTGACAGGCCGCGTCAAGCCTTCAGGCGAGCGCCTCTTTCGCGGCTTCTTCAGGGCTCAAGCCATCGTAGAACTGGTCGGTGAACCATTCGACCTGTTCTTCGATATGGTCCTGGGCCTGCCTGACGGTGGCGCCGCCGGCGACCAGGAATTTCTCCACTTCGGTGAGCCAGCCGATGAAGGCCAGCGTTTCTTCGTCCAGTTCTTCCTTCTTTGCCATCTTGATTCCTGTTCTTGCCTTGCCGGTCGGTGCAACCGGCTTCCGAAGGCATTCTACTGCAGCAGCCCCTGATACCAATTCGGATATCGGCATGCGATAAAAAGTTATTGGTCCCTTGCCAAGGAATTGCCGCAGAATGTTAGCGCAACCATTATAAGACTGCAGTGCTTGGAAGACATCCCTTGGAGAGGAGAAAACACATGATGAGGACAATCCGCATGGGCCTGGCTGCCGGGGTAGCCGGCCTGGCTTGCGCCCTGGCCGTGCCGGCGCTGGCGCAGGACGACAGGATGACGCCGATCGCGATCCCGGCGCAGCCGGACGCGATCGTGCTGGGGACCGGCGAGCTGCCGGGCGCGAGCGTGAAAGAAAGTTGGCACAGCCAGTACGGCAGCGTGTTCGCCCGCAACGTCACGCTGGCGACCCTGACGCCCTTCCTGCCGACCCAGGGGAAGGCGACCGGCGCCGCGGTGATCGTTGCGCCGGGCGGGGGCTTTCGCACGCTGTCGATGAATAACGAAGGCTGGGACGTGGCCCGGGCGCTGGCCGACAAGGGCGTGGCGGCCTTCGTGCTGAAGTACCGGCTCAACCAGACGCCGCAGGACATGGGGGAATTCGGGCGCTCGATGGCGCAGATGTTCTCGGCCGGCGCACAGGCGGCCCGGCGCGCGTCGCAGCAGGATCCTGCTGTGACCCTGGCGCCGCAGATCGCCGATGCGCGCGCGGCTTTCGCGCTGGTGCGCTCGCGCGCCAAGGAGTGGCGGGTGGATCCCGAGCGCATCGGCATGGTCGGCTTTTCCGCCGGCGCGATGCTGACGATGGCGACCGCGCTGCATGGGCAGGATGCCAAGCCGGCCTTCATCGGGAACGTCTACGGTCCACTCAGCCCGATGAAGGCGCCGCCTGACGCGCCGCCGCTGTTCATCGCGCTGGCCGCGGACGATCCGCTGTTCGGCAATGCCGGCTATGGCCTGGTCGACAGCTGGCGCGCCGCCAAGCGGCCGGTGGAGTTTCACCTCTACGAGCAGGGCGGCCACGGCTTCGGCATGTACCAGAAGACCACCACCAGCACCGGATGGTTCGACGGCTTCGCACGCTGGCTGGACATGCACGGCTACCTGAAGCCGAAAAAGGGCGTGTAAGGCCTCACCACTTGCAGCCGTGGTCCTTCTTGTCCATGGCCAGGAACAGCGGCGCCAGCAATCCACCGGGGATGCCGTCCTTGCAGTTGCGGCGCTTGGCCCTGCTGATGGCCTTGCCGAGCTTCGATTCCGTTTCCAGGGGCGGATCGGGGAATTGCGCGTTCGCATGTCCTTCGCGGCCCAGTTTGGTTTGACCTGCCAGTTGTCGCGCTGTCTGCCTGGCGACGTTCATGTCGAACTGGGGCGCCTCGCCTGGTACCGGTTCGGCCGCCTGTTGCACCGTAAAGGCAGCCGGCGCGTCTTCCTGGTCGGGTGACACCGGAACCGCAATCACGGCTTGCGGCGCTGACTTGCGTTCGTTGCGTGCGCTGCGTGCCGCTGGCGCTGCGCTGCGCTGTCGCGCTGCCGGCTCGGCGCGCGGCGGGGGCGGCGCCGGCAGCGGCGGCGCGATGCGCACAGTAATGAAAGAGGGCGGTTCAGGCACGGTGGGGGCCGGGGCTGGTCCGGTGTTGCGGTAGGCAAGCATCAAGAGGATGTGCACGGTCATGGATACCCCGACGCCGACGAGGACGCGGTTGTTCCCCTGCATCATGCCTGCATCGCCGCGGTAAGCTGCTGTCAAACTCATCATGTTCTTGGCCGAATTGTTGTCGCAGAATACGACAACAGTCCTTAATTTGGCCTGAAACCTTGACCGGATCCCCCTGAGGAGGTATGATTCTTCTTCTCGGAGTGTAGCGCAGCCCGGTAGCGCATCTGGTTTGGGACCAGAGGGTCCAAGGTTCGAATCCTTGTACTCCGACCAGCATTAAGGAAAAGGCCGACAGTGAAAACTGCCGGCCTTTTTCGTTTCCGAGT
Source organism: Massilia sp. BHUDP2 (assembly GCF_046236355.1). Lineage (NCBI taxonomy): Bacteria > Pseudomonadati > Pseudomonadota > Betaproteobacteria > Burkholderiales > Oxalobacteraceae > Massilia > Massilia sp. BHUDP2. The sequence goes on from NZ_JBJUVW010000003.1 coordinate 852,042, forward strand.
TCGCTTTTGTAGGGTGGACGGGTTCTCCCGTCCACCCTACGAAACCTAGCCTGCACGCTTGGCGGCAATCGCGTTGCCCGCCCGGCTTGCCCCTTTACGGCCCAGCTGTTGCGAGATGAACTGCCCCGCATCCACCACCTGGTCGAGGTCGATCCCGGTCTCGATTCCCAGCCCGTTCATCAGGTAGAGCACGTCCTCGGTGGCGACGTTGCCGGTCGCGCCCTTCGCATACGGGCAACCGCCCAGGCCCGACACCGACGAGTGGAAGATGGCCACGCCGACCTCCAGCGCCGCGTAGATGTTGGCCAGCGCCTGTCCATAGGTGTCGTGGAAGTGGCCGGACAGGCGTTCCAGGGGGAATTCCTGCGCCACGCGCAGCATCACGGCCTGGGTCTGGCGCGCGGTCGCGACGCCGATGGTGTCGGCGATGTCGATTTCATCCACGCCGAGGTCGCGCACGCGGCGCACCACGTCGGCCACGCTTTCCAACGGCACCTCGCCCTGGTAGGGGCAACCGAAGGCCGTGCTGATCGAAGCGCGCAGGCGCAGATTGTTGGCCTTGGCGGCTTTTGCCACCGGCTCGAAGCGTGCGATCGACTCGGCGATCGAGCAGTTGATGTTCTTCTGCGAGAAGGCTTCCGAGGCCGAGCCGAAGATCACCACCTCATCCGCTTTCGCGGCCAGTGCGGCCTCGAAACCCTGCATGTTCGGCGTCAGCGCCGAGTAGATCGTGCCCGGCAGGCGCTCGATGCCGGCCATGACCTCCGCACTGGTCGCCATCTGCGGCACCCACTTGGGCGACACAAAAGACGCCGCCTCGACGTTGGGAAAGCCCGCGCGCGCCAGGCGGTTCACCAGTTCGATTTTCACCTCGGCGGACAGCGCTTCCTTCTCGTTCTGCAGGCCGTCGCGCGGCCCCACTTCGACAATTTTTACCTTCTTCGGCAGGCTGGCTTGCTGGCGCATTTGCACATTCATCTTTCAGTATCCTAGATCGCGGTCGACAATGTCGTCGACAGGTTGGCCGCTCTCCAGCTTCGCGATCTTGTCGGCGATCTGGCGCACGGCGTCATGGCGCACGGTGAGCGCCGAGATATGCGGGGTGATGCTGATGCGCGGCTCGTTCCAGAACGGGTGCGGCGCCGGCAGCGGCTCGTGCCGGAACACATCCAGCGTGGCGCCGGCGATCTGGCCGGAGCGGATCATCGTCATCAGGTCGGGCTCGGCCAGGATGGCGCCGCGCGAGACGTTGATGAGATAGGCGCCCGGCTGCAGTTTGCCCAGGTTGTGGCGGTCGAGCAGGTTGGCCGTCTCGGGCGTGAGAGGCAGCATGCAGACCAGCACCTTGGTACCACGGAGAAATGAATCCAAAGCGTCAGCACCGTGGAAGCATTCGACGCCGGAAATGTCCTTGGGCGTGCGGCTCCAGCCGCGCACCGGGAAGCCGAACAGGCGCATCGCTTCGACCACCGGCAGGCCGAGCCTGCCCAGGCCCATGATCCCGACCGCGAACTCGTCCTTGGGCGTGAGCGGCAGCGGGTCCCAGACGCCGTGGCGCGCCTGCTGTTCGTAGTCGTCGAAGTGGCGGTAGTAGCGCAACACCGCATGGGCCACGTATTCCGCCATCTGCACGCCCATGCCGGCGTCGCCGAGGCGCACGATCGGCACCGGCGGCAGCGCATCGCCCAGCTTGAGCAGGGCGTCGACGCCGGCGCCCATCAGGAAGATCGCGCGCACGTGCGCGAGCTGGTCCAGCAGGGCCGGCGTGGGGCTCCATACCACCGCGTAGTCGCAGGGCGGCAGGGCGGCGCCTTCTTTCCATGCGACGGTCTCCGCCTGCGGCATGAGGGCAGCGAATTCGCGCACCCATGGCTCGATCACGCCGTCTCCACGGAACAGGAGTATGCGCATGGTCTCCCCCCTTCTTTATTCTTGTATTGGTATTACGCCGCCGCCTTGAAAGCCAGCAGCGGCGCGCCATCCGCCACCTGGTCGCCGACCTGGTACAGCACTTCTTCCACCAGGCCGTCGCTCGGCGCGGAAATCGTGTGCTCCATCTTCATTGCTTCCATGATGACCAGCGGCTCGCCCTTCTTCACTTCCTTGCCGGACGAGGCCAGCACCGCCACCACTTTACCCGGCATCGGCGCGGTCAGGCGCCCGCCCGCAGCCTCGTGCTCGCCGGCATGCGCCATCGGGTCATTGTACGACAGGGTGTAATGACGGCCGCCGGTGAACACGTGGAACAGATCGCCGTCGCGGCGCACGCTGCCGTGCAGCGAGGTCTCGCCCAGGCGGATGCTCAGCTCGGCGCCTCCGTGGCGCACCAGTTCCAGGGGCTGGCGCTCGCCGCCCGCGTCGATGTCCCAGCCGTGGGCGCCATAGGTCAAACCGACCTGGTAGCCTTTGTCGCCGCTGAACTCATCGGCAAAGGAGAGCACGCGGCGGTAGGCGCTGTTCATGCGCCAGCCGCGTGCCTGCGCCCACGGATCGGCCGGATTGGCCGCGCCGCGCACGGTTTCGCCGCTGCTGAGTGCCAGCGCGGCCAGGGCCAGCGCGCCCAGCGGCGCGGCGCCAGGGGCCGGGAACAGCGTTTCGCCGTGGCGGTCGATCAGGCCGGTGTCCAGGTCGGCCGTCGAGAAGGCTTCGCCCTCGACCAGGCGCTTCAGGAAGGCGATGTTGGTCGCCAGGCCGACGATCTGGAATTCGGCCAGGGCCTGCGACAGGCGCGCCAGCGCCTGGGTGCGGTCGGCGCCCCAGACGATCAGCTTGGCGATCATCGGGTCGTAGAAGGGCGAAATCGCATCGCCTTCGCGCACGCCCGAGTCCACGCGCACTGCGGCCGGATTCGTGCCGTCGGCGCCCAGCTGGAATTCGACCGCTTGCGGCGTGTCCATGTGGCGCAGCGTGCCGATCGACGGCAGGAAGCCTTTTTCCGGGTTCTCGGCGTAGATGCGCGCCTCGATCGCATGGCCGTGGATCGCCAGTTCATGCTGCTTCTTCGGCAGCGGCTCGCCGAAGGCCACGCGCAGCTGCCATTCGACCAGGTCGGTGCCGGTGATCATTTCGGTGACCGGGTGCTCCACCTGCAGGCGGGTGTTCATCTCCATGAAGTAGAAGGAACCATCCTGGTTGGCGATGAATTCCACCGTGCCGGCGCCCACGTAGCCGACCGCGCGCGCGGCATTCACGGCCGCTTCGCCCATGGCGGCGCGGCGGTCCCCGGTCATGCCAGGGGCCGGCGCTTCTTCCAGCACCTTCTGGTGGCGGCGCTGCACCGAGCAGTCGCGTTCGTGCAGGTAGACGCAGTTGCCATGGGTGTCGGCGAACACCTGGATCTCGATGTGGCGCGGGCGGATCAGGTATTTCTCGACCAGCACCTTGTCGTCGCCGAAGGAGCTGATCGCTTCGCGCTTGCACGAGGCCAGCGCGGCTTCGAAGTCTTCCGAGCGCTCGACCACGCGCATGCCCTTGCCGCCGCCGCCGGCGCTGGCCTTGAGCAGCACCGGGTAGCCGATGCGGTCGGCCTGCTCGTGGAGAAAAGCCGGCTCCTGGTTGTCGCCGTGGTAGCCCGGCACCAGGGGCACGTTGGCACCCTCCATCAGCTGCTTGGCGGCCGACTTCGAGCCCATCGCGCGCATCGAGGAACCTGGCGGGCCGATGAACACCAGGCCGGCGGCCTGCACGGCTTCGGCAAACTCCGCGTTCTCGGACAGGAAGCCGTAGCCCGGATGGATCGCCTGGGCGCCCGTGGCCTTGGCCACCTCGATGATCTTCTGCCCGCGCAGGTAGCTGTCCTTGGCGGCTGCTGCGCCGATCAGGACCGCCTCATCGCAGACCGCCACGTGCTTCGAGCCCGCATCGGCTTCCGAGTAGACGGCGACGGTGCGGATACCCATGCGGCGCGCGGTGGCGGCGACACGGCAGGCGATTTCGCCACGGTTGGCGATGAGGATTTTGGTGAACATGCGTTTGTCTTTCGCTTCTGGTTGTTCGAATTGGTTGGTTGCGGCCGTGTCTCCCCGGCCGCGGTGCATCAGCAGCCGCAGGCAGCCTTCGGCGCCGAATCCAGCGTCGCGGCGCGCGTCTTCAGGCCCAGCTTCTCGAGCAGCACGCGGTCGTCGTCCGCTTCCGGGTTGCCGGTGGTGAGCAGCTTGTCGCCGTAGAAGATCGAGTTGGCGCCGGCCATGAAGCACATTGCCTGCACCGCCTCGCCCAGCTCGCGGCGGCCGGCGGACAGGCGCACGCGCGCCTGCGGCATGGTGACGCGCGCCACCGCGATGGTGCGCACGAATTCGATCGGGTCGAGCTTCTCGACGCCGTGCAGCGGGGTGCCTTCGACCTGCACCAGGTGGTTGACCGGGACTGATTCCGGATACGGGTTCAGGTTGGCCAGCTGGGCGATCAGGCCGGCGCGCTGCTCGCGCGTCTCGCCCATGCCCACGATGCCGCCGCAGCAGACCTTCAGGCCGGCGCTGCGCACGCGGCCGAGCGTGTCCAGGCGGTCCTGGTACTCGCGGGTGGAGATCACGTTGTTATAAAAATCCGGCGCGGTGTCGATGTTGTGGTTGTAGTAGTCCAGGCCCGCTTTTTTCAGCTGTTCGGCCTGGCCCTCTTCGAGCATGCCGAGGGTGGCGCAGGTTTCCATGCCGAGCGCCTTCACTTCGCGCACCATGGTTTCGACCTTCTCCATGTCGCGCTCCTTCGGGCTGCGCCACGCCGCGCCCATGCAGAAGCGGGTCGCGCCGTTGGCCTTGGCTTCGCGCGCAGCACTCAGCACGGTGTCGAGGTCGAGGATCTTCTTGGCTTCCACGCCGGTGTCGTAGCGCGCGGCCTGCGGGCAGTAGCCGCAGTCTTCTTCGCAGCCGCCGGTCTTGATCGACAGCAGGGTGGCCAGTTCGACGTCGCCGTCCGGGAAGTTGGCACGGTGCGCGGTCTGGGCGCGGTGCATCAGTTCATTGAAGGGCAGCTCGAACAGGGCCAGCACGTCGGCCAGCGGCCAGGTGGCGTTCTCGGCCTGCTTGATGGCGACAGGACGGTGGAGGGCGACGGTGTTAGTTTGGGACATCTCGGTTTTCCTTAAGTCTGGACGCGCGGGGAATGCCAGCCCGGCAGTCCCGCGAGGTCGATATATTCTGCGGCGGCTTGCGCCGTCGGATCTTGCAGGCGGGGCACGTGGCCCAGCAGCGGCGCCGGAATGCGTTGTTCCAGCGCGTCGATGTTTTGACGCTCGAAGCGCATGTCCGGGTCGACCGTGTTGGCGACCCAGCCGGCCAGCACCAGGCCTCGGGATACGATGGCCTCCACGGTCAGCAGCGCATGGCTGATGCAGCCCAGGCGCATGCCCACCACCAGGATCACCGGCAGGTTCAGTTGCGTGGCCAGGTCGGCACTGTCGAAATCGTCGTTGAAGGGCACGCGGAAGCCGCCGACGCCTTCGACCACGACGGCGTCCGAGGCCGCGTGGATCTCGGTGTAGGCAGCCAGGATCGGCACCGGTTCGATGGTGACGCCTTCCAGCGCGGCGGCGATGTGCGGCGCCGCCGGCTCCTTCAGCATGAAGGGCGTGGTGATGCTGCTTGGCAGGTGCACGTTGCCGGCCGCGCGCAGCATGTCGGCGTCCTCGTTGTGCAGTTCGCCGTCACGCATCTCGGCGCCGGCCGCGACCGGCTTCATGCCGCAGGCGCGGCGCCCGCTCGACGCCAGCTTGTGCAGGATCGCGGCGGAGACCAGGGTCTTGCCGATCTCGGTATCGGTGCCGGTGACGAAGCAGCAGAAGCGCGAGGGCACGGCGTCCAGCGGCAGCGCTTCCGGCTGCGGCTCGGCTGGCGCTTCCGCGGCGACCGCGGCGGCGGCGCTGCCCGGCACCGTGAGCACCGGCGTCAAGGCGACCGGCTGGTCTGGTTCGTTCAGGTTCTTCATGCGGTGGCCCTTTCCAGTTCGTTCAGTGCGCGTGCCAGCCTTGCCACTTCTTCGTTGCTGTGCGCGGCCGACAAGGTCACGCGCAGGCGCGCCGTGCCCGGCGCCACGGTCGGCGGACGGATCGCCGGCACCCACAGGCCCTGTTCGTGCAGGCCGGCGGCTACGCGCAGCGCGTCTTCGTTGCTGCCGATGACGATCGGCTGGATCGCGGTATGGGACGGCACCAGCTGCCAGCGCCGCAGGCGCAGCGCATCGCGCAGCTGCGCCACCAGCGCCGCCAGGTGGCTGCGGCGCCGCACACCTTCGTCGCCGCCGATGATATCAAGGCTGGCCTGCAGTGCATGCGCCAGCGCCGGCGGCGCGGCCGTGGTGTAGATATAGGGGCGGGCGCGCTGCACCAGCAGCTCGATCACGCTGGCGTGCGCCGCAACGAAGGCGCCGCCCACGCCGGCCGCCTTGCCGAGCGTGCCGATGTAGACCAGGTTCGGGGAGCGCAAGGCAAAGTGTTCGAGCGCACCGCGGCCATGTTGTCCCAGCACGCCGAAGCCGTGGGCATCGTCCACCACCAGCCAGGCCCCGTGGCGTTCACACAGCGCCAGCAGATCGGGCAGCGGCGCCAGGTTGCCGTCCATGCTGAACACGCTGTCGGTGACGACGATCCTGGTGCCGGCCGTGCTGGCGCCCAGCTGCTGTTCCAGGATGGCGACGTCGCCGTGCGGATAGACCGAGACATTCGCCTTGGCCAGGCGGGCGCCGTCGATCAGCGAGGCGTGGTTGAGCGCCTCCGAGAAGATCTGCGCATCGGCGTCCGCCCCCAGTGCGGTCAGCACCGCAAGGTTGGCCATGTAGCCGGTGCACAGGTAGAGGGCGCGCGCATTGTCGATGTAAGGCGCCATCCACTCGCCGAAGCGTTCTTCCAGCAGCGCATGGGCGCGGCTGTGGCCACTGACGAGGTGCGAAGCGCCGCTGCCGGCGCCGTAGAGGTCTGCGCCTTCGCGCAGCGCCGCGACGATGGCCGGATGCGCCGCCAGGCCAAGGTAGTCGTTGCTGCAGAAGGCCAGCATCTCGCGGCCATCGACGACCTGGCGCGGGCTGCTGGCGCCGTCGGTCACGCGGCGGCGGCGCGTCAGGCTTTGCGCTGCCAGCGCGTCGAGCTTGCGGTCGATTCCTGCGATCAGATTCATATTCAACCCGCGATCACCGATTCAAACACCTTCTGCGTACGCGCGGCCAGGCCGGCGACGTCCTCGTCGTCCAGCACGTAGGGCGGCATCAGGTAGACCGTGCGGCCGATCGGGCGCAGCAGCAGTTCGTTCTCCACCGCCGTGCTGAAGAAGCGGCGCGCGAAGGTCGAGGCGCGTGCCGGGTCCGGCTCCACCGCATCGAAGGCGAAGATCATGCCGCGCTGGCGGAAGTGATGGGCGCGTTCGTGCTCGGCCAGTGGGGCCAGGGCGATGGTCAGCTTGGTAGCCAGCTCGCGGTTGCGGTTCAATACGTCGTCTTCCTCGAAGATATCGAGCGTGGCCAGCGCCGCACGGCAGGCCAGCGGGTTGCCGGTGTAGGAATGCGAATGCAGGAAGCCGCGCGTGATGTCTTCGCTGTAGAAGGCCTGGTAGATGGCGTCGCTGGTGAGCACCAGCGAGAGCGGCAGGTAGCCGCCGCTGATGCCCTTGGACAGGCACAGGAAGTCCGGCCAGATGGCCGCCTGTTCGCAGGCGAAGAAGGTGCCGGTGCGCCCGCAGCCGACCGCGATCTCGTCGGCGATCAGGTGCACGTGGTGCTGGTCGCACAGCTCGCGCAGCAGTTCCAGGTAGAGCGGGTCATACATCGCCATGCCGGTCGCGCACTGCACCAGCGGCTCGACGATGATGGCGGCGATCCTGTCGCCGCGCTCCTCGAACAGGGTGCGCACGTCAGCGATGGCGCGTTTGGCCACATCCTGCGCGGACTCGCCCTCGACCGCATTGCGCGCATCCGGCGCCGGCACCACATGCGAGGCGCGCAGCAGCGGGCCGTAGGCATCCTTGAACAGCGGCACGTCGGTGACCGCCAGCGCACCGATGGTCTCGCCGTGGTAGCTGCCCTGCAGGCAAACGAATTCCTGCTTGGAGGAATGGCCGGCGTTGCGCCAGGCGTGGAAGCTCATCTTCATCGCGATCTCGACCGCTGAGGCGCCGTCGGACGCATAGAAGGCGTGGCCGAGGTTGTGGCCGGTGAGGGCGGCCAGCTTTTCCGACAGCTCGATCACGGGCTCGTGGGTGAAACCGGCCAGCATCGCGTGTTCCAGCTTGTCCAGCTGGTCCTTCAGCGCCGCATTGATGCGCGGGTTGGCGTGGCCGAACAGGTTGACCCACCAGGAACTGATGCCGTCCAGGTAGCGCCGGCCTTCGTGGTCATACAGCCACGGACCCTTGCCATGGCTGACCGCGATCAGCGGCACCTCTTCGTGGTGCTGCATCTGGGTGCAGGGGTGCCACACGCTGCGAAGGCTGCGTGCGATCCAGTCGGAAGAGGTTTGCTGCTTCACAATCGATCCAATACTTGATACGTAAACTTAATTCAGCCAGGTCGGCTTGCGCTTCTCGAGGAAAGAGGCCACACCTTCGCGACCCTCGAGCGACGCGCGGATTTCCGCGATGCGGTTGGCGGTGTCCGCCAGCAGTGCGTCGTCGACCGGCTGGCCCACGACCTCGCGCAACAGCGTCTTCGCTTCACGCACGGCGTTCGGGCTGTTCGACACCAGGCACTTCACGATGCTGGCCACGGTGGCGTCCAGCGCGTCAAGCGCCACGACTTCGTGGGCGAAGCCGATGCGGCGGGCCTCAAGCGCATCGAAGCGTTCGGCGGTGAGGAAGTAGCGGCGCGAGGCCTGTTCGCCCATGGCCTTGATGACGTAGGGCGAGATGGTCGCCGGGATCAGGCCCAGCTTCACTTCGGACAGGCAGAAGTGCGCCACCTCGCTGGCGACCACGATGTCGCAGGCCGCCACCAGGCCCATGCCGCCGGCGTAGCAGTCGCCCTGCACCTTGGCGACGGTCGGTTTCGGGCACAGGTAGATGGTGCGCAGCATGTCGGCCAGGCGCGCGGCGTCCTGCTGGTTCTCGCTGTGCGAGTAGCCGGCCATCTTCTTCATCCAGTTCAGGTCGGCGCCGGCGCAGAAGGCCGGGCCGTTCGCGGCCAGCACGATGGCGCGCACCTGCTCGTTGCGACCGAGTTCGTCGAAGGCCAGCGCCAGTTCGGCGATGGCGTGCTCGTTGAAGGCGTTGCGCAGGTCCGGGCGGTTCAGGGTGACGGCGGCCACCTTGTCGTCGATGGAGACGGTGAGGGTCTGGTATGTCATGTCAAGTTCCCTTTACATCCGGAATACGCCGAATTTCGTTTCCTCGATCGGCGCATTCAGCGCTGCCGACAGGCCCAGGCCCAGCACGGTACGGGTGTCGGCCGGGTCGATGACGCCGTCGTCCCACAGGCGCGCCGAGGCGTAGTAGGGGTGGCCCTGGTGCTCGTACTGCTCCTTGATCGGCTGCTTGAAGGCCGCTTCTTCCTCCGGCGACCACTGGCCGCCCTTGCCTTCGATGCCGTCGCGCTTGACTGTCGCCAGCACGGATGCCGCCTGGTCGCCGCCCATCACCGAGATGCGCGCGTTCGGCCACATCCACAGGAAGCGCGGCGAGAAGGCGCGGCCGCACATGCCGTAGTTGCCGGCGCCGAAGGACCCGCCGATGATGACGGTGAACTTCGGCACCGAGGCGGTGGCGACGGCCGTAACCATCTTGGCGCCGTTGCGGGCGATGCCTTCGTTTTCGTACTTGCGGCCGACCATGAAGCCGGTGATGTTTTGCAGGAATACCAGCGGAATCTTGCGCTGGCAGCACAGCTCGATAAAGTGGGCGCCCTTGAGTGCCGACTCCGAGAACAGGATGCCGTTGTTGGCGATGATGCCGACCTTCATGCCGTAGATGTGGGCGAAGCCGCACACCAGCGTGGTGCCATAGCGCGCCTTGAACTCGTCGAATTCGCTGCCGTCGACCACGCGTGCGATCACTTCGCGCACGTCGAAGGGCTTGCGGGTGTCGACCGGGATCACGCCGTACAGCTCTTCCGGTGCGTACTTCGGCTCGACGCTTTCGCGCAGCGCACCCTGCACCGGCTTGACGCGGTTCAGGTTCGACACGATGGTGCGGGCCAGCGACAGCGCGTGCAGATCGTTCTGGGCCAGGTGGTCGGCCACGCCCGACAGGCGGGTGTGGACGTCGCCGCCGCCCAGGTCCTCGGCGGTGACGACTTCGCCGGTCGCCGCTTTCACGAGCGGCGGGCCGCCCAGGAAGATGGTGCCCTGTTCCTTGACGATGATCGATTCGTCGCTCATCGCCGGCACGTAGGCGCCGCCGGCGGTGCAGGAACCCATCACCACCGCGATCTGCGGAATGCCCTTGGCCGACAGATTCGCCTGGTTGTAGAAGATGCGGCCGAAGTGGTCGCGGTCCGGAAACACGTCGTCCTGGTTCGGCAGGTTGGCGCCGCCCGAGTCGACCAGGTAGATGCAGGGCAGGTGGTTCTGCTCGGCGATCTCCTGGGCGCGCAGGTGTTTTTTCACCGTCATCGGGTAGTAGGTGCCGCCCTTGACGGTGGCGTCGTTACAGACGATCACCACTTCCTGGCCTGCGACGCGGCCGATGCCGGTGATGATGCCGGCGCTTGGTGCCGCACCCTCGTACATCTCGTAGGCGGCCAGCTGGGAGAACTCGAGGAAGGGCGTGCCCGGATCCAGCAGCATCTGCACGCGGTCGCGCGGCAGCAGTTTTCCACGCGCGACGTGCTTGGCGCTGGCGGCATCACCGCCGCCTTGCGCGATCTGCGCCACTTTCGCGCGCAAGTCGTCGACGATGGCCTGCATGGCCGCCGCGTTGGCCTTGAAGTCCTCGCCGCGCGGGTTGAGTTTGCTCTCGATCTGGGGCATTGCCGTCCTCTATGTCTCTATTTTGGGAAACTGCCGTCCAGGTAATACCAGCGCTTCTCCCCGGTTTCGGAGTCAGGTTCGCGCAGGAAACGGCTCACTTCATGGAGCCGGTGCGCGCGTCCGCCTACCTTGAAGCGGGCGACGAATTCCACGGTATCGCTGTCTGGATCGTCCGGTGAATTTACTTTACGTTGACGTAAACGTAAAGCAGATTTTACCTCAAGCCCCAGCCATCGGATTGGTTCCTTGTCATCGATGATGGGTTCTGTCGGACGGGTCGTAGGATGCCAGGTAGCAAGCAGATAGGGCTCGTTCTTCTGGGTATACGCGGTGTAGCGCGAGCGCATCAGGGCTTCCGCCGTGGGCGGCAGGGCTTCGCCGGCAATGAACGGGCCGCAGCAGGCGCCAAGGGACGGCCCGCCGCAGGGGCAGGCTCCAGGAGTGGTCGTTTTGGACATGGCCGTCATTATCCGCCATTTCAGCGGCGGAGACGGCAGGCCGGTATGCGTGGCGGGTCAGCCGCGCAGGGTCAGCCCATCCAGGGAGAAGGGCGGCGCCTCGCCTTTCATGGCGCCGGCCAGCAGGCTGGCGCTGCCGCAGGCGAAAGTGAAGCCCAGCGGGCCATGGCCCACGTTCAGCCACAGGTTGCCGTAGGGGGTGGCGCCGATGATCGGGGCGCTGCTCGGGGTGGCGGGACGCAGGCCGGCCCAGACCGAGAGCTGCGAATAGTCCGCCGCGCGCGGCATGGTTTCCTTCACCTGGCGCGTCAGGCCCTCGACGCGCTTGGGATTGTGGCTCAGGTCTTCGCCCACCATGTCGACCATGGCCGCCACGCGCAGCTTGTCGCCGATGCGGGCGTACAGCACCTTGCGCTCGAAGTCGGTGACGCTGATTTCCGGCGCCACGTCGTCGGCGCGGATCGGCGCCGTCAGGCTGTAGCCCTTGAGCGGGTAGAGCGGCAGCGAGATCCCGACCGTGTCCGAGAGGGTGCGGCTCTGGATGCCGGCCGCCAGCACGTAGCTGTCGGCCTGGAGCATGCCCTGGTCCGTCTCGATGCCGGTGATGCGGCCTTTGCTTGCCACCAGGCGGCGCGCCTCGGCGTGGATGAAGCCGTCGAAATGCGGATGCTCGCGCAGGCGCGCGGCCAGCGCCACGCAGAAGGCATGGCAGTCGGCCACCGCTTCGCCGCTGTTATAAATGCCGCCGGCCAGCAGCGGCTCGGCCGCCGCCAGGGCCGGTTCGCGCGCGGCGCACTCGCTGGCGGACCAGATCTCGCCGGCGCCCGGCTTGCCGGCTGCCTTCTCGAACACCTCGCGCGAGCGGTAGACCACCAGCTTGCCGGCGTCGCGCCAGTCGAATTCATCGAGCGGCACGGTGACTTCGAGCTGCTTCATGCCCTGGCGCGAGAGCTCACCCAGTTCCAGGAGCTTGGCCGTGGTCTTGCGGTTGACGTCGGCGCGGCAGTGCGCGAGGAAGCTGGCCAGCCAGCGGTACTGGCGCAGGTCGGCCTCAGGCCGGAAGTGCAGCGGCCCGGTGTCCTGGAACATCCATTGCAGGGCCTTCAGCGGCACGCCCTCGTCGGCCAGCGGCGACACGTAGCGGTAGCTGAGCTGGCCGCCATTGCCGTAGCTGGAGCCGCTGCCGACGCCTGGTGCGCGTTCGAGGAGGCTGACGCGGTAGCCGGCTTCCGCCAGCCACCAGGCCGAGGTCAAACCGACCACGCCGCCGCCGATGACGATGATTTGCTGCATTCTAAACTCTTCTTTTTAGCGTGGGTGTGGAGCTTATGCGCTGGCCGGCGCAGCGGCCAATGAAAGTCGCGTCGAGCGCCATAACCGGCTTATATAGGGATGCGTTGATATCATGTTGCCGCCTGTTGGCCGACGATGGCGCGGCGGTGCAGCGCGCTGAGGATGCGCTCCTCGAAGCGGGCCCGCGCCGAATAGCGTCCTTTCTGCAGTTCCGGATCGGCCGAACAGCCTCCTGCCAGCATGACCAGGCCATTGCCGCGCGCCAGGTCGGCTGCGAAGACCGAAATCAGGCCATACGCGTCGCCCGAGTGGCCGACCGCATCGAAGCCGCCGCCTTCGACCAGTCCGGTGCCGGGTCGGTCCGGGAAATGGGCGTTGCCCAGGCCCCAGGCAGGGAAGAAACCGTTCAGCGAATCGCCGTTGCCGCCCTTGTCGTCGATGGTCCAGTGGCGCGCGAACATGCGCTCGAGCGTGGCGCGCTGGAACAGCCGCGTGTTGCCATGCACGCCGCCGTTCATCAGCATCCGCATGACCACGCCCATGTCGCGCGCCGAGATGCGCAGGCCGCCGGTCGGGCTGAAGGGTGTGGCGTTGGCGCCGGGGACGTAGCCGGCGATGCCGGCGGGAGGAACCGGGGGCTTGGCCGAATAATCGTCGACCTGGGCAATCCAGGGGCCGTTCGCGTTCCAGACTTCGGTGTCGACCGTGCGCTTGCGGTACAGCGTCGCCAGGTTCTCGAGCGCCGCCGGCGGCAGCGCCGACGGGTTGTAGCCCGCCACAATGCCGAGCGGCTGCAGCAGCAGGCGCTGCATCAGGAGGTCGAAGCGCTCGCCCGTCACGCGTTCCATCGCGGTGCCGATCACGCCCCAGCCGAGGTTGCAGTAGGTGAAGTACTCGCCCGGGCCGGCGTGGGCGGACCACATCTTTCCTTCGCCGTACAGGGGAGCGCCCGGCACCAGCACGTCCTTCAGGGCAGTGGCGAACGGCCAGGAATAGCCGCCTTCGTCGCGCAGCGAGGAGGTGTGGGTGAGCAGGCTGCGCAGCGTGATGACGCGCTGGGGGAAATGCGGGTTGCGCAGGCTGAAGCCCAGGTAGCCCGACACGTCGGCCTCGAGGTCGACGCGGCCCGCTTCCAGCAGGCGCATCAGGCCCAGCGTGGTCATCATCTTGGAGATGGAAGCGATGCGGTACAGGGTCGCGGGCGTGGCCGGCTTGTCGGGCAGTGCGCCGTTACCGATATAGCGGCGCCCGAAAGCCTGTTCATACACCGGCTGGCCGGCGCGGATGGCAACGACCGACAGGCTGGCCAGCTGCATCGCCGGATCGTCGACGATGGCCGCCAGTTCGGCGTCGAGCGCCTGGCGCGCCGCGGCGCTCAGGAGCGGCGTGGCCGCAGGAGAAGCCGGCGCTGCAAACAGCGGCTCGACCGCGCCCAGCAGGGCCATGCCCAGCAAGCTGCGCCTGCGCTCGTTCATCCCGGTCTCCTTTCGTCTTTTGTTATTTGTGAAATATGTGAACCTTTGGTTGAGCATACGGAGTGACAGGAAGGATTGCCAAATGAATAGCCGTGGCCTTGGCATAACCGTTTTATATTGGTCTCAAGTGGTATGCCTATGAGAGAAGTGCATGCATATACAAAGCTTTTTCATGGATCGCATTGTGCCGGGAACAGGTGTTGCCATTACACTTTGTTCAACCCCCTGAGCATGCCGCCGATGACGACTAGCACCCCCGCCTTCCAGGTCGACCTGACCGACAACTCGCCGCTGTACATGCAGCTGGCGCGCAAGCTCGCGCAAGACGTGCGCGACGGCCGCTACCAGGCCGACCAGGCCCTGCCTTCCGAACGCACGCTGTCCGAGCAGCTCGACGTCTCGCGCGTTACCGCGCGCAAGGCGATCGACCAGCTGGTCGACCAGGGCCTGGTGGTGCGCCGGCGTGGCTCCGGCAACTACATCGCGCCGCGCATCGAGCAGCCCTTGTCGGACCTGTCGAGCTTTTCCGAGCAGCTCCAGCAGCGCGGCTATACGCCCAGCAGCCACTGGCTGCGCCGCGAGGTCGTGCTGGCCGACGCCGACGAGCAGCTGTCGCTGGGTTTGTCCCCGGGCACGCGGGTGGCGCGCCTCGAGCGCCTGCGCCTGGCCGACGAAGTGGTGATGGCGTATGAAGTCAGCGTGATCCCGGCCACCGTGCTGCCGCGTCCCGAAAACGTCGGCGGCTCGCTGTATGCCCACCTGGCCAAGACCGGGCACATGCCGGTGCGCGCGCTGCAGCACCTGCGCGCGATGAACGCGTCCGCCGAGCTGGCGGCGCGCCTGGACGTGCCGGAAGGCCGCGCGGTCCTGTTCATCACCCGCGTCGGCTACCTGGAGTCGGGCGAGCCAGTAGAACTGACCCATTCCTACTGCCTGAGCGACCACTACGACTTCGTGGCTGAATTGCGCCGGCCAGCATAACTTTTCGGCATGATGAAGAGCGCAGCTTTCATAAGCCACCCGCCGTAATTGGTATTACACTGGTTTCATCGACTACTTTGCACCAAGAAGACACGGCATGCTGAAAACCGAAACCCCGGCCCAGGACCACGCTTCCCTCGACCAGTACCCGACCGTGGAGCTGGTCAACGTCCTGGTCGACGACCAGCTCAATGCGGTCAACGCCGTGCGCGCCGCTGCGCCGCGCATCGCCGCCGCCGTCACCGCCGCGCTGCCGCGCGTGGAAGCGGGCGGGCGCCTGATCTACGTCGGCGCCGGCACTTCCGGCCGCCTCGGCGTGCTCGACAGCGTCGAGCTGTACCCGACCTTCTCCTGGCCGCACGAACGCGCGGTGGCGCTGCTGGCCGGCGGCCAGGAAGCGATGTTCGTCGCGGTCGAAGGCGCGGAGGACGACTTCGAGCAGGGCGCGGCCGACCTGAAGCAGGTCGATGTCAACGCCAACGACGTCGTGCTCCTGATCGCCGCGTCGGGCTCTACTCCCTACGTGCTGGGCGCATTGCAAGCCGCGCGCGCGGCCGGCGCCCTGACCATCGGCTTCGCCAACAATCCCGACGCGCCGGTCGCCAAGGATGCCGAGATCGGCGTCACGCTCGACACCGGCCCGGAAGTCATCTCCGGTTCTACCCGCCTGAAGGCCGGCACCTCGCAGAAGATCGCGCTGAACACCTTCTCGAGCGCGCTGATGGTCCGTTTACACAAGGTGTATGGCAACCTGATGGTAGACTTGAAGGCTACCAACGCCAAGCTGGTGCGACGCGCCATCCGCCTGACCGTGTTCGCCACCGGCGCCGACGAAGCCGCCGCGCAGGCGGTGCTCGAGCAGTGCGGCTACCACGTCAAGACCGCGGTGGTGGCCCTGATCAAACAAACCAGTGTCGAGCAGGCGCAAGCCCTCCTGGAGGCGGCGCACGGCAGCGTGCGCGAAGCCATCGCGTAATCTGGCCGGCGCACACCCCTGTGCGCCGCTCCTGCCGACCACGAAAGACCTATGCAGACTTCGCTCGACAAACCTTCGTCCACCGCCAGCCCGTCGCAGCCCAATCCGTGGTCCTGGATCCCGTCCCTGTACTTCTCGCAGGCCATCCCCTATGTGGTGGTGATGAGCCTGTCCGTCATCATGTACAAGGACATGGGCGTGTCGAACTCCGACATCGCCTTCTATACCAGCCTGCTGTACCTGCCCTGGGTGATCAAGCCCCTGTGGTCGCCGATCGTCGACATGTTCGGCACCAAGCGCCGCTGGACGGTGCTGCTGCAGCTGGGCGTGGCCGCTTCGCTGGTGGCGGTAGGCCTGTCGCTGCAGCTGCCGAATTTCTTCATCGCCAGCCTCGCCGTGATGTGGCTGATGGCCTTCAGTTCCGCCACCCATGACATCTCGGCCGACGGTTTCTACATGCTCGGCCTGCGCCAGCAGCAGCAGGCGGCCTTCGTCGGCGTGCGTTCCACCTTCTACCGCCTGGCGACACTGTCGGTGCAGGGGCCGCTGGTGGTGCTGGCCGGCTACCTGGCCACCCGCCTGGGCAGCGTCAACCAGGCCTGGGCCATCGTGTTCTTCGTGCTTGCCGCCTTCTTCTTCGGGGCCTTCCTGTGGCACGGCTTCATCCTGCCGAAGCCGGACAGCGACCGCAAGGTGGCGCGCTCCAGCAACCCGCTGCGCGACTTCTTCACCACCTTCGCCCTGTTCTTCCGCAAGCGCGACATCTGGCTGATCCTCGGCTTCATCCTGACCTTCCGCCTGGGCGAAGCCCAGCTCCTGAAGCTGGTGGCGCCCTTCCTGAAGGACCCGCTGGCCGCGGGCGGCCTGGGCCTCACCACCGAGCAGTACGGCATCGCCTACGGCACCATCGGCATCGCCTTCCTCACGCTGGGCGGCCTGGCTGGCGGCTACCTGATCTCGCGCCTGGGCCTGAAACGCTGCCTGTGGGTGATGGTGTTCGCGATCCACCTGCCGGACCTGGTGTTCGTCTACCTGTCGCAGACCCAGCCAACCAGCTTCGCCGTGGTCTGCACCGCGCTGGCGATCGAGCAGTTCGGCTACGGCTTCGGCTTCACCGCGATGATGCTGTACATGATCATGGTCTGCGAAGGCGAGCACAAGACCGCCCACTACGCGATCTGCACCGGCTTCATGGCCCTGGGCATGATGGTGCCGGGCATGTGGAGCGGCGACCTGCAGGAATACCTCGGCTACAAGCACTTCTTCATCTGGGCCTGCCTGTCGACGATCCCCGCCTTCATCATGGCGGCGCTTGTGAAGATCGACCCCGAGTTCGGCAAGAAGTAAATCACGGGGCCGCCGGCCCCGTATAACGAACAACAACAAGGAGACAACGCAGCAATGCGCGACGCACCCGTGCGCCTGACCTCGCTCGACGCCTTCCGTGGCTTCACCATCGCCGCCATGGTGCTCGTGAATAATCCGGGCGACTGGGGCAACCTGCATGCGCAGCTGGCCCACGCCAAGTGGCACGGCTGGACCTTCACCGACTGCATCTTCCCCTTTTTCCTGTTCATCGGCGGCGTCGCCATGACGCTGTCGCTCGGGCGCCTCGCGGAAAGCGGCGCCGACAAGCCGCAGCTGCTGCTCAAGCTGGCCAAGCGCGCCGCGCTGATCTTCCTGATCGGCTTCCTGCTCAACCTGATTCCGCGTTTCGACTTCGAGACCGTGCGCATCCCGGGCGTCCTGCAGCGCATCGCCCTGTGCACGCTGCTGGCCGCGCCGCTCGTGGTCTACCTCGGATGGCGCGCGCAGCTGGCCGTGATCGCCGGCCTGCTGGCGCTGTACACGGTGCTGATGCTGTGGGTGCCGGTGCCGGGCATCGGCGCCGGCGTGCTGGAGCCGGGCCAGGATTTCGGCGCCTGGGTCGACCGCATGGTGCTGGACGGTCACATGTGGGTGCAATCGAAGACCTGGGACCCGGAAGGACTGCTCAGCACCATCCCGGCCCTGTGCAGCCAGCTGTTCGGCGTGCTCGCCGGCCGCGTGCTGGCGGCCAGGCTGCCGCGCGTCGAACAGACCGCGTGGATGCTGTTCGCCGGACTGGTCCTGCTGGGCCTGGGTTCGAGCCTGGATGCGGTGCTCATGCCGATCAACAAAAGCCTGTGGACGGTATCCTATTGCCTGTGGATGAGCGGCTGGGCGCTGCTTGCCTTCGGCATGTTCTACTGGCTGCTCGATGCCAACCCCCATGCGGTCGTGCGCGAACGCGCCGCCGCGTGGGCCAAACCCTTCGTCATCTATGGCATGAACGCGCTGTTCATTTTCGCGTTCTCGGGTTTCGCGGCCAAGATGCTCGGTTTTATCAAGCTGGCGCAGCCGGACGGCAGCCAGCTCTCGCTCGGCCGCATGCTGTATGCGCCGATCAAGGCGCTGCCGCTGGGCGCCGCCAACACCTCGTTGTTATATGCCATCCTCTTCAACGCCTGCATGTTCGCGATCGCGTACGGCATGTGGCGCAAGCGGTGGTTCGTCAAAGTCTGAGAAGAGAACAAAGGAGCGGATTTGAAGCCCGATTTGAAAAAACGTGCGTTCACCCTGGCCGGCATGGCAGGCATGGCTGGTGCGCTGACCATGGGCGGTTTCCTCACCGCCTGCACCACGCAGCCGACCGTTCCCGAAGGCGGCGCGGGCGGCGCCGACCATCCGCCGCCGGCCCCGCGCGAATTCCGCGCCGCCTGGGTGTCCACGGTGGCCAACATCGACTGGCCGAGCAAACCAGGCTTGCCGGCCGTGCAGCAGCAGGCCGAGGCGATCGCCATCCTGGAGCGCGCGGTCGCGCTCAACCTGAACGCCATCGTGCTGCAGGTGCGTCCGGCGGCCGATGCGATCTATCCGTCGAAGATCGAGCCCTGGACCGAATACCTGACCGGCGCCCAGGGCAAGCCGCCGATGCCGTGGTACGACCCGCTCGCGTTCTGGATCAAGGAAGCGCACGCGCGCGGCCTCGAGCTGCACGCCTGGTTCAACCCCTACCGCGCGCGCCACGACAACGCACGCTCGCCCGCGGCGCCGAACCACATCACCAACACCATTCCGTCCGCGGTCAAGCGCTACGGGAAGTTCATGTGGATGGACCCGGGCGAAGAAGCGGCCTCGAAGCAGACCATGGACGTGATCCTCGACGTGGTGCGCCGCTACGACATCGACGGCGTGCACATCGACGACTACTTCTATCCCTACCCGATCGCGGCACCGGAAGTGGCGGGCAACGCCCAGGCGCTGGACGGCAACGGCAAGCCGGCGACGAAGGAACTCGACTTCCCCGACGGCCCGGCCTGGGAGCGCTACCTCGCGGGCGGCGGCAAGCTCGATCGCCCGTCCTGGCGCCGCGACAACGTCAACCGCCTGATCGAGGCCATGTACAAGGGCATCCACAAGGAAAAGAGCTGGGTGCGCTTCGGCATCAGCCCCTTCGGCATGGGGCGTCCGGACCGCCGCCCGCCCGGCATTTCGGGCTTCTCGCAGTACGACAAGCTGTACGCGGATGCCGAGCTGTGGCTGGAGAAGGGCTGGCTCGACTATTTCGTGCCCCAGCTGTACTGGCCGATCGCCCAGACCGCCCAGTCCTACCCGGTGCTGCTCGACTACTGGATCTCGCAGAACCCGCAGAACCGCCACATGTGGCCGGGCCTGTTCACCAGCCGCATCGGCGCGGCGGCGCCGACCCTGAACTACGAGCCGAAAGAGGTCCTGGACCAGATCGCGCTGACCCGCCAGCGTCCGCTGTCGACCGGCCACGTGCACTTCAGCATGGTGGCCCTGACCCAGAACCGCAAGGGCATCAGCGACCAGCTGCGCGCGACGACTTACCAGGGCCAGGCGCTGGTGCCGGCCACGCCCTGGCTGGCCAGCGAAGCCCCCGGGACCCCGCAGGTTTCGGCCAAGCGCGGCAAGGATGGCGTGCAACTGCGGCTCAAGGCCGGCAGGGCCAACATGCTGTACGCGATCTGGGCCCGCCATGGCGGCGAGTGGCGCTTCTCGGTTGCGCCGGCCGCGCGCGTCGACTGGACCGTGCCGGACGACGCCAGGCTGGGCGCGGTCGACCTGGTGCTCGTGAGCGCGGTGAACCGCCTCGGCAAGGAAGGCGCACGCGTGCAGGCCTGGCGCAAGCCCTCGTAATATGGAACACTCGCAGGCCATGCACCCTCACGAACTGCAAGACAATCTCGGCCTCGGCATCGACGCCGGCGGCACCCAGACCCGCTGGGCCCTCGCGGCGCCGGGCGGGCGCATCGTCGCCGAAGGCACGGCCGGGGGCCTGTCGGCCCTGCAGATGGGCAGCCTCGAAGGGCGCGAGACCGTGCAGGCGACCTTCGGCGCGATCGCGCAGGCAGTGCTCTCGCATGGCCGCCCGGTGGCGGTGCGCGCCGGCGTGACCGGCTTCGGCGGCGACGGCGGGCCCCTGCAGCAAAGCCTGGGCGCGCTGCTCGGCCTGGACCCGAAGGCCGTCGTGCTGAGCAACGACATCGAAATCGCCTACCTCGCCAGCTTCAAGCCGGGCGAGGGTTACCTCGTGTATTCCGGCACCGGCTCGATCGGCGCCTTCATCGATGCAGGCGGGGGCTTCCACCGCGCCGGCGGACGCGGGGTGGTGCTGGACGACGGCGGCGGCGGCTTCTGGATCGCGCGCGAGGCGCTGCGCCATATCTGGCGCCTCGAGGACGAGCGTCCCGGCGCCTGGGAATCCTCGCCGATGGCGCACGCCGTGTTCCAGCACGTGGGCGGCTCGGACTGGTCGTTCTCGCGCCAGTTCATCTATGGCCGCGAGCGCGGCGAGGTCGGCAAGCTGGCGATCGCGGTCGCCGCCACCGCCGAGCGCGACCCGGCCGCGGCCGCCATCCTGCGCGAAGCGGGCCGCGAACTGGCCCGGCTGGCGCAGGCGCTGGTGAACCGTTTCGGCCCGCGCCCGGTGGCCCTGGCCGGCCGCGCCGCCGAACTGCACCCGGCGATCGTCGAAACCATGCGCGCGGCGCTGCCGCCCGATACCATACTGAGCCAGACCGGCATGCGCGCCCATTATGCGGCCGCACGCCTGGCCGCTGGGCCATCCCACTAGATGCACACCACCAGGATTCCACGCCGATGAAACACCTGAACCTTCTCGCCGTTCCGATCATTCTTTCCGTGCTGGCCGGCTGTACCACCGCGCCGGTCGCGCCAAGCGGCCCGAAGATCGATACCACCTACACCGCCAAAGGCCAGTCGAGTCGCGCGCGCTTCCTGGTGCTGCACTACACGGTGTCCGACAACCCGACCTCGATCAAGATCCTGACCGAGCAGCAGGTGAGCTCGCACTACCTGGTCACCAACCATGCCCAGCCGATCATCTATCGCCTGGTCGACGAGAACCGCTCCGCCTACCATGCCGGCAACTCGAGCTGGAAGAACTACACGCAGCTGAACAACAGCTCGATCGGCATCGAGATCGTGAATCCCGGCTGGACCGCCACGCCCGACGGCGGCCGCCTGTTCTACCCCTTCCCGCAGTCCCAGATGGATGTCCTGATCCCGCTGCTGAAGGACATCGTGCAGCGCCACGGCATCGCGCCCGAGAACGTGCTCGGCCACAGCGACATCGCGCCGCAGCGCAAGCAGGACCCGGGTCCGCTGTTCCCGTGGGCGCGCCTGGCCCAGGAGGGCCTGGTGCTGTGGCCGGACGCGAACCGCGTCGCCCTGGTGCGCCCGATCTTCGACGCGACCCTGCCGGACGTGTTCTGGTTCCAGCGCAAGCTGGCCACCCACGGCTTCGCGATCCAGCAGACCGGCGTGCTCGACCAGCAGACCCGCACCGTGCTGCAGGCCTTCCAGATGAAATACCGCCCGGCGGACTTCGCCGGCAATCCGGACGCGGAAACCGCGGCCCTGCTCGAGGTGCTGACCACGCCGGCCAATGCGCCGCTGCCGGTGATCCTGCCGCCGCCGGTGACCACCTCGCCGGTGCCGATGTTGCCGCCGGCGACGCCGCCGGTCCCGGTGGTGCCCGAAACCGCGCCTGCCCCGGCCGCGCCGGTGCCCGTGCCGACACCGGCCGTCCCGGCGCCGGTGCCGACGCCGGCCACGCCTCCGATCCCGGCCCCGGTCCCGGCGGCGCCGGCCGCACCGGCCGCACCAGCGGCACCAGCCACGGCGCCGGCCGTACCGGCGAGCCCATCTGTTGTGAACACGCCGTGACGGTCGCCGCGGCCGGGTTTTCCCTGTATCCTTCGGAAAATCCGCGTCATGCGCGCGGAGTCTCAACAGAAGGATGAAGCGATGCGCCTGCGCCATATCGAAGTTTTCCACGCCATCATGCAGGTCGGTACCATCAGCGGTGCCGCCCAGGTTCTCCACATCTCGCAGCCGGCGGTGACGAAAGTCCTGCAGCACGCGGAGCTGCAGCTGGGCATGCCGCTGTTCGAGCGGGTGCGCGGCAAGCTGTATCCGAAACCGGAAGCGCACCGCCTGTTCGCCGAAACCGAGAAGCTGAACCGCGACCTGCAGGGCATCCGCCGCCTGGCCGCCAGCCTGAAGAGCCGCGCGGTGGAAACCGTGCGCCTGGTCTCGACGCCCACCATCGCGATCAGCGTGCTGCCGCAGGCGATGACGGTATGGCGCCGCGACTTCCCGCAGGCGCGCTGCGAGCTGTCCACCCACCACACCAGCGAGATCGTGAACGCGCTGCGCCTGGGCGAAGCCGACCTGGCGCTGTCGCTGCAGGACCCGCGCCACCCCGGCATCGTGGCCGAGCCGATCGCCCACGGCTATCTCACCGTGATGGCGCCGCGCGGCACCTGGAGCGAGGAAGAACTGTCTCGGCCTTTCGGCGCCGAAGGCTTGAGCGGCGAGCTGATCGGCCTGACCGACGGCGACCCGCTGGGCGAGATCGTGGTCGCGGCCTGCGAAGCCCAGGGCGTGCAGCCGGTCTACCACACCGTGGTGCAGACCTACCAGATCGCCCGCTCGCTGGTGGAAGCCGGCGCCGGCCTGGCCGTGCTCGACCCCTTCACCGCGGCCTCGGCCGACCCGGCCAAGGTGCAGTGCCGCCAGTGGGCGCCGGCGATGCCGGTGCACCTGTATCTCCTGAGCGCCAGCCATTCCCCCTTGTCGCACGGGGCGCGGGAGCTGGCCAACTGTATCGGCGCGACCGCGCGCGCCTGTCTCGAAAAAGGTTGTGCATGACCCTGACTGTGGCCAGCGAGGATATCGCCGGCAGCCCTGAATTCCGCCATCTCACCAGCATCGACGGGATCGCGATCGACCTGCGCTACGCCACGCCCAACAACTTCGTCGGACGTGACCTGTATTCGCCTTTCGACTGCGCCTGGCTGCACCGCGACGCCGCCGAGGCGCTGGAGAAGGTCGTGGCCTGGCTGAAGCAGCGCCGTCCCGGATATACCGCCCTGGTGCTCGACGCCCTGCGTCCGCAGCGCGTGCAGCAGCAGCTGTGGGACGCGCTCGAGGGCACCGGCCTGCAAATGTACCTGGCCAACCCGGCGCGCGGCTCGATTCACTCCTACGGCATGGCGCTCGACATCACCCTGCTCGACGAACAGGGGCGCGAGCTCGACATGGGCACCGGCTTCGACGACATGACCAATTTGTCGCACCCGGCGCTGGAAGAAGGCTTCC
This sequence comes from Massilia sp. BHUDP2, assembly GCF_046236355.1. NCBI lineage: Bacteria > Pseudomonadati > Pseudomonadota > Betaproteobacteria > Burkholderiales > Oxalobacteraceae > Massilia > Massilia sp. BHUDP2. The sequence continues at coordinate 875,778 of NZ_JBJUVW010000003.1, forward strand.
TGATCACCGGCGAGCTTACCGACGAGCAGGTGGCCAACCGCCGCCTGCTGCGCGAGGGCATGCTGGCGGCGGGCTTCTTCGGCATCAACACCGAATGGTGGCATTTCGACTGCGGCGACCGCGAACTGGTGCGCGCCACCTACCGCCGCGTGCTCTGACATGCGCGGCCTTGGCCCCTCATGCTGGCTGCGCGCTGCGATCGCCGTAGCCTGCATCCTGCTGGCGCCGCAACTGCAGGCCCAGTCGGTCGCCTTCACCTTCGACGACGGCCCGATCCTGGCCGCTACCCCACACCTGGGACCGCAGGCCCGTAACGCGGCCATGCTGGCGGCGCTGGCGCGGCACCAGGTCCAGGCCGCGCTGTTCGTCACCGTCGGGAACGGCGCCGACCGCCCGGAAGGCCTGGCGCTGGCGCGCGCCTGGGGCCAGGCCGGCCATACGCTCGCCAACCACACCATGACGCATCCGGACCTGGACAGCGACAAGGTCACGCTCGCCCAGTACCAGCAGGAAGTGCTCGACTGCGACCGCGTCATCGCCGCGCTGCCGGGCTACCAGAAGTGGTACCGCTTCACCTACCTGCGCGAAGGGAACAGCAAGGACAAGCGCGACGGCATGCGCGCGTTTCTCCGCCAGCAGGGCTACCGCAACGGCTACGTCACGCTCGACACCAGCGACTGGCGGTTGAACGAGAAGCTGACCGAGGTGCTGGCAAAGAATCCGCAGGCGAACGTCGAGCCGATCCGCCAGGCCTACCTGGCGCACATCCGCCAGCGTGCGCTGGCCTACCGCGAGCTGGGGCAACGGCTGCAGGGCAGGGACATCCCGCAGGTCCTGCTGCTGCACCATAACCTGATCAATGCGATGTGGCTGGACGACGTGATCCGCCAGTTCAAGGACATGGGCTGGACCATCACCACGCCGGCGCAGGCCTATGCCGATCCCGTCTACCGCTTCATGCCGGAACGTCCCGGCGGCAGCCTGTTGCTGGCCATGGGACGCAGCCTGGGATTGAAGCCTGCGGAGCTGGGATTGCGCCTGATGGACGACGGCGACTTCGAGATCGAGGCCCTCGCGCAGCAGGGTCTTTGAGGCGACGCTGACTGACGCGACAGGCCGTTGCGCTGGCTCATAAGCAGCGAGCTGGACAGTACTAAAGTTAGTCCAGACGATGCCGAAAGGAGCGCTTCCATGCCTGCCTTCGATCACGTACGCCGCCTGTGCGGCGCGCTTGCCGCAAGCTGCTTTCTCCTGGCCTCACCGCTGCATGCGCAGTCGGTGGCCCTGACCTTCGACGACGGTCCATCGCTGGCCCCAACCCCGCTGCTGTCGCCCCAGGCCCGCAACGACGCGATGCTGGCGGCGCTGGCCAGGCATGGCGTCCAGGCGGCGCTGTTCGTCACCGCCGGCTTCGGCACCAACCGGCCCGAAGGCATGGCGATGGCGATGGCGTGGGGGCTGGCCGGCCATGTCATCGCCAACCATACGGTGACCCATCCGGACCTGGACGACCCCGCGGTCACGCTGGCGCAGTACCAGCAGGAAGTGCTCGACTGCGACCGCGTCATCGCGGCGCTGCCCGGCTACCAGAAATGGTTCCGCTTCCCCTACCTGCGCGAAGGGGGCACGCCTGAAAAACGCGAGGGCATGCGCGCCTTCCTGGGCGAGCACGGCTACCGTAATGCGCGTATCACGCTGGACACCGCCGACTGGCGCCTGAATGGGGAACTGCTCGAGGCGCTCGCAAAGAATCCGCAAACGGACCTCGAACCCTTCCGCCAGGCCTACCTGGCGCAGGTCCGCGAGCGTGCCGAGACCTACCGCGAACTGGCCCGGCGCCTCCAGGGCCGCGACATACCCCACGTGGCCCTACTGCACCATAACCTGATCAATGCGCTGTGGCTGGACGACGTGATCACCCTGTTCCAGGACATGGGCTGGACCATCACGAGCCCGGCGTATGCGTATGGCGGCAGGATCCACCATCTGGCGCCGAAGCCTCCGGCCCCGGCGCTGAGGATGCTCTAGGGCAGGGCCGGGGCCTGTGCCGGCGCCGGCTGCGTTCCCGAACGCGCCACCCAGTCCACCAGCGCATCGAGCACCGCGCGTCCGCGGCCGTTGCCGGCCTGCTCGCTGTTGACGATCGCGACGAACACGTTCTGCACGCCGTCCGCATCCGGCACATAGCCCGCCAGCGCCACCACGTTGCGCAGCGTGCCGGTCTTCAGGCGCGCACGTCCCGCCGCCGCGGTGCCCTGCAGGCGGCGGCGCAGGGTGCCGTCGATGCCGGCGATCGGCATGCTGGACTGGAATTCGGGCGACCAGTTGCTGCGCAGGCCGGCCTGCAGCAGGTAGGCCATCTGCTGCGGCGTGATGCGTTCAAGGCGCGACAGACCCGAGCCGTTCTCGATCACGAAGCCGGCATCGTCGATGCGCTGGCCGCGCATCCATTCGCGCACCGCGGCATCGGCCCGTGCGAAGCTACTCTCGCCGTTGACCGGAAGGGCGAAGCTGCCCGCTGCCGGATCCGGCTGCAGGCTGCCCAGGCTGAGGAACAGGGTGCGCGCCAGCAGGTTGTCCGAGGGCTTGTTGGTGTCGCGGACCAGCTCCGGCAGCATGCGCGAGGTATGCTCGGCCAGCAGGGTCGAGTCGGGCGGCGCCGTGCCCTCGACCGCCTTGCCGCTGAACTTCCCGCCCAGCTCCTTCCACTTCTGGCGGAACAGGCGTTCGATGTAGTCGTTCCGGTCCAGCACGTTGATGCTGTAGCTGCGCGCGCAGTCCTTCGGGAAGGTCCCGTGCAGGAGCACCCGGATGCGGCCGTCCTTCTGGCGCACGGCTTCCGGCAGCTTCCAGCCGTCTTCCCACTTCGCGCAGTCGGCGTCGACGAGCGTCATGTCGGAGCCGATGCTCACGCGGTCCAGTTGCGGCTGCATCTCCAGCTTCAGGCGCTTGCTGGTCGAGCGCATGTCGATCTGGATCATGTTCTTGTTGACCAGCAGCGCATCCGGGATCACGTTGTAATAGGCCTCGGGCGACTCGTCGAAGGGCGCGATGCCGACGTCCGTGCGCGCCGGCTGCCACAGGCTGCGGTCCAGCACCAGGTCGCCCTCGATGCGGCGGATGCCCTGGTAGTGCAGGGCGCGCAGCATGTTTTCCAGGTCTTCGCCGGACAGGTCGGCGTCGGCGCCGCCTTTCAGGATCAGGTTGCCGCGCAGGACGCCCTTCTCGATCTCGCCCGTGGTGCGCAGCTCGGTGCGGCCGCGGAAGGCGGGGCCGAGGCGCTCCAGGCTGACCATGGTCGTCACCAGCTTCATGGTCGATGCCGGCTGCATCGGCCGGTCTGCCTGGTGCGACAGCACCACGCTATCGCCCTTGAGCACCAGCACGCCGAGGGCGTCTTCGGGCAGGCCCTGCTGCGCCAGCACCTGGGCGACCGGCGCCGGCAGCTGGGCGTGGGCGCTGCCGACAACGACAACGAAGAGGGTGGCGAGGGTAAGGCGGCGCAGCATGATGACTCCTGATTAACCGAAGAACAGATAGGCGACGAAGATGGCGCCGATGACGCCGGCCAGGTCGGCCAGCAGGCCGTAGCCGATCGCATAGCGGGTCTTGCGGATGCCGACCGAGCCGAAATACAGCGCGATGATGTAGAAGGTGGTGTCGGCGGCGCCCTGCAGGATGCTGGCCAGGCGGCCCACGAAGGAGTCGACGCCGTAGGTGGTCATGGCGTCGATCATCATGGCGCGCGAGCCGCTGCCCGACAGCGGTTTCATGAGCGCGGTCGGCAGTGCGCCGACGAAGTCGGTCGGCAGGCCGAGGGCGGTGAAGATCCATGCGAAGCCGCTGACAATCAGGCCCAGGATGCCCGAGTTGCGCACCACGCTGATCGCCACCAGCATGCCGACCAGGTAGGGAATGATCCGCAACGAGGTCTCGATGCCGCCCTTGGCCCCTTCGATGAAGGCTTCGAACACGTTCACCTTCTTTGCCAGCGCGCCGACCATGAAGGCCGCGATGATCGAGAACAGGATCAGGTTGGCGGTGACCACCGAGACCAGCTGGATCTGCGACTTGTCGAGGAAGACGGTGAAGTACCAGACCAGCAGGGCGATGAGGGCGGTCAGGCCGCCGATCCAGCCGAACACGGCCGGGTGCAGCAGGTTGATGCGCTGGCGCAGGCTGACGGCGATGATGCCGGTCATGGTCGAGCAGTAGGTCGCGATCAGCGTCGGAATAAAGATGTCGGCCGGATTCGCGGCCCCGAGAATTGCGCGCTGGGCCATGATCGCCAGCGGGATGATGGTCAGGCCCGAGGTCTGGATCACCAGGAACATGATCTGCGCGTCGCTGGCCTCGTCCTTGCTCGGGTTCAGCGTCTGCAGACTCTCCATGGCCTTCAGGCCGAAGGGGGTGGCGGCATTGTCAAGGCCGAGCATGTTGGCCGAGAAGTTCATCACCATGTGGCCGTTGGCCGGATGGTCCTTCGGCACGCCGGGGAAGATGCGCGAGAAGAAGGGCGCGATGATGCGGGCGAACAGGTTGATGGCGCCGGCCTTTTCGCCGACGTTCATGATGCCCAGCCAGAGCGTCATGACGCCGGCCAGCGGCAGGGCGATGTCCATCACCGCCATCTTGGCCGACGAGAAGGTGCCGTCGATGATGCGCTTGAAGATCTCGGTATCGCCCAGGAACAGCCATTGCGCGAGTGCCGCGATGAAGCCGACGAGGAAGAAGCCAGTCCAGATGTAATTGAGTGCCATGTGAATGCCGCTGCTGAGATCGTACGATTGTGCAGCGGAGAGTATAGGCCGGGAAACAGCTGCGCAGATGAAAGAATGCGCCTGCGCCATGTTTAAAAGTTATAAGGGGCGGCGGCCTGCCCGCTTTTTTGTTTGCTTCACGGCATGAAAATCAGGGCATAATCCTTTTCCACCCCCGCGCCTACCGGAGAAGCCCAGCATGCATCGCCCCTCTCGCCTTAGCCTGTGCAGCCTCGTTTTCATCGTCGGCAGCGTCGCCGCCGTGCATGCCTATGCCCAGGCGCCGGCCGCGAGCCGGGGCGAACGCGTGGCGGCCTTGCTTCCCGAGATAGACAAGATGTACACGGAGCTTGCCGCCAAGGAGCACCTGCCGGGCCTGGTGTATGGCGTGGTCCTCGATGGCAAGCTGGTGCACATGCGCCCGCTCGGCCTGGCAGACGTGGAGCGCAAGACCCCTGTGACGGGGTCGACCGAATTCCGCATTGCCTCGATGAGCAAAAGCTTCGTGGCGATGGCGGCGCTGAAACTGCGTGACGCGGGCAAGCTGCGCCTCGACGATCCGGTCGCCGACTATCTGCCCGAAGTGCGCCGGGTCCAGCTGCCGACGAGCGACTCGCCCGCGCTGACGATCCGCCACTTGACGACCATGACCACCGGGCTGCCCGAGGACAATCCCTGGGGCGATCGCCAGATGGCCGTCCCGAATGCCAGGCTCGAGCAGCTGGTCGGCGCCGGGCTGTCGTTTTCCAATGCGCCCGGCCAGACCTTCGAATACAGCAACCTCGGCTACATCCTGCTGGGCAAGGTGGTCAGCAAGGTGTCGGGCATGCGCTTCCAGGACTACGTGACGCGCGAGATCCTGCGGCCGCTGGGCATGCACAACACGCGCTGGGAATATACGCAGGCCGCGCCGGGCAAGCTGGCGCTGGGCTACCGCTGGGACCGCGACCACTGGGAGGCGGAGTCTATCCTGTCCGATGGCGACGGCGCCGCGATGGGCGGCCTGATCACGACGGCGGACGACTTTGCGCGCTACGTCGCCTTCCACCTGGAGGCCTGGCCGGCCCGCAACGATCCGGAACGCGGACCGCTGCGCCGTGCCTCGGTGCGCGAGATGCACCTGCCGCAGGCGTTTGCCGGCCTGTCCACCAAGGCCACCCTGAGCGACATGAAGACACCGAATCCGAACGTGTCGTTCTACAGCCATGGCCTGGTCTGGCAGCGCGACAGCCGCAACGTGGTGAGCTCGGGCCATTCGGGCGGCCTGCCGGGCTTCGGCAGCCAGTACCGTTTCGCTCCCGACTACGGAGTGGGCGTGTTCGCCTTCACCAACCTGCGCTACGGACCGGTGTACGGCCCGACCGCCAAGGCGCTGGCCATGCTGGTCGAGCGTGCCGAGCTGGGCCCGCGCCCGATTCCCGTATCGCCGATCCTGGCGACGCGCCATGGGCAAGTGGCGCAACTGGTGCAGTCGTGGGATGCGGCGCTGGCAAGCGCGATCGCGGCCGACAACCTGTTCCTCGACCGCTCGCGCGAAGACTGGATCGCGCACGCGCGCGAAAAGCTGGAGCCGATCGGGAGAATCACCTCGGTCGGCCCGATCAAGGCCGACAACGCCTTGCGCGGCAGCTTCCCGCTGGTCGGCGAGCGTGGCAGGGTAGATGTCGCCTTCACGCTCACGCCCGAACGCGAGCCCAAGGTGCAGGAGATCACGCTCACGCCGGCGAAGCAATAAGCACCGTTTCGCTGCAGCCGCGGCTATGATACGCAGGTTTTCCCTGCCGATATCGCTCGCCATGACACTTCGCCTGACCGCCGCCGCCCTCCTGTTCTCCCTGCTGTGCGCCGGTAGCGCGGGCGCGCAGGAAAAAGTCCTGCGCATGTTCCTGTCCACCAGCGAAACCGGCCTGGACCCGGCCGTGGCCTCGGACAACGCCACCCTCTCGCTGCTGGAGAACCTGTTCGACCCCCTGCTGCGCTACGACTACCTGGCGCGTCCGGCCAAGCTGCGTCCCAACACGGCCGCCGCCATGCCCGAGGTGAGCGCCGACGGCCTGACCTACACTTTCCGCATCCGCCCCGGCATCCATTTCACGCCGGACCCGGCTTTCAAGGGAACCAAGCGCGAGATGACCGCCCAGGACTACGTCTACAGCATCAAGCGCCTGCGCGATCCCGCCACCAGGTCGCCCTGGGCCGCCACCTTCGAAGGCGTGGCCGAGCTGCGCGCCCTCGACCGCCATACCTTGCGCATCCGCCTGAAGGCGCCGGACAACAACTTCCTGTTCTACCTGGCGATGCCCGCATCGAGCGCGGTGGCGCGCGAAGTGATCGACGCCTATCCGGGCCAGGCCGGCAACCACCCGGTCGGGACCGGCCCCTTCATGGTCGGCGAGTGGAAGCGCAGCGACCGCATCGTCCTGCTGGCCAATCCCGATTCGACCGCCGTGTTCCATGCGACGCCAGGAGATAACCCCGAAGACAAGGCGATCGCCGCCGCCCTCGAGGGCAAGCGCCTGCCGCGGGTGGACCGGGTCGAGGTGCGCATCGCCGAGGAATTCCAGGGCCGCATGCTGGGCTTCCTGAACGCCGAGTACGACTACCTGGAGCAGATTCCGGAGTCGATGACCGACATGGTGGTCAGCGACGGCCAGCTCAAGCCGGAACTGGCGGCGCGCGGCATCGTGCTGTCGCGCTTCCCGGTGCTGCAGACCTACTACATGTGGATGAACATGAACGACCCGGTCGTCGGCGGCTACGGCAAGGACAAGGTGGCGCTGCGCCGCGCGATCTCGATGGCCTACAACAACGCCGAGGACATCGCGCTGCTGAAGAAGGGCTTCGCGATCAAGGCCGAATCGCCGCTGCCGCCCAATGTGCTGGGCTACGACCCGGACTACCGCAGTCCGGTGCCCTACGATCCGGCATTGGCCAATGCGCTGCTGGACCGCTACGGCTATACCCGGCGCGATGCGGACGGGTTCCGGCGCACGCCCGACGGCAAGCCGCTGACGCTGACCATGCACAGCGAGGCCACGGTCGGCGGCCGCCTGCGCGACGAGTTGTGGCGCAAGTGCCTGAACGCGATCGGCCTGCGCGTCGTGTTCAAGTCGGACAAGAAGACCGAGATCATCAAGGCCTCGCGCCTGGGCACGGTCCAGATGTTCGAGAGTAACTGGATTGCCGACTTCCCCGACGGCGACAACTTCTACCAGCTGCTGTACGGCCCCAACGCCGGCCGCGCCAATTACGCGCGCTTCAACCTGCCCGCCTATAACCAGCGCTACGAGCAGGCGCGTCTGCTCAGCGACGGTCCCGCGCGCCAGAAGCTGTATTTCGAGATGAACCAGCTGATCCACGCCTATAACCCGTGGGTGCCGCTGACCCAGGTCTTGTCGGGCGATCTGCGCCATCCGTGGTTGAAAAACTACAAACGCCATCCCGTTGAATTCACGACCTGGCGTTATCTGGATGTCGATGTTGCGCAAAGAGCACGCTCCAGTAGAGGTGCGCGCTAGTTTTGGTGAGTTTTTCCCAAATAAAACATTCCCCCTAGTTATACTGGCCGCCGGATATTTCATTGGATAGCCGTAAATAAGAAGGCTTACCCTGAAATCGAAAAATAACGTAATGCCAAGACATTACAACGAAGATCGGCCAGGAATTCCTGGGTCGCCAAGGGAAAACGTTAGGAGAAACGCGTGAAGGTAAAGAAGCTCGCTCAATTGATCGCCCTGATGGGCGCGGTCAGCCCGGCCATCGCACAGAATGTGCAGGTTTCCGGTCCGATCCAGCGTGTCGAGATCACCGGCAGTAGCATCAAGCGCATCGCCAAGGAAGGCGCGCTGCCGGTCGAGGTCATCACGGCCAAGCAATTGGAGTCGCAAGGTATCGTTACCGCCGAGCAGCTGATCGCAACGCTGAACGTCAACGGCAACGGTTCGGACAACCTGGCCTCGAATGCCGACGTCACCTCGGGTGCGCAGCGCGGCAACAACGGCGCCTCCTCGGCCAACCTGCGCGGCCAGGGCGCCGATTCGACCCTGGTGCTGCTGAACGGCCGCCGCGTGGCGACCCACGGCATGAAGGGTTCGGCGGTCGACCTGAACTCGATCCCGATGGCGGCAGTCGAGCGCGTCGAGGTGCTGAAGGACGGCGCTTCCGCGATCTACGGCACCGACGCGATCGGCGGCGTGATCAACTTCATCCTGAAAAAGAACTACCGGGGACTGGAGACCCAGGCCTTCGTCGACGTCACCGAGGCCGGCGGCAGCGAGATCGGCCGCGCGTCGATCACCGGCGGCTGGGGCGACCTGCAGGTCGACGGCTGGAATGTGCTGGCGACCTTCGCGCACAGCCAGAACAAGGCCTTGCGCGGCGACCAGCGCGACTTCGTGAACACCTTCCAGCCGGACCGCGGCGTCTCGGTGGATACCCGCGGCTCGCCAAGCGCCAACGTGTTCGCCACCACCCTGGCCCCGACCCTGCTGTCGCGCACCGGCACCGGCCCGACCCTGCCGGGCGGCGGCACCACCACCTATAACGGCATCAGCCTGCTCGACCTGCCGGGCGGCGCGGGCTGCAACAGCATCGACGGCATGGGCCCGTACGACGAGAAGCTGTGGAACAGCGCCGGCGCCGCCTATGGCTGCGCCTGGGACACCGGCCGCGCGGCCGTGCTGCAGCAGCCGGTCAAGAACAGCAATGCGCTGGCGCGCGCCACCTTCCAGTCGGGCGACCACCAGTTCTTCATCGAAGGCGTGGCTTCGAACGTGGAAGTGTCCAAGCGCTTCTCGCCGAACCAGATCTCGCCGTCGGCATCGACCTTCGGCGCCACCTCCTTCTATCCGCGCACCGGCGCCGCCTACGACAGCGTCTACAACGCGCTGGTCAAGGTGTTCCCGAGCATCTCGGCCAACTACGGCCTGCCGATCGCCTACCGCTGGCGCTGCATGGAGTGCGGCAACCGCGAGATCGTGACCGAATCGAAGGCAGCCCGCCTGCTGGTCGGCGCCGACGGCCCGGTCAACCTGTTCGGCCGCAGCTATGACTACCGCGTCGGCCTGTCGCGCGCCTTCAGCGAGTCGGAATCGCAGCTGGGCACCGGCTACAACTACACCGTTGCCCTGGCCAACGTGCTGGGCTCGGGCATCGTCAACCCCTTCCTGCTGCCGGGCCAGACCCAGTCGCAGGCGGCGATCGACGCGATCCAGGCCACCTCGGCCGCGGGCGTCACCCTGTATGGCGGCAAGACCATCCTGACCCAGCTCGACGGCGCGCTGTCGGGCGAGCTGTTCAACCTGCCGGCCGGCGCCGTCATGGGCGCAGTGGGCTTCGACCTGCGCCGTGAAGAGTACAAGTTCAACGGCGACAAGCGCGCCGCGGCCGCCCGTCCGGCGATCCTGAACGCGCCTTTCGACGACGCCAACGCCCTGGACAACGTGCATCGCGACATCAAGGCCGTGTACGCCGAACTGCTGGTGCCGGTGGTCAAGAACCTCGACATCACCCTGGCCATCCGCCGCGACCACTACAGCGGCATCGGCAGCACCACCAACCCGAAGGTCTCGTTCCGCTACCAGCCGATCCCGCAGCTGCTGTTCCGCGGTTCGTACAACGAGGGCTTCCGCGCCCCGTCGTTCAACCAGCTGTTCAACGGCATCACCGAGTCGCCGTACGCCGGCAAGGACCTGGTCGACCCGGCCAAGTGCCCGACCGGCCTGGTCGACGCGACCAAGCCAGGCTGTGAATCGATCACCCCGAACTACATCACCGGCGGCAAGTCGAACCTGGGCCCGGAAACCGCGAAGCAAGGCACCATCGGTGTCGTGATCGAGCCGTTCAACTGGTTCTCGGCCAACGCCGACCTGTGGGAGATCCGCAAGCAGAACACCATCGATTCGTTCAGCACGTCGACCATGGTGGCGAACTACAACTTGTTCAAGGATCAGTTCATCCGCGACGCAGCGGGCAACATCGCCATCATCGACCAGCGCTGGGTCAACGCCGGCGAGCGCATCACCCGCGGCCTCGAGCTGGGCGCCCGCTTCAACGGCAAGTTCAGCACCGGTTCGCAGTGGACCCTGGGCATCGACGGTTCGCGCCTGCTGGAGAAGAAGTCGCGCGCTACCACCAACGCCGAGTTCGGCAAGAGCGAAGTGGGCCGCTTCGTCTTCACGGGCGACCTCGGCCTGAAGTGGAAGCACAGCGCCTACGCGACCTACAAGTACGGCAACTGGAGCACCATGCTGCAGAACATCTACCGTTCGGGCTATGACGACCAGGTGCTGCCGGGCGTGGCCAACGGCCTGGTGAAGCCCGCCAACTGGAATCCGAAAGTGGATGCGTACTCGATCTTCCACCTGACGACCACCTACACCGGCTTCAAGAACCTGTCGCTGACCGCAGGCATCAAGAACCTGCTGGACGAAGATCCGCCGTTCGCTGTCACCTACGACAGCAACACCGGCGCGGGCAGCACCTGGGAACCGCGCGTGGCCGACCCGCGTGGCCGCTCGTTCACCCTGATGGCGACCTACAAGTTCTTCTAAGTTGATCGTATAAGTTGATCGAACCCGGCGGCCCGCTGTCGATGGAAGCGCAAGCTTCCACGGCGCGGGCCGTTTTTCCTTGTAGCGGATGTCGAGCATGAAAATCAGCCGGCGCGGCTTCGGCGCTTCCGTCGCAGCCGCTCTCTCTACCCCTGGCCTGGCCGCAGCCGCCCCACGGCGCTCGTCCAGGCGCCTCATCAAACCCCCACGCCTGCGCCGCGGCGACCTGGTCGGCCTGATCGCCCCCGGCGGCTATGCCGACGACCGCCTGATCGAGAAAGCGGTCAGGAACATCGAAGCCCTCGGCCTGCGCGCCAAAGTGGGCACTTACATCAGGGCCGTGCACGGCAATTATGCGGGCTCGGTGCAGCAACGCCTGGCCGACCTGCACGCCATGTTCCTCGATCCCGAGGTGAAGATGATCTGGCCGATCCGCGGCGGCTCGGGCTGCATCTCGCTGCTGTCGACACTCGACTACGGGCTGATCCGCCGCCACCCGAAGATCCTGCTCGGCTACTCGGACATCACGGCGCTGCACTTGGCGATCCATAACAAAACCGGCCTGGTCACCTTCCACGGCCCGGTGGCCTCGTCGACGCTGGCCGATTACCCGCGCGAGCACATGATGGCGGTGCTGTGCGACCCGCAGCCGCGCTACACGATCCCGATGGCGCCGGAGAACGCCCTGAAGGCCCAGACCATGCCGCATTTCGGCATCCGCACCCTGACCTCGGGCACGGCCACCGGTCCGCTCCTGGGCGGCAACCTGTCGATCGTGGCGGCCCTGTGCGGCACGCCCTATGCGGCGGACTTCCGCAATGCCCTGCTGTTCCTGGAAGAGGTGGACGAGGCGCCTTACCGCCTGGACCGCTGGATGACCCAGCTCGACCTGTCGTTCGGCTTCGCGAACGCGGCCGGGGTCATGGTCGGCATCTGCGAGGACTGCGCGCCGCAGGAGGGCAGGCGCTCGCTGAGCCTGGACGAGACTTTCGATCAGCACCTCAAGCCCCTGACCGTTCCGGCGGTGACCGGCTACTCGATCGGCCACATCCGCCACCAGTTCACGCTGCCGGTGGGGTTGCGCGCCACCCTCGATACGGCGGCCCGGACCGTGACCCTGCTCGAACCCGCCGTTTCTTGAATGGAAGGGTTCAACCCGAAGAGAACAGGAATTCCATCGGATAGATCATGCTGCATGGCTTGCCGGCGCATAGCGCCGGTTTGAAGCGCTGCTGCATGAGGAATATCTCCAGCTGGCGTGCGAATTCCTGGTGCTGGATGCGAGAGGTGCCGACGCCGGTCGGCATGCCGTCGGCACCGACCGTGACATGCACCAGTACCATACCTTGGTAGTCGGTGAATTTCTCGTACAGATCGGCAGCCTTGCGATGGAGTGCGCGCGTACCCGTGAGCGGATAGGGAGGCTCGTCGCCGTCGTCGAGGGCAGGGTAAGCGCTGCGTACGAGGGTTTGCTGTTCGCGTGTCAGTTCCTGCCACGATGCGCTCGAGGGGCGCGCACGCGCGCGCCGCAACTGCGAATCGTCGGCGGAAGAATCGTCGTTCGGGCCGAAGCGCTCGTCATCGCCCCCGGATACGGACGCGGCGCCGAGGGCGCGTCCGTTGACGAACGTGCCGGTGACGCTGCGGCCGCTGTTGTAGACGAGCGTGCCCTCGCCGTGGAATCTGCCATTGCGCCATTCGCCGTCGTAGCTGCCACCCAGCGCAAAGACGGCCTTGCCGCGGCCATGGCGCGCGCTTGCTTTCCATTCGCCCTGGTAGGTCGAGCCATCCCGCGCGACAAATAGTCCCTTGCCTTCGAAGCGCGCATTCACGACCTCGCCTCTGTACCTGGCGCCGGCCCTGAGGTACTCGAAATAGCCGGAACCGTTCGGTACGCCGTTCCTGAACGTGCCGATGTACCTGCCGGAGTTGAACGTCAGGGTCGCTTCTCCCACGATCTCCCCGCGCACCAGCGTGGCTTCCAGCTTCCATGGGCTTCTGTTCCCCGTTTGCCACTCGAGAACGCCCTTGCCGTCGGCATAGGAATCCTTGCAGCCCCCCGTCCAGGACACCGCATGGCCGGGCGACAGGCCCATGAGGCGCCCGATGCGGCAGTCCGGCTTGCCGAAGGTGACGGCAGGATCGGCGCCATGCGCGTAGCCGCCCATCAGGGAAAGGGAAAGGGCCAAGGAACGTGCGAGGAAGGTCATCGGCCCAGTATAGGGCTGCTTGCATGCAGGTCAATGCGGGCGGCATGAAACACGGCTTCAGGCCAGCCGCAAGCTCATCGACACCGCGCCGACCGATTGTCCTTCGATGCGATAGAGGTCCGGCACTTCGCCGGTCTCGACGAAGCCCATGCGCACGTACAAGGCACGCGCCTTGTGGTTCTGCGACAGCACCTCGAGATCCACCCAGGCAAAGCCGCTGGCGCGGGCCCAGGCCAGCGCTTCCTGCACCAGGCGCGTGCCGAGGCCCGCGCGGCGCAGGTCGTGGCGCACGCCCATGCCGAGCAGGGTGCGGTGGCTCGATGCCGCATCAAGCCTGCCGCGCAGGTCGATGTGGCCGGCAATCGTGCCGTCTTCGTCGAGTGCGATCCACACGTGGCGCCAGCCCGGGTGGCCAGGCGAGCTTGCCATGCCGGCGCTGAAGCGTTCGCGCATGGCCAGCGGCACGCCGTCGGTCGTCGGCGCCATCGGCTGGAACAGCAGGCCGTCGCGGCCGTTCTCCGCCAGCTGTTCGCCCAGGTAGGCGAACAGCGCCGGCAGGTCGTTCGCCGTGGCGGGACGGATGGCTATCACAGCGCGCGCGCGATCAGGATCTTCTGGATGTCGCTGGTGCCTTCGTAGATCTGGCACACGCGCACGTCGCGGTAGATGCGCTCGACCGGGAAGTCAGCCACGTAGCCATAGCCGCCAAACACCTGCATGGCGCTGGAGACCACGCGTTCGGCCATCTCGGAAGCGAACAGCTTGGCCATCGCGGCTTCCTTCAGGCAGGGCAGGCCCGCGTCCTTCATCGACGCCGCGTGCAGGATCAGCTGGCGCGCGGCCTCGATCTGCATCGCCATCTCGGCCAGGCGGAACTGCACCGACTGGTGTTCGAAGATCGGCTTGCCGAAGCTTTCGCGGTCTTTCGCATAGCTAAGGGCAGCCTCGTAGGCGGCGCGCGCCATGCCGACCGACTGCGAGGCGATGCCGATGCGGCCGCCCTCCAGGCCCGACAGGGCGATCTTGTAGCCCATGCCTTCCTCGCCGATCAGGTTCGCGGCCGGGACGCGGCAATTGTCGAACACGATCTGCGCCGTGTCCGAGGAATGCTGGCCCATCTTCTGTTCCAGGCCGGCGACGATGTAGCCGGGCGTATTCGTCTCGACCCAGAAGGCGCTGATGCCTTTCTTGCCGGCGGCTTTGTCGGTGACCGCCATGACGATGGCCACGTCGCCGTACTTGCCGCTGGTGATGAACTGCTTGGTGCCGTTCAGGACGTAGTGGTCGCCGTCGCGGGTGGCCGTGGTGCGCAGGGCCGCGGCGTCGCTGCCGGTGTGCGGTTCGGTGAGGGCAAAGGCGCCCAGCATCTCGCCCCGCGCCAGCGGGACCAGGTAGCGTTGTTTCTGCTCTTCGTTCGCGTACATCATGGCGATCGAGCAGACTGGGCAGTTGTTGACCGAGATGATGGTCGAGGTGCCGCCGTCGCCGGCCGCGATCTCTTCCAGCACCAGCGCCAGCGACACGTAGTCGAGGCCCGCGCCGCCGTACTGCTCCGGCACCGCGACGCCGAAGGCGCCCAGTCCGGCCAGTTCCTTCAGCTCGTCCTTTGGAAAGTAGTGCTCGCGGTCCCAGCGCGCGGCGTTCGGGGCCAGGCGCTCCTGCGCGTAGCTGCGCAGGGCGTCGCGGATCATCTGGTGTTCTTCGCTCAGAATCATGGTGTCTCGTTGTTTGTTATGTGGTTACCACGGAATCGGCGTGCCGTCGTGGTTCAGGAAGGCGCCGTTGCTGGAGGCATCCAGCTTGGCCAGCGTGGCGCGCAGGTCGCTCACGCTTTGCTCCACCGTGAGGGTGGCGCCGCTGCCGCCCATGTCGGTCTGGACCCAGCCCGGATGGAAGGACACGCAGGTGACGCCCTGCGCGCCATAGGTGATGGCGGCGTCGGCCAGCACCGAGTTGAGCGCGGCCTTGCTGGCGCGGTACAGGGTGCCTTCGGTGGAATTGCGTGCGCCGATCGAGCCCATCTTCGACGACAGCACGGCGAGCTTGCCGCGCGTGTCGGCCAGCAGCGGGCCGACGATCGGGAGCAGGCGCATGGCCGCCAGCACGTTGGTGTGCATGACCGCGTCGAATTCGGGACCGGTCGGGAAGCTCGAGCCCGAGGGACCGTAGACGCCGGCCACCAGCCAGGCCACGTCGACCTGTTCGTCGTCGAGGCGCCAGCCCAGCGCGGCAATCGAATCGGCGCTGGTGACGTCGAGCTGGTGGGCGGTCGCGCCCATCTGCGCCAGTTCGTCGCAGTCTTCCTGCTTGCGGGCGGTGGCGATCACGCGCCAGCCGTCCGCGCGGTACTGGCGCACCATTTCGTGGCCGATGCCGCGCGAGGCACCGAGGATCAGGGCAGTGGGCATGAGGTGCTCCTTTTCATCACGATATGTGTTCAATACGGGGTAAATGCCCCGTATTGAACACGGTTTGTATCAAACCAGCTCGATTGCCATCGCCGTCGCTTCACCGCCGCCGATGCACAGCGAGGCCACGCCGCGCTTGCCGCCCGTGCGCTTCAGGGCGCCCAGCAGGGTGACGATGATGCGCGCGCCCGAGGCGCCGATCGGGTGGCCCAGGGCGCAGGCGCCGCCGTGGATGTTGACCTTGTTGTGCGGGATGTCGAGGTCGCGCATGGCGGCCATCGGCACCGCGGCGAAGGCTTCGTTGATCTCGAACAGATCCACGTCGCCCGCCGTCCAGCCGGTCTTCTTGAACAGCTTCTGCATCGCGCCGATCGGGGCGGTGGTGAACAGGTTCGGTTCCTGCGCGTGGGTGGCGTGGCCGAGCACGCGGGCGATCGGGGCCAGGCCCAGCGCTTTCGCTTTCGATTCGCGCATCATCACCAGGGCGGCGGCGCCGTCGTTGATCGACGAGGACGAGGCGGCGGTCACGGTGCCGTCCTTCTTGAATGCCGGCTTCAGGGACGGGATCTTGTCGACCTTGGCCTTCATCGGGCCTTCGTCCTTCTCGACCAGCAGTTCGCCGGTGCGGGTGGCGACCGAGACCGGCGCCACTTCCCAGTCGAACCAGCCTTCGTTGTTGGCGGCCTGGGCACGCTTGACCGATTCGATCGCGAAGTTGTCCTGCTCTTCGCGCGAGAACTGGTAAGTGGCCACGCACTCTTCGGCGAAGGTGCCCATCGAGCGGCCTTCGCCGGTCTTCTCGTTGCGCGAGTAGGCGTCTTCCAGGCCGTCGAGCATCATGTGGTCGAACATCGGCGCGTGGCCGATGCGGTAGCCGCCGCGCGCCTTCGGGATCAGGTAGGGCGCGTTGGTCATCGATTCCATGCCGCCCGCGACGACGATGTCGGCGCTGCCGGCCACCAGCTGGTCATGGGCGAAGATCGCGGCCTGCATCGCCGATCCGCACATCTTCGAGAGGGTCACGGCGCCGGTCGACAGCGGCAGGCCGGCCTTGATCAGCGCCTGGCGCGCCGGGGCCTGGCCCTGGCCGGCCATCAGGCAGTTGCCGAAGTAGACGTGCTCGACGCTGTTGGCGTCGACGCCGGCGCGCTCCACCGCGGCCTTGATCGCCACCGCGCCGAGGTCGCTCGCCGACTTCGACGAAAAATCGCCCTGGAAGGCGCCCATCGGGGTACGGGCGGCGCCAACGATAACGACTGGATCATTCATTGTGTAAGTTCTCCAAAATGGGTGGGGATGGTGTGCTTGCGTCTTGTGCACAGAAACGGATCTGCTGGGGATAAGGGAAGACGTCGTCGACGACGCCCGCCAGTATGCGGTCCTTGTGGGATTGCCAATACGCGCGGGTCAACAGCTCCGCGTGGTGCTTCATGAAATGGCGCCGGATACTCGGATTTCCAAGCAGGAAGCGGCCGAATTGTTCCGGAAAGACGTCGTGCCTGCCGATCGGGTACCAGGGTTCCGATGCCATCTCGTCCTCTTCGTTGCGCGCTTCCGGGATATCGCGGAAGTTGCAGTCGGTGAGGTATTCGATCTCGTCGTAATCATAGAACACGACGCGGCCGTGGCGGGTGACGCCGAAATTCTTGTACAGCATGTCGCCCGGGAAGATATTCGCGGCGACCAGGTCCTTGATCGCATTGCCGTATTCGATCACGCCGTGTTCCAGGCGTTCGTCGTCGCCGGCGGCCTGGGCCTCGGCCAGGTAGATATTCAGCGGCACCATGCGGCGCTCGATGTAGAGGTGGCGCACGATGATGCGCTCGCCTTCGATCTCGACCAGCGAGGGCGCGTGTTGCTTCAGCTCGTTCAATAACTCTTCCGAGAAGCGCGCCAGCGGGAAGGCGGCGTCGGAATACTCGAGGGTGTCGGCCATGCGCCCGACACGGTCGTGGTGCTTCACCAGCAGGTATTTTTCCTTGACCTGGGCGCGCGTCGTTTCCTTGGGCGGCGGATAGAAATCCTTGATCACCTTGAACACGTAGGGGAAGGACGGCAGTTCGAACACCAGCATCACCAGGCCGCGGATGCCGGGCGCAATGCGGAACAGGTCGGAGCTGTGCTTCAGGTGCTGCAGGAAGTCGCGGTAGAACAGGGCCTTGCCCTGCTTCTGCAGGCCCAGCACCGTGTAGATCTCGCTGCGCGGCTTGCGCGGCATCAGGCTGCGCAGAAAAGTCACGTAGGCCGAGGGCACCTCCATGTCCACCAAAAAGTAGGCGCGCGTGAAGCTGAACAGCAGGGTGATGTGGTAGACGTCGAGCAGCACCGTGTCCAGCACCAGCCGCCCCTGGCGGTCGTGCAGCACCGGGATCACGAAGGGATAGTTGCGCGGGCCGTTGATGACGCGGCCGACGACGTAGGCGGCCTTGTTGCGAAAGAAGGGGCTGGATAGCACCTGCAGCTGCAGGTTCGGTTCCGCCTGCGCCAGCCCGAAGGCCTCGCTTAGTCGCGCCTCGACGCTGGCGACGTCGCGGTCGAGGTCGGCGAAGGGCACGGCGAACTGGAAGTTGGTGAGCACGCGGCGCAGGGCATTGCTCAGGCCGTCGGCCGCCGGATAGTAGACGCGGTAGGTCGGCAGCGGCTCTTCGGTCTCGATGTACTCGGTGGAGATCACCGGGCGCACGAAGATGTAGTCGTTATGGTAGTAGCTGCGGTGCAGGATGATGCAGCTGACCGAGTTGAAGAAGGTTTCGGCCAGTTCCGGCTGCTTGTGGCCCGAGAGCAGGCCGATGTAGTGCAGCTTGGTTTCGCGCCAGACCGGGTCCGTGAGTTCTTCGGGCGCGTACTCGTCCTGCAGCACGTGGACGCATTCCTGCACGCGCTTGTCGTAGTAATCGATGCGTTCGCGCGCGGCCGCCTGCGCGGTCGCCCAGTCGGCGGCCTCGAAATGGCGCCGCGCGGCCTGGCTGGCCTGGCGGAACAGGCGGTAATGCTTGTCGAAGCCGTCCAGGATGGTGCGCGCGATGTCGAAGGCGATCTGGGAAGACAGCAGTTTGGGGAACGCTTGCTGGGTCATCGTTCGTCTCGCGCGCAGTCCAGGTAAGCGGACATTCTAGTGCAAGCGGGCGGGCGCGGCAGCGCCCACCCGGGTCTTACATCGTCTCGCCGAACAGCTCGCGCCCGATCAGCATGCGGCGGATCTCGCTGGTGCCGGCGCCGATCTCGTACAGCTTGGCGTCGCGCCACAGGCGGCCGACCGGGTACTCGTTGATGTAGCCGTTGCCGCCCAGGGTCTGGATCGCTTCGCCCGCCATCCAGGTCGCCTTCTCGGCGCTGTACAGGATGGCGCCGGCGGCGTCCTTGCGCAGGGCGCGCACCTGCTCCGGCGAGCTCGCGCGGTCGCAGGCCTGGCCCACGGCGTAGACGTAGGCGCGGCACGCCATCATGGTCGAGTACATGTCGGCGATCTTGCCCTGCATGAGCTGGAACTCGCCGATGGCCTGGCCGAACTGCTTGCGCTCGTGGATGTAGGGCACCACCGAATCCATGCAGGCCGACATGATGCCCAGCGGTCCGCCCGACAGCACGGTGCGCTCGAAGTCCAGGCCCGACATCAGCACGTTCACGCCCTTGCCGACGCCGCCCAGCACGTTCTCGACCGGCACTTCGCAGTCCTGGAACACCAGTTCGCCGGTGTGCGAGCCGCGCATGCCCAGCTTGTCGAGCTTCTGGGCGATCGAGAAGCCCTTGAAGCCCTTTTCGATCAGGAAGGCGGTCATGCCGCGCGGGCCGGCTTCGAGGTCGGTCTTGGCGTAGACCACCAGGGTGTCGGCGTCCGGACCGTTGGTGATCCACATCTTGGTGCCGTTCAGGACGTAGCGGTCGCCCTTCAGTTCGGCCTTGAGCTTCATGCTGACGACGTCGGAGCCGGCGTTCGGCTCGGACATGGCCAGCGCGCCCACGTGCTCGCCCGAGATCAGCTTGGGCAGGTACTTGCGCTTCTGCTCTTCGTTGCCGTTGCGCTTGATCTGGTTGACGCACAGGTTCGAGTGGGCGCCGTAGGACAGGCCGACCGAGGCCGAGGCGCGCGAGATTTCTTCCATGGCCACGATGTGGGCCAGGTAGCCCATGTTGGCGCCGCCGTATTCCTCGCCGACAGTGATGCCCAGCAGGCCGAGTTCGCCCATCTTTTTCCACAGGTCCATCGGGAACTGGTCGCTGCGGTCGATCTCGGCAGCGCGCGGTGCGATTTCGGCTTCCGCGAACTGTTGTACGGCTTCGCGCAGCGCGGCGATGTCTTCGCCATGGTCAAAGGTCAAGCCTGGAAGATGCAGCATTGTCGTCCTCGTGAACGGTGGTTGAGCAGGATAGGGTGCATGATACTCGCCTCTTACGTTAACGTAAACGTCAACTAAAGGGCCAAAAAAAGGGAGGGTGCCAGGCCCTCCGCGTGCTTCAGGCGGCGTTCTTGTTGTCCGCGCTTTCCGCCAGCAGGCGGCGGCATTCTTCCTCGTGTGCGGAAATTTCCTCGAGCGCCATCTCGATGTCGGCACGCTGCTGTTCCAGCGTCACGCGCTGGTGGGCCAGTACCCCGAGGAAGCGTTCGATCTGGGCCGCGGTGTCGCGTGGCGACTCGTACATGTCGACGATGCTCTTGATTTCCGACAGGGTCAGGCCCAGGCGCTTGCCGCGCAGGGTCAGTTTCAGCCGGGTACGGTCGCGCGGGGTGTAGACGCGGTTGCGGCCGCCCACGCCTTCGCGCTTGGGACTGAGCAAGCCCTGGTCTTCATAAAAGCGGATGGCGCGGGCAGTGATGTCGAATTCGCGGGCCAGTTCGGCGATGGTGTAGGTGACCATGGTTCTCTATGAAGCAAAAGAAGCGAAACAGGGAATCGCTTACAATCGATGTCTGCGCCCCGGTTTACGTTTACGTTAACGGCATTGTAGCGCGACCGCCCACGACGAACACGAAAGTTTTCCATGAACCCGCTCGAAGCCCAGCTCGATTATCCCTTTGGCGACACCATCCCGGCACCGGGCATGGTCCATCAACTGGCGCCGGGCCTGGCCTGGATCCGCATGCCGCTGCCTTTCGCGCTCGACCACATCAACCTGTGGCTGCTGCGCGACGAACAGGAGGGCCGTGCCGGCTGGAGCGTGGTCGACTGCGGCGCCGGGACCGACGCCACCCGCGCGGCCTGGGAACAGGTGCTGGGCGAGGGCTTGCAGGGCGCGCCGCTGCTGCGCGTGTTCGCCACGCATTGCCATCCCGACCACGTCGGCCTGTCGGGCTGGCTGAGCAGCCGCTTCGAGGCGCCGTTCTGGACCACCGCCGGGGAGTTCGCCTTTGCCCGCATGATGGCGGCGGCGCTGCCGGGCGTCGACGGTCCCTCGGCCATTCCGCACTTCGAGCGCCATGGCCTGGTGGATCCAAGCATGCTGGAGCAGATGCGCAGCCGCCGCAATTACTATCCGTCCCTGGTGCCGGCGGTGCCGGAGGCCTATACCCGCCTGCAGGACGGCGACCTGGTCGAGATCGGCGGCAGGGGCTGGCGCGTGATCACCGGCTTCGGCCACTCGCCGGAACATGCGTCGCTGTATTCCGAGGAGCTGAAGGTCCTGGTTTCCGGCGACATGGTCTTGCCGCGTATTTCGACCAACGTGTCGGTATTCGCGGTCGAGCCGGAAGGCAACCCGCTGGACCTTTATCTGCAGTCGCTGAAAAAGTTCACAAACTTGCCTGAAGACACTCTTGTCCTGCCTTCGCATGGCAAGCCCTTCCGCGGCCTGCATACCCGAATCGCTCAATTGCACGATCATCATGCGGCCCGCCTGGCCGAGGTGCTGGCGGCCTGTGTCGAGCCGAAGTCGGCCGTCGACATCGTGCCCCTGATGTTCCGCCGCCAGCTCGACGCTCACCAGCTTAGTTTCGCTCTGGGCGAGGCACTGGCCCACCTGCATAAATTATGGCGCGACGGGATGCTGCGCCGCAGTAAGGATAGCGACGGTATCATTCGTTTCCGACTGGCCTGATCTCTTCCCGCAATGCCGGCAGCGCCGGCAATCTGTATATTTGTTGCATACAATCGTGCGGCAATGTCATACTTTTTCCTTTAGGATATATTATCGATTCCCCAAATGGGGAATTGCGGTTAATATTTCCGGTTCGTAAAACATGCAAATTCTATTAAATAATCACATCTTTGTTACTTTTTAAAGGTATGATTGTTTGCTGAGGCTTCTCAGCCATAGAACGCCCGGCCGTCTGCACAGGCCATCCGCACATAACGTAAGCATTGCAATGAATTCAACCAATGAACGGGAGAGCTTCAGTGAGCGCCTGCAACAGGCGCTGAAGAACGCCCACTACTCGCCCGATAGCCCCACCCGCCTGGCCAGGGAATTCAACATCCGTTTCGAAGGCCGCCCGATCACCGTCCACGCCGCGCGCAAGTGGCTGGTGGGCGAAGCCATCCCGACCCAGGAAAAGCTGCGCATGATTGCCCAGTGGCTGGGTGTGCCGGCCGACTGGCTGCGCTTCGGCGGCGCCGAGCATGCCGCTGCCGGCAGCGAAAGCAATGGCGGCGGCGCCCGCTTCGAATCCGCGGACGTGAAGCTGATTGCAGATTTACAACGTTTGGACGAACACCATCGACAGCTGGCACGCGAGTTCATCCGCATGCTGGTGCGAATGAATCACCAGAAGCCAGAGCAAAAATAGTTTCGTAATTGCACTTTTCGTGAGTGCAGAACGGCACAAACAGCTGCAGCTGGGTCATAATCTGTCCAGTGGCGAGCGGATCCGCCGTCACCGGGTCATGTCAAGGAGCAGCTGCCGTATGCGAAACAACTACGCCAACACCGCCCAGCTCAAGGAACTGATGACCGCACCGCCGATGACGGCGGCGCGCCATGCCGAGGTGATGCGACAACGCAATGCCCGGCGGCGGATGCTCGAGGAAGCGCGCGAGGCGAAGAAGGCCGACGGGCCGTTCGACGGCGACAAGCGCTAGCTGTCCTGCGCGTCTTTCATGCCGCCCCACCTGGGGGCGTGGGCGTTGTCGAGCCCGAGGAG
Organism: Massilia sp. BHUDP2; assembly: GCF_046236355.1. NCBI lineage: Bacteria > Pseudomonadati > Pseudomonadota > Betaproteobacteria > Burkholderiales > Oxalobacteraceae > Massilia > Massilia sp. BHUDP2. The sequence goes on from NZ_JBJUVW010000003.1 coordinate 898,782, forward strand.
GTCGACCGCCCGGTCGACCGTATGCTCGACCATCTCTTCGATCGTCGCCGGACGGTGATAAAAGCTCGGCAGGGGCGGGAACACGATGCCGCCCATCTCCGTCACCGCCGTCATATTGCGCAGGTGCGCCAGGTTGAAGGGCGTCTCGCGCACCATCAGCACCAGCCTGCGCCTTTCCTTCAGCATCACGTCCGCGGCGCGCGTGACCAGGTTGTCCGACAGGCCATGGGCGACGGCCGCCAGGGTTTTCATCGAACAGGGAGCGATCACCATGCCGTCGGTCTGGAACGAACCGCTGGCGATCGAGGCGCCGATATCGCGGTTGCGGTGGACGACGTGGGCCAGCGCCTCGGCATCGCGCCGCTGCAGGCCGAGTTCCTGGTGCAGGGTGAGGGAGGCGGCGTCGGAAATCACCAGGTGGGTTTCGACGCCGGGAGTCGCGTGCAGCCGCCGCAGCAGCTGCACGCCATAGACCGCGCCGGTTGCGCCAGTGATGGCGACAATGATCCTGCGCGGTCGGCCGGTCATGGAATCAGCCGTTCTTCAACAGGGTCTGCAGCTCGCCCGATTCGTACATCTCGTTCATGATGTCGGTGCCGCCGATGAATTCGCCGCGCACGTAGAGCTGCGGGATGGTCGGCCAGTTCGAGTAGTCCTTGATGCCCTGGCGGACTTCCGCGTCTTCCAGGACGTTGACGGTGGCGATGTTGTCGACACCGCAGGCTTTCAGGATCTGGATGGCGCGGCCCGAGAAGCCGCATTGCGGGAATTGCGCGGTTCCCTTCATGAACAGCACGACCGGGGTGTTGGTCACGGTGTCTTTGATCCAGGTTTGAACGTCGCTCATGTGTGTGCCTTCAGTGGGAATGGATAAGATGCCGCCATTTTATAAGAATTCGGCAGGGCGGGCACGGGCCTGGCGTCGTTCTCCCGTCTGCTGTGACAATCGGCGGATTTTTACCGGAAAATCCCCGCTATGATGGTCTTTCATGCCACCCGAACGGGAACCATCATGACCGCCTACCGAGGCTTTGCTTCCATGCCATCGCCCCTGCTGTGGTGCATGGCTGCCTTCTTTGTCATTGCCGGCGTGTACGAAATCATCACCGGCATGTACCGGGAACCTCTGGAAGACGTCCTGCTCTACATCGGCCAGCTGCCGGCCGGCCTGTTCCTCTTGTACTGCGCGGTGCAGGCCTGGCGCGACCGGCGCGCCGAGCTGGCATCAACGCGCACGACCATGGTCGGCTACGCCTGCTTCGGCCTGTTCTGCCTGTGCTTCCTGGTGAAGGTGGGCATGACCGCGGTGCGCGTCCTCGGCTGAACCGCCCGCGTTTTTTGCCCATGGGCGCGGCGGGACTGGTATGATCGCGCGCATTCCCTTCGTCCGGCAAGCATCATGCAACAGACACCCCAGCGCAGACCCTCGGCCACCGCCAATTTCGCGATCGGCGCCCTGCTGGCCATCCCCGGCCTGATCAACCTCATCGAGGGCCTGATGGGCCTGGGCATCGGCCGCCTCCTGTGCGGCATCGCGGCCCTCGGCTACGGCCTGCTGCTGGTGCGCGAAGCACTGCACATCAAGAAAACCGGACTGCCCGGGTTGCCGCAAAAGCGCATGATCCTGATCGGCTTCGGCTTCCTGAGCGTCTACATGGTCGGGCTGTTCCTCAAGCACGCGGGCTGACCGGCTCACCAGCCGGCCACCGCGCACGCGCCATTACTTCTTCAGCTTGGCGAAGGCCGCAGCCATCGCACCGCCGGCTGCAGGTGCCGGCTTCTCCTGGCGCTGATGCTGGGCCAGGCGCTTGCTGTCGTTGCGGTCGCCGCGCTGCTCCGGACGCGCGCCCGGCTGCGGCGCCGCATCCGACAGGCGCATGGTAAGCGCAATGCGCTTGCGCTTGACGTCCACTTCGAGCACCTTCACCTTGACCACCTGGCCGGCCTTGACCACGGTGTGCGGGTCCTTCACAAACGTGTTCGACAGCGCCGAGATGTGCACCAGTCCGTCCTGGTGCACGCCGATGTCGACAAAGGCGCCGAAGGCGGCCACGTTGGTCACCACGCCTTCCAGGATCATGTCCGGGCGCAGGTCCGAGATTTCTTCCACGCCTTCCTTGAAGGTCGCGGTGGTGAATTCCGGACGCGGGTCGCGGCCCGGCTTTTCCAGTTCCTTCAGGATGTCGGTCACGGTCGGCACGCCGAATTTGTCATCCGCATACTTGGCCGGGTTGAGCGACTTGATGAGCGCACTGTCGCCGATCACCGCCTTCATGTCGCGCTTGATGTCGCCCAGGATCTTCTCGACCACCGGATAGGATTCCGGGTGGACCGCCGAGGCATCCAGCGGGTTCTCGCCGTTCATCACGCGGAGAAAACCCGCCGCCTGCTCGAAGGTCTTGTCGCCCAGGCGCGGCACCTTCTTCAATGCCGCGCGCGAAGCAAAAGCGCCCTGCATGTCGCGGTAGTTCACGATGCTCTGCGCCACGCTGCCCGACAAACCCGAGACGCGCGCCAGCAGCGGCGCCGAGGCCGTGTTCACGTCCACGCCCACCGCGTTCACGCAATCCTCGACCACGGCGTCGAGCGAACGCGCGAGCTGGGTCTGCGACACGTCGTGCTGGTACTGGCCGACGCCGATCGATTTCGGGTCGATCTTGACCAGTTCCGCCAGCGGGTCCTGCAGGCGGCGCGCGATCGAGACCGCGCCGCGCAGCGAGACGTCCAGTTCCGGCAGCTCGCGCGAAGCGAATTCGGAAGCCGAGTACACCGAGGCGCCGGCTTCCGAGACGACGATCTTGGTGAGCTTCAGTTCCGGGCGCTGCTTGATCAGGTCCTGCGCCAGCTTGTCGGTCTCGCGCGAGGCGGTGCCGTTGCCGATCGAGATCAGCGACACATTGTGCTTGGCCGCCAGCTGGCCGAGCACGTGCAGGGCGCCGTCCCAGTCGTTGCGCGGCTGGTGCGGGTAGACGGTGGCGGTGTCGACCACCTTGCCGGTGGCGTCCACCACCGCCACCTTGACGCCGGTGCGCAGGCCCGGGTCCAGGCCCATGGTGGCGCGCGGGCCGGCCGGCGCGGCCAGCAGCAGCGCCTTCAGGTTGCGGGCGAAGACCTGAATCGCATCGAGTTCGGCCTTCTCGCGCAGCGCGCCCATCAGCTCGGTCTCGATGTACATGAAGCTCTTCACGCGCCAGGTCCAGCGCGCGGTGTCGAGCAGCCACTTGTCGGCCGGGCGACCAAGCGCCTTGATGCCGAAAGCGGCGCAGATGCGGCTTTCGCAAGGGTTGTGGGGCGCGTCCCACTTCGGCTTTTCAAGCTCCGAATCGAGGCGCAGGGTGACGTCCAGTACGCCCTCGCGGCGGCCGCGCATCAGCGCCAGCGCGCGGTGCGAGGGAATCGTGGACAGGGTTTCGGAATAGTCGAAATAGTCGGCGAATTTTTCGCCTTCGTCTTCTTTACCTGCTACGACCTTGGACTCGACCACGCCGTGCTCCTGCACGTATTCGCGCAGCGACTGCAGCAGCGTCGCATCTTCGGCGAAGCGCTCCATCAGGATCTGGCGCGCACCGTCGAGGGCCGCCTTGGTATCCGCCACGCCCGGGTTGGCGCCGCCGTCGGCGTTGGTGAAGGCTTCGCGCAGGTAGCCGGCGGCCACTTCGTCGGGGTTCAGGCCTGGGTCGTTCAGCAAGGCCTCGGCCAGCGGGGCCAGGCCCGCTTCGATCGCGATCTGCGCCTTGGTGCGGCGCTTCTGCTTGTAGGGCAGGTACAGGTCCTCCAGACGGGTCTTGTCCTCGGCATGGGCGATTGCATCGAGCAGCTCCGGCGTCATCTTGTTCTGTTCCGTGATCGACGCGATGATCGACGCGCGGCGGTCTTCGAGCTCGCGCAGGTAGCGCAGGCGCTCTTCCAGAAGTCGCAGCTGGGTGTCGTCGAGGCCGCCGGTGGCTTCCTTGCGGTAGCGTGCGATGAAGGGGACAGTCGCGCCTTCGTCGAGCAGGGCGACGGCGGCGGCCACCTGGGCCGGTTTGGCGGACAGTTCGAGGGCGAGGCGTTGTTCGATGGATGGCAGCATGGTGCGATGGTGTGCGCGATGAGTACGCGCGTGTCTCTAAAAGGTCAAGCGAACAATGATACGCAAACGCGGTGGATACACCAGTCTTGACAGCGCCACTTGAACATGCGAGAACAGTCGGCTGTACGCGTGATTCGCATGCACGAACAGCGCGCACGAAGATGGTGCGGACAAGTTTTGTCCGCTACGTGCGATTCCGAACAAAACGGAAGCGTCCGTATGAAGGATAATGTTCTTTATTGTCGTTTTTAATACAGACACACGAGACCCATGCACACAGTCGATGATCATCGCGAGAACGCCACCGACGCACCCGCAGCAGCACCTGCCGTCGCCCGCGCTCCCGCACGCGCTCCCGCCCTGCCCGCGCCGGTGGTGAGCTGGCTGCAAAGGGTCGAGGCGGCGGCGCACCCGCAGCCCAAGCTGACCGACGAGGTCGCCGATCCGAAGGCCGTGCAGTACAAGTTTGTCTACGTGATGGCCCCGACCAGCGGCGGCCGCCACGTCGCCATCTGCCTGTGCAAGGCGCGCCTGCGCCCGAACGGCGACGTCGCCGCCGCCAGCCCGGTGAGCGAAGTGTTCTCGCTGCTGTCGGCGCCACCGGCCTACCTCGAAGGCGACGACGTCGACCTGGTGCGCTTCTTCATCGCCATGCGCAGCGGCTCGGCCCAGGGCACCAGTGCCACCGAACCGAAAGGCAAAGTCGGCGCCATCCTGCTGCAGATGCTTCTTGAACAAGGCAAGCTGCTGTGGGCGAACTCGTGGTCCGACATGGCCAATGGCCTGGTCTATCCGCTGCAGGCCGGCCCGACCCGTCTGGCCAGCCTGGCCTGGCGCGACGAGGGCCGCGTGGCCAAGCTGGGGTGGTCGGTGGAGCCGGCCAACGGCGCCACCCACAGCGGGGCCGACCTGATCGACTACATGCTGCCGACCGACCCGCCGTGGTACATCGACAACCTGTCAATCGGCCCGCTCGAACTGAATCGCGGCGGCATCGACATCTCGCTGGCCGAACTGCAGGCGCTGGTGGCCCAGGCCCCGACCCTGACCGGCACCGACAAGAAGCGCGTCTCGCAACTGCTGCTGGCGCACGGCCTGCAGCAGCTGATGCCGCTGCCGCAGCCGCTCACCCAGCGCCTGCGCAACGACGTCAAGCCGATTCCGCACCTGCTGCTCGATTCGGTGCAGCTGTCCGACGGCGGCACGCCGCGCTGGCACGACTTCGCCGTGCTGGCCTACGACTACGACGGCCAGCGCGTGTCCTTCGATCCGGCCCAGCGCGTGGTGCGCCAGATCGGCGACGTCACCGAGGTCATCGAACGCGACCCGAAGGCCGAAGCCGCGGCCCTGAACAAACTGAACGAGATCGGCTTCCGCAAGCCGGTCACCGCACCGTTCAACGCCATGGCCGGCGCCCTGGTGCTGGACAGCCAGGCGCACTGGCTGCGCTTCGCCGAGAACGACCTCGACGCGCTGTCCGACACCGGCTGGCACCTGCAGAAGTCGGCCAAGTACCGCTACGACGTGGTGCCGGTCGAAGACTGGTATGCCGACATCGACGAACCCGAAGAAGCGGGCAATGCCTGGTTCGAACTGGAGCTGGGCATCGTGGTGGCGCGCAAGCGCGTGCCGCTGCTGCCGGTGCTGGTGCAGCTGATCCGCAGCGCCCCCGCCGATTTCGACCCGGCCGTGCTGGCCGCCCATGCCGAAGCCGACCAGATGCTGGCCACGCTGCCGGACGGCGTGCGCGTGGCGCTGCCCTGGGGCCGCTTGAAGCCCATCCTCGCCACGCTCGGCGAGCTGTACTTCAATGACAAGATCAAGGGCCGCATGCGCATGTCCACGCTGGACGCGGCGCGCCTGGAAGACCTGGCGCGCGGCCTCGAGCTGCGCTGGACCGGCGGCGAGCGCCTGCGCGAAACCGGCCGCAAGCTGAGCCAGTTCGGTTCGGTCAAGAAGGTCGAGGCCCCGAAAGGCCTGCAAGCCACGCTGCGCGACTACCAGCTCGACGGCCTGTCGTGGATGCAGTTCCTGCGCGAGTACGACCTCGGCGGCATCCTGGCCGACGACATGGGTCTCGGCAAAACCGTGCAGACCCTGGCCCACATCCTCACCGAGAAGGAAGCAGGGCGCCTGACCAGCCCGGCCCTGGTGATCGCGCCGACCAGCCTGATGACCAACTGGTTCGACGAAGCCGCGCGCTTCGCCCCGAGCCTGAAGGTGCTGCTCCTGCAGGGCAAGGAGCGCATGGACCTGTTCGACCAGATCGACGACGCCGACATCGTGCTGACCACCTATGCGCTGCTGCCGCGCGACGAGGAAAAGCTGCGCGAGCACCACTATCACCTGGTGATCCTGGACGAATCGCACTACATCAAGAACACCCGCTCCAAGGCGGCGCAGACGGCCGGCTCGCTGAATGCCCGCCACCGCCTGTGCCTGTCCGGCACCCCGCTCGAGAACCACCTGGGCGAGCTGTGGTCGCAGTTCCACTTCCTGCTGCCTGGCCTGCTGGGCGACGAGAAGAGCTTCAACAACCAGTTCCGCCACCCGATCGAACGCCAGGACGACTCGGTGCGCCGCACCCTGCTGAGCCGCCGCATCAAGCCCTTCCTGCTGCGCCGTACCAAGGACCACGTGGCCAAGGAACTGCCGGAGAAGACCGAGATGGTGCGCCGCATCGAGCTTTCGGGTGCACAGCGCGACATGTACGAAACCGTGCGCCTGGCGATGGACAAGAAGGTGCGCGAGGAGATCGACCGCAAGGGCGTGGCGCGCAGCCAGATCGTCATCCTCGAAGCGCTGCTCAAGCTGCGCCAGGTCTGCTGCGACCCGCGCCTGGTCAAGGCCATGCCGGGCAAGAAGAACACCGCCGCGGTGTCGGCCAAGCTGACCGACCTGATGCAGATGGTCGAAGACCTGCTGCAGGAAGGCCGCAAGATCCTGGTGTTCTCGCAGTTCACCAGCATGCTGTTCCTGATCGAGGAAGAGCTGGCCGCGCGCGGCATCCACTACGCGCTGCTCACCGGCGAGACGCGCGACCGCTCGGCCCAGGTGGCCGCCTTCCAGCAGGGCGCGGTGCCGATCTTCCTGATCAGCCTGAAGGCCGGCGGCGTAGGCCTGAACCTGACCGCGGCCGACACCGTGATCCACTACGACCCGTGGTGGAACCCGGCGGCCGAGAACCAGGCCACCGACCGCGCCTGGCGCATCGGGCAGGATAAACCCGTGTTCGTGTACAAGCTGATCGCCAAGGGCACGCTGGAAGAGAAGATCCAGCAGCTGCAGCTGAAGAAGTCGGAGCTGGCGCAGTCGATCCTGTCCGAAGGCGAATCGCAGAAGATGGCGCTGACGCAGGAAGACCTGCAAGCGATCTTCGCACCGCTGGAAGACTAGGAGCGCTCCAAGGGCGCAAATAAAAAGGGCGGCTGGTTTGCACCAGGCGCCCTTTCTTTTTGCATCACTGCGGATTACTTGTAAAAAGCCTCGACCTTGCCCTTCAGCTTGATCAGCATCGGCTTGCCCTTGCGGTCGAGCGTGCGGCCGGCGGCGACCTTGATCCAGCCTTCGCTCATGCAATACTCTTCGACGTCGTGGCGATCCTTGTCGTTGAAGCGGATGCCGATCTCGCGCTGGAAAACGTCGCGGTTATGAAAAGGGCTGCTCGGGTCGATCGAGAGCCGGTCCGGGAGTGGGGGGAGGGTAGCGGTATCGTTCATAGACGCGAATTATCCACCAACTGCGCCCACCGTGGCGCATTTTTCATCACATCGGCATGGCGATCCGGCGCCGGAGCAGGACAAGGTCGGGCTTGCTCCTATACAAAGTGGCGGGAGCAACGATATACTGAGTGACAACGTTCATTGTCCCATCGATAACAGAAAGTGCCCAATGACCCGTAGCACGGCTGCTGATCCCCATGCTCCGGCCAGTCCGGAGCGCCCTGCCGGCATTGCCGGTATCGATCATCATTTCCGCACCATTGCCGAACTCGCCGGCGACATTGCCTTCAGCATTGAGCTGCCCGCGCACACGCTGCGCTACCTGAGCCCGGCGTTTTTCGCCTTGCTGGGCCACGAGGCCGGCGCACTGCAGGCCGCGATCGCCGGCGGCGGCGCGCACGAGGCGCTGGGTGCGCTCGGCCTGCACCTCGCGGCGCAGGGCGAGCTCGCGCCGGGCGAGCGCCGCGTGCAGGAAGTCGACGTGCGCAACGCGGACGGCCATCCGGTCGGGCTGCAGGTGATCACTACGGTGGTGCGCAACGATGACGCCAGCCGCTCGCTGGTGGGATTGCTGCGCGACCTGTCGGCGCAGCGCGCCCACCTGGCCGACCAGCGCCGTTTCGCGAGCATGCTGAACCACGAATTCCGCACGCCGCTGGCAACCATCGACGGCGCGATCCAGCGTCTGGAAGCGACCGCGCAGGGCGCCGACGACACCGTGCGCCAGCGCTACCGCAAGATCGCGGTCGCGGCCGACCGCCTGATCGCCATGCTGGATGAATATTTGTCGCCCGACCGCATGGCCGCGATCGGCCAGGTGCGCCAGCCGAACACGATCGCCGCGCGCGACTTGCTGGACGACGGCGTGAAGCAGTTGCGCGAAGCGGGCCGCGAAGCGGTAGTGGACGCGGAACAGCTGAGGCTGGGCCTGCGCGGCGAGCCCGAGGGATTGCGGCTGGCGCTGAAAGTCCTGGTCGACAATGCCCTGCTGTACTCACCCGCCGGCAGCAAGGTGACGCTGGGCGCGCGCCGCAGCGGCAACGGCGTCGAGTTCACGGTGCGCGACGAAGGCGCCGGGGTGCCGCCGGAGGATGCAGCCTGCATTTTCGACAAAGGCTACCGCGGCAGCAATGCCACCGGCCTGCCGGGCAGCGGCCTGGGCCTCTATATGGCGCGCTCGATCGTCGACGTCCACGGCGGCATGCTGCGCCTGGGGGAGGACGGCAAGGAATTCCGGCTCTGGCTACCCGCCCTGGATATTAACGGCCAACAACAACTTGCCTCATCCTCTCCCAACAGTGATAATCGGACCGATCATTAACCTGACCAATCCATGACGCAGATACTGATTGTTGAAGACAATGGCGAATACGCCGACGACATGGCCGAGTTCTTGCGGGAACTGGACCATGACGTCACGATCGCCAAGACCGCGAGCGAGATGTGGGCGGCGCTGACGCGCACGCCGGCAGCGGTCGTCGTGCTCGACCTCGGCCTGCCGGACGAGGATGGTTTCAATGTCATTCCGCGGATGCGCCAGCTGTACCCGGAGATCGGCCTCCTGGTGCTGACCGGCCGGGTCGCGTTCGACCACCGCATCCTCGGGCTGCGCCTGGGCGCCGACCACTACCTGACCAAGCCGATCAAGTTCCCCGAACTGGCGGCGCACATCGAAGCGCTGGACCGTCGCGTGCGTCCGGCCGACCCGGCGCCAGCGCCGAGCAAGTGGACCCTGCGCGTGAGCGCCCGCCAGCTCGAACTGGGCGGCAAGGTGATCGACCTGACCGAAAAGGAGTGCAACTTCCTGCACCTCCTGACCATCAACACCCGTCCGGTGCCGCGCCAGGTGATTGTCGCCGGCATGGGCGGCGAAGACCCGGACGCCAGCCGCCGGGTCGACATGCTGGTCTACCGCCTGCGCAAGAAAGCCCGTTCCGGCCTCGGCCAGGACCTGCCCCTGCGCAGCGCCTACGGCGAAGGCTACAGCCTCTCCGCCGGCTTCACCCTGGCCTGAGTATTAAATAGGGACAGAGTTGCCCCATTTTTTGGCTGCCCCGCGATTAATTGGGGACAGAGTCAGGTTTCTCGGCTAAAATGCGTGCTCGACTTTCGAGCACGCCATGGCACGCCTTCCCCGACTCATCATCCCGAACCAGCCCCATCATCTTATCCAGCGCGGCAACAACCGCCAGCCGATCTTTCGTGAAGAGGTCGACTACCAGCGCTTCCTCGCCTGGCTGAAGGAGGCGGCGCGCTTCTACGAGGTGGCCATTCACGCCTATGTGCTGATGCCGAACCACCTGCACCTGCTGGCGACGCCTTCCAACGATACCGGGCTGGCGCTGATGATGCAGAAGGTCGGCCGCTTCTATGTCCCCTGGTTCAATCAGAAGTACGAACGCACGGGCGGACTGTTCGAAGGGCGTTTCCGCACATCGCTGGTCGATACCGAGCATTATTTGCTGGCCTGCAGCCGCTACATCGAGCTCAATCCGGTGCGCGCCGGGCTGGTCGCGGCGCCGCTGGACTACCCGTGGTCGAGCTACGCCCACCACACCGGCGTGCGCACGGACGCCCTCATCACCGACCACCTGCTCTACTGGGGCCTGGGCAATACGCCTTTCCAGCGCGAAGCGGCCTACACCGACCTCGTGATGCAGGGCATTGCTCAGGAAGAGGTGGACTTCGTGACCGCCTCGGTACTGAAGAACCAGCCCCTGGGCTCGGATGCCTTCAAGGCCGAGCTCGAGCGCCGGACCAAGCGCCAGATCCTGCCGGCCAAGCGCGGGCGGCCGTTCCGGGAACCAATCCCGCCGCTTCCGCAAGCATAAGCAATCAGCAATTGATCAAGGGCACGATTATTCGTTCCCTTTTTTTATTCGGCATCGCGCAAGCAGGTCGGCAGGTATGGAATGTGACATCCGGACGAGCCTGCTGCCATACTGAACGCCTCCACTTCTCCTCATTAAAATCAATGGCTTATCGATGAATAGGCCCATTTTTGCCGTTTGCATGTGACTCTGTCCCTAATTAATAGAAACTTCAAAAACTTATCAAAAAATTTGACTCTGACCCTAATTATTCTTGTTTACGTTTGTGTTGCGTTGCACTATTCTCGATTTTCGACCCTAGATAAAGCTGTGGAGATTGCCTCATGATTGCCCAAGGTTTGTACGATCCCGCCAATGAACACGATGCCTGCGGCGTCGGTTTCATCGCCCATATCAAGGGCAACAAGAGCCACTCGATCATCGAGCAGGGCCTGCAGATCCTGAAGAACCTCGACCACCGCGGTGCGGTCGGCGCCGATGCGCTGATGGGCGACGGCGCCGGTATCCTGATCCAGATCCCGGACCAGTATTTCCGCGACGAGATGGCCAAGCAGGGCGTGGAACTGCCGCCGCCCGGCGAATACGGCGTCGGCATGGTGTTCCTGCCGAAGGAACACGCTTCGCGCATCGCCTGCGAACAGGAAATCGAACGCGCCGTGCGCATCGAAGGCCAGGTCGTGCTCGGCTGGCGCAACGTGCCGGTCGACGAGACCATGCCGATGTCGCCCTTCGTGAAAGCGAAGGAGCCGGTGATCCGCCAGATCTTCATCGGCCGCGGCCCGGACATCATGGTCACCGACGCGCTCGAGCGCAAGCTCTACGTCATCCGCAAATCCTCCGGCCACGCGATCCAGGCCCTGAAGCTCCTGCACGGCAAGGAGTTCTTCGTGCCCTCGATGTCGGCCCGCACCATCGTCTACAAGGGCCTGCTGCTGGCCGACCAGGTCGGCGTCTACTACAAGGACCTGCAGGATCCGCGCTGCATCTCGGCCCTGGCCCTGGTGCACCAGCGCTTCTCCACCAACACCTTCCCGGAATGGCCGCTGGCCCACCCCTACCGCCTGATCGCGCACAACGGCGAGATCAACACCGTCAAGGGCAACTTCAACTGGACCCGCGCCCGCGAAGGCATGCTGAAGTCCGCCGTGCTGGGCGAAGACCTGGGTAAACTCTTCCCGCTAATCTATGAGGGCCAGTCCGACACCGCCTGCTTCGACAACGCGCTCGAACTCTTGGTGATGGCCGGCTACCCGGTCGCCCAGGCGATGATGATGATGATCCCGGAAGCCTGGGAAAACCACACGTCGATGGACGACAACCGCCGCGCCTTCTACGAATACCACGCCGCGATGATGGAACCGTGGGACGGCCCGGCCGCCATGGCCTTCACCGACGGCCGCCACATCGGCGGCACCCTGGACCGCAACGGCCTGCGCCCGGCGCGCTACGTCATCACCGAGGACGACCTGGTCGTCATGGCCTCGGAATCCGGCGTGCTGCCGATTCCCGAATCGCGCATCGTCAAGAAATGGCGCCTCCAGCCGGGCAAGATGTTCCTGATCGACCTGGAAGCCGGCCGCATCATCGACGACAAGGAGCTGAAGGACACCTACTCGAACGCCAAGCCGTACAAGGCCTGGATCAAGTCGGTACGCATCAAGCTCAACGAAATCAAGCTGTCGGAATCGCAGCTGACCCAGCACCGCGCCAAGGATGCCCAGGGCGAAAAAGCGGCGGTGCCGCTGCTGGACCGCCAGCAGGCCTTCGGCTACACCCAGGAAGACCTGAAGTTCCTGATGGCGCCGATGGCGGTGCTGGGCGAAGAAGCCACCGGCTCGATGGGCAACGACTCGCCGCTGGCGGTCATGTCGAACAAGCTCAAACCTTTGTATAACTACTTTAAACAATTGTTTGCGCAAGTGACCAATCCGCCGATCGACCCGATCCGCGAAAGCATGGTCATGTCGCTGGTCTCCTTCATCGGTCCGAAGCCGAACCTGCTGGACACCAACAACGTCAACCCGCCGATGCGCCTGGAAGTCTCGCAGCCGATCCTCGGCTTCGACGACATGGCGCGCCTGCGCGGTATCAGCTCGCACACCGGCGGCAAGTTCAAGTCCTATGAGCTGAACATCTGCTATCCGGTCGCCTGGGGCAAGGAAGGCATCGAAGCCTCGCTCGCCTCGTTGTGCGCCGAAGCCGTGGACGCGGTCAAGTCGGGCCACAACATCCTGATCGTCTCGGACCGCAACATGTCCGCCGACCAGGTCGCGATTCCCGCGCTGCTGGCCACTTCGACCATCCACCAGCACCTGGTCGCTAGAGGCCTGCGCGCCTCCACCGGCCTGGTGGTCGAAACCGGCTCGGCCCGCGAGACCCACCACTTCGCCCTGCTGGCCGGCTACGGCGCGGAAGCGGTGCACCCGTACCTGGCGCTCGAGACCCTGGCGGACCTGGCGCACAACCTGCCGCACGAGATGGACGCCGACAAGGCGATCTACAACTACACCAAGGCGGTGGGCAAGGGCCTGATGAAGGTGATGTCCAAGATGGGCATCTCCACCTACATGTCCTACTGCGGCGCCCAGATCTTCGAAGCCGTGGGCCTGAACAAGTCGCTGGTCGACAAGTACTTCCGCGGCACTTCCTCGACGGTGGAGGGCATCGGCCTGTTCGAAGTGGCGGAAGAGGCGCTGCGCCTGCATTCGCTCGCCTTCGGCAACGATCCGGTGTTGGCCAACGCGCTCGACACCGGCGGCGAATACGCCTTCCGCGTGCGCGGCGAAGACCACCTGTGGACCCCGGACGCGATCGCCAAGCTGCAGCACTCGACCCGCGCCAACAATTTCAGCACCTACAAGGAATACGCGCAGATCATCAACGACCAGAGCCGCCGCCACCTGACCCTGCGCGGCCTGTTCGAGTTCAAGATCGATCCGTCGAAGGCCATCCCGCTGGAAGAAGTCGAGCCGGCGAAGGAAATCGTCAAGCGTTTTGCTACCGGCGCGATGTCGCTCGGCTCGATCTCGACCGAGGCGCACGCCACGCTGGCGATTGCCATGAACCGCATCGGCGGCAAGTCGAACACCGGCGAAGGCGGCGAAGACCCGCGCCGCTACATGGGCGAATTCAAGGGCATCAAGATCGCCAAGGGCGAGAGCCTGGCCTCAATCCTGGGCTCGGACCGCGTGGTGGCCGACATCCCGCTGGAAGAGGGCGATTCGCTGCGCTCGAAGATCAAGCAGGTGGCGTCGGGCCGCTTCGGCGTCTCCGCCGAGTACCTGGCATCGGCCGACCAGATCCAGATCAAGATGGCGCAAGGAGCAAAACCAGGCGAAGGCGGCCAGCTGCCGGGCCACAAGGTGTCCGAATACATCGCCAGCTTGCGGGTCTCGGTGCCGGGCGTCGGCCTGATCTCGCCGCCGCCGCACCATGACATCTATTCGATCGAAGACCTGGCGCAGCTGATCCACGACCTGAAGAACGTCAACCCGAGCGCCTCGATCTCGGTCAAGCTGGTGTCGGAAGTCGGCATCGGCACCGTCGCCGCGGGCGTCTCGAAGGCCAAGGCCGACCACGTGGTGGTCGCCGGCCACGACGGCGGCACCGGCGCGTCGCCGCTGTCCTCGGTCAAGCACGCCGGCACCCCGTGGGAGCTGGGCCTGGCCGAGACCCAGCAGACGCTGGTGCTCAATGGCCTGCGCAGCCGCATCCGCGTCCAGGCCGACGGCCAGATGCGCACCGGCCGCGACGTGGTTGTTGCCGCCATGCTGGGCGCCGACGAAATCGGTTTTGCGACGGCGCCGCTGGTGGTCGAAGGCTGCATCATGATGCGCAAGTGTCACCTGAATACCTGCCCGGTCGGCGTCGCGACCCAGGACCCGGTGCTGCGCGCCAAGTTCCAGGGCAAACCAGAGCACGTGGTGAACTACTTCTTCTTCGTCGCCGAAGAAGCGCGCCAGCTGATGGCGCAGCTGGGCATCCGCAGCTACGACGAACTGATCGGCCGCACCGACCTGCTGGACAAGGCCCGCGCGGTCCAGCACTGGAAGGCGCAAGGCCTGGACTTCTCGAACATCTTCTACCAGCCGAAGGTCGAATCGCAGCGCGCGCTGTTCCACACCGACGGCCAGGACCATGGCCTGGACAAGGCGCTGGACCACAAGCTGATCGCGCAGGCCAAGGCCGCGCTGGAGAAGGGCGAGCGGGTCTCCTTCATCTCGCCGGTCCGCAACCTGAACCGCACCGTGGGCACCATGCTGTCGGGCGAAGTGGCCAAGCGCTACGGGCACGCCGGCCTGCCGGACGACACCATCCACATCCAGCTGCAGGGCACCGCCGGCCAGTCGGCCGCGGCCTTCCTGGCGGCGGGCATCACGATCGACCTGGTGGGCGAGGGCAACGACTACGTCGGCAAGGGCCTGTCGGGCGGCCGCATCATCGTGCGCCCGAACACCGAGTTCCGCGGCTGGGCGGTGGACAACATCATCGTCGGCAACACCGTGCTGTACGGCGCGATTTCGGGCGAAGCCTTCTTCAACGGTGTAGCCGGCGAGCGCTTCGCGGTGCGTAACTCGGGCGCCACGGCGGTGGTCGAGGGCTGCGGCGACCACGGTTGCGAATACATGACCGGCGGTACGGTCGTGGTGCTGGGCGAGACCGGCCGCAACTTCGCGGCGGGCATGTCGGGCGGCGTCGCCTACGTGTACGACCCGAAGGGAGAGTTCGAAGGCAAGTGCAATACCACGATGGTCAACCTGGAGCCGGTGCTCACCACCAAGCAGCAGGGCGACAAGGCCGGCTGGCACAGCCAGACCCGGGGCGGCGAGCGCGAGTCGGACGAGGTCATCCTGCGCCGCCTGATCGAGCGCCACTTCAAGCACACGGGTTCGACCCGCGCGCGCAACCTGCTGGACGACTGGGCCAACAGCCGCGGCAAGTTCGTGAAGGTCTTCCCGACCGACTACAAGCGCGCACTCGAGGAAATGCACAACTCGAGCATGGAAGAGGCGAACGACAAGATCGAGCTGGCTGCTTAAAGAGATAAGGAAAACAACGTGGGTAAAATTACCGGCTTCATGGAATTCGAACGGCAGGAAGAGGGCCACCTCGAGCCGACCGATCGCGTCAAGAACTACAAGGAATTCGTGCTGACCCTGACCGATGGCCAGGCCAAGGTACAGGGCGCACGCTGCATGGATTGCGGCATCCCCTTCTGCAACACGGGCTGCCCGGTCAACAACATGATCCCCGACTGGAACGACCTGGTCTACCACGGCAACTACCGTGCGGCCGTCGAGAACCTCCATTCGACCAACAACTTCCCGGAGTTCACCGGCCGCATCTGCCCGGCGCCCTGCGAGTCGGCCTGCACGCTCGGCATCAACGACGACCCGGTGGGCATCAAGTCGATCGAGCGCAAGATCGCCGACACCGGCTGGGAGCACGGCTGGATCGTGCCGCAGCCGGCAAGCGTCAAAACCGGCAAGAAGGTCGCCGTGGTCGGCTCCGGCCCCGCCGGCCTGGCCGCCGCCCAGCAGCTGGCGCGTGTCGGCCACGACGTGACCGTGTTCGAGAAGAGCGACCGCATCGGCGGCCTGCTGCGCTACGGCATTCCCGACTTCAAGATGGAGAAGGACCTGATCGACCGCCGCGTCGAGCAGATGAAGGCGGAAGGCGTGGTCTTCCGCACCAGCGTCCTGATCGGCAAGGACTTCCCGGCCACCGTCAGCAACATGGCGCGCGACACCATCTTCCCGGAAGACCTGGCGAAAGACTTCGACGCCGTGGTGCTGGCCGGCGGCGCCGAGCAGCCGCGCGACCTGCCGGTGCCGGGCCGCGAGCTAAAGGGCGTGCACTTCGCGATGGACTTCCTGCCGCAGCAGAACCGCGTGAATGCCGGCGACAAGCTGAAGGACCAGATCAAGGCGACCGGCAAGCACGTGGTCGTGATCGGCGGCGGCGATACCGGTTCCGACTGCGTCGGCACCTCGAACCGCCATGGCGCGGCGTCCGTTACCCAGTTCGAACTGATGCCGATGCCGCCGGAGCAGGAAAACAAGCCGCTGGTCTGGCCGTACTGGCCGACCCGCCTGCGCACCTCGTCCTCGCACGAGGAAGGCTGCCAGCGCGACTGGGCGGTGGCCACCAAGCGCCTGGAAGGCAAGGGCGGCAAGGTCGAAAAGCTGGTGGCCTGCCGCGTCGAGTGGAAAGACGGCAAGATGGTCGAGGTGCCGGATTCGGAATTCGAGATGAAGGCCGACCTGGTCTTCCTGGCGATGGGCTTCGTGTCGCCGGTGCAAAACGTGCTGGACGCCTTCGGCGTGCAGAAGGATGCACGCGGCAATGCCCGCGCCGTCACCGAGGGCGAAAAGTCGTACCAGACCTCGCAGCCGAAAGTGTTCGCCGCCGGCGACATGCGCCGCGGCCAGTCGCTGGTCGTGTGGGCCATCCGCGAGGGCCGGCAGTGCGCCCGTGCGGTCGATGAATTCCTGATGGGAAGCTCGGTGCTGCCGCGTTAAGCTGTTTGCTATCGACACAAAGGCGGCCTCGGCCGCCTTTTTCTTTTGGTTTTTTTATCCTGGTGTAACCCTTGGGGGTCAGGTCTGACATTTAGACACGAGCTCGAGCGTTACCCTTGTTGTATTGCTCAGCTCGTGTCCGAATGTCAGACCTGACCCCGTTGGCCGTTGGTAGTGCCGTCGATGAATTCCTGATGGGAAGCTCGGTGCTGCCGCGTTAAGCTGTTCGCTATCGACACAAGGCGGCCTCGGCCGCCTCTTTCTTTTGGTTTTTTTATCTCGGTGTGTACAGGTTCCAACAGCCGGGTGGTATTTACCGCTTACCGACACACTTATGTGCGTGTCCGCACGACGATCAAACGCTCAATGTTCGTAGGCTAAGCCTTATTGCAGTGCATCACATGACACAAAATGCGGGTGCAGACAAAAAGATACATCCGCAAATGTATGGTTCATTGCTCTGCAGTATTTATTGATATAATTCAATAACTTTCATGTTAGTAGATATACATATCTCTTAAAAAACAATGCCTTACAAAATAAAATATCTGACTCATTAGTCAATATTGTTGTAAGAGCACGTCGCGAAAGCGGGCCAAAATGGGCCACCTCAAGCGGGGCTTAAGCTTTCTGCACTACAATAACGGATTACCCAAAATATCAAACACGCTGTGTCCAACCTAGTTGAAATCCGCGATCTGCACTTTGCGTACGGGGAGCGTTCCATCCTGTCGAACCTGCGCATGGACTTCCCGCGCGGTAAGCTCGTGGCCGTCATGGGCGGTTCGGGCTGTGGCAAGACCACGGTCCTGCGCCTGATCGGTGGCCAGATCCGTCCGCAGCGCGGCGAGGTGCGCGTGGGCGGCGAAGTCGTGCACCAGCTCAATACCGAGGGCCTGTACCGCCTGCGCCGCCGCATGGGCATGCTGTTCCAGTTCGGCGCGCTGTTCACCGACCTGTCGGTATTCGACAACGTCGCCTTCCCGCTGCGCGAGCATACCGACCTGCCGGAAGAAGTGATCCGCGACCTGGTGCTCATGAAGCTCAATGCCGTGGGCCTGCGCAACGCGCACCGCCTGAAGCCGGCCGAGATTTCCGGCGGCATGGCGCGCCGCGTGGCCGTCGCCCGCGCCGTCGCGCTCGACCCCGAACTGATCATGTACGACGAGCCCTTCGCCGGCCTCGACCCGATCTCGATGGGCGTTACCGCCAACCTGATCCGCAACCTGAACGATGCCCTCGGCTCGACCTCGATCCTGGTGTCGCACGACGTGCACGAATGCTTCGCGATTGCCGACTACGTGTACTTTATGTCGGCAGGCAAGATCGTGGCCGAAGGCACGCCGGCCGAGCTGCGCGTCTCGGAAGACCCGTATGTGAAGCAGTTCGTGAATGCCGCGCCCGATGGCCCGGTGCCCTTCCACTATCCGGGCAAGTCGCTGGCCGACGACCTCGGCCTGGGCGGGGTGCGCAAATGATGATCACGCGTTTCCTGGGAAACATCGGCCGCAGCGTACGCGAAGCCATCGAAAGCGTCGGCTTCGCCACGCGCGCCTTCTTCAACCTGCTCGGCGTCTCGCCCGGCGCCTTCAGGCGCCCGGCCCTGATCTCGGAACAGATCCACTTCATCGGCAACTATTCGCTGGTGATCATCATCGTGTCCGGCCTGTTCGTCGGCATGGTGCTCGGCCTGCAGGGCTATTACACGCTGAACCAGTACGGCGCCGAGCAGGCGCTGGGACAGGTGGTGGCGCTGGCCCTGGTGCGCGAGCTCGGCCCGGTCGTGACCGCGCTGCTGTTCGCCGGCCGTGCCGGCACCTCGCTCACCGCCCAGATCGGTCTCATGAAGGCCGGCGAGCAGCTGTCCGCCATGGAAATGATGGCGATTAATCCGGTGCAGCGTGTGCTGGCGCCGCGCTTCTGGGGCGGCGTGATCGCCATGCCGATCCTGGCGGCCATCTTCTCGGCGGTCGGTGTGTTCGGCGGCTACCTGGTCGGCGTGCAGCTGATCGGCGTGGACGAGGGCGCGTTCTGGTCGCAGATGCAGGCTGGTGTGGATGTGCGCGCTGACGTACTGAATGGCGTTCTCAAAAGCTTTATCTTTGGTATCGCGGTGACGTTCACGGCGCTGTTCCAGGGTTACCAGACCAAGCCGACCCCGGAAGACGTGTCGCGCGCGACCACGCGTACCGTCGTCATCGCGTCGCTGATGGTCTGGGGCCTGGACTTCATCATGACCGCGCTGATGTTCAACAAGTAAGAACAAGCAAGTAACTAAACAAGATTTACTAGGGTATTCGTATGCACCGCAAAACTATCGACGTCTGGGTTGGCCTGTTTGTCCTGCTGGGCGCGGCCTCGCTGCTGTTCCTGGCCCTGCAGGCCGGCAATATGAGCTCGCTCTCGTTCAGCAAGACCTATGCCGTGACCGCAAAGTTCGACAATATCGGCGGCCTCAAGCCGCAGGCGCCGGTCAAGAGCGCCGGCGTGGTGGTCGGCCGCGTGGGTGAAATCACCTTCGACGACAAGACCTACCAGGCGCTCGTGCGCCTCGATATGGAGCCAGGATATAAATTCCCGAAAGACAGTTCGCTGAAGATCCTGACTGCTGGCCTGCTGGGCGAGCAGTACATCGGCATCGAACCGGGTGGCGACACCCAAAACCTGGCCGAGGGCGACCGCATCAACCGTACCCAGTCGGCGACGGTGCTCGAAGACCTGATCAACCAATTTATCTATAGCAAGGCCGCTGAAGGAAAGGAAGGTAGTGAATGAAGCACGCACCACACCGTACCACCGGCCGTATCCATGGGCTTGCAGCAATCGCTGCCGTCCTGCTGCTGACCGGCTGCGCCACGACGCAGAATCCGCAAGACCCGCTCGAAGGCTATAACCGTACCGTGTTCCGCTTCAACGACGCGGTCGACCGTACCGTCCTGAAGCCGACCGCCACCGCCTACAAGAACGTGACCCCGAGCTTCGTGCAGACCGGCGTCGGCAACTTCTTTGGCAACCTGTCCGACGCCTGGAGCGCGGTGAACAACCTGCTGCAGGGCAAGGTGGAGAATGGCATGGGCGACGTCACCCGTGTCGCCGTCAACTCGACCTTCGGCATCTTCGGCCTGCTCGACATCGCCTCGGAAGCCGGCATCCAGAAGCACAACGAGGATTTCGGCCAGACCCTGGGCGTCTGGGGCGTTCCAAGCGGCCCCTTCTTGATGTTGCCGATTCTGGGCCCATCTACGGTGCGTGACACCGCTGCGTTGCCTGCCGACATAGGCGGCGACATCTGGAAGTACAAGCGTCCGGAAAACTGGCGCAACATCGGCGCCGCGGTGCGTGTGGTCGACAAGCGCGCCAGCCTGCTCGATGCCGGCAACCTGCTGGAAGACGCCGCCCTGGACCGCTACGAGTTCCTTCGCGACGGCTACATGCAGCGCCGCCAGAGCCAGGTCTATGACGGTAACGTGCCGCGCCAGGCCGAGGATGCCGATGAGGCGACCAGCAATGCCGAACCGGCCGCCGACCCGGCAGGCAAGGCAAGCGCGGAGCCGACCAAGTAACAAGTCCTTACATACCGGTGTCATCCGTAGGACAGCAAGAAGAGTTAACCGGGGCATGCCGCGCCGCTTGAAGGCGGCGCCGTACCCAACGACAAGGAAACCACATGAAGCCCATCATCCAACTGATCGCAGCAGCAAGCGCCACCGTCGCCTTCGCCACCTCGGCCATCGCCGCCGAAGCCCCGGACGCCCTGGTCAAGCGCATCAGCGCCGACGTCATCGAGACCGTCAAGTCGGACAAGGACATCCAGGCCGGCAACCGCAACAAGATCATGGACCTGGTCAATTCCAAGATCCTGCCGCACGTCGACACCCAGAAAATGACCCAGCAGGCGGCCGGCCGCTTCTGGCGCCAGGCCACCCCGGCGCAGCAGCAGCAGCTGACCAAGGAATTCACCAACCTGCTGGTCTACACCTACTCGGGTGCGCTGTCGCAGATCAAGAACGAGACCGTCGAATTCCAGCCGATGCGCGCCGAAGCCGGCGCCAACGACGTGGAAGTGCGTTCGCAGGTGAAGGTCGCCCGCGGCGAGCCGATCACCCTGAACTATCGCCTGGCCAATGGTCCGCAGGGCTGGAAGATCTACGACATCAACGTGCTGGGCGCCTGGCTGGTCCAGACCTACACCAGCACCTTCGCCAGCGAGATCAACAAGGGCGGCATCGATGGCCTGATCAAGAAGCTGGCCGAGCGTAACCAGCAGCTGGCTTCCAAGCCGCTGAAGGCGCCGAAGTAATGGCCGAAGCCAATCCGATGCTCTCGCTCGATGCCCTGACCTTCCAGAGCGCCAGAAGCGCCCTGGAGCAGGGCTGCGCGGCGATCGCCGCGGGCGAGACCGTGTTCGACCTGGCCGGCGTCGGTGCCGCCGATTCGTCCGGCGTGGCCCTGCTGCTGGCCTGGCAGCGCCGTGCCCAGAAGGCCGGCCAGCGCCTTACCTTCATCAACGTTCCCCAGAACGTGCAGAAGCTGGCTGCGCTGTATGGCGTGGACCAGCTGATCCCGCAGTCGTAATCGCGTATTTCCCCGGTGGGCGGCAAGCCCGCCCACCGGCGAACCCCTCCCGCGCCGAATTACCCCGCCGGCCTCTTGCATTGTCGATTTCCCCTATAATGGGTCGTTTCCCCGCACGGCCTGGCGCGCTCGCGCCGCCTCCCAACAAGAATGACAGCGATCCAGATTAACAGCGTCGAGAAGAGCTACAAGGGCTTCAAGGCCCTCAAGGGCGTCTCGATGAACATCGAGGAAGGCGAGTTCTTCGGCCTCCTCGGCCCCAACGGCGCCGGCAAGACCACCCTGATCTCCACCGTGGCCGGCCTGATCCGCCCGGACGTGGGCAGCGTCAAGATCCACGGCCACGACGTCGTGAGCGACTTCCGCGAAGCGCGCAAGCGCCTGGGCGTGGTGCCGCAGGAACTGGTGTTCGATCCCTTCTTCACCGTGCGCGAGACGCTGCGCCTGCAGTCGGGTTATTTCGGCATCAAGAACAACGACGCCTGGATCGACGAGGTGATGCATAACCTCGACCTCACCAACAAGGCCGACGTCAACATGCGCGCCCTGTCGGGCGGCATGAAGCGCCGCGTGCTGGTGGCCCAGGCGCTGGTGCACAAGCCGCCGGTCATCGTGCTGGACGAGCCGACCGCCGGCGTCGACGTCGAGCTGCGCCAGACCCTGTGGAAGTTCATCTCGCGCCTGAACCGCGAGGGCCATACCGTGGTCCTGACCACCCACTACCTGGAAGAAGCGCAGGCCATGTGCCAGCGCGTGGCGATGCTCAAACTGGGCGAAGTGGTGGCGCTGGACACCATGTCGGCGCTGCTGCGCCGCGTGTCCGGCTCGCAGCTGGTGGTGCATTTGAAGAGCGGCGAACTGCCGGATGGCCTGCGCCACCTGGTCTCGCACGACGAGCACGACCAGAACAACGGCAGCGGCAACCGCTACACCCTGCGCGTCAACCACGTCAACGAAGTCGAGCCGATCCTGGCCAGCCTGCGCACGAACGGCGCCGTGATCGACGAGATGCAGCTCGAGCAGGCCGACCTGGAAGACATCTTCCTGCAGGTGGTCGGCGACAAACAGCCGGGAGGTCCGCAATGACCCTGTTCTCCGTGGGTTTCCGCACCCTGTTCTACAAGGAGTCGCTGCGCTTCTGGAAAGTGGCGACCCAGACCATCGCCGCGCCGGTCGTCACGGCCATGCTGTATCTGTTGATCTTCGGCCACGTGCTGGACGGCCGCGTCGAGATGCTGGACGGCGTCAGCTACACCGCCTTCCTGATCCCGGGCCTGGTGATGATGAGCGTGCTGCAGAACGCCTTCGCCAACTCGTCCTCGTCCCTGATCCAGTCCAAGATCACCGGCAACCTGGTGTTCATCCTGCTGCCGCCGCTGTCGCATGCCGAAATCCTGTCGGCGTATGTGGCGGCGGCCGTGCTGCGCGGCGTCGTGGTCGGCTTCGGCGTGTTCGTGATCACCGCCTGGTTTGCCCACCTGAGTTTCGTGGCGCCGCTGTGGATCCTGGTGTTCGCCTTCCTGGGCGCGGCCATCCTCGGCACCATGGGCGTGATCGCCGGCATCTGGGCCGAGAAGTTCGACCAGCTGGCCGCTTTCCAGAACTTCCTGATCATGCCGGCCACCTTCCTGGCCGGGGTGTTCTATTCCATCCAAAAACTGCCGCCGTTCTGGCTCGCAGTCTCGCATTTCAACCCGTTCTTTTATATGATTGACGGGTTCCGCTATGGATTCTTCGGCAAGTCCGACGTCTCGCCCTGGACCAGCCTGGCCATCGTGTCGGTGTTCTTCGTGGTGCTGGCGGCCATTGCGGTCAACCTTCTCAAGCGCGGCTACAGGCTGCGCCACTAAAAGAATTCACTTGGAGTTACCCGTGGCGACCACACCCGAACTGATCCACAGCTACATCAGCGCCGGCCTCGAATGCACCCACCTTCAGGTCGAAGGCGACGGCCAGCATTTCACGGCGGTCATCGTGTCCCCAAGCTTTGCCGGCAAGCGCCCGATCCAGCGCCACCAGCTGGTGTACGCCGCGCTCGGCGACCGCATGCGCGAAGAGATCCACGCGCTGTCGATGAAGACCCTCACCCCTGAAGAGTACCAAGGCTAAAACATGGACAAGCTCCAGATCGTTGGCGGCAAGCGCCTGAATGGCGACATTTCCGTTTCGGGCGCCAAGAACGCGGCGCTGCCCATCCTGTGCGCCGGCCTGCTGACGGGCGGCGACCTCGAACTGTCGAACGTGCCGCGCCTGCACGACGTGCGCACCATCCTCAAGCTGCTCGCCCAGACCGGCCTGAAGGTGACCCAGGACGACGAACGCGTCACCCTGAATGGTTCGAACATCACTTCGCTGGAAGCACCGTACGAGCTGGTGAAGACCATGCGCGCCTCGATCCTGGTGCTGGGCCCCCTACTGGCGCGCTTCGGCGAAGCCAGGGTCTCGCTGCCGGGCGGCTGCGCGATCGGTTCGCGTCCGGTCGACCAGCACATCAAGGGCCTGCGCCAGATGGGCGCCGAGATCACCATCGAAGGCGGCTACATCCACGCCCGGACCAACGGCAAGCTCAAGGGCGCGCGCATCCACACCGACATGATCACGGTGACCGGCACCGAGAACCTCCTGATGGCCGCCACCCTGGCCGAGGGCGAGACCGTGCTGGAGAACGCCGCGCGCGAGCCGGAAGTGACCGACCTGGCCAACCTCCTGGTGGCCATGGGCGCAAAGATCGAAGGCATCGGCACCGACCGCCTGGTGATCCAGGGCGTCGAAGCCCTGCATGGCGCGCAGCACGCCGTGATCTCGGACCGCATCGAAGCCGCGACCTTCCTGTGCGCGGTGGCGGCCACCGGCGGCGACATCATGCTGCGCAACACCCGCACCGACATCTTCGACGTGGCGCTCGACAAGCTGCGCGAGATCGGCCTGCAGCTCGACGTCGGCACGGACACGATCCGCGCGCGCATGGACAAGCGTCCGCACCCGGTCTCGTTCCGCACCACCGAATACCCGGGCTTCCCGACCGACATGCAGGCCCAGTTCATGGCCGTGAACATCCTGGCCGACGGTCCGAGCCGCGTCACCGAAACCATCTTCGAAAACCGCTTCATGCACGTGCAGGAGATGAACCGCCTGGGCGCCCAGATCTCCACCGAGGGCAATACCGCCTTCATCAAGGGTGTGGACCGCCTGGTCGGCGCGCCGGTGATGGCGACCGACCTGCGCGCCTCGGCCTCGCTGGTGATCGCCGGCATGGCGGCGCAGGGCACTACCCTGGTCGACCGCATCTACCACCTCGACCGTGGCTACGACCGCATGGAAGTCAAGCTCTCGGCCGTCGGCGCCGACATCGTCCGCATCAAAGAATGACTATCACCACCAACACCGGAGAGCCGGGCCTGATCCTGGCCCTCTCCAAGGGCCGCATTTTCGAGGACACCCTGCCGCTGCTGGAAAGCGCCGGCATCACCGTCCTCGAGAATCCGGAATCCTCGCGCAAGCTGATCCTGCCGACCAACGACCCGGGCGTGCGCGTGCTGATCGTGCGCGCCAGCGACGTGCCGACCTATGTCCAGCATGGCGCCGCCGACTTCGGCGTGGCCGGCAAGGACGTGCTGCTCGAGCATGGCGGCGAAGGCCTGTACCAGCCGATCGACCTGCACATCGCCAGCTGCCGCATGTCGGTGGCGGTGAACGCCGGCTTCGACTATGAGAGCGCGGTGCGCCAGGGCGCGCGCCTGCGCGTGGCGACCAAGTTCGTCAACACCGCGCGCGAGCACTTCGCCCGCAAGGGCGTGCACGTCGACCTGATCAAGCTGTACGGTTCGATGGAACTGGCGCCGCTGGTCGGCCTGTCCGACGCCATCGTCGACGTCGTCTCCACCGGCGGCACCCTGCGCGCCAACAACCTGGTGGAAGTCGAAAAGATCATGGACATCTCGTCGCGCCTGGTGGTCAACCAGGCCGCGCTCAAGCTCAAGCGCGAGCGCCTGCAACCCATCCTCGATGCCTTCCAGCGGGCATCCTCACAACAAGGCTAAAGCATCATGGCAGTACAGATCCGCAAGCTCGACTCCACCGCCCCCGACTTCAAGCAGCTGCTTTCCGCCCTGCTGGCTTTCGAAGCCGAAACCGACGACGCCATCGAGTCCAGCGTCGCGAAGATCCTGGCGGACGTGAAGCATCGCGGTGACGCTGCCGTGCTGGAGTACACCAACCGTTTTGATCGCATCCCGAACGGCGGCGCTGCTTCGATGGCCGCCTTCGACGTCAAGCAGGACGAACTGGATGCGGCCCTGGCCTTGCTGCCGGAAGCGCAACGCGCGGCATTGCGTACCGCAGCGGAGCGCATCCGCGTGTTCCACGAGCGCCAGAAGCAGGAACTGAACGGTTTTACCTTCACCGAGCCTGACGGCACCGTGCTGGGCCAGCGCGTGACGCCGCTGGACCGCGTCGGCATCTACGTCCCGGGCGGCAAGGCTGCCTATCCGTCCTCGGTCCTGATGAACGCCATTCCGGCCCAGGTGGCGGGCGTGCAGGAAATCGTGATGGTGGTGCCGACCCCGGATGGCGTGAAGAACCAGATGGTGCTGGCTGCCGCGGCGATCGCCGGCGTCACCCGCGTGATCACCATCGGCGGCGCCCAGGCGGTCGGCGCGCTGGCCTACGGCACCGAGACCATTCCCGCGGTGGACAAGATCGTCGGCCCGGGCAACGCCTATGTGGCGGCCGCCAAGCGCCGCGTGTTCGGCACGGTCGGCATCGACATGATCGCCGGCCCGTCGGAGATCCTGGTGCTGTGCGACGGCACGACCGACCCGGACTGGGTGGCGATGGACCTGTTCTCGCAGGCCGAGCACGACGAGCTGGCCCAGGCCATCCTGCTGTGCCCGGATGCGGACTACATCGCGCGCGTGGAAGCGAGCATCCACAAGCTGCTGCCGACCATGCCGCGCGCCGCGACCATCACCACCTCGCTGAGCGACCGTGGCGCCCTGGTGAAGGTGCGCGACATGGAAGAGGCGTGCGAGATCGCCAATGCCATCGCCGCCGAGCACCTCGAGATCTCCGCAGAGGAGCCGCTGCAGTGGGCGGATAAAATCCGCCATGCCGGCGCCATGTTCCTCGGCCGCTTCTCGTCCGAGTCGCTGGGCGACTACTGCTGCGGCCCGAACCACGTGCTGCCGACCTCGCGCACCGCGCGCTTCTCCTCGCCGCTGGGCGTGTACGACTTCCAGAAGCGCTCGTCCGTGATCCAGGTGAGCGAGCAGGGCGCCCAGACGCTGGGCAAGGTGGCGGCCGAGCTGGCCTATGGCGAAGGCCTGCAGGCGCACGCCCGCAGCGCAGAACTCCGCCTGAAATCATGAGCACCTGGGTCGACCAGGTCTTCTGCGAGGATGCGCTCGCCGGCATGGCGCGCATCCCGGATGCGTCCATCGACCTGATCCTGACCGACCCGCCCTACAATCTCGGCAAGGACTACGGCAATGCCTCCGACCAGCAGAGCGTCGAGGATTACCTGGCCTGGACCGAGCAATGGATCGATGCCGCGCTGCCCAAGCTGAAAGCCAACGGCAGCCTGTACATTTTTCTGACCTGGCGCTTCGCACCCGAGATCTTCGTGATGCTGAAACGGCGCATGACGATGATGAACGAGATCATCTGGGACCGCCGCGTGCCCTCGATGGGCGGCAGCGTGCGCAGCTTCTCCTCGGTGCACGACACCATCGGCTTCTTCGTCAACCGCAAGGATTATTACTTCGACCTGGATGCCGTGCGCATCCCCTATGACGCCGAGACCAAGAAGGCGCGCTCGCGCTCGATCTTCATCGGCGCCAAGTGGCTGGAAGTCGGCTACAACCCGAAGGACGTGTGGAGCGTCTCGCGCCTGCACCGCGAGCACCCGGAGCGCGCCGACCACCCGACCCAGAAGCCGCTCGAGATCATCGAGCGCATGGTGAAAGCTTCCTGCCCGCCGGGCGGCGTCGTGCTCGACCCCTTCATGGGCAGCGGCACCACGGCCATCGCCGCGCGCCAGACCGGGCGCCATTTCACCGGCTTCGAACTGAACCCCGCCTACTGCGACATCATCCGCGCGCGCCTGGCCGCGCCCGAGGTGCCGGTCGCAGGTAAAAAACGCAAGAGCGCGAAGAACGCTCCCCTGAACGAGGAAACCGCATGACATCGAGCGTCACTGCGATCGACAAGTTGATCGCCAATACCATCCGCCAAGACGTCCGCGACACCGCCACCTACTTCGTGCCGGATGCGAGCGGCTACATCAAGCTCGACGCGATGGAAAACCCCTATGAACTGCCGGACGCGCTGCGCGCCGAGCTGGGCCAGCGCCTGGCCGACGCCGCGCTGAACCGCTATCCACCGCCTTCCTACACCACGCTCAAGGGGAAGATCTGCGCCGGCCTGGGCGTGCCGGGCGGATACGACGTCCTGCTCGGCAACGGCTCGGACGAGCTCATCTCGATCATGGCCACCGCCGTGGCGCGCCAGGACAAACGGGCGGTCGTCATGGCGCCGACCCCGGCCTTCGTGATGTTCGCGCGTTCGGCCGGGTTCGCGGGCGCCGATTTCGTCGGCGTGCCGGTAAAAGCCGACTTCTCGCTCGACCTGCCGGCCATGCTGGCCGCCATCGCGCAGCACAAGCCGTCGCTGGTCTTCCTGGCTTACCCGAACAACCCGACCGGCAACCTGTTCGATGCCGCAGACATGGAAGCCATCATCCGCGCGCTGGGCGAGACCGGCATCGCGGTGGTGGACGAGGCCTACCAGCCCTTCGCCAAGAAGAGCTTCATGGGCCGCCTGCCGGAGTTCCCGAACCTGGTCGTGATGCGCACCCTGTCCAAGCTGGGCCTGGCCGGCATCCGCCTCGGCTACCTGTCGGGCGATCCGAAACTGCTGGAGCAGTTCGAGAAGGTGCGCCCGCCCTACAACGTCAACGTGCTGACCCAGGTCGCGGCCGAGTTCGCGCTCGACCACCTCGACGTGCTCGACCAGCAGGCCGAGATGCTGAACGCCGAGCGCACGCGCCTGGCCGCCGAACTGGCGGCCCTGCCGGGAGTCGAAGTGTTTCCATCGGCGGCGAATTTCATCTCGATGCGGGTGCCGGACGCGGACCGTACCTGTTCAAAACTGCGCGACGAAAAGGTGCTGATTAAAAATTTGAGTAAAATGGACAAGGTATTGGCCAATTGCATTCGCGTCACGGTCAGTACCCCTGAAGAAAACACCGCATTCCTGAATGCCCTGAAAGCGTCCCTATAAAGTGTTACCCGCGGCAGCCCCTTCCGGGCAGGCCGCACTGACGAGCCCCCAGCAATGAACCGCACCGCCGACATCACGCGCAACACCAACGAGACGCAGATCCGCGTCGCGATCAACCTCGACGGCACCGGCCGCCAGAATCTCAATACCGGCGTCCCCTTCCTCGACCACATGCTCGACCAGATCGCGCGCCACGGCATGATCGACCTCGAAGTCGAAGCCGTCGGCGACCTGCACATCGACGCGCATCATACCGTCGAGGACACCGGCATCACGCTGGGCATGGCGGTGGCCAAGGCCGTGGGCGACAAGAAGGGCATGGTGCGCTATGGCCACTCCTACGTGCCGCTGGACGAAGCGCTGTCGCGCGTGGTGATCGATTTTTCCGGCCGTCCGGGCCTGGAAATGCACATCCCCTGGACGCGCGCCATGATCGGCACCTATGACGTCGACCTGACCGGCGAATTCTTCCGCGGTTTCGTGAACCACGCCGGCGTGACCCTGCACATCGACAACCTGCGCGGCGTGAACGCGCACCACCAGTGCGAGACCGTGTTCAAGGCCTTCGGCCGCGCGCTGCGCATGGCCACCGCGCTGGACGAGCGCGCCGCCGGCATCATCCCTTCGACCAAAGGCACCCTGTAAAACCATCATGACGAACAAGATTGTGGTGGTCGACGGCCTGGGTAACCTGCGCTCGGTGGCGCAGGCGCTGCGCGCCGCGGCGCCCGAGGCCGACATCCTGGTGTCCAACAACGCGGCCGACATCGATGCGGCCGACCGCATCGTGCTGCCGGGCCAGGGCGCGATGCGCGACTGCATGCGCAGCCTGCGCGAATCCGGCGCCGAGGAAGCCCTGCTGCGCGCCGTGAAGACGCGCCCGGTGATGGGCGTGTGCGTCGGCGAGCAGATGCTGTTCGACGAGAGCGAAGAGAACGAAGGCACGCCGGGCCTGGGCCTGTTGCCGGGCCGGGTCGTGCGCTTCCAGCTGGATGGCAAACTGCAGGCCGACGGCTCGCGCTTCAAGGTGCCGCAGATGGGCTGGAACCGCGTACGCCAGACCCGCGCCCACCCGCTGTGGGAAGGCGTCGAGGACGGCAGTTATTTCTATTTCGTGCACAGCTATTATGCTGCGCCCGACGAGCCTGCCGACACGATCGGCGAGGCCGACTATGGCGGCATGTACACCTGTGCCGTCGCGCGCGACAACCTGGTCGCCACCCAGTTCCACCCCGAAAAGAGCGCAGCCGCCGGCTTGCGCCTGTACCGCAATTTCATTCATTGGAAACCGTGAGTTTCAACCTTAATCCGCTGCCAACCAACCGACAACGACCATGCTGCTGATCCCTGCCATCGACCTGAAAGACGGTCACTGCGTTCGCCTGAAACAGGGCGACATGGACCTCGCCACCGTGTTTTCCGAAGACCCCGCCGAAATGGCGCTGCACTGGCTGAAAAAGGGCGCACGCCGGCTGCACCTGGTCGACCTGAACGGCGCGTTCGCGGGCAAGCCGAAGAACGAGGAAGCGATCAAGTCGATCCTGAAAACCGTGCAGGACTACGCCGAAGAAATGGGCATCGAGGAGATCCCGGTCCAGCTGGGCGGCGGCATCCGCGACCTCGACACCATCGAGCGCTACCTGGACGACGGCATCACCTACATCATCGTCGGCACCGCCGCGGTGAAGAACCCGGGCTTCCTGCACGACGCCTGCGGCGCCTTCCCGGGCTCGATCATCGTCGGCCTGGACGCCAAGGACGGCAAGGTCGCCACCGACGGCTGGAGCAAGATGTCGGGGCATGAAGTCATCGACCTGGCCAAGAAGTTCGAAGGCTACGGCGTCGAGTCGATCGTCTATACCGACATCGGCCGCGACGGCATGATGGGCGGCGTGAACATCGAAGCGACCGTCAAGCTGGCCCAGGCCGTCAAGATCCCGATCATCGCCTCGGGCGGCGTGCACAACCTGGCCGACGTCGAAGCGCTGTGCGCGGTGCAGGACGAAGGCATCGAAGGCGTGATCTGCGGCCGTTCGATCTACGAAGGCACGCTGGACCTGACGTCGGCGCAGGAACGGGCCGATGAACTGACCGAGGGCGCCCAGGCTTAAGCTCCATGCTCGCAAAACGCATCATCCCCTGCCTCGACGTCACCGGCGGCCGTGTGGTCAAGGGCGTCAACTTCACCGAGCTGCGCGACGCCGGCGACCCGGTCGAGATCGCACGCCGCTATGACGGACAGGGCGCCGACGAAATCACCTTCCTCGACATCACCGCCTCGAGCGACGGCCGCGACCTGATCCTGCCGATCATCGAAGCCGTGGCCTCGACCGTGTTCATCCCGCTCACCGTCGGTGGCGGCGTGCGCAAGGTCGAGGACGTGCGGCGCCTGCTCAATGCCGGCGCCGACAAGGTGTCGATGAACACCTCGGCCGTCACCAATCCGCAGCTGGTGTTCGACGCCTCGCAGAAGCACGGTTCGCAGTGCATCGTGGTGGCGATCGACGCCAAGCAGGTCGCGCCCGGCAAGTGGGAAGTCTTCACCCATGGCGGGCGCAACGCGACCGGGCTGGATGCCGTCGAGTGGGCGCGCAAGATGGAATCGCTCGGCGCCGGAGAGCTGCTGCTCACTTCGATGGACCGCGACGGCACCAAGTCCGGCTTCGACCTGGGCCTGACCCGCGCCGTGTCCGACGCGGTCGGCATTTCCGTGATCGCCTCGGGCGGCGTGGGCGGCCTGCAGGACCTGGCCGACGGCATCCTCGAAGGCCATGCCGACGCCGTGCTGGCCGCCAGCATCTTCCACTACGGGCAGCACACGGTCGGCGAAGCCAAGCGCTTCATGCACGAGCGCGGCATCCCGATGCGCCTGGAGTGAACATGCCGAACAAGTGGCTGAATAAAATCCGCTGGGACGAGAACGGGCTGGTGCCGGTGATCGCCCAGGAAGCCGCCACCGGCGACATCCTGATGTTCGCCTGGATGAACCGCGAGGCGCTCGCGAAGACGGCGGAGCTGGGCGAAGCCGTCTATTGGAGCCGCTCGCGCAAGAAGCTGTGGCACAAGGGCGAAGAATCCGGCCACACCCAGAAAGTGCTGGAAATGCGCCTCGACTGCGACGAAGACGTCGTGCTGCTCAAGATCGAGCAGAAGGGCGGCATTGCCTGCCACACCGGGCGCCACTCCTGCTTCTTCCAGCGCTTCGACGGCGAGGACTGGCAGGCGGTCGATCCCGTGCTGCAGGACCCCGACACCATCTATTCCCAGAACAAGAAATCCCATGAGTGAGATCCTGGCCCGCGTCGCGGCCACCATCGAGTCGCGCAAGCCGGCAGCCGGCGGCGACCCTGCGACTTCCTACGTTGCCAAGCTGTTCAGCAAGGGCGACGACGCCATCCTGAAGAAGATCGGCGAGGAAGCGACCGAAACCGTGATGGCCGCCAAGGACGCGCGCGTCTCGGGCGATGCCTCCAAGGTACTCTACGAGACCGCCGACCTGTGGTTCCACTCGATGGTCCTGCTGGCGCAATTCGGCCTGAGCCCGCAGCAGGTGATCGATGAACTGGCGCGCCGCGAAGGCGTGTCGGGAATCGAAGAAAAAGCTGCGCGCAAAGAATAAACAGACAATAAGCAAACAGTAAGTACCTACTCACGCTTGCCATGCCTGCAAGCGATGTCATAATCAGGCCTCCGCCGTCACATCGATGTCATGCGATGCCGGTAGGATGCACGGGTTCCTGACAGGGGACGCTGTAACAAGATCGGAGACAAGATGGATAACTGCATTTTTTGCAAGATCGTCGCCAAGCAGATTCCGGCCAGCGTCGTCTATGAAGACGACGACGTGCTGGCCTTCAAGGACATCAACCCGGCTGCCCCGGTACACCTCCTGGTGATCCCGAAGCAGCACGTGGACAGCCTGTCCGACTGCGGCATGGATCACGCGGCCGTGCTGGGCAAGATGCTGGCGCTGGCGCCGAAGCTTGCAGAAGAGCATGGTATTGCCGTCAAATCCGACGGCAACGGCGGACGCAGCGGTGGCTACAAGACCCTGATCAACAGCGGACCGGACGGCGGGCAGGAGGTTTACCACCTGCACCTGCACGTGTATGGCGGCAAGCGCCCATGGCGCGGGCTCGGTACCTAAGCCCGAACTAAGATTTTAGTGGGGGCAAGACGCCCCGTATGGCGTATACTGAAACGTACGCTTTCCCGAATTACAGGCGCGATGCGCCTTGCTAGGAGATAAACATGGGTTCGATGAGTATTTGGCACTGGGTGATCGTCCTGGTGGTCGTGATGCTGATTTTCGGCACCAAGAAAATCAGCAACATCGGTGGTGACCTCGGCAAGGCCGTGAAAGGCTTCAAGGATGGCGTGAAGGGCGAGGAAGACAAGGCCAATCCGAACGCTGCTTCGACCAGCACCCAGCCGCCGCAGCAGGTGGCCGACAAGTCCACCATCGACGTGGAAGCCCGCGACAAGACCCGTCACTGATCCACGGGCATGATCGATCTGGGACTGTCGAAGCTGGCGATCATCGGCGTTGTCGCGCTGATCGTGATCGGCCCTGAAAAGCTGCCGAAGGTGGCGCGCATGGCGGGCACCCTGTACGGGCGCGCCCAGCGCTACCTGCACGACGTCAAGTCCGAGGTCAGCCGCGAGATCGAGCTCGACGAGCTGCGCAACCTGCACAAGGAAGTGCACGAGAGCGCGGCTTCGTTCAAGGACGAGGTCGAGCAGTCCATGTCCAGCCACGTTGACGAGGTCGAGGCGCTGTGGGACGGCAGGGAGCATGTTTCCTCCTCCACCTCCAGCACCTCCTCGTCCGGCACGTATCCCTTCGTCAGCACGGGCGACATCGAGCGCAAGGCGCGCGACTTCCGGCGCAAGAAGCTGGTGCGGACATCAAGCGTGCCGGCCTGGTACAAGCACCGCAACGGCGGCAAGACCCATGTGCTCTCCGGCGCCGCGCGCGTGCGCAAGTTCCGGCCGGGTTCAAGCAAATCCAAGACTTCCTTTTTCTAGATGACCGAAGAAGCCGCAGGCGAAACCTTCATTTCCCACCTCGTCGAACTGCGTGACCGCCTGGTCAAGGCGTCGATCGGGATCGCCATCGCCTGCGCGGCCCTGTTCATCTGGCCGGGACCCTCGCAGGTCTACGACCTGCTGGCCGCGCCCATGATCGCGTCGCTGCCGCCTGGGGCCAAGATGATCGCGACCGGCGTCGTGTCGCCCTTCCTGGTGCCGATGAAGGTCACGCTGCTGCTGGCCTTCATCCTGTCGCTGCCCTGGGTGTTCTACCAGCTGTGGGCCTTCGTCGCCCCCGGCCTGTACGCGCACGAGAAACGCCTGGTGCTGCCGCTGGTGATCTCGTCTTCGCTGCTGTTCATCGGCGGCGTGGCCTTCTGCTACTTCTTCGTGTTCGGGCGCGTGTTCCACTTCATCGGCGAGTTCGCGCCGACGTCCATCGCGGTGACGCCCGACATCGAGAATTACCTCGACTTCGTCATGTCGATGTGCCTGGCCTTCGGCGCCACCTTCGAGGTGCCGGTGGTCGTCATCATCCTGGTGCGCATGGGGATCGTCAGCATCGAGAAGCTGCGCGAGATCCGTTCCTACGTGATCGTCGGCGCCTTCGTCATCGCCGCCATCGTCACGCCGCCGGACGTGGTCAGCCAGCTGGCGCTGGCCATCCCGATGTGTCTGCTCTACGAGCTGGGCCTGATCGTGGCGCCGATGTTCTCGCGCATGACGCGTGCCCCCGAAGAGCACGCGTAAAACCTTCATCGCCTACGGGCAGCTCCCGATGACGTAATACCCTGCCGCGGTCTGCGCCAGCGTGCTCGTGTTGAAGGTATTGTTCAAGCCCATGTTCTGGTTCGACCCATTGGCCAGCGCGTAGCCGCCGCTCGCATGGGCCCGTCCCGCCGTCACGTGCGCATAATTGCTGGCCGTCGTCGTGCTGCACACGAAGCCCGAGGTGGTCGAGGCCGTCAGGCTGGCCGACTTCGCACTCTCGACGCCGCCATTGCCGGTGCTGGATACCTGGTAGGTGTAGCTGGTGGCCGCGGTCAGGCCGGTGTCAAGGTAGCCGGTGCCGGTGAGCGGCGTGCCATTGAGCTTGGCGCCGTTGCGATAGAGGTTGTAGCCGGTGGCCCCGTTCGCGGCGTTCCAGCTGAGCGCGATGCTGTTCGCCGTGCGGGCGCCAAGCGCCAGGCCGGCGGGCGGCAGCAGGGCCGGCGCCGCGCCGACCAGGAATTGCGGGATGCTGCAGGCGCTGGAAGTCAGCCCGGTCGTGTTGTTGGTGGCGGTGACCGTGCCCGAATAATAGCCATCGGCGCGCGCCGCATAGGCCTTGCTGAAGCCGGCGCCGCTGCCCGCCGCGCTGTCGTCGACCGGGGTCGGGCCGTTCAGCACGACGCGGTAGCTGCCGATGCTGCCGACCGGATCGGTGGCGGCGCCGTTCACGGTGATGGTCGAACCCGATACGCTGGCGCTGCACGAGCTCATGCTGGGCGCCGCCGCGCGTGCGACCCGCAGGTTGTTCCTGAACCAGAAATCCATCACGAAGGCCGGGTAGTTGACCTTGGTCGCATCGACGTAGTTGCTGTTTTGGCCACCGGTGCCGGCCGGCCAGGCATGGCCCATGCCGGTGACCACGATCTCCGACGTGCGCAGCTTGCCGTTGCTGTCCGTGTAGGGCACGTTGCTGCCGCCCGTCGGCACCGTGACTGCCGCCCCTTTCGTGTAGCTGCCGCCGTAGACCTGGCGCATGGCCGCCGCGTTGAGCGGCCCGTAGGCCTGGGCCACGGTGTAGTCGTTGGTGCCCCAGACCACGCCGGCGACCTGGGTGGCGAAATGGCTGGCATTGCCGCCGGCCCAGGAGCTGCAGCTGCTGGCCACGCTGCTCGAGGTGGTGCCGGAAGGGACCATGGAGATCTGCGAGGTCGACACGGTCGGCGCCGGTCCGGCATTGATGCCGATGCCGGCGAAGATGTCGGGCGCCACGCAGCCCATCACCATGGTCTTGGCGCCGCCCGAGGACAGGCCGGTGACGTAGATCTGCTTCGGGTCGATCGCATACTGCGGGTTGCTCACGAAACGGTTGATCAGGTCGAGCAGCACCGCGTTGTGGCCGTAGCTGCGGCTGCGGTTGGTGGCGGCCCAGTCCCAGCAGTGGGCGCCGTACAGGTTGCCGGTGGCATTGGGCGCGAGGATCACGGCGCCGTACTGGTCGGCCGCCGCCTTCCAGTTGTAGCCGGCGTCGCTGCTGCTGTTGACCACGTCGTTGGCCGCGGTCTGGGCGCAGCCGTGCAGCACCAGCACCAGTGCGCGCTTGTTGTCGAGTAGCGGCGTCGTTGCGGGCCAGTAGTAGTAGCCGGTGAGGGCGCCGCCGTTGACCGTGTCGGTGGCCCAGGTCTGGTTCGCGCTCCAGGTGCCGGGTCCGGCCTGGAGTTGGGCGAAGCTCGGGGCGGCCAGCGCCATGCAGGCGGCGGCAAGCGCGGCCCGATTGAAGAGGAATGCCATTGAAAGTCTCCGTTCTGTTGTCAGTACTACGGAACCGCCTGTGGATGGACGTGACGAAGCCACGCCGGTTCCGCATGCGGAGATCGGTGCAACTGGTAAAACAAGAGGAAGGACTGGCGCTGCGCGTCCGCTAGGACGACGGTGCGGGGAGGGAAGTCATCGAAGGTCTCCGGCTTATGGGTATGGGTGCTGCATACCCATTCTAGCCTTGGAGATATTGCGCACAAGCGAGCGCGCGAGCACGCCGCTTGTGCGCTTTTGCACAGGCGGTTTCCTGTGCAACATCAAACTATGTTTACTGCATCAGTTCCGAAATCATCTTCACCGGCGCATTGCCGTAGCCGAGGAACTGGTCGTGGAATTCCTTCAGGTTGAAGCGCTCGCCCAGCTGCTGCTTGCGGCGTTCGCGCAGCTCCATGATCTGCTCGTAGCCGCTGAAGTAGCTGGTCAGCTGCACCGAGGTGAGCGTCACGCGGCGCCATTTTTCATCGGCTTCCTGGCGGGTCTGGAAGGCCTGGCGCACCAGCAGGTCGATTGCCTCCGGCTGCTGCATGCCGAGCACGTGGACGCTGTAGTCGAGAATGGTGTTGGTGACGCTGCGCAGGTTCCACTTCGAGTACATCAGCCACATCTCGGGCGCGTTGTCGCCGTAGCCGTTCTCCAGCATCATGCGCTCGCCGTACACGGCCCAGCCCTCGACCATCGCGCCGTTCCCGAACAGCGACTTCACCAGGGAGGGCGAACGGTTCGCATACACCAGCTGGGCGTAGTGGCCGGGGATGGCCTCGTGGATGTTCAGGATCTGCAGGATCCACTCGTTGTACTCGCGCAGGCTGCTCTCGGCCTGTTCCGGGCTCAAGCCGTCGAGCGGCGTGACGTTGTAATAGGTCTTGTCCTTCGGACGGTAGGGGCCCGGCGCGTCGATGCTGGCGCCGGCCACGCCGCGCTGGTACATCGGGGTCTCGCGCACTTCCAGCGGCTTGTCGGCGTCCAGGGTGAGCAGATTCTTTTCGGTGACGAACTTGTGCAGCGCCGGGATCTGGCGGCGGATCTCGGGCAGGAAGTTCTCGCGCGAGACGTGGCGCTCGGAGAGCTTGTTGATCATCATGCCGATCTTCTGGAAGCGCTCGCGCGGCTTGGCTACGCCTGCCATGTAGCGCGGCCACAGCTCGTCCGAGATCGTGTCCATGCGGGCGAGCAGCTCTTCGCGCGTGGCCAGGGCCTTGCGGAAGGTCTGTTCGGCAGTGCTGGACGACTGGATCTCGAGCGCGAACTTCTGCTCGTACAGCGCCTTGCCGGCGCGGAAGGGGCGCGGCTTGGCGGCGTTCTTGTCGAGTGCATCGAGGAAGTCGACGTAGGCCAGCACCGCAGTGCCGGCGTTGGCGATGCGCTGCGCGAAGATCGCCTTTTCCTGCGTGGTCAGGATCGATTCCTGCGCCGCCTTGCCCAGGTCGGCCAGCACCGCGATGGTGCCCGGCGCCTGCGCGATGGCGAGCTGGGTGTGTTCGCGCGTCGGATTGGCGATCGAGGCTTGCGCCGCCGCATAGAAGGCCGGCACGTTGGCCAGGCGCTTGAGGATGGTGCGCAGGCGCTGCGGCTTGGCGGCGTATTCGGTATTCAGGATCAGGTCGAGCGGCTGGGCGACGTTGTACAGCGCCGGGTTCCACTCGTATTCACGCCAGGTCGTCAGGTTCCAGCGGTCCTTTTCCAGCTTGTTCACCAGGAGGGCCAGGTCGGTGCGCTGGCGGTCCGACAGCTGGCGGGTATCGAGCTTGCCGAACTTGTCCAGCCATTCGTTGGCGAAGGCCAGCTTCTTGGCGCGGGTGGCGGCATCGGGAATGGTGAGATTGGCGGCCTGGTCGAACTTGCCGACGTAGATGCCGCCTTCCGGATCGACGCGCCACAGCGCGGTCAGGTACTGCATGCTCATCGAGTCGAAGCGGCGGTCGAGGCGTTTCTCGCTGGCGCCGGCGCTTGGGCTTACGGCGACGGCGGTAGCGGCAGTCGCTGCGGTAGCGGTGGCAACGGCCGCTTTCTTTGCCCCCTTCTTGACCGGCGCCTTGGATTTATTCGTTTTCGCTTTGACCACTTTCGTGGCTTTGGGCTTGCCCTTGGCGGGCTTGGTGGTCTTGGCGCTGGCCGGCGCCAGCGCGAAACTCGCCAGCAGGACTGCCAGCGCGATCTTCGTTTTCATCATCCTGTTCGAACCCTGTCAATTAAAAGGTCGGCTTCCGCTGTGCGGCAAGCGCAGGGCGGAGCCCGGAAGAGTAGCACCATTCAGTCCGCTTGCCGACTGCTGAAACATTCCGACACTTAATGCAGACTTAATCGACGACGCCCGAACGGATCATCTGCTGGTGGATCGCGTTGACCGTGTCGACCGCTTCGCGTCCGCGCGCGATCTGGTGCAAAACGATGCTGCTGCCCCGGGTGAAGCGGTGGCCGATATGCACCGTGTAAGAGCGCGTCACCCAGGCGAGGAAGCCGCCGGCGTAAGCAGCGTTGTCCATGTCGCGCCACTTCACGCCGTGCACGCCCTTATTCCAGGGCAGGACGCCCGACACCACCCAGACACCGACGTCGTCGTAGTACAGCATGACGCTGCGCACTACCAGCCATCGATAGCCGACGACCAGGGCCGACAGCGCCATGACCGCGGCGGCGGTCAGCTCGTTCCAGCGGAAGGCGAACGGCACCGCGACCAGGAACAGCAGCGCGGCCAGCGCCAGCACGCCGGCATAGGCCGTCCACGACTTGACGCCGATGACGCGCGCCTGTGCCGCCGTTGCCGCTTTGTCCAGTTCCATCCGTCTTTACTCTTCTGTAAAAATCGGCATGATCACATGGAATGCCGTCCTACGCCAGGCCCTGCTTCAGCATGGCGAGCATCTCGCCCGGCGACATGCGCGCCGCCATCTCGGTCCCTTCCAGCAGGCTGTCGGCCAGGTCGCGCTTGCGACCATGCAGTTCGACGATGCCTTCCTCGATGGTGCCGCGCGCTACCAGGCGGTAGATCGTGACCGGGCGCTGCTGCCCCATGCGGTGGGCGCGGTCCGAGGCCTGGTCTTCCACCGCCGGGTTCCACCACGGGTCCATGTGGATCACGTAGTCGGCCGCGGTCAGGTTGATGCCGACGCCGCCCGCCTTCAGGCTGATCAGGAACAGCTCGCCTTCGCCGGCCTGGAAGGCATCCACGCGGCGCTTGCGTTCCTGCATCGAGGTGGCGCCGTCGAGGTACTGGTAGGGAATGTGCTTGCCGTCGAGGTACTTGCGGATCAGGCTGAGGTGGTCGACGAACTGGCTGAACACCAGCACCTTGTGGCGGTTCTCCAGCAGGCCGTCGACCAGGCGCGCAAAGGCGATCAGCTTGCTGCTGGCGATGCCGGCGCCGGGCGCCACCAGTTCCGGATTGCAGACGGCGCGGCGCAGCCGCATCATCTCGGCCAGGATCTCGATCGACTTCTGGCTTTCCGGCGCTTCCAGCGCGGCCAGCTTGTCCAGCGCGTCGCGGCGCAGCGATTCGTACAGCGCGCTTTCTTCCTGGGTCAGCTCGACCGGCACCACGATCTCGGTGCGCGGCGGCAGCTCGGTGAGCACCTGGGCCTTGATGCGGCGCAGGATGAAGGGCTGCGTAAGCCGGCGCAGGCGGTTCCTGGCCCCCAGCTCGGCGCGCTTGTCCTGAGCCTTTTCGATGGGGCCGGCGAAGCGCAGCTGGAACTGGTCGGCGCTGCCCAGCAGGCCGGGGTTGATGAAGCGGAACAGGTTCCACAGCTCGCCCAGGTGGTTTTCCAGCGGGGTGCCGGTGGCCGCCATGCGGAAGTTCCCCTGCAGCGCCATCACCGCCTGCGAACGCTTGGTGTGCATGTTCTTGATGGCCTGGGCTTCGTCCAGCACGATGCTGTGCCATGGCCGTTTTGCAAACAACGCCGCCTCCAGCTGCAGCAGGCCATAGCTGGCCACCACCACGTCGAAGGGACCGGCTTCATCCAGCATCGCCGCGCGGTCGCCGGGGCCGAACAGCTTCAGTTTCAGGGTCGGCGCGAAGCGCTGGGCTTCGGCGATCCAGTTCAGGCAGACCGAGGTCGGCGCGATCACCAGCGCCGGACCATCGGGCGCACGCGTGAGCAGCAGGGCCAGGGCCTGCAGCGTCTTGCCGAGGCCCATGTCGTCGGCCAGGCAGGCGCCGACGCCCAAATGGGCCAGGCGTCCCAGCCATTCGAAGCCCTCGCGCTGGTAGTCGCGCAGCTCGGCCTGCAGGGTGGACGGCAATGTGGGGGTGAAGGCTTCGCTGTCGGCGATGCGCTTCAGGTGCTGGCGCCAGGCGGCGTCGCTGTCCACGCTGCCGGCGTCACGCGCCAGCTCCGCCAGCGAGAAGCTGGCCAGCGGATGCATGCGCAGCTCGTCCCCAATGATGGTCCCGTAGTCGCCGAGTTCCATCAGGCGGCGGTGCAGCTCGTCGCTCAGGGCCAGGTATTCGTTGTCGCCCAGCGCCACGAAGCGGCTTTTCCCTTCGCGCACGCGTTCGAGCAGCGAGCGCAGGTCCAGTACCCGCTGCTCGTCGACCACGATCTCGCCATTCGCGGCGAACCAGTCGCGGTCGCGCCGGACCTGGATGCGCACCGATTTTGAGTTCGCGCGCTTGGTGACGCGGAATTTTTCGCCCTCCGGCCAGGCCACCACCACCTTGCCCGGATCGAGGCTGCGCAGTTCCTCCACCAGTTCCAGGCACAGCAGGGGCTGGCCGAGCAGCCATTCGCCGTGCTCGAGTTCTCCGTGCTCGAGCGCCTGGCAGGCGCCGACCAGCTGGCGCTCGGCCTCGCGTTCCGCATTCAGGTCGCGCCGCGCTTCGGTGCGGATGCCGTTGACGTCGGCGATCACGCTTTCCGCGCCGGTGCCGGGCGAGTAATAGGCGCCGCCATCGAGCGGACGGACCAGCACCTGCATGCTCAGGCCCTGCTGGTAGGGGCGCAGGTGCAGGTGCAGGCGCGGGTCGGCCGCCACCTGCTCGATGTCGCCGGGGCTGGCGCCGATGTCCGACTGCACCGTGACGATCGAGGAGATCGCGCTGATCGCGCGCAGCACGCGGCGCTCGGCTTCCACCGGCACTTCCAGGCCCTCACCGACGATGGCGGCGATGCGGCGGTGTTCCTCGTTGACGCGCACCAGGCGCAGGCGGGTCGGCGTCTCGCGCGTGACGATCACTTCGCCGTCCTGCTCGCCCGGCGCGGGGTGCAGCGAGATGGTGACCTTGCCGCCGCGCGCCTTCACCAGCAGTTCCGGCTCGCCCGGCAGTAGCTCGACGCGGGTGCCCGGCGAGTCCATCCAGAACAGCAGCGGATGGCCGACCAAGGCAGCGAGCGCCTTGTCGCGCTCGAACTCGAAACGGATGCCGGTGCTGCCGTAGTAGCGCCGTCCGGCAATGCTTGCCACTGCCTGCAGGTCCTGGGCGGTGAGGAACTCGAGCTGCTGGGCATCCTCGGCCAGGCGCTTCAGGCCGATGGCGCGGCCACGGCTCCAGCCGCCCTGCGCATCGCGCTTCTGCTCGCGCGGCTCCAGCTCGCGCACGCCCATATGCTCGTCGTAGCGGATCATCCACACCAGGCGCGATTCGCGCACCACCTCGGCATTCAGCGCCGGCTGCAGGTTGATCAAAGCGTTGAGCTGGCGCTCCCAGGCTTCCTCGCGCTCGAACCAGTGGGTCAGGTCGGTGATCCGATGACGGCGCCGCAGCTCGCTCGCGCGGGCTTCATAGGTGATGGCGCCCGCTCCGCCGATCTGGCCCAGCAGCGCGGCCAGCTGGGCCGACAGCAGGTCGAAGCCGGCGCGCTCGGACTGGGCCAGCATATCCTCGATGTCCTTGCGCTTGCCCTGCAGTTGCGGCAGGCCGAGCCAGTGGTGCATCAGGGCGCGGAAGGTGAAGGGCTCGAGCGCCATCTCCCAGCTGCGCGAGGCCAGCACCTCGGCGTCGACGGTGCCGCGCCGAATCTCCTGCAGCATGCTGAGCTGGAAGACCACGGCCGTCTCCGGCCGCTGCACCGCGCGGGTGGCGATCTCCAGCCAGGCGTCGGCCAGCTTCAGCTGCGCCGGCTGGTTGCTGCGCAGGAGGGCGGCCAGGTAGAGGTGGGCGCCGATACCGTCGAACACGGCCTTGCGCTTGCCGGTCTCGCGGCGCAGCTGCTTGAGCGCCGCCTCGATGCCGGGCAGGGCGATGTCGGGCTCGTCGCGCAGCAGGGCGATCACCTTGCGCAGGAACAGGCCGGCCGCGTCGTCGACCTCCTGCAGCAGCCCGGAGGCGTCGTCGAGCCGGCCGCACAGGATCAGGTGTTCGCCCAGCGCGATGCGCAGCGCGATCGAGGGATCGCCCTGGGCCGCGTGGCTTTCCGCGGCGGCGCGGATCGCGGGCGCAAGTTGCGGTTCGCGCTGGGCATGCTGGACCAGGGTCGCCAGCACGCCGTCGCGCAGCGAGGGATCGATGCGATCGAGCAGGGCGGGCTCGAAGGGACGTGCGCAGACCTCGACCAGTGGATGCAGGTAGGACGCTTCATGGCAGCGCAGGCAGGCGGCCAGCAGCGGCGTGACGGTCGATCCGTTCTCGCCGGCCAGCAGGGCCATGCGCAGCAGGGCCAGGCCCTGGCGGTAGCTGCGCAGGACCGGCGTGCCCTGCCAGTCGCGACGCAGCGGCGTGACGCGCTCGTAGGCCGCGCGCAGGCCGGCGAACAAGTCGCCCGACAAGGCGTGCTCGATGGCCGGCCATACGGCGCCTGGCGCGATCGTGACGCCGCGCTCACCCGCCTCGAGGACCAGGCCCGCTTCGCGCAGGTGCGCCAGCTCGGCCGCCCATTGCTCGGGCGGCAGCGGCAGGCCGGCGGCCATCAGGTGTTCGAGGATGCGCTGGCGGCCCATGGGCTCGCCGCCCAGCGCCAGCAGGGACAGGAGCGCCTGCTCGCCGCTCTCCAGTTCTTGAAAAATCATGCAGCCGGCAGGTTCTCGATCTCCACCGCCGGCAGGCCGGCAGGCACGGGGATGTGGAAGACACGCAGGTAGAACACCAGCTCGGATTCCAGGGTCGTCACCACGCTCTCGGCCTTGCGGAAGCCGTGGCCTTCGCCTTCCAGGGTGATGTAGGCCACCGGCACCCGGCGCGCGCGCAGCGCCTCGACCATGGTTTCGGATTGCTGGGGCGGCACCACCATGTCGTCCAGGCCCTGGAAGAAGATCATTGGCCGTTTCAGCTTGTCGGTGTGGTGGATCGGCGAACGCTCGCGGTAGACCTGTTCGGCGCGATCCGGCGGCGCGATCAGGTACTGGTTGTAGTGCGACTCGAACTTGTGCGAATCCGCGTCCAGTCCGGCCAG
Source organism: Massilia sp. BHUDP2 (assembly GCF_046236355.1). Lineage (NCBI taxonomy): Bacteria > Pseudomonadati > Pseudomonadota > Betaproteobacteria > Burkholderiales > Oxalobacteraceae > Massilia > Massilia sp. BHUDP2. The sequence continues at coordinate 942,666 of NZ_JBJUVW010000003.1, forward strand.
GTCGGACACGCCGTAGTAGCAGGCGCCGGCCTTGAACAGGTCGTGGAAGGCGAGGGCGGACAAGGTCGTCAGGCCGCCGGCGCTGCTGCCGCGCACCAGCAGGCGCTCCGGATCGACCAGGCCCTGCTCTGCCAGGTAACGGGCGCCGGCCACGCAGTCCTCCACGTCGACCACGCCCCACTGGCCCTTGAGCAGGTCGCGGTAGGCGCGGCCGAAGCCGGTGCTGCCGCCGTAGTTCACGTCCAGCACGGCGAAGCCGCGGCTGGTCCAGAACTGGGTTGCCAGTTTGAGGGTGCTGGCCGCCATGCCGGTCGGGCCGCCGTGGCCGATGACGATCAGGGGCGGCAGTTCGCCATGTTGCGGGGCGAAGTCGGCATTGGTGGGCGGATAGTGGAAGGCGTAGGCGCTGCGGCCGTTCGCGCTGGGGTAGCTGATCGAACGCGGCACCGAGAGGTAGCCGACATCGGGCAACTGCGCGATCGAGCGCGCCAGTACCTCATGCCGGCCGCCGTCGAGGTCGATGCGCGCCAGTTCCAGCGCGACGGTGGGCGCGCCGCCCAGCAGCGCGACCGTGTGGGCGTTTACGCGCAGTTCGCGGATTTCCTCGTAGGGCGTCGGTACCTCGGTGAGCTGGCCATTGCGCAGGCGCGCCAGCTTGCTGACGCCGCCCTCGATGTAGGCGCAGACGATAGCCTCGTCCGAAGTAAAGCCATACAGCGAGCCGCCGAAGGTCCACAGCGGCCCGCCGAATTCCGCCTCGCGCGGGCACAGCGCTTCCACCACGCCATGTTCGAAGCGGTACAGGTTCCACCAGCCGCTGCGGTCGGACACGAAGTGCAGCACGCCGCCGGGCGACCATTCCGGCTGGCAGACCGATTCCTGCGGCCCGCCCGCCACCAGCCGGCCATTCGCCAGCGTGCCGTCGTCCATGATGTCGGCCAGCCACAGCTCGCTGCCTTCCCAGGGCATGCGCGGATGGTCCCAGCACAGCCAGGCCAGGTGGCGCCCGTCCGGAGAGATGCGCGGCGCGGCATAGAAGTCGTTGCCGTCCACCAGCACGGTTTCGACACCGTCGAAGCCGATGGCGGCGATCGTGTTCTCGGGGTAGTGGCCGCCGGCCGCATGGTCTTCGCGCACGGCCACCAGGCGCCGGCGCCGTGCGTCGACCACGAAGTCGGCGTAGCGCTGCTTGTTGTCCTCGGCAGTGACCGGCGCCGGCTGCGCGCCCGGCTCGACCCGGTACAGCCGGCCGTCGGCGTGGTTCGAGAACCAGGCGACGCCATCGGCGACCGTGACCGCGCCGCCGCCGTATTCGTGCACCTTGCTGCGCACGTTGAACGGGGCCGGCGTCAGTTCGCCCCGGCTGCCCACCAGCGTCGAGCGTCCCGCCTCGCTGGCCCGTCCTTCCAGCCAGTACAGGTCGGCGCCGTCGAGCACCAGCGAGGCGAGCGGCGTGGCGCCGGCCGCGACGCTTGACGCAGTGATCGGGGAGGTCCAGGTGCCGCAGGGTGCTTGCTGTTTGGTCATGGCAGTACTTTCATCGACAAGAAACGCATTATAAGTGTGCCCCCAAAGATGCGATAATGGAGGTTTTCCCTCCGCCGTCATTGTCAGCCATGCCACAATTCGCCCCGCTTCAGAACGACACCTTCCTGCGTGCGCTGCTGCGCCAGCCGACCGACTACACCCCGGTGTGGCTGATGCGCCAGGCGGGCCGCTACCTGCCGGAATACCGCGCCACGCGCAAGCAGGCGGGCTCGTTCCTGGGGCTGGCAAAGAATCCGGATTTCGCCACTGAAGTCACGCTGCAGCCGCTCGACCGCTATCCGCTGGATGCGTCGATCCTGTTCTCGGACATCCTGACGGTGCCGGACGCAATGGGCCTGGGACTGTACTTCGCCGACGGCGAGGGCCCGAAGTTCGAGCGCCCGCTGCGCACGGAAGCCGAGGTACGCGCCCTGCAGGTACCGGATATGGCGTCGCTCGACTACGTCTTCAAGGCGGTGACCCAGATCCGCACCGCCATCAACGGCCGCGTGCCCCTGATCGGTTTCTCGGGCAGCCCCTGGACCCTGGCCTGCTACATGGTCGAAGGCGGCGGTTCGCGCGAATTCCACACCATCAAGAAGATGATGTATGCGCGCCCCGACCTGATGCACCACATCCTGGACACCAACGCGCGCGCAGTGAGCCAGTACCTGAACGCCCAGATCGACGCCGGCGCCCAGGCCGTGATGATCTTCGATTCCTGGGGCGGCGCGCTGGCCGACGGCGCCTACCAGGAGTTCTCGCTGAACTACATGCGGCAAGTAGTGAGCCAGCTGCAGCGCGAGAAGGACGGCGTACGCATCCCGGCGATCGTGTTCACCAAGGGCGGCGGCCTGTGGCTGGACGAGATGGCGGACATCGGCGCCGACGCGCTGGGCCTGGACTGGACCGTCAACCTGGGAAAGGCGCGCGCGCTGGTGGGCGACCGCGTGGCCCTGCAGGGCAACCTCGACCCGGCCATCCTGTTCGCCGAACCGGAGCAGATCCGCGCCGAAGTCGAGCGCTCCTTGACCGCCTACGGCAAGCCATCGAACGGCCATGGCCACGTATTCAACCTGGGTCACGGCATCTCGCAGTTCACGCCGCCGGAGTCGGTGACCGCCATGGTCGAGGCTGTGCACGACTTCAGCCGCCAGCAGCGCGCCTCATAAGCGGCCGGTATTGTCCCCAGCTGCAGCAAGCATTGCTGCAGCAAAATCTCACTTGTTCACAAGTTCGTTAAACCGCAAAATTATTCCTGTGGACATCTTTGTCAAGCCTGAAAATACGCAAATCAATGATTCTTAAGCGTTTTTTTCATGGTGAACTGTAGGTATACACAGTAGGCCAGATCGTTTGCAGGTAAATTGTCCCGGCTTCCTGTCCATTGTTCACAAAGTTATGCACAGGATGACGGATGAGTTGTGAAAAGTGCTTCGTTTACGCGGACTTAGCTCAACTCTTCAAGTAAGGTGTGAAGATTCTGGTGCACCGCAACGAGTTTTTCCATCACACACGTGCAGTTATGCACAGCAAGGCGATTCCAGCCCGGGTTGTTAACAGGGATAACTCTAGCTTTGTAAGTCATTGAATTTACTGAATAATTTATTGTTGTTCCAGTGAATCGCGCGTTTGGAGTTGATCTAACGTAAACCTCGAACGGGGTCAAGTACAGCGCTATTCACAAAGTTTTCCACAGCTTATTGGTCCTGGTTTCCTTACTTAAGAAGGTTGGATTTGGCACACTGCTTCTTACAGGTTGCGCTCGATACACCGCTCAACAGCTGCTTCGATTACCGCTGGGAATGCCAGCCGGGCGAAGAGCCGGCGGTGGGCCAACTGGTGCTGGTGCCCTTCGCGCGCCGTGAGGTCGTGGGCCTGATCGTCGCCGTCAAGGGTGATACGGACGTCCCGGCGGACAAGCTGAAGGATGCGATCGCCGTGCGCAGCCAATTGTCGCCGCTGCCCGAGCGCTGGGTGGCGCTGGCGCGCTTCGCCGCCGACTATTACCAGCGCCCGCTCGGCGAGGTGGCGCTGCCCGGCCTGCCCAAGAACCTGCGGGTGCCGAAGACCGTGGCGCTGGACCGCGCGCTGAAAAAGCTGGCCAAGGAGGCCAGCCCGCACGATCCGACGCCCTCCGGCATGCCCGTGCTGAACCCGGCGCAGCAGGAAGCGGCGGGCAGCATCGGCGGGGCGCAGGGCTTCACCCCGATCCTGCTGTACGGCGTCACCGGCAGCGGCAAGACCGAGGTCTACCTGCAGGCCTGCGCCCAGGTGCTGGCGCGCGAGCAGGACGCCCAGATCCTGATCCTGGTCCCGGAAATCAACCTGACCCCGCAGCTGGAAGGGAACATCCGCGCGCGCTTCCCGGGCGTGATGCTGGCTACCCTGCACAGCAGCCTGTCCGAGGGCGAGCGCATGCTGCACTGGCTTGCCGCCCATGAGGGCCGCGCGCGCATCGTGCTGGGCACGCGCCTGGCGATCCTGTCCTCGCTGCCGAACCTCAAATTGATCATCATCGACGAGGAGCACGACCCCTCGTACAAGCAGCAGGAAGGCCTGCGCTATTCGGCGCGCGACCTGGCCGTGTGGCGCGCGCACCAGCTGGGCATTCCGATCGTGCTCGGTTCGGCCACGCCTTCGCTCGAGACCTGGCACCACGCCCAATCCGGCCGCTACCGCAAGCTCGAGCTGCGCGAGCGCGCCGTGCGCGACGCCGTGCTGCCCACCGTGAAGCTGGTCGACATGGAGCGCGACCGCCCCAAGGATGGCTTGACGAGCGCCCTGATCGCCGCGCTGCGGGGGCGCCTGGACCGCGGCGAGCAGTCGCTGCTGTTCCTGAACCGGCGCGGCTACGCCCCGGTGATCTGCTGCGACGCCTGCGGCTGGATCAGCAACTGCACCCGCTGCACCGCCTTCATGGTGCTGCACCGCCCCGAGCACCGGCTGCGCTGCCACCACTGCAGCCTGGAGCTGCGCATCCCGCGCCATTGCCCGACCTGCGGCAACGTTGACCTGCAGCCGCTCGGGCGCGGCACCCAGCGCATCGAGGAAGGCCTGGCGGCGATGTTCCCGGAAGCGCGCATCCTGCGCATCGACGCCGATTCCACGCGCCTGAAGGGCAGCGCCCAGGCGGCCTTCGACACCGTGCACCGGGGCGAGGTCGACATCCTGGTCGGCACCCAGATGGTCGCCAAGGGCCACGACTTCAAGAAGCTCACCCTGGTGGGCATCCTGAATCCGGACACCGCCCTGTTCTCGCAGGACTACCGCGCCAGCGAGCGCCTGTTCGCCCAGCTGATGCAGGTGGCGGGGCGCGCCGGACGGGCCGGAGCCGCTTCGGAGGTGCTGGTGCAGACCCGCTACGCCAGCCACCCGCTGTACGGCGCCGTCGTGCGCCACGACTACGACCGCTTCGCCGGCAGCCTGCTGGAAGAGCGCCGCCAGGCCGGCCTGCCGCCCTTCATGTACCAGGCGCTGCTGCGCGCCGAGGCCCCCGAGCTGGCCAATGCGATCGCCTTCCTGGAGGCGGCGCGCGACAGCCTGGTGTGGGATGCGGTGATGATCAACGACCCGATCCCGATGACGATGACGCGCGTGCACAACGTCGACCGTGCGCAGCTGCTGGTGGAATCGAGCTCGCGCCCGGCCCTGCAGGCTTTCCTGCGCGAGTGGGTCGAGATCCTGCGCGGGATGAAATCGCGCGTGCGCTGGTCGCTCGAGGTCGATCCGCTCGATATCTAAGCCAACGTACCGAAAGCCTGCCATGAGCTTCCCGACTGCCGCACGCCTCCCGCTTCTGCTTGCATTGCTTGCCCTGCTGCCCGCGGCGCAGCTTGGGGCCGCGACGCGTGCCGGACTCGATGTGGTCCATGAGGTACGCAACCGGATCGCGGCAGGCGACTGCGGGGCCGCCGTGGAGCGCCTCAGGAGCGGGCTGAAATGGGGCTATCCCGAGGTGGTGCTGCTGGCCGGATCGATGTACGAGCACGGCATCTGCGTCAAGGCCAGCTGGGACACTGCGCTGACTTTCTACGTCCGGGCCCACGAGGGCGGGGCGCCGGAAGCCGCCGAACGGATCGCCGCCGGTTTTGCCGACCCGGCCAGGGGGCCCGACGCCGCGGCGGCGCTGTGGTGGAACCTGCGGGGCCGTGCCGGCGCGGGTGCCGAGGCCTGCGCCGTCAGCCCGCAGGCCGCAACGGACCCGGATCGCTTCGTCGAGGAACTGCGTACCTGGCATGCGTCCAAACTGGCGATCTGCAACTACGTCGTCGGCGTGATCTCGACGATTTCCGCAGAAATGCGCTATCCGGGCCACGCCGAGGTGCTTGGCCTGGGTGGCGAAGTGAGCTTGCGCTTCCTGCCCGGGGTGCCGCGCATCGACCTGAAAATGGGCGGCAGCGGCGCCTATGTCCCGTACGGCGTGGTCAAGGGCGATTCGCTGCCCAGCCGCCCTCTGGCGCCGCTGACCGGCTCGTTCGAGCATTCGATGCACGCGCTGGTCAATTACGCCCTGCGCCGCTATCCGCAGCCGGCCGGCATTCCCGCCGATGCCCAGGCCGAGGTCCAGTTCCTGTTCAAGCGCGAATGAGGCAATCCGAGAGAATTCACGTCTATCCGCACTGCTAGACTGTTCCCTTGTTCCGACTGGGGCCCGCCATGCGCGCTTTGACAATCGCTTTCCTCATGCTTGCCCTGCTCGGGGCATCCCACCACGCCGGCGCGGGCACCCGTTCCGGCGCCCTGGCCGTCGACGCCATCCGCGTCAGCATCGCCGCGCAGGACTGCCGGCAGGCCGTGGACCGGCTCAAGAGCGGCCTGAAGAACGAGTACCCGGAAGTCTTCCTGCTGGCCGGCTCGATGTACGAGAACGGCATCTGCGTGCGGCGCGACTGGGATCGCGCGGTCACGTTCTACGTCCAGGCGCATGACGCGGGCGAAAAGGATGGCGCCGCGCGGATCGCGGCCGGCTACGCCGACCCGGCCAATGGAGCCGACGTGGCGGCCGCGCTCTGGTGGGCGATGAAGACGCCCCCATTCCGGTCGGGAGCGTGCGGCATGCCGAAAGAAGCGACGGCGGACCCCGACCGCTTCGTCGCGGAACTGAAGACCTGGCCGCCGGCCCGGCTGGCGGCCTGCAATTACGTTGCGGGCGTGTTGTCCACCATTGCCGCCGAGGTGAAGTATCCGGACCAGGCCGCGGCCCATGCGATCGGCGGCGACGTGAAGCTGCGCTTCCTGCCGGGCATACCGCGCATCGACTTGCAGCGCGGCGAATCGCGCGAGTACGAGATGGTGGGCTGGGTCATGGCCGACACGCTGCGCGACCGCAAGACAAGGCGGATGGCCAACGGTTTCGAGGCGGAGCTGAGCCGCGTGGCCAATCGCGCGCTGCAGCGCTACCCGCATCCCGGCGGCATTCCGGCCGATACCCTGATCGAGACGACATTCACTTTCGGGATCCAGTACCAGATGCGCTGAGCCGCCGGGCAGCCTGGGCGGCCGGGGTATCCCCCAGCGGCAGCAGGACGCATGAACGCGCCAGCGCACGCACGAGCGCCCCCTCGCCGGGACGCAGGCCCTGCTTGCGCAGCTGGGGCAGCGAAGCGACCGGCTCCGGCACGATGTCCACGGCGGCGCGTACCAGCAGCCGCTGCAGGGGCCGCATCGGTCCCGGCACCAGCGGCGTCTCGTGCATGATCCGCAGGAAGTCGGCCAGGATGGCGGAGCCTTCCAGCCGGGGCGCCGTTTCGGCCAGCAAGGCTTCCCAGGCTCCCCAGGAGCGCGGCGCGCCAAGCGCGCCATACAGCCGGGCCGCGCTCTCGCCTTCGGCAAAGGCGGCGTCCTTCTCGGGCGCCGACAGCGGCCGCAGGTAGCGGTGGTAGGCTTCGGTGAAGCCGAAGGCGGCGGTGGCCTGCACCCAGTCGAGCAGGCGCGGGTCGTTGGCGCGGTAGGGCAGGCCCGCGGGCGTCGTGCCCCGCACCCGCTCATGCATGCGCACCACGCGCGCGATCATCTGCTCGGCCGCCGAGCGCGGCCCGTAGACGGTCATCATGGCCGCGAAGCCGGTGCGGCGCAGGCGCATGACCGGGTCCTGCCGGAAGCCGCCCTGGTCCCACACGCCGGAGCGCACCGAGGGCTCGCTCAGCTCGAGCAGCACCGCCGCTACCCCGCCCACGAACAGGACCACCGGATTGGCGAACACCTGCCAGGCGATGCCGTCGCGGGGCGCGAGCGCCGGCTCGCCCGCCGGCTGGCTGAAGTCGAAGGCCATGCCGGGAGGCGGGCGCAGCAGCTCCCTGATCGGTTCCAGCATTCGCCCTCCCATGGTGACAGGCGATCATGGTGGCACATTGGCCCGGTTCCGGCGGTCCGGCTGAAAATCGCGTATCGTTTCGTCATCATCTGTAGAGAGACCCGGAGAAGACGATGAACAAACTGGATGTGGATGTCGCCATCATCGGCACCGGCACCGCCGGCATGACGGCCTATCGGGCGGCGAAGGCGCAAGGAGCCCGGGTGGTGGTCATCGAAAGCAGCCACTACGGCACCACCTGCGCACGGGTCGGCTGCATGCCCAGCAAGCTCCTGATCGCCGCAAGCGAGGCCGCGCACGTGATGCAGCACAGCGCGCCCTTCGGCGTGCACGCGGGCGAAGTCCGCATCGACGGCCGCGCCGTGATGGAGCGCGTGCGGCGCGAGCGCGACCGCTTCGTGGGCTTCGTGCTGGAAAGCGTCGAGTCCTTCGATGACGCAGACAAGCTGCGCGGCCATGCGCGCTTCACCGGCCCGCATACCCTGCTCGTGGACGATCACACCGAGATCAGCGCCGGCCGCGTCGTCATCGCCACCGGCTCCACGCCGCTGCGCCTGCCGGTGCTGGAGAAGGTCGGCCCCGGCATCGCTACCTCCGACGACGTGTTCTACTGGGACGACCTGCCGAAGTCGGTGGCCGTGATCGGCACCGGCGTGATCGGCCTGGAGCTGGGCCAGGCCCTGCAGCGCCTGGGCGTGCGCGTGAAGCTGTTCGCGCGCGGCGGCAGCATCGCCCACCTGAGCGACCCGGAAGTGCTGCGCAGCGCCACCCGCGTGCTCACCGAGGAACTCGACATCCAGTTCCAGTCGAAGGTGGTGGGCGCGGTGCAGGAGGGAGACGAAGTGGCATTGCGCTACAGCGACGCCCTCGGCGAAGAGAAGACCGAACGTTTCCAGGTCGTGCTGATGGCGGCCGGCCGCACGCCCAATGTGCACGACATCGGGCTGGAGCACACGGGCCTGGAGCGCGGGCCGGACGGCATTCCGCTGTTCGACGTCCGCACCATGCAGTGCGGGACCAGCCACATCTTCATCGCCGGCGACGCCAACAACGAGCGCCCGCTGCTGCACGACGCGGCCGACCACGGCAAGATCGCGGGGGACAACGCCGGCCGCTATCCGGACGTGCGTCCGGGATTGCGCCGCACGCCGATCGCGGTGGCCTTCACCGACCCGAACATCGCCACCCTGGGCGCGAACTACCGCAGCCTGTGCGAAGGGGGCAAGCGCAAGTTCGCGGTCGGTTCGGTCTCGTTCGCGAACCAGGGCCGCAGCCGGGTGATGTTGCAGAACAAGGGGATGCTGCGGGTGTATGCGGAATACGGATCGCGCCGCTTCCTGGGCGCCGAGATGATCGCCCCGCGCGCCGAGCACCTCGCGCACACCCTGTCCTGGGCCTGCCAGATGCGCATGACGGTGGACCAGATGCTGGAGATGCCCTTTTATCATCCGGTGATCGAGGAGGGCGTGCGCACCGCCCTGCGCGACCTGGCGCATAACCTGGCCAAGGGAGAGAGCGAGATCGACCCGGCCGATACCGAGCCGGGTACGTAGATCAATTTGGCTTAATCATTCGCCAAAAAGATTAGCGAAACTTAATTCAGGTAGCTGGCATCCAGCTTGCCCTCGCCGGCGAGCTGGCGCAGGATGCGCACGGTGTCGATGTCGGCTTCCTGGTAGGCCGAGCGCTTGAAGTCGTCGTACATGGCGTTGGCCGGGTCGGTGTGCTCGCCCTGGCCGTCGTCGTAGCAGAAGCGCACCAGCAGCATGGCGTCGGTCGGCGCCTCGATGATCATCTTCAGGCTGGAGGCGGCGATCTCGCCCTGGGCCGGCACTTCGTAGCGCACTTCCTTCAGCGGGGTCAGGTACACGACGTCGTCGATCACCAGGTCGCCGTAGCGCAGGCGGCGCGCAAAGCTGCCGCTGGTCCTGTCGCCGATCGTGCATTCGTCCAGGTGCGGCACGAACATGGTCGGCGATTCGGCGCGCAGCACCAGCCCGCGCCACAGCTGTTCGATCGAAATGGTGTCGATCAGCGGATTGAGCGGATCGTTGATCTGGATGAGATGTTCAAATTTCATGGTGCAGTCCGAATAAGGCCTGGCGCGCGGCGCCACAAGGCTGCGATGGTACCCGATTGCGTGTCCCGGCGTCGCCGCTGCCCCGGCGGGCAGGCGCGCTTTCATTGGTACATTGGTAATATAGCGGTAGTTCTTCACCGTCCCCGTCTCGAAAGGGTGTCATGCAGCGTTTCCTCAGTCTCGCCCTCATCGCCATGGCATGCGCCGCGGGCGCCCATGCCGGGGAAGTCCAGGTAGCGGTTGCCGCCAATTTCACGGCTCCGATGCACGCCATTGCCGCGCAATTCGAACGGGACACCGGCCACCGGGCCAGGCTGGCATTCGGTTCCACCGGCAAGTTCTATGCGCAGATCAGGAACGGCGCGCCCTTCGAAGTCTTGCTCGCCGCGGACGATGAGACCCCGGCGCGGCTGGAAAACGAGGGCCAGGCGGCGCCCGGCACCCGTTTTACCTACGCAATCGGCAAGCTGGTCCTGTGGTCGGCCCGGGCCGGTGTCGTGGATGCCAAAGGCGAGGTGTTGCGGACAGGCGATTTCCGGCATCTCGCCATCGCCAATCCCAAGACCGCGCCGTATGGCGCGGCAGCAGTCGCCGTCCTGAAAAAGCTGAACCTGTTCGATGCGGTGCAGGCCAGGCTGGTGCAGGGCGAGAACATCGCGCAGACGCACCAGTTCATCAGTACCGGGAATGCGCAGCTCGGCTTCGTCGCGCTGTCCCAGGTGGCCAGGGACGGCAGGATCGCCGCGGGTTCCGGCTGGATCGTGCCGGCCAGCCTGCATGAGCCGATCCGCCAGGACGCGCTGGTCCTGGCCAGGGGACGCGGCAACCCTGCCGCACAGGCCCTGCTGGACTACCTGAAGTCGGCCAAGGCCCGCGCCATCATCCAGTCCTTCGGCTACGCGCTGTAAACCGGCATGGCAGAGGAAAACCTGGCAGCCGTGTGGCTGACGCTCAAGCTGGCGTCGATCGTCACGGTCCTGTTGCTCATCCTTGGGACGCCGATCGCCTGGTGGCTGGCGCGCACGCGTTCGCGCATGAAAAGCGCGGTGGGCGCGGTCGTGGCGCTGCCCCTGGTCCTGCCGCCGACCGTGCTCGGTTTCTACCTGCTGGTCGCCATGGGACCGAACGGGCCGGTCGGTCGCGCCACCGATGCCCTGGGCCTGGGCACCCTGCCGTTCACCTTCCCCGGGCTGGTGATCGCCTCGGTGTTCTATTCCATGCCCTTCGTCGTGCAGCCCCTGCAAAATGCCTTCGAGGCGATCGGCGAGCGCCCGCTGGAAGTGGCGGCGACCCTGCGCGCCAGCCCCTGGGATACCTTCTGGTCGGTCGTGGTACCGCTGGCGCGCCCCGGCTTCCTGTCCGGCGCCGTGCTCGGTTTCGCGCATACGATCGGCGAGTTCGGCGTGATCCTGATGATCGGCGGGAACATCCCGGACAAGACCCGTGTGGTCTCGGTCCAGATCTACGACCACGTCGAGGCCATGGAATATGCGCAGGCGCATTGGCTGGCAGGCGGCATGCTCGTGTTCAGTTTCCTTGTTCTGCTGGCCCTGTACACCTTCAATCCGCCGGCGGTGAAAGGCATCAAGGGATGAGCGGCATCCGCGCCAGTTTCCGCATCGACCGCGGCGGCTTCATGCTCGATGTCGACCTCGCCTTGCCGGGGCGCGGGGTGAGCGCCCTGTTCGGCCCCTCGGGTTCGGGCAAGACCACCTGCCTGCGTGCGATCGCCGGCCTGGAGCGCGCACCGAACGGCTATGTCGCGCTGGGCGACGAGGTATGGCAGGATGAGGCGCGCAAGGCGTTCGTGCCGACGCACCAGCGCGCCCTGGGCGTCGTGTTCCAGGAAGCCAGCCTGTTCCCGCACCTGAGCGTGCGCGGCAACCTGGAATTCGGCTTGAAGCGGGTCGCCGGCGCCGACCGCCGCTTCGAGCTCGGGCCGGTGGCCGTCATGCTCGGCATCGAGCGGCTGCTCGAGCGTAAGCCGGCGAGCCTGTCCGGCGGCGAGCGCCAGCGTGTGGCGATCGCCCGCGCCTTGCTGTCGTCGCCGCGCCTGCTGCTCATGGACGAGCCGCTCGCCGCACTCGACCTCAAGCGCAAGCAGGAAATCCTGCCTTACCTGGAGCGCATGCATGACGAGCTCTCCATTCCCATCATCTATGTCAGCCACGCGCCCGACGAAGTGGCGCGCCTGGCCGACCACCTGGTGCTGCTCGACGCCGGACGCGTAGTGGCCAGCGGCCCGCTCACCGAAGCGCTGGCCCGCGCCGACCTGCCGCCGGTATTCGCCGACGATACCGGGGTGGTGCTGGAGACCGTGCTGGCCGGGCACGAAGCCGACGATCTTTCGCGCCTGGCGTTCGAGGGCGGTGCGCTGTTCGTCGGACGCCGCAGCGAGCCGGTGGGCAGCCGCCTGCGCTGCCGCATCCATGCACGCGATGTCAGCATCGCGCTGGAGCGGCCCCAGCGCAGCAGTATCGTGAATCTCCTGCCCGCCGTCGTGACGGCCACCGCGGCCACCGACACGCCGGGACACGTGCTGGTGCAGATGCGCATGGGCGAGGTGCCGCTGCTGGCCCGCATTTCGGAACGCTCGCGGCGCGAGCTGGACATCCGCCCCGGCCTGCAGGTCTGGGCTCAGGTCAAGGCGGTGGCATTGCTCGCATAGAAGGGTGTTGCAAAACGGGTTTTTTACGGCATCCTTTTGGCGCGGTTTCGAACTCAGCCTTACAATACCCGGCCATTCTGCAGAAATCTTTCCCATGTCCAACGCACCAAAATTCGGCCTCAACGGGCCGCAGAGCGAAGCCGTGCTCTATCTCGACGGCCCATGCCTGGTGCTGGCCGGTGCCGGCTCGGGCAAGACGCGCGTCATTACGCAAAAGATTGCGTACATGATCGAAGACCGCGGCTACGACCCGCGCACGATCGCCGCCCTGACCTTCACCAACAAGGCCGCGCTCGAGATGCAGGAACGCATCGCCAAGCTGCTCAAGCAGCCCAAGCAGGCCAAGCAACTGACCGTCTCCACCTTCCACTCGCTGGGCGTCAAGATCCTGCGCCAGGAAGCGGCCGGCGTCGGCCTGAAGGACAAGTTCTCGATCATGGACAGCGACGATTGCTACACCGTCGTCTCCGACCTGGCGCTCACCACCGATAAGCAGGAAATCCGCCGCATCCAGAATGCGATCTCGCTGTGGAAGAACGGCCTGGTCGACCCCGAGGACGCGATCCGTAACGCGAAGGACGAGGACGAAGCCATGTCGGCGCGCGTCTACCGCAGCTACCTGGCCACCCTGCAGGCCTACCAGGCGGTGGACTTCGACGACCTGATCCGCCTGCCGGTGGAGCTGTTCCGCAACAACGAATCGATCCGCGACCGCTGGCAGCGCCGCCTGCGCTACCTGCTGATGGACGAGTACCAGGACACCAACACCTGCCAGTACGAGCTGGTGAAACTCCTGGTCACGGGCTTGGGTAAAAAGCCGATGTTCACGGCCGTGGGCGACGACGACCAGGCGATCTACGCCTGGCGCGGCGCCTCGGTCGAGAACCTCAAAACGCTGCAGACCGACTTCCCCGACCTGCGCGTCATCAAGCTGGAACAGAACTACCGCTCGACCACCCGCATCCTGCAGGCGGCCAATGCCGTCATCGGCAACAACCCGAAGCTGTTCGAGAAGTCGCTGTGGTCCGAACACGGCCTGGGCGAGCCGATCGAAGTGCTGGGCATGCAGAGCGACGAGCAGGAAGCCGAGCAGGTGGCCATCATGATCTCGGCCGACCACTTCCAGCGCAAGAACAAGTGGACCGACTACGCCATCCTGTACCGCGGCAACCACCAGGCGCGCATCATCGAGCAGGCCCTGCGCAAGGAGCGCATCCCCTACACCATGTCGGGCGGCCAGAGCTTTTTCGACAAGGCCGAGATCAAGGACATCATCGCCTACCTGCGCCTGATCGCGAACCAGGACGACGACCCGGCCTTCATCCGCGCCGTCACTACCCCTAAGCGCGGGGTCGGCATGGCCACGCTCGAGACGCTGGGCGAATTCTCCAAGCAGTGGAATTGCTCGCTGTTCGAGGCCGCGCGCAAGAACGGGCTGGAAGCCAAGCTGGCCGAGCGCCAGCTGGCGCCGCTGCGCGACTTCTGCCGCTTCCTGCTGGAGCTGGAAGACCGCGCCACCCGGCCCGGCCCGTCCGGCAGCGGCGACAATGCCGCCGAAGTGCTCGACGACATGATGAAGGAGATGAACTACGAGCACTACCTGTACGAGAGCTTCGACGACCGCGCGGCCCAGGCCAAGTGGCAGAACGTGCTCGAGTTCACCAACTGGCTGAAGGAACGCGGCCGGGGCGGGCGCGACCGCGATGGCGAAGAGAAGAACCTGCTGGAACTGACCCAGATGGTGGCCCTGATGTCGATGCTGGAAGGCTCGGACGAGGAACAGGACGCCGTGCGCATGTCCACCCTGCACGCCTCCAAGGGCCTGGAATACCCGCACGTATTCCTGGTCGGGGTGGAAGAGGGCATCCTGCCGCACAAGGGCGACCCGGACGCGCCGGTGGAAGTCATGGCCGCCCGCATCCAGGAGGAGCGCCGCCTGATGTATGTGGGTATCACGCGCGCCCAGCGCACCCTGCGCCTGACCTGGTGCAAGAAGCGCAAGCGCGCCGGCGAGCTGGTGCATTGCGAACCCTCGCGCTTCATCAAGGAGATGGCGCTGGACGTCGGCGACGCCCCGCCCAAGGAAACCGAAGTGCTCAGTCCGAAGGAAAGGCTGGCCAACCTGAAGGCCTTGCTGGCCATGCCGAAAGCATAAGTCTTCGCTTGCACGCGTTGCGTATCAGCCTTGTCTGCCTGCTAATAGCCGCGCACGATTGAAATTCTTATTTGACTTCATTTGTGCCGCAGGAAATACTTTCCGGAAAGCGAGCTCAATGTAGAGTCTTGCAACCACTTTCTGACTATCTCAAGCATGGCAACCGTTACCGACCTGACCACGACCCCCCTGTCCGGGCTGAATCACATCGATGCGCTGCTCGATATCGGCCCCGACTGGAACTACATGATCGGCGTGACGCCGAACACGATTTATTACACCTTCGACCTGTCGTCGGGAACCGAAGTGAACCCGGAAACCGGCACGCCGGTGACGGGACAGGCTGCGTTCAATATCAACCAGCAGACTGCCGCGCGGTCGGCCTTCACCTACCTGCAGCAGGTCACCGGCATCCAGTTCGTCGAAACCTCGAACGGCAGCAATGCCCAGATCCACCTGGCCAACCTCGACCTCGAAGGCAGCCAGACGACGGGCCTGTGCAGCTGGAACGGACCGTATTCGTACATCGGCAATAACGTCGTCGGATACAAGCCGAATGCCTACGTCTATCTCGATAACGTGGAATGGCGCGCGCAGAACAGCAATCCGGTACCGGGCAGCGAGGGCTACCAGACCTTGCTGCACGAGCTGGGGCATGCGCTCGGCCTCAAGCATCCCTTCCATGAGGGGGAGGAGCACGACCACATCCATCTCCCCTTCCAGCAGGACAACACTGGCAATACGATCATGTCGTACACCGATACCGGCGGACCGTACAGCACCTTCAGCCCCTACGACATCGCCGCGCTGAACTGGCTGTACGGCGGCGATGGCCTGGGCGGCGCGCTCGGCGTCGACGCAGGCGGGCGCTTCATCACCGGCACCACCGGCGCCGACCGCATCACCGGCACGGCCGGCAACGACCGCATCGTCGTCCTCGGCGGCAACGACGTCATCGACGGCGGGGGCGGCACCGACACCGTCGTGTTCAGCCGTGGCCGTGGCGAATACACCTTCAGCGAGAACGGCAGCGGCAGCCTGCTCGTGACGCACGCGACCCTGGGCACTGCCACGCTCAGCAACATCGAACTGCTCGCCTTCACCGACGGACAGTACCAGCGTTCCCAGGTCACGAGCGACGTCACGCCGCCCGCGGCGCCGGCGCTGTCGGTGTCGAAGAACGCCGCCGGCTACACGTCCGGCAACAAGCCGCTCGTCACCGGCTCGGCCGAAGCAAACGCCCTGGTGCGCATCTACGACGGCGAACGCATCGTGGCCGAAACCCGCGCCGACGCGAACGGCCTGTTCAGCGTGGTCGCCAGCGCCTTCAATGACGGCCTGAATTACTCGCTGCGCGCAAGCGCGACCGACGCCGCCGGCAACGTCTCGGCATTCAGCAACGCCGTCAGCTTCAACGTCGACGCGACGCCGCCGGTGATCCCGACCTCGACGCTGGCCCTGGGCGCGGGCGGCAATCAGCCGGTCTTCAGCGGCACCGCCGAGGCCGGCACCACGATCCAGCTGGTGCGCATCAGCGACGCCACCGAGATCGGCCGCACCGTGGTCAAGAGCGATGGCAGCTGGCGGATCGACTCGGTGGCGCTGCCGAACGGCCCCTATGAAGTGGCCGCCGTGTCGGTCGACATCGCCGACAACGCCACCAGCGCGGCGAACCGCATGCAGTTCACCATCGACAGCATGCTCAACCTGACCGGCAACAGCCTGAACAACACCTTCACGCCGGGCGCGGGCAACAACGCGGTCGACGGCGGCGCCGGCCTCGATACCGTCGTGTACAACGGCGCCCGCGCCGGCTTCACGATCGAGCGCGGCGTCTACGGCGTGAGCGTGACCGACAAGAGCGGCGCGCTGGGCATCGACAACCTGGTCAACGTCGAGCGCATCCAGTTCGGCGACACCATGGTGGCGCTCGACATCGACGGCTCGGCCGGCGAGGTCTACCGCCTGTACCGCGCCGCCTTCGACCGCGAGCCGGACAAGGGCGGCCTGTCGTTCTGGATCAAGGCCCTGGATACCGGCAATTACACGCTGACCCAGATCTCGCAGATGTTCCTGGCCGACAAGGAAGCCCAGGCCCTGTATTCGACCGACCCGTCGGACAGCTATTTCGTGAGCAAGCTGTACGCCCACGTGCTGCACCGTCCGGCCGAAGGTGCGGGCTTCGACTTCTGGGTCAATGGCCTGAAACAGGCCTCGCGTGCCGAGGTGCTGGCCTTCTTCTCGGAGAGCCCGGAAAACCAGGCGCAAGTGATCGGCCTGATCAACAACGGCATCGAGTTCCCGCTGGGTTGACGCCTGCCGCGCGCGCCTGGCCGGCTTGTGACTCTGTCATAATGCCGGCTTTGCGCGCGGGGTAGAGCATGAGCCAGGAAGACCGATTCGTCGATATTGAAATCAAGCTCGCGCACCAGGAAGACTTGGTCGAGACGCTGAACGATACCATCTACCGCCAGGGCCGCCGCATCGACCAGCTCGAAGCCCTGGTCGCCTCCCTGGTGGACCACGTCCGCACCCTGCAGTCCACCCGCCAGGGGCCGGTCAACGAGAAACCGCCTCACTACTGACAGCGGCGCCGGCCAGCATGGCGCCGAGCCGCTTGCCCAGGCACAGCAGGGTGAGCGTCGGCGGCAATCCCCATGGCTGCGGGATCACCGAGGCGTCGCACACGTAGAGTCCGGGCGCGGCGCGCAGCGCGCTGTCCACGCCTTCGCCGATGCGCACGCTCCCTCCGGGATGGGCGGCGAAATGCTGGGTCGCGAAGACCTGTCGTGCGCCCGCCTGTTCCAGGATCCGGCGCGCCATCCCGATGCCTTTGTCAAGACGCGCCCGGTCGCCTGGGCTCAGGCGCTTGTCCACCCAGCGCGGGCCGACCGCGCCGCCGATGTCGTCGCGGATCTTTACCATGATGCTCAGCGTGCGCCGGTGCGCACCCACCCGGTCGACCCGGCCGGCCTGCAGCGCGAAGGCCGCGTACATCGGCGCCGGCAAGGTGAGGTCGGCCAGCGCGATGCCTTCTTCGGGAAAACTGGCGCCGGCCGCCATCGGCACTTCGGCGCCGCCGTCGACGTCATCCACGCTCCCCATTACCGCCACCACCGGATCGCTGAAGAAGGACGCCAGCCGCGGCCCCAGGCCGGAGGCATGCAGCAGGCGCGGACTGCCGATGCCGCCACCCGCCAGCACCACCGTCTGCGCCCGTACCGTGTGCGTGCCGCCTTCGCGCCGGTATTCCACGCCGACGGCGCGGCCGTCTTCCACCAGCACGCGCCGCACCCGGCTGCGGTCCTGCAGCACGGCGCTGTGGCGGCCGGCTTCCTCGACGAAATCGCGCGCGCTCCACTTGGCGCCGTAAGGGCAGCCGTACACGCAGCGCCAGCAGCCGCTGCGGCAGGCCTGCGGGCGGATCATCTTGTCGAGCTTTTCCCAGTTGAAACCGGCAGCGCGAGCCGCCGCCATGATGCGCGCCGCCATCGGGCCGACCAGGCTGTCGGGCAGGGGCGCGAGCGGCAGTTCCGCGCGCAAGGCGGCGAGATAGGGCGCCAGGTCGATGCCGTGGGCGGCGAACATGGCGGCAGGGGGCGGGGCGGCGGTGGCGAAGTTCAGCGCCGAGCTGCCTCCCAGGGCGGTACCGGCCACCAGCAGCGAGGCGTCGCGGTGCAGCCAGGCGCCGCGGCCGGGCAGGGCCATGGTGGCCATCTGGCCCAGGGTGCCGGCCAGGGGCGCGGCGCTGCCCTGTTCGAGCACCAGGACGCGGGCGCCGGCGCGCGCCAGTTCGCGCGCCGTGCTGGCGCCGCCGGGGCCGGTGCCGACGACGATGGCGTCGTAGGAGCGTTGGGTGAGGGATTCCATGGTGAAAACGGATGCTAGCACGGCCAGAATTGATACATGGCCGATACATGCCGATACATGGCCGATACATGTGCCATACATACCTTTTTTATTGTGACGACGTGCGTATAAGCCTGCTATGATCGTCGCGCAACGGCTGTCGAGCACTCCCGGCAGCTCCTTCAAAAGAGTCCGAAAGATCGCATGAACCGACCACACCTGTTCATCGTTGCCGCCAGCCTCGCGCTCGCGCACGCCGCAGTGGCTGCACCGGCAGCGCCTGCCCTCGACGCCGCCAACCCGTTCGCCCAGCCCAGCAGCCTGCCGCTGAATTACCCGGCCTTCGACAAGATCAGGAACGAGCACTTCCTGCCGGCCTACGCCGCAGGCATGGCCGAACACCTGCGCGAGATCGACGCGATCGCCAGGGACAAGGCGGCGCCTACTTTTGAGAACACCATCGTCGCCATGGAGCGTGCCGGCCAGATGCTGGCGCGCGTGGCCGCCGTGTTCTCCAACCTCCAGACGGCCAACACCAACGACGTGCTGGACGCGGTCGACCGCGAGATGTCGCCCAAGCTGGCCGCGCACAACGACGCGATCTACCTGAACCCGGCCCTGTTCCAGCGCGTGAAGACCTTGCACGCCAAGCGCGCCACCCTGGGCCTGGACGCCGAATCGAAGCACCTGCTGGAGCGCGTGTACAAGGAATTCGTGCGCGCGGGCGCCAACCTGTCCGCCGCCGACAAGGACAAGCTCAAGAAATACAACGCCGAGATCGCCTCGCTGCAGTCGGACTTCTCGCAGCGCGTGCTGAAGGAAGCCAATGCCTCGGCGCTGATCGTGGACACCCGCGGGGAGCTGGCCGGTTTCTCCGACGCCGAGATCAATGCCGCGGCAAGCGAGGCGGAAAAGCGTGGCCTGAAGGGCAAGTACGCGATCGCCATCGTTAACACCAGCAGCCAGCCGCCGCTGGCGACGCTGACCAACCGCAAGACCCGCGAGCGCCTGATGGCGGCGTCCCTGAACCGCGGCAGCCGCGGCGGCGAATTCGACACCCGCCAGCTGGTGCTGCGCCTGGTCAAGCTGCGCGCCGAGCGCGCCGCGCTGCTGGGCTATCCGAACTACGCGGCCTATTCGCAGGAACTGGAAACCGCCAAGAACCCGGCTGCCGTCAACCGGCTGCTGGCCGAGCTGGCCAAGCCGGCAGTCAATAACGCGCGCAAGGAAGCGGCCGAGATCCAGAAGGTGATCGACAAGGAGAAGGGCGGCTTCCAGGTCGCCTCGTATGACTGGCCGCTGTACCAGGACAAGGTGCGCGCCGCGAAGTACAACTTCGACGAGAACCAGCTGCGCCCTTACTTCGAGCTGAACCGCGTGCTGGTGGACGGCGTGTTCTTCGCCGCCACCAAGGAATACGGCATCACCTTCAAGGAACGCAAGGACCTGCCGGTCTACGATCCGGACGTGCGCGTGTTCGACGTGTTCGACCACGACGGCAAGCAGCTGGCGATCTTCCTGTTCGACCCCTACGCGCGCGGCAACAAGCAGGGCGGCGCCTGGATGAACGAATACGTGTCGCAATCTCACCTGCTGGGCAAGAAGCCGGTGGTCGGCAACCACCTGAACATCCCGAAACCGCCCGCGGGCCAGCCTACGCTGCTGACCTATGACGAGGTGCGCACCGCCTTCCACGAGTTCGGCCACGCGCTGCACGGCATGTTCTCGAACGTGAAGTATCCGCACTTCTCGGGCACCAACGTGCCGCGCGACTTCGTCGAATACCCGTCGCAGGTCAACGAGATGTGGGCGATCTGGCCGGAAGTGCTGGCCAATTATGCGAAGCACCACCAGACCGGCGCGCCGATGCCGAAAGAGCTGCTGGACAAGGTGGTCGCTTCTAAAAAGTTCAACCAGGGCTACATGACCACCGAATACCTGGCCGCCTCGCTGCTCGACCAGCGCTGGCACCAGCTCAAGCCGTCCCAGGTCCCGAGCGACGTGCTGGCCTTCGAGGCCAAGGCATTGAAGGACGCCGGCGTCGACTTCGCGCCGGTGCCGCCGCGCTACCGCACGACCTATTTCTCGCACTCGATGAACGGCGGCTATTCGGCCGGCTACTACGCCTACCTGTGGAGCGAAAAGCTCGACGCCGACACCGTGCAGTGGTTCACCGAGAGCGGCGGCCTGTCGCGCAAGAACGGCGACCACTTCCGCAAGACCCTGCTGTCGCGTGGCGGCAGCGCCGATGCGATGGACCTGTTCCGTCAGTTCCGTGGCCGCGATCCGGTCATCGAGCCTTTGCTGGAACGCCGGGGCCTGACCGGTAATTAAATCTTTTCCTGCGCTGCGCCTTTCGCCGCCGGGCCACAAGCCCGGCGGCGAAAGGCAGGCGTGTTCCAACGTAGTTCAATCACCATCCGAGACACCATGAATCGTCCCCGTATGCTCCTGATCGCGGCCAGCGTCGCGATGGCCAACCTGGCCTATGCCGCGCCGCTCGACGCGACCAACCCGTTCGCCAAGCCGAGCACCCTCCAGTACGGCTACCCGGCCTTCGACAAGATCAAGAACGAGCACTTCGCCCCGGCCTTCGCCGAAGGCATGCGCGAACAGGCGCTTGAGGTCGAAGCGATCGCCAACAACAAGGCCGCGCCGACCTTCGAGAACACCATCGTCGCGATGGAGCGTTCGGGCCGTCTGCTGAACCGCGTGTCGACCGTGTTCGGCACCCTGGTCGGTTCCTATACCAACGACAGCCTGCAGGCCCTGGACAAGGAGCTGGCGCCGAAACTGGCCGCCCACGGCGACGCCATCCGCCTGAACCCGAAACTGTTCCAGCGCATCCAGACCCTGTACGCCAAGCGCGACAAGCTGGGCCTGGACGCCGAGTCCAAATACCTGATCGAGCGCTACCACAAGGACTTCGTGCGCGCCGGCGCCAAGCTGTCGGATGCCGACAAGCAGAAGCTGCGCGAGTACAACGGCAAGCTGGCCGCCCTGCAGACCCAGTTCAGCCAGAACGTGCTGAAGGAAGTGAATGCCTCGGCCTTCGTGGTCGACACCCGCGAAGAGCTGGCCGGCCTGCCGGAGAAGGCGATCGACGCCGCCGCCGCCGAAGCGAAGAAGCGCGGCCTGGACGGCAAGTTCGTGATCCCGGTCGTGAACACCACCCAGCAGGGCCCGCTGTCGACGCTGAACGTGCGCGGCACCCGCGAGAAGCTGCTGTCGATCTCGACCGTGCGCGGTTCGCGCGGCGGCGAATTCGACAACCGCGACATCGTGCTGCAGCTGGCCAAGCTGCGCGCCGAGCGCGCCGAGCTGCTGGGCTACAGCAGCCACGCCGCCTACTCGCTGGAAGACCAGACCGCCAAGGACACCACCGCCGTCAACAAGCTGCTGTCCGACCTGGCTCTGCCTGCCGTGCGCAACGCCAAGAAGGAAGCCGCCGAGATCCAGGAAGTGATCGATGCGGAGAAGGGCGGCTTCAAGGTCGCCGCCTACGACTGGAACTACTACAGCGACAAGGTGCGCGCCGCCAAGTACGCCTTCGATGCCAACCAGCTCAAGCCTTACTTCGAACTCGACCGCGTGCTGAACGACGGTGCCTTCTTCGCCGCCAACAAGCTGTGGGGCATCACCTTCAAGCAGCGCAAGGACCTGCCGGTGTACGACGCCGACGTGCGCGTGTACGACGTGTTCGAAGAGAACGGCGAGCACCTGGCGATCTTCGTGCTCGACCCGTACGCGCGCTCGAACAAGCGCGGCGGCGCCTGGATGGGCGCCCTGGTCAGCCAGAGCACCCTGCTGGGCAACAAGCCGGTCATCACCAACAACCTGAACCTGGCCAAGCCGGCGCCGGGCGAGCCGACCCTGCTTACCTGGGACGAAGTGCGCACCACCTTCCACGAATTCGGCCACGGCACCCACGGCTGGTTCTCGAAGGTGAAGTACCCGCGCTTCTCGGGCACCAGCGTGCCGCGCGACTACGTCGAGCTGCCGTCGCAGGTCTACGAGATGTGGATGGCCTGGCCGGAAGTGCTGGCCAACTACGCCAAGCACTACCAGACCGGCGAACCGATGCCGAAGGAACTGCTGGACAAGCTGCGCGCCTCGCAGAAGTTCAACGAAGGCTACCGCACCACCGAGTACCTGGCCGCGGCGGTGATCGACCAGCGCTGGCACCAGCTCGGCTCGAAGGCCATCCCGACGGACGTGAAATCCTTCGAAGAGCAGGCACTGCGTGACGCGGGCCTGGACTTCGCGCCGGTCCCGCCGCGCTACAGCTCGACCTACTTCTCGCACGCCTTCTCGGGCGGCTACTCGGCCGGCTACTACAGCTACCTGTGGGCCGAGCGCCTGGATGCCGACGCCGGCGAATGGTTCAAGGAAAACGGCGGCCTGCAGCGCAAGAACGGCGACCGCTTCCGCAAGATGGTGCTGTCGAAAGGCGGCACCATGGATGCGGTGCAGATGTACCGCGACTTCCGCGGCCGCGATCCGGTCATCGAGCCGCTGCTCGAGCGCCGTGGCCTGAACTGATGTCGATGAAGCCGGCGCTCGCGCCGGCTTTTTGATTGCAGCATCCTTCAACTAAAACCATAACGAGGACACCATGATCCGTCCACACATCCTGCTGGTCGCCGCCGCCAGCGCCGCCGCCAGCATGGCCTACGCCGCCCCGGCTTCGATGCTCGAAGCCTCGAACCCCTTCGCCAAGCCGAGCACCCTGCCGTTCAACTACCCGGCCTGGGACAAGATCAGGAACGAGCACTTCGCCCCGGCCTTTGCCGAAGCGATGCGCCAGGAAGCGCTGGAAATCGAGGCGATCGCCAACAACAAGGCAGCACCCACCTTTGAAAACACCATCGTCGCGATGGAGCGTTCGGGCCAGCTGATGAACCGTGTCGGCGCCGCCTTCGGCACCCTGAAGGGTTCGTACACCAACGACGCACTGCAGGCCCTGGACAAGGAACTGGCGCCGAAGCTGTCGGCCCATAACGACGCGATCCGCCTGAACTCGAAGCTGTACGCCCGCATCAAGACGCTGTACGACAAGCGCAGCAAGCTGGGCCTGGACCCGGAGGGCCAGTACCTGATCGAGCGCTACCACACCGACTTCGTGCGCGCCGGCGCCCAGCTGTCCGACGCCGACAAGCAGAAACTGAAAGAGATGAACGGCCAGCTGGCCGGGCTGTCGACCCAGTTCGCCCAGAACGTGCTGAAGGAAGCGAATGCCTCGGCCCTGGTGGTGGACAGCCGCGCCGAACTGGCCGGCATGTCGGACAAGGCGATCGACGCCGCCGCGCTTGAGGCGAAGAAGCGTGGCCTGGACGGCAAGTTCGTGATCCCGGTCGTGAACACCACCCAGCAGGCCGGCCTGTCGGTGCTGACCAACCGCGCCACCCGCGAGAAGCTGCTGGCGGCCTCGCTGGCGCGCGGCTCGCGCGGCGGCGAATTCGACAACCGCGACGTCGTGCTGAAGATCGCCAAGCTGCGCGCCCAGCGCGCCGCGCTGCTGGGCTACCCGAACCACGCGGCCTACAACCTGGCCGACCAGACCGCCAAGGACACCAAGGCGGTGAACCAGCTGCTGGCCGAATTCGCCAAGCCGGCCGTGAACAACGCGCGCAAGGAAGCAGCCGAGATCCAGCAGGCGATCGACCAGGAGAAGGGCGGCTTCCAGGCCGCCGCGCACGACTGGGCCTTCTACAGCGACAAGGTACGCGCCGCCAAGTACGCCTTCGACGGCAACCAGCTCAAGCCCTACTTCGAGCTGAACCGCGTGCTGGTGGATGGCGTGTTCTTCGCCGCCAACAAGGAATTCGGCATCAGCTTCAAGGAGCGCAAGGACCTGCCGGCCTATAACGAGGACGTGCGCGTGTTCGACGTGTTCGACCACGACGGCAAGCAGCTGGCGATCTTCACCTTCGATCCGTACGCGCGCCCGAACAAGCGCGGCGGCGCCTGGGCCAATGCCTGGGTCCCGCAAAGCAAGCTGATGGGCACCAAGCCGGTCATCGCGAACAACCTGAACATCGCCAAGCCGGCCGCCGGCGAGCCGACCCTGCTGACCTACGACGAAGTGCGCACCACCTTCCACGAATTCGGCCACGCCCTGCATGGCATGTTCTCGGACGTGAAGTATCCGCGCTTCTCGGGCTCGCGCGTGCCGCGCGACTACGTCGAGTTCCCGTCGCAGGTGAACGAGATGTGGATGACCTGGCCGGAAGTACTGGCGAATTATGCCAAGCACTACCAGACCGGCGCGCCGATGCCGAAGGAGCTGCTGGACAAGGTGCAGGCTTCGCAGCAGTTCAACGAAGGCTTCCGCACCACCGAGTACCTGGCCGCGGCGCTGCTGGACCAGGCCTGGCACCAGCTGTCGCCGAACCAGATCCCGACCGACGTGCTGGCCTTCGAGGCTGACGCGCTCAAGAAAGCGGGCGTGGACTTCGCGCTGGTTCCGCCGCGCTACCGCACCACTTACTTCTCGCACACCTTCTCGGGCGGCTACTCGGCCGGCTACTATGGCTACCTGTGGGCCGAGAAGCTGGACGCGGACACCGTCAACTGGTTCAAGGAGAACGGCGGCCTGACCCGCAAGAACGGCGACCACTTCCGCAAGACCCTGCTGTCGCGCGGCGGCACCCTCGATGCGATGCAGATGTACCGCAACTTCAGCGGCCGTGATGCGCAGGTGCGTCCGCTGCTGGAACGCCGCGGCTTGACGGGGGAGTAAGCCCGTTTGGCGCCGGCCGTGCAATGCGGCCGGCGCTTGTATACACTCCCGCAATTCCCATCAACAGCACATCCCCCAAGCGATGAGTGTTCAATCCCTCCACGGTATTACTTTAGAATCCCTGTTAACCCGCCTCGTCGAGCACTACGGCTGGGAGGGACTCGGCCGCCGGATCGACATCAATTGCTTCCAGAAAGACCCGAGCATCAAGTCGAGCCTGAAGTTTTTGCGTCGCACCCCATGGGCGCGCGAGCAGGTCGAGGCGCTGTACCTCGAGACCCGCTTCACCAACTAGCGAGAGCGACAATGCTGAACGAGAACGAACACGAACGCGATGCGAACCTGAAGGCGCACCTGAAAGCCTTGCACCGCCACCTGCAGGAAACCGATAACGTCGACCCGGAACTGGAAACCCTGTTGCGCCAGCTCGACGGCGACATCGACCGCGCCCTGGCGCGCCATGCCGAGAACGAGCTCGACGAGAACACCTACGGCCTGTCTTCCCGTACCCAGGAACTGGCGGCCCGCTTCGATGCGAACCACCCGACCTTCTCGGCCGGCCTGCGCCAGCTCGGCAATATGCTGTCGAATATGGGTATCTGAGCTGCAACTCATTGATAAGTAAGCCATTTTTTGGGCCTGCGGGAGACCAAAAAATGGTTTTCCGGTACAATACCGGCCAATGAACTCCCCAGTAAACCTTTTCGCGAGCGTCCCGAAGCGCTCCAGCCGCGCTCCCGTCGCGCCTTTCCTCCCGATGTCCCGTGCCGAAATGGACAAGCTCGGGTGGGATTCGTGCGACATCATCCTGGTCACCGGAGACGCCTACATCGACCACCCGAGCTTCGGGATGGCGCTGGTCGGCCGCCTGCTGGAAGCGCAGGGCTATCGCGTCGGCATCATCAGCCAGCCGGACTGGACCTCGGTCGAGCCCTTCCGCGCGCTCGGCAAGCCGAACCTCTACTGGGGCATTACCGCCGGCAACATGGACTCGATGGTCAACCGCTACACGGCCGACCGCAAGATCCGTTCCGACGATGCCTACACCCCGAACGCCGAGCCGAACAAGCGCCCCGACCGCGCCGTCACGGTGTACTGCCAGCGCGCCCGCGAAGCCTTCCCGGGCGTGCCGGTGATCGCCGGCAGCATCGAGGCCTCGCTGCGCCGCATCGCCCACTACGACTACTGGTCGGACAAGGTGCGCCGCTCGGTGCTGTTCGAATCGAAGGCCGACCTGCTCATCTTCGGCAACGCCGAACGCGCGCTGGTGGACGTCACCCGCCGCATCGCCGCGGGCGAGAACATCAAGAACATCCGTGACCTGCGCGGCACCGCCTTCCTGGTGCCGCACGGCTGGCTGCCGGACGAAGAGTGGAGCGTGCACAACTCGACCCGCGTCGACGTGCCGGGCCGCGTCGACCCGCACCCGAACCCCTACGCGATGGCCCAGGAAGACACCAAGGCCTGCGCCACCGAAAACGCCAAGCCGGAACCGGAAGTGAAACCGGTGGTGATCATGACGCGCGAAGAGCGCCAGGCCGCCGCCCGCGCAAAGGCCCAGAAAACCGTGGTGCGCCTGCCTTCTTTCGAGACCGTCAGCGAAGACCCGGTGATGTACGCGCACGCCTCGCGCGTGTTCCACCTCGAGTCGAACCCGGGCAATGCGCGCGCGCTGGTGCAGCAGCACGGCGACCGCGACGTCTGGCTGAATGCCCCGCCGCTGCCGCTGGCCATGGACGAGATGGACAACGTCTACGACCTGCCGTACGCGCGCGCCCCGCACCCGAGCTACGGCAAGGCCCACATCCCGGCCTGGGAGATGATCCGCTATTCGGTGAACATCATGCGCGGCTGCTTCGGCGGCTGTACCTTCTGCTCGATCACCGAGCACGAAGGCCGCATCATCCAGAGCCGCTCGGAACCCTCGATCCTGCGCGAGATCGAGCTGATCCGCGACACCACCAAGAACTTTGCCGGCACCATCACCGACCTGGGCGGCCCAACCGCCAACATGTACCGCCTGGCCTGCAAGGACAAGAAAATCGAGGAATCCTGCCGCCGCCTGTCGTGCGTGTATCCGACCATCTGCAGCAACCTCGGGACCGACCACAGCAAGCTGATCTCGCTGTACCGCAAGGCGCGTGCCATTCCCGGGATCAAGAAGATCCTGATCGGTTCCGGCCTGCGCTACGACCTGGCCGTGCGTTCGCCCGAGTACGTGAAGGAACTGGTTACCCACCACGTGGGCGGCCTGCTGAAGATCGCGCCGGAGCACACCGAGCAGGGCACGCTGTCGAAGATGATGAAGCCGGGCATCGGCGCCTACGACGAGTTCAAGCGCCTGTTCGACAAGTACTCGATCGAGGCCGGCAAGAAGCAGTACCTGATTCCCTACTTCATCGCGGCCCACCCGGGTTCGACCGACGAGGACATGCTGAACCTGGCCTTGTGGCTGAAGAAGAACAACTTCAGGCTCGACCAGGTGCAGACCTTCACGCCGACGCCGATGGCGATGGCCACCACCATGTACCACTCGGGCAAGAACCCGCTGGCGAAGGTGACGGAAGATTCGGAAGTCGTCGAAACCGCCAAGAGCGGCAAGACGCGCAAGCTGCACAAGGCCTTCCTGCGCTACTACGATCCGGAGAACTGGCCGGTCCTGCGCGAGGGCCTGAAACGCATGGGCCGTGGCGACCTGATCGGCACGGGCGAGCGCCACCTGGTGCCGCCGGCGGGCGCCGAGCCGGGACCGGAATGGGACCGCAAGCGCATGGTGCCGGGCGGTGCGCCGGTCACCGAGCGCGAGGTCGGCAAGCGCGGTCCGGGCCCGGCGCGTGCCGGACGCGACAAGGTGCAGGTACGCGTGGAACGTGCGCCGGCCACGGCCGTGGTGGCATCGTCCAAGGCCCGGCCCTCGATCCTGGATACGATCAAGACCAAGCCGAAAGCGGCGCGTAAATAAGCCACCTTGCCGACACAAGAACCGGAGCTGGTCTCCGGTTTTTTTTCGCCTATTTACAGGGAAATCTGGCCGGAAAACAAGCTGGTAGGGACCTTGTGCGCGCACAGGATCGCGCCGGGACGCAGCGCCACAATCGGATGCGGAGGGTCGCCGGCGCAGGCCGACAACCTGTTCGATCACTTCTTTTCCGGGAGCACAAAGTGAATCGCATACACGACCCAGGCCGGGCGCCGCACGGCCTGCTCCGGCTGTCCGCATGCCTGCTCGGCAGCATGCTCATCGCGGGCACGTCCGCCGCCTGGCAAGCGCCGGCGCCGGACGCACTGGCGCTCGAAAAAGCGCGTCCGGCGACGATGTACCGCGTGATTAACCTGCGTCCGTCCGGCGAGAGCCTGCAAGCGGGGATCGGCATGTTCAATGCCCGCAACCAGCTCGCGTTCTCGACCGGGACCGGAGGCCTGATCCGTGGCTGGTTCTACGACGGCAGTACTTTGGTGGATATCGGTTCGCTCAACGGCCGGACCACGCAAGTCACTGATCTCAACGATGCCGGACAGGTCGTCGGCGCCGGCTTCATCCGCGACGTCGGCACCCCGGAGGCTCCCGGCGAGATCTATCACGCCTTCATCTGGAGCAGGGCGCGCGGCATGCGTGACCTCGGCACCCTTGGCGGGGACGGTTATTCCAACGCCAATGCCATCAACAACCTGGGCCAGGTGGTGGGAAACGCCTATGCTCCCGATGGCAGGCTCCACGCATTCCTGTGGAGTCCGCGCGAAGGCATGCGCGATCTCGGCTTGCTCGGTTCGCGTCCCGACAGTGCCAGCGCTGCCAGCGGGATCAACGAGGCGGGCGAGGTTACGGGCGCAGCGACCCTGAACAACGGCAATTACCATGCATTTCTGTGGACACGCCAGAAAGGCCTGCAGGATCTCGGTACCCTGGGCGGCACGACGTCGTCCGCGCTCGACATCGCCGACAACGGCCTGATAGCGGGCGAATCGACGATACACGGCGATGCCGCCATCCATGCCTTCATCTGGACGCGGCACACCGGGATGCGGGATATCGGGCCCGCCAGCCGGCACGAAGCATTCGTACAGGAGTTGTCGCCGAACGGACACCTGACCGGTTTTGTTTCCCAGGGCGGCGACCGGCGCCCGTTCTCCTGGACCCGGGAAAGCGGCATGCGCATCCTCGGCACCCTGGGCGGCAGCGACGCGCTGGCCCAGGGCGGCAACAACAAGCGCGAGGTGGTGGGCGGGTCGTTCACCGTCAACGACCTGGATTTTCACGCCTTCCTGTGGACGCCGAAGGGCGGGATGGTCGACCTGAACGCGCGCCTGCGCAATGCGCCGGCCGGGCTGGTCGTGAGAAATGCCTATGCGATCTCCGACGACGGCTACATCATGGCCGAATCGAATGCCGGCATCGTGCTGCTGGTGCCCGACAGCTGCCCGACCCGCACGCAGTCGGTCGGCCCGGTCGTGGCCAACGGCCTGGTGCCGGTGGGCCGGCCGTTCGCATCCTCACTGAGCACGGCGAGCGAGGACAAGGCCGCCAGCCATAACGTCCTGTGGAACTGGGGCGACGGCAGCGGCGACCAGCAGGGCAGCATGCGCATGCGCGAGGGCAGCGGCGCCGCCAGTGCCCAGCACGCGTATGCGGCGCCCGGCGTCTACACGCTGCAGGCGAAAGTCGCCGACCGCAGCGGCAAGGGCGCGACCGTCAGCCGCACCGTCGTGGCCTACGAAGCGGCGCCCGGCGTGACGGCCGCCAGCGGCTGGTTCATGTCCCCGCGAGGCGCCCACAAGGCGGCCGGCAGCAGGGTCGACCGGGTGGACCTCAGCTTCCTGTTCCCGTCCGGCGGCAAGGCGGCGCCGCGCCTGAGCCTCAACGGCACCGGACTGCAGTTCAGCAGCGAGGACATCCGCATGGTGAAGCAGTCCGGGGCACGCGGCTTCGAGGGCAGCGGCAGCCTCAACGGCCGCAGCGGCTACCGCTTCAGCCTGAACACGGCGGCAGGCGCTAGCGGCGCGACGGGACGGGTCGGGCTGAAGATCTGGCATACCGATCCCGCCAGCGGCGCCGTGGTCGTCGATTACGACAACGCGGGATCGAACGGGTCGGGCTCAGCGTTCCGGGGCGAGATCCAGATGCACTAGCTCTCTATCCCCGGCACCGTGCGTGCGCGCCGCTCATGGGCGACATCCAGGTCGATGCTGGCCTGGCGCGTGCGCAGGGTGCGCGCGTAGCGGTGCCGGGCGCGCAGGCGCGGATTGGTGACGAGGCGCCCCAGCGTCTCGCCCACCACCATCACCACGCCCAGCAG
Source organism: Massilia sp. BHUDP2 (assembly GCF_046236355.1). Taxonomy (NCBI): domain Bacteria; kingdom Pseudomonadati; phylum Pseudomonadota; class Betaproteobacteria; order Burkholderiales; family Oxalobacteraceae; genus Massilia; species Massilia sp. BHUDP2. Next base: position 973,297 of record NZ_JBJUVW010000003.1, read on the forward strand.
CGGCAGCACCAGCATCAGTCCCACCACGCCGGCCAGCGCGCCGCCGATGAAGATCATCAAGACCGTCACCAGGGGATGGACGCGGATGCTGCGCCCCAGGGTCAGGGGCATGAACACGAAGTCGTCCAGCAGGCGCGCCAGCACGAACACGCCGATCGCGCCGTAGGCGATGAAGGGATTGCTGGGCGCATCGGTCGAGGCGACGATCACCACCAGCACGCAGCCGACCACCGAGCCCACGAAAGGCACCCAGGCCAGCACCGCGCAGAACAGGCCCAGCAGCAGCGGCGAGGACACGCCGATGGTCCACAGGCCCAGCGCCAGCACCGCCGTGTCGAGCACGGTCAGCTTGAGCAGGCCCTCGAAATAGCGGCGCGCGGTCTGGTCGACTTCGTGCAGCAGGTACAAGGCACGCTCGAAATAGGCGTTCGGTACTGCCCGCGCCAGGAATTTCTTGAAGCGCAGGCCGTCGCGCAGGAAGAAGAAGGCGAGGAAGGGCGCCAGCAGCAGCGAGGGCACCCAGGTCGCGAGCGCGACCAGGATCTCGCCCAGGTGCTTTTCGGCGAAGTTGTCGGTATGGGCGCGGAAGATGCCGTTCACGGTCGAGGTCAGGCGCATCTCGGCCAGCAGCGGGAAGCGCTTCTCGAGCAGGGTCATGGTGTTGTGCACGAAGGCGATCCCGCCGTCGAGGTAGAGGCCGACCGTCTGTTCCCAGGATTCTTCTTCCGGCCCGCGGCTCCACGAGAAAGCCGCGGTCAGGGCCAGCGCTAGGGCGGCGAAGAAGCCCAGGCAGACCAGCATCGCCGCGGCATTGCGGCCGTAGCCGCCGCGCACCAGGCGCTGCATCGGCCCGACCAGGATGTAGTGCAGTACCCCGCCGAACAGGAAGGGCAGGGCCAGCCACAGCATCTGCTGCACCACCAGCAGCAGCACGCAGGTGGCGGCGATGATGCCGGTCCAGACGACCGGCCCGGCGCGCTCGCTGCGGTTCATAGGGCTTCCAGCTGGGGACGGCCGGTGCCCATCCATTCGCGCAGGCGCAGGCCGATGTGGCGTGCCAGCGCCAGCGAGATCTTGTAGCCGATCACGGCGTCGGTCTCCAGCAATCCGAGGAAGTCGGCGCGGAAGAACACCGCCATCTCGCAGGGCTCGACGGCGCGTGCCTGCGCATTGCGCGGCGAGTTGTCGAGCAGGGCCAGGTCGCCGAAGAAGCTGCCTGGGCCGAGCTCGGCCACCACCTGGTTGCTGCCCTCATGCAGCTTGCTGATGAGGACCCGGCCGCTCATGATCAGGTACAGCGCCTGGCCTTCCTCGCCCTCGTCGAAAACGATCTCGTCGGTGAGGTAGCGGCGCTCGTGCAACAGGCCGTCGACGATTTCCAGTTCCAGCGGCGTCAATGCCGAGAACAGCGCCAGGTTCTTCAGGCGGTGCAGGCGCGGCGACATCTTGGGCGACTTGAGGAAACCGAAAATCACGATTGCTCCAGCATGGTGCGTTGGTATGTTGTCGGATGATTATCCGCTATCGGGTGCTGCTGCGCATCAAAAAAGCTGTGACCCGCATATGTCCCAACTGAAAATGTTGCGCTCTACACATGTCTATTCAATTGTGCGGACCCACAGCGGGGAAAGCGTGTAATATAGTTCTCTAAGGAAACATATATTAATAGATGAACATGATTGCGGTGGGGTCAAGGCCTCACCCATGGGATCAGCGGTGCTCGACATTCCTTCCTTCCTGCTGGCGCTAGGCGTCGGCAACATCGCGTTTGCCGTTCTCATGGCGGGCTACACGCATGGCGCCGCGCCCAGTCCGGGATTGCGCCTGTGGATGTGGGCGCGTTTCGGCATGGGCGTGTGCCAGCTGCTGGGCTGGTGCCGTGTCTATTTCGACGTTCCCATGCTCAATGGCATCGAGGGCGCCGGCTGGGTCCTCGCGATCTCGCTGGAAGTGGCTGCCTACTGCATCTTCTTCGGGCTCGAGCGCTGGCAGCGCGTGCTGCTGCCGATGTCGGCGCTGGCCCTGGCCATCGTGCTGGCGGCCGGCAGCGCCGGTGCACCCGTACCCTATCTCACCGCGCTGGTCGCCGGCGTCCTCGCGCTGTTCTCGGCGGCGATGGCCTGGATCCTGCTGCGTCCGCGTCGCCGCGCCACCCTGCTGCAACGGATCATCGGCGCCAATGACGCGGTGTTCGCGGTCTCGGTCGGCCTATGGGTCGCCAACTGCCTGGGCAGCGATGCCCCGCTGGGCCAGCGTGCCGCGCAGGAGTCGGCCTACCTGGCCGGCTATCTCCTGATGATCGTGAACGGCTTCGGCTTTCTGCTGTTGTGCAAGGAAAAGGACGATGCCGAGATGGCGCGCCTGGCCACCACCGACAGCCTCACCGGCCTGCCGAACCGCCACGCCTTCCTCGAGCGTGCCGAGAACGCACGCCAGGCCGCGCTGCGCCAGCGCCAACCGCTGGCGCTGGCGATGATGGACATCGACCACTTCAAGCAGATCAACGACCGTTTCGGCCATGCCACCGGCGACGAGGCCCTGAACGTGTTCGCCTGCACCGCGCGCGCGACCCTGCGCGCGCATGAGACCATCGGTCGCCTCGGTGGCGAGGAGTTCGCGATGGTACTGCCGGGCACCGAACTGGCCGGTGCGCTGGCCGCCGCCGAACGCCTGCGCCAGGCCGTGCGCGAGGCGGTCGTGATCACCAGCGGCAGCAACTATACGATGACGGTGAGTATCGGCGTTGTCGTGCTCGATCCGAACGAGACGCTTGGGATGGCGCTGGCGCGGGCGGACCATGCGCTGTATGCGGCGAAGAGCGGGGGAAGGGATCGGGTTGAAGCGGGGAGGCCGCAGCAGCGGCGGGCTTGAAAAACCTGGAATGCAAAGAAAAGTGGTCCGCGTTGGCGGACCACTTTTCTTTGAGGTGTTCAAAGCGACGGGGCTCGCCCACGTGCCGCGGGCCGCGGATTCGCTTGCAAGCGAATCCCTTCGAGCCCACGGCCCGTGTTCACCCGCAGGGGTGAACACTCTGATAGAAAAGAAAAAGGGTCCGACTTCTCGGACCCCTTCTTTGTAGCTGGCGGAGCGGACGGGGCTCGCCCACGTGCCGCGGGCCGCGGATTCGCTTGCAAGCGAATCCCTTCGAGCCCACGGCCCGTGTTCACCCGCAGGGGTGAACACTCTGATAGAAAAGAAAAAGGGTCCGACTTCTCGGACCCCTTCTTTGTAGCTGGCGGAGCGGACGGGGCTCGAACCCGCGACCCCCGGCGTGACAGGCCGGTATTCTAACCAACTGAACTACCGCTCCGTTTTATTCTTCTTCGTCACTTTGAAAAAGAAAAGGTCCGACGAATCAGACCTTTTCCCTTGATACTGGCGGAGCGGACGGGGCTCGAACCCGCGACCCCCGGCGTGACAGGCCGGTATTCTAACCAACTGAACTACCGCTCCGTTTACTCTGATCAGTACTTCGATCAACCTGCTGAATGTGCTTGGTGGGCGCTGAGAGGCTCGAACTCCCGACCTAATCCTTGTAAGGGATCCGCTCTACCAACTGAGCTAAGCGCCCGGCTTCTCTATTCAGAGGTTTCTGTCCGACGCTTGTCATTGCGTCCGAAGAGGCCCGAATTATAGAGGCTGGAATTCAAGGTGTGCAAGGGTTTTCGAAAAAAATCGACAACTCCAGGAGGATGGGCGCCATTTTCACGATCCCGGCGCTTTTGTGTAAATATCATGCTTCGCTCCGATGAGAACCGCCATGCCCACCGCCCACCCCTTGTTGCAGCACCTGTTCGACGCCGCCCTGGCCGCCGCCGATCCTTATCACCTGGTCGCGCCGCACCTGCCGCCGCCGCCCAAGGGGCGCACCCTGGTGCTCGGCGCCGGCAAGGCGGCCGCGCGCATGGCCGAGGCGGTCGAGCGCCACTGGCAGGGACCGCTCGAGGGATTGGTGGTCACGCGCTACGGCCACGGCGCGCCGACCCGCCACATCGAGGTCATCGAAGCCGGCCACCCGGTGCCGGACGCAGCCGGCGAGGACGCCGCCCGCCGCATGCTGGAAGCCGCCGCCGGGCTGGGGCCGGATGACCTGGTGCTGTGCCTGGTGTCCGGCGGCGGCTCCGCACTGATGTCGCTGCCCGCGCCCGGCATCAGCTTCGAGGAAAAGCGCGCGCTGAACCGGGAGCTGCTGCGCTGTGGTGCGCCGATCGGCGAGATCAATCGCGTGCGCCGGCACCTGTCCGCCATCAAGGGCGGACGGCTGGCGCTGGCCTGCTACCCGGCGCGCGTGGTGACCCTGGTGGTGTCGGACGTGCCGGGTGACGATCCGGCCGTGGTGGCCTCGGGCCCGACCGTGCCCGACGGCAGCACCGGCCTGGACGCGCTCGCCATCCTCGAGAAGTACCGGATTCCTGTATCAGGCGCCGTGCGCACGGTGCTGATGGATGCGCAGCTGGCGGCGCCGCTGCCGGGCGATCCGCGCCTGGCGCGCAACGCCACCCATGTCATCGTCACCGCCCAGCAATCGCTCGATGCCGCGGCAAGCGCTGCGCGCGCGGCCGGCTATGCGCCGCTGATCCTGTCGTCGAGCATGGAAGGCGAGGCACGTGAGGTGGCGCTGGTGCATGCCAGCATTGCGCGCCAGGTCGTACAGCATGGCCAGCCACTGGGCGCGCCCTGCGTGCTCCTCTCGGGCGGCGAAACCAGCGTCACCGTGCGCGGCCAGGGCAGGGGCGGGCGCAATGCCGAATTCCTGCTGGCGCTCGGCGTCGCCCTGGACGGTCTGCCGGGCGTGCACGCGCTCGCCGCCGACACCGACGGCATCGACGGCAGCGAAGACAATGCCGGCGCCTGGCTCGCGCCCGGTACGCTGGCGCGGGCGCGCACCCAGGGACGCGATGCGCGCGCGCACCTGGCGGACAACGACGGCTACGGCTTTTTCGCCGCCCTTGGCCAGCTGATCGTCACCGGCCCTACCCGTACCAATGTCAACGACTTTCGCGCCATCGTCATCGAAACCGACGTGCTGTAAATGCCCTGGCATCTCCACCGGTTTGAACTCGAAGGCCGCGCCCAGCGCGGCCTTTTTATTTGTCTTTAAGCGCGGACAATATGGGCTCCTTCACCTTATCCAAAAGGAAAGGTTTTTAAGATATGTCAACACAATTGTGGCATACGATATTTGCCTGTTTTAACGTTTCGCCGAAGAAAACATGTTTCTAAAGCATGGGTTAGCCGGAGTGTTGTTAATACGCCGAAATTGTCTCCAATTGTCACGCACAGCCTTTTCCTTTCGTATTACGCTGCTTTTCGCCGCATTCAGACGGCACCGGCAATGACCGGAAATCAATGACACAGGCGAGGGTCCTCGCTTGACGGAAAACACACAATAAGGAAGAAACATGAAGCAATCGCATTCGATTCATCCTGCAATGTTGAAGATGTGCGCTGCAATCTCACTCGCATTCGTGGCAGCCACGGCTGGCGCAGCCGAGCAGAAGTTCATCCTGGAGACAGACCGTATCATCGTGAAGTACAAGGATTCGGCGCCGGCTGCCAAGGGCCTGGCCCGCGCCGCCGAAGTCAAGGCCGACCGCAAGGCCAAGCTGGCCCGTGCAGGCCAGGAGTTCGGCATGACCGTCAGCGAAAGCCATGCGATCTCGACCGGCGCCCATGTGTTCAAGCTCAATGGCCGCAAGCACCTGCAGGAAGTCGAAAAACTGGCCGCCGAAATGATGGCGCGCGACCCGGACATCGAATACGCCGAGCCGGACCGCATCATGACCCACATGGCGACCGCCAACGACCCGTACTATGCCCAGCAGTGGCACTACACGGACGCGACCGGCGGCCTGCGCCTGCCGACCGCCTGGGACAAGTCGACCGGCACCGGCGTGGTCGTGGCCGTGATCGACACCGGCTACCGCCCGCACGCCGACCTGAGCGGCCAGTTCCTGCAGGGCTATGACTTCATCAGCAGCGCCACCATCGGCAACGACGGCAACGGCCGCGACAGCGATGCGAGCGACCCGGGCGACTGGGTTGCGGCAGGCGAATGCTACGCCGGCTCGCCGGCATCGGGCTCGAGCTGGCACGGCACCCATGTGGCCGGCACGGTTGCCGCCAAGACCAACAACAGCCTGGGCGTGGCCGGTGTGGCGTACAACGCCAAGATGATTCCGGTGCGCGTGCTCGGCAAGTGCGGCGGCTATACCTCGGACATCGCCGACGCGATCACCTGGTCCTCGGGCGGCACCGTGACCGGCGTGCCGGCCAACGCCAACAAGGCAAAGGTGCTGAACCTGTCGCTGGGCGGCAGCGGCGCCTGCGACGCCACCACCCAGACCGCGATCAACGGCGCCCGTTCGCGCGGCTCGGTCGTGGTCGTGGCGGCCGGCAACGACAACATGAACGTCAGCAACGCCAGCCCGGCGAACTGCTCGGGCGTCATCGCCGTGGCAGCCACCGGCAAGACCGGCGGCCGTGCTTCCTACTCGAACTACGGCACCCTGGTCGACGTGGCGGCCCCGGGCGGCGACGGCAGCTACAGCGTGATCTCGACCCTGAACTCGGGCTCGTCGACTCCGGGCTCGGACAACTATGCAGGCTACCAGGGCACCTCGATGGCGACCCCGCACGTGGCCGGCGTGGCAGCGCTGATGTTCGCGGCCAAGTCGACCCTGACTCCGGACCAGGTGGAAAGCATGCTGAAGTCGACCGCGCGCGCCTTCCCGGCGACCTGCTCGGGCTGCGGCACCGGCATCGTCGACGCGACCGCGGCGGTGAATGCGGCGATCGGCGGCACCACCCCGCCGAGCGGAACGGTCATCAACGAGACCGAGTCGAACAACACGCTGGGCACCGCCAACCTGGTCTCGACCAGCGGCACCACGGTGAACGCCACGATGTCGAGCTCGACCGATACGGATTACTTCCGTGTCGATCTGCCGGCAGGCAAGACCCTGAGTGCGACGATGACGCCGAACAGCAGCTCCGACTACGACCTGTACATCTACAACAGCGCGGGCACCCTGCTCAGCCGCAGCGAGAACGGCGCCGGCGCGGTCGACAGCGCGAGCTCGGCCAACACCGGCACCACCACCGCCAGCCGCTACGTGCGCGTGGTGTACTACAGCGGCAGTGTCGGCAGCGCCGGCACCTATAACGTGAAACTGAGCTGGTAAGTTCAGGAGGAAGCGGCGCGCTCCCCTGCGCCGCCTTCGTCCGGGAACGCGCGGCATGCCGCGCGTTCTTTTTTTGACGTCTTGCAAGAAAAAACGGATACTGTATGGAATAACAGTAGTCGGCCCTGCCGTCACCTGCCGTCGTCCATGTGAATTCTCCGCTCCGTAAAATCATCCATTGCGACTGCGACTGTTTCTACGCATCGGTCGAGATGCGCGACGACCCGTCGCTGCGCGGGCGTCCGCTCGCGGTCGGCGGCCGCCCCGACCAGCGCGGCGTGATCGCCACCTGCAACTACGAGGCGCGCCGCTACGGCATCCATTCGGCCATGGCCACCGCCCAGGCCATGAAACTGTGCCCGCAGCTCCTGGTGATTCCGCCGGCGATGGAAAAATACCGCATCGCCTCGCGCCAGATCATGGACATCTACCGCGACTACACCGAGCTGGTGGAGCCGCTCTCGCTCGACGAAGCCTACCTCGACGTCAGCGACTCGCCGCACTGCAAGGGCAGCGCCACCCTGATCGCGCAGGAGATCCGGCGCCGCATTTTTGACACCGTCGGCATTACTGCCTCGGCCGGGGTGGCGCCGAACAAGTTCGTGGCCAAGATTGCCAGCGACTGGAACAAGCCCGACGGACTGTTCCTGGTGCGCCCGGAAGAGGTGGATGCTTTTGTTGCCGCGCTGCCGGTCAAGAAGCTGTACGGCGTGGGCAAGGTGACGGCCGAGAAGATGCACCGGCTCGGCCTGCAGACCTGCGCCGACATGCGCCACTGGAGCATCGAGCGGCTGACCGAGCATTTCGGCAGCTTCGGCTACCGGCTCTACAAACTGTGCCGCGGCATCGACGAGCGCGCGGTGAACACCTCGCGCGAGCGCAAGTCGATCAGCACCGAGGAGACCTACACGCCGGACGTGCCGAACCTGGACGCCTGCCTGCGGCTGCTGCCGGATCTGTACGAGCACCTGCTGGGCCGCATCAAGCGCAACGGTGCCGAAAAATTCATCAACAAGCTGTTTGTGAAGATCAAGTTCTCGGACTTCCAGCAGACCACGGTCGAGTGTGTTGGCTATGCGCCACATATCCCGACCTATGCGCGCCTGATGGAAACCGGCTGGGCCCGCCACAGCCGCCCGGTGCGCCTGCTGGGTGTCGGCGTGCGCCTGAGCGATACCGAGACGGTCGAGCAGCTGCGCCTGTTCGACGACGCGTTGCCGGCCGCGATCGTCGAGGCAGTTGGCGACTCGTCAACAGATTAATTTTTTCCCCGTGCTGCCAGCCGCAATTTCCGCTGAGCAGCGTAGAATGTCGTTCCCTTGAAATACTGAAACAATCGGATAACAGCGTATGTGGTTCAAGAATCTCCAGATTTATCGCCTGCCCGCCCCCTGGGCATTCAACCCGGAACAGATGGAAGAAGCCCTGCAGTCGCAGGCTTTCACGCCCGCGAGCAGCAATGAACTGCTGCGCCAGGGCTGGGATTCGCCACGCGGCAACGGCAAGCTGGTCCACGTCGTCAACAAGCAGATGCTGATGATGCTGGGCACCGAGAAGAAGCTGCTGCCGAGCTCGGTCATCAACCAGGTCGCCAAGGCCAAGGCCGCCGAGCTGGAAGAGCAGCAGGGCTTCCCGCCGGGTAAGAAGGCAATGAAGGAACTGAAGGAACGCGTGGCCGACGAACTGCTGCCGCGCGCCTTCTCGATCCGCAGCAACGTCTGGGTCTGGATCGACCCGGTCAACGGCTGGCTCGTGGTCGATGCCGCCAGCCCGTCGAAGGCGGACGACGTCATCAAGCTGCTGCTCAAGGCAGTGGACCGCATGCCGCTCGAATCGCTGCGCGTGCAGCGCTCGCCGGTGGCCGTGATGACCGGCTGGCTGGAAGCGGACGAAGCGCCCTACGGCTTCACCATCGACCAGGACACCGAACTGCGCGCCACCGGCGAAAGCCGCGCCGCCGTGCGCTACGTGAAGCACACGCTGGAACCGGACGACATCCGCCGCCACATCGCCGCCGGCAAGCAGTGCACCCGCCTGGCCATGACCTGGAACGACCGCATCAGCTTCGTGCTGACCGAGTCGCTGGCCATCAAGGGCGTCAAGCCGCTGGACGTGATCAAGGAAGGCGAAGCGGTCACCTATAGCGACGACGAGCGCTTCGACAACGACATCACCTTGATGACCGGCGAACTGGCCAAGCTGATGGCGGACGTGGTCGAGGCGCTGGGCGGCGAAGCCAAGGCCTAAGCAGGCCAGCAGCGCCCCTATATTCATTAGCCCGTAAACGTCGTTCCCGCGCAGGCGGGAACCCAATTTTGCAAGCGTTTCGGTAGCGCACGCAGAACTTGGATTCCCGCCTACGCGGGAATGACGTCTTTAAGCTAACTCACTTCGCTCCTGCCATCTCCTCGCTGGTCGACGGCTCATCCCCCTGTTCCGGCTTGCCGCTCGAGTAGGTCGGCCCCGACCGGTTCTGGTGCGGCGCCGGCTTGCCCGGCAGCGGCGGCAAGGCCTTGGCCTGTTCCAGGTCGATGCCCGCCACCTCGGCCACGCGGCGGCCGTAATCCTCGTCGCAGTGCCACAGGTGCCACACCATGCGCAGCTGGATCGGCGCCGGGCACTTCTTCAGGTCGCCACCCACATTGTTGACCAGGTCGTCGCGCTCCCAGTCCTCGAACGTGCGGTAGCGCGCCCCCGCCTGCGCGTAGTCGTCCATCGTGCGGGTGGTCTGGTAGCGGCCCAGGTGGCCCTCCACGTACTGGTTGTATTCCTTCTCCGGCTTCGGCGCTTCGCTGTAGCCGCCCATCAGGCTCGGCTCGTAGTTGATGTGCTTGTCCTGGCCGCGGCCGTCCACGTAATAGGTCATCTGGCCGTCGCGCTGGTTGGTGCGCGCCGCCGCGCCTTCCTGCGGCTGGTTGATCGGCAGCTGCAGGTAGTTCGGGCCCACCCGGTAGCGCTGGGTGTCGGAATAGGACAGGGTGCGGCCCTGCAGCATCTTGTCGTCCGAGAAGTCGATGCCGTCCACCAGCACCCCGGTGCCGAAGGCCGACTGCTCGGTCTCGGCGAACACGTTATCCGGGTTCTTGTTCAGCACGATGCGGCCCAGCGGCAGCAGCGGGAACTGGTCTTCCGGCCAGCGCTTGGTGTCGTCCAGCGGGTCGAAGTCGAGTTCCGGATGCTCGCTGTCGCTCATGATCTGCACGCAGAATTCCCATTCCGGGAACTCGCCGCGCTCGATCGCCTCGTACAGGTCGCGCGTGGCGTGGCTGGTGTCGTGGGCCTGGATTTCGGCGGCCTGTTGCGCCGTCAGGTTGCGCACGCCCTGCTTGGGCTGGAAGTGGAACTTCACCAGGTGGGCCACGCCCTGGTCGTTGACGAACTTGTAGGTGTTCACGCCCGAGCCTTCCATCTCGCGGTAAGTGGCCGGGATGCCCCACGGGCTCTTGACCCAGGTAACCATGTGCAGCGCTTCCGGATGGCTGCAGATGAAGTCGTAGAAGCGCCACGGCTCCTGCTGGTTGGTGACCGGATCGGGCTTGAAGGCGTGGATCATGTCCGGGAACTTGATTGCGTCGCGGATGAAGAAGACCTTCAGGTTGTTGCCCACCAGGTCCCAGTTGCCGTCCACGGTCTTGAACTTGATGGCGAAGCCGCGCGGATCGCGCGCCGTCTCGGGCGACTCCTTGGCGCCGATCACGGTCGAGAAGCGCACGAAGATCGGGGTCTGGACACCGAGTTCGTTGAGCACGCGGGCACGCGTGTACTTGCTGGCCGGCTCGCCGCCGATGGTACCGTAGGGCTCGAAGTAGCCGTGGGCGCCGGTGCCGCGCGCATGCACCACGCGCTCCGGGATGCGCTCGCGGTCGAAGTGGGTGATCTTTTCGATGAACTGGTAATTCTCGAGCGTGGCCGGACCACGTTCGCCCACCGAGCGCAGCGACTGGTTGTCGCGGACCGGATGGCCCTGGCGCGTGGTCAGGATAGGACGCTGCTCGTTCATTGCTCTCTCCTCGGACAAATTCGTTTGGAGAGAGCAGTATAGGAAGGCGCGCGCGTAGGGAGCGCGCGCCTGCAAACAAAACCTCCATGGCTGCGTTGCACCGTCTTGCCGTACACGCGTACTGTCTTCGACGGTGCGCCTTGCCCTGAAGGTTTTGTGAGTTACAGCTGCTGGAACACGCCGGCGGCGCGGTTCTTGGTGACGTTATCCCATGGGAACACCTGGCCGTTCATGGCCACGTAGACGCCGGCCGGCAGCGTTTGCGCGACGCCGCAGGCGAAGCCGAGGTTGAACAGGGCGTCCGAGTTGGCGATCTCGTAGGGGATCATGGCGCCGGTCAGCACGATGGTCTGGCCGAGGCTGGCTGCACCGAGCACGGCCGCCGTTTCGCGCATGGTATCGGTGCCGTGGATGATGACGATGGCTTTTTCTTTTGCCGCCTGGCAGGAGGCCAGCACGCGCTGGCGGTCCGGGTCCTGCATGTCGAGCGAATCGAGCAGCGGCAGCACTTCGAGCTCGACCGGAATGGTCATGCGCGAGCGCGCGATCACTGCCGGCAGGTGGCTTTCGGCAAAGCCGAGCACGCCGTTCAGTTCGTTGTAGTGTTTATCGAAAGTGCCGCCGGTAGCGATGATTCGCAAAGTCATGTTGGTTTGTCCACGTGCAGAAAAAAGGTGGGTAATGATAGCCGCAAACGGTAGTGTATCTGACTGTGACTGCGCTAGAATCTTCAGGATCGGATGAGTAGACTCACCCATCTTCTTCCTATTTCTCTCCCAGTTACTCCCATGAAAGCCGTCGCACCGGGCACCGTCATTTTTCACCGCCATCGAGGCTATGGCGTGATCACCCACGTCAACCTGCTGACCGGCTGGATCTCGGCGCGCTTCGGCAGCGAGCAGCGCACGCTCGACCTGAATCTGTCGAGCGACGAGGTGCAGCACGCCGATGGCGAGCCGATCCTGTTCCGCCGCGCCCCGCCGGACCGCATGCCGCATGCGCGCCTGATGGAAGTGGTGCGCGCGCTGCACGAGGCGGGCTACCAGAAGCTGTACCTGTACTCCTGGCCCAAACCTTCCGGCCTGCACTGGCGCTGGCATTTGTTCACCGGCCCGCGCAACTGGATGCAGCGCACCTGGCGCGAAGGCTGGTACGGCTCGGGCGCGGACTACAACAACAATCCGGTGATGGGCTGGGGCGATTCGCCGGGCGCGAGCACCGACGAACTGATCCATGCGCTGGCGAAGTTCGATCCGCAGGGCCTGGCGCAGGCGCTGGGGCGCGACGAGGACCACACGGCCTGGTTCGCGCAGGTCTGCGAGCTGCTCTTGCCCGGGTACATGTACAGCCTGAACATGGAGCGCCCAAGCGGCGGCAAGCTGATCGACGCGCCGCCGGTGCCCGTGGTGCCGGTGCGGGCGGGGCTGCAGCCGTATGCGGGGCCGCAGATCGGCTGGCCGCCGGGTTGGGCGGGCTTGTGGACCGGCACGCATGTGATGCCGGTGCGGAAGGTGAATCTGATTACCGGAGAGCCGGAGCTGCGCTGATTGCTGCTGCTCGCTGCGCTCGTTTTTGTTCTCTCTGCACTGCAGAATTGGGCTCCGGCCTTCGCCGGAGCGACGTGCTGTTGCTGACGGTGACGAATGGCGCTGCTGGTATTCTCCATTAGCCTGGAAGCCGTCGCTCCGGCGTAGGCCGGAGCCTAATTTCCCATCCGAAGCCGCTCACTTCACCGCTTCCCAAGCGCCTCCGGGTTCAAAATATTATCCGGCTGCCCTGCCGCAAACCGCACGAGGTTCTCGAACGCGGTCTGGAAATAGATTTCGTAGCTGTCCTGCTCCACATATCCCAGGTGCGGCGTGGCCAGCACCGTCGGGATACGCAGCAGCGGCGAATCGGGCCTGAGCGGTTCATTCGTGAACACGTCCAGCGCCGCGTAACCAGGCTGTCCGGCCCGCAGCGCCTGCTCCAGCGCCCCTTCCTCGACCAGCTCGGCCCGGCTCGTGTTGACGAACAGCGCATCCGGCTTCATGCGTGCGAAATCCTCGCCCTTGACGATGCCGCGCGTGGCCTCGCCCAGGCGCAGGTGCAGCGTGAGCACGTCCGCCTGCGCGAACAGGGCCTCGCGCGAGGCTGCCGCCTCGAAGCCGTCGGCCAGCGCCTTCTGCCGGCTGCCTTCGCTGCCCCACACCAGCACGCGCATGCCGAAGGCGCGCGCATAGCCGGCCACCAGCTGGCCGATCTTGCCGTAGCCCCAGATCGCCAGCGTGCGCCCGCGCAGCGAACGCCCCAGGCCGTTGAGCACCGGATTGATCGAGGCCGTCTGCCACAGGCCGTCCTTCAGGTTACTCGCATAGGGCACGATCTTGCGGCTGGCCGCCATGATCAGGGCCCAGGTCAGTTCGGACGGCGCCACCGGCGAGCCGATGCCCTCGGCGATCGCAATGCCGTGTGCGGTCGCCGCCGCCACGTCGATATGGCCGCTGACCTTGCCGGTCTGTGAAATCAGCTTCAGGTTTGGCAGCCGGGCCAGCAGCGCGGCAGGGAAGGCGGTGCGCTCGCGGATGAGCACCAGCGCATCGAAGGGCGCCAGCCGCGCGGCCAATTGGCCGAGTCCGCGCGCCGCATGCGTAAACACCTTGACCTCGTGTCCGTCGAGCAGGCGGAAGCATTGCAGGCCGCGCACGGCGTCCTGATAATCGTCCAAAACAGCTATTCGCATAAAAGTTGCTTTCAAATAAGTTCGATCACGTAGCGAAATAACAGCTTCCAAAAAGCCTCCGAATAGCCTACTACATTACTCGGTCATTTTTGGCTACTTTTTTGTAGTAGATGAGCGTGAATCGGGTTTTGCGGGTGTACAATCGGCCAATTCTTGAGGGTTTGACACGCTTGTGCCGGACCCGGCAGCACCGCTTCGGCTTCCCCCTTATGAGGCCGTCGACACGACCGCCGTAAACGCCGCGCTCCGCTGGAGCGGATCGCCATTTTAAGGCACGGCCAGACGGATGATCCTGCCACGACAGTATTCTTAATTGGCATTGGAGGTATCTATGAACCAGCCCGTGATGGGCGGCGTCGCCGCACTGAACGTTCCTGCTCACGTCAAACACCAAAAGCTCATCAATTGGGTCGCGGACATCGCCGCCCTGACGAAGCCTGACAGCATCTACTGGTGCGACGGCTCCGAGGAAGAGTACGACCGCCTGTGCGCGCAGATGGTCGAAGCCGGTACGATGAAGAAGCTGAACCCGGCGAAGCGTCCGAATTCCTATCTGGCCTGGTCCGACCCGTCGGACGTCGCCCGCGTCGAAGACCGCACCTACATTTGCTCGGCCACCCGCGAACAGGCCGGCCCGACCAATAACTGGATGGACCCGGCCGAAATGCGCCGCACCCTGAATGGCCTGTTCGACGGCTGCATGGCCGGCCGCACGCTGTACGTGGTGCCGTTCTCGATGGGTCCGCTGGGCTCGCCGATCGCCCATATCGGCGTCGAACTGTCCGACTCGCCTTACGTCGCCGTCAACATGCGCATCATGACGCGCATGGGCAAGGCCGTGTTCGACGTGCTGGGCGCGGACGGCGAATTCGTGCCCTGCGTGCACACCGTTGGCATGCCGCTGGCTGCCGGCCAGAAGGACGTGCCGTGGCCGTGCAACGCCACCAAGTACATCGTCCACTACCCGGAAACCCGCGAGATCTGGTCCTTCGGCTCGGGCTACGGCGGCAACGCGCTGCTGGGCAAGAAGTGCTTCGCCCTGCGCATCGCCTCGAACATGGGCTACCAGGAAGCGCAGCAGGGCGGCACCGGCTGGCTGGCCGAGCACATGCTGATCCTGGGCGTCGAATCGCCGCAAGGCGACAAGAAATACGTCGCGGCTGCCTTCCCGTCGGCCTGCGGCAAGACCAACTTCGCCATGCTGATCCCGCCAAAGGCCTTCGACGGCTGGAAGGTCACCACCATCGGCGACGACATCGCCTGGATCAAGCCGGGCGCGGACGGCAAGCTGTACGCCATTAACCCGGAAGCCGGCTACTTCGGCGTGGCCCCGGGCACCAACGACAAGACCAACCCGAACTGCATGGCCTCGCTGCGCGAGAACGTCATCTTCACCAACGTGGCGCTGACCGACGACGGCGACGTGTGGTGGGAAGGCATGAGCAAGCAGGCGCCGGATCACCTGATCGACTGGCAGGGCAAGGACTGGACCCCGGCGTCCGGCACCAAGGCCGCCCACCCGAACGCACGCTTCACCGTCGCCGCCACCCAAAACCCGGTGATCGACGCTGCCTGGGACGACCCGGCCGGCGTACCGATCTCGGCCTTCATCTTCGGCGGCCGCCGCTCGACCACCGTGCCGCTGGTGACCGAAGCCAACAACTGGGTGGAAGGCGTCTACATGGCCGCCACCATGGGCTCGGAAACCACCGCCGCCGCCGCCGGCCAGATGGGCGTGGTGCGCCGCGATCCGTTCGCGATGCTGCCGTTCATGGGCTACAACATGAGCGACTACTTCCAGCACTGGCTGAACCTCGGCAAGAAAATCGAAGCGCAGGGCACCGCGCCGAAGATCTTCTGCGTCAACTGGTTCCGCACCGACGAGAACGGCGGCTTCGTGTGGCCGGGCTACGGCGACAACATGCGCGTGCTGAAGTGGATCCTGGACCGCGCCGAAGGCGGCGCCCAGGGCGGCCAGCAGCACCTGTTCGGCACTTCGCCGAACTACGGCGACCTGAACTGGGAAGGCGTGGACTTCACCGAGCAGCAGTTCACCCAGATCACCTCGATCGACAAGGACGCCTGGAACGAAGAGCTGAAGCTGCACAGCGAGCTGTTCGAGAAGCTGGCCTACCACCTGCCGCAGGAGCTGGTGGACACCAAGGCCAAGCTGGAGAAGCAGCTGGCTGCGTAATTCATCCAGCTACGCAGTGACACCGAAGGACAGGCCAGAAGCCTGTCCTTTTTTATTGCCAGGTCATGAAGGCTGAAGGAGGGCGTTTTGCAGATCATTCCTGCGATCCATTTCGCGCACTCAAAGTGGCGCTACCCGATCGGTGCGGGGTTTAGGCTATCCGCTCGTTCAACGCCATCGTAGGGAGAAGAGATCATGAACAGGACCATGAAGCGACTCGTTGCGACATCTCTTGCCACGCTGCTGGCTGGAACGGCCGGGGCCGCCCTTGCCCAGGTCGGTCCGGCCAAGGAAGCCGCCACCCCCGGCACGGCCCGCCACAAGGAAGAGATGAAGGACGCGAACGAGCACGTCAACAGTGCCATCCGGGTCGTGCACCAGATGCAGGCCACGCCGGAGATGAAGTCACTGCTGCAGCGCGCGAAGGGCGTGTTCGTCGTGCCCAAGTATGGCGAAGCGGCCCTGGGTGTCGGCGCGCGCGGCGGCGCCGGCGTGCTCCTGGTGCGCAACGGGAATACCTGGAGCAACCCGGCCTTCTACAACATGGGCGGCATCACCGCCGGCCTGCAGGCGGGGGCCGAAGCCGGCGCCATCGCCTTCGTGCTCAACGACCAGAAAGCCCTCAACAGCTTCATGCAGAACAACAAGTTCTCGCTGGGGGCCGACGCCGGCCTGACGCTGGTCGACTGGTCGAAGAAGGGCGAAGGCTCGGCCGGCTGGGGCAACATCACGGCCTGGGCCGACACCGAAGGCCTGTTCGGCGGCGCGGCCCTCAACATCACGGATATCGACTACGACGAAGACGAGACCTCGGCCTATTACCGGCGCCAGGTGGCGGCGCGCGACGTCCTGAGCGGCAAGGTGAAGAATCCGCAGGCCGACATGCTGCGTCAGGCGCTGGCGAACGCATCGAGCGGTGGCGGCGCGGCCGCCATGGGCGGCAGCGGGACGAAGGGGGCGACCTCGTCGGGCAAGGACAGCAAGACCGAGTCGGAGAGGGAGCGGAGCAGGGAGTAGCGGGCCGCGCATAAAAGAACAGGGGCAGTGCCTGGCGGCGCTGCCCCTGTTTACTTTACGGTCCGCGCCCTCCGCACGTCATTCCGGCGAAGGCCGGAATCCAATTCCTTTGCGTACCAGCTGCGGTGAAAGCTACTGGTTAGCATGCAAACTTAGGTTCCGGCCTTCGCCGGAACGACGGTTTTACGGCTGTCGGCTGCGAACGATATCAACGTCGACTCAAGCCTTCAACAACGGCTTCAAATATTTCCCGGTCACGCTCGCCTTGTTCTTCGCCACCTCTTCCGGCGTGCCGTTCGCGACGATCGTCCCGCCGCCGGCGCCACCTTCCGGCCCCAGGTCGACGATCCAGTCCGCGGTCTTGATCACATCCAGGTTGTGCTCGATGATCGCCAGCGTATTGCCCTGGTCGCGCAGGCGGTGGATCACCTTCAGCAGCAGGTCGATGTCGGCGAAGTGCAGGCCGGTGGTCGGCTCGTCGAGGATGTACAGGGTACGTCCGGTATCGCGCTTGGACAGCTCCAGCGACAGCTTCACGCGCTGCGCCTCGCCGCCCGACAGCGTGGTCGCGCTCTGGCCCAGCTTGATGTAGCCGAGACCGACATCCAGCAAGGTCTGGAGCTTGCGCGCAATCACCGGCACCGGCTTGAAGAACTCGTGCGCATCCTCGACCGTCATCTCCAGCACTTCGGTGATGTTCTTGCCCTTGTACTGCACTTCCAGCGTCTCGCGGTTGTAGCGCTTGCCGTGGCAGACGTCGCAAGGCACGTACACGTCCGGCAGGAAGTGCATCTCGACCTTGATCACGCCATCGCCCTGGCAGGCCTCGCAGCGGCCGCCCTTCACGTTGAAGGAGAAGCGGCCCGCCGAGTAGCCGCGTTCCTTTGCGGTCGGCACGGTGGCGAACAGGTCGCGGATCGGCGTGAACACGCCGGTATAGGTCGCCGGGTTCGAACGCGGAGTGCGGCCGATCGGCGCCTGGTCGACCGAGATCACCTTGTCGAAGTGCTCCAGGCCGTGGATCGCATCGTGCTCCGCCGGCTCGGTCTGCGAACCGTACAGGTGGCGCGACAGGGCCGGGTACAGGGTGTCGTTGATCAGGGTCGACTTGCCCGAACCCGAGACACCCGTCACGCAGGTCATCAGGCCCACCGGCAGGGTCAGCGAGACATTCTTGAGATTGTTGCCCTTGGCGCCGGTGATCACCAGCTGGCGCGCCGGATCCATCTTGGTGCGCTTCTTCGGCACCTCGATCTTGCGGCGGCCGTCCAGGTACTGTGCGGTGAGCGAATGCTCGCTCTGCATGATCTCCGGCAGCGAGCCGGCCGCGATCACCGCGCCGCCATGCACGCCCGCGCCCGGGCCCATGTCGACGATGTAGTCGGCGGTACGGATCGCATCCTCGTCGTGCTCCACCACCAGCACGCTGTTGCCGATGTCGCGCAGGTGCTTCAGCGTCGCGATCAGGCGGTCGTTGTCGCGCTGGTGCAGGCCGATCGAAGGCTCGTCCAGCACGTACATTACGCCGGTCAGGCCGGAACCGATCTGCGAGGCCAGGCGGATGCGCTGGGCTTCGCCGCCGGAGAGCGTGTCCGCGCTGCGGTCGAGCGACAGGTAATCGAGGCCGACGTTGTTCAGGAACTTCAGGCGCGCCGTGATTTCCTTGATGACGCGCTCGGCGATGTCTTTCTTGGCGCCGCTCAGCTCCAGGGTCTCGAAGAAGGCGAGGGTGTCGCGCAGCGGCTTGTCGGAGACTTCATAAATCGCGCGCTGCTGCGCTCCTTGTCCGATCTTCACGAAGCGCGCTTCGGTGCGCAGGCGCGCGCCTTCGCAGGCCGGGCATTTCTTCTCGTTGATGAACTTCGCCAGCTCTTCCTTGACCGCCATCGAGTCGGTCTCGCGGTAGCGCCGCTGCAGGTTGTTGACCACGCCTTCGAAGGTGTGCTCGCGGATCACGGTGCGGCCACGCTCGTTGACGTAGCTGAACGGGATCGCGGTCTTGCCCGAGCCATGCAGCACGGCTTCCTGCGCCGCTTTCGGCAGGGTCTCGAAAGGCTTGTCGAGGTCGAAGTCGTAGTGCGCCGCCAGGCTCTGCAGCATCTGGAAGTAGAACTGGTTGCGGCGGTCCCAGCCCTTCACGGCGCCGGACGCCAGCGACAGGTGCGGGAAGGCCACGATGCGCTTCGGATCGAAGAACTCGATGTGGCCGAGGCCGTCGCACTCCTGGCAGGCGCCCATCGGGTTGTTGAAGGAGAACAGGCGCGGCTCGAGCTCCTGCAGCGAATAGCCGCAGACATTACACGCGAACTTGTTCGAAAAGACGGTTTCCTTCTCGGTATCCATCTCGTAGGCCACGGCGCGGCCGTCGGCCAGGCGCAGCGCGGTCTCGAAGCTTTCGGCCAGGCGCTGCTTGATCTCGGGATTGACCTTGACGCGGTCGATCACGACGTCGATGCTGTGCTTCTCGGTCTTCTTGAGCTTGGGCAGCTCGTCGATCTCATAGATCTTGGCTGCGTTGACGCCGCTGGCGACGCGGAAGCGCACGAAGCCCTGGGCCTGCATGGCCTGGAACAGGTCGCCGTGCTCGCCCTTGCGGCCCGCCACGACAGGGGCCAGGATCATCAGCTTGGTGCCTTCCGGCATGGCCAGCACCGCATCGACCATCTGCGATACCGTCTGGGCCGCCAGCGGCTCGTGCGGGTGCTGCGGGCAGTAGGGGGTGCCGACGCGCGCGTACAGCAGGCGCAGGTAGTCGTGGATTTCGGTGACGGTGCCGACGGTCGAACGCGGGTTGTGCGAAGTGGCCTTCTGCTCGATCGAGATCGCCGGCGACAGGCCTTCGATCAGGTCGACGTCCGGCTTTTCCATCAGCTGCAGGAACTGGCGCGCATAGGCCGACAGCGACTCGACGTAGCGGCGCTGGCCTTCTGCATACAGGGTGTCGAAGGCGAGCGAGGACTTGCCCGAACCCGACAGGCCCGTGATGACGATCAGCTTGTTACGCGGAAGGTCGAGGTTGATGTTCTTCAGGTTGTGCGTGCGTGCGCCGCGGATGCGAATTTCTTCCATTGGTTTTTTTTTGCAGGCTTTCAATAAGTTTGCAGGGCCGGCGCACGAAGGACTGTCGCGGTGAGCGGGCCAATCAGGGAGAACCTAGTAGTGTAGCTGTTTTTTCGAAGTGCTGTACATGCATCCAGCAGTTTTGTGCCGCTGGGATACGTTTCCTTGACCATTTGGCATAGGAAGGCAGCCTCAAAAAGCCGGGGTGAGGGGTATGTGGGCCGGTTCGCGGTCTCTTCAATGACAAAGCGGCCAGAAGTCCAATATTTTTCTTGAAGGGCGGGTCAAGTCCGTATCGGAAGTT
The DNA here is from genome assembly GCF_046236355.1 of Massilia sp. BHUDP2. NCBI lineage: Bacteria > Pseudomonadati > Pseudomonadota > Betaproteobacteria > Burkholderiales > Oxalobacteraceae > Massilia > Massilia sp. BHUDP2. Next base: position 993,778 of record NZ_JBJUVW010000003.1, read on the forward strand.
GGCAATCCGGCTCAATCGTGTGCGTGCGAGGGACGTAAAAAATCTCTTTTTTTCGCTGCTCATCGGCCCCATAATAGTTGGCTGCAGCACTACGTTCCCTGACGCTTGGAAATCACGCAGAGTCAGGGCTCTACAAAACTCATTGGAGTATCAACATGGCATCAGTTAACAAGGTCATCATCGTCGGCAACCTCGGCCGCGACCCGGAAATCCGCTACATGCCGAGCGGCGACGCCATCGCGAACATCGCGGTCGCCACCTCGTACAAGTCGAAGGACCGCCAGACCGGCGAACAGAAGGAACTGACCGAATGGCACCGCATCTCGTTCTTCGGCCGCCTGGCCGAGATCGTGGGCCAGTACCTCAAGAAGGGCTCCTCGGTCTACGTCGAAGGCCGCCTGCAGACCCGCAAGTACACCGACAAGGACGGCATCGAGCGCTACGCGACCGACATCATCGCCGAGAACATGCAGATGCTGGGCGGCCGCCAGGGCATGGGCGGTGGCGACAGCATGGGTGGCGGTATGGATGACGGCGGCTACGAGCCGCAGCAGCGCCCGGCGCCGCGCCAGGCCCCGCCGGCACCGGCAGCCCGTCCGCAGCCGCAGCGCCCGGCGCCGAACTTCTCGGACATGGATGACGACATCCCGTTCTGAGCGCTTCACCCGCGCGTCTGGCACCAGCAAGCCGGCACCTGTACAAAGACCCCGCACGCTCCGCGCTGCGGGGTTTTTTCTTGCCCGAAGCGTGCGTGCCGGTTGGAGGCGAGCGCATACACTTGTCGGTCGAGCAGTTCCCACCGACGTACTCCCTTCGAAAGGAAAGCCATGCCACGCATCCAGACTTCCGGCGCCAATCCGACCGAGCTCTACTACTATGAACAGGGACAGGGACAGCCTGTCGTCCTGATCCATGGCTGGCCGCTCAGCCACCGCATGTGGGAATCGCAGATCGCTGCCCTGGCGGAAAACGGCTACCGCGCGATCGCCTACGACCGCCGCGGCTTCGGGCAGTCGGGCCGGCCGACAGGCGGCTACGACTACGATACCTTCGCGGCCGACCTCGATGCGCTGATGACCCAGCTCGACCTGCGCGACGCGGTCCTGGCCGGCTTCTCGATGGGCGGCGGCGAGGTGGCGCGCTACATTGGCCACTACGGCAGCGAACGGGTCTCGAAAGCCATGCTGCTGGGCGCCGTGCCGCCCTTCCTGCTCAAGACCGGCGACAATCCGGAAGGCGTGGACAAGTCGGTCTTCGACGGCATGCTGGAAGCGGTCAGGAACGACCGCATCGCATTCCTGGGCGATTTCTTCTACAACTTCTATAACCTGGACAAGGACGGCAAGGACGGCCAGGAACTGGTCGCCTTCAGCAAGTGGATCGCGTGGGAAGCGTCGCCGCTGGCGACCGAGCAATGCATCAATGCGTTCGGCGGCACCGATTTCCGCGCCGACCTGGCCAAATTCGACATCCCGACCCTGGTCGTCCATGGCGACGCCGACCACATCGTGCCGCTGGAAGTGTCGGGCCAGCGCTCGCATGCCATGGTCGCCGGCAGCCGCCTCGAGGTCGTGAAGGGCGCACCGCACGGTTTCGCCGCGACCCATGCCGCGCGCCTGAATACCCTGATGCTGGAGTTCCTGAAGACGTGATTCAGTCCGGCTGGCCGGGGATGCCCTTGTCGGCTTCCTCGGGAATGACGTACACGTCGCCCTCGGTCGCCCCGGCATCGTGCTTGCGCGCCCGCAGGTCGCGATACACGGCGGCGCGCATGATCATCATCGACACCACCGGCGCCGTCATCAGGAGGAAGACGGCGATGATGATCTCGTGGATCACGAGGCGCGACTGCGCCACCGTGAAGTACAGCATCGAGGCCAGCAGCAGGCAGCCGGCGCCCAGGGTGATGGTGATGGCCGGGCCGTGGATGCGCTGGTAGAAGGTGGGCAGGCGCAGCAGGCCGAGGGCGCCGATCAGGACGATGCTCGCGCCCAGCACCAGCAGCACGGCTACCGGCACGGTCGCCCAGCCCGGCAGGTATTCGAGCCCGCTCATTCGATGATCTCCCCGCGCATCAGGAACTTCGCCATCGCCACCGTCGATACGAAGCCCAGCAGCGCGATCAGGATCGCTACCTCGAAGTAGACCTGGGTGCCGAAGCGGATGCCCAGCACCAGGGCCAGCAGCATGCCGGCCATCCACAGGGTGTCGAGGGCCAGCACGCGGTCGTGCGCCGAGGGGCCGATCAGCAGGCGCAGCGCGCACAGGCCCATGGCGACCAGCGTGCACACCAGGGCATAGCCGACCGCCAGTTCAAGCAGGGTTTCCATCCTTGTCCTCCGGTTGGGTTGCGCCGCCTTCGAAGATCTCGATCAGCGGCTGTTCGTAGCGGGTCTTGATGGTATCGATCCACCATTGCTCGTCGTGCAGGTCGAACACGTGCAGCGACAGCTCATAACCCTCGGGCAAAATTTCCACCCACACTGTTCCCGGCGTCATGTTGATCAGGCAGGACAGCATCGCCAGGCCGTAGGGGTCGCGCAGGTCCAGCGGTATCCGCATGAATTGCGCCTTCACGGTCTGGTAGTCGCGGAACAGGATGATGCGGCAGACGTTGAAGCAGGAGCGCACCACTTCCACGGCCGCCATTCCCATCAGGCGCACGAAGGTGAGCGGCGCGCGCATGCGCGGGTAGCCGAAAGGCTGCAGGCGGCGGGTCAGCAGCGGCACCGCGATGCCCAGCAGCGCGCCGAACAGCAGGTTGGCCGGGTCGACCGTCTGGTTCAGCAGCAGCCACAGGACGCACAGTCCGAGCGATACCACCGGGTAGGGAAGCCAGCGCATCATGGCGCCTCCTTGACCGAGGTCGGGCCGGGCAGCGAAGGCGCGCTGCGCACCGCATCGATGTACAGGGCCGGCCGGTGGATGTCCGCGCTGGCGCGCGCCAGGTAGGCGAACAGCGGCTGCGCCTGGACCGTCATCAGCACCGATGCCAGCAGCAGGCCGGCCACCGGCAGCGCCTCCGAGGGATGCAGGGCGGGCGGCGCGAGGACTTCCGACGCCCAGAAGGTGCGCACCCCGAAGCGCATCAGCGACACGATCGCGATCAGCCCGGAGCCGAACACCAGGGCCATCAGGGTCCAGCCGGCGGCGCCGATCGGGGCGACGCCCGGGCCCGGGTTGATCAGGGCGTGGAACATGCCGAACTTGGCGACGAAGCCGGACAGCGGGGGCAGGCCCGCGATGATCAAGGCGCAGGCCAGGAAGGCCAGCGACAGGAAGGCCATCGCCGCCGGCACGCCCCGGCCCTTCGGCTCGGCCGGGGCATCCTCGACCGCGAAGGCTTCCATGGTCAGCGCCAGCATCGCGGCGCCGGGCGTGCGGATGCGGTCGAACAGTTCGATCAGCAGCACGAAGGCGGCGATCGCCAGGGTCGAGGCGAGGTAGTAGTACAGGCCGGCCGTCACCAGCAGCGGCTGGCCATAGCCGATCACCGACAGCAGCGTGCCCGAGGAGATGATCGCGGCATAGCCCGCCATGCGCCCGGCGGTATCGGTGGCCAGCATGCCGGCGGCGCCGAACACGATGGTCGCCATGCCGCCCCACAGCAGGGCGTCGTAGCCGTAGCGCGACAGTTCGCCGGCGCCGTCCGAAAACACCATCAGCCAGATGCGCAGCAGTACATAGGCGCCGACCTTGGTCATCAGGGCCAGCATCACCGCCACCGGCGGCGAGGCCGCCGCATAGGTGGTGGGCAGCCAGAAGCCGAGCGGCCACATGGCGCTCTTGGCCAGGAAGGCCAGCGCCAGCACCGCCACCCCGGCCTTGAGCAGGCCGGCCTCCGTGCTCGCCAGGCCGGGCACGCGGCCGGCCAGGTCGGCCATGTTGAGGGTGCCGGTGACCGCGTAGATCATCGCCACGCCGATCAGGAACAGCAGCGAGGCCACCAGGTTGACGGCGATGTACTGCATGCTGGCGCGCAGCCGCGCCACGTTGTAGCCATGCAGGACCAGGCCGTAGGACGAGGCCAGCATGACTTCGAAGAACACGAACAGGTTGAACAGGTCGTTGGTCAGGAAGGCGCCGTTGATCCCCATCAGCAGGAACTGGAACAGGGAGTGAAAGTGCACGCCGATCCGGCTCCAGCGCGGCTGGGCATAGTGCAGGGCTGCCAGCCCCAGCAGCGCGGTCAGCACCAGCATCAGCGCCGACAGCCGGTCGGCCACCAGCGCGATGCCGAAGGGCGCGGACCAGTTGGCGGCCAGGTAGACCTGGACGCCGCCCGGCCAGCTGCCGTCGGCCAGCCAGGCCAGCGCCAGCGCATTGGCCAGCAGCGCCAGCACGCTGATGTAGGCGACCGCGAATTTCAGGCGGTGCCGCCCCTGGGTGAGGGTGGCCAGCAGCGCCCCGCACAGCAGCGGCAGCAGCACCGGGAGGATCACCAGGTGGCGGGACCAGTCGAGGGTGAGGAACTCCATCATGCTTCCGGCTCCTCGCCGTCGACGTGGTCGGTGCCGGTCAGTCCGCGCGCGCCGATCATCACCACCAGGTAGAGCGCGGTGGTGGCGAAGCCGATCACGATGGCGGTCAGCACCAGCGCCTGCGGCACCGGGTCGGCCAGGGCCGCGGGATCGGGCACCGTGCCGGCCGGCGTGAAGGGTGGGCGGTCCACGGCCAGGCGGCCCATGGCGAAGATGAACAGGTTGACGGCATAGGACATCAGCATCAGGCCGACCAGCACCTGGAAGCTGCGCGGGCGCAGCACCAGCCAGATGCCGGCGCCGAATACGATGCCAATGGCGAGCGAGAGCACGGCTTCCATTACTGGATCTCCTTGGCAGGTGGGATGGCGCCGCTGCGCGCGGCGCCGGGTGGGGCGCGGCGGCTGCGCAGCGACTGGTGGGCAAGCGCCACCAGGATCAGCATGGTGGTGCCGACCACCACCAGGAACACGCCGAGGTCGAACACGAAGGCCGAGGGCACGTGCAGTTCGCCCAGCAGCGGCAGGGTGAGGTGGGCGGTGTGGCTGGTCAGGAAGGGATAGCCGAACAGCCAGGCCCCGATACCGGTGGCGCAGGCCGTTACCAGGCCCCAGCCGATCCAGCGGTGCGGGCGCAGGCGCAGGTGCGACTCGACCCAGTCGGTGCCGGCCACCATGTACTGCACGATCAGGGCGGTGGCGAAGATCAGGCCGGCGACGAAGCCGCCGCCCGGCAGGTTGTGCCCGCGCATGAAGAAGTACACCGCGATCACGCCCATCACCGGCAGCAGGAAGCGCAGGTACACGGCCGGAATCATCAGGTAGCCGCCTGCGGCGGCCTGCTCGGCCGGTTTCTGGCGCACGGCCGGGTCGACGTCGCTGGCCTGCTGCACCGGGATGGCGATGCTTTCCGGCGCCGGACGGAAGCGGCGCAGCAGCGCGTACACGGTCAGCGCCACCGCCGACAGCACGGTGATCTCACCCATCGTGTCGAAGCCGCGGAAGTCCACCAGCAGCACGTTGACCACGTTGGAACCGCCGCCCTCGGGCAAGGCGCGCAGCACGAAGAAGTCACGCAGGGTGGAGTCGCCGGGGCGGGTCAGCACCGCATAGCTGGCCGCGGCCAGGCCGAGGCCGCCGGCGACGGCCACCAGCGAATCGCGCGAGCGCCGCAGCCAGGCGCTGGGCGGGATGCGCTCGGCCAGGTGGGCCGGACGGAAGCGCGGCGGCAGCCAGCGCAGGCCGAGCAGGATCAGCACCGTGGTCACGGTCTCGACCATCAGCTGGGTCAGCGCCAGGTCGGGCGCCGACAGCCACAGGAAGGTCACGGCCGTCACCATGCCGGTGCCGCCGGCCAGGGCCAGCGCCGCCAGGCGGTGGTACTTGGCTTTCCAGGCCGCGGCCACGGCGCAGCCGGCGCCGATCAGCCAGAGCAGGGCGAACAGCGGATCGAGCTTGTCGAGCGCAGGCGCGGCCAGGTCGTGCACCGGGCGCGCCAGCAGCAGCGGCACGGCGACCATTGCCGCCACCAGCACCAGCAGCTGCGGCTGCAGGCGCCGGGTGCCGGCAATGCGGATCACCCAGGAAGCGCCCTGGGCCAGGCCGAGCATGATGTTCTCGTACAGTTGGGCGCCCTTCACGCGGTGCAGCACCGGCACCCGGTCGCGCCCGTGCAGGCCGAAGTGGTTACGCAGCAGCATGTAGCACAGCGCGCCGCCCACCAGGGCCATCACGCTCATCACGAGCGGCAGGTTGACGCCGTGCCAGATCGCCAGGCTGTACTCGGGCAGGGTCGGCCCCAGCACCGAGCCGGCCGCCACCGCGAGCACGTCGCCCACCACCCGTTCCGGCATCACGCCGACCGCAATGCACAGCAGCACCAGCAGTTCGATCGGCACCCGCATCCAGCGCGGCGGCTCGTGCGGTTCTTCCGGCAGGTCGCGCGCCAGCGGTCCGAAGAACACGCTGATGAAGCGCAGCGAGTAGATCACGCTGAACAGCCCCATCAGCACTGCCGCGACCGACATCCACCAGTTCTCGGTGCCGCCCACGACCATGGTCTCGGCGAAGAACATCTCCTTCGACAGGAAGCCGTTCATCAGCGGGACCCCGGCCATCGCCGCGCTGGCCACGATCGCCAGCGCCGCCGTGTGCGGCATGGCGCGCTTCAGGCCGCGCAGCACGCGCATGTCGCGGGTGCCGCTCTCGTGGTCGACGATGCCGACCGCCATGAACAGCGAGGCCTTGAAGACCGCATGGTTCATGGTGTGGAAGATCGCGGCCACGACCGACAGCGGCGTGCCGATGCTCATCAGGACCGTGATCAGGCCCAGGTGGCTGATGGTCGAGTAGGCCAGCAGGCCCTTCATGTCGTGCTGGAAGATCGCGAAGAAGGAGCCGATCAGGAGGGTGAAGACCCCGGCGCTGCCGAGGATCCAGGTCCATTCCTCGGTGCCGGCCAGGGCCGGCCACAAGCGCATCAGGAGGAATACGCCGGCCTTGACCATCGTGGCCGAGTGCAGGTAGGCCGACACCGGCGTGGGCGCCGCCATCGCATGCGGCAGCCAGAAGTGGAAGGGGAACTGGGCGCTCTTGGTCAGCGCGCCGAGCGCCACCAGCACCAGGGCCGGCACGTACCAGTCGTGGGCGCGGATCGCGTTGCCCGCCCCCAGCACGGTCTGCAGCTCGTAGCTGCCGGCCATGTGCCCGAGCAGCAGCACCCCCGCCAGCAGGCACAGGCCGCCGATGGTGGTGACGGTAAAGGCCATGCGCGCGCCGCGGCGGGCGTCGTTGCGCTCCTGCCAGTAGCCGATCAGGAGGAAGGAGGTGACGCTGGTGAGTTCCCAGAATACCACCAGCTGGATCAGGTTGCCCGACAGGACCACGCCGAGCATGGCGCCCATGAAGGCCATGATGTAGGCATAGAAGCGCGGCACCGGGTCGCGCCGCGACATGTAGTAGCGCGCATAGAGCAATACCAGCAGGCCGATGCCGAGCACCATGATGGAGAAGACCCAGGCCAGGCCGTCCATGCGCAGCACCAGGGCGAGCCCGAAGTCGGGCAGCCAGTCGATCTGCTTGCGCAGGACTTCGCCCTCGGCGATGCGGTCGAACTGGAGGATGGCCAGCAGCAGCGCGCCGGCGGTGGCGATCGCCGCCACCGCGGCGGGGCGGTGGCGCGATCCGGTGGGCATGCAGGCCGCCACCAGGGCGGCGGCAAAGGGAAGGGAAAGGAGGAGCAGGAGCATGCGGTCAGTCCTCCGAAAGCCAGGGGGCCGGTGCGGGTCGTTCAGCCATCGACACCGCCTTCTGGTGCACGCACCAGCAAGGTGTCGCAGGCCAGGTGCTGCAGCAGGTCATCGCTGCGGCTACCCATGAATACACGCGCCACGCTCGAGCGTTCGCGCACGCCCAGCACCACCAGCTGGAGCGCATGTTCGTGGGCATAGCGGGTAATGGTGTCGGTGACGCCGCCGTGGCCGATGAAGGGCGCGATGTGCTGGCGGGCGCCGGGCGGGAGGGCGCAGCCGTCGAGGAAGCGCTCGCTGGCCGCCAGCATCTCCGGCACCGCGTCGGCAACCGGCTCGGCCAGCGCTTCGAGCACGTGGAACAGGACGATGCGGCGTCCCGGGAACAGCCGCACGGCGGTCTCCAGCGCACGCCGCGAGGCGTCCGAGAAATCGTTCGCGACCAGGATACGCGCATAGGCGCCGCGGGTGCGCTGGCGCACCACCAGCAGCGGCTGGGCCAGGCCCTGCGCCAGGCGTTCGGTGGTGGAGCCGAAGATCAGTTGCTGGAAGCTTTCGTCGCGCGAGGCGCCGGTGACGACCACGCCGTCGCCCAGGGTGCCGGCAGTATCCAGGATGGCATCGACGACCTCGCCGTCCCTCACCTGCAGGGTCGGCGCCACGCCGCTGCCGGCGAATTCCTCCTGCAGCTCGCGGCGCGCGGCCAGTTCGAGCGCGGACACGGTAGCGTCGCGGTCGAGCCAGGCGCTCACCTCGTCGGGCGTGCGCGGACCTTCGCGCACGGTCAGGATGACCAGTTCGGATTGCCATTCGAGCGCCAGCTGCTTGGCACGGTCCAGTGGGCGGTCGCAATGCGCGCACAGGTCCGTGGCGAGCAGCAGCCGCGATGGCGGGATACTGTCGTTCACGTAAACCTCCATGCCGGGAAAAAAGCGGCAAATGGCTCCACTTTACTGTTTTGCATGAGATACGGCAACGCATTACTTCAGGTCAATACGGCAAGTTTTCTGCCAAACACAGCGCTCGTGCGCGCCGCAGGCGGTGGGCTTGCTAGCATGCGAAACATGCACATCCTCTGGAATTACCTGCGCCCGCACTGGCGCCTTGCCGCGCTGGCGCTGCTGCTGGCGGGCCTCGCACAGGTGCTGAACCTGGTCGACCCGATCATCTTCGGGATGATCATCGACGACTACGCGCTGCACCCGGGCGGCAGGAGCGACGACGAACTGGTGGCGGGCGTGCTGCGCCTGCTGTGCCTGGCCGTGCTGGTGGCCCTGCTGGCGCGCCTGGCCAAGGCGCTGCAGGAATACGTAACCCGGCTGGTGGTGCAGAAGCTGGGCGTGGCGATCTTCAACGACGGCCTGCGCCAGGTGCTGCGCCTGAAGTACCAGGAATTCGAAGACCTGCGCAGCGGCGAGACCCTGTCGCTGCTGCAGAAGGTGCGCGCCGACTGCGAGCGCTTCATCAACACCTTCATCAATACCGTGTTTGCCTCGCTGGTCGGGGTGTCCTTCCTGGTCTGGTATGCGGTAACCAAGCACTGGCTGCTGGTGCCGGTGTTCCTGGTCGGGGTCCTGGTGCTGGGCGGCCTCACCGGGATGCTGAGCCGCGAGATCAAGACCCAGCAGCGCTCGATCGTGCGCGAGACCAACCGCAACTCCGGCTTCATCACCGAATCGCTGCGCAACATCGAACTGATCAAGAGCCTGGGCCTGACCTTCACCGAGATCAGGCGCCTGCGCGCCCAGACCGACAGCATCTTCGCGCTCGAGATGGCCAAGGTGAAGCGCATCCGGCTGCTCTCCTTTTTACAGGGCAGCACGCTGAGCCTGTTGAAGCTGGCGATCCTGTTTGCGCTGCTGTGGCTGATCTTCCGCAAGGTGCTGTCGACGGGCGAGCTGATCGCGATGCAGTTCATCTCGGTGGCCATCTTCGCGCCGCTGCAGGAGCTGGGCAACATCATCCTGGCGCACCGCGAGGTCGAGGCCTCTCTGCTCAACTTCCGCACCCTGATGGACAAGCCGATCGAGCGGCGCCCGCAAGACTTCGTCGAGATCGGCGCGCTCGAGCAGATCCGCTTCGCCGACGTGGGCTTCCGCCACAAGGGGGCGCAGGAGGATTCGCTGGTGGACATCTCCTTCAGCGCCGCGCTGGGCCAGACGGTGGCTTTCGTGGGGCCGTCGGGCTCGGGCAAGTCGACCCTGGTGAAGCTGCTGGTCGGCCTGTACACGCCGGCGCGCGGCAAGGTGTACTACAACGAGATCTCGACCGCGGACCTGCGCTACAACGAGGCACGCCGCCAGATCGGCTTCGTCACGCAGGAGACCCATTTGTTCGCCGGGACCATCCGCGACAACCTGCTGTTCGTGAAGCCGGATGCGACCGACGAACAGATCATGGCGGCGATGGCGCAGGCCTCGTGCGCCAACCTGGTCGAGAAGTCGCCGGATGGGCTGGACACCGTCATCGGCGAGCGCGGCATGAAGCTGTCGGGCGGCGAAAAGCAGCGCCTGTCGATCGCCCGCGCGCTGGTGCGCGAACCGCGCCTCTTGATTTTCGACGAGGCGACGTCGGCGCTGGATTCGCTGACCGAAGAGCAGATCACCAACACGGTGCGCGACATCTCGGCGCGCGCCAGCCAGATCACGATCCTGATCGCGCACCGGCTCTCGACCGTCATGCACGCGGACACCATCTACGTGCTGGAAAAGGGCCGCGTCGTCGAAACCGGCTCGCACGACGCGCTGGTGGCGCAGAAGGGCCTGTACTACGCGATGTGGCGCCAGCAGATCGGCGAGCGGCCCGTGCCGGCTGGCGCGGTTCAGGCGTCCGCGGGATAGCGCAGGCCGATCTGCCCGCGGATCCGGTCCAGCAGGGCCATGTTGGACAAGGTGTCCTCGTGCGTCATCAGGGGATGCTCGATCAGGCCCTCGCGCAGGCAGCGTCCGGCCTCGATCGCTTCATGCGTGTAGCCGTTGCCCAGGTAGGGCGTCGGGATGGTGCGTGAGGAACTGTCCTGCAGGTCCACGGTGATGCGCTCGGCCAGGTGGAACATGCGGTGCATGCGGATGCTGCCCTTGGTGCCGGAGACGATCAGTTCCGAGGCCGAACGCGCGCGGATCGAACAGCTGCACACCGACAGCGTGCCGCCCTGGTGCTTCATGGTGAAGGCGGTGGTGGCGTCCACGCCCGTTTCGCTCATGATGGCCTGGGCCTGCACGTTCTCCACCTTGCCCAGCAGGGCGCAGGCGATCGAGAGCGGGTAGATGCCGAGGTCGAGCAGGGCACCGCCGCCCAGTTCGCGCTTGTTGACCCGGTGCTCGGGGTCCAGCGTGGCCGAGAAGCCGAGATCGGCATGCACCTGGGTGACGGTGCCGATCTCGCCGGATGCCATGATGCGTTTGACTTCGGCGAGCGCCGGCAGGAAGCGCGTCCACATCGCCTCCATCAGGAACAGGTTCTTGGCACGCGCGAGCGCCACCACTTCGCCGGCTTCGCGCCGGTTGATGGCAAAGGGCTTCTCGCACAGCACGGCCTTGCCGCCGCCCAGGGCCAGTAGGGAGTTCGGCGCATGCATCGGGTGCGGCGTGCCGATGTAGATGATGTCGACGCCGTCCGCCCTGGCCAGCGCCTCGTACGAGCCGTAGGCCTGTTCGATGCCCAGTTCGCGCGCGAAGGTCTGCGCGCTCTCGAGCGTGCGCGAACCGACTGCCGCCAGCACCGCGCCCGGCGCATGCTTCAGCCCCAGCGCGAATGCGCGCGCGATGCCGCCCGTGCCCAGGATGCCCCAACGTACCGTGTCGTCCATCGGATGTCTCCTTGTCTCTGGATGGTGCTTCAGGATCCTGCGCTACGAAGCATACTCTCGCAATCGGGCTTGAGAAAAATCGCTTGCAATTAAATAGTGCGCTATGTATTATCTTTTCCATGGCAGCGAGGCTGGGGTCATCCACCCGACAGCGGCGCTGTTTAAGTAGTGCGCTATTTAATCGCTATCAAACAACCGGGCCCTGCCCAACAACAGCAAAGGAGCATCATCATGGCAATCGAAAAAGTCCTCTACCGTGCAAGCGCCACCGCCACCGGCGGTCGTGAGGGCCGCGCCGTCTCGTCCGACAACGCACTCGACCTCAAGCTGTCGACCCCGAAGGAGCTGGGCGGCGCGGGCGGCGACGGAACCAATCCGGAACAGCTGTTCGCTGCCGGCTACTCGGCCTGCTTCCTGGGTGCGATGAAATTCGTGGCGGCACGCGACAAGCTGAAGATCTCCCCGGACGTGTCGGTGCAGGGCAGCGTAGGCATCGGTCCGATCCCGACCGGCTTCGGCATCGAGGTCACGCTGCAGATCAGCCTGCCGGGCGTGCCCGAGGAAGAGGCGCGCACCCTGGTCGAGCGCGCCCACATCGTCTGCCCGTACTCGAACGCGACGCGCGGCAATATCGACGTGAACCTGCAGCTGGTCTGACGCGTTCCGTTTTCCGGACGGGGAAGCCAGCCTGGCAGGCTGGCTTTTATTTTTCTGACAGCGCTTTTACTTATTGCTGGATATAAGCGGCATTTAATAAGCGAGCTCTTCAATTTCACAATTCATTTTCTGAATAACGGAAATAGGCAAGCGAAATAATCGATAAAGGCATCGAACGTTTAATGCGCAGGGAATTGCTCAATCGCTTATTCCATTTGCGCCAAATGTAATCCTTGCCGGCTTGTTTAATCAATGTGGAGCAGGTGGCGCCGCCAGCGCGAGAGTAAGCGGACTGAAGCATTTGCTTACATTTAGGCCTTGTTTCGCTATTTCATGCTTACTTTTGCAGGATTTTGTATAGGTTCGTTAATGGTGTTGTCATCTTTGCGTCGGCACAAAACAACGGCATAAAAATTTTTTCCGCACGGCAAACAAAAAAATTTCCGAGCGTATAGAATTGCCTCCCATCAGCTTCCTGACTTAAATATTTCAATCGATCAGGATGGGCTGGCAATTCTGAAAACTCCCGAAAAAATTTAACAATTCACGTAAGCCGATGCACACCACTGTTTCTACTTCGCGTTCTTCTTTCAGTCTCACGCAAACCCAGCAATACGCACTTCCCGTCCTGTTCGCCCTGTTCGGCCTGATCATGGGCTCGTGGGCCGGCCGTATCCCGGCCCTGGCCGAGCGCGTGCAGGTATCCCACTCGGCGCTGTCGATGGTCCTGCTGTGCGGCGGCCTGGGCGCCGTCATCTCCTACCCGATCTCGTCCTTCCTGATGGGCCGCTTCGGCGCCCGCAAGTCGGCGCTGATCGCGGGCATGGCCCTCCTGTGCGTGCTGGTGTCGATCGGCATGGCGCCGACCGTGCCGCGCCTGATGCTGGCGGTCCTGATGCTGGGCATTACCGCCAGCACCTTCGACGTCGCCATCAACTCGGCCGCGAGCAAGCGTGAGAAGACGACCGGCAAGGCAGAAATGTCGAGGCTGCATGGCCTCGCCTGCGCCGGCGGCCTGGTGGGCGCCACCCTGGGCAGCCTGATGGCCAGCATGAAGATCGCTCCGGGCACCCACTTCCTGATGCTGGCCGGTCCGCTGGCCCTGGTCCTGTGGGGCGCCTTCAGCATGATGGACGCCGACGATTCCGCCGAAAAGGTCGAGAAGAAGTCGTTCTCGCTGCCGCGCGGTCCGCTGGCACTGCTGGGCCTGTTGGGCTTCCTGGGCTCGATGTCGGAAGGCAGCATCGCCGACTGGAGCGGCGTGTTCCTGAAAGAGCACTTCGGCGCCTCGGACGGCCTGGCGCCGCTGGCCCTGTCTGCGTTCTCGGTCATGATGCTGCTGTCGCGCATGGTCGGCGACAAGATGAAAGTGCGCTTCGGCGCCCAGCGCCTGGTCACCCTCGGCTCGCTGGTGTCGGCCTCCGGCCTGTTCTTCGCCGTGATGGCTCCGAACGCCTACGTCGCCCTGGCCGGTTTCGCGGTCGCCGGCCTCGGCCTGTCGCTGCTGTTCCCCTTCGTGTTCAGCGCAGCCGGCGCACAAGGTCCGATGGCCCTGGCCGCCGTCGCCAGCATGGCCTACAGCGGCAGCCTGATGGGCCCGCCGGTGATCGGCGCCGTCGCCCACTTCGTCGGCATGCAGGCAGCCATCGCCTACGTCGGCGGCCTGTCCCTGGTCATCGCCTTCGTTGCAAGCCGTACCAAGCTGCTGAAGTAAGTCTCCCGCCGGCTTCCTGCCGGCACCGATCCTCGCACGGCGCAAGCCGGCTTCCAACGCAGACCGCGCCATGCGCCGTCTGCGTTTTTTTTGTTTGCGCTATCCCAAGCCGGTCCCGGCACTGGCCGAACTTCGCCCGCCGCGCCATCTCCAACGGACAAGCCCTTGATCACGGAGATGCCATGACGAGCACAATCGATGCAGCCGCGGTGACGCAGTTCCACGATGGCGAGCTTGCCCAGGCCGACTGGCCGAGCCTGCACCGCGCGGCCGAGCTCCCGGGGGCCTGGCCTGCCATCGACGCCAACCACCGCTACAACTGCCTGCTGTGGCAGGAAGAAGACCGCGCACGCCGGGTCGACGTTCCCGCCGCCGAAATCGCCACCAGCAAACGCCTGATCGACCGCTACAACCAGCAGCGCAACGATGCGGTCGAAGCTATCGACGAAGCGCTGATCGCCGGCCTCGCAGCTGCCCATTGCGCCGAGCCCGTTCCGGGAGCGCGCCTGTCGAGCGAGACGCCCGGCGCGATGATCGACCGGCTGTCGATCCTGTCGCTCAAGATCCACCACATGCGGCTGCAGACCGAACGCAGCGATGCGGGGCAGGCGCACGTGCAGGCGTGCAGCGCCCGGCTGCAGCGCCTGATCACCCAGCGCCACGACCTCGCCGCCTGCCTCGACCAGCTGCTGCGCGAGGCGCACAGCGGCCAGGCCTATTTCAAGGTCTACCGCCAGTTCAAGATGTACAACGATCCTGCGCTCAACCCCTACCTGTACGGGCAGGCGGCCGGCGGCGCGGCGCAGGCAGGCGGCTGAATGGGGCTGCCGCGCATCGACATCCTCGTCCCCACCTGCGGCCGGCCGGCGGCGCTGGCGGTCACGCTGACAGCGATCGGTGCACAGGACTATCCCGCGCTGCGCATCGTCGTATCCGACCAGACCGAGGGCAGCACTGCCCTCGGGCAGGCCGAGGTGGTCGCCGTGCTGCGCTACCTGCGCGCGCGCGGACACCAGCTCGAGACCTGGCATCACCTGCCGCGGCGCGGCATGGCGGAGCAGCGTGCCTTCCTGCTGGCGCAGGTCCAGGCGCCGTATTGCCTGTTCGTCGACGACGACGTCATCCTCGAGCCGGGCCTGGTCAGGCGCCTGCACGGCCTGCTCGTGCGGCAGGGATGCGGGTTTGTCGGCAGCGCGGTGCATGGCCTGAGCTACCTGGGCCAGGAACGCCCCGCGCAGGAGCAGCTCACGTTCTGGGAAGACCGCGTCGAGCCGGAAACGGTAATGCCGGGCAGTAGCGCGTGGGCACGCCATCACCTGCACAGCGCCGCCAACCTGTTCCACCTGCAGCGCCGTCTCGGCGTCCCGCCCGACCAGGAGCGTGCCTACCGCGTGGCCTGGGTGGGCGGCTGCGTGATGTTCGATGGCGCCAAGCTGCGCGCCGCCGGCGGCTTCGATTTCTGGCCGGCGCTGCCTCCCGAGCATTGCGGCGAGGACGTGCTGGCCCAGCTGCGTGTCATGGAGCGCTTCGGCGGCTGCGGCATGCTGCCCTCCGGCGCCTATCACATGGAGTTGCCCACCACGCTGAAAGAGCGCAGGGTCGATGCGCCCTGGGCGCTGCTGCCGCACGGCGATCCCGCGGCATTGTCGGCTTCCCTGGCGCCGGCGCAGGAGCGGCCATGAGCGGCGAACCGGCCCGGCTCGGCGGGGTGGCGAAGATCGCCGTCCTGCGGCCGAACGCGGTGGGCGACTTCGTCTTCGCCCTGCCGGCCCTGCACGCGCTGAAGCACACCTATCCGGACGCCGAACTGGTATTCCTCGGCAAGGCCTGGCACGCGGATTTCCTGGAAGGGCGGCCGGGACCGGTCGACCGGGTCGTGGTCTTGCCGCCCATTCCCGGCGTCGGGGCACCCGTGGACGAGCCCGTCGACGAGCAGGCTGTCGCGTGCTTTGTCGAACGCATGCGCGGGGAAGGTTTCGATATCGTGCTGCAGATGTACGGCGGCGGGCGCTACTCGAATCCCTTCGTCATGCGCATGGAGGCCAGGCTGGCCGTCGGCGCGCGCGCGGACGGTGCCCCACCGCTCGACCGCTGGGCTGCCCACGTCGAGCCGGCCAACCGGCGGCTGGCCTTGCTGGAGATCGCCGCGCTGGCCGGCGCGGCGCTGCCGTGGATGCAGCGCGAACTGACCGTCACGCCGGCGGACCGCGAAGCCGCGGCGCAGGTCCTGCCCCCCGCCGGCCGGGACGCAGCGCACGGCCGGCTGGCCGAGTACGGGACCACGATGCCGGCGCCGCCGCAGGGGTATGACCGTCCACTGGTGCTGCTGCAGCCGGGATCGTCCGATCCGCGCCGCTGCTGGCCCGCGGAGCGTTTTATCGCCGTCGGCGACGCGCTGGCCAGGGCCGGTGCGCTGGTCGCCGTCAACGGCACCGCGCAGGAGGCCGGCCTGGTGCGGCGGATCGTCGGCGGCATGCGCCAGCCGGCCCTCGACCTTGCCGGAAAGCTCGGGCTGGGCGGCCTGTGTGGCTTGCTCGAGCGTGCCGCGCTGGTGGTATCGAACGACACCGGACCGCTGCACCTGGCGCTGGCCATCGGCACCCCGGCCGTCGGCCTGTTCTGGCATACGAACCTGGTCGACGGCGCACCCTTGCGGCCGGGCCTGCTGCGCGCTGCCGTCTCGGCCCAGGTGCGCTGCAGCGTGTGCGGCGCCGACAACCGCGCAGCGCGCTGCCCGCACCAGGAGAGCTTTTTGCACGATATTCCGGTCGACGAAGTGCTGGGGCTGGCGTTCGCGCAGTTGCAAAGCCGGCATGCCGTCGCATCGAGTGCGTGAAGCCGTGCGGCATTCTGACCCGGCGAACAAGGCCGGTGCCTTCACCAATACGGCCACATGCCCGTCGCGCGTTGTCCGCTCGGCTCCGTCCCGGAGAGCAGGGCGCGGGCATGCTCGAGCACCACCGCGGCGCGCTCGGCGGCCGGATCCCAGATGCAGCGGTGGCGCAGGCGGTCAAGCGGGGCCCAGCGGGCAATGTCCGCCTTGCTGAACACCACCACGCTGTTCAGCCCCAGGCCGGCCGCGATATGCGATACCCCGGTGTCGTTGCAGATCAGCAGCCGCGAGCGGCTCATCAGGGCCGCCATGGCGCCGATCGAGATCGGCGCCGCAGCCTCGATCGCGGGCGAACACATGTGCTCCGCGACCGCGCGGGCGAGCGGGGCTTCGTCGGCTGAACCGGTGAGCACGGTGTCCAGGCCGAATTCCTGCCTGAGCTGGTCCGCCACTTCCGCAAAGCGTTCCGGGGGCCAGCATTTGTCGCGCTTGCGTGCCCCGGGATGGATGCAGATGTAGTTGCCGGGCTCGAGGCCAGGGGCGACCTTGCTGGTGTCGAGTTCGTCGATGTCTTCGCGCCGCAGGGGAAATTCGAGCTGGGTGCCGGCGTCCGGCGCGCCCAGCCGCCCGAGCAGGATCAGCAGACGTTCCTGTTCGGCGCCCGCGTCGGGCCAGGGCACCAGCAGGGTGCGCTCGGTCTGGCTTGCTTCGCCGCGGGTGAAGCCGGCCATGGCGCGGGCGCCGAAACCGGCGACGATATGGTTGGTCACGTCGCCGCTGCCGTGCAGCTGCAGGGCGAGGTCGAAACCCTGCTCGCAGATGGACGCATAATAGGCCGTGAGTTCCTCGTGGCGCACCGCCTGCTCGGGCAGCAGCGGGTGGCCCGGGAAGGGAATGAAGTCGTCGATGTAGGCGTCGAAGCGCCGGGCGAACTGCGCCGCCCAGGGCAGGCCCGTGAGCACGATCCGCGCGTCCGGCAAGGCGCTGCGCAGTGCACGCAGGGCAGGTACCGAACAGAGCATGTCCCCCAGCTGCAGGGCGCGAAACACGATGACGCTGCGGATAGCGTGACGGTGCAGGAACGAACGCCGATTCATGTGTTCTCCAAATAATCCAGCCTTGCGCAAATTCCACAGCCAGGCACCACAGCGGCGGATCGGTCTCCAGCAGTCACAAGCAGGTCTTGCACGGCCACCGGCGCGTCAGGCGTGGCACAGCCGGTCGAGGACGTTGCGGGTAATGCGTTCGACCCTGCGGTCGCGTGCCTCGCCCAGCACCTGCGCCCAGTCGGTGGTACCGGCGGAAAACACGGTGCCGCCGTGCCGGAACATGCCCATCGCCGCGACGTGGATGCCCTCGCCGGCGCCATGGCCTACCAGCGCCGGTCGAGCGGGCAGGCAGCGAGCAGCTGGTAGCCGTCCGGCGTCCCCGCCTCGTCGCGCCAGGCCGACAGGACAGCCTGGCCGTCCGGCCCGATATGGTCGACCGGTACGCCGTCGCACTCGTATCCCGGCAGCGGCGGCCAGGTATCGGCGCCGAGCGATGCGCCGCGCGCCAGGCCGGTGCCCGCGAAGATCCAGTGCCCGGGCTGCTGGACGATGAAGCCGGGGGTGTCGCGCGGCCCATCCCACCAGCCGCCGCCGTGGCGGTAGCTGGCGCCGCTCAGGGAGTCTTCCGGGCGCCGGGCGCCGGTGGCGGGCCACCAGTGGTCCCAGGCGCCATGCTTGCCGCCCTGGTGGCACACCATGGCCGTGCCCTCGTCGACCAGGTGGATGCGCCACCAGCACAGGTTGGCGCCGAACAGGGCCAGGTTGCCGCCGCCGGCGACGAAGTCTTCGACCGCGTCGCGCGTGTCTTCGCTCCAGTATTCGTCGTGGCCCACGCTGACCAGGAGGCGGTAGTCCTGCAGCAGCGACGGCTGCGCATGGATGTCGAGGTCGGTGCAGAAGTCGGCCGCATAGCCGCAGCGCGCCATCCAGCGGATGAAGCGCGCATCCCAGTGTGCGAAGGTCTGGCGCGGGGAGCGCGGGTCGTAGTGGTCTTGCGCGCCCCAGGTCAGGCCGCCGATGCCGCCACCGGGCCGGCGCAGCGACACGCGGGCGCCGGGCGGATGCGCCGAGCGCGGCGGATTGGTGTAGAAGCAGCCGCCGCCGGAGCAGTTGTAGGCGTGCCAGGTGGCGACGGGCAGCTTGTACAGGATGGTCTTGCTCGCCCTGGCGCGCACGACGAACAGGGCGGCGGCGGAATCGGCGGACAGCCGCAGGGGCTGGCCCTGCGGCAGCTCGAGATGGGCGAGGTAGACGCCCGAGGGCCAGTCGTCTCCGGTCTCGACCTGGTAGGGCGGCCACTGCCAGTCTTCGTCGGCGCGGCCGTCGGGCAGGTGCTCGGCGCGCAGCCAGGCGCCCAGCCATACGGGCACCAGTCCGTCTTCCCAGCGGTAGATGGCGATGCGAAAGCGCGGCTCGTCGCCCGCGACGTGCAGGGTGAGCGTCTCGCCCGCCCGCACGCTCGGGCGCCCGGGATAGGCACGGATCATACCGGCAGCTCCGGCTCGCTGCGCTTGGTCACCAGGAAGGGTGGGATCGCCAGTGCGTGCAGGGGCATCTGCCGGAACGCGGCGACGGCCTCGAAGGGGCTCTCGACGATGGGCTCGTCCTTGCCGTTGAAGGAGGTGTTGAGCAGCACCGGCACCCCGGTACGCACCTCGAAGCCGGCCAGCAGGACGCGCAGCAGCGGGTCGTCCGCGGGGCCGACGGTCTGCAGGCGCGCGGTGCCGTCCACGTGGGTGATGGCCGGCAGCATCGGCGCGACTTCGGGCCGCACCGGCGCGGCGAACTGCATGAAGGGAGACGGGCCGGCCACGTCGAAGTAGACGGCGGCGCGTTCTTCCGGCACCACCGGGGCGAGCGGGCGGAACCATTCGCGCTGCTTGACCCGCGCATTGATCCAGTCGCGGATGCGGTCGCGGCGCGGGTCGGCCAGGATGCTGCGGTGCCCGAGCGCGCGCGGGCCGAACTCGCTGCGGCCCTGGTACAGGCCGATCACGCGCCCGGTGCACAGCAGGTCGAGCATGCGCGCGCACAGGGCGTCGCGGCCGCGCGGACGCTCGACCACGAGGTCGGTGGCGCCGTCGAGCGCCGCTTCGATGTCGGACAGCTGCGGCGGCGGGCCGAGGTAGTCGGCGCTCCAGCGGAAGTCGCAGGGCCGGCCGGCCAGCTCGGTGAGCCCGTAGATGGCGCAGCCGAGGGCGGTGCCGGCGTCGCTCGGCGCCGGCGGCAGGAACACGCGGCGGAACGGGGTCTCGCGCAGCAGGCGCTCGTTGGCGGAGCAGTTCAGGGCGGTGCCGCCGGCGAAGCACAGGTGCTCGGCCCCGGTCTGGCGGTACAGCCAGTGCGCCAGCGCCAGCAAGGCGACCTCGAAGGCGCGCTGGCCGGCGGCGGCCAGGTTGGCGCAGTCGGTGAAGCGCGCTTCCGCGCTGCCGAAGCGGAAGCGGCTGCGCTCGCGCAGCAGCGAGCGCCAGGCGGACGGGATGCCGACCGCCATGCCTTCGACGTCGAGCGGCGGCAGGCCGAGGGCCGCCGGGTCGCCGTAGGGGGCCAGGCCCATCACATTGCCTTCGTTGCCCTCGCCCGGGAAGATCGCCTGGGTCAGCAGGAAGTAGAACATGCCGAGGCCGACGAGGCGGCCGTCGACGTGGCGGGCGCCGTCAGGCGGCCGGACCTGCTTGCCGATGCAGCGGATCTCCTTGCGGCTGGCGCTGTAGAAGGAAGAGACCTCGCGCCAGTCGCCGGGCGTGCTGGCGGCGCCGCTCCAATGCTCGGTGAAGTCGGAGACCGGGCTGCCCTGGCCGTCGATGACCATCACCGCGGCCTCGTCGAAGGGGGAGGGGTGGAACACGCTGTACAGGTGCGCCAGGTGGTGCGAGATGCGCGCACGGCGGCTGTCGCGCGCCAGTACCAGCGTGGCGGCCAGCTCGTCGTCATAGACGGGCAGGCTGCCGATTTCTTCATCGGACGAGAAGCATTCGACGACGATGTCGATCGGGCGCTCGAGCCCGGGAAGGCGCGGCGCATAGTGGTCGCGCAGGTCGCCGGGTTTGCCCCAGTGGTGCTTGTGGCGCGTGAGACGTTCTTTCTGGATGGCCCAGGCAAGGTGCGAGCCCTGCATGAGGCAGATGCTGGCGTCCTGGGTCCGGTTAATGCCAAGCACAAATGGGGTGTCGTCCATCGGTGATCTCCTGGTGTCGGGGGCGATGCAGCGAACAGCCCAACTTTGAGCCTGCTGAGCAGGATTAGTTCACTTCGTTTGTGGCGGAATCGGTTCTTAAGAGAGGTGGAAGAAGGGCGCCGCGAAAGGCGGTATGATCGGGTTATTGCCCTGTCCGCCCTAGCCGATCCGACCATGCTCCAGACACCTTCCAGCTTCACGCCGCTGTTCGCGCCACGTCCCGACCCTGCACCCCTGAGCTTCCTGTTCCACGGCGGCCGCCTGCTGGTGCGCGAGCATGACCTGGCGCTGCCCGACGCCGCCACGCTCGACCGGCTGGAGATGGACCGTGCCCGCCTGCAGCCGCTCGGCCTGTACGGCGAGCGCTATTGCGAGACGGGCTGGTTCGACAGCGAACCGGCGCTGCCGCCGGGCTATGCCCTGCGCGGCCTGCGCTCGCTGTTCGCGGACATGGACGAGGCCTTGCTGGGCCTGGCGGCGCGCGCCGCCCAGGTGGCGGAATGGGCGCGCACCCACCGCTTCTGCGGCGCCTGCGGCAGCGGCACCGTGCTGGCGGCCGGCGAACGCTGCTACAAGTGCGTGCAGTGCGGGCACATGGCCTACCCGCGCATCTCGCCGGCGATGATGGTCCTGATCAGGAAGGGCGACAGCGTGCTGCTGGCGATGCACATCGCCTCGCCGACCAAGCGCTTCGTGCCGCTGGCCGGTTTCCTGGAGGCGGGCGAGTCGGTGGAAGAGGCGATCCACCGCGAGGTCTACGAGGAGGTGGGGCTGCGGGTGCAGAACCTGCGCTACTTCGCGAGCCAGTCCTGGCCCTTCCCGCATTCGCTGATGCTGGCCTTTACGGCCGACTACCTGGATGGCGAGATCCGCCTCGACACCTCGGAGATCTCGGAGGCGCGCTGGTTCGGGCCGGACGACGAATGGCCCGAACGGGTGCCGCACATTTCAGTGTCGAGCGTCCTGGTGGATTCGCACCGCCCGCCAGGGCGCTAGCGCTCAGGACTGCGCCGGCGCATTCTCCGTGCGTACGACAACCTGAGGTTGCGGCTGCGGCTTGGCCCCGGTGCCGCGCAGCTGCACCGCGCGCTGCAGCAGGTCGAACCAGAACGGGGCGCCGAACAGCGTGGTGCCGGCAGTGATCAGCCAGCCGGCCACCTGCAGGGCAAAAGCGCTGTCGAGCCGCGGCGGGAAGCTGCTCCAGCCGATCGGCATCGCCCACAGCTGGCGCAATGCCTCGGCGTCGAGCGCGCTCGGGGCGGCCTTGATCTGCGCAGCCAGGGCCGGGTTCTGCCACAGGGTCTGGAACAGGTGGATGCTGTCGATGTTCAGCAGGATGGTGAGCAGCAGGGCCAGCAGGAAGGAAATCAGGAGCTGGCGCCGTTTGTAGACGCCGGACAGGCGCTCCATGGCGCTGTTGAACCAGCCGGCGATGCCTTCCTGGAAGCGTCCTAGGTCCCCGCTGGACTGGCGGTACAGGGCCAGCAGCACGCGCTTGACCTGTTCGTCGGGCAGGGCTTCGATTGCCGCCTGCAGCGGGATGGCCGGATTGCTGCGCAGCGAATCGAGCAGTGCGATCGCGAAGTGCGCCGGTTCGATGTAGGATGGCCGCACCGACAGCTTGCGCCGGGCGGTGGTGCTGCCGTGCGGATTGACCAGCGGATGGTCGTACAGGCTTTGCGCCAGCGCCTCGCAGCGCGGGTCGTCCAGCATGCGCTTGACCGCGTCCAGCAGCATGTTGGCGCGCAGGCTGAAGGCCGCCGCCAGCGCTTCCTGCAAGGTACTGACGACCAGCGCCAGGGTGCCGTAGCAAAACGTCAGGCCGATGGCGACTTCGAGGACCGTGCTGCCGAACATGGCGATCTCCCAGGACTGGAACCGCCTTCCACGCTACCGCTGTTGTGCGCGGTGACATTAACTTTGCTCAATAAACCGGCAGCCGCCGGAACCCTTCCCGCATTTTCTATATACTTGCGGCAATCGATTTTTTAAGGTTCACCATGTCTGACAAAGAAGCTTTCACCGAACACGACTGGCGCCGCCTGCTGACCAGCCTGGGCGAGGATCCGGACCGTCCGGGCCTGCAGGAAACGCCGCACCGCGTGGCGAAGGCCTGGAAACACTGGACCTCGGGCTATGACCAGGATCCCGTCGAAGTGCTCAAGGCCTTCGAGGATGGCGCCGAGGAATACAACGAACTGATCGTGGTGCGCGGCATCCCGGTCTACAGCCATTGCGAGCACCACCTGGCGCCCTTCTTCGGCAAGGCCACGGTCGGCTACCTGCCGAACGGGAAGATCGTCGGCCTCTCCAAGCTCACCCGCCTGGTCGACATCTTCTCGAAGCGCCTGCAGGTGCAGGAGCGCATGACGATCCAGATCGCCAACGCGCTGATGGAAGTGCTGGAACCGAAGGCGGTGGGCGTGGTCGTCAAGTGCCGCCACATGTGCATGGAAAGCCGCGGCATCCGCGCCATCGGCGAAGAGACCATCACCTCGGCCCTGCTCGGTGAACTGCAACCGAACCTGGCTTTGCGTACCGAGTTCCTGGCGCTGGCACGCGACTAGGACTAAGCTGTAAAGGCGGGCCGCCGGGCCCGCCTTGGAACCTGTTCCGGATCGCCGGCCTCCAAGTGATTTTCGGAGGGCGCGCCATGGATCGTCCGGCATTTCCCAGCGACATTTCTCGCGAACAGTTCGAGCCCGTGCGCGGCATGCTGGAAGCGGCGCGCCGCAAGACCCGCCCCCGCAAGCACGACCTGTACGACGTGTTCTGTGCCGTCCTCTATTTCCTCCACACCGGCGCCACCTGGCGCAGCATGCCGGCGGGCTTTCCGCCCTGGCGTACCGTGCACGAATACTTCACCCAGTGGACCATGCTGCGCGATGGCGACCGCACCCTGCTCGAAAGCGTGCTCGAGAAATCGGGGCGCGAGATGGAACTGGCACAGCTGAGGCGCCTGCTCCACCGCCATTGAGCTGAAGCAGTCGCACGCGACATTGTCGGGGAATTGTCACAATCTGTTGCACTTCTTGAAAAGTGCGTCAGCCGGGCTCCGCTAAGCTACAGGAAAGCTTATCAATATTTTATCTTCGAGCCGGCGCCATGTTCGAGCACCTCAACCTGATCCTGTTCTCCACCCTCAACGCCCAGGCCGGCCTGACCGGCTGGCAGTTGATGGCTGCCATCTTCGCCGCGCAGTGGCTGATCTTCGTGATGCCGCTGTCGCTCGTCATGCTGTGGCTCGGCGGCGGGCCGGGGCGCGAGGTCGCGCTGCGCGCCTTCATCGCGGCCGGCTGTGCGCTCACGTTGAACGCGCTGATCGGCCATTTCTGGTACAGCCCGCGGCCCTTCGTCGCCGAAGTCGGCCAGACCTTCCTGTTGCACGCGCCGGACAGCTCCTTCCCGAGCGACCATGCCACCAGCATCTTCTCGGTGGCCCTGGTGCTGGCGTTCAGCCGGGTGCAGGAAGCGCGCCGCGTCGGCTGGATGCTGCTGCCGCTGGCGCTGGTCGTGGCCTGGTCGCGCGTCTACCTGGGCGTGCACTGGCCGAAGGACATGGCGGGAGCGCTCCTGATGTCGGCGTCGATGGCCTTGCTGGTGCAGACGGCGGCCGTGCGCGCGGCAAGCGCTCACTTGCTGCCGGTGGTGGAAAACCTGTACCGCCGCGTGCTGGCGGTGCCGATCGGACGCGGCTGGCTGCGTCCTTGACGATATCGATGATGACCGGGTAGGGCGGCGCGGCCGGCAACGACCTGGTCGCCACCTGCGTCGGGCGAGGGATCCAACGCACGCAGGACGCGTGGACGGTTTCCTGCGCCGGCCGCGCTTTCCTACGCTTATTGTTCCGCAGGAGTACCGGCAGCGGCGGCGGCCTCGAAGACCAGCTTGTCGTGCTCGTCGAGGTGGAAGCTGCCCAGCGCCTGGCCGGTCACCGCATTCGCTTCCGGCGCTTCCAGTTCGGTACAACCCTGGGTTTCCACCTGCCAGACATCCTCGCCCGAGCGCAGCGTGTACACGTCCGGTCCGCTCGCGAACAGCTCGATCTCCAGCCCCGACAGCGACACCTTGCCCAGCTCCAGCTGGCGCTGGCAGTCCGGCATGCGGGCGACGATGAGGCGCAGCGTCGCCTCCTTGCTCCAGAAATAATCCTGCAGCACGCGCACGCTGAGCGCATGCTCCTTGCCCGCGATCGGGTAGCTGGCCGAATCGTTGACGCAGCCGGCCAGCAGCAGCGGTGCAAGAAGTGCGGGGAGCAGGTAGAAGGGCTTGCGCATGGCGGTTCCGTGGTCAGATGATGCGTGAAGGCATTGCCTGACGGAGTATAGAAGCGGCATGGGGCGGGCGCAACCGCGCGTGCCCTCCCGCCCGTTCAGAATCGGTACCCAGGGTGAGCGACGCGACGGTATGGCGCGGCACCGATAGCGGCGCGTGGAACTCGGCGCTGCGGCGGATGGCCCGCAGTTGCGTGAACCAGGGGCCGTGTTCGCGGCCGCGGGTGCCGGGAAAATCCAGCCGCAGCCCGGCACTCAGCTCACCGACCCAGCGCCGCGGCTTCACGCCGGGGTCGTCCTTCCACGGCCAAGTAACTCCTGTCGCACCGAAAGATGCTTTGGACCTTCCTGACGATGTTATTGAAGCCGCTTTCACTCAAACGGAACATAAGTTGTATAGCATCCTCTGATGCCTACGGCTACTATGGCACGGCAAGATTTGCTTTGGGGCCAGAAGGTTTTGGTTTTAAACTTTTCTTTGATTTTTCCGGAAAAGGCAAAAACAAGCCCTGCGATACTAATGCAGATTCGACTTGCGTCTTAAATGGTTCCATCCGCCTATATGCTCTCCAAGACAAATCCATTTGATATTTCATGGATTTTCTTATTTCAGCGTGAATATGAATCGAATTCCTTGCCTCATAAAATTCTATTAATTCCGCACAAAGAGCGTCGTCAATCAATCCAATATCTCTTGCGCATTCAGCTTTTTTATCAAAACGAATTTTTGAGGTTTTAATTTTTTTGATTGATTCTCTCGTAACGATAATTGGGCTGCCTCCATGAGTTAAATGCTTTTTTAGGAGTTCCATTTTGGCTGAAGGTATTGAAACATCTGTTCTGCCTGACTGTCGCTGCAAGGCTATTACACGACTGTCGGTTGCAAAGTCAACAAATAAGATATGATGAATAATGGCTTCGTATATCGAAGCATAAGAAAAAACTTGTGCTCGTACTTGAGCTCGAAGCATCCATTTGGTGACAGACAATCCTTCGAGGATTTTATACAGGCATCGGGTTGAAATAAACTCTTCTGCTAGGCGTGCTGCCAATTTTTGGTCGGATATAAATCTGAAGAAATCTTTGTGCCATTCTTCATCTGCGATGTCTCGAGTCACATAAGAAATTATTTCATCTTTAATTCTTTTATCGAACGGCAAAATCAGTGTCCTTTAGTAAGAGTTTATAACAAAAATTCGAAGATTGCAGGTCGAATAAGGTAAGGAAGGTGATATCAAGTTGTCGATTCCGATTGCTGCGATTCAACATGCTACTAGGATGTGCTGCAAAGATTGTCTGGCCAGGACCGCTATCGGCCCACACCGGCCGTGGGCTCAGGTTAGCAGGTTGTGACGAAGAAAAAGTCACACACTTTCACTACAAATCCTCGTTCCAAGCGGAAGATTTCTCAATCCTAGGCCGCTTTTTCTCACCTCTCGCATCGTGACGTTGATAATTTGTCCACGAAAGTGGGCCAAGGTTACGTCTGGTTCTTCTCTTATCTATAGGGCACAGATTCGCTTCGATGAAACATTTATTCTCAGTAGTATTGCAAAAAGACTGTTACCTCTTAAGGCAATCGCTTCCCCGCTAAGAACAGGGATGTAACAGTTACTATGTAGGATGACAGGCTGCGGCAAGATGGCGGCCAAGATCACCTTGCGCGCGAGCGACCTGCCCCGACAACCTGTCCGGTGCTGTGCAGCCCATCGAACAGCCGGTGCCGCAGGGCATTGTCGCGACCAAGATCCGCAACAACAAGGGAAGCCGCGATGTCAGTAAGCGGTCGGCTGGGCCCAGAAGTTCGCGCGCATCAACCGCGAAGTGATGATGCACAACGTGATCTGCGCGATGCGCGATGCGCGAGGTGATCCCGAAACCCTTCGAGACGCACGTGGAGGCAGTCAATTGCCACCACAATTATGTGCAGAAGGAGAAGCACTTCGGCAAGGACGTGTTCGTCACTCGCAAGGGTGCGGTGTCGGCGCGCGAAGGCGAGCTCGGCATCATTCCCGGTTCGATGGGCGCCAAGAGTTTTATTGTGCGCGGCAAGGGCAACCCGGAAAGTTTCAACAGCTGCAGCCATGGCGCCGGGCGTGTCATGAGCCGCACCGAGGCCAAGCGCCGCTTCACGCGGGCCGACATGGAGCGCGCCACACAAGGGGTGGAATCGCGCAAGGACGAAGGGGTGATCGACGAGATCCCGATGGCCTACAAGGACATCGACGCCGTCATGCATGCGCAGCGCGACCTGGTCGAGGTGGTGCACACCCTGAAACAGGTGGTGTGCGTCAAGGGCTGACGCTTCTGGCGATGTGCAGCAGCTCGGCCGGCGTACCGAACTCACGGTCCGGCGCCACCCGCCGCAGCGCCTCGATCGGCGCATAGCCCCAGCTCACCGCGCCGAAGGCCACCCCGGCCCGGCGCGCGGCGTCGGCGTCCAGGGCCTGGTCGCCCACGTAGAGCGCATGCGCCGCCGGCACCGCCGCGCGCTTGACCACCTTGCGGATGCGCCCGGCCTTGCCGAACATCGACATCCCGCATTCGTAGTGGCCGAACAGGGCGCTCAGGCGCGGGCCCAGCACCAGGCGCACGTTCTGCTCCGAGTTCGAGGACACGATCGCCAGCCGCACGCCTTCGCGGTCCAGCGTGTGCAGCACCTCGCCGATGCCGTCGAACAGCGGGATGCGCGCCGCGTTCTCGCGCATCAGCCCGATGAAGCTGCGCGAGGCAAGCGGCAGCTTCCATGCCGGCATGCCGACGTGACGCATGATCGTGCGGGTATCGTGGTGGCGCAGCTGCTGGGCTTCCTCCGCGGCGATGCGGCGAAAGCCGAGCTCGTCGGCGATCTGGTTGAACACGCTGATGAAGAAGGGGAAGGAATCGGCCAGCGTGCCGTCGAAATCGAAGATGGCGAGACGGTAGGACATGGGCGACAATCTTCAGGCGGTGCCGCCGTTGGCGCGCAGCACCTGGCCGTTGACCCAGCCCGATTCCTCGCTCACCAGGAAGGACACGATGCGCGCGATATCGCCCGGCTCGCCCAGCCGCTCAAGCGGCGGCAGCTTTGCAAAGTGGTCGATCTGCTCCTGCGTCTTCCCCGAGAAGAACAGCTCGGTGGCAACCGGCCCGGGCGCCACGGTGTTGACGCGAATGCGGCGTCCGCGCAGCTCCTTGGCGAACACCGCGCCCATCGCCTCCACCGCGGCCTTGCTGGCGCTGTAGATGGCGTAGCCGGGCAGCTTCATCGCCAGCACGGTGGTGGAGAAATTCACGATGCGCCCGCCATCGTTCAGGCGCCGCGCCGCCTCGCGCAGGGTGTTGAAGGTGCCCTGCACGTTGACGCCGAAGGTCTGGGCGAACAACTCGTCGGAAGTATCGGCCAGCGGCATGGTCTTGAGCACGCCGGCATTGTTGACCAGCACGTCCACCTTGCCCAACTCGCGCTCGGCGGCGTCGAACAGCGCGCGCACTTCCTCCGGGTTCGCCACGTCGGCCTTCACCGCGATCGCCTTGTGGCCGCAGGCGTGCAGGGTGGCGACCACGCGCTTGGCCTCGGCCTCGTTGCTGGCGTAGTTGATGACCACCTGGTAGCCGTCCTCGGCCAGCCGCTGGGCCAGGGCGGCGCCGATGCCGCGCGAGGCGCCGGTGACGATCGCGACTTGTTGAGCGTCCATGTTCATGCATCCTCCTGTCGGTGAGTGATGCTCCCATGATGAACTATTATTCTCCCCTCAACAATCAGGCCTGCAGCGCCTGCGCCATGCTGTGTTCGCGCGTATAAACGCCGACCGCTTTGCCGACGATCTCGGTGTCCGCTTCATACTGCAAGCCAAGGCGCCTGGCAACGCGCAGCGACGATTCATTGCCTGAGGCGATGAGCGCCCGGACTTTCGGTTCGCGCCGGACCTCGAGCGCATGGTGCAAGGCCGCCGCCGCCGCTTCGTTCGCGAATCCCCGGCCCCAGAAAGCACGATAGGTGTTCCAGCCAAGCTCCATCACGGTGGAGTCCTCGCGAAAGAAGGCGCCGACACTCCCGACGAGCCGGCCCGTCTGCTTTTCCTCGACAGCCCACCAGCCGGCGCCATGGATGAGCCATAGTCCTGCTTGCGAACAGAAGATTCGCCACGCTGCATGGCGGTCGGCCGGGACCAGGTGGGCCGCGCTGACCGGGTCGGCCAGGTGCGCTGCGAATACGTCGAAGTCTTCCCGCCGGTATTCACGAAGCCTGAGGCGTTCCGTGTGAAGGCCTGGAACAGAAGTGATGAACTCGCTATTCATGCGCCAGCCTTGTCAGGCGGCGATCGCCGTCTCGTCGGTGCCCGCGATCGCCAGGTGGCGGTTCACCGCCGACAGCACCGCGCGGAACGAGGCCGTCACGATATTGCTGTCGATGCCCACGCCGAACAGGGTCTGGCCGCTGCCCACGCGCAGTTCGACGTAGCAGGCGGCGCGCGCATCGGCGCCGTGGCCGATCGCATGCTCGTGGTAGTCCATCACGCGGATGTCCAGGCCCAGCGCGTTCACGAAGGCGTCGATCGGGCCGTTGCCCTTGCCCTGCATGGCCTGCGGCGCATGGTGGCGCGTCAGGTCCAGCGCGATCTCGACGCCGTGCGCGCTGTCCTCCGTCATGCGGTGCGCCACGTACTGCCAGGGGCTGTCCTGTTCCAGGTATTCGCTTGCGAACAGCGCGTGGATGCTTGCTGCGGCGATTTCGCGGCCGGTCGAATCGGCCACGCGCTGCACCGCGCGCGAGAACTCGATCTGCAGGCGGCGCGGCAGCTCCAGGCCGTATTCCTGCTGCAGCAGGTAGGCCATGCCGCCCTTGCCGGACTGGCTGTTGACGCGGATGACGGCGTCGTAGCTGCGTCCCAGGTCGGCCGGGTCGATCGGCAGGTAGGGCACTTCCCAGATCGCATCTGCCTTCTGCACGGCGAAGCCCTTCTTGATGGCGTCCTGGTGCGAGCCGGAGAAGGCGGTGAAGACCAGGTCGCCCGCATACGGATGGCGCGGGTGCACCGGCAGCTGGTTGCATTCCTCCACCAGCTGGCGCACCGCGTCGATGTCGGAGAAATCCAGGCCCGGGTCGATGCCCTGGGTGTAGAGGTTCATCGCCAGCGTCACCAGGTCGACGTTGCCGGTACGCTCGCCGTTGCCGAACAGGCAGCCCTCGACGCGGTCGGCGCCTGCCATCACGGCCAGCTCGGCCGCCGCCACGGCGGTGCCGCGGTCGTTATGCGGGTGCACGCTGATGACCAGGGCTTCGCGGCGCTCCAGGTGGCGGCACATCCACTCGATCTGGTCGGCGTAGACGTTGGGCGTGCTCGCTTCCACGGTGGAGGGCAGGTTGACGATCATCTTGTTCTCGATCGTCGGCTGCCACACATTGCTGACGGCATCCACGATCTGCTTGGCAAAGTCCAGCTCGGTGGTGGAGAAGGATTCCGGCGAGTACTCGAGGCCCCACTGGGTCTGCGGATGCGCGGCCACCAGTTCCTTGATCAGCTGCGTGCCCTTGACCGCGATCTGCACGATCTCCTCGCGTTCCATGCCGAACACCACGCGGCGGAACACCGGCGCCACCGAGTTGTAGACGTGGACGATGGCGCGCTTGGCGCCGGCGGCGGATTCCACCGTGCGGCGGATCAGCTCCTCGCGCGCCTGGGTCAGCACGATGATGGTGACGTCGTCCGGGATGCGCTTTTCCTCGACCAGCATGCGCACGAAGTCGAAGTCGGTCTGCGATGCGGACGGGAAGCCGACCTCGATCTCCTTGATGCCGATTTTGACGAGCATCTCGAAAAAGCGCAGCTTCTTCTCCGGGCTCATCGGCTCGATCAGGGCCTGGTTACCGTCGCGCAGGTCGGTGCTCATCCAGACCGGCGGGCGGGTGATGGAGCGGCTGGGCCACTGGCGGTCGGCCAGCTGGACGGCGGGGAAAGGACGGTATTTGGCGGCGGGGTTCTTCAGCATTTCGTTTGCTCCTGATGCGGTGACACGACGAGCCCATGGGGGCGGTGGTGTGGCGGCAGGCTGCCGGACGGGCCACGAACGCTAGGCCCGGCAACCGGTCAGTAGCTTTAGCAGGAGACGAAACTGTGCGCGCGAGCCGACTGCCAGCGTGATGCCGGTGGCGGAGAACGACGGGGTGTGGAACGGAATCTTGGACATCGGTACAACTTTCCTTGACTGCTTGCAGGCCGGCGGAGGCGCCGGGACGTACGGCGTGGATTACGCGCGTAGTAGCAGGGCTGCCAGCGATAGCGCGCCGGCGGCAGGTAGGGAAGTCGACAGATGCAGGTGGAAGGACATGCGATCCACTCTACGAGAGGAATGGATCGCATGTCAAGCAAAAAATGCTGCGCTGCGGAAGTGTTTACAGTTTCTCGAGCAGCGCCGGCAGTTCCTTCATGAAGGCGTCGCGCACGCGCAGGCCGGCACGGGGGCCGCTCTCGCCCTGCGCATCCTGCACCAGGCGCGCGAACACGACCGTGCGTCCGCCGTCGACGGCCCAGCCCACCAGCCAGCCATGCGGCGGCGAGCCCGGTTCCGACCCGGTGCCGGTCTTCGCATACACGTCCCAGCCGTTGCGCAGCCGCGCATGGCGCATGAGGGCCGCCGTCATGTCGAAGGCCCTGGCGGACACCGGCAGCGTGCGGTTGACCAGCTTGCGCAGGAACACCGCCTGCTCGTCGGCCGAGATCTTCAGCGAGCTGCCCAGCCAGGCCTGGGTCAGCCCGTCGTTCCTGCCCGGATTGCCGGAGGCGTCGCGGTTGCCGTAGTCGAAGCGGTCGATATAGGACTGGAAGCGCTCCGCGCCGAGCCGGGTCGTGACCTGCTGCGAATACCAGACCACCGAATGCTTCATCCACGCGGCCGGGCTTGTCGTGGTGCGCCATTCCGGCAGCCAGTCGACGTAGCCTTCGCGGAAGGGCAGCTGCGGCGTGGCCGTATCGACCAGGATGCCGCTGTCGTAGCCCATCAGGCTGATCGCCACCTTGAAGGTCGAGGCGGGCGTCACGCGCTGCTCGCACTGGCCTTCGCGCACCAGGGCCTTGCCGGTCGCGGCATCGACCAGAAGCGTGCAGCTGATTGCCGCCTGGCCTGCGCCCGGCAGCGCCACACCGGCCAGCAGGGCCAGCGCCATCAGGTATTTCATGTTTGTTGCGCCTCCATCAAAGTGGGCAGTATAGCAACCGGGCAATATTTGAACAGGCCACTTTTCTGCAGCGTAGCGCCATCGCTGGTATACTGGCGGTCTGTCGTCGAAGCAGCGCTTCAGACTTCCCTCGGTTTCGTATCTGCAACATCGCGCTACGCCGCCGCCCAAGCCTCCGCTCCTGCGTTTCCATGTGCAGGCTGCGCGCTTCCCTCTCTCCACCCTGGCCCCCGGTCTGGCCAGCATCAGCACCAACGCCGCCGCACTTCGCTGGTCGGCGCGACCGACGTTTCATCGACCCGTGCGCCGCGCGGGCCGTCAACAGCATAAGGAGCTAGCATGGCAAAAGAAGAACTGATCGAAATGAATGGACTGGTGTCCGAAATCCTGCCCGAAATGCGTTTCCGCGTTGAGCTCGACAACGGCCACAAGCTGATCGCCTACACCTCGGGCCGCATGAAGAAGAACCACATCCGCATCCTGGCAGGCGACCGTGTCACGCTGGAAATGTCGCCGTACGATCTGAACAAGGCACGGATCACTTTCCGCCACATCGAAAACCGTGGTCCTTCAGGTCCGCGTCCGGCGCCGCGCCGCCGCTGATCCTGCTCAAGCCTGTGTGACGCAGGCGTGCGCTTCCCGGGGACGGGAAGCGCGCATACTTCGCTTCCGTAGCTGACCACGGGAGCACGCAATGGAAGCATTTCTGCTTTTCCTGGCCGATGGGTTCACAAGAGCATCGCCCCTTGCCATCGTCGCCTATACCCTGCTGGCCACGCACGTCACCATCGTGGCCGTCACCGTCTACCTGCACCGCCACCAGGCGCACCGCGCCCTGTCCCTGCATCCCCTGCTTGCCCATTTCTTCCGCTTCTGGCTGTGGCTGACCACCGGCATGGTCACGCGCGAATGGGTGGCCATCCATCGCCGCCACCATGCGCACTGCGAACGCGAGGGCGACCCGCACAGCCCGCGCCAGGTGGGCCTGCGCACGGTGCTGCTGCGCGGCGCCGAACTCTACCGCACCGCCAGCCATGACCGGGAAGCCATCGCACGCTACGCGGCCGGCTGCCCGGACGACGCCATCGAACGCCGCCTGTACAGCCGCTTCACCTGGCAGGGCGTGGGCCTGCTGCTGGTGATCGACGTGCTGCTGTTCGGCGTGATCGGCCTGTCGGTGTGGGGCATCCAGATGCTGTGGATTCCGGTGCTGGCGGCGGGCGTGATCAACGGTGCCGGCCACGCCGTCGGCTACCGCAATTTCGACTGCCAGGAAGCGGCGACCAACATCCTCCCGTTTGGCGTGCTGATCGGCGGCGAAGAGCTGCACAACAACCACCACACCTTCGCCACCTCGGCCAAGCTGTCGGTGAAGTGGTACGAATTCGACATCGGCTGGATGTACATCCGGCTGCTGGAATGGCTGCGCCTCGCAAAGGCGCGACCGCTGCCGGCGCCGCCCGGCATCCGCTACCGCCATGCGAAGGTCGATACGGCCACCCTGCGCGCCGTGCTGGCCAACCGCGCGCGGGTGATGGCGGCACTGAATGCACGGCTCAGGCCGGTATGGCGGCGCGAATTGCGCGGCCTCGCGCTGGGCGCCGGCCTGGACCGGAAGGCGGCGCTGCGTCTGCTGAGCCGCGACCCCGGTTACCTGAATGGCGACGAGCAGGGCAGGCTGGGCCGGCTGCTGGCGGCCAGCGAGTGCCTAGGGCGGGTGCAGGCGCTGCGCGAGCAGCTGGCGCAACTGT
Source organism: Massilia sp. BHUDP2 (assembly GCF_046236355.1). Lineage (NCBI taxonomy): Bacteria > Pseudomonadati > Pseudomonadota > Betaproteobacteria > Burkholderiales > Oxalobacteraceae > Massilia > Massilia sp. BHUDP2. The sequence continues at coordinate 1,027,929 of NZ_JBJUVW010000003.1, forward strand.
GGCAGCGCTCGCTGGCGAGCGAGGAGCAGCTGATGGAAGCGCTCAGCAGCTGGTGCGCGAAGGCGGCGGCGGACAGCTGCGCGCAGGTGCGCTCGTTTGCGGCCGAGCTGCGCGGGTATGCCTAGGTTTCAACGGTGCTGGCAACAAACATGATCGGCCTTACAATGTTTCTATCTAAAAAACAGGCACCCGACGACCCATGGCCCATATCCATCCTGCCGGCTGGCGCGAGATGTCCGTCACCGGTTCCGCCGCGCGTGAAATCGAAACCCTGACGCTCCTCGAGAAGCGCCTCTCGGATACGCCCTACGAGATCTACCATGGCGTCCACTGGACCAACGTCGAGCACGGCTTCTCGGCCTACGGCGACATCGACTTCATCATCGTCGCGCCGAACGGCAGGCTGCTGCTGATCGAGCAGATCGCCGGCTTCCTGAACGAGAGCAAGGATGGCCTGGTCAAGAACTACCAGGGCAAGCCGCGCAAGATCCGCCACCAGATCCTGCACACCATCGAAGGCTTCGCCAAGCGCTACCAGGGCGAGCTGTCGATCGACTACCTGCTGTACTGCCCCGACTACATCGTGAAGGACCCGCAGCAGGCCGGCATCGACCCCAGCCACATCATCGACGCCACCACCAAGGGCCGCCTGGGCGCGAAGATCAAGGAAATCCTGCCGATTACCGCCCGCACCGAGGACTTCGACCGGGTCACCCGCTACCTGGGCGACACCCTGAGCCTGCGCCCGGACCCGAGCTCGATGATCGGCTGCGCCACCAGCATGGTCACGCGCCTGTCGGGGGGCCTCGCCACCTGGGCGCGCCGGCTCGAATTCTCTCCCTTCCGCCTGCGCGTGGTGGGCACCGCCGGCAGCGGCAAGACCCAGCTGGCGCTGGCCGAATACACGGCCGCCATCGACGCCGGCCTGCGCCCGCTCTACGTCTGCTTCAACCGTCCGCTGGCCGACCACATCGAGCGCCTGGTGCCCGCAGGCGGGCGGGTCGCCAACTTCCACGAGCTGTGCGACGCCTGGCTGCGCGCCCAGGGCAAGACGCCGGACTACGGCGCGCCCACCGTCTGGGCCGAGATCGAAGGCGCACTGGTCGAAGCGGACCTGCCCGAGACCTGGCAGTACGACGTCGTCATCGTCGACGAGGGTCAGGATTTTTCCAGTACCTGGCGCGACATCGTGCTGCGCATGCTGAAGGAGGGCGGCCGCGCCATCTGGCTGGAAGACCCGGACCAGAACCTGTACGGCAAGGAGATGGTGCCGCTGCCCGGCTGGGTAGTGCTGCACTCGAACACCAACTACCGCAGCCCGCGCGAAGTGGTGCAGATGCTCGGCTCGATCGGCGCCGTCAGCCAGCCGGTGGAGGCGGGCAGCCCGTTCAAGGGCGCCGATATCGAGGAACTCACCTACCCGGAAGGCGACGTCGAGGCAATGCTGTCGCAGACCCGGCGCGCCGTGACCCTGTGCCTGGCCGCCGGCTTCGGGCGCCAGGACATCGCAATCTGCTCGTTCCGCGGGCGGGAGAAGTCGGCCATCCTCAAGCTCGATAAACTGAGCGACGCGCACACGCTGCGCTCCTTCACCGGCGCCTACGATCTGTTCGGCAACCCGGTGTTCCGCGAGGGCGGGTTGCTGGCGGAATCGGTGTACCGCTTCAAGGGCCAGTCGGCGCCGGCGCTGATCTTCACCGAGATCGACTTCGAGGAGATGGACGAACTCACGCTGAGAAAACTGTTCGTCGGCATGACGCGCGCGCGCCTGAAGCTCGTGCTGGTGATGAGCGAGCGTGCATCGGTGCAGTTCCTTGATCGCATGAGCGGGGGCCTGCCCGACGCTTGATTCATGCCGACGGCATGGAAATCCATCCCGTCCCCGCGCACGTCCCGTGCTAGCATTTTGCTCATCGAATCCTGGAGAAGACGATGAAGCGACCGGCGGTGGCAAAGACTGCGCGCATGCGCGTGAAGGTACTGGGAGCATCGGCACTGATGCTCCTGCTGGCCGCCTGCGGCGACCATCCGCCCAAGGACGACGATGACGACGAGCAGCCGCCCGCGCAGGCCGCCATCAGCATCGTCGCCGGCAGCGCCACGGACTCCGGCAGCACCAACGCCACCGGTGAGGCCGCGCGCTTCAATGGCCCCACCGGCATCGCCATCGACGCCGCCGGCAACCTGTACGTGGCCGATACCGGCAACGACGCCATCCGCAAGATCACGCCGACGGGCGTGGTGAGCACCCTGGCCGGCGCACCGGGGTCGAGCGAATACATCGAAGGCCCGGGCGACCGCGCCCGTTTCGTCCAGCCGCTGGCGCTCGCAATCGACAGCAGCGGCACCCTGTTCGTTACGGACGACATGCGGATCCGCAGCGTGAGCAGCACCGGCCAGGTGAGCACGGTGGCGACTATCCCGGTCGGTAACAACGTCGACAGCCGCAGTAATGGGGCCATCGTTCCGAGAGCGATCGCAGCCGATGCGCGCGGCCACCTGCTGGTGACGAACGGACTCAGCACCCGGCGCATCGTGGCCGGGGCGACGGGCATGCTGGAGGGTGTCGAGGTGGCCCAGGACCTGTGGGGCACGCGCATCGCCGATGCGCGCGGCGTGGCGATCGACAGCAACAACAACGTCTACGTGTTCGACCTGCAGCGCAGGATCAGCCGCACGTTCAATCCCACCACCGTCAATGCAAACGTCCTGAGCCCGCTGGCAGGCTCACCGAATGTGAGCGGCGCGGCCAACGGCACCGGCCCTGCGGCGAGCTTCGAACAGGTGGTGGCGCTGACGGTCGACCCGCAAGGCAATGTCTATGCGGCCGACGCGGTCAACAACCTGGTGCGCAAGATCACGCCGGAGGGCGTGGTGACGACGCTTGCCGGCACCACACGCAAGGACACGCTGCAGGCGGGGAACCTACCGGGCAGCCTGGCGCCCATCCGGGGCATCACCAACGACGGCAAGGGCAACCTCTACCTCACCTCGGGCAACGCCGTCATCAAGATCAGGCTGCCGTAAGCGGGCATGGCAGCGGCGGTGGCTTCAGTGGCCGATCGCCGCGGTGGCGACGCCCTGCGCCACGCTGTTCTTGCTGGTGGTGGTGGTGAGCGCGAACAGCGGCTTGCGCGGCGACTTGTCCGTGCTCCATTCATAGGCGACGGTACTCTTGACGCCGTCCGGCCCCTTTTCCGAGGTATTGCGCTTGCGCTCGCTGCGGAAAGGCTCGGGCGCCTTGCCCACCGTCTTTTCGAACATCGCCTGGACCGTCGCGGCCGGCACCGTTTTGGCGTACAGCGCGCACAGGTTCTTGTCCGAATGGACGACCATGATGAACTGGCCGTGCTGGCTCGGCACCGACCAGGCATTGCCCTTGGCACCCTGCAGGAACACGGCCGCAGCCTCGGCAGGCAACTGGGGGAAGGCTGAGAGCTGCTTGCGCAGGCCGTCGAAGTCGTGCAGGTACTTCAGGCAGTGCGTCGAATAGATATTCATGAAGGCCGCGGCCTGCTGTTCAGGCGCGGCGATGGCGATTGTGGAAACCAAAGTCCCTCCGAGGATGATGGCGGCTTGGGGAAGAAGTCGCATTTGGTCGTGCTCCGGCTGATATCTGATACGTCTTACTATAGCAACTCAGCCCTGAAATGCCGGGTTGCCTCAGGCAAACGTACGCGAGGGAGGGAAGGTATGGCACGCGCTTATACGAAGCAGGATGTCCCGCTCGAAAAGATCCGCCGCTACCTGGAACCGGGGCCGATCGTGCTCGTCAGCTCGAGCTGGGAAGGCCGGCGCAACATCATGACCATGGGCTGGCACACGGTGATGGAGTTCTCGCCCTCGCTGGTGGGCTGCGTGATCGCTTCAAGCAACCACAGCTTCGAGATGGTGCGGAAAAGCCGAGAATGCGTGATCAACCTGCCGACCATGGCGCTGCTGGATGCGGTGGTGGGCATTGGCACCACGTCCGGCAGTGAAGTCGACAAATTCGAGCGCTTCGGTTTGACGCCGGAAGCGGTGGAGGGTGTTGCGGCGCCTGCCATCCGCGAATGCCACGCCCACTTCGCCTGCCGGCTGCATGACGACAGCCTGGTGGACAAGTACAACTTCTTCATCTGGGAAGTGGTCGCGGCGCGGGCGGCGAGGACGCCGAAGCATCCTGAAACCGTGCATTACACCGGCGAGGGCGTGTTCATGGTGGCGGGGAAGGTGGTCAGCCGGAGATCCGGAGCCATGTTGTCCAAAGAGGCGTACTAACGCAGGGCCTAGCTGCTGCGTGGGGCGGAATGTTGCCGGGGTCGAGGTAGACCGGCAGCCCCAAGTCCCGCGTCGTCTCAATGTTCGCACCACGCGACTTGCAGTTTTGATGCGGTAAACGGTATCGCACGGGGGGAGCATGCGTTGGGCGACTTTGTACAGGAAAGACATTTTTATAGCATACATGCACGTTGACTCGCCATCTGAAGATATCGATGCTAACCTTGTTCAATATCTTATGAGCAATGGTGCTACGTGCAGAATCTCTTTACTGACGTTTTTGATAATTATTCCACAACTCGTGCAAAATTAGGAGGCGTAGCCAAACTCGTCGGTACTCCGGATCAAAATGCGCTTCTTGAAGAAATTCCCCATCGAATAGAAGCTTATCTTAAGAAACGTAAGATTTCTCATCTTTACAAGGTAAAGGGATCAATCGGTAACGGCAATATAGCGCGGGTTCCATGGGTTGGAATTTTCCGAAAAGAAATTACCGAAAATGCCGAGAATGGTTATTATGTAGTGCTGCTGTTTTCGGAAGATATGAGTAGGTGCTACTTAAGTTTGAACCAAGGAATTACAGCGGTCGAGAAACGCTATACAAAAAATTTTGCGTGGAGAAAAATGGAGGAAGCGGCTGCTCGAGCATGGAGTTATCTCGATACGGCTCCAGACGTTTGGAAAGGAAAAATTCCACTTGCCTCTACTGGCGATTTGGGGCGTGCGTATGAAGCAGCGGCTATTGCGAGCTACGAATATTTTCGTACTAATCCTCCAAGTGATGCTTTGTTTTTCGAAAATTTAACTACGCTGCTTAAATATTACGAGCGACTATATTATTTATTTAATGAAAATTTACATTCTTTATTTTCTGTAAGTGAAGAAGAGTTTCAAAGTGTTGTGTTAGAAAAGGCAGCTCAACTGAATGTCTCTGAGCATGCAAAGAATATTGTCGGCGCCCCTCTAACCGTCAACCCATTATCTAATAAATATGTTCGCTCTCCTGTTGTAGCTGCAGCAGCTATTCAAGCTGCACAGTTTTCGTGCGAAATTGACGCTACTCACTGGACATTCTTGTCGAGAGCACGAAAACAGCGGTACGTAGAGGCGCATCATCTAATTCCGATAAGTCAACAGTCACGATTCCAAGCTTCGCTAGATGTTGTCGCGAATATTGTCTCATTATGTGCAACATGTCATCGCTTGCTTCATTATGGTGCTGACAACGAAAGAAAATCTATACTAATGGAACTTTTTAAACAGCGGAGGGTGCGGCTACAGGAACATGATTTGCAGATTGCATCTAACGATTTCTTACGTTTTTATGCTAGAACAGCCCCAATTGATGACTAAAGCATATAAAGTCTGCTTGAATGTCTGTGGTAGTAGAGTCAGCTCTTAAGCTCTGACGATATGAAATTCCGGCAATCTACCTGTTTAATGATGTTCAACTGATACCATTGAAGAATTTACTGGTGAACGTGGGAAATATCTTTCCAATATCAACATTGATTTGATACGATCTTAAGATGATCGATATCTCTGGCAATGCAGCCGCTCCTTACCGTATCCGACGTCGTCAAACCATTGCACTTGTATTGCTGGTGGTCACCGGCGTTATCAACTACCTCGACCGCGCCACGCTCGCCGTCGCCAATGAGTTCATCCGTGCCGACCTGGGTCTCTCACTTGGCCAGATGGGTTTACTGCTGTCGGCCTTCTCCTGGAGTTACGCACTGTGCCAGCTTCCGGTTGGCGCCCTGGTCGACAAGATCGGACCGCGCTGGTTGCTCGGCGCAGGCTTGGTACTGTGGTCGCTGGCACAAGCCGCGGGCGGCCTCGTCTCGACCTTCGGCTGGTTCGTGCTCGCCCGGGTCGTGCTTGGTATCGGCGAGGCGCCGCAGTTCCCGGCGGCGGCGCGGGTTGTGAGCAATTGGTTTCCGATCAAGGCACGTGGTACGCCGACAGGTATCTACAACTCGGCGTCCCCACTGGGCTTTGCGCTCGCACCGCTGTGCCTGTCGCCCCTGATTGCCGCCACCAGCTGGCACTGGGCATTCTTCGTCACCGGCACGCTCGGCATCGTGGCGGCGGTTGTCTGGGTGATGTTGTATCGGGACCCGGTGCGCGAGCAGATGTCCGCGGAGGAGCTGGCGTATCTCGATGAAGGCCAAACGGTGGAAGAGGCGCCGAAAGCAGGCTTTGCCTCCTGGCTCGCCCTGTTCCGGCATCGCGCGACCTGGGGCATGCTGCTCGGCTTCTTCGGATCGGTCTATCTCAATTGGGTCTACCTGACCTGGCTGCCGGGCTACCTGCGTGCAGAGCGCAACATGGACGTCGCCTACGTCGGTGTGGCGGCAACGATTCCCTTCCTGTGCGGCTTCGCCGGTGCCCTGGTGGCCGGCTGGGCGTCTGACCAGATCACACGGCGTGCGTCATCGGTCCTGGCAGGGCGCCGTACGGCGGTGGTGATCGCCATGCTAGGCATGGTAGCGTTCACGATCCCGGCTGCACTGGTCGAGAGCAATACCCTGGCCATTGCCTGCATCTCAGTTGTCATCTTCCTGGCGAATGCCGCGTCGGCCTGTTCCTGGTCGCTGGTCACGGTCGTGGCGCCGCGCAGCCGTATCGCCTCGCTGGGAGCGATCCAGAACTTTGGCGGTTTCATCGGCAGTGCATTGGCGCCAATCTTTACCGGCTACATGGCACAGGCCTGGTCCTTCGTGCCGGCCTTGCTGGCCGGCGCCGGCATCGCCTTCGTCAGCGCGATGTTGTACCAGTTCCTGGTTGTGCGACCGATTCCCGAGCAGGAGTCCGATACCGGAGCGTAGAGATGCGTCTAACGATGAAGACTGTACTTGTTATGCTTTGCTTTAGCCTCGGCTCGGCGATCGCAGCCGAAGCCCGGCTTCCTTCCGACGTCGTCAGATATGTGGAACAGCGTGAAGGCTGCGATCATTTCCGGGGAGAGATCCCGGACCCGCCGGACAAGCAGCGCATGAAGGAAATGGAGCGCGAAATCCGCAAGCTCTGTACTGGCACAGATAAAAAGCTTACGCAGCTGAAGCACAAGTATGCCAAGAACCAGGCGGTCATGAAGCGTCTGAATGACTTCGACGAAAAGATCGCGTAGTCGCCGTCACCAACTGACGGCAGAATGAAAAAGGCCTCGTACGAATACGAGGCCTTTTTAACTTGAAGCGTAGAGCGCTTAGACGTCGATATTGCCCGCCTGCAGCGCATTGGTCTCAATAAAGTTACGACGCGGCTCGACTTCATCCCCCATCAGCGTGGTGAAGATCTGGTCCGCCGCAATCGCATCCTCGATCTGCACCTTCAGCAGGCGGCGCACGGTCGGATCCATCGTGGTTTCCCACAGCTGCTCCGGATTCATCTCGCCCAGGCCTTTGTAACGCTGCTTGCTCACGCCGCGTTCCGCTTCCTCGCGCAGCCAGATCATGGCTTCGTGGAAGCCGCGCACCGCGAACTCCTTCATCTTCTCGCCTTCGCCGCGGCGGATGATGGCGCCTTCGCCGATCAGGCCCTGGAAGGTGGCGGCCGCGTTGGCCAGCACGGCGTAGTCGTTGCTCTGCACGAAGTCGGCGTCGATCGAGGTGACGTTCACGTTACCGTGGCGCATGCGCTCGATACGCAGCGCGTGCTTCTCGGACAGCTCGTCCGAACGCACGACCACCTTCACGGCCGGATCCTTGATCGCCGCTTCCATCGCCTTGGCCGAGGCTTCGGCCTTCTCCAGCGTGCTCATGTCCAGCGTCACGCCGGCCGTGATCGCGGTCAGCGCCGCGCGGTCGATCACGCGGGTCAGGCGCATCATGATGGCGTTCGACAGGTTGTACTGGCGCACCAGCTCGGCCAGCGCTTCGCCGTTGATCGGCTCGGCGCCTTCGCGCGGGATCAGCGAGGCGCTGTTCAGCGCCACCGTCATCATGTAGCTCGCTTCTTCGACGTCGTCCTTCAGGTAGCGCTCGTCGCGGCCGGCCTTCACCTTGTACAGCGGCGGCTGCGCGATGTACACGTGGCCGCGCTCCACCAGCTGCGGCATCTGGCGGTAGAACAGCGTCAGCAGCAGGGTACGGATGTGGGCGCCGTCGACGTCCGCGTCGGTCATGATGATGATGCGGTGGTAGCGCAGCTTGTCGACGTTGAATTCGTCCGGGCCGATCGAGGTGCCGAGGGTCGCGATCAGGGTGGTGATCTGCTCCGACGACAGCATCTTCTCGAAGCGCGCCTTTTCCACGTTCAGCACCTTGCCGCGCAGCGGCAGGATGGCCTGGAACTTGCGGTCGCGGCCCTGCTTGGCGGAGCCGCCTGCCGAGTCACCCTCGACGATGTACAGCTCGGCCAGCGCCGGGTCGCGTTCCTGGCAGTCGGCCAGTTTGGACGATAAGCCCAGCCCGTCCATCACGCCCTTGCGGCGGGTCAGGTCGCGCGCCTTACGCGCCGCTTCGCGCGCACGCGCTGCTTCCACGATCTTGCCGCAGATGATCTTGGCGTCGTTTGGCTTCTCCATCAGGAAGTCGGTCAGGGTCTTGGCCACGATCTCTTCCACCGGGCCGCGCACTTCCGACGACACCAGTTTATCTTTGGTCTGCGACGAGAACTTCGGCTCCGGCACCTTCACCGACAGCACGCAGGTCAGGCCTTCGCGCATGTCGTCGCCCGAGATCTCGACCTTCGCCTTCTTGGCGAATTCGTTCTCGTCGATGTACTTGTTGATCACGCGGGTCATCGCCGCGCGCAGGCCGGTCAGGTGGGTGCCGCCGTCGCGCTGCGGGATGTTGTTGGTGAAGCACAGCACCTGCTCGTTGTAGGCGTCGTTCCACTGCATCGACACGTCCACCGAGATGTTGGTGCCCTGCTCGGACACGCGCTCGCCGGTGGCCTGGAACACGGTCGGGTGCAGGACGCTCTTGGCCTTGTTGATGTACTCCACGAAGCCGCGGGTGCCGCCCTCGAAGGCGAACACTTCTTCCTTGCCGGTGCGCTGGTCGCTCAGCTTGATGTTGACGCCGTTGTTCAGGAACGAGAGTTCGCGGATGCGCTTGCTCAGGATCTCGTAGTGGAACTCGACGGTGGTGAAGATTTCCTCGTCGGCCCAGAAGTGCACTTCGGTGCCGCGCTTGTCGGTGTCGCCCAGGACCTTCATCGGCGAGACTTCCACGCCGTCGACGACTTCGACGATGCGGTCCATCGGGACGCCGCGCGAGAATTCCAGCTGGTGGATCTTGCCTTTCTGGCGCACGGTCACGCGCAGCAGCTTCGACAGCGCGTTCACGCACGAGACGCCGACGCCGTGCAGGCCGCCGGAGACCTTGTACGAGTTCTGGTTGAACTTGCCGCCGGCGTGCAGTTCGGTCAGGGCGATCTCGGTCGCCGAGCGCTTCGGCTCGTGCTTGTCGTCCATCTTGACGCCGGTCGGGATGCCGCGGCCGTTGTCGGTGATCGAGATCGAGTTGTCGGAGTGGATGGTGACGTGGATCTCGGTGCAGTAGCCGGCCAGGGCTTCGTCGATCGAGTTGTCGAGCACCTCGAACACCAGGTGGTGCAGGCCGGTGCCGTCCGAGGTGTCGCCAATGTACATGCCCGGGCGCTTGCGCACCGCTTCCAGGCCTTCCAGGATCTGGATCGAGGACGCGCCGTATTCGTCCGCCTTGGCGGCGGGAGTCATTTCTGGTTGGGTATTCTCGGACATGGACTGCTTTCTCTATAAAACGGGTGATTCAGGCGCCAGCGGAAGCCGGCGCCCGAACCCAAATGCTGCGTGGCTGCTGATTAGATACGCATCGGCATGACGACATACTTGAAGTCGCCATTGTCGGGAATCGAGATCAGCGCCGACGAGTTCGAATCGCCCAGCGCGATGTTCACCTGGTCGCACTTCAGGTTGTTCAGCACGTCGAGCAGGTAGGTCACGTTGAAACCGATGTCGATGGTGTCGCCGCCGTAGTCGATCTCGAGTTCTTCCACCGCCTCTTCCTGGTCGGCGTTGGTCGAGCTGATCTTCATGACGCCCGGCTCGATGATGCAGCGCACGCCCTTGAACTTGTCGCTGGTCATGATCGCGGCGCGCTGCAGCGAACGCAGCAGCTCTTCGCGGCCGATCGTGAAGTCGTTCTTGTAACCCTTCGGGATCACGCGGGTGTAGTCAGGGAACTTGCCCTCAACCAGCTTCGAGACCAGCTCGATGTCGGCGAAGGTCAGCTTGACTTGCGAGGCGGCGATATCCAGGCGCACTTCCTCATCGCTTTCTTCCAGCAGGCGCTGCAGTTCGATGATGGTCTTGCGCGGGATGATCACTTCCTGGCGCTCGAAGGCCTGCTCGGTGGCCACCTGGCAGAAGGCCAGGCGGTGGCCGTCGGTCGCCACGGCGATGATGTTGTTCCCGTCCAGCACCAGCAGCAGGCCGTTCAGGTAGTAGCGGATGTCCTGCTGGGCCATCGCGAAGTGCACCATGTTGAACAGGTGCTTCAGCGTCTTCTGCGGCAGGGTGACGCTGGCGTTGTAGCTGTCGGCCACCGACACGGTCGGGAATTCTTCCGCGGCCAGGGTCTGCAGGGCGAAGCGCGACTTGCCGCTCTGGACGGCCAGGCGCTTGTTCTGCAGGGTCATGGTGACGTCGCCCGACTCCGGCAGCGCGCGCAGGATGTCCAGCAGCTTGCGCGCCGCCACCGTGGTGCCGGTCACGTCGTCGCCCGAACCGATGTTGGCGAGCGTGGTGATCTGGACTTCGGTGTCGGTCGAGAGGAACGAGACGCTTTCGCCGTCCTTGCGAATGAGGATATTGGCCAGAATCGGCATGGTGTGCCGACGCTCGACAATACCGCTCACGATCTGCAGTGGCCGGAGAAGCGTATCTCGGGTGGTTTTGACCAGTTGCATAGATATCCTCAGTTAAGTATTAATTATTTATTGCTCTAACACTATTTTGCCAATTGCCGGGAGATAACACAAACCTCTCCGAATATTGGGGCGGCGACCGTTTTTCGTAGGGTGGGCGGGTTCCCCGCCCACGCGGTCAACGATCGTCGGCGCTGCCGCGATGTATTGTCCTGCAGCGATCACCGCGTGGGCGGGAGACCCGCCCACCCTACGCATTAACCTTTCAGCGTCTGCTCCAGCACGTGCAGCTCGTGGTTGCACTCGGCGTTCTTCTGGCGGTCCTGGGCGATCTTGCGCACCGCGTGCAGCACGGTGGTGTGGTCGCGGCCGCCGAACAGCTCGCCGATCTCCGGCAGGCTCTTCTGGGTCAGTTCCTTGGCCAGGTACATGGCGATCTGGCGCGGGCGGGCGATGTTCGCGGGGCGGCGCTTGGAATACATGTCCGCCACCTTGATGTTGAAGAAGTCCGCCACCGTCTTCTGGATGTTCTCCACCGAGATCTGGCGGTTCTGCACCGACAGCAGATCCTTGAGGGCTTCCTTCACCACGTCGATGGTGATGTCCTTGCCGTGGAAGCGCGAGTAGGCCAGGATCTTGCGCAGCGCGCCTTCCAGCTCGCGCACGTTGGAGCGCAGGTGCTTGGCCACGAAGAAGGCGACGTCGTCCGACAGGGTCACGTTCTCGGACTGCGCCTTCTTCAGCAGGATCGCCACGCGCATTTCCAGCTCCGGCGGCTCGATCGCCACCGTCAGGCCGGAGTCGAAGCGCGAGATCAGGCGGTCGTCCATGCCGGTGATCTCCTTCGGATAGGTGTCCGAGGTGATGATGATCTGCTTCTTGGCAGCGATCAGCGCTTCGAACGCATAGAAGAACTCTTCCTGCGTACGGCTCTTGCCGCCGAAGAACTGGATATCGTCGATCAGCAGCATGTCGAGCGAATGGTAGTAGTGCTTGAAGTCGTCGAAGCCCTTGCGTTGATAGGCGGTGACGACGTCGCGCACGTACTGCTCGGCGTGGATGTAGCGGATGCGCGCGTTCGGGTTGTCGGCCATGACCTGGTTGCCGATCGCATGGATCAGGTGGGTCTTACCGAGGCCCACGCCGCCGTAGAAGAACAGCGGGTTGTACGACACGCCCGGGTTGTTGGCGACCTGGATCGCGGCGGCGCGCGCCAGCTGGTTGGCCTTACCGGTGACGAAGCTCTCGAAAGTCAGGTCGGTGTTGATGCGGCTCTGCTCGCGCTTGGGCGAGTTGGCGATGTTCACGTTGCCCTGGCTCGGCGCCGGGTCGGCAGGGCGCGGGGCGCCATTGCCGGCCGCGCTGCCGTCGCCGGCAGCCGTGGCAGGACCCGCCGGCTTCCTGGCCGGGCTGTTCTTCGGGTCGAGCACGAACTGCACCTCCACCGGCGCTTCCCAGTACTGGCAGGCGAGTTCGGTGATGCGCGTGGCGAACTGGGTCTTGACCCAGTCGAGCTTGAACCGGTTCGGCGCGGCGATGCGCAGCTTGCCATCCTCGTAATCGAGGACGACCAGCGATTTGATCCACGCACTGTATTGCTGCGGCGTCAGCTCGAGTTCCAGCTGCGCGGAACAGGTCTGCCAAAAGTTTTCCATACTTCGCTAATTGATACGTAACACGCTATTTTACCTGTCTCGGCCGAAGTTATCCACAGGTTGGGCCCAGAATTTTCAAGCATGGCGCAGTTTGCAAGACTCATCAGGAAACAACGGCCGCCTTGACAGCTGGACTGGAAATCATGTCTAATTCAGGGTTCCCCGTCCGTGCGCCATATCAAGCTGACAATTCAGCAGGCGGCTGCCCGGGCGAAACGAGTATCTGCTGTGGCGTGACGCTGGCTTAACCATCTGCGAACTGTCATTGGCGACGAATCCTGACACGACGTCAGACCCGATTTTGCACTTACTTTTGCTTTAAGCGAGACCACCATGAAACGTACTTACCAACCTTCCGTCGTCCGTCGCAAGCGCACGCACGGCTTCCGCGCACGTATGGCTACCCGTGGTGGCCGTCAAGTCCTGAACGCACGCCGCGCCAAGGGCCGCAAGCGCCTGGCTGTCTAAGTTTTTTAGACCAGATCGACGCGGTCGGTGATGACAGGCGAAGGTTCGCACGACTTCGCGCGCGTTCGGCGTATCGTTAAAACGGATGAGTTTTCATCCGTTTTTCGTTTGCGCCCGGCGCAAAAATCCGCGCATTTCGTGCTCTACACCCGACCCAACAAGCTGCCGCATGCGCGGCTGGGCGTCGTTGCGGCCAAGCGTTTCGCGCCGCGCGCCGTCACCCGCAATACGATCAAGCGCGTCACGCGCGAGCTGTTCCGCACCAGCCAGCTGCAGCCCTTCGACTGCATCGTGCGCCTGTCGCGGCCGGTCAACGGCAAGGACGGGCCGGCCACCACGCGCGCCCTGAAGGCCGAGCTGCGCGCCGAGCTCACCCGCCTGTTCGCCTCCCAGCGCCCGCGCCGACCGGCGCCCTCGCCGACATCATGAAGACGCTGCTGGTCTGGTTCCTTCGCGGCTACCAGCTGCTGCTGTCCCCGTTGCTCGGGCAGAAGTGCCGTTTTTACCCGACCTGCTCCAATTACGCGATCGAAGCGCTGCGCGTGCACGGCGCCGCCCGCGGCTCGCTGCTGGCCGCCCGCCGCGTGTGCCGCTGCCATCCGTGGAATCCGGGCGGCGTCGACTTCGTCCCGCCGGCGCGCGAGGGCAAGGACCAGCAACCTCCACCAGCCGCTCGCGGTTGTAACCACTCCTGACTAGACTCCAATGGAACTCAATAAACGTACCGTCCTGTGGATCGTGTTCGCCATTTCCCTGATTGTTCTCTGGAACAACTGGATGGTGGCCAACGGTAAACAGTCGCTGTTCTCGCCGGCGCCGCCGACCGCCCAGGTGGCGCAGCAGCAAACCAAGCCGAGCGACGTGCCGGCCGCCCCGCAGCCGGGCGCCACTGCCGTGCCGGGCGGGCCGGGAGCCAGCCCGGCCGGCGTCCCGGGCGCCGCACCTAGCGCGCCGTCGACCCAGCGCATCACCATCACCACCGACGTGGTGAAGGCCGACATCGACACCCTCGGCGGCGTCATCAAGCGCCTCGAGCTGCTGAAGTTCGCCGACGAAATCGACAAGACCAAGAACAAGGTGCTGTTCAACGTGGGCGGCAACAGCGTCTACCTGGGCCAGACCGGCCTGGTCGGCTCGACCCCGGCCGGCGTGATGCCGAACCACGCGACCCCGTTCGTGGCCCGTCCGCTCACGCGCGGCGCCGACGGCACCGTGCAGCTGGTGATGGACGCGGAGCAGGGCGGCGTGCGCCTGACCAAGACCTTCACCTTCCGCAAGGGCGACTACGTCATCGGCATCCGCCATGACGTCACCAACCTGACCGCCGCGCCGGTGCAGCCGTCGCTGTACCTGCAGCTGCAGCACGACGGCAACAAGCCGGCGACCGATTCCTGGTTCATGCCGAGCTACACCGGCCCGACCCTGTATACCCAGGAAGACAAGTACCAGAAGCTGACCTTCGAGGACATCGAGAAGGGCAAGGCCGATCACGCCACCAAGGCCAACAACGGCTGGGTCGCGATCTCGCAGCACTTCTTCGTCTCGGCCTTCATCCCGGCCGACAAGGCGCAGCGCGAGATCTTCACCAAGAAGATCGCGACCAACCTGTACGCCATCGGCACCATCCAGCCGCTGGGCACCGTGGCGCCGGGCGCGACCGTGTCGAACGACACCCGCCTGTACTCGGGCCCGCAGGACGAGCAGACCCTGGAAACCATCGCCCCTGGCCTGGAACTGGTCAAGGACTACGGCATGCTGACCATCATCGCCAAGCCGATCTTCTGGGTGATGACCCACCTGCACTCGCTGCTGGGTAACTGGGGCTGGACCATCGTCGCGCTGACCGTGCTGATCAAGCTGGCCTTCTTCCCGCTGTCGGCGGCCGGCTACCGCAGCATGGCCAAGATGCGCGTGGTGACGCCGAAGATGCAGGCGATCCGCGAGCGCTACAAGAACGACCCGCAGAAGATGCAGCAGGCCACCATGGAGCTGTACAAGACCGAGAAGATCAACCCGCTGGGCGGCTGCCTGCCGATCCTGGTGCAGATGCCGGTCTTCTTCGCCCTGTACTGGGTGCTGCAGGCATCGGTCGAGATGCGCGGCGCGCCGTGGATCCTGTGGATCGACGACCTGACCCGCCCGGACCCGTACTTCATCCTGCCGATCATCTACGCGGTGTCGATGTACATCACCACCAAGCTGAACCCGCAGCCGACCGACCCGGTGCAGGCCAAGATGATGCTGTTCATGCCGCTGGCATTCTCGGTGGTGTTCTTCTTCTTCCCGTCGGGACTGGTGCTGTACTGGGTGGTCAACAACATCCTGTCGATCGCGCAGCAGTGGGTCATCACCAAGAAGTTCGAGACCGGCGCGGCGAAGTAAGCGGCCTGGTTTCAGTGGAAAGCCCGCGCTTGCGCGGGCTTTTTCTTTTCCGTATCCCTTACAATCCCCTCCATGAAACTCGACACCTCCCCCATCGCCGCCATCGCCACCGCCCCCGGCCGCGGCGGCATCGGCGTCGTGCGCGCCTCCGGCAAGTCGCTGCAGGCCCTGATCGACGTCCTGTTCCCCGGCGTGAAGCTCAATCCGCGCCACGCCACCTACATTCCGTTCAAGGCCGCCAACGGCGACGTGATCGACGAGGGCCTGGCCCTGTACTTCAAGGGCCCGCATTCCTATACCGGCGAAGACGTGCTCGAACTGCAGGGCCACGGCGGCCCGGTGGTGCTGCAGATGCTGCTGGCCCGCGTGCTCGAAGCCGGCGCCGGACACGGCCTGCGCCTGGCCGAGCCGGGCGAGTTCACCCGCCGCGCCTTCCTGAACGACAAGCTCGACCTCGCCCAGGCCGAGGCGGTGGCCGACCTGATCGACGCCTCCACCGAAGCCGCGGCGAAGTCGGCCTCGCAGTCGCTGTCCGGCGCTTTTTCCCAGGTGGTGCACCAGCTGGTCGACCAGACCATCGATCTGCGCATGCTGGTCGAGGCGACCCTGGACTTCCCGGAAGAAGAAATCGACTTCCTCGAAAAATCGAACGCGCGCGGCCAGCTGGCCGGCATCGTCGAGGCGCTGGAAAACGTGTTCCGCCAGGCGGCGCAGGGCGCATTGCTGCGCGAAGGCCTGAACGTGGTGCTGGTGGGCCAGCCGAACGTCGGCAAGTCCTCGCTGCTGAACGCCCTGGCCGGCGCCGACGTCGCGATCGTCACCCCGATCGCCGGCACCACGCGCGACAAGGTCACCGAGACCATCCAGATCGAAGGCATCCCGCTCAACATCATCGACACCGCCGGCATCCGCACCCTCGATGACATCGACGTCGTGGAACGCATCGGCATCGAGCGCACCTGGGGCGAGGTCGGCAAGGCCGACGTGATCCTGCACCTGCTGGACGCCAACCTGGGACCGAGCGCGGAAGACGAAAAGATCGTGGCCGCTTTCCCGGCCGGGGTGCCGGTGGTGCGCATCTGGAACAAGATCGACCTGTCCGGCCACAAGCCTTCGATGGACGTGTCGCCCGACGCCACCCACCTCTACCTGTCGGCGCACGAGAAGCTGGGGATCGACCTGCTGCGCGCCGAACTGCTGCGCATCGCCGGCTGGCAGCAGACCGGCGAGTCGCTGTACCTGGCGCGCGAACGCCACCTGATCGCGCTGCGCGCCGCCCGCGAGCACCTCGAACTGGCGCGCCAGCACGCGCTGCAGGACGACCAGTCGCTCGACCTGTTCGCCGAGGAGCTGCGCCTGGCGCAGGACCAGCTCTCGAGCATCACCGGGCAGTTCACGCCGGACGATTTGCTGGGGGTGATCTTCAGCCGCTTCTGTATCGGAAAATAGGTTGTCGCCAGTAGTTGGCAATCGTTGCCAAATCTTTGACGTGCAGGCCTTTTGCATCAATGAGTTAGTGGCCAGCGTTGCCTAATGTTGCCCATTGACACACACGACTCTTAAGTACACACTTCAGTACACAAACCCATGTGTACTCAAAAGTGTGTACTTAAATGCCAAAAGCAGCCATCCCCCTAAACGACAAGCGCATCAAGGCGCTCAAGCCAAAAGCGAAGCGATACCTCATCGCCGACGGTGGTGGCTTGGTGCTGGAAGTCATGACATCGGGTTCGATGGTCTGGCGATACCGTTATTCACTTAACCGCAAGCAGCAGCCTATGGTCACCATTGGCGACTATCCCGCGATCAGCCTACAAGATGCTCGAATCCGAGCACGTCGCTATGCCGAGATTGTGGCCGGCGGCGTGTCGCCCGTCGCCGATGCTAAGAAAGACCGGGGTGCTACCAAAACTCTCGATTCAGTGCGCGCCTTTGCCGATTTTTGGTACGAGTCTGAGATAGCCCCTAAATCGCTGTCGTATCGCACCGTTACAAGGCGCGCCTTGGACAAGGATATCTACCCAGCTATCGGAAATAAGGCCCTAACGGAGGTGAATGCCGGTGACGTGCTCGCCATCTGTGACAAGGTAAAAGGACGCGGTGCCTCGCAAATGGCCCTATTTACGCGCAATGTGGTCAAGCGCATGTACGAGTACGCGATTTCGCGTCAGGCCGCGACAATCAATCCTGGCCAGCAATTGGTCGCTCGTTACATTGCCACGCCCCAGAGTCGCACGCGCGTTCTATCGCCCGATGAAGTCGGTACGGTCTTACGCACGGTATACACCTCAAACATGAGCCGCGCCTACAAGTTGGCACTTCACCTCCTTGTGATCACGATGGTGCGTAAGTCCGAGCTAATCGAGTCTGAGTGGTCGGAGTTCGATCTGGACGAAGGCATATGGCGCATCCCGGCTGAGCGGATGAAAAAAGACCGCGAGCATTGGGTATTCCTGTCAGGGCAGGCGGTGTCCATGTTACGCGAACTGCGCACGCTTTCGCACAGCGAGCGTTTTGTGTTCCCCATGCGGCGCGGCCACGAAGACAGACCTATCGCAAAGTCGACGCTGAATCAGGCCGTGCGTGCGATGGACTCCGACGTACAACACTTCGTCATCCATGACTTCCGCCGCACCGCGTCAACGCACCTGCACGAGATGGGTCATTCGTCCGATGCCATCGAGAAAGCACTTGCACACTCGATAAAGGGCATCAAGGGCGTGTACAACCGGGCTGAGTACGCCGACGAGCGCCGCAAGATTTCACAGCTATGGGCCGATTTCGTTGACGCGCAAATTGCCGAGGACAGAAAGGTCGTGATCGGCAAGTTTGCCCGCGCCGCATGAAGATTTCACGACATCTTGACGAGTCAGGCAGATGGGAATTGATGCGCGAACCTCGTGCCAGGGACGACTCCGGCGTGGTGAAGCGCATGGGTTATGACCGCAAGATGACGGGGCACCGGACTCCGCTCGCTGTCGATGGGTGTGGCCTCGAATTCAGGTTCAGTAAATAGGGTACTACTTTGGGTAAATTGTTTGGCTTAAAACAATGGGTGACGGTAGCTGCGGCTGCACGGCAGATTTCACTTGTATGCGACGAGGAGGCAACCGAAGCTGACGTGTTGCAGTTGGCTCTGGACGGTCACCTCAAATTATCGGTCGACTTCGTCAATCATGCCAAAGCTCGAATGGGAAAAATTGTCCCCGAGGATGAAGCTCCAACGTACATGGGATCTCTATCTCAGCAAGAAATCATCAGCGGTATCGATCTCAGCGATGGAACGGTACTCGTATTGGATGATCAGACTGTGACGATTGAAGGAATCTGGGATTTGTTCATGAAGGGTTCTGAACGCCTGGATGTTGAGCATGCATACCACCGCCTAACCGATGGGCCAGCTGTTGAGCTTCAATGCCTTAACGGTGCTTTCGTGACGCGACCGGACGGGTCGATTTGTCAGCTTCAAGATCATTTCGAGGACAAAGGGAGCGATGGAAGTTTGAACAGGAGATTCTACTACCCTGCATCTGGCCTCCCACCAGATAGTGTGTTCGTTGTTCGTACGAAGGCGTTGATCGAGTTTGAGCAGGCAATCAACGGTGTGCCGTCAAACATCGAAAAGCCGTTATCGGCAACGGAACGAAATACGCTTTTGGTCATGATCGCGGCTCTCTGCAAAAAATCTAATATTGCTCATCAAGATCGAACCTCGGCAAGCGAAGTGGCGCGACTCATCGATGACATTGGCAGCAGTGTCAGCGACGAGACCATCCGCAAGGCACTAAAGCAAATCCCTGATGCCTTGGCACGACGAGGAAAATAAACCTATTTCGCCGAATTCGACTTCTAGAAAATCGAATTCGGTCACTCGCAGCGCCATCAAACCTACTCTTGCATCAATCCGCTGAATCATGGCGGCAACATGCAAAGTTAGGCAACCATGGCAAACATCGCAGCCCCAGCAGCACCTCCCAGTAAGACTCTTCCAGCGGACGGCATGTCCCGCTGGCGTCAGATTGCCCCATTCTCGCCCGTCAGCCGCGAGAAATTCCGCCAACTGGTAATCGCGGGTAAAGCGCCGCCAGCAATTCGCCTTTCTGAGCGTTGCACTTGCTATTCCAACCGCGAACTTCACAAATTTTTTGCCGACCCCCTGAATTATGTGGCGGAGGTCAAATAGGTGGCGGCAATAACTTCAAAAAATAGCATGCCGTCCGTCAAGGGCGCGCCATCCTCATCTCGCGTGGCAAGCGTTCAACTGTACCAGAGGAAACCTGTAACCAATTCGCTGACCATTTCCCGTGAATTCATGGCGTTAAGGGTCTAGGGAGAAATGACAAACACCCAATTCCTGCGAATCAAGAAGCTAACCGGAAAGGCCATCATTGAGGTGGCCGCCCGACACAATCACCGCGAAATTTTGGCCGAACTCGGTCAGGCGTCAGGCGGACGCATCAATCCAACACAAACGAAATTTAATCTCATATTGCATGGTCACAGCACGGCAGCAGCCGTGGCTGCCGACGCCAAGGCGCTGATGGATGCGGCTGGAATCAAGTTGCTTCGCAAGGACGCTGTACTGGGGCTAGAAATTATTTTCAGCCTGCCATCGAAGTCGACTATCGACCAAGGACGGTTCTTCAATGATTCAGTCCAGTGGGCGAGTCAATATTTTGCAGTGCCAATTCTCAGTGCCATTGTTCACAATGACGAAGCAGTCCCACATTGCCATGTCCTGTTGCTGCCACTGGTTAATGGCCGAATGGTTGGCAGTGACCTGATGGGGGGGCGCAGCAAGCTCCTCGCCATGCAAGCTGACTTCCATGCGAAGGTAGGTCAGGGTTACGGACTGGCCCGTCAAGCGGTGACGCAAAAGCCCGCTAGTGCCGCGATAAGGAAGCAGGCGTTAGAGTCCGCATTGGAGGTACTGAAAGCGAATAGCGGACTCTCGGACGCTATTTTGGTGGCGTTGCTTGCGCCTCATACTATCGACCCAGCGCCGCTCTTAGCGGCGTTGGGCATTGCGATGCCGACTTCGAAAGCCATCAAAAGCAACTTTGTAAAGATGATGACGAAGCCGTGCAAGCCAGAAAAGCCTATAGGGTTCAGAAAATCGAAACCTATAGGGTTTGATGGCCGCGCAGCTTTCGAAAGTGAGCAAACCCTATCCTGTGTAGGGTTCGACAAAGTTGCAGCACCGTTTTCACTTTCAAACGAGCCGACCGGCGTTAGCAACGGGCCGCAATAGTGAGCAAAGCGAGCAAGATGAGATGGGCAACGACGAGCCAACCGGGCGAAGGGTTCAGTTTGCCCTTGACAGAAAACTGTGTCTCCGCTACTAGCTCGACTGGGTGGAGGAGAAACCGCGAAAGTTTGCCGGAATTTTCTTACCCTACACGCGCGCGTACGCGCGCGAAGGAAGTCTGTCAACAGGTTCTTTATGATGACGAGCCTTAGCCCTGTCCCAGCACTGCGGTGGGAAGTTGCCAGCGAGGGCATACGCCGGGTAAAGTTTGGCTTTTCGAAACAAAGGTCAACAGCATGAGTGCGGAAGATCCAAAAGCGATCGAATCGTTTGCTGATGAGCTGGACAACTGGCTACGCCATCGATTCCACTACCGGGCTCGGCTTACTCATTGTGGTATGAGCGGAACCGTCGATGCGCGACGGGCTAAAGTTGGCCTCTATCTCCGGCTGATAACGCGCTCTGTCGAAGGCTACCCGTGGCCGGCGAACACGTTGGTCATTGCAAGAATCGAGTTCAGAGAGCGGCACAAAGGACACGGCCGAGCATTGCTCCAATTTCTTCTTACACAGGCAGAACGATTCCGTTACGACAAAATCGCCGTCGAATGCGCAAGCGACGATATCGGGATTCAGTCGTTCTGCGCCAAGTTCTTCTTCGATCAGCCAACCTCGCAGCGTCGTAATTCGAATTGGATCGCGTCTGTCGAGCATGTTTCTCTCGTGCTGGCCGGCAAAACATCGCCTTAATTGGAAAACTTATGAGAATTCTTTGTGTTAGTAAGTTCAACCGTACGGTTAAGGCGACGCACTGGCTTTGGGATGGCCAGCGTTGAGTACCCTTCTCACATCGTCTGCAAAGTCACCGCCTCGTGACCGGGTAATTTCACTTGGAAACGGCTTGCCAGTCGTGCCGGAAAGGTTGTTGCTCGCACACGCGCGTGGACAAGTTCTTTTTATCGCTGGAGCAGGTGTGTCTATGCCTGCGGGTTTGCCAGATTTCCGTAAGCTAGTGGTAGATGTCTATGCGCGGCTCGACAAAGGTATACACGCCGTAGTAACAAGCAGCAAGGATGACGAAGCTGGGGACCTTAGTGGCCTGACTAGCCAGCAGATCGCTGAAGTTAGAAGGTTCAAACGAAGGGACTACGACGTCGTGCTAGGTATGCTCGAACGCAGGATTGATGACAAACCCAGCGCTACTAGTCGTGTCAGGGCAACGGTGGCTGAAGTTCTTCGTGCCGCAGGCAAGAAGCCAGCGCCCATCCACAAAGCGCTCATGCGGCTAGCCGATCGCGGCGGCGCTTCGACTATCGTCACCACAAACTTTGATCTCTTGCTTCAGGACAGTGCGAATAGCAAGACGAAACTGCAAACGTACTCGCTTGGCGGAATCCCACGCCCAGGACGAAGTGGCGAATTCTCTGGTTTTTTGCATATCCATGGTGCCTTGGACCGCAATCCCAATAGAACGTCCGATCTCGTCATTACTGATCGGGACTTCGGCGAGTTCTATATGCGTAGGCGCACCGTGCCAGACTTCATCTACGATGCAGCCAGGCTGTTTCATATAGTGCTCGTTGGCTATAGCGCTGACGATCCTCCCATGCGCTACCTCTTGAATGCCATTGCAGCCGACGGAGTACGCTTTGACGATCTCAAGGAGCGCTTCACATTTGTCGGCGTCGCGACGCCGGACCCGGTCCTTGTCGAGGACTGGAAGGGCCGCGGCATTACGCCGATTGCATATGACAGCAAGGATCATCACCAGTCGCTTCTAGATCTGCTGGAGCGCTGGGCTACCCTCTCCGCTATCAACGGCAAGCCTCGAAAAGTTGATGCCGAAATTAAGCGAATCGTTAGTTCGCCAAGGAGTGTTGCGGATGAGTCCGATCGAGACCTGTTCGACCACTTGGTTCGCCGTGGAAACACTAGCGAACGCATAAGACTCTCTAGTTTAGCCTCTAAAGCTGGAGCAGATACCGGGTGGCTGGACGCCATCGCGGAAATTGCTTTGGAGCGAGAGAGCGAGGCGTCAGTATGAAACTCTACTGGCCCTCGCTCAACGATAAGGATTCGGATGCGGTCCGAACGCTGATAGCATTTCTACACGGGCGACTCTCTGAGCGGCACATTCTCGACTGGGCACTTAGAATCAAACCGCATGAAACTATCAAACGCACCGCTGTACTGCAATCTCTAGAACTTTTGGAAGCTAAGCAGCTCAAGGATCCTTGGCGCTCTGCGTGGCGCTTGATTGAGGAAAGTTGGGACCGGGCGCAGCCACAGTCACCGGGAACCGTTGCCTACCACGTCCAGCCGCGCATTGTTGCCGGTGAACGTTCGGGCTCCCTGATCTCCGCTATCACCGCCACAGTGCAGCCGTGGCTCAAGGTCAGCGCCCGATCTGAATCGTCTACTACAGTTATACCCGAACGCCCGCGCCGGGTTGAGGACCTCCTCCTGGCATCACTCAATAGCCATGAGCTGGCCAATTTGGACATCTATCGGCTCGACAGCATCAAGGAGGTCGAATTTCTGGTAGCGCTTGGTATCTCTCTCGAAGGAGCGGTGAACTACGGCATCGCTCTAGGGCACAGGCTGGGGTGGCAGGGGGACCACAAGTTCTGGCGACTGGGAGGGCTGTACTACGTTGGCTATCGGGTACAAAATGAAGCCGGACGCGACCGGGACGTGGACAAGTTCCATGAGGGGATCGCGCCGTCAGTCAAACTTCTTGATGCCGTCGTGAAGAGGATAGGAACACTCGATCCGGGAAGGGCTCAAGCGTTTGTATCCCGCTGGAGACAGATGTCAACTCCTATTCACTTGCGGCTTTGGGCTTCGCTTTCGCAGACCCCCGAACTCACGTCGGCGGCCGAGTTGTCCGATACCCTACCCGTACTAGAGAATCGTCCGTTCTGGGACATTCACACATTCCCGGAGATCGCCGAGTTACGCGCGCTTCGCTTTAATGATGTTTCAAAGGATGCACGCAAGCGGATATTGATTCGTATTAGGAGGGGTCCGCCCCGTACATTTTGGCCAGCGGATTCGGATCGTGCCCTCGTCAAGCGCGCGCAGCAATACTGGTCGGCGCGCGAGCTGCGTCGCATAGAGGTAGCTGGGGGGATGCTTCCATCATCAGCCTCTAGTTGGCTGGCAGCCCATCTACATAACTTCCCAGACCTGAATAACATGGATTCAGTCCAATTCGGATTTTTGTCTTCGGGGATCTCTGGATGGGTCGAAGTGGAGCCGGACGATCATTTCAGCGACCTGACTGGCGAAGCGCGGTTGCGCGCTCTAGAGGCGGCGCTATCCTCTGTTAGCCGCAGTTGGAACGACGATCCCGCCGAGCGCGCATCAGATTGGATTCGGCGTAATGAAAATGCTAGCTTGATTCTGTCTGATTTTGAAGCTGCTCCTGGTGGTGGCGCCGAATTCCCTAACACTTGGGATCATTTCGGCTGGTCACACAAGGCGCTGAATGGGGAGAAAAAGGCTACTCTGAAACACCGGCATACTGGAGATCGCGTTCTGACTCTGTTAGAGCTACTGCCGACTGCTACGATCGAGGCAGCTATCGAAGGGATTACGTACTGGATCTCGTCGTGGGAACACATCGTTCCGAAATCGCCAAAACTTGTAGCCGTGTGGGCCAAGCTCTGGCCTATTGCGGTAGCGGCCACGAACAAGACGACTGGCGAGACTGACACAATTGATCTAAACGAGCTTGTTGTAGACGGCGACGGCTCCGAACCTTCGGATCTGGACACGCTCAACACGCCGGCGGGCAGGTTAGTTGGTGTTTTCCTCGCGTTGTGTCCCGACGTTCGAGGTGGTAGGAATCCATTCAAGAAAAGTGATTTTCTGCGCGTCATGCGTGACTCGATCATTGCGGCAGACGGCAAGGCAGGCTTAATCGGGCGGCATCGAATGATTGAAGCGCTTCCATACTTCCTAAAAGCCGATGAGGAATGGTCCAAGCATAACCTGGTGGCGCCACTAATCGCAGACGACGCGCAATCCTTAGCCCTTTGGCGCGCCATCGCGCGTCGCACGCAGTTTACTAATGTGCTGAAGGTGATCGGCCATCAGTTCGCGGACAGGGCGGCCGATCGCCGACTGGGGCGCGAGACACGAAGCTCCCTACTGTCAAGCCTCGTGCTTGAATCCCTGCACGCACTCCGCGAAGGAAGGGGTCCGGTGATTGGAAACGCGAAAGTCCAGCAAACGTTGCGAGCTGTGGATGACGAAGTGCGAGCTAATGCTGCACAAACGGTACAACGCTTCCTAAGCTCGATGGCTAGTAATACGAAAATTCAACCCCGGCAGTCCGCCGACGAAATATTTCACCTTGCCGTCGCGCCTTTCCTCAAGAACATCTGGCCGCAGGAGCATTCACTGTCCACGCGCGGCGTCAGCGCAGCATTCGCAGACTTGCCCGTAGCTGCAGGTGAGGCATTCACCGAGGCGGTTAACGCCGTTGAGCACTTCTTGGTGCCGTTTGATTGCTGGTCAATGTACGATTTTGGGCTGGGGGGCGATGTTGACGGAGTTCCTCGACTGGCATCGATTAGTACGCCAGAGATGGCAGCGGCGCTCCTGCGGCTACTGGACTTGAGCATTGGCACGGCTGAAGGCTCGGTAGTCCCTATGGATTTGGCTGAGGCACTCAATCAGATTCGTTCAGTGACCGGGAAACTCGTGCAAAACCCGGCATTCCGGCGATTGGAGACCGTTGCGCGTCGGCGATAGGTCAAATCCATGTAGGCTGTATTAGTTCCTTGGCTTCTACCTATAGACGAAGTACGGGTTGTTGGATTAGGCGAAACGTGTCTGTTTCAGGTCGATTCAGGCGATCGTGACACACCGTGAATTTTCCTCGGCGGCAACCTGATATGCTGTCGGCGACGGTCGGGTTCGACCAGAGCCAGTCGCTGAAAAAAATTCGCCGTTTGCCGCCACTCTTCAACCAGATGATAGTCTCTCGGGGACATTCATTTGGGTCGGAATATTTAATGATGCTAACAAAAAGAGAAAGCTATGTTCAATTTTCTTGTGACCTCCCAACCTGATGGCTGGGACAAGAATTACTATGAGTGGGAAAAGGGGAGAATTCTCGAATATACTGAAGAGAAGATCTCTAATAAGCTAGAAAAGCTTTCCGAGAAAGAGTTAAAGTTAATGGCTGCGTTACCATGTCTCTTTGCATGCGAAGCGTGGAATCGAATAGCTATGAGAGTCGGTCGCATCACAAAATTGGTGCGTCGGCAGAGCACAGTATTGATTGAATTCGAGTTTGAATCAAATATCCCTGAAATTTCTTACGATTCCATCGAGCCACATTTTCCATACTTTGACATTCGAAAATGGGAAATGAATCGTACTCACTGGGCTGTAAAGGAGGGGGACCTTCTAGACATGCTCCGAGCTAGAGGTCTACTACCTCAAAATTCGACTGCCCCGTTGCTGCCTGCTGGGGATACAGGTCTGCCGTCTGAACAGGCCGAAGTCGTTGAAATCCGCTCGTTGCAGGAGTACATTGACAGAGTTCTGTCTAGCACAGTTTCGAAGGAGGAGGATGTTTATTACCGAGGCCATTCTAGTAGGACTGGATACAAGCTGGAGCCGTCGCTATTTAGAAAAGATAAAGATGGGAATTTGCTTTTTCTAACAAACGAACATTTGCTTTACCGCGAGCTTTTGGTTTCGAATGCGAGCGATTTTGCTAGCGACTCGTCAACCCTAGATCGCCTTGTTCGAATGCAGCATTATTCTCTTCCTACTCGGCTTCTCGATATTACATCGAATCCTCTCATCGCTTTATACTTTGCCTGCAATGCCAAAGACAAACATAACGTCGTTGGAGAAGTAATCCGCTTTGTAGTGCGACGTGATGCAGTTAAGTATTTTGACTCAGACACCGTCAGTTGCTTAGCTAATCTTGCCCGTTTGACTGATGCGGAAGTAATTACTTATCCTAATACGCCAAATAGCCTTGCTGACGCTGAAGCTGGCCTTGATTTATTCAATAACCAAGCTAGTATCAAGCGTCTCCACCACTTTATCTGCGAAGAAAAACCTCACTTCGAAAGGCGAATTCGGCCTGATGACATACGAAGAGTGCTTTGTGTTAAGGGTAAGCGAAATAACGACCGTATTTCGTCTCAGTCAGGAGCTTTCCTGTTATTTGGTGATAACGCAAAACTGAATGAAGAGGGGGATGATACCTTTAAGATTTCTCGTTATGCGGTGGCTGACAAAAAGCGGCTGATTAAAGAGCTGGATGCTATGAATATTAACGACAGCACGGTGTTCCCTTACATCGAAAATTCTGCCAAGTACGTAGCGGAGAAGTTCAAGTTTGTTGCGCCACAGATCAAATCGACTTAATAGGTCGGTAGTTGCATCCGGCGGCTTTGGATTGTGAGCAGCCCACTGAACAACAGCAACCGACCCTAAGCAGACGGTTCAATAATGAAAGACCAGACACCTTAAATTGATATTGCTCTGAAAATTTTCTCACGGCAGCATTCGCTGATTTGAACTCTACTTACTCGCATCTTTCATGAATCTACAAACACTGCTGCCACTCCTCGTTCCGAAGGCGATCGCCTGGGCACAGGAGCAGTCCCATCTCATACTGCGGAGCGGTGTTTCGTTGAATGAGAAGGGAACGGCGCTTGCGACGCACGTGGGCGTTGCGAAGCCTGGGCTTGTCCGAATCCAGTATGTCGCGGAGTTGCCGATGCCAGAAGACCCATTGCTGCGCGAAGTCGCTGGTGCTACCGGCCTGATTGGCCCGAACATGGCGGGCATTACCCTTGGCTATGGCATTTTCATCGTGGAGAGACATGCTGATGTGCGGCTCATTTCCCATGAACTGCGCCACGTACAACAGTATGAGAGCTTTGGGGGTATTGAAGCATTCATGCCTGTGTACTTGGCCCAGATTGCTTCTGTAGGGTATCACAATGCCCCACTTGAACAGGACGCACGTGCCCACGAAGTGCATGCGATTTAAATTGACAATCGCCGTGGGCGCACTGCCAACGGGCATTCGCTTACTCGTAGATTCGATCTCAGCTGTTAAGGTGCTGTCGGACCGCCTGCGCAAACGCTTAAGTGAACTGCAATCTGGCCTGGGCGCGCTCCGTCACGATATCGTTCAAGACTGCGATATGCTCAGGCTTCAATGCTGGCGGCCTGCCGCCAGCGTTGCTTGACGGCTCAATACCGTCGAGTGAATCTCTCATTGCCATGGCATGCTCCTCCACATCAAGATAGCATGCCACACGTGCTTTATTGATTTTGTCTACACCCGCTAAGAGCGAAAAAGCTTTTTGTCGCAATCTTCAACAATTTCTTTTACGATCTTCCACATAGTATGCAGAGCATTTGCCATAGGAATACTTTGAAGAAAGTCGATGTCGGCGAATGAAACGTTTGCATTCACTTTTATATTAGGTTCAGCCTGTAGCTTCACTGTTCCTCCATATCGGAGCAGTTCCAAGCCCTCTGCAAAGGGAGCCCAGCCAGGATTATCCCCCAATATGACGCCGGAGTTGAAGACGCCGCCCGTAATCGTTACGTTCCCTACAACTGCCCCAACAGCTATCAACTGTCTATGCTTATCGATGAGGTTAAGCTGATTAATCGCCCAAAGGAACTTGTTGCCTTCAGGGTATGCCGCATACCCTAATAGCATATTTCGAGCCGTTTCCGAAAGTTTCGCCACTTTCTTCGTTGTGTCTTTTGATTCAAAAACCTCTTTGCTATTGGCGAAGGGAAAGTAAAATTCTTTCAATTCAACTTGCCCTTCCTTAGCTGCAATTGCACAAACTAACTGGTCTAAAGCTGAACGGAGCGAAAAAAGAATCTCTCCTGCTAGCACATCAAATTCTTCCGGCAGTTCGTTTTTGAAGCGCGCCCGGACTACTGTCTCCTGCCTTTCCTCTTCCACCTCATAGGAAATTTGGTATCTATGAGTTTCTGAAAACGCCCGGATTTTGCTGTCAAGTTGCTCGATGGAGCCACCTGCCCGATTCAACTTCAATACGGGACCTCGCAGTCTGTGATCCATAATCTCCTCCTGTGTTGGTATTTAGTTAACATATCAGATCGCTCCACACCTGTGTAACTCAAAAGCCTCCTATCCGGGCCAGTAGTGGCGTTACAATAGGTCTGCAACCGGTCCGAAGTGGTCATTGAGATCATCAGCAAATATTAGGTGTCCATGATTCACCGACCCACCCAAATTCTACCTCAGTTACCCCGGCTGATTGGTCTAGCTGAAAAACTTGAAGATTCAAGCATAGCAGCGGCTGGGCCTTTATCAGATTAGCTCCTGCGAAGGAAATATATCTTGCATTTCCCGTATAGTTTAAAAGTTCCATGGCATGACCAGAAACATGCGAAGCTTGGCGATCTCACTATTGGTTTGACGGGTCAGCATGATCCGGAGATGGGTACATACCGTGGAGTATTAAGCGTGCTGCGCGGCAACCACTGTATCATCCTTGCCGACATCGTTTTCGTACCGTTAGACCAGTTCCCACCCAGTGCTTATGATGGCTCGGTAGCGGAGGTCCTAGACTGCGGTAACGTTGTCATGCACGCTGAGCTAGCCAGTGACTACGCCTTTCTTAGCATGGTGACGGGAGGTAGTCCATATAAAGAGGCACTAGAGCGATTTGGCCCGGCCGCAGCGCTTGATCTGTTCAATTCAATACACGAATGGGGGGTATTGCAGGCGCGGCATTCGAACCCGAGTTGGTATCGGAATGAACTGCACGCCTGCATTGACGATCCTTTGTTCGAAGATCAGGTTCTGAATCATGAGTACTTGGAGGGTTATATCAATTCCGCTGGCCATACGTTTGGCTCTGCGATATTCGACTCGCAACTTGAGGCGGAGCGGCTTGTCTCGGAGCTTGAAGAAATCCCAGTTGGGAACGATGACGCGGCACAACAGCAAGATGCTGCAGCGTTTGAAGCGTGGTGTAAAAAAACAATCGCCTTCATGCTCGGGGACGGATTCGATCCCGTGCAGCTTCATCCAAACGGCCAAGCATTTCAGCGACGCGATGTTGTGGCCACGAACTTGTTTAGGAGTTCATTTGGTACCAGGATACAAAATGGTTTCGGAGTCCAACACTTAGTCTTCGAAATCAAAAACAAGCGAAAAATAGAAAAGCAAGATATCGTGCAGGTTTCAGGTTACCTGCACGATTCATACGGTCGGCTTGGGTTTGTCATCTATCGATCCGATGCCCTCGTCCTCGATCAAATAGGAGCATGGCGGTTTCGTTCGATTGCGCTCATTCACCGGAAGCACATTGTCGAACTGACGACGGGGAAGATCACCGAGATGCTACGCACATTTTCGATGCATTGGAATCCTGAGCTGTTCGATCACGGTCTACGCGAGCTGCTCAATAAATACGAGTGCGACTACATCAATGAGCCGATGCCATCGGCACAGTCTCGCGCCTGAAGCTGTTTTCGTAAGTTCGGCGTCATCGTCTGCAACTAAGCGAGGCAGCTCGCGTAGGTCCGCTTCGGGAGCGATCGCGGACGTACACGGCCGTAGCCCGGCAGCTAAGATGGCGGCCGTGTTCTAGACGGACTGATGCCATGGCCCAAGCACTTCTTTCCGAAGACCTTAGTCGCTTATAGTAGCTCATCTCCTGGCCTAACCCAGATCGTCGAAAGGTGGACGGCCACGTATTAATGGTCGCGCGGCTTTAACCGGATCTTGTTCTGCTCAAGATTGGGATACCCATCACAATTTGTTTTTAGTATACAGGTTAGTACACAAAAACCCTGGATCATGGCGTAAGCCCTGTGGTTGAGCCATCGCTGCCTATTCAGTCACTTCTGTATCGGAAGTAAGAGGACGCCGCGTATCGTCACTGCACTCCGGATTGCCGCATGCTAGGCTTCGCCTGACAGACAGGACAGGAGGGCAGGATTGATGACAAACACTGACGGCAGCAAGCGGCGACGGTTCGTGCGGGGAGGGCTGCTGTTTGCCGCCTGCGCCCTGCTGTCTTCCTGCGCCAGCCTGACCGGCCCGCGCACGGTCGACATCCCCCTGCACAAGCTGCAGGCCGGCCTGGAGCGCCGCTTCCCGCTCAGCCATCCCCTGATGGGCCTGTTCGACGTCCGCCTGCAGCGCCCGCAGCTGGCGATCCAGCCGGAATCCGACCGGGTCGCGCTGGCGCTGGAAGCCTCGGTATCGCCGCCGTTCGCGCGCGACACCTGGAGCGGCAGCCTGGCCTTCTCGGGCCGGCTCTACGTCGACCCAGGCCGCCCCGCCGTGATGATGGCCGAACCGCGCGTCGACCGCGTGACGATCGGCGCCAACCCCGAGGCCGAGCGCCAGATCGCGCGCATCGCCAGCACCCTCATCGATACCGTCGTGCGCGACACGCCGGTCTACACCTTCGACCCGCAGGACCTGCGCTATGCCGGCGTCCAGTTCACTCCGACCCGGATCGAAACCACACGTTCTGGTCTGCTGGTAACGCTGGAACCCGCGAATCAGCGCTAAGCGCACGCCAAGTCGCATTTCCGCCACGCATATGATTATGTGCGTACAAAAAATTAGCAATACGCTATTATTTTTGCGCGCAGGAGCGCAAGTCCTTGGAGGTGTGTTGTGCGCAAGCCTAATCGGCATGTGAGGATTGCAGAGCCAGTCCATTCGGCGCACACTGGGACGGATGGAATGGCACTGAACTGCCGTGGCGCGACCTCGCCGCGGTCCGCGCTTGAGGTTTCTCATGGGCACGATGTTCTGCTGAAGTAATCTTGGTTGGACTTCAGTCTGTCGTGTAGGGGGTGGATCTTGGAAACGACACAGGAAAGCTTTTCGGACAATGGGCTGGCCGCCGAGCCGGCCCTGGCCGCGGTCGCCGTAGCTACCCCAGGGATACCCGCGCGAGCGAGCCTGCCTGCGAAAGGCTCATGCTGGTATTGCGAGAAACCGCTCGACAGCGTGCGCCGTTTCTGCGGCAAGAGCTGCGCTGCTTCCTTTGACGAGGAAGCGGAATTCACACGCTAGGCGCTCCCGGCCGACGCCCTCACAGGGCATCCAGCACCGAGAGCGCCCGTTCGTAATCGAAGGCCGCCACCGCCGATTCCAGTTGCGCCATGCGCGCCGCGCCCAGGCGCGCGCGCAGTCCGGTGCGCTTCTCCGCCATGAAATCCTGGGCGCCGCTGTCGCCGAGATCGAGCAGGCCGCGCAGGTTTGCCAGGTCGGCTTCCGCCAGCGCCGCCTCGCCTGATGCCGGGATGCCGGCGGCCGGCGCGAGCAGCAGCGCCACTTCCGCGATCACCCGCGCCAGTTCCGCGTCCAGCTGGTCGAGCAGCAGCGCATCGGCCGGCGCGCCGGCACGCAGCACCTGTTCGACCTCCAGCGCCAGCGCACGCAGGCCGCGCGCCTCGACCATCGCGGCCGCGCCTTTCAGCGTGTGGGCGATGCGGTGCGCCAGCATGGCGTCGCCGCCGGCCAGCGCGGCGCGCAGGCGCAGGGCGGTGTCGGCGTAGTCGGAATGGAAGCGGGTGAGGACGCGCAGGTACATGGCCTCGTCGCCCATCATCCGATCGAGGCCGGCGGCGCAGTCGAGCGCCGCCATGGACACCTGTGCGGGCGCCGGTGGCGAGCCCGGTCCGGCCGGGGAGGAGGACAGGCTCACCGGGTAGTAAACGACCAGTCGCGGCTCACCGGGCTGCCGTTCACCGTGCCGGAGAAGCTGACGTCGTAGGTGGTGGCCGCCGCCAGTCGCGCCAGCGGAATGATCGCGATGGCGGTGCGCTGCGCGGCGGTGCTCGATGAGTTCACGACCAGCACCTCCAGGTTGGCGCCGCCGCGCGGGCGCACCGTGAAGGTCTGCATCGTCAGCGGGGCGTCGATGTTCGCGTGCACGCTGATCGGGTAGCCCACCTCGTTGCGGTCCGGGACTGGATCCGGTTCTTCGGTGTTGCTCATGAAGTTCGGCACCACGCCGGTCTGGCCGTTGAACGGCCAGGTGACGATGGCGTTGGCGGCGATGCCGGGACCGAAGCCGCCGCGGCTCGCGAAGTCGGCGGTGAAGTAGCTGTAGCCACTGGAGGAGGTGGCGGCGCCGGTGCCGATCTCGCGGAACTTCGGTTCGAACATCACGAAGCGGTGGTAGATCGCGGTGACCAGCTCTTCGGCCATGAAGAAACCGGTGCCGTTGGTGACGCCGGAGATCACTTCGCCATAGGCGTAGCCGTTGGCCGGAATGGTGTAGCCTGCCGCGTTCAGGCGGTCCTTCAGGGTGGCGCCGGTGAAGCCCGGGTTGCCCGCGGCCTGGTCGTGGCTCATCACGCGGTTGGTGCGCAGGTACTCGGAGTGGCCCAGCGCCGCATTGTTGATCAACACGTTCTCGGTCACGACTGGCACGCCCAGCTGGGTGCGGCGGTAGTTGATCCAGTTGCGGCCATCGACGGCGATGCTGCCGGTCGCGCTGGGCGCCGCGGTATCCGGCACGATGTTGGCCGGAGGTGTCACGCCGACCGGGGTCGCCACGGTGTCCGTGCCGCCGCCTCCGCCGCCGCACGCGACCAGGGTCGAAGCGGCCACCAGTCCGGCGATGAGGGAACGCCAGCGAGGCACGTAGCTCATGTTGCAACTCCTGTCAATACTGGGGAACGACATCACATTCTAGAGCAAAAGAGAGGCAGACGACGCCCGTGGCGTTGCGCGACGTCCAGCTTATTTCACTCCCCTGTAGAATATGCTATCGATCTCATTGCCGAGTCATCAATTGTCGACCAAGCCCACCAGCCGGCAGCGCCTCGCGCGCGCCAAGTTCGCCCTGCCCAGTTTCGTGACCCTGCTGTCGATCGCCTGCGGCTTCGGCAGCATCGTGATCTCGGTGGACAATGCGCACATCGGCTCCCCCGCCGACTATCGCCTGGCGGCGATCCTGCTGGTGCTGGCCGGCGTGTTCGACGCCCTCGACGGTTTCGTCGCCCGTCTCACCAAGACCCAGTCCAGCTTCGGCGTGCAGCTCGATTCGATCGCCGACGTGATGAACTTCGGCTGCGCCCCGGGGCTCCTGCTGTATTGCTACGGGTTTGCCCAGATGGGCGCCGCGCACCCGACCCTGGTGCGCATGGGCGGCCTGGCCTGCTTCGTGTTCGTCACCTGCGGCGCGCTGCGCCTGGCGCGCTTCAACGTCATGGTCGGCCGTACCGACCCGCGCTATTTCGTCGGCATGCCGATCACCGCCGGCGCGGCCTGCGTGGCCTCGGTGGTGGTGGCCTGGCCCGATCCCGCCACCACCATGGCGCAGTGCTTCGCCATCATCGCGCTGATGATCGCGGTCGGCACGCTGATGGTGTCGACCATCCGCTTCCCCAGCTCGAAGCACCCGCGCGGCAAGGTGATGCTGGCGCTGCTGGCGGTGTGCGCCGTGCTGCTGGCGGTCCTGCAGACGCGCTTCTTCGTGCTGTTCTTCCTGCTGTACGTGTCCGCGACCCTGCTGCTGAACATCGCCTGGCGCATGGGGTGGCGCGGCATTGCGCCGCCTCTGGTTTACGAAAACTGATCAGGCGAATTTATCGAGCATCGCCGCCAGGTGGGCGGCGCGTGCCTGCGCTTCGTCGAGGTCGGCCGCATTGCCGGCCTGGGTCTGGATCGACCCCGCCAGCAGCTGCACGAAGGAGCGGTCGAGCGCCTTGCGCGCCGCCGCCATCTGCTGGGCCACGGCGTCGACGTCCGACGGCTCCGCGGCCAGCGCAATCAGCTTCTGCACCCCGCGCAGCTGGCCTTCGATGCGCGCCAGCCGGTTCAGCAGGTCCTTCTTCTGCTGCGCGGTGAGGGCGCTGCCCTCGACGATCTTCAGCGGGCTCTCGGCCATCGTCGCCTGCCTTTGGCCTTATGCCACTTCGTGCCCGCGCGCCGCGCGCAGGATGCGGAACCAGTCGCCGCGTTCGAGCTGGAAGGAGGTAGCGGCCACCGCTTCGCGGATCGCCTCGAAACGCCCGGTGCCGGTGAGCGGGATCGGGCGGCTCGGCAGCTGCATGATCCAGGCGAACAGCACGCTGGCGAAGGGCTGTTCCATGCGGTCGGCAATCTCCTGGATGACCGAGCGGACCTCCACCGCGCGTGCGTCGCCGGAGGTGAACAGGCGCCCGCCGCCCAGCGGCGACCAGACCATCGGCGCGATGCCCAGGTCCTGCAGGCCGTCGAAGGTCTCGTCGAACATCGGCGCGACGAACATTGGCGAGAACTCGACCTGGTTGGTGGCGAGCGGCACGCGGCGGTTCAGGCATTCGAACTGGTGGCGCGTAAAGTTCGATACGCCCACGTGGCGCACCTTGCCGGCCTGCTGCAGGCGGGTGAAGGCGTCGGCGACCTCGTCGAAGTCCATCAGCGGGTCGGGGCGGTGGATCAGCAGCAGGTCGAGGCGATCGGTGCCCAGCAGGCGCAGCGATTCCTCGCTTGATGCGATGATGTGGCTTGCCGTGGTGTCGTAGTGCTGGATGCCGTGCTGCGGACGTTTTTCGGAGACCAGCTTGATGCCGCACTTGCTCACCAGCTCGATGCGCTCGCGCAGCGAAGGCTGGGCGCGCAGGGCTTCGCCGAACGCGCCCTCGACGCCGTAGTTGCCGTAGATGTCGGCGTGGTCGAAGGAGGTCACGCCCAGTTCGATGCACTGCTCGATGAAGGCCACGCGCTGCTGGACCGACATGCCCCAGTCATTCATGCGCCACATGCCGGCCACGATGCGGGACAGTGCGAGCCCGCTCTCACGGGTGGCGATGCGCGGGCAGTGCAGGTCGGCGGGGAGCGGGTGGGTCATCGTGCGCTTTCGTGTGAACGGGATGGCACGATTATAGCGGTGCGGCCAAACAAAAAGCCCGCCCGGCTTGCGCACGGACGGGCTGTTCGGATGGGCTCAGGCGAGGATCACTGCATCCACAGGCGCAGCGAGTCCCAGGCGCGGCCGAAGATGCTGGCTTCCTGCACCTCGTCCAGCGCCACCACCGGCAGCGCGATCAGCGGCTTGCCGTCGACCATCATCTTGAGGGTGCCGACCTGCGAATTGCGCGCCAGCGGGGCGACCAGCGGGTCCTTGCGCTCCAGGACCGGTTTCATCTTGCCCGCCACGCCCTTCGGCACGGTCACCAGCACGTCGCGGGTGAAGCCGAGCTTCACGTTCGATTCCGAACCTTTCCAGACCGGCACGGTCGATACGGCCTGGCCCTTCGAGTACAGCTTGACCGTGTCGAAGTTCTGGAAGCCCCAGTTCAGCAGCTTCTGGCTTTCCTGGGTGCGCACCGAATCCGAGGCGGTGCCCAGCACCACCGAGATCAGGCGGCGCTGGCCGGCGTTGCCGTTCGGGCGGCGCGCCGAGGCGATCATGCTGTAGCCCGAGGAATCGGTGTGGCCGGTCTTCATGCCGTCCACGGTCGGGTCCAGCCACAGCAGGCGGTTGCGGTTCTGCTGGGTGATCTTGTTGTAGGTGAACTGCTTGATCGAGTCGATCTTGTAGAACTCGGGGAAGTCGCGGATCACGCTCGCGGCCATGACCGACAGGTCGCGCGCGGTCGAGTAGTTGTTCGCGTCCGGCAGGCCGTGCGGGTTGGCCCAGCGGGTGTTCTTCATGCCCAGGCGCTCGGACTCGCGGTTCATCAGGGTCACGAAAGTGCCTTCGTCGCCGGCCACGGCTTCGGCCAGGGCCACCGCGGCGTCGTTACCCGACTGGATCATCAGGCCGTGCAGCAGGTCGTTGACCGACACCGGGACCTTCGGATCGATGAACATCTTCGAGCTGCTCGCGTCGACTTTCCAGGCACGCACCGAGACGTTGACCATGGTGTCCAGGGTCAGGCGCTTGTCGCGCAGCGCGGCGAAGGTCACGTAGGCGGTCATCACCTTGGTGAGCGAAGCCGGTTCGATGCGGGCGTCGGGGTCTTGGGCTGCAATGACTTGGCCACTCGTCGCGTCGAGCAGCAGCCACGACTTGGCTGCGACGGTCGGCGCGGGCACGGTCTGTGCACTGGCCGAAGCCATCAACAGGCTGGCGGCCACGGCCGCTAACAGTTTTTTCATGGGAGTGTTCGCTGTAAAAAAAATGCTAATGCAGAAGTGCGCAAGGCAACACCCGAGAGTATTGCCTCGAAAGAAGGGACTAATTATTGCACAGCGACAGCGTCAAATGTCACGTCATCGCCACATTTCGACGACAAGATTCTTAATGTGACCAAGCTTGCGGTGGAAAAAGTGGTCGGCGCCCGGGATCACGGTCACCGGGATGTCGAGCGGGCGCGCCCAGTCGAACACTTCCTGCAGCGTGATCGTATCGTCAAGTTCGCCGTGGATCAGGATGGTGTCCGCCGGGACCGGCGGCATCGGCCACTTGCCGGCCGCGGTGCCGACCAGCACCAGGCGCTCGGCAGGGCGGCCCTCTGCGATCAGGCGCTGCTGGAACTGGGCCTGCACGAAGGTGCCGAAGGAGAAGCCGGACAGGGTCACCGGCAGGCCCGGGTACTGTTCGGTCATGTGCTTGTACATGACATCCATGTCGTCCACCTCGCCGCGGCCGTCGTCGTGCACGCCTTCCGACTCGCCCACGCCGCGGAAGTTGAAGCGCGCGGTGGCGTAGCCGAGGGTGACGAAGGTGCGCGCCAGCGTCTGGGCCACCTTGTTCTCCATGGTGCCGCCGTACAGCGGGTGCGGGTGCGCCACCAGGGCGATGCCGCGCGGCTGGCCTTCCGGCAGGTCGAGGATGCATTGCATCTTGCCGGCGTGGCCGTCGAGGGTAAACTTGTGCGAATACTTGTTCATTAATCCAAAGCGCTTGCAGGGGTGATCAGATTTTCAGGCGTTCGACGACCTTGCCGCCCACCAGGTGGGTGTCGATGATGTCGTCGATGTCGGCGTTGTCCACGTAGGTGTACCAGGTGCCTTCCGGGTAGACCACCAGCACCGGGCCTTCCTCGCAGCGGTCGAGGCAGCCGGACTGGTTGACGCGCACCTTGCCCTGGCCGTTCAGGCCGAGTTCCTTGATGCGCTTCTTGGCATGCTTCTGCGCTTTCTCGGCGCCGCACTTGCCGCAGCTCTGGCGGGCGTCCTTGCCGTCGCGCTCGTTCATGCAGAAGAAGACGTGGTGCTTGTAGAAGGGTGCGTCGTTGGTGTCGCTCATGTCGCTCTCGTCATAGATGGTCGCCAGCCCTCATGATACGGCAAATGTTCAAGACTCCCCGTCCGCTGCCCCGGGCCGCGGCTCCGGGCGGTTCAATTGGTGCGAGGGCAGCAGCAGGAACCACAGCGCCAGGAAGGGCCATGTCAGGGAAAGGAACTGGGCCGCGCCGTTAAAGTTCAAGAACTTTCCCTGCACCCAGCCCTGCAAGGTGGAGACGAAATACGGGTTGACCGGCACCGTATTGACCACGATGAGGCTCAGCACCAGCGTGACCACCGCCAGCCGGCGCTGCGCCACCTGCGGCGCGAACACCAGGCCGGTGAGCATGATGATGCCGATGATGAAACCGCCTTCCGCGCCGGGCGTCACCCAGACAAACGCGTTATCGGGCCGGAACAGCAGCGAGCTCGCCAGCGCCTTCACCAGCAGGGCCGTGGCCAGGAACACCACCATCAGCAGGAAGCGCGGCGCGCTGCGGCGCACCAGGCACATGAGCGTCAGTACGGCGCCGGTCATGCCGCAGGCCGTGATGATGGTCTCCGAGAGCCAGTACTGCTCCACGCTCATCGCTTCGCCCGGACGCAGCATGTTGACCAGGTCGATGTCGGTATCGAACCAGCGCGACAGCCAATCCGAGAGGATGGGCAGCACCTGGCCGTGGCCGAACAGGTAGCTTTGCGGGTAGATCTGCGCCAGCGGCCACAGGGCCACCAGCACCAGGCCCTGGCTGGCGTAGGGCGCGAACCAGCGGCGCCGCAGCTGGAACAGGCGGCTGCGGTCGAGCAGGCCGGGCGCCCACCAGGCGCCGAGCAGCGCGCCGGCCAGGCAGCCGCCGGCATTGGTGATCAGGTCGAGGTTGGACGGCACGCGGCTGGGCAGGAAGTTCTGCACCGTTTCCATCGTGAGCGTCACCAGGATGCCGGCAAGCGCCGCCAGCAGCACCGCCCAGATGCCGCGCACGCGCGGGTAGACCGACAGCACCAGCAGCACCCCGAGCGGCATGTAGCCGACGATATTGACGCCGACGTCGAAGCCGGTCCAGTAGCGTGGCATGACCGTATTGAGGAAGGTGAATACCGGCACCCCGCTGTTGCGCCAGCCCGTGAACGGGTACCAGCTGGCGTAGATGATCAAGAGCAGGTAGGCCAGCAGCGCCGCGCGTGCGATCGGCGAGCCGCGTCCTTCGCGCGGGCGTTCGCGCTGCTCGACGGCGACGGTAGGCTTGGTCATCGTTTTCGGGTATCGACCGTCGCCAGCCATGCCAGGATGTCGCTTGCCACGGCGTCGGTGCTGGCCGCGAGGGCGCGCGCGCCGCCCGGCGCATCGGCGCTCGGGGCCGGCGTCGTGCGCGTGAACGTGCGCTGGTCGAGCAGGCGGTGGTCGTTGAACAGCGAGGCGCGCAGGGTGATCTGGCCTTCGCTCTGGCTCACGCCGGAAAACGCATGGACGAAGTCGTCCACTTCCACGCGCAGCAGCGGCACCCCGGTGGAGGCGTCGGTGGCCGACAGCACCTTCATGCCCGACTGCGCCAGGCGCGCCTTGACGCGCTGGGTGAGCATCTGCAGCGGCTCGTTGGCCCAGCGCGCATGGGCGTAGGTGCGGGCCTGCAGCGCGTCGGCATAGGCCAGGCGGTAGAACATGCGCTCGTTCTCCAGGGCCGACGGGCCGGTGAAGTCCATCACCACCAGCGCGGCGATATTGGCAGGTGCGGAGGCCGGAGCCCCCTGCTGCAGCGGCGCGGCGGGACCGAAGTCGTAGGTCATGCTTTCCTGGATCTTGTTGCTGGCGCAGCCTGCGAGGAGGAGGCTCGAGGCGGCAAGGGCGAACAGGGCGCGGATCGGAGTGGCGGTCACGGTGGTCCTCATTTGGTCGGTGGCACGAAGCCCGGTTCGCCCGGACCCGGCTGGGCGCTCGGGGCGCCGAACAGGATGCTTTGCGGGCGGTCGGACAGCGAGGTGGCGGTGCGCTTCACGGCGCGCAGCGCGCCGCGCGCCTCGTCGGTCATCTGGACGACGTGCGGCAGGGTTTCGAGTTCGAGTTCGCTGGTGGCCGACTGCAGCGAGCCGACCGCGCCATTCAGGCGCTCGAGCGGGCCGTCCGGGGCCTGCAGGCGCGTGGCCAGCTGGTCGTAGTTGTCGGCGGTGGCCTGGATGCTGGCGGCGGTCGCGTCGAAGGAGCTCAGGCTGCGGTCGATCTTTGCCGTGAGCGCCGGCAGGCGGTCGATGGTCGGCTCGAGCTTGCGCGGAATGGCGGCATAGGCGTCGGCCGCCTTGCCGATGCTGTCGAAGGCGCCGACGATGGTCTGCTGGTTCTCGTCGGTGACCATCTTGGCCAGGCTGTCGGTGATCTGCTCGGTCTTTTCCAGGATGGCCAGGCCGCGCTTTTCCAGGATGTCGAGCAGGCCCGGGCGCAGCGGGATGCGGGCCGGCTGGTCGTCGCGCAAGGCCAGGCGCGGCGAGCCGGTGCGGTCGTCGTCGAGCTGGATGAAGGCGATGCCGGTCACGCCCTGGTAGCCGAGCGAGGCGAAGGTGGTGGTGGTGATCGGCGAATTCTTGTCGACCGACAGCTTGATCAGGATCTGGCCGGTGACGCGCGGGTCGAAGATGATCTGGTCCACGCGCCCCACTTCCAGGCCGCGATAGCGCACCGCGGCTTCCGGGTTCAGGCCCGGGATC
This sequence comes from Massilia sp. BHUDP2, assembly GCF_046236355.1. NCBI lineage: Bacteria > Pseudomonadati > Pseudomonadota > Betaproteobacteria > Burkholderiales > Oxalobacteraceae > Massilia > Massilia sp. BHUDP2. The sequence goes on from NZ_JBJUVW010000003.1 coordinate 1,068,666, forward strand.
GACTGGGTGGTCACGATCTCGTAGGGCACCAGCTCGGTGCGGTCGCGGTTGAGCCACAGCCCAACCAGCACGGCCGCGACCACCAGGGCGATCGTGAAGACGCCTGTCATCAGGGCATACGACCTGTTTTCCATATTCAGTTCTCCGAATCGTTCTGGGCCTGGCGCTCTTCGAGCACTTCCAGCGCCCGCTGGCCGCGCGGGCCCAGGAAAAAGTGTTTGATGAAGGGATGCTGGACGCGCAGCACGTCACAGGCCGGTCCGACCGCCAGCACGTGCTTCTCTGCCAGCACCGCGATGCGCGACGACAGCGCGAACAGCGTGTCGAGGTCGTGCGTGACCATGACCACGGTGAGCTTCAGTTCGCTGTGCAGGGTCTGGATCAGCGACACGAAGGCATCCGACAGGTCGGGGTCGAGGCCCGCCGTGGGTTCGTCCAGGAACAATAAGCGCGGTTCCAGCGCGAGGGCGCGCGCCAGGGCCGCGCGCTTGACCATCCCGCCCGACAGGTCGGACGGCATCTTGTTGGCGTGCTCGGGGCCGAGGCCGACCATGTCCATCTTGAGCAGCACGGCGTCGCGGATCACGTCCTCGGGCAGCGAGCGCAGCTCGCGCATCGGGAAGGCGATGTTGTCGAACACGCTCAGGGCCGAGTACAGCGCGCCCTGCTGGAACAGCATGCCCCAGTGGTTGCGCATGTGCTGCAGCTGTTCCGGTTCGGCCTGGCTGATGTCCTCGCCGAACACCTTCACGCAGCCTTCCGAGGGGCGCTCCAGGCCCAGCATCTGGCGCAGCAGCACGGTCTTGCCGGTGCCGGAGCCGCCGACGATGGTGAGGATCTCGCCCGCATAGATGTCGAGGTTCAGGTCCTGGTGCACCACGGTGCGCCCGAAGCGCGTCCACAGATTGCGGATCTCGACCACCGGCGGCCCGACGTCTTCCTCGGGGCGCTTGTTCAGGCGCTGCGGTTCGCGTGGCTTGGTGGGCTGGTTCGTGTCTGCCATCAGAACCCCACGTCGTTGAAGATGATGGCGAACACCGCATCCGCCAGGATGACGACCGTGATCGCCGTGACCACCGCGGTGGTGGTGCCGCGGCCCAGGCTTTCGGTGTTCGGCTTGATGCGCAGGCCGAAGTGGCAGGACACCAGCGCGATCAGCATGCCGAACACGCAGCCCTTGAGCAGGCCGATGGTGTAGTTCACCACCGGCACCGCATCCGGCAGCTTCTGGATGAAGTAGCGGAACGACAGGCCCAGCTCGATCTTGGCGGAGACCATGCCGCCGATCAGCGCCATGGCGTCGGTCCAGACCACCAGCAGCGGCATCGAGATGGCAAGCGCGATCACCTTGGGCATGATCAGGCGCTGGCCGTGCGAGATGCCCATCACCAGCATGGCGTCGAGTTCCTCGGTCACGCGCATCACGCCCAGCTGCGCGGTGATCGAGGAGCCGGAGCGGCCCGCCACCAGGATCGCCGCCAGCAGCGGGCCCAGCTCGCGGATCACGGCCATGCCCAGGATGTTGACGATGTAGATGTCGCCGCCGAACATGCGCAGCTGCTGCGACGACAGGAAGGACAGCACGATCCCGATCAGGAAGCCGACCATCGCCGTGATGCCGAGCGCCTGGAAGCCGGAGTGGTAGATGTTGGCCGAGATCTCGCGCCAGGGCCCGGCCTGCGGGCGGCGCAGGAAGCGGCCGAAGTCCAGGATCAGCTGGCCGATCAGGCTGATGAAGCCGCGCAGGTGCTCGAAAAAGGACAGGATGCCGCCGCCCAGCACGATCAGCCAGTTCAGCGGACTGACTTTATGGCGCGGCAGCTTGATGGCGCTGGCCTTCTCGATGCGGCCGAACAGTTCTTCGTGCTGCGGATCGAGCTTCAGGCCGGCGGGACGCTGCTTGCCCCAGGCGTTCCAGAACATCTGGGCGCCGACGTGGTCGAGGCGCTCGATGCTGGAGAGGTCCCAGGCGAGGCTTTGCCTGTTCTTCTTGAGCGTGTTCAGGGTGCGGGTGATCGCCTTGAGCACGCCCTTGCGCGACAGCGTATGTACCTGCCAGACGCCGCTCGCCATGACAGATGGGGCCGCGCCGGTACCCGAGGCCTGGTCTGGATGCTGGATGGTTAATATTGGCGCATTTTCAATCTGCATTGCGCCAGTGTAAAAGAGAATCGTTATCGCTGCTACACGGTTCCTAACATAGCGCGCTACGCAGCCAGGTGGCGAACCTGGCGTTCGGGCGCGGCGGCCACGGGCTTGTGCGCCGGGGCGGTATCGAGCTTGCCCGCATAGTCCGAGGCCAGCAGGGCAGCCGCTTCCTCGCGCGTCATGCCGCGCAGCTGCAGCCATTCCTGCACCAGTTTTGCCAGCTTCTCGAGCGCGATGCGGTGGGTTGCATCGGTCTTGGTGTAGATCCAGCTTGAAAAAGCCATGAAGTTGTCGAACGGGGCATCGCCCAGCAGCACGCGGGTGGTGTTGGCGAAGCGGCCCGAGTTGGCCACCAGGTCCCAGTAGCGGGCAAAGCGCACCAGGCGCTGCATGGTCGGGAAATCGACCTGTTTCGTCGCCAGCACGGTGTAGGGCGGGTAGGGATCGTAGACCATGCCGAAAGGCTCGGTGTGGCGGATGATCGGGGTGCCGCGCAGGCGCTTGAGGATGCCGAACTGGATCTCCTGGGCTCCCAGCCCTACCAACTGGTCGAAACCGCGCGCGAAGCTGGCCACGTCCTCGCCGGGCAGGCCGGCGATCAGGTCCACGTGCAAATGGGTCTGCGAGTGTTCGGTCAGCCAGCGGATGTTGTCGGCGGCCTTGGCATTGTCCTGGCGCCGGCTCACCAGGGCCTGCACCTCGGGGTTGAAGCTCTGGATGCCGATCTCGAACTGCAGCGCGCCGGGCGGGAACCTGGCGATCGTCTCCTTCAGGGCTTCGGGCAGGTGGTCGGGAACCAGCTCGAAGTGGGCGTAGACCGGGTCATCCGGGTTCGCCTCGAGTTTATCGAGGAAGAACTGCATGATGCGCAGGCTGGTCTTGACGTTCAGGTTGAAGGTGCGGTCGACGAACTTGAACAGGCGCGCGCCGCGCGCATGCAGCGACTCCATCTCGGCCAAAAAGGCCTCCAAGGGGAAGGGCCAGGCGGTCTTGTCCAGCGAAGACAGGCAGAACTCGCACTTGAACGGACAGCCGCGCGAGGCTTCCACGTACAGGGTGCGGTGGGCGATGTCCTCGTCGCTATATAAAGAATAGGGCAGGGCGATCTCCGCCATCGGCGGCTGCACGCCGGCGTGCACTTTCATCAGCGGCTTGGGGCCGTTCAGGATCTCGCCGCACAGCTTGGGGAAGGTGACGTCGCCCCAGCCGGTGACGACGTAGTCGGCCAGCCGCACGATCTCCTGCTCGCCGGTCTCGTGCGAGACTTCCGGGCCGCCCAGCACGATCGTCAGCTGCGGCGCGACGCGCTTGAGCAGCGCCACCAGCCGGGTGGTCTCTTCGACGTTCCAGATGTAGACGCCCAGGCCGAGGATGCGCGGCTGGTGCGCCAGGATGCGTTCGACCAGGTCGCTGGTCTTGGCGCCGATGACGAATTCGTGGATGCGCGTCTGCGCCTGCAGCGGGCCCATGTTGGCCAGCAGGTAACGGAGTCCGAGGGAAGCGTGGGTGTAGCGCGCGTTGAGCGTGGAAAGCAGGATGGTCATCCCGCGCATTGTACCGAATGCGGGCACCGGGCCTGCGGCGTCGGCGCCACAAAAAAGAAAAGCGCCCGGCTTGCGCCGGACGCTTTTTCATTCAGCCAAGGCTTACTTGGTGACGGTACGGGTGCCGACCACTTCGATGGTCACGCGGCGGTTCTTGGCGCGGCCTTCGGCGGTGGCGTTGTCGGCGACCGGCTGGGTCTCGCCCTTGCCTTCGGTGTACAGGCGGGCCGGATCCAGGCCTTTCGAGACCATGTAGGCCTTGACGGCTTCGGCGCGGCGCAGCGACAGCTTCTCGTTGTAGGCGTTGGTGCCGACCGAGTCGGTGTGGCCGACGGCGATCATGACTTCGGTGTTCAGGCCTTCCAGCTTCGCCATGAACTCGTCCAGTGCCGCCTTGCCTTCCGGCTTGACGATCGCCTTGTCGAAGTCGAACAGGGCTTCAGCCGCGATCGAGACCTTTTCCGAGGTCGGGACCGGTTCCGGTGCCGGTGCCGGTGCGACGACCGGTGCCGGTGCCGGCGCTGGTGCCGGTGCTGCCTCGACCGGTGCCGGAGCAACGTAGGCTGCCTTGACCGGACGGCCGAACTTCCAGACCAGGCTCACGGTGGCGGTGTCGATGTCGCCGCGGTTCTGGACCGCGTCGGTCACGCGGTAGCGCTCCACTTCGCCGCGCAGTGCCATGTTTTCGCTCAGCGCGTACTCCAGGCCCAGGCCGTACTTGCCGTGGCGGCGGCCTTCGTTCGGCGGGTTGGCGACGGTCACGGCATCCAGGCGGGAGCCGTTGAAGTGGGTCTTGGCACGGGTGTACTGGACACCGCCGCGCGCCAGGAAGGTCAGGCGTTCGGTGATCGGCAGGCGGCCGACCAGGTCGAGGTTCACGCCGCGGAACTTGGTTTCACCGTTCAGGTTGCCACGGTTGGTCCAGGCTTCGAAGTCGAAGTTTTCCAGTTCGAAGTAGCCGGCTTCGATGGCGAAGTAGCGGTTCAGCTGCTTGCCGACGAACAGCTTCCAGGTGACGTCGCGGTCATCGGTGTTGAAGCTGCTCAGGGTCGAGCCGTTCGAGTTCAGGGTGCGCTGCAGCGCGCTCTGGTCGATGTCTGCGCGCGAGCGTCCAGCGCCCACGCCTGCGTACCAGGCGCTGTTGGCCCAGTCCGGGTTCACGTAGGCCGAATCGGCCTGTGCGGACTGCTGGGAAGCTGCCTCTTGCGGTGCCGCGTGGGCGTTCACCATGGTTGCGCAGGCCAGTGCGATCAGTGCGGCGAGTTTGTTGGATGCTTTCATTGTTCTGCTTTTCGTCAGTAAAAACATTGGTCTGTTACCGGGGCCTCGAAGGCCTCGGCTCTCGGGGAGTTACAGGGCAAAGTATTACCTTTTGGCATCTTGCGTACTGTTCGCTACCTCGCATAAGAGAAATATTCTCGAAATAACAACACATCACGCGTACAGTGCGCCGGTACGTATCCGCCCTGGTTGAACCCATCACTTTCACCAGTAGGCGTAGCGCTAAAAATTGTTTAGAGTTCAACTGTGCGATTTTAACATTCTCTGCCGCGTGCCGCTGGCCGCAGAAAGTTCTCCATGCCAAGCCCTGTCTTTCCTCGCGCCGGCCTGCTGGCCGCGGCGCTCGCCACCATGCTGGTGCTGGGCGCCTGCAGCAGCGACAAGGACGATGTCGCAGCCCCGCCACCGCCGCCGCAGACTGCCGCGCGCATCCAGGTCGAGGTCGCACGCACCACGCACGGCATACCGCACGTGCGCGCCGAGGATTACCGCAGCCTGGCCTACGGGCTGGCCTATGCCTACGCCCAGGACAACGTCTGCATGTTCGCCGACTCGGTGCTGACCGTGCGCGGCGAGCGTTCGCTGTTCTTCGGCGGCGAGGCGCGGCCGCGCCAGCGCACCGGCGACGAGTACGGCGGCGGCAGCGGCTTCATGGACCTGAACAACGAAGAGAGCGACTTCTTCTTCAAGGGCTACCTCGACATCGAACAGCTGCGCGCCAACTACGCCGCCGGCACGGCCGAACCGCGTCAGCTGCTCGAAGGTTTCGTCGAAGGCTACAACCGCTACCTGAAGGACTACGCCGGCAAGCTGCCCGCTGCCTGCGCGGACGCCAAGTGGGTGCGCCCGATCACGCTCGACGACATGTACCTGGTGGTGGCGGAAAAGGCGCTGCACGCGTCCGGCCAGGCCTTCGCCCGCGACTTCGTCGCCGCGGGCCGGGTTCCGGGCGCCACGGTGAGCCTGGCCAAGGCGGCGCCGCGCGAGATCGATGCCTCCACCCTGGTGGCCCAGCTCGACAAGCTCAACCGCCAGGGCTTCGGCAGCAATGCGCTGGGCGTCGGCAAGGATTTGTCGGCGAACGGGCGCGGCCTGCTGCTCGGGAATCCGCACTACCCCTGGACCACCGCCGACCGCTTCTACCAGGCCCACCTGACCGTGCCGGGGCGCTACGACGCGATGGGCGTCATCATCGGCGGCGTGCCGGCAGTGGTCATCGGCTTCAACAAGGATGTCGCCTGGAGCCACACCGTCACCTTCGCCTATCACTTCACCACCTTCCGGCTGGCGCTGGATCCCACCGACCCGATCGGCACCACCTATCTCTATGACGGCGAGCGCCGCAAGATGACGTCCAAGACGGTCACCGTCGACGCGCTGCTGCCGGACGGGCTGGTGGGCCGGCGCAGCAAGACCTTCTACTTCAGCCACCAGGGCGCCGTCATCGTGCGCCCGGCGGCGGGGATGACCTGGACCGCCGGCGCCGCCTACGTCCTGGCCGACCCGAACCGCTACAACACCCGCATGCTCGAGCAGTGGCTGGGCATCGGCACGGCCGGCAGCGTGCGTGCGCTGAAGGATTCGCTCGACAAGGTGGTCGGCCTGCCCTGGGTGAACACGGTTGCCGCCGACCGCGAAGGCAATGCGCTGTATGCGGACGCCAGCGTGGTGCCGCACATGAACGCGGACAAGTTCGTGAACGGCTGCCTGCTGCTGCAGGCGGCGCTGCTGTTCGACGGTTCGAGGAGCGCCTGCGGCTGGGGGCAGGATGCCGGCGCGCCGCCGGGCATCTACGCGCCGGCGAAGGCGCCGTGGATGATGCGCACCGACTACGTCGGCAATTCGAACGACAGCTATTGGCTGACCAACCCGAAAGCGCTGTTGACGGGCCCGGCGCCGCTGGGCTTCTCGCCGCTGTATGGACGCACCGGCGTCGAGCAGACCCTGCGCACCCGCATCGGCTTCCGGCAAATGGAAGACCTGCTGGCGCAGCGCAGCAAGCTGACCCTGGCCGACATGCAGGCGCTCGCCTTCTCGAACCGCGTGTACGCGGCCGAGCTGGTGCTGCCCGAACTGCTGACCGCCTGCGCGGCCCTGAGCAACGAGCTGTCGCGCCAGGCCTGCAACGTGCTGCAGGCCTGGGACCGCCGCGCCAATGTCGACAGCCGCGGCGCGGTGCTGTTCCGCGAATTCTGGAGCGTGGCGTCGAGCATTCCGAACAAGTGGGCGAATCCCTTCAATCCTGCCGACCCGGTGAACACGCCCAATGGCGTGGCGCCGGCCGCGATGCCGGCCATGCTGGCGGCGCTGCGGGATGCGGCCGTCAAGCTGCAGTCGCTCGGCATCCCGCTCGACGCGCGCCTGGGGGATGTCCAGGTCGAGCCGCGCAACGGCGTGCGCATCCCGCTGCATGGCGGGAACGGCAACCAGGAGGGCACCTACAGTTCCCTGACGATGCGCACGGGCCTCACCGCCAACGGCTATGTCGGCGCCCACTGGGGGCAGAGCTATATCCAGACCGTCGGCTTCGACGAGCAGGGGCCGGTGGCGCAGGCGATGCTGACCTATGGCCAGTCGACCGATCCCAAGTCGCCCTGGTATGCGGACCAGACTCAGGTGTACTCGCGCAAGGAGTGGCCGGTGCTGCCGTTCACGCAGGAGAAGATCAAGGTCGATCCGAATTACGCAACGATGAGCCTGCGTGAATAAGGCGTGCAAGAAATGTCGGCTTAGGGCAGGCTGAAATGTCTCAAAAACTCACACTGCCTACTTGCGCCATGGCCGCCGGCTTTGCTATGATTCGTGTCTTCCGGAGCTGCTTCGATTCGCAAAACGAAACGACAGCGAAAGA